>CAZNPJ010000009.1:0-150721 GCA_964575195.1 uncultured Phenylobacterium sp.
GGAGGGCGCGGCCGAGTAGAAGATCTTGTCGGCGTCGGCCAGGCCCACGCACATGGCGTTGACCAGGATGTTGCCGTCATAGCCCTTGTGGAAATTGGTCTCGCCCGCGACGGTCGGCACGCCCACGCAGTTGCCGTAGCCGCCGATGCCGCTGACCACGCCCGAGACCAGGCGCTTGGTCTTCGGATGGCTCGGATCGCCGAAGCGAAGGGCGTTCAGCAGGGCGATGGGCCGCGCCCCCATGGTGAAGACGTCGCGCATGATCCCGCCCACGCCCGTCGCCGCGCCCTGATAGGGCTCGATGTAGGAGGGGTGGTTGTGGCTCTCCATCTTGAAGACGCAGGCCTGGCCGTCGCCGATGTCGATGACGCCGGCGTTCTCGCCCGGACCGCAGATCACCTTGGGGCCCTTGGTCGGGAACTTGCCCAGGTGGATCTTGCTGGACTTGTAGGAGCAGTGCTCGGACCACATCACCGAGAACACGCCGAGCTCGACGTCCAGCGGCTCGCGGTTCAGGCGGCGGACGATGAGTTCGTATTCATCGGCCTTCAGGCCGTACTCGGCGGCCTTCTCGGCCATGGTCTTGGAGGGCGCGGCGCTCATGGCGCGCCTATAGCGGGACTCTTGGGCAGGCGCGAGAGGGGAGGGCTCTAGACCGCGTCAGACGCCGAATTCGACCCACAGCGGATAGTGATCGCTCATTCGCCAGGACAGCTGATTGCGGTCGAGATGCTTCAGGACGGCGCCCTGAAAATTGATGCCGCCAGCCTTGCGGAAATCCAGGCTGAGATAGCGCTTGCCCTTGATGGTCTCGAACCAGGCGATCTGATCGAAAAAGCTTTTCTGGTTGGGCTTGTCCAAGGACGACGACAGGGTTCTGGGCACCCAATCCAGGCCCGGCGCTGGCGTCAGGCCGGTCGAAGTCAGAGCCTGCCAGAGCGGGTCGCCCTGCCGGTCGATGTTGAAGTCGCCCATGCAGATCAGGTTCTGGCCATAGTCGTCCATCTGCTCGGCCCAGTTTCGCAGCCACTTTGCGATGGCCTTCAGTTCGCCAACCCGGTCGTCGGGCTTGGCGCCGTAGTTCACGTGCAGGGTGACCAGGACGAATGTCTTGTCGCCGGCCTGGAAGCTCACCGCATAGGGTGTCCGCACGAACTGCCGCTGGAATGCGTTCGCCGGGTCGGCGAGCGGATCCTTGAGGTCCTCCGGCACCACGAGCTCGCAAGCCAAGCCGGACAGTTTCACGCGGTCGGTGTCGAACAGGAACGCCAGCCGCTCGCCGTTCCCGGGATCGCCGCGCGTGACGTCCGTCATGATGAATCCGTATCGGGGACCCAGCTTCTTCAGCACATGGCGCAGGGCGCGCAAATTGGCCTTCACCTCCTGCACGGCGATCACGTCGAAGCGCGACAGGATTTCGGCGATCAGGACAGCGGCGTGCAGGTCACGGCGCGGGGAGTCCCCCTCGACGCTGGCCCATTTGGGCGTCAGGTCGCCAAAGGCGCGAATGTTCCAGGTGGCGATCAGCAGATTGCCGGGAGCCCTTGGCGGCACGTGCGCCATGGCCGTCGTGAGACCGACCAGATCGTCCAGAACCGCCTGGGGCGGCGGATCAGTGATTTCAGGCATCGGCAGCCCCTGCGCGACCTATGCGAGCATTGCGCCGATCCGCCCGCTCAGCAAGATCGAACTAGCGGGTCTGTCCGCCGTCAACGGGCACCACCGCGCCGGTGACGAAGCTGGCCAGCGGGCTCATCAGGAAGGCGGCGACCGCGCCGATCTCCTCCGGCCGGCCAAAGCGGTTCAGTGGCACTTCGCGCTTGATCCAGCGCCGCCAGGCGTCGCCGCGCGGGCCGTTGGCGTTGCTCTCCCAGGATCCGCCGGGGAAGACGATGTTGCCCGGCGCGATGGCGTTGACCCGCACGCCGCTGGCGCCGGCGATCCGCGCCAGTTCCTTGGTCAGGTGGTTCATGGCCGCCTTGGACGTGCCGTAGGTGAGGGGCGTGCCCAGAGCGCCCAGGCCAGCGATGGAGCTGATGAGCAGCACCGAACCTTCGCCGCGCGGCGTCATGCGCCGCAGGGCCGCGCGCGACAGTCGCCAGGCCGAATCGAGGTTCTGGGTGAAGCCCGCGTCCCAGGTCTCGTCGTCTACCTCAATGCCGGGCGGGCAGGGGTGCAGGCCGACATTGGCCACGGCGCCGAAGATCGGACCGAAGCTGTCCTCGGTCCGGGTTACGGCGTCGTCGATGACCTTGGTGTCGCGCATGTCGCCGGCGATGGCGATCAGACGGTCGGCGCCATAGGCCTCGGCCAGGCGCGCGCGGGTCTCCTCCAGAGCGTCAGCGCCGCGGGCGGTGAGCGCGACCTTGGCGCCCTCGGCCAGGCACGATTCGACGATCCCCAGCCCGATGCCGCGGCTGGCGCCGGCGATGAAGATGACCTTGCCGTCCAGTCCGAGATGCATGCGTGGGCTCCTACTGCCGGCCTTCGAGGATATCCAGCGCCTGTTCCGCCAGCGGTGGGCAACCGTTGATCGCCTCGCGCTCGCTGGCCAGGGTGCCAGACAGGATGCGGCGATAGACGCCCTGAGAGATCGAGGCCAAGCGGAAGATCCCGAAGGCCATGTAGAACGCCCAGTCCTCGATCGGCGGCCGCCCGACCCGCTTGCAGTAGGCGTCCACGTACTCGGCCTCGGTCGGAATGCCGCTGGTGGCGAAGTCCACGCCGTCCAGGCTGCCCCAACCCGGGGAGTGCGAGCGCCAGATAAAGGCGTTGTAGGCGATGTCGGCGAGCGGGTGGCCGATAGTCGAAAGCTCCCAGTCCAGTACCGCGATGAGCCGGGGCTCGGTCGGGTGGAACATCACGTTCTCGAGCCGGTAGTCGCCATGGGCGATGGACACCGACTGGTCATCGGGGATCCGGGCCGGCAGCCGTTCGATCAGCGCATCCATGGCCGGGATCCGTTCGGACTCGGCGTCGCGATATTGGCGGGTCCAGCGGGCCACCTGGCGCTCGAAATAGTTGCCCGCCTTGCCGTAGTCGCCGAGGCCGACGGCGGCGAAATCGACCTTGTGCAGCTTGGCCAGCGTCGCGTTCAGTTCGTCGTAGATGGCGGTCCGCTCGGCCTGCGTCTGGTCGGGCAGGGTGGCGTCTCGGAAGATGCGGCCCTCCAGATAGTCCATCACATAGAAGCTGGTGCCGATGACCTCAGGGTCCTCGCATAGCGCTCGCATACGCGGGACCGGGATATGACCCTCCAGGGCCTTCATCGCCCGATACTCGCGGTCCACCTGGTGGGCGCTGGATAGCAGCTGGCCCGGCGGCTTCTTGCGCAGCACGTAGTGGCGGCCATCCGAGCGGGTCAGCAGGAAGGTGGGGTTGGACGCCCCGCCCTGGAACTGGCGCACCTGCAGGGTGTCGATTTCCGGCAGGTGGACCTTCAGCCAGGCGTGTAGCTTGGCCTCGTCGAACCTGTGTTTCTCGACGACGTCGCGGACGGGGGGCTCGGTGCTGGTCATGGCGCGCAGACTGACGCGCCGCGCCGTGCGGTCAATCGTGCCGTAGGGGCGCCTTCGCGCCTATTGCATGGGCACGACCGGCAGCTCGATCGACGAGGCCTGGGCGCCCGTCAGATAGATGCGCTGCGTCGCCTTCCGATAGTCGCCCGGCTTCGCTGTGAAGATGTTGGGCACGAAGGTCTGCGGATTGCGGTCGTAGAGCGGGAACCAGCTGGACTGGATCTGCACCATGATCCGGTGTCCCGGCAGAAACACGTGGTTCGAGGGCGGTAGGCCGAAGCGGTAGGTCTGGACCTTGTTCGCTGGGATGGCGGTCGGCTTCTCGAAGCTCTCGCGATAGCGGCCGCGGAAGATGTCCATGGCGACGCCCAGCTCATAGCCGCCCATCTCGACGTCGGATGGCACGACATCCGGATAGACGTCGATCAGCTTCACCACCCAGTCGCTGTCCGTCCCCGACGTGGAGGCGAAGAGGTTTACCACCGGCTCGCCGGCGATCTTCAGCGGGGCCTTCAACGGCTCGGTCACGAAGGTCAGCACATCGGGTCGACCGTCGACGTGGCGTTGATCGGAGACCAGCCAGTAGCGCCACTGATCCCCATCGTCCCACCGCACCGGGCGCTTCACATACGGGACCGGCTTGGCCGGATCGGACACGTATTCCTCGAAAGCCGCCCCCGAAGTCGCCTTGGCAAACGACAGGCCCAAGCCCGGCGTCAGGTAGATCGGCGTCATCTTGGTCTGGCAGTCCGCGCACGCTTGCGGCCACCTGGCGTAGGTCTTCCACCGCATCGTGCCGGTCTCGAAGATCGTCACCGGCGCCGTGTTGGCCTTGGGGCCGTTGGTCTTGAGGTGCTCGTCCAGAAAAGGCTTCAGCGTCGTGAGCCGGAACTCCGTGGCGGTGTCGCCGGGCAGCTTGAGGTTTGGCCCAAGCTGGCGCTGCTCATAGTTGGTCCCGGAGTGGCGCCAGGGCCCTAGCGCCAGGAAGTTCATATTGTTGGCCGTGTCCTTGGGCTCGACCGCCTGGTAGGCGTGGATCGCACCCCACATGTCTTCCTGGTCCCAAAGCCCGCTCATCCACAGCGTGGGGACCTTCAGCGGCTGTTTCGCCAGGATCTTGTCCAGCGCCTGCGCCTGCCAGAACTGGTCGTAGGCGGGGTGCTCGCGGATCTTCCGATAGGCGGGGATCTGGTCGAGGCCGGCGGCCTGGGCGAAGTCGTCGAACGAGCCCGCGCGCAGGAAGTTGTCATAGTCGTCGAAGGCGGCCCGGGGGACGTTCACGCCCGCACCCTTTTTAGTCATCTGGCTGGTGAACCAGTCCACGTTCCGCGCGCGGAAGGCGCCGTAGTGGAACCAGTCGTCGCCCATCCAACCGTCGATCATCGGGCTCTGCGGCACGGCGGCCTTCAGCGCCGGGTGAGGATTAATCAGCGCCATGGCGGTGGTGAAACCCGGATAGGACGAGCCGATCATGCCGACCCGGCCGTTGGTCTCCGGCGTGTTCTTCACCAGCCAGTCGATGGTGTCGTAGGCATCGGTGGCGTGGTCCACCTTGGTGTCGTTCAACGGCCCGATCAGCGGTCGGGTCAGGACGTAGTCGCCCTCGGACTCGTACTTGCCGCGAACGTCCTGATAGGCCCGGATGTAGCCGTCGGCCAGGAAGGGCTCGTCCATCTGCGAACCTGTCGCCGCGGCGTAGGGCGACAGGGTCCGCTCCGCCGATTTCTTGGCGTTATAGGGCGTCCGGGTCAGCAGGATCGGAGCGTCCGTCACGCCCTTCGGAATGATCAGCACGGTGTAGAGCCGGGTCCCGTCGCGCATCGGGATCATGACTTCGCGCTTGACGTAGTCATAGCCTGCCTTGGGAAACTCGAATTTGGCCGCGATGTCCGGCGTCATTGGCGGCGTCGGCGCCTGAGCCTGGGCGGTGAGGGCGGTCAGGGCGAGCGCGGCGGCGGCCGCTAGCGAAAAGCGCAGATTCATGCTCCGACCGTAGCAAGACGCGCGGACGTCCGCGATGGGCTCTGAAGGAGTGGGCGTTGAAGGTTCGAGGATGTGCGGCGGGCGCGCTGATGGCGGCGCTTTTGGTCACCGTGGCGGCGCCGGCGCTGGCGGCCCCGGCCGATGCGCGCTTCAAGACGATCTACGAGACCGAGTGGACCTGGCGGCAGGACGAACTGGCCCGGAGCGACGGGCCGGAGGATGACACCCTGGCCCCGCGGCTGCCCCGGGTGGATGCGGCCAGCCAGACGCGGCGTCTGGCCTACTGGCAGGATGTGCGGCGGCGGCTCGACGCCATCTCGCCAGCCGATCTCTCGCCCGACCAGCGCGTGAACTATCAGGTCTATCGCGACCAAATCGACGTGCTGATCAATCAGCAGCGGTTCCGCGAGTACGAGAAGCCTTTCAACTCCGACTCCTCGTTCTGGTCGAACTTCAACTACAAGGCCCGCCGCAACTTCGTCAGCGCGCGAGACTACGATAACTACGTCTCGCAACTGTCCGACATTCCACGCTATTTCGCCGAACAGCAGACCAATATGCGCGCGGGGCTCAAGCGCGGCTTCACCCCGCCCAGGGCGACGCTGGTCGGTCGCGAGGTCTCGGTCTCGGCGACCGTGGACGCCAAGACTGCCGAGGACACCCTGTTCTGGCAGCCGTTCAAGGCCATGTCGGCCAGTATTCCGGCCGCTGAGCAGGCGGCGCTGAAGGCGCGGGCCAAGGCGGTCATCGAGGGGCAGGTGAAGCCGGCCTACGCCACGCTCCTGACGTTCCTGCGCGATGAGTACATCCCCGGCACGACCGACACCCTGGCGGCGGAAAAGTTGCCCGACGGCAAAGCCTACTACCAGGCCCAGATCAAGGAGTTCGCCACCGTCGACATGACGCCCGAGCAGATCCACGCTCTGGGTCTCTCGGAGGTGGCCAAGATCCGAGCGCAGATGGAGGCGGTCCGCAAGGAGACGGGGTTCGAGGGGGACCTGCCGGCCTTCTTCGCCTACCTGCGCAGCGATCCGAAATTCTATCCAAAGACCGAACAGGAGCTGCTGAACACCGGGGCCTGGATCGCCAAGCGGGTGGACGGGAAGCTCTCGTCCTATTTTGGTCTCCTGCCCCGCAGCCGCTTCACCATCGTGCCGGTGCCGGCGGACATGGCCCCGTTCTACACATCGGCCCGCGGCGGTAAGACCGCCTACCTGATCAACACCTACAACCTGCCATCCCGGCCCCTCTACAACATGACCGCCCTGACGCTGCACGAGTCTGCGCCCGGGCATTCGTTCCAGGCGGGGCTGGCCGAGGAGCAGGCGGCGTTGCCGGATTTCCGCCGCTACGTCTACATCTCGGCCTTCGGCGAGGGCTGGGCGCTTTACTGCGAGTACCTGGGGCTGGAGATGGGGATGTACGACACCCCCTACGACCGCTTCGGCTACCTGACCTTCCAGATGTGGCGGGCGGCGCGGCTGGTGGTCGACACGGGCATCCACCACAAGGGCTGGACGAGGGCGCAGGCGATCCAGTTCCTGCACGACAACACCGCGCTGTCGGACCACGACATCGAGATCGAGGTGGACCGCTACATCTCCTGGCCGGGCCAGGCCGTGAGCTACTACTTGGGCATGCTGGCGATAAAGGAGGCCCGGGCGCGGGCCGAAGCGGCGCTGGGGCCGAAGTTCGACATCCGCGCCTTCCACGACACGGTGCTATCGATCGGCAGCGTGCCCTTGCCGGTGCTGCAGGCCCGCATCGACCAGTTCATCGCCGAAGGCGGCAAGGCCCCGATGCCGGTGGACGCAAAGTCAGCGGGCTAGGCGCTTGCCAGGGCGCTCTGGAACAGGATCGCGCCGTCGGCCGAACCCAGCTCGGCTTCGAAGGCGCGGTCGGGGTGGGGCATCAGGCCCAGGACGTTGCCGCGGGCGTTGATGATGCCGGCGATGTCGCGGGCCGAGCCGTTGGGATTGTCGCGGTAGCGGAAGACCACCTGGCCCTCGCCCTCCAGCCGGTCGAGCGTGGCGTCGTCGGCGAAGAAGTTGCCCTCGCCGTTGCCGACGGTCATGGCCACGTCGCGGCGGCCCGCATAGCCGGCGGTGAAGCGGGTCTGGCTGTTGGTGACCTCGAGCTCGACGGTCTTGCAGACGTACTTGAGCCTCGCGTTGCGCAGCAGGGCGCCGGGCAGCATGCCCATTTCGCAGAGCACCTGAAAGCCGTTGCAGATGCCCACCGTCGCGACGCCGCGTTCGGCCGCCGCCTTCACCTCGGCCATGGCCGGCGAGAGCGAGGCCATCGCCCCGCAGCGCAAGTAGTCGCCGTAGGAAAAGCCGCCGGGCAGGACAATCAGGTCCAGGCCGTCGGGCAGGGTGGTTTCGGCGTGCCAGACCATCTCCACCTGGGCGCCCGTGGAGCGCTCGATGGCGACCTTGCAGTCCCGGTCGCAGTTGGAGCCGGGGAAGACGATGACGGCGGCTTTCATGCGGGCCTCTGGTGGCGAAGGGGGCGGCGGGCGTCAAGGCGGTTCATTGGCCGCGCGTCCAGTGCTTGAGACTGTCCAGATAGGCGTGAAGCTGGTCGTAGCCCCGCTTGTCGCCGTAAGGACAGCCGGTGGTGATCACGTCCGACCCTTTGGCCTTCTGCATCATGATCGCCGGATGCCCCGGGGCGCCGGGCTTGGTGATCAGATAGGACGTGCGGCCATCCGCGCTGCTGGTGAAGCTGTACGGTTCGGCCGGGTCATCAGGGGCGGGGACCATCTGCCGCTGGGCGCGGATGGCGGCGGCCTGGTCGGCGAACGGCCGGGCGCAGTCGAGGTCCAGATAGGCCACGACCGGCTGCGCCTTCTCCGCGCAGGCTCCGAGCGTGAGGAGGGCGGGGAGAACCGCCCAGAGTCTCACGCCAGTTCCACCCGGTAGCTCTCGATCACCGTGTTCGCGAGCAGCTTCTCGCACATGGCTTTGACCTCGGCCTCGGCCGCGGCGGCGTCGCCGGACTTGAGGTCGAACTCGATGGTCTTGCCGACCCGGACGTGTTCGACCCCGTTCCAGCCCAGGCCGTGCAGCGCCTGTTCGACCGCCTTGCCCTGAACGTCGAGAACGCCGGGCTTGAGGAAGACGTGGACCTTGGCTCGCACTAGTGGAGACCCCCCTGAATCACGGTGGGCATCTCCTTCATGATCCCGAGGCGGCGCGCAACCTCGGTGTAGCTCTCGATGACATTGCCCAGGTCGCGACGGAACCGGTCCTTGTCGAGCTTCTCGTTGGTCACGGCGTCCCACAGGCGACAGCTGTCGGGACTGATCTCGTCGGCCAAGATGATCCGCGGGAACTCGTTCTCGTAGATTCGGCCGAACTCGATCTTGAAGTCGATCAGCGTGATCCCGACGCCACCGAACAGACCGGTGAGGAAGTCGTTCACCCGCAGGGTGATCGCCATCATGTCGTCGATCTCCTGGGTCGAGGCCCAGTTGAAGGCGGTGATGTGCTCTTCGGACACCATCGGATCGTGGAGCTTGTCGTCCTTCAGATAGAACTCGATGATCGAGCGGGGCAGGGCCTGGCCCTCGGGCAGGCCATAGCGCGTCGAGAGCGAGCCCGCCGCGACATTGCGACAGACGACCTCCAGCGGGATGATCTCCACCTCCTTGATCAACTGTTCCCGCAGGTTCAGCCGCTTGATGAAGTGGTTCTGGACCCCGATCGAGGTCAGCTTGGTCATGATGTATTCGCTGATGCGATTGTTGATCACGCCCTTGCCCTCGAGCACCGCTTTTTTGGTGGCGTCGAAAGCCGTGGTGTCATCCTTGAAGTACTGGATCAGCGTGCCCGGCTCCGGACCCTCGTAGAGGATCTTGGCCTTGCCCTCGTAGATCTTCTTACGGCGGGTCATATCGAAGCCTTCTCCATGGGCGAGGACTTGTCCGCGTCGAGGAAACGAAAAACGCGCGCGGCTGATCCTCGCGCGCGGGTTCGACTCGGCCTCTCGCCCCATTCAGGCGTGACAAAAATAGCGTGTGCGACGCTGCGGCGCAAACTGCCGTGCGCTTGCCGCTTTCCATTGCGGGCCTGTTCGGCGCACGATATGGGATCGCCCGCTCTAAAAGCTGACTGCTAGGACACGATGACGACCTTCGACGACCGCGAACAAGGCTTCGAGCGTAAGTTCGCCCTCGACCAGGAGCAGGAGTTCAAGGCCCACGCGCGGCGCAATCGCGCGCTCGGTCAATGGGCGGCCGGCCTGATGGGCCTGCAGGACCCGCACATCGACGAGTACGCCAAGGCCGTCGTCAAGTCCGACCTTGAGCTGCCCGGCGAAGAAGATGTGTTCCGGAAGGTGTTCGAGGACCTAAAGGGCTCGGGCGTGGCCGTGTCCGAGGGCGAAGTCCGCATGAAGATGGCCGAGCTGCTGGCGCAGGCGCGCGAGAGCGTGAAGGCCGGCAACTAGGGTTCCCCTGGCCAGCCTCATCCCCGCCAGGCGGGGATGAGGCCGCCAAGCTACCGCTTCAACTGACCCGCAAGGTACTTGCGGATGCCTGGCCCATAGGGCGGGCGCATGGCCTGCAGCGGGCCGATGTCCTTCTTGATCTGGGTAAAGATCGCCTTGCGGTGGCTGAACTCCCGGAAGCCATCGACTCCGTGATAGCTTCCCATGCCGGACGGGCCGACCCCGCCGAACGGCAACTCTTCCTGCGCCACGTGAAAGATCACGTCGTTGACCGTGACCCCGCCGGGGGTGGTCGAGGTCAGCACCTTTTCCCGCTCGGCGGCGTCGTCGCCGAAATAGTAGAGGCCCAGCGGCCGGTCGTGGCCGTTCACGTAACCGATCGCCTCATCCATCGACTTGTAGGTCTTCACCGGCAGAACGGGGCCGAAGATCTCCTCCTGCATGACCTTCATATCATCGGTGGGTTCCAGGATCAGGGTCGGCGGGATCTTGCGGTGCTCCTGCTGTGAGAAGTCCTCGCCCTCGGGCTTCAGTTCGACGATCCGGGCCCCTTTGGCGCGGGCGTCGTCGATGTAGCCGGTGATCCGCTCATAGTGCCGCTGGGCGACGATCGAGGTGTAGTCGGGGTTGTCCTTGATGGTCGGGAACATTTTGTTCACGGAAGCCCGCGCCGCGGTGACGAAGCTTTCCAGCTTGTCGTCCGGAGCCAGAACGTAGTCCGGCGCCAGGCAGATCTGCCCGGCGTTCAGGGTCTTGCCGTTCATGATCCGGGCGGCGGCCACGCCGATGTCGGCCGACTTGCCGAGGATCACCGGGCTCTTGCCGCCCAGTTCCAGCGTCAGCGGGACCAGGTTGTCCGCCGCCGCGCGCATCACGTGGCGGGCGATGGAGGTGGCGCCGGTGAAGATCAGGTGATCGAAGGCCAGGCGTGAGAACGCCTCGCCCACCTCGGGCCCACCGGTGATCACGGCGATCTCCTCCTCGGAGAACACCTTGCCGAACATGGTCTTCATCAGTTCGGAGGTGGCCGGCGTGAATTCGGACGGCTTGATCATCGCCCGGTTGCCAGCGGCCAGCACCCCAGCGAGGGGCGCGAAGGTCAGGTTCACCGGGAAGTTCCACGGACTGATCACCCCGACCACGCCTTTGGGCTGGTAGCGGACCTCGGCCTTGGCGCCGAACAGCCCCAGGATCGCCGGGGTCGTCTTGCGCTTCTCGGGCTGCATCCACTTGGTCAGGTGCGCCTTGGCGTGTTTCAGCGGCCCGATGGAGGCGGCGATGTCGGTGAAGGCCGTGGCCTCCCGCGAGCGCGAACCAAAGTCGGTGTTCACCGCCTCCTCGATGGCCTTCGCATGATCGACCAGCAGGGCGATGCAGCGATCAAGGCGCTCGATCCGCTGCTCCGCCGTAGGCGCGCCGTCGCGCAGGTGGGCCGCCTTCTGGCGCGCCAGGATGCCTTGCATGTCCATGGTGTCATTCTCCCGTCGCTGGGAGCTTGAGCGGTGTTACCCCAGGGGCGTCAAGGGCCGCCCGCGCGTCAGCCGGTCGGCCATTGGGACATGATGGTGGCGGCGTCGAAATAGTCTCGCCAATAGGTGATCTGGCCATTGTGGACCTCGAACACGCCCGTCACCGGCAACTCGACCCATTTGTCGGCGAGCTTGTGGCGGTCCAACCGTTCCAGGAACACCCGCGGCCCGGCCTCCGCCTCCCGCAGGACCTCGAAGACGTTCTCGAGGGTCGGTGAGAAGAATGGCTCCAGCAGACCGCGGATACCGGCGGGGCCATACACCACCGGCAGGGGCGGCGGATTCACATACTCGCAGGTGTTGGAGACGAGCGTCAGGGCGGCATCATAATCCAGCCGCTCCATGTGGCTCATGAACCGGCGGACGACGGCAATCGGGGCGAGGGGATCGGCGGGCATCAAGCGCTCCAGGGTTGGCTTGGCACCGATCTTGGCGGTTGGGGGGCGACGGGCAATTACCTCCGAGGTCATGCAGGGGCGCATCGGGTCACCCCAACGATCGCCGTTTAGACCTCGCCGACGGATCCAACACCCCCAATCGGGGGAGGCTCCATCCACACCGCACGCCTAGCGTCCGGCGACTGGAGGAGGCCCACACAGTCCTCAACCGTGGCGACGATTCCTACTCGCCTGGGGCGGGAGTCTTCGTTGACCTCGGTTACGCGAAGGCGTGTTGTGACTCCACGGGAGCACTTAATTGATTAGACAATAGGGCGGGTAAAAATGAAGAAAGCATTCCTCTTTGCGGGCGTTGCTTTGGCAACGGCTGTGATGACCGGTTCCGCGTATGCGGGGGTGGGTCAATTCAACAACGGCAACTTCGAGTCCGGAAACTTCTCCGGCTGGGAGCAGGGTGGCGGGTACTGGTTCGGCGGTAGCTATCCTCAACCGGCCGACTATTTCCCGGGCAGCGGTCCGACGTCGATCACCAATGTCGGCTTTGATGCGAACACCGGCAACAACCTCCGGACGGTCTATGCCGGGGCGCACTCCGCCAAGGTGAACAACGAGGTCAACGACTACAGCGTCGCGGCGATCCGTCAGACCGTGACCAACTACTCATCCAACCTGATCGCGTTCGCTTATGCGGCGGTGCTGGAATCCTCGCACGGTGAGAGCGACTCCGACGCTTTCATCATCACGCTGCGGGATATCACGGACAACACGACCTTGTTCACGAAGAACGTGAATTCGGCGACGGCGTCGGGCAATCAGTTCACCCAATACGGCTCCTGGTTCTACACAGACTGGACCGAGGTGAGCATCGCCGTGACCGCTGGGCACGACTATGAACTATCGTTGCTCGCCAATGACTGCCCCTACGGCGGCCACGCTGGCTATGCCTATCTCGACGGGTTCGGCGATGTGGTCGGGGGCGGCGGAACGCCTCCTGTGGGCGGTGTGCCCGAACCGTCCACTTGGGCGCTGCTCATCGGTGGCTTCGGCATGACCGGCGCCGCTATGCGCCGCCGCCGTCAAGCCAGCGCACTGGCCTAACCGGCGCGATCTCAGACGCGAAACGGACGCCGCGGTCATCTCGACCGCGGCGTCTTTTTTCGATTGAGGCTTCAGTCGTAACCGAACAGCGCAACGAATGGCGCGACGGTCGGCGTGATCGCGGTCAAGTGTTGGTCATAGCGGCGCCAGCGATAGGCCGCTTGCCGGTAGATGGGTTGAGACACCTGGTGATAGCTGGGCGTATTGACGATGCTTTTGCCGCGGGCCGTTCGTCCCGGATCAAGCACCGCCGGGTCCCAAGGCAAATCGAGGAACGAAAGCAGGGCGGCCGCCTGGCCGGGCAGGTCGTCGACCACGTCTTCGTAGCGCACCGTGTGCGCTGACAGTGGCAGGGCGTCGACGATATCGCGCCATAGCCCCATGACGGCCGCATAGGTCGCGGCGGTATTGGGCAGGGAGAGGAAGCTGCTCATCGCGGTGTTGATCGCGAAATGCTGCATGAAGCAGCCGAGACAGACGTCCAGAGGATGGCGCAGCGCCAGGATGAACCGCGCGTCCGGGAAGATGCGCCAGATCAGGTGGGCCCACACCGTATTGAGCGGCAGCTTGTCCACGAAGACTGCGTCGGGGCGCCGCGTCACATATCCGTCCAGGGTTTCGAAATAGTAGGCCCGTAGATCGGCGACCTGTTCCGCGGTGAGGGTCTCGAGCGTGGCGCCCTCGGCCGCCATCTCGAGAAAGCGCTCGCGCACGGCGGGGATGACGGGCCGCTCTTCCATGGTCTGGATCTGGGGGTGGCTGTCCAGAACCTGCTCGAGAAGCGTCGTCCCAGAGCGCGGGAAGCCGATGAGAAACACCGGGGCGGGAGGGCCATCGGTCGACGCAGCCCGGCTCTGAACCAGGCCTGGCGTCAGGAACGATCGCGCCAGGGCGACGTCTTCGAGGTAGGCCGGAGGCTGGGTGAGGTCGACGCCCATTGCCATGGCGACGTTGGCGTTGCCGGCAGTCAGATGGGCGAAGGCGCTGTCGGTCTCGCCCAACTGGTCCAGCAACTGGCCTGTCAGGATCTCGGCTTCACCCGCGAGGAAGCGGTCTGCTGCGCTTCGAGCCTGTTCCAGCACTGCGACCCCGTCGGCGTAGCGGCGCTCGCGGCGGGCGATACGGGCGAGCACCATCGCCGCTTCCGGCTCGCGTTCGACGCCCGGCACGGCATCGAGGGCGGCCTTGGCCTCGTCCCAACGTCCCTGCTTTTCGAGCAAGCTTGCAATCTGCGCCTGGATGTCGAGTCGGCCAGGGGCCAGTTCGGCGGCGCGACGGTAAAGCTCCATCGCCTCGTCCACCGCCTCGCCCTTGACCCGCAGCGCCCCGAGATTGACCAAAGCCTCAGGGGCGTTCGGATCGAGCTGGAGCGCGTTGCGTAACAGGCCCTCGGCCTCCTTCCACTGGCCCTGCAGCAGCCGCACCGCGGCGAGCCCGGACAGGGCCTGCAGATAGTTCGGCCGCTCACGCAGAGCGGCTTCGAAGGCGTCAGCCGCGTCGGCAAGGCGACCGATCTCGTGCAGCGCGATACCCAACAAATAGTGGGTGTCGGGGAACCTCGGCTGCAGCTTGGCGGCGGTCCGATAGGCGCGCACAGCTTCCGGGGCTTGGCCTCTGGAGTGCAGCGCAAGCCCGAGGGCGTAGTAGCCGAGGAACAACCCGGGTTGCGCCTTGACCGCGCGGCGCGCCTCTTTCTCAGCGGCGGCGAAATCGCCAACTTCGCGGTGAGCCAGCGCCAGCTTCACGCGGCTGTCCACGTCCTGGCGATTGACGGCGCAGATCTGGGCGTACAGCGACCGGGCGTCGGCGGCCTGGCCCCGGGCCATCAACGCATCGGCCTTGGCTTTCAGCGCCGCTAGCGGCGAGGGGCCTGTTCGTCCGCCGCCTGTCGACATCGCCCCTACCGCGCCACGTGATCCCTGGAACGGGGTTACTGGAAGTCCGGGTGGCTGGCTACCGGCGCAGCGGTTAGGCTCGCCCAAAGCGCGAGTGGAACCGCGCGGTCGCCGCCGTAGAGCGCCGACGAAGACGCCACGTCAAGCGGCCGGACCGACCTGAGGTTAGCCTTGTTCGCCGAAGACGCGGGCGAAGACGGTGTCGATGTTCTTGAAGTGGTAGCCAAGGTCGAAGAGCTGTTCGAGCTCGGCGTCTGCCAGGGTGATCTCGGGATCGGCCTTCAGGAAGTCGAGGAAATTGCCTTCGCCGCGCCAGACCTTCATGGCGTTGCGTTGGACCGCGGCATAGCTGGCCTCGCGCGACAGGCCCTTCTGGGTGAGGCCCAGAAGAACGCGCTGCGAGTGGACCAGGCCGCCGAGGCGATCCAGGTTCTTGGCCATGTTCTCGGGGTAGACCACCAGGCGCTCGATGACGCCGGCGAGGCGGCGGAGCGCGAAGTCCAGGTGGACTGTGGCGTCCGGGCAGATGCCGCGCTCGACCGACGAGTGGCTGATGTCGCGCTCGTGCCACAGGGCGACGTTCTCCATGGCCGGGACGACCGCCGAGCGGACAAGGCGAGCCAGACCCGTCAGGTTCTCGGTGAGGATCGGGTTGCGCTTGTGGGGCATCGCCGAGGAGCCCTTCTGGCCCACGTCGAACGGCTCCTCGGCCTCCAGGACCTCGGTGCGCTGGAGGTGGCGGATCTCGACGGCGAGGCGTTCGATGGAACTGGCGACGACGGCCAGCGCCGCGAAGTAGGCCGCGTGGCGGTCGCGGGGGATGACCTGGGTGGAGACCGGCTCCACAGCGAGGCCCATCTTGTCGGCGACGTAGGCTTCAACCTCGGGGGCGACGTTGGCGAAGGTGCCGACGGCGCCGGAGATGGCGCAGGTGGCGATCTCGAACTTGGCCATCGCCAGGCGCTCCTTGGCGCGCTGGAACTCGGCGTAGTGGCCGGCGAGCTTCAGGCCGAAGGTGGTGGGCTCGGCGTGGATGCCGTGGCTACGGCCGACGGTCGGGGTGAGCTTGTGCTCCATGGCGCGGCGCTTCAACGCCGCCAGCACCAGATCAACGTCCTCGATCAGCAGGTCGGTGGCCTGGACCAGCTGGACCGCCAGGGTGGTGTCATTCACGTCCGAAGACGTCATGCCCTGGTGCAGGAACCGCGCCTCGGGACCGACGATCTCGGTGACGTGGGTCAGGAAGGCGATGACGTCGTGCTTCACTTCGCGCTCGATCTCGTCGATGCGGTCGGCGTCCCAGACTGCGTCGCGGCCCTTTTCCCAGATGACCCGCGCGGCCTCCTTGGGGATCACGCCCAGGTCCGCCATGGCGTCGGCGGCGTGGGCCTCGATCTCGAACATGATCTTGAAGCGGGTCTGGGGGGCCCAGATCGCGGCGGCTTCCTTGCGGGCGTAACGAGGGATCATGGGCGGGGTGTCTGAGACGACACCCCGCCCAAGTCAACCTTGCCTTAGTGGCGGTAGGAGAGACGGAAGTACATGAACCGGCCCGGCGCGTCGTAGGCGTTCGGGTCGTAGTTGTTCAGGCTGCAGGTCACGCAGCCTGGAGGGTCCTTGTCGAACAGGTTGTTGACGCCGATCGCCAGCGACAGGCCGTCGTCGATGAAGCCCGGGGCCCAACGGATCTGGGCGTCGGCGTAGAGGCGCGACTCCAGCTTGTTGGGATCCCCGTCCTCCTGCACCGACGAGATGTAGCGAGCGCTGACGGTCGCGCCGAAGTCGCCGCGATCCCAGTCCAACATGAAGTTGGACTTCCACTTGGGATACGCTTGGTCCGGAGAGCCGCGCTCGGTGCCTTCACGCTCGATCGCGATCAGACCGCTGGACGCGGGGACATACTCGGTGAACTCCAGCAGGCGGCTCGTGTACCAGTGCACGCCGAACTGGCCGACATCCCACTGCGGCGAGGCCCAGACGACGTTGAAGTCGACCGACCGCGTCTTGATGCCGCCGATGTTGATCAGCGGGTTGGTGATCGCGATCACTTGGCCCGACGCGCTGCGGGTGATGGTGGCGCAGGAGAGGGCGTCGGCCGTCTGGGCGCAACGATCCAGCAAGGACTGGCCGTTCTGCGCCTGGATGGCGTCATCCAACCGGATGCGGGAGTAGGCGACTTCCACCGAACCACCGCTGGCCCAGCTCTGGTCCTTCAGCCAGGATGGCGCGTAGACGGCGCTGAAGTTCCAGCTCTTGCTGGTTTCCGGCTTCAGGTTCTCGTTGCCGCTGGTGATCACGCCGATCTGGGAGTTCAGTTGGGTGTAGCTGCCATTGGCCGGCACGCCGGCGGCGATGCAGTTGGCCCGGACGGCGGCCGACGTGGTGGCGCTGAAGCCGGAGCAGGGGTCGACGACCACCTGGTCGAAGCGGGACGCGCTGCCGAACAGCTCGCCGATCGACGGGCTGCGGAAGCCTTCGCCGTACGAGCCGCGGACCACGACGTCCTCGGTCGGCTTCCACGAGAGGCCCGCCTTGTAGGTCGAGCCGGTCCCGGACGTGGAATAGTCGAACCAGCGGCCCGCCACGGACGCGTCGAGGCGGTTGAAGAACGGCATGTCCGCCAGCAGCGGGATGCGCAGTTCGGCGTAGGCTTCCTTGACGGTGATCTCCCCGCTCGCGGGTTGCGCCGGAATGTCCGACGAAAGGCCGGCGGCGACGATGGCGTCGGGGCGGAAGTAGCCCTCGTTCTTGCGACGCTCCAGGCCCGCCGCGAAGGCGAGCGGCCCGGCGGGCAGGTCGACCAGGTCGCCAGTCAGGTTGGCCGAGAAGTCGGTCAGCTTCTGCTGCGACACGTCATGCTGCGTGAAGCCGATAAAGGCGAGCATGGCGGGGGTGATGGTGCCCGCGCCGCCGAAGATGTTGAGCGGCGTGCAGGCCCCGGTGCATTGCGAGACCGGGCCCAGCGCCTGCTGCACCCGCTGGGCGTTGACGTTGCCGGTGAAGGTCTGCTCGGCGTGGTTGCGCGAGTAGACGCCGTTGACGTCCCAGTTCCAGGTCTTGTCGGCGACGTCGAACGCGCCCGACAGGGTGGCGCTGACGTTCCAGGTGTCGACTTCCTGGGAGTAGTGGCGGGGGCCGGCTTCGACCAGGCGGCGGCCGATGAAGGCGTAGGTGCCGTTCTGCAGCGTGAAGCCGAACGGATTGAAGGGGTTGCTGGCGTCGATGCTGACGGTGTCCAGCAGGTTGCCGTTGCCCGCGTCCGGACCCACGAAGAGCGGCAGCGGGGCCGCCTGGTTGGCCGACTTGCGCTGGGTGTAGGTGGAGCGCACCCGCAGCTGAACCTTGTCGGTGATATCCTGCGCGACCGAAGCGAACAGGCTGACCCGTTCAGACGGGATGGTGATGTAGTTGAAGGGTTGGAAATTGAAGCGGTCGGCCGTGGTGAAGCCCTTGAAGCTCGACGCGGCGCCCGTCGGATCGGCGGCGGTGTAGGTCGGCCGTTGACCGGCGGCGAGGGCCTGCTTGAGGGTCAGGTTGAGGTCGCGGCCGGTGTTCGGATCGCTGACGATGAAGCGGCCGAGCGGTGTGCCCGAGGAGCAGCCGCCGTCGCAGACGGTTCCGTACGGCGCCGGGAAGCGGCTGATCGCGCGGTCGCCGGCGAACACCGGATCCTGTTTGAAGTAGCCGCCGCCAACGACGATGTGGGTCGAGCCGGAGCCGACACCCCAGGAGACGTTGTATTCCTGGTTCAGGCCATCGCTGTGGTCGGTCTGGCCGACCTGGGCCGTGGCGGTAAAGCCCTCCTGGCGGTCCTTGGTGATGATGTTGACCACGCCGGCGATCGCGTCCGAGCCGTAGATCGGCGAAGCGCCCTCTTGCAGCACCTCCATCCGGCTGATCATCGCGCTCGGGATGGTGTTGAGGTCCACCGAGCCTGGCACACCCGACGCGGACGCGCCCGGCACCCACCGCAGCCCGTCGACCAGAACCAGCACCCGCCGGCTGGAGAGATAGCGGAGGTCGATTTCAGCCGCGCCTGCGCCGACGCCGCCGCCGTCCGGCGGATTGCCGAGATTGCCCGAGTTGTTGAACTTGGAGTTTAAGCCGCCGCCCGCCGACGGGATGCGCTGGAGGACGTCGACGGTTGATGTCAGGCCCTGCTTGGCCACCAACGCTTCGTCGATCTGGACGATGGGCTGGGTCTGGTCCAGCGGATTGGTGCGGATCCGCGATCCGGTGACCACAACCTCCTGAACGTCGGCGGTCGCCTGGGCGGACGCGGTCTCGACTCCCGCCCCCAACGCCAAAAGGACCGCCCACGAAGCGGCCTGCGCAAGTTGATGTCGCATTGTTGTTTCTCTCCCCGTCTCCGGCCCACGCCGGAGACTCATGTCGGAGAGATGACCATTTCAACACAGGGGTATGTCAATCCCGGCATACCCGCGTCGCGTGAAGTCTTATCGGGAAAGTTGTGGAGCGCTTGCCGACCCTGAGGCCGGAGCGCTCCACTGGAGTCGTTGTTTTAGCGCGCCGCGGCGGCCGCGGCCGCCGCGTCACCGGCGTCGGCCGCTGCGCGCGCCTTGGCCATGTCCTTGGGCAGGGTGATCGCGGCCAGAAGATAGTGGACGCCGGCCCAAGCGTAGATCAGCAGGTTGGAGACGATCCCTGTGCGCGTGCCCTCGGCCATGGACGCCTTGCAGGCCGCCATCAGCTCGGCCGAGGAGCCGGCGGGCGCGACCCCACCCTTGCAGACGGTGATGAAGTCGCCGGCCATTCCCTTGGCCGTGAAGGCGGCGCGGGCGAACTGGTCGATGCACCAGCCGGTGAAGGGCGGTCCGAAGCCCAGGGCGATCAGGTTCAGCACGAAGAAGAGGAGGGCGACGGCGGTGGCCCGCATGCGCACGTCCATGGCGTTTTGCACCACCCCGAACGTCGGGCCGAGGTAGGTGTAGTGCAGGATGCCGGGGATCAGCAGGATCGCGATGGCCAACTGCCAGCTGTCGCGGGTGTAGGCCAGGATATAGATCGGGGTGGCTAGGATCAGGCCGATGGCGGGCACCAGGGCGTACCAGCGCGCGCTGCGCTTCGAGGCCCAGTCGGTGAGGAAGCCGCCGAGCAGGGTCCCGGCGCCATTGGAGAGGCCCGCGACCAGGCCGATCATCAGGCCGACCTGGCCCAGGCCGAGGCCGAATTCGCGGATGAAGTAGGGCGGGGAGTATTGGCCCACGCCATAGCCGGCGAAGCTGGCGATCGTGATCCCGGCCGCCATGTGGAACATGCCCCACGAGCCGAACAGGCGCTTGGCCACCGACATGATCGAGGGCGGCGGATCAAGCGCGCGGGGCGGACCATCGCTGGGGGCGCCGGCCTCTGAGGCCTCGCGACCCAGGTCGGCGGGCGCCTCGGCGGCCAGGGCGTCTTGGCGATCCGACCAGCCGCGCGGCGGTTCCTTGACGAAGACCTTGATGGCGATGGCGACAAGCACGCCCGGCAGGCCCACCAGCATGAAGGCCGCCTGCCAGGAGACGTTCTCCGCGATCCAGCCGCCGGCCATGGCGCCGAACATCGTGCCCAGCGGAATACCGAAAGCATAGATCGACAGGGCCGAGGCGCGCTTCTTCGGCTCGAAATAGTCGCTGATCAGGCTATGCGCCGGCGGGGACAGACCGGCCTCGCCCACGCCCACGCCCACCCGGTACAGCAGAAGCTGAAGATAGCTGGTCGCCGTGCCGCAGAGCGCGGTGAAGGCCGACCAGATGATGATCGAGATGGCGATGATGTTGACCCGGCTCTTTCGCTCGGCCAGCCGGGCGATCGGAATGCCAAGGGCGGTGTAGAGCAGGGCGAAGGACAGGCCGCCCAGCCACCCAAGCTGCTGGTCCGAGAGCTCGAGGTCGATTTTGATCGCCTGACCGATGGTCGAGATGATCGTCCGGTCGATGAAGTTGAAGGTGTAAGCGGCGACCAGCAGCCACAGGACCGTGTTGCGGTAGGCCGGCGAAAAGTTCGGCGACCCGCCCGTGGGCGTGTTGGCTGGCGGCATGTCCGGCGGCTCCCTCGACTCTCTCGGCGCGACGGCGCGGAGGTCTTTTCTATTGTTCGGCGACGTTAGGGCGCCGTTTGAGTCAGCGGTAGGGGGCCTGACGCAGGGGCGCCCCATCCTTCTGTGCGGCTTTCATCGCCGGGATCGCGTCACGACGTCGGACCAGCGCCAGTCGGGCGAGCCCATGACCACGCGCGCCGACCCCGGAGCGTCGGTCAGAGAGACCTGCACCAGCCCCTGAACCCGCTGCGCTCGGCAGGCCTCGGGGGCGAAGGCCACCTCCCACATGATCGCCTCCCTGACAGCGGCGAGGCCGTTTCCGTCCTGGCCCGGGTGGCGAACCCAGTCGCCATTCCAGACGCGGATGGCGCGGCCGTCGTGCACCGCGGCCATGGCGGCCTGGACCCGACGGTCGTCGCGGAGTTTTCTCTGCAGCCACGCGAGCATGTCACAGGTCGCGCCCCCGCCTGACCCATGGCCTGCGCCGACACCGGCGGCGGCCACGCTGGCGGCGGACGCCAGCTCGGCGTCGCTGACATCGGCGGCGGACGGGCCCGGCGGAGCTGCGTCGAGCGGCGTGGTGGGAACGTCGGTTTGGGCGGTGGGCTTCCGGGCGGGGACCTTGTGCGGCCGCTTGGGCGCGGGCTTCGTTGGCTCGAGGGCAGGCGCCGAGGGCTCCGGCCCGGGCTTCGGCGCGGGCGGCGCCGGAGGCTCGGGCCGGAGCTCGACCAGCCGCACCTGGACGGTGGGCGGATCGATCCGGAGCGGCGCGTCCGCGGGGGCGCCGACGACAGCCAGCAGCACCGCGAGGTGACAGACGGCGCTGATGGCCGCCGTGAGCAGGCGCATCCGCGTCGCTCGGGGGCGCTGGGCCTGCGTCACGGAGGCCGGGGATCGGCTAGCTGAGGACGATCAGCACGACGCGGCGGTTCGCCTCGCGACCGGCGCGGTTGGTGTTGGGGGCCGCGGGCGAGTCGGCGCCGTAGGAGATGGTGCTGATCCGGTTGAGGGGCACGCCATGCTGGTTGAGGTAGCGGCGCACGGTCTCGGCCCGCTCCTGGCCCAGCCTGTAGTTGGCGTCCTTCGAGCCCGTGGCGTCGGTGTGACCCTGGACCTCGACATAGACGTTGCGATTGTCGGTCTTCAGCTTCTCGGCGAACGCGTCGAGACGCGCCTGGGTCTCAGGCGACAGGGCGGCCTTGGACACGCCGAACTTCAGGCTGTCGTCGGATAGAACCTCGGAATAGAGGAACTTGCCTTCGGCGAGCTTGCCAGCAGCGGTCGCCCGGTCCAGGGCGTCCTTGGCCGTGCCCTCGACGGCGACGACGCGGGTCTCGACGGTGTCGACGCGGCTGTTGACGGCGTCGGCGCGGGCGCCGACGACAGCGACTTCTTCCCTGACGAAGCTCTTGGTGGCGCAGCCGCCCAGACTGGTCACGCCGAGCAAGGCTGCCCCCGCAACCATCACTTTCGACATCGAGTGGATCATTCGGGTCTCTCCGTTCCGTTGGTCCCCCCAACCGGCGTCAAGCCTTGAACACGGCAATGTGTCTAAGCCGAAAGGGGCCGTTTTCGGGCGCAGCTTGGCCTTGACCAGGGTGGGCGCGGCGCTCCAGCGACGAAAAGACTTGCCGTGGAACTGGTGTTGTAGCTATGTATAACACCATACCGCTCGGGCGCGTTGCCTCTGAACGGTCGCCGCCGCGGCCCGCGGCGGCTATCCGGAACGGACGATGGATCCAGAGTGGAACGACAGTCAGCCGATCTACCGCCAGATTCGCGACCGGGTGGTCGCGATGATCCTCGACGGTCTGCTCAAGGAGGGCGATCCCGCGCCCTCGGTGCGGGCGGTCGCGGCCGAGGCGCGGGTCAACCCGCTCACGGTGCTGAAGGCCTATCAGCAGTTGACGGACGAGGACCTCGTCGAGAAGCGGCGTGGCCTGGGCATGTTCGTCCGCGAGGGCGCGCGAGATCGGCTGCTGCAGGCCGAACGGGATCGGTTTCTCACCGAACAGTGGCCCGACATCCGGGCCACCATCGAGCGGCTGGGATTGACGGACGCGCTGTTGGGGCGCCCCTCGAGCGAGAAGGATTGAGCGCATGCCCTGCATAGAGGCCCGCGGCCTGCGCAAGCGCTACGGTCAGACCATCGCCCTGGACGGTGTCGATCTCCGGGTCGAGCCGGGCCGGATCGTCGGCCTGATCGGCCCGAACGGGGCCGGCAAGAGCACGGCGCTGCAGGCGATCCTGGGTTTGATCCCGCACGAGGGCGAGTTGACCGTGCTGGGTCGCAATCCTTGGACGGCGCGTCAGGCGCTGATGACCGACGTCTGCTTCATCGCCGACGTCGCGGTCATGCCGCGTTGGATGCGGGTGCGGCAGGCGCTGGACTACATGGAGGGCGTCCACCCTGGTTTCGACAGGCCGAAGGCCGAGGGCTTCCTGGCCCGGACGGATATCAAGGCCGGACGTCGCGTGCGGGAGCTGTCGAAGGGCATGACCGCTCAACTCCATCTGGCGCTGGTGATGGCCGTGGACGCCAAGCTGCTGGTGCTGGACGAGCCCACGCTCGGCCTAGACATCCTCTATCGGAAGCAGTTCTACGACAGCCTGCTCAACGACTACTTCGACCACAGCCGGACGATCGTGGTCTCGACCCACCAGGTGGACGAGATCGAGCACATCCTGACCGACGTGGTGTTTCTGGACCGGGGTCGGGTCGTGCTGGACGTCAGCCTGGACGCCTACGAGGCGCGGTTCGTCGAGTTGGTGGCGACGCCTGAGGGCGCATCGACCGCGCGCAGCTTTGGTCCCATCCACGAGCGACACCTGTTCGGCCGCAGTCTGCAGATATTCGACGGCGTGGACCGCAGCCGGCTGGCGGGATTAGGCGAACTTCGCACGCCGGGCCTGGCCGATGTCTTCGTCGCCAAGATGGGCGATGGTCCCCTGGGCCGGGAGAAGGCGGCATGAGTACGGAACGCAAGGTGTGGCCGTTCTACTGGTCTGTGCGCCGCGAGCTGTGGGAGCATCCGGCGATCTGCCTGGCCCCTGCGGGCGCGGCGGCGGTGGGTCTGCTGGGCTTCGGGGTCTCGACCCTGTGGCTGGCGCGGGCGGTGGCCGGCCCGGTTCCGCGCAACGACAGCCTGATGGCGCCCTATGCCTTCACCGCGCTGGCGGTGATGGTGATCGGGGTGCTTGTCTCGATCTTCTACACCTTGGGCGCGTTGCACGGCGAGCGGCAGGACCGCAGCATCCAGTTCTGGAAGTCGCTGCCGGTGTCCGACACCACGACCGTGCTGGCGAAGATGGCCGTGGCGATGGTGGTCATGCCGCTGGCCGCGCTCGCGGCGATCTTCGGCGCCCAGACCCTCATGTTGGTGGTGAGCACCATCATCGTCCTGGTGAACGGCGTCGATCCGGCGCGGCTGTGGCCGCGGGTGGACATGAGCCTGATGTGGACGGTCTTGCCCTATGGCCTGCTCATCAACGCCCTATGGCTAGCGCCCCTCTACGCGTGGCTGTTGCTGATCTCCGGGTGGGCGAAGCGCATGACCTTCGTGTGGGCGTTTGCGCCGCCCTTGGCGCTGGCCTTGTTCGAGAAGTTGGCGTTCAACTCGACCTACGTGATCAACCTCCTCATCGAGCGGGTTCTGGGTGGCTTCGGTGAAGCGTTCAGCATCCGCGGCGAGGGCCGCGCGCCGATCGGTTCCTTCTCCGACATCGATCCGATCCACGCGTTCTCCAGCCCACACATCTGGGGCGGTCTGGCGGTGGCCGGGCTGTTGCTGGCGCTCACCATCCGGATGCGACGATCGCGCGACGCGATCTGACCTGATCCCTTTCTCTCTGTCGTGCGTCCAAAACGGGAGACTCCGCGTGAGCTCTGCTGCCTTGACCCCTGCCGCCGTGTCCCGGTCCGCCAGCGCGATGCTGGCGGCGTCCGGCCGGCTCTGGTTCGCCGTCGCCGTCGTCGGACAGGCGCTGTTCCTGACCTACATCGTGGGCTTCTACGGCCCGTCCGTGCTCGGTGGAGACTTCGCCGCGTGGAGCCGGAACACGATGCTGATCAAGGGCTACGTTCCCGGCGACACCGCCGGCAACCTCGCCTTCGCCAGCCATGTGATGATGGCCGCGGTCGTCACCTTCGGCGGCACGCTGCAGCTGGTCCCACAGGTCCGGGCGCGCGCTCCACGCATCCACCGCTGGATTGGCCGCATGTTCATGGTGACGGCCATGGGCGCCGCCCTGGGCGGGCTCTGGATGACCTGGGTTCGCGGGACCGGCGAGGGCATCCCCGCCATCGGCATTACGCTGGACGCTGTCCTGATCCTGACCTTCGGGGCCTTGGCCTGGCGGGCCGCGACGCAACGTGATTTCGCGGCGCACCGGCGTTGGGCGATGCGGACGTTCATCGTCGCCAATGGGGTCTGGTTCCTGCGGCTGGGCTTCGTGAGCTATGGCCTGGCCAAGACCCTGGCGGGCGATCTCCTCCCGCCGATGAGCCAGTTCTTCGCCGTGTGGAACCTCGGCGCCTATCTCGTGCCGCTGGTGATCCTTGAACTCTACCTGCGGACGGAGGCGGGCGGCGGACCCCGCGCCAAGGTCGCCATGGCCTGCGGCTTGACGGCGTCGACCGTGCTCATGGCCGTGGGCATCGCCGGATCGTGGTTCGGCCTGTTCGCCCCGCTTCTCGCCAAGGCCTGAGGAAAGCTGTCATGAACCTGGAAGCCCCTCCCGGCGCGCCGGCCATCCTGCACGTCGGCGCCACGGCGTTGTTGGTGCTGCACATCGCCGGCGGCAGCGTCGGGATCGTCTCGGGCTATGTGGCGATCTTGGCCCGACGGGGCGGACGTCTGCACCGGGCGGCGGGGGGTGTGTTCTTCATCGCCATGCTGGTCATGACGATCATCGCCGCCGGCGTGGCGCCGTTCCTTGACGAGGACCAATGGACCAACACCACCGCGGCGGTCTTCGCCCTCTACCTCGTGACGACGGGCTGGGCGGCGGTGCGTCGTCCTGCGGGCGAGGTGGGCGGCTTCGAGCAGCTGGCCGTGCTGGTTCCATTGGGGATCGCGGCAACGGGGCTGGCGATGGCTGCGGGTGGCGCGCGGCTGTTCCCCGCCGAGGATTTCGCGACAGTCTATCTCTTCGCGCTCGTATCGGCCTTGGCGGCGGTCTGTGACCTGCGGATGATCCGGCGCGGCGGCGTGCGGGGACCGGCGCGCATCGCCCGTCACCTCTGGCGGCTGGGCGCGGCGCTGTTCGTCGCCACAGGCTCGTTCTTCTTTGGGCAACAGGCGTTCATTCCAACGCCGATCCGCGAGAGCATTATGCCTGCGGTGTTGGGCGTCGCGCCCCTGGTTCTGATGATGTTCTGGCTGGTGCGCCTCCGCGCGATCCCGGCCGCCGCCGGCTGGCGACGGCGACCGGTCGGCGCAAGACCCTAGCTGACGGTGTCTTCGCGGATCGTCCGACGGGCCATCCAGAAGCACACGAAGGCGATCATGCCGAAGAGGGTGGAGGTGATCAGCGCCCAGCGCACGCCTTCGGCGGCGCCCATGCCCATGCCCTTGTTGAAGTAGTCGGACAGCAGGCCGACGGCGAGCGGGCCCAGACCCAGGCCGATCAGGTTGATGATGAACAGCAGGATCGCCGCGGCGGTGGCGCGCATGTGCGGCGGGACGACCGACTGGCCCGTGCCGTAGACCGGACCGTACCAGAGCGTACCCAGGAAGGCGTTGACCGCGAGCAGGAGCAGGGCGGTCGGAGCATGATCGATCGACACGACAACGATGAAGACCGGGATCGTCACCAGGCTGGCGATGGCCGGGGCCACCATGTAGGCGCGCAGATCCTTGCGGCCGTACTTGTCGGCGATTGCGCCGCCCGCCCAGGAGCCGACCGCGCCGGCGATGCCACTGATCAGGCCTAGCGCAAGCCCGAGGAAGCCCACTGGACCCAACCCGAAGTCACTGGCCAGCTTGGCGATGGCCTCGGGGTGGTTTCGCAGGAAGAACGAGGCGGTGAAGGGCGCGTGGCCGTAGCCGATGAAAGCCTTGATCGCGGCGGCGAAGGCGATGAACCAGAACGTGCGGCGCTTCAGCAGATACGACATCGTCTGGCTGAACGTGGCCGAGGCTGCGGCCACTTGCGCGGCGTGCTGCGCCATCATCTTCCGCGGCTCCTTCAGCGTGAAGAAGGCCAGGGTGGCGAAGATCAGGCCGGGAACGCCGGCCACCAGGAAGGCAGCCCGCCAGCCATAGGCGTCGGCGATCAGACCGCCCATCACGAGGCCCAGGAGGCTCCCGATCGGGGTGCCCATGGAATAGAAGGCAAGCGCAGAGGCGCGTTTTTCCTTGGGCGTATAGTCGACGATGAGAGAGTGCGCGGGGGGCGTGCAGCCCGCTTCGCCCACGCCGACCCCGATTCGGTAGACAATGAGCTGGGTGAAGCTGGTGGCCGTGGCGCAGAGCGCCGTGAAGCCGCTCCAGACCGCCGTGGCCGTGCCGATGATGACCGCGCGGTTCTTGCGCTCGGCCAGCCGTGCGATCGGGATGCCGAGCACGGTGTAGAAGACCGCGAAGGCCAAGCCGCTCATCAGGCCCAGCTGCCAGTCGGCCAACCCGAGCTCTTCCTTGATCGGCTCGGCCAGGATGTTGATCACCTGCCGGTCGAGGAAGTTGATCACATAGATGCCAAGCAGCAGCCACATCGCGTAGCGGGCGTAGCCCTTTGAGAACGGCGCCGCCTCGAGTCCGCCTTCAGCGTGCGGCGTGGTGACGGGGCCGCTGGGGGAGACGGCTTCGGTCATGGGGGCGCAATCCTCCGATATCTTTTATGATTGGGCCGATTTAGATCGCGACCGGCGGGCCGCCGCAAGGCCGCAAGTGTTTCAAAGCCGCAGCATGGAGCGTGACCGATGGATCTGGTGATCGGGACGAGGAAGTGGTCGACCTGGTCGTTACGGCCGTGGCTGGTTCTCAAGCGATCCGGGCTGCCGTTCACCGAGACGCTGGTCGAATTGCGCCAGGAAAACAACATGAGCGAGGCGGCGATCCGCGCGCACTCGCCGACGGGCCAGGTGCCCGTCCTGAAGGACGATGGCCTGGTCATCTGGGACAGCCTCGCGATCAGCGAGTACCTGGCGGATAAGGTCCCCGGTCTGTGGCCGAACGATCCGCGGACGCGCGCCTTGGCCCGCGCCGCCGCCGCCGAGATGCACGCCGGCTTTCAGTCGCTGCGCGGGGAGTGCCCGATGGCGCTGGACATGGAGCCAAGGCCCACGGATCTGTCGCCGGCGACCCAAAAGGACATTCGGCGGATCACGGCGCTTTGGAATGAGATGCTGGCGACGTTCGGTGGGCCGTTCCTGGCCGGGCCTTGGTCGATCGCCGACGCCTTCTACACCCCCGTCGCCACCCGCTTCCGCACCTATGGCGTTCGATTGTCGGACTATGGCGACAGCGGCCCTGCGGGCCAGTATTGCCAGCGGCTGCTGGAGACGCCGGAGTTCCTGGAATGGGAAGCGGCCAGCCGTTGATCCGGGTCGCAGGCCTGCTTCGAGCGGTCAACGTCGGGGGCCGCAAGCTGCTCATGGCGGATCTCAAGCGCATTGCCGCCGCCGCGGGGTTCGATGCGCCAACGACCCTGCTGGCCAGCGGCAACGTGCTCTTCGGAACGACCCTGTCTCCGGACAAGGCGGGCGCCGTCCTGGCGGCGGCGATCCTTGCCGATCAGAATCTCGAGACGGATGTGCTGGTTCGCGACCAGGCCCAGCTCGCCGCCATCGCCGCGGCCAACCCCTTCGTGCGGCAGGCTGCGGAAGCGCCGAACCGGCTGATGGCCCTATTTCTGGCGGGGGAGCCGCAGGGCGACCTTGAGAGGCTACGCGCCGACTGCGTCGGGGGCGAACAGATCGCGGCGGGGCCGGGTTGTCTCTATCTCTGGTTTCCGGAGGGGGCAGGGGGCTCGAAGCTCTCCAGCGTCCTCATCGAACGGCGGCTGCGGGTGCGCGCGACCGCCCGCAACTGGAATACGGTGGGCAAGCTGGCCGCGCTGCTGGCGGGGTGAGTCGATCCGCGCCGTACCAAATCTTCCAAACTGAAACAGACGTGCAATGCACAGACGTTAGGCCGGGTTTGATCGGCGGGGGCGCCGTTCGGCGTGCATTGCCGGATGCGGACCACCCTCGTAAAATCGGTATGAACGCTGCGCCTGGAACGCGGCGAATAGGGATGGAACCAAGGCCATGCAAAAGGTCGTTATCGCAGCACTCGGGACCCTTTTGCTGGCCGGAGCGGCCGCTGCGCCGCTGAGTGCTGCGGCAGCGGACGCCAAGGCGCCCGCCAAGGCCGCCGCATGGACGCCCGTGCGTAACGCCTTCGGCCAACCCGACCTGTCCGGAACCTGGAGCAATGCGACGCTGACGCCGCTGACGCGCCGCCCGCAGTTTAAGGACCAACTCGTCTTCACCCCCGAGCAGGTGAAGGAGATGGAAGCCAACGCCGAGGCGGAAGTCGAGGAAGGCAACGAGGCGACCGATCCCAACGCGCCGGCGGAAGCGCCCAAGTCGCCGCCGGGCGCCAATATCCGTCCCGAGTTTGCGGCCGCGGGTGGCGACGTCGGCGGCTACAATCGCGGCTGGCTGGATCCGGGCAACCACGTGATGCGGGTCAACGGCGAACCGCGCACGTCGCTGATCACGACGCCCAACGGCCAGGTGCCGCCGCGCAAGGCCGGCGCGCCGCCGGCGCCGCGTTTCGGCGGTGGCATGGGATCGTTCGACGGCCCGGAAGTCCGCTCGTTAGGCGAGCGATGCATCATGTCGTTCGGCCGCAACGCCGGCCCGCCGATGTTCCCCAACGGCTTCTACAACAACAACTATCAGATCGTGCAGACGGCCGACGCCGTCGTGATCCAGGTCGAGATGAACCACGACGTTCGGCTCATCCGCCTGAACGGCAAGCACCGCACCGACGACGTGCGGCCCTACATGGGTGACTCGATCGGCCGCTACGATGGCGACACCCTGGTGGTCGAGACAACGCACATTCCCCAAGCGCAGCACTTCATGGGGTCGTGGAAAAATCTGAAGATCACCGAGACATTCCGTCGGGTCGGCAAGTCGCGCCTGCACTACACCTTCACGGTCGAAGACCCCGATACGTGGGACAAGCCCTGGGGCGGCGAATATGAATTCTCGCCCCTGGAAGGCGTGATCTACGAGTACGCCTGTCACGAGGGCAACTATGCGTTGCCGGGCATCCTGGGCGGGGCGCGAGCCGAAGAGGCCGAGAAGGCTGAAGCCGCCCGCAAGGCCGCCGCGGAGAAGGCGGAAGCCGACAAGGCGACCGCCGCCAAGGCCACAGGGAAGAAGAGCGCGCCGGCCAAATCGGCCGGCTAGCCGCGCGGGTCCTGCGGCGAACGGTCGCGGCGGAAACCGCACGTTCCGGCGCGCGTGATGCTGAACGTTCACCCTGTCGAAAGTCCCAGGACGGCAACGATTTGCCGGGCGTACACGCGCCGCGAGGGGACCGTACAGTGACCAGCCGCGTACAGCCGGACGTTGAGGGGGCCTTCGCCTTCATCGCCGAACGGACCAGCGACGTGATTGTCCGCGCCGATGCGTCGGGCCAGCTCACTTATGTGTCGCCGGCCGCCCGGCGCTATGGCTACGAGCCGGCGGATCTGGTCGGCAAAAGCCAGATCGAACTGGTGCATCCGGAGGATCGCGAGAGCATGGCGGCGCGCACCGCCGCCCTGCTGGCGGGGCGGCTGGAGCCCTGTTCGAAGCGGCAGCATCGGTTCCGCGCCGCGGACGGCAGCTGGGCCTGGTTCGAGGGCAACCCGCAGATCGTCTTCGACGCCGAGGGCAAGGTTGTCGAGATCATCAACATCTTCCGCGATGTGACGCGCCGCAACCGACTGGAGGCCGAGGCGCGGGCGCAGGCCGAGCAATTCGAGGCCTCGTTCATCCACGCAGCCGTCGGCATGGCGCTGGTCGATCTGGATGGCCGGTTCATGCGCCCGAACGCCGCGTTCTGCCGGATTGTCGGCTATACCGAAGCCGAGATACTGGCCCGCGATTTCCAGAGCATCACCCACCCCGACGACCTGCATGCCGACCTGCATTTGCTGCAACAGTTGCTGGCCGGCGAGATCGACAACTACCGGATAGACAAGCGCTATGTCCGGGCTGACGGCGGTGAGGTCTGGGCGCGGCTGGCGGTGTCGCTGGTGCGCGACGGCTGTGGTGTCCCCCGTCACATGATCGCGCAGATCGAGGATCAGTCCGAGCGCCGGATGGCCGAGGACGCTCTGCGGCGAAGCGAGGCGCGCTATCGGCTGATCGCCGACAATACGCTCGACATGATCACCATCACCGATCTGACGGGCAAGACCATCTACGCCAGTCCCAGCGTTCGGCAGATCGGCGCCCGGCCGGAGGACGTGGAGGGCAAGTCCTTCGCCTACGCCGTCCACCCCGACGATTCACGCGCCATCTATCGGACGTTTCGAACACTCTTGGCCGATGGCGACACGACGACCCGCCTGCGCTGGCGTGGCCGCGACGCCCATACCGGGGAGTGGATCTGGCTGGAGTCCAATCCTAGCCTTCTCCGCGACCCGGACACCGACGAAGTGACGGGCTTCCTGGATGTGATCCGCAACATCCAGGGGCAGGTCGAGCAGGAGGTGGCGGTGGCCAAGGCGCATGCCGAGGCCGAGGCGGCGACGGCCGCCAAGTCCCAGTTCCTGGCGAATATGAGCCACGAAATCCGCACGCCGCTCACCGCGGTGCTGGGCTTCACCAGCCTGCTGCGAAGCATGGAGCTGCCGGAACCGGCGGCAGGGTTCGTCCAGCGCATCTCGGGGGCGGGCAACGCCCTGTTGGCGATCGTCAACGACATCCTGGATTTCTCGAAGCTGGAGGCTGGCAAGTACGAGATCCGGCCGAGGCCGACACAGGTGGCGGAGGTTTGCGAGGAGACCCTTCAGCTGTTCTCGACGCAGGCCGAGGCTAAAGGTCTGACGCTTGGCTTCGTTGAAGAGGCGGGTCTGCCGCGGGTGGCGATGCTCGATGGAGATCGACTGCGACAGCTTTTGATCAATCTGATCGGCAACGCCATCAAGTTCACGGAGGCCGGCGGGGTCACACTTCAGGTCTCGCCCAGCGGAGCGGAGGCGGTGGCGATCGAGGTGATCGACACCGGGCCGGGCCTGGATGCGGAGGCGCAGGCGATGCTGTTCCAACGCTTCACGCAGATCGACGGCTCGACCACCCGTAAGCATGGCGGCACGGGATTGGGCCTTGCCATCAGCCGGGGACTTGCGGAGGCGATGGGCGGGGAGATCGGGGTCAGCAGCCTGCCGGGCGAGGGGGCGACGTTCCGCGTCGTCCTGCCGGCGCCACCGGCCGAGATCGTCGAGCTGACCTCGGGCGAGCCCCTCTCGGCGCCGATCGATGGGCTGCGCGTCCTGGTGATTGACGACAATCCGGTCAACCGGGAGCTTGGTCGACGTATCCTCGAGGCGGCTGCGGCCGATGTCACCGAGGCGGCCGACGGGGCGGAGGGCCTAGCCCAGTTGGCGCAGGCGCCGGTGGATGTCGTGCTTATGGACCTGCGGATGCCGGTGCTGGATGGTCGGGCGGCGCTGCGGGCGCTGCGCGAGACGCCAGGGCCAAATCAGTTCGTTCCCGTGCTGGCGTTCACCGCCGACGCCGATGTGGCGGGCGAGGGTGACCTTGAGGGTTTCGACGGCCTGGTCCGCAAACCGATCGAACCCCTCGACCTCTACAGTGCAATCGCCGGCGCGACCCAGTGGCTGGCGGTTGAGGCGGAATGCGACGCCGCCGCGGGCTGACGCGGCCGTGCGTCTGCAATCAAGTGACCGGGGCGCGCAACCGGCAGGCCAAGCCATCCGCAGCGTAGTCGACCGCCGCCGCGGCGCCCAACTCCCCTGCCAGGCCCGCCAGCAGGCGCGAGCCGAAACCCGTCGCCTCGGGTTGCGCGACAGGCGGACCGCCCGCCTCGCGCCATTCCAGATCCACCGCATTCCCCGCCGGGTTCAGCGACCAGCGCAGGCTGACGCTCCCGGCCGGCGTCGAGAGCGCGCCGTACTTTTGAGCGTTGGTGGCCAGCTCGTGGAGCGCCATCGAAACCGCCAGGGCGACATTCGGCGCGAGACGGGCGCGTGGCCCTCGGATGGCGATCCGCGCGCCTGGGGGGTCGTCGTAGGGCCGCACCGCCTCGCTGGCGATGTCGGCGATGTCGGCGCTTTCCCAATTTTCGCGGGTGAGGACGTTGTGGGCGTTGGAGAGCGCCAGCAGTCGGTCCGTCAGACGCTCGCGGGCGTCGGCGATCGACATCCCCGCCCTGAGGGTCTGCCGCGCCAGGGATTGGATCGTCGCCAGGGTGTTCTTCACCCGGTGGTTCAGCTCGTTGATCAGCAGCCGCTGGCGCTCTTCCGCAAGGCGGGTGTCGGTGACGTCCATGGCCAGGCCGACGAAGCCCTGGAACGCCCCGGTCTGATCGAAGCGAGGGCGGGACGCGGTGCGCAGCCATCGCCACTCGTCGCCGACTCGGAACCGGGCCTCCCACGCGTTCAGCTGCAGGCCCGCGCGCGCCGAGCGTCGGGCCGCGGCGACGGGTGCGCGGTCCTCGGGATGCATGAGGCTGATCCAGGCGTCCCCCGCCAAGTCCTCCATCGGCAGGCCTGCCATTTCCCGGAAGGCATGGTTGGCGAACTCCAGCGCGCCGCGGGCGTCCGTAACCCAGATCGGCGAGGGGGCGCTGTCCGCCATGGCCCGGAAGCGCGCTTCGCTCTCGGCCAGGCGGGCCCGATCGGCGCGAATTCGAGCGTCCTCGATCTTGGCCTCGGTGATGTCCGCGATCACGCCCTGCATGCCCACGGTTTGCCCATCGTCGCCGATCAGCCCGCGCCCGCGCACGCGGATCCAGCGCACGTTTCGATCGCTTGGGCGGACGATGCGGTATTCGCTCTCGTAGGCGACATTTTTCTCGAGAGCTTCGTCGACGGCGACGATGACGCGGTCCCGGTCCTCGGGGTGAATCATGTCGAGCGAGGCGGTCCAGGTCATGGCCGGGCCGGGCGACAGCCCCGCGATCTCGGCAGCCCGCGGCGAGAGGTCGACCATGTCCGTCGCCATGTCCCAACGCCAGTCGCCGAAGCCGGACGTCGCCATGGCCAGTTCCAGCCGTGCGGCCTGATCCCGTTCGCGGCGCGCCCGTTCGCGGCGCGCCGTGATGTCGCGAAATGTCACTCCCAGCCCCGCCTGGAGGGGAAAGGCGCGCAGGTGGAACCAGACGCCGGGCCGCAGTTCGGACGCGGCCTCGGCCTCGATCTCGCTGCGGCTGCTCATGGCGCGGTCCAGAAAAATCCGCATGTCGGAGTCGGCGCCCAGCTCGACCAGATCCCAGGCGATATGGCCGATCGCGTCTTCCCGCTTGATGCCGTAGTGAGCTTCGGCCGCACGGTTGCAGTAGGTGACCCGCCAATCGAAATCGAAGGCGATGAAGCCATCTCCGATGCTGTCGAGCAGCTCGGCCATCTGGCTGGCGTGCGCCGTTTCAAGGCTGGTCGACGATCCGGTAATCGTGACTCTCCTCAATCGGCGGCGCCCATGACAATTCATAATGCCCGCAGCGACGTGCGCGCTACAAGGCCGGGTGAGAGCTTCGCCACAATAACGATCGCATCGGCTGGCTTCATCTGCCGCAAGTTGGAACGGGCGCAGTAAGACCGTGAGCAAAGACAAGCCCGACCTGCAGGCCGACGTGAGGCTGGCCGCGGTGCTCGAAAGCATCAGCGACGTCTTCTATTCCGTCGACCGCGACTGGCGCTTCGTGCTGTTCAACAGGTCGGCCGAGGAGTTCTTCGGCCGACCGCGAGCCGATATCCTGGGCCGAATGCTATGGGACGTGTTCCCAAATCGCGACAGCGCATTCGGCCAGCTGCTGCAGTCGGTGATGGCCGAGCGGAAGCCAGGCCGCCTGACCGCACCGTCCGCTCTGCGCGAGGGACGGACGGTGGAGGTGCGGGTCACGCCGTTGGCCGACGAAGGCATCGCGGTATCGATCAATGACATCACCGACCGCGCTGCCGCGGAACGGGACCTCCGGCGCAGTCAGCAACGGCTCGACCTGGCCGTTTCGGCGCATGGGATTGGGATCTTCGACTGGCACGTCCCCAGCGGAAAGGTGACCTGCAATCGCCAGGAGGAGGTGCTGTTCGGGATTGAGCCTCAGACCTTTGGGGGCATGATCGAGGACCTCAACCGCTGGGTTGTCGCGGAGGACCTGGCGCACATCCGCGCCGAGATCGCCAACGTCACAGCAGCGCGTCGGGAAACCATGGCGTACGAGTTCCGGATCCGCAGGATGGACGGGGTCGTGCGATGGGTCGAAGGGGCCGCGCGCTTTCTCTACGATCCGGCAGGCGCCCTGCGGCGCGTGGTCGGCACCAACGTGGATGTCACCGAGCGGAAGCTCGCCGAGCAGCATCAGCGGCTGCTGATCAACGAACTGAACCATCGTGTGAAGAATACCTTGGCGGTGGTGCAGGGGATCGCCTGGCAGTCGTTCCGACCCATCGGCTTGGCGCGGGAGGCTGTCGAGGCGTTCGAAGGACGGCTGCGGGCGCTGTCGGCGGCGCACGATGTCCTCACACGCCAGAGCTGGGAGGCTGCGCCTGTCGCCAGTATCGTCACCGGCGCCGTGGCCCCGCACCATGCCGGCGATGGGCGGTTCACATCGCACGGACCCGCTGTCGACCTTGCCCCGAAGGCCGCAGTGGCGCTGGGCCTGGCCATGCACGAACTGGCGACCAACGCGGTGAAGTACGGCGCGCTTTCCGTGCCGACCGGGCGTGTTGAGGTCAGTTGGACTGCAGAGGGTGGCGTCGTACGGCTGACCTGGTGCGAGACTGGCGGCCCGTTGATCGGACCCCCGGTCAAGCGCGGCTTTGGGACCCGGTTGCTGGAACACGGCCTGGCAGATGAACTGCGGGGGACCGTCCGGCTCGACTTCCGGCCAGAGGGCCTCGTCTGCGTGGTGGAAGCCGTCCTCGACGGCTAGTACGTCGGTTGGGTCTCGTGATTGTCGTTTCCGAGACTGACCTCGAAATCCTGCAGGGTGTCGACGAGCTGAACGATATTGGCCGCCAGCGGTTTGCCGCGCGGGAACTGGTAGCGCCAGTAGGTGGCGATGTGGCTGACGAGGCCGCAGCCGTCGCCGAGCGACAGGAACATCTCGGGTGATTTCAGCAGAAAGTCCCGGAACGCCAGCGCGTTGCCGTCGACCGTAAGCTGGGAGAACACCTCGTCGTACACTCCGAGGTGGTTCATGACGGACTTTACCTGCCGCTCCATCTTCTGGCGCAGCCGGTTCTTCAGGGCTTCGAGCTCGCCGGCGGTCTCGGAATCGATCGGCCCGATCACGCGGACACGGCCAAGTTCGCTGAACACATCGCGGAGGTTGGCCCACAGGGTGTTGAGAACCCACTTGTAATAGAGGAAGCCCTTCCAGGCGAAGATGCCTTCCTTGTAGTTCTCCTTCTCGAGCCGCAGCGTCAGGCGCAGCGGCTCCAGCCGATCGTCCGTCTTGGCCGAGAGCAGGGCCTCGACCAAGCGGGTGATGTTGCCTTCCTGACCGTCGGTGTCGCGGTAGGCCAGCTCGATAAGCTTGGCGATCTCGGTGCCGACGAAGCGCTGCATCTTGGCCAAGTCGGGGGCCGAGATTTCGAAGTGGCTGGGGCTGATGTCGAAGCCGCGCCGTTTCATGTGCTCGCGCAGCAGGAACGGGTCGAGGGACGGGAGCTCGTCGATCGCCTCCAACACGGCGACGTCGCGCGGAAAGTCCGGGGCCTCGCCGCGCAGTTCCTCGAACGCGTCGAGCCAACCGCGCTCGGATACGAAGACCGAACGCCCGCCCAATCCCAGATCCGAACGCTCGAACGGGATGATAAGCTTGGTCGCCGTGTAGCGGATGCGGTCGAAGGACTCGCGCTCCGAGTCTCGTAGCCGATGGCGGACGATCACCGCCCCGTTGAGGCTGGACGCCACGAAGAACGGGTTCTTCTGGTGCTCTGGGTTCTCGGCGTTGCGGGCGGAAAGCGCGGCGAGGTTCAAGACACGGCTAGTCGAGGCGGTCTTTTCGAGACCGCGCAGACTGCGAAATGTCCTGTCCGAACTCTTGCCCACGCACCAAGCCTTACCGCCGCGCGATCCGCCTACAGAACCGCGATCGCATCCACAGGTGTCGAAACCTCGCGACTAACTCTTAGATAGGATCAGCCGATTCGAGAGCGGTTCGCAGATTGGGCCGATACGCACGGTCTTGACCTACCCATTTTGGGGCTTTCGTCGACCATGTCGCGCTTTGCGGCGAACGGCGGTATCTGCGAGCGACGGTCGCGCCCTCGCTTGCGTCGGCGGCGGTTCCCGAACAGGTTGCCGCGACCATGAGTCTCAGGGGTGCGAGTTATGCGTGGCGGTCAGTTGGCAGGGGTCGCGGCGGGCATCTGGCTCGCCGGGGCGGGCGCGGCTCCGGCTCAGAACGCGGTGTCGTTTCCTCCGACGCTGGACCGCGACGCCATCCTGGCCTGGCTGAGCCGTGAAACGGATATCACCCCCGAGCGCGTTATCGCTGTAACGCCTCAGGCGCTGACATCGGTGGTGTCGAGCTTTCCGGCTGGTCCAGGGGCGGAGCCGCGCATCGTGATCCGCGCCGAGGCGTTGAACGCCGAGACCTATACCCGGACGGGCACCCTCTCGTGGCACGTGTCGATGAGCGCCGACTGCAAGGGCCGCCGGGTTCGGCTTGGCGACACCACGGGCTACCAGGACCGGAATCTGCTCGGCGACCGCAAGCCTCTTCGCGCGGCAGAGACGGAATGGCGCGCGCCCGGCTCCGGCACGGCGCTCGACGCGGCCTTACGGTCGGTCTGCGACAAGGACTTCAAGGGACCGTTCCAGGGGACGGCGATGATGGTCGCCAAGGCTGATGCCGGCGCGGCCCCCGCAGCGACGGTGGCGCCGCCTGCGCCAGCCCCGGCGTCCGCCAAGCCTCCGTCGCCGCCCATCACCGCGGCGGCGTCTGCGCCCGCCAAGGCCCCGGCCGCCCCGGCCAAATCCCCCCCGGCGAAACCCAGCGGTGTTGTCGTTCAGGTGGGCTCGTCGCCCTCAGAATCCGACGCCAAGTCGATCCTGGCGGCGCTCAGACCGCGTCTCAACGGGCGCACGGCCTGGGTCGAAACCGCGGAGGTCAACGGCAAGACATGGCGGCGCGCGGTTGTCGGCGGGTTCGTCGATGGTGCGGAAGCCACACGGTTCTGCACGGAGCTTCGGGCTGCCGGGCGAAACTGCTTCGTGCGCGGGCGCGGAGCCTAGCTGCGTTTGCCGGTGAGGGCTTTGGCGGCCAGCACCAAGAGGCAGCCGACGAACAGCACGCCCGCAATGGCGCGCGCGGCGTCGACCAAGAAGCCCAGCACGGCCAAGCCGATCATGGCGGCGAGAAGGATCAAAACCCATTTTCCCATGAGCTTAACAATGACCGTGCCCGCGAGATGTTCCATCCCGGTCCGTACCGTGGCGCTTTTTCCGCAGTCACGAATTCAAAACCATCTATGGTGATAGGTGAGTTCGATCCGGTCGCGCGGGGACGCGGCTAGGGTTCTATCAGACGTGAAATGGCCACGGCGACGCTGTTCAATGGTGGGCGTTGCTTGAGGACGGAGCATGCTGGCAGGACTGAGACAGTTCCTCGTGAGTCCCGTGACGGGGCTGGTGGCGATCGCCGTGTCGATCACGCTGGCGGTCGCCCTGGGCGCCGCGTCTGCCAACTGGCGGTCGCAGGTCGCGCACTATGAAAACCGAATCCAGGAGCTGAACCGCGCCGCTGAAAAGGCCGAGGCGGGGCTGCGCATGGAATTGGCCTCCTGCCGGGCCGCCGGCGAGGCCCCGCATGACCCCGAGCCGCAGATCGCGGCGTCGCCGGATGCACCCCCGGGGGCTCGACGTCTGCTTGAGCAACAACCCGAGGGCATCGACGCCTGCGCGCGCATGGAAAGCGCGGATCAGGCGGTCCTGTCGAACCTCAAGCCATGATCCCGAAGACGCGAGCCGCCGTGGTTCTCATGACCACGATTATACTGGCTGGCTGCCAGACCCTGCGACGGGAAAAGGCGACGCCCGTCGCGCCGCCGCCTGTACCGCCGCCGGTGGTGGTCGTTACGAGGCCGCAGCCACCGCCGGCGCCATCTCCTCCGCCGCCGCAAAAGAGCTGCGTTCCGCGATCGCTGCCGGGCGCGCCACGCTATCCTGATACGGATGCGGCGCTGCGGGCGGCGCCCGGGGCGGCTGATCGCTACCAGTTGCTGGCCGCCGGACGGATCTTGCGCCAGGAACGTTTGAACGACCTGGAGCGGGTGATCGCCGGCTGCCGCTGACAGGCGGCGCCCTCACGCTCGCGCTTTAGACGGCGAGCCCGACGGTCACCGATCCCGTATAGCCCGCCGAAGGGCTGCCGGTGAGCGTCGGCGTCATGGCGGCGACCTGGGCCGTCGTGTTGTCGCCGAAGACATTGTCGCTGCTGGTGCTGGTCTGGGCGAAACGCGACGCACTATTCGTGTAGCCGCCGGCCGCGTAGACGGCGGTGCAGGCCGCCGCGGGCATCGCGAACTGCGAGACCAGCAACCGGTTGGCATAGGCCGTGGCCGTGCTCAGTGAGCGGTACACCTCGAAGTGGATGTGGGGGTAACGCCCGGCGTAGCAGCCGGGGAAGATGGTCGTGAACGTCGCCTGGCCGTTGGATGCGGTGGCCTGGACGCCACGCAGATAGTTCTGCTGCGGCAGGTCGTAGATCGAGTACTGGCCGTTCTGATCGGCATGCCAGATGTAGATGGCGTAGTCCGACAGCGCCGCGCACGAGGCGTTGGTGTTGACCAGATTGATCGTCAACGTGAGCTGCACGCCCGCGGCCGTTCCCGAGAGACCGCCAAAGCTGCCGCGAATGTCGCTGCGGACGACGCCGCTGGTGTTGAGGATGTTGGACAGGACGCCGTTGGCCATGTTCGAGCCGTCGGCCGGGTAGGGCCCGTTCGTCTCCGTCGGGGTCACGGAACAGCTGGAGCTGGTGGCGCCCGTCGTGCCTGTCCCCGTCGTGCCGGTCCCGGTCGTCGTGGTGGTCGTGGTCGTGGTCGTCGTCGCGGTGGACGTTGAGCTGTCCGAACCGCCCGAGCCGCCACACGCGTTCAGCAGCAGTGCGCCACCGCCCAGCGCCATCATCCCCAGCATCCGGCGGCGGGCGACCATCTGGCGGTCCAGCGCCTCGAGATCGAAGGCCAATCCCCGGTCGTGGTCGTCGGTTTCGTGCATCGCCGTCCCTTGCGCGTGGTGTCGAGACGACCTGGGTAGAGATGCAAGAGGGCTGCAATGTTGCAGGACTGTTACATTAGTGTTTCACGGCAGAGGTTCAACGCAAGACGCCCCGACCGCAGGGTCGGGGCGTCCGAGGCGTTCTGAGGCGTTACGGCGTCAGAAGCGGTACTGGAGCTCCATGCCATAGGTGCGCGGCGGCACATAGGACAGGGTCTGGTTGATGAAGCCCTCGTTGGGACCGGCCGTGTTCAGCCGCGTGCCGTCGATGCCAGAGAGGCCGCGCGAGTCGAAGACGTTCTTCATGAAGGCGATGACCGTGAAGCGATCGTCCTTGTCGTTGAAGAGCAGGCGCGCATCCACCTGATCCCAAGCCTTCGCCTTGCTGTAGTAGCGGTTGAACAGCGAGTAGTAGGTATCGTCCTTCCACACATAGGTCAGCGAGGCCGTGACGCTGCCGGGGTCGAGAACCCAGGTGTAGTTGCCGTTCAGGGTGATCCGGTGCGGCGTGGACGAGGGCAGGCGGGCGCCGTCCAGATCCTGGTTGAGGGCCGCTGTGGGGCTGGCCAAGGCGGCGGCGCTGTTGCCGGCGAGCTGGGCCCCCGGCAGCAGACCACGCGGGTCGTTCGAGTCCTGGAAGCAGCACCCCTCGCGCACCTTGCTGTCGAGGTACGAATAGTTGGCCAGAATCTGCAGGTTTTCGAGCGGCTGCCAGATCGTTTCCAGCTCGAACCCGAGGATGCGGGCCTTGGGCAGATTGAAGAACTGCGTCTGGTTGGTGCCGAGCACCGGGTCGAGCCCGGTCAGCGGAACCTGGATGTTCTGATAGTCGTACCAGAAGGCCGAGGCGTTGGCCTGGAACGTGCCGCCGAAGGTCTTCTTGGCGCCGACCTCGTAGGCGTCGATCGTCTCTTCCTTGGTGGTCACGAACACCGGCAGCGTCGTTTGGCCTGAATTGAAGCCGCCCGCTTTGTAGCCGCGGGTGTACTTGGCATAGACCAGGGTGTCGGCGTCAGGCTTCCAGTCGACGCCCAGGGCGCCGGTCAGCCCGCTCCAGTGGTTCTTAAGCTGGCGATGGCGCAGGCCGGTGGTCGGGTCGGTGTAGACAGGGCCAACGACCGAGGGGTCTGTCTGCACGGTGGTCGCGCTGGCTGAGACGAAGTTTGTCACGTCGATGGGACGGCCAAACGCTTGCAGCGCCGCGGGACAACCTGGGCTGGGCGAAACGAAACACAGTAGCCGCGCGCTCTCGAAAGACCGCTTGCGGTCGTAGGTGTAGCGCAGGCCCGCCGTGAGCTTCAGGGTCTCGGTCGCCTGCCAGTCCACCTGGGCGAAGGTGGCATAGGATTCGCTGACGTTATCCGATCCGCCAAAGGCGTACTGGCGCAGCGGGTTCGGGGCGCCGGCCCGTCCATCGGGGCCGACCGGGGTTTCGTAGCGCGGATCGTCGGGATAGCGCGCGTCCGTCGCGTCGTAGTTCGAGCCCTCGCGGAACTGGTAGAAGCCCAGCAGCCACTGGACCGGCCCGTCGTGGGTGGACGCGAAGTCCAGCTCGTTCGAGAACCACCAGACCTCTTCGAGATACTGATTGTTCTGCCGCGGATAGATCAGGGTGCTGCCGCCTGGGATGTTGGTCCCGGTCTGGGCCGAGGTGACGAGGAACGGCGTCTTGCGGTTCGTCGCGTCCACGTCCGTCTGCAGCCGGTATTCATAGTAGGTGTAGCCGCCGATGTAGCGGACATCGACGTTGTCCAGATGCAGCGTCGCCTGGAGGCTGTAGCCGTTGTTTTCCAGGCTGATGTAGTTGGAGTCGTCGGTGGAGAAGCAGAAGCGGCAGATGTTCCCCGGCAGATCGTCGGTGAAGCCGAACTGGCTGCTCGGCGTCAGGCCCGGGCTTCGGTTGTAGAGACGTGTGCCGTCGCGGCGGCCGTACAGGATCGTCGAGCGACCGCCCGGACCGCGGCCGATGTTGTGCCATTCGGCGGTGTCGGCTTTCAGCCACCACTCCAGCTTGCCGTCGCCCAGGCTACCGTCGAGTTGGCCTTCGATCTGCCATTGGTCGCCGCGGCCGCCCTCGGACGGGCCGCCGGCCAGGTTGGTGAAGTAGCCCTTGTTGCGGTCGTCGTAGCTGCCGGCGATCCGGCCACGGATGTTCCCCACCAGCGGGCCCGAGACGGCCGCCTCCACCGCGCGCGCGGCATAGTTGCCGACGCTGCCGCGCACTTCGGCGTAGAGGTCGTCGGTGGGCCGCTTTGAAATGATGTTCAGCGCGCCGCCGACCGAGTTGCGGCCATAGAGCGTTCCCTGCGGCCCGCGCAGCGCCTCGGTCCGATCGATGAACAGCGTGGAGCGCGCGAACGCGGTGACGGACGAGGTGTAGACGCCGTCATTGTACATCGCCACACCGCCCTCGGAGGAGCGGTTGTTGGTGAAGCGGCCGATGCCGCGCATGCTGATGCGGTCGTTGTTGGTCGAGTAGGCCAGACCCGGCGTGAAGTTGGTCAGGTCCTGGACCGAGTTGATGCCGACCACCTCGCGTCGCTCGTCCGTGAAGGCGGAGACGGCGACGGGCACATCCTGCAGGGACTGCTCCCGCTTTTCAGCAGTCACCACCAGTTCTTCGATCTCGTTGGTCGCCGCCTGCGCATAGGCCGCGCTGGCCATCGCCGTGCTCGACGCCGCCGTCGCCGCCCAAACGCAAGACAGCAGAATTCGCTTTCTGGATATCATTGGAACGCTTCCCCCAAGCCCATTTTGATAGCGTCTTTGTCGACGCTTAATTTCGAATGTCCGGCATGGTGGATGTCACGTCAACCAACAGGTTACACATACCTTTGATTTTCGAACATGTTGTATGATTTGAGTTGGCGGCCAGCGGCGCGTGAGAGCACAGCGCCTCTCGGCGCTGGACTCGTTGCATTTTTCAGGTCTGGCTTCTGACGTTCTGGGCGGATTTGACCGCGTAGTCCGCGACAGAGCGGACATGACGCAAACGTCGGGGACTACTCCGTGATGTCGATGCTCTCGGGCGCCTTGCCATCGCGTTCCGCCTTGCGCGCGCCGGCGAGGATGCCGGGGAGGGCGTAGTTCCCTTCGTGACAGGCGTACTCATACATCGGCCCGGACGTCGCGTTCATCGCCATCTCGGCCCGCCAGGTCTGGGTGAACACCTTGGGATCGGTGACCTCAAACGCGTAGAGGATCTGGCGGTCGGCGACGCGGGTGAAGCGCTCGATCACCTTGGCGTTCGGCGACAGAAACAGACTGGCGCCGAAGTACGGTCGCAGCGATTCGGCGGGATTGAAGTTGGTGGTCTCGACCACCAAGGTGTCGCCCTCCCACCAGCCGACGCTGTCGCCCATCCAGGGGCGGATATGTGCCGGCTGATGCTTGCGGTCGCCTAGTCGGATGATGCGGGCGTCGTGGTTCATCTCGACCACGATGACCACGTGGTCCTTGGCCTGCTGGATCTGGTAGTTGTTGTTGTAGAGCACGTTCATCATCGGCGGCCCGGCCGTCGATCCGAAGCCCAGGATGCAGCGCTCGCCCAGCGGCCGGCCTTCGGGCCCATCGAAGTTCATCCGCGCCGATTTCAACGTATCGTCGAACAGCTTACGGCCCGCCGGGCTCCACGGCAGCTTGCCGTCGGCCGGGTCCACCAGCCACGAGGTGCGCACCTGACCGCCGATCCGGCCGTAGGACGTGCCAGGGTCAATCCAGGCGGTGTTGTAGCCGCCCGGGTCATTTGCGGCGGGTGGGGCCGGGGCGTTGGGGTCGGTGGGCGCGTTGGAGGCGCTCATCATCTTCGCCCGCGCCTGCTCGGCCGCCTTGGCCTGAGCCTCGGTGATGGTGAGGGTCTTGAAGTTGGCCGGTCGCTCCAGGCTGGTGAGCGAGGCGTTTGTCCAAACCCCCTCGAAGTCCGGCTGTCCGAAGGCGTTCCGAGGAGCCTTATAGGCCGCCTCTGCGGCCGCGGATGTGGCGAAAGCGGCGAGCGCGAGGCTCAACACGAGGCGGCGCATGGCTCAGCCCTTCCCATCGGTGAGGGCCGCGTAAACAGCCTTCGGCGAGATATCGCGGACCGCGGGCGTGCCGGCCCCGGGGATCGAACCGTTCACGTTCTGGATCATGCCGACAAAGACGATGTCGTTGGCCGGGTCGATCCAGAACCATGTGCCGAAGGCGCCGCCCCACCAGTAGGTGTCCGCACCCTGAGCCAGGCCGCTTTCCGCCGGGCGCTCGTTGATGGCGAAGTCCATGCCGAAGCCGACGCCCTTCTGGACGGGGCCGTAGAGATCGACGCCAACGCCGGGCTGGAGCACCGACTTGCGCATCAGCTTGACCGTCTCGGGCTTGAGCACCCGCACGCCGTCCAGTTCGCCGCCCTGCAGGAGGGCCTGGCAGAAGCGATAGTAGTCGGGCGCGGTGGAATAGAGCCCGCCGCCGCCGGCGAGGAAGCGGGGGGGACTGGTGAGCAGCCGCCCCTCGGTCGGCACGATCTTACCGGCGGCGTCGTAGGTGTGGATTCGAACCACGCGGGCGGTCTTGGCCGGATCCACCCAGAACTGCGTGTCGGGCATCTTCAGTGGGGTCAGGATGTGGTCCTGGAAGTAGCGGTCCAGCGACTTGCCCGATAGCTTCTGGACGACATAGCCCTGCAGGTCGACGCAGGGACCATAGGCCCAGTCCGTACCTGGCTGACTTTCCAGCGGCAGCTTGCTCAGCTTGTCCACCATGCCCTGCAGGTCGGTCTCGCGCAGATTGACCTTGGCCGCGTCATAGACGCCGCTGGTCCCGAAGCCGGCGGTGTGGCTCATCAGTTGGGCCATGGTCATCGGCTTGGCCTGCGCCACCGGCCCGGCGGCGCTCTTCACCTTGAGGTCGGAAAACTCCGGGATGTGTTTGGCGATCGGGTCATCCAGCTTCCACTTCCCCTGTTCCCACAGCTGCATCATCGCCACGCCGGTGACCGGCTTGGTCATCGAGGCGATGCGGAAGATGCTGTCGGCGACCATCGGCGCGGCGGCCGAGGCGTCCTGCTTGCCATAGGCGTCCAGGTTCACGACCTTGCCCTTGCGGGCCAGCAGGGTGACGACGCCGGCAAGTTTCTGCTGGTCGACGAGCGCATGCATTTCGGCGTTCAGCGCCGCGACGCCAGCGGCGGTGAAGCCCGCCGACGAGGCGGGCTGCACCGCGATCTTCGCCAGCGCGGGCGTCGCGGCCAGGGTGATCAATCCCCCGCCGGCCAGCATCAGGCCGCGCCTGTTCAGCGTCGTCATGGTCGTTCTCCCCAATCATCCGGTCCGTCTGAAGCGGACTGTTCAGGGGCCAGCATCCCCTGTTTTCGAATTCTGGACCACCCGTTTTGCGGGGATGTTTCCACGCCCTCGGCCCGCTAGGGTGTAACCGGTTCCAAGGGATGGGGGAGTCGGGTGGCCGGCATCAGGATGATCGAGGCGCCGGTGAAGCGGCCGCTGTGGACACAGCTCTACGTCCAGGTCCTGGTCGCCATCGCTCTGGGAGCCTTCATCGGCCACGTCTGGCCTGCGACGGGCGAGGCGCTGAAGCCGCTGGGCGACGCCTTCATCAAGCTGGTGAAGATGATCATCGCCCCGGTCATCTTCCTGACTGTGGTCACCGGCATCGCGGGGATGCGCGATATCGGCAAGGTGGGCGGCGTCGCGTTGAAGGCCTTCGCCTATTTTTTCGCGGTCTCCAGCTTCGCCCTGGTCGTCGGCCTGACCGTAGCCAACATCGTTCATCCCGGCGCAGGGATGAACATCGATCCGGCCACCCTCGATGCCGAGGCCGTGAAGGGCTACGCCGCCAAGTCGCACGACCTGACCCTGGTCGGCTTCCTGATGGACATCATTCCCACGTCGGTGGTGGGCGCGTTCACCGACGGCAACATTCTGCAGGTGCTGTTCTTCTCGATCCCTTTCGGCCTCGCCCTGACGATGATCGGCGAGCGGGGCGAACCGGTGCTCGCGGTGCTGAACGCCGCCGCCGAGGCCTTCTTCAAGCTCGTGGCGATCTTCATGCGCGCCGCGCCAATCGGGGCCTTCGGCGCCTTTGCCTTTACGGTTGGAAAGTACGGCATCGAGAGCATCGCCAGCTTGGCGGCGCTGGTCGCCACCTTTTACGGCACCTCGATCCTGTTCGTCCTGGTGGTGCTAGGCGCCATCGCGGCGCTGAACGGCTTCTCGATCCTCAAGTTGCTGCGCTACCTCAAGGAGGAACTGCTGCTGGTGCTGGGGACGAGTTCGTCCGAAGCCGCGCTGCCGTCGCTGCTGGAAAAGATGGAGCGGGCCGGGGCGGCCAAGTCTGTGGTCGGGCTGGTCGTGCCCACCGGCTACAGCTTCAACCTGGACGGCACCAACATCTACATGACCCTGGCTGCGCTGTTCATCGCTCAGGCGCTCGGCATCAAGCTGTCGCTGGAGGAGCAACTGCTGCTGCTGGGCGTCGCCATGCTCAGCTCCAAGGGTGCGGCGGGCGTGACCGGGGCGGGGTTCATCACCCTGGCCGCGACGCTGCAGGTTGTTCCCAGTGTGCCCGTGGCGGGGATGGCGCTGATCCTGGGCGTGGATCGGTTCATGAGCGAGTGCCGGGCGCTGACCAACTTCGTCGGCAATGCTGTTGCGACACTGGTCGTTTCGCGCTGGGAGGGGCAGCTGGACCGCGAGAAGCTTGCGGCCGCGCTCAACGGAGCGCCGAGGCCCGTCGCGGCTGCGCCTACGGAGGCCGACGCGGACTAACCCGCGCGGCTCAGCGCCTTGGGTGGTTGTGCGGCGGTGCAGCGCTTGATGGTCGCCATAAGGCCCGCCACCAAGATCGGCTTCGATACAAAATCGCTGAAACCGAGGGCCAAATACTCCGCCGGCCGGCGCGAGTAGACGTCGGCGGTCAAAGCGATGACGGGAATATCGCGCTCCGCGCCTGTGGACGCGCGCAGGCGTGCGATCACATCGATGCCGGTCATTCCCGGCATGTGGATATCGAGCAGCACAATGTCGAAGCTTTCGCAGGCCAGACGCTCCAGCGCTTCCTGACCGGAACACGCCATGACCGCGTCATGTCCGAAGGCGCCCAGAATCTCCTGCACCACGCGCAGGTTCATCGGGTCGTCGTCTACGTGCAGGACCTTGAGCCGCCTGCCGATCTCACCCGAGCTGTCAGCCACGGTTGCCGCCTCCGCGGGACGCCTGGGGAATGCGCCCACCTTGCCCCTAGGGTGGCGTGCGGGTTTTAAGGTAAGACTGACAGACGTGCTGAATGAATATTAACGGGGGATACGTCTCGCCTAGATCGGGAAACCCCAGACCTATATAGCGATGTTATGCGACATTTTCACGTACAACGCGTGGTGGTTGTAAGTCTTCGATAGTTAAGCCCGGCGTGACTTGGCTCAGGTGTTCTTGATCGAGATCAAACGCCGCGGGCGAGCACTGCAAACAGCGCAGCCGCGGATGCCACCATCGCGACCGTTTCGGTGAGCCGAGACCAACGGATCACATAACGTACGCGCATCGCGAACTCCGAATGCTGGGGCTCGCCACCCGGATGTCCGCACTCAGGGGGGAGGGGCGCGCGGAAACAGGCGAGGCGGATGGGGTGGCCGCCGGCCGCCCGGGTGGCGAGGTCTCTGATGTCCAGTTCTTGAGTGTTTAGTAACTACTGGATTTTCGCCTGTCAACGGCTCAGCCGCCGGGAATATCCGTCGCCAGCCGCATCATCAGCTTCACCAGCTCAGCCTGCCGCGCCACGCCGGTCTTGTCGAAGATCCGGGCAAGCTGGAATCGGACCGTGTGGACGCTCACCGCAAACTGGTCGGCCGCCTCCGGAAGGCTCAGCCCATCGAACACCGCAGCGGCCAACCGGGCCTCGGCCTGCGTCAGTCCAAAGAGGGTGCGGAGGGCGTCGTGGGGTGGGCTGACGTCGCGCTCCAGATCCGTGACGCAGACCATCACCATCCTTGGCCGGCCGAACACCGGGTCAGGCTCTCCGGCAAGGGGCGAAATGCGCACGGCCAACGGGAAACGCTGGCCAGGACGCGGCAGATTGAGCGCTCCACCCTGGCGACCCCCGTCCGCCGACGTGGCGCGGCCGATCAGCTCCGTCAGCCGCCGCGCCGCATCTGAGGCTTGAGCCGACAGGCGTCCGCCAACGATGGTCAACCCTGGACGCGAGCGCATGAGACGTTCGCCTGCGGTGTTCACGTGCCGCACGCTGGCGTCGCCGTCGACGATCAGGACGGCCTGAGACGTCCCTTCGAGCGCGCGAGCGAGATCCGTGCTGACGCCCGGCGCCACGGCGAGCAGACGTCCAAGCTTGTACGCGCGGATCAGGTGCGGCTGTAGCCGGCCCGCCGCCTCCAGCGCCTCGGTTTCGAACGCACCCTTGCGAATGGACCGCCCCAAGGCGATGGCGCCGGACGTCGTGTCATCGAGTTCCAGGCGGATATGCATCGTGGCGCCGGCATCCTGCGGGCGCATGAAATCGTTGAAGTATTCGCTGCGATAGTACGCATCGAGGGGCAAGCAGTCCTCGGTGGTCACGACGGTCGGCCGCCATCCCCGACTCCAGGCGTCCAAATCGTCCACCAGAGTGAAGACGTTCTTCGTGCGGTAATAGGCGTGGAACGCCTGGACCGACGCGGGGTCAATCCGCGCCTCGATCCCCTCGCCGGAGCTATCGATGTGGCTGAGACGCGTCAGGCAGGCCTGCAGGGCGCCCACGTGATCGGCGACCGCCTCGAGCACGCCGGGCCAACGCGTGGGATCCAGCGCTGCGGCGTAGATATCTTCGACCAGCTGATCTTCAGCGTGCTGGGACAAGCGACAGCCCTGTCGTCAGGTCGGTGGCTTGGGTCGGCCAACCCACGTTCTTTAAACGCGAGGATGCCGTGAAATACGCAGAGCCGCATCAGCCAAATGGATTATGCTGGCGCGTGGCGATCAGAGGATATCCAGGCGCGGCGTGGCGCCTAAGGGCGCTACGATCCGGCAGGCGACGCCCTCAACAGAGAAGCTGAGTTCGGCCGATCCGTTGAGTTCGCTGCGGATGCCCTGGGCCAGCAGCCGCGATCCAAAGCCCCGCCGCTTCGGCGGCGTGACAGGCGGCCCGCCGGATTCGCGCCAGACGAGATCAAGGGTGGGCGTTCCACCGCTTGTGTAGAGTCGCCACGACAGATCGACCCGGCCGTCCTCGTTCGACAGGGCTCCGTACTTCGAGGCGTTCGTCGCCAGCTCATGCAGCGCCATGCCCAGGGCCAGCGCCGCGCGGGCGTCCAGCCGCGCATCGGGCCCCGCGCGAGCGATCCGCCGCTCGTCGAACGGCGCCAACGCCGTCTCGACGATCTTTGCCAGGCCCGCCCCCTCCCAGTTCTCGCGCGTCAGCACATCGTGGGCCGAGGCCAGCGCCATCAGGCGGCCCGTGAAGATCTCGCTGATCTCCTCGGCGGGCCGCCCGGAGCGCAGGGTCTGACGGGCGATCGACTGCACCGAGGCGAGGGTGTTTTTCACCCGATGGTTCAATTCGTTGATGAGAAGCGTCCGGCGGTCTTCCGCCCGCTTACGTTCGTCAATGTCCAGGGCCGCGCTCAGGGTCTTGATGATGCGCCCCGCCGCATTGCGCTCGAAGGCGACGGCCCGGTCCAGCACCCACCGATAGCCACCCTCGCGCCGACGGACGCGCAGTTCGAATTCGCTGACCTCCCCGTCGGGCGCGCGGCTGAGATAGGACAGCCGCTGGCCGACCTTCGGGAAGTCATCAGGGTGGATCAGCGACCGGATGAGGTCGCCGCCGCCCGCCTGCAGGTCTTCGGCCGTATAGCCATAGACCCGTTCGGTGCGGCCCCCGACCCAGGTGGGCAAGCCCGTCTCGAAATCGAAGAGATAGTTGGCGGTGGGCGAGACGGCGTTGATGTGGGTCAGCCGAGCCTCGTTGTCGCGAACGCTGCGATCCATCGCTTGCGTGCTTGTGACATCGTACAGCGTGAGGACGAGGCCATTGATCTTCGCACCGCCACCACCGCGCGGTTCGAGATGCAACCGGACGGCGCGGGGCTCTCCCGACGCGTCGCGCAGTTCCAGTTCGGCGGCGTAGGACTGACCGGCAAAGGCCGCGGCCAGGTGCGCCGTCACCGCCTCCAGCAACGCCGGGGCGACCGTGCCCGACTGCCGCTCGCCGCTCGCCGGGACGGGCTTGGTGAGCCAGCGCTGGGCGGGTGGGTTGGCGTAGTCGATGTCGCCCTTGTCGTTCAGCGAGAAGATCGCCCAAGGTGCGTTGTCGGCCATGCGGTAGAGGCTGGCGCGATCAATGGGCGGCTTCGCGGCGAGTTGGTGTTCCAACTCCGCGATGCGCGCCGTGAGGCGAGCAGTTTCTGCCCTGAGCTGATCGGACACTGTCCGCGCCCCCGCCAAACCCGGTTCCCCAACGAACGCCGAACCTAACGCGGGCGGCGCCTTCTGGCGAGCGCCGTTCGGCTGCTAGGGTTGAACACGGAGGCGCACTCTCATGATCAAGCTAACGTTTTGTCTCGTTCGGCGGCCTGGGATGAGCCGCGAGGAATTCCAGAGGTATTGGCGCGACGTCCACGCCCCCCTGGTGGCCAGCGTCGCGGAGACTCTTTGCATCCAGCGCTACGTGCAGATGCACAGCCTGCCCGCCGAGGCGAGCGTCGGCCTCCGCGCCAGCCGTAACGCGCCCGAAGACTTCGACGGCGTCGCAGAGCTCTGGTTCGAGAGCCTGGAGGTGGTGGCCGAAAACGGCCGCCGCCCGGAGGCCCAGGCGGCGGCCGCATTGCTGCTCGAGGACGAGCGGCGGTTCATCGACCTCGCACGCTCACCGCTGTGGTGGGGGCAGGCGCACGAGATCGTGGGTCAGCAGGCGTAGCGCCGCTCGATCGTCACGCGCCGCCCGATGTAGGGATCGTAGACCCGATCGCGGGTGACGCAGGTCCGATAGCGCGGCGGTTCGCTGTAGCGGTAGTAGCCGCCACGATAGCTGTCGTAGCGCGGATCGTAGTCGTACCCGCTGCTGTAGTAGCCACGGTCGCGCCGGCCGTCGTTGTTGCCGGCGATGGCGGCGCCCAGCGCCAGGCCAGCGACTCCGCCGATGATGGCGGCGGCCGCCGCGTCGCCGCCGCCCCGGTGATGGCGCCCTTCATAGTGGCGGTAGTGCTGGGCCTGAGCCGGCGCGGCGGTCGCTAAGACGGCGCCCACCGCGGTGACGGCGGCGAGGGTGGTGGTGAGGGCTTTACGCATCTTGGCCTCCTGAATTGAGACCCAGATAACGGCTCAGCGCCTGAACCGTGCCTGAACGCCGCGGTCAGCTAGCGGCGGGCCCCTGCTGTCGCCGTCCGGACCGGCTTGAACTCCGAGGTGGTGTTCCAGTCCGGCCACCGGGTCGCGTTGGCCAGGTCGCGTCCAGCCTCGAACGCAAGGGTCACATCGTCCGCAGCGCCCTGGTAGTTCTGATCGGCCGTCCAGATGTCACAGGTCTGATGGTAGCAGCGGGCGGTGTAGTCCTCGACCCATCGGTCGCCGGCCGCCCGTCCGCCGTCGATCAAATCGGCGCCCCCGCCCATCCCCATGAACAGCGCTGTCGGAACTCCGCGCTTCGCCAGGGAGAAGTGATCCGCCCGGTAGAACAGCGCCCGTTCGGGCCGCGGATCGGGGGTGATCGTCCGGCCATGCCGTGCCGCGACCTGCGCCAGATGCGGCTCCAGCTCGTTCTGGCCGGAGCCGACCAGGACGACGTCGCGGGCCGGGCCGGCTGTCTGCAGAACGTCGAAGGTATAGTTGGCCACCATCTTCGCCAGGGCCGCCTCGTGCCGCTGGGCGTAGTACTCGCTGCCCAGCAGGCCGCGCTCCTCGCCCGTCCAGGCGGCGAAGAGGACGGTGCGTTCGGGCGCCGGACCCGCCTTGAAAGCGCGCGCGGTCTCGATCACCGCGGCCACGCCCACCGCGTCATCGACGGCGCCGGGACGGATCGTCTTGCCCGTCGGATCGGCCGGATCGATGCCGTACGCATCCCAATGGGCGGCGTAGAGGATCGTCTCGTCCGGGCGTTTGGCGCCTGGGATGGCGGCCAGCACGTTCTGGCTTTTCAGCCGGGTGAAGCTGTTCCGGTAGTCCGCTGAGAAGGTTGCGCCCTTTAGAACCACGGGTCGGAAGGCCGCGCTCCTGGCGCGGGCCTTCTCGGCTTCGAAATCCAGACCGGCGTCCTTGAAGAGCTGCACGGCGAGGGGCCGCTGGATCCAGCCCTGCAGCAGCAACTTGTCTTTGGCCGGGTCGGGACGGACGACATCGTAGCTCTCGCCATTCGGGGCGACGACGGTGTTCCAGCCATAGGCTGCGCCAGCTGTCTCGTGAACGATCAGCACGCCGAGGGCGCCGCGCCGCACGGCCTCTTCATACTTGTAGACCCAGCGGGCGTAGAAGGTGGCGGCCTTGCCGCCGAACTTGCCCGCGACGGCCTCACCCGGCGCAGCCTCGAAGTCCGGGTCGTTGATCAGGACAACGGCGATCTTGCCCTTGAGATCGACGCCCTTGAAGTCGTCCCACCCCCGCTCGGGCGCCGTCACGCCATAGCCTACGAAGACCAGGGGCGCCGATCGGATCACCACCCTGGGAATGGGTCGCTGCGTCTCCACGCGCAGGTCCGTCTGTTCATGCAACGTCGCCGACTTTGCGCCCACGGCCAGCGAATAGGTTCCACCCGGCTCGGTCTGGTAGCGCCACAACGGGACCTCCGCGGTCCAGCCGCCGTTGTCGCCGGCGGGCGAAAGGCCCAGCGCCTGGAACTGGCGGACGATGAAGTCGACTGTCTTGGCCTCGCCGGGCCCGCCCAAACCGCGACCGGCGTAGGGTTCCGACGCAAGTTCGCGGGTGATGTCCGAAAGCCGCTGGGCGGAAATCGACTGTCCGACGGCGGGCTGAGCAAGGAATGAGAGGGCCAGGGCTAGGCCGGTAACGAGACGTGTCATACATGCTGTATAGTGTGGAAAGCGCGCCCGTGCCTTCGGTTTGACACCAAGGTCGGGTGACAAGGACCGCACGGCGCGTCCGCAGAGGCGGGCCGGCATGAATTAGGGTGCGACGGATGGGTGTGTTCGACGTGACGACTCGCAAGCTCGGCGGCGACGCTGGGGCCAAGACCGTGAAAGCCGATCGGCTCGTCGGTCCTTACGAGAGCTACGAAGGCTACGACGACGATGGCCTCGGCCGCCTTCGCAGCCTGTCGCGCCGCACGCGCCAACATCTGGCTGCGGCCATGGATCGCGAAGCGCTGGCCATGGGGGCCGCCGGGATGGCGGTTGGCGTCGCGATCGGCGTCGCTATCATGTGGCGTCGGAGCCGGCGTTAAGTCGGACGCCCGACACATCGTTGATTAATTGATGTTTTACGCCGGTCGGACGCGACCGAACCGGCGTATCCGCGTTTAGCCGCCTGAGCGGTCGACCACGGTGGTCGCGCCGCGCCCGGATGCGGAGAGCGCGATGACTGACCTGGACAGCGGAACCCTGGGCGCCGAAGGCGTTGCCCGCCGGACGGATAAGGCCAAGGAACTGGTCGGCCAAGCCGGTCACGTCCTCAAGGCCGAGGCCCAAAGCTTTGCAAGCGTCGCGCAGGATCGCGTGCGCGCCGAGACGATGAAGGGCGCCCAGGTCGGCGCGCGCACCCTCGGCGACTTCGCCAACGCCGTTCGCCGCGCTGGCGACGAACTGGCGGACGCCGATCAGAGCCCGGCGTCGCGTCTGGTGCGGCAAGCGGCGGACGGCTTGGAAAGCCTGTCGCGCAATCTCGCCGACAAGGAGCCGGGCGACATTCTGAACAGCGTCCGTGACTTCGGTCGCCGCAACCCGGCCGCCTTCATCGGCGGGGCGGTGCTGGTGGGCCTGGCCCTCGGCCGGTTCGCGCGCGCCGCCGAAGATCCGGAAACGACGTCGCATGTCGCGGACACGGACCCCGGCTTTACGGACAACACCGCGGACTCGTTCGCGCCGGCCGCGGGCCTTGCGGCCGATCCGGGCATGACCACAGCGTTCGTCGATCCCGCTGTGGCGGAGGAACCGGGCGGCTTCGAAACCGGCGCCACCGGCGCGACGCCCACCGGGGAACGGTAGACCATGGACGGGACCCCTCCTGGGAGGGAGGCCCGCGGCCTGACGGACCTGATCGCACAGCTCGGCGGGGATCTGGCCGCGCTGGTGCGGAAGGAAACCGAACTGCTCCGCGCCGAAGTCTCCGAGAAGCTTAGCGCGGCCGGCAAGGCGGTGGGTGAGATCGCCGCCGGCGGACTCCTGCTCATCGCTGCTCTGCTGGTGCTGCTGCAGGCCCTGGTGCTGGCCTTGTCGAAAGTGATGGGACCGGTCTGGGCCGCACTGCTCGTGGGACTGGTCGTGGCCGTCGTGGGCGCGCTGCTGGTGCGCTCTGGAATGAAGGCGATGTCGTTGGGCGGCCTCACGCCCGACCGCAGCGCCCGCCAACTCAAGAAGGACGCCGAACTGATGAAGGGAAGCCCGAAATGACCAAGACCTCTGCGGAGATCGAGCGCGAAGTCGAAGAGACCCGGGGCCGCATCGACCAGACGGTCGAGGCCCTGAAAGACAAGATGCAACCCAAGGAAATGTTCGACGAGGCAACGAAGATGATGAGCGGCGCGAGCAACAAGGTGCTGACCACAGCGGTGGAGCAACTGCGCGAAAACCCGATCCCTATCGCCCTGATCGGTCTGGGCGTGGCGTGGCTGGCGATTGGCCAGACCCGCCGGTCGGGCGACACCGGCTATCGGGGCGCCGGCTACTACCCGACGTACGAAGGCTATGACACCGAGGAGTCGCTACGGGCCAAGGTGAAGGCGAAGGCCGACGCCGCGAAGGCCAAGCTGGCGGCTGGCGCCGAGACGGCCAAACACAAGCTTTCGGACGTCCAGCACATGGCCGCCGATGGCGTGAGCGATATCCGGGGCAAGGCGGGCGAGTACGCCCATCTCGCGCAGGATAAGGCCGGCGAGTACGGCCGGGCGGCCAAGCGGCGCTTCGACGACACCCTCGACAGCGAGCCCCTGGTGATCGGGGCGATCGGTCTGGCTGTGGGCGCGGCGATCGGCGCATCTCTGCCGTCCACCCCGGTTGAACGCCGCTACATCGGCCCGGCGCGCGCCAAGGTCGCCGACCGCGCGAAGTCCTCGCTCGATGAGGTGAAGCATGTGGCCGAGCGCGCCTACGGCCAAGTCAAGGACGAGCTGCACCGGCAGACCGGCCCGGCCGGTGAGGGCGCCAGTCTTCGCGAGAAGGCGACGGCGGTGGCCGAGGCCGGCTCGCGCGCCGTCAAGACGGAGCTGGAGGGCGGCGCCCACTAGAGCGTCCCTCTAACGGAGTCCGGATGGGCCCGGCGTCGCGTGCGACGCCGGGCCTTCTGCTGTCTGGTTGCTCCGTGGGTCGATTGCGCAAGAGGCGCACAGCAAAACGCCCGCCGATAAGGGCGGGCGTTCCGGTCGAGCCGCGTGGGCGGTTCGGGTTACTTCGCGGCCGGGGTCATCGGCGCGGCCAACAGCGCCTTCACCTTGTCGAGGTGAGCCTGGACCTTGGGAACCGCCTTGCCCGCGGCAGCCTTCAGGCCGGCGTCGTCGCCGTTGTCGGCGTAGCCGCGCATCAGATCGAGGGTCTCGGTATGCGCGGCTTCCTGTTGCGACAGGTAGACCTTGTCGAAGTCGGCCGGCGCGGCGGCGTTTAGATTGTCGATCATGCCTTTGCGGCGCTCATCGAGACCGGTAGGGGCCGGCTTGCCGGACGCCACCACCAACGGCTTCATCTCATTGGACAGGGCGGTGTGCTCGGTCACCATCATCTTGCCGAACGCCTTCACGTCCGCCGATTGGCCCTTTTTCTGGGCAATCTGCCCGGCCTGGATCTCGTACATGTCGCCGATGCTCGCGTTGGTCACGAACGCTTCGGTCGAGACCTGGCCGATGGTTGCGGCCGACACGGCGCCGACGCCGGCGGCCGTCGCATCCTGCGCGGCGTTGATCGTGGCGTTGGACGTGCCGGGATCGGCGGGATTGGCGACCTCGTCCTTTTTCTGACAGGCGGCAAGCGACAGGGCGGTCGCCGCGGCGGCGGCGAACAGGATGGCGCGATTCATGAAGGCTCTCCCTTAGAGGCGGTGGGGAGGCGAACGGTCGGCTAGCCTCGAAGTTCCGGCATTGGCACGACCATCAGGCCCGACCGCACCAGGACCAGGCGTTCGCCGCCAAGGTCCAGGCCCATTCGGAACTGCCGGAACAGACCCGTGCCTAGCAGACCCGATGGCGCCGGCGCGTTGGCTGCGGAGCGATAGATCTGCACGTCAGTGTCGCGCAGGGTGAGCCCGCCGACGCGAAGGGTGCTTGCCGTAACCCGCCGGTCGAGGCTCAGGCCGCCCAGGCTGACAGAGTGGGCGGTGTCGACCGGGCGTCCGGGCACTAGAAGGCCGGCCTGGGCCGCAGCCGCCTCGGAGAGGGCCAAAACCCCACTGGCGCCCGTATCCACGAGCACGTCCTGCGCCGGCGCGTTCTCGACCGTTACGGGCAGCATCGGTGCGCCGCCGCGGGTCCGGAGCGGAAGGAGGATGGCGTCGCGCGGCGGCCGATAGGCGTGCGGGGCCAGGAAGCGTGCACGGTCCCGGGGGAAGTCGGCTTCGACGACCAGATGGCGCAGGACATCGCGCCCGATCAGCAGTTGGAAGTCCCTGCCTGTGGCGGCGGATATGGCGGCCAGGTCCAGCGCGGCGGCGCGGAGTCGAGGCACCGCGAGTCCGGGTACGCTGAGGTCCAGGGTTACGGTGTGCGACAGACTGGGACCGCCGCTGACCCCATAGGCCAGGATCGGCGCGGCCAGGGTGCGCGGGAGGTTCAGTTTCTGTGAGAGTCCTCGGTCGATGGCGGAGAACTGGGCTCCCGAGTCGACCACGGCGCGCACCGCTGTTCCGTTGACCGTCACCGGGATTTCGATCAGCCCGCCTTGCTCGGGCAGCGACTGCCACGGCGTGTCGCGGCCGTTGGCGAACCGCGGCTCCAACGGCGGCCAGGGCAGCCGATCGCGCACCATGAACAGGGCGCCGCCGGCCGTCGCCAGCAGGCCAAATCGGATGAGAAAGCCGCGGCGGGTCGTCACTGTGTCTGAAGCTCTTCCGCACCGATGGCATAGTCGCCGTCCAGCCAGGCCACGATTTCCCGCGCGGCCGGATGGTCGAAGGCCGAGAAGCGGGCATGAAGCCGCGAGGTCTGGTCTTCGGTTAGCCCGTCCAGTCCCGCATCCTCGAGCAGCAACAGGGTGCGCTCGATCCCATCGGCCAGTTCGGCGCCCAGCACAGCGTGGCAGGCGTCGCGAAAAGCGCGGGCATACGCATAGCCCGAGCCTCGGGCGTAGCTCTCGACGAGGGTCAGCGCCGGAATCCGCGACAGCACCGGCTGGGAGGCGGTGTTGATGGCATGGGCCACGATGTGCGGTGCGATCGTGGCGGGGCGTCCGGTGAAGGCGCGCAGGTGCAGGTGGCGGCTCATCCGTGGTCCGTCATTGACCGGATAGTTGTCCCACAGGAACGGCTTGCGGCGCATCTGTTCCGCCACGCGCGCCAAGTGACCGGGCGAAAACTCCCGGCTGCACACCTCCTCGCCGGTCCACATGATCTCAATTCCGGGATCCAGGCCGGCGCCCAGGTCTTCGAGATAACTGGGCGGCCGCTGGCCGAACACCCGGTCCAGCACGGGGTCATCGGTGTAGTAGCTGGGGCAAGCGACGATCCGCGTCGCTGGAGTCCGCGCGGCGATCCAGTGGACGATTTCGACTTGGCGCTTCGCCAGATCGGCCAGGTCGCCCTTCATGTCGTCGAAAAAGACCCCTAAGTCCGCCAGGCCCAGAGCGGACAACTGATCAAGCTTGGCGCCCAGCGCCGTCTTGGCCGCGCTGTCAAAACCTAGGAACAGCTCATAGGGCGACAGGCCCACGCCGAAGCGAACCCCAACCTCGCGGCAGACCCCGGCGAAGGCCGCCAACTCCGCGAGCTCCGCGTCGGGGTAGGGGTCGCGCCAGCGGCGGCGCAGGTACGCGTCGGCCTTTGGCGCGTACAGATAGAAGCCGTAACCTGCTTGCCCCAGCGCGCGGACCATGTCGCTGCGCTCCGCCCAGGAATAGGGCCGGCCGAAGAAACCCTCGATGATGCCGAGCTCGGGTGTCATTCCGCCTGCATAGCGCGGGCGGTTGCGAGGACGATGTAAATTTGTAAGGTCCGCGCCAGCAAAAAAGGACGCGCTCCATGAACCCCAACGCCGAGTTCGACATCATCGTCTATGGCGCCACCGGCTACACCGGTCGCCTTGTGGCTGAGCATCTGGCGAACCGCTACGGCGTCGGCGGCGAGGTGAAGTGGGCCATGGCCGGTCGGTCTGCGGCCAAGCTGGCCGAAGTGCGCGATGAGATCGGCGCGCCAAAGGACACTCCGCTCGTGGTGGCGGACGCAAACGACGCGGCCTCGGTGGCGTCCATGGTCGGTCGGGCCAAGGCGATCATCACCACGGTCGGCCCCTATCAGCTCTATGGTTCGGACCTGGTGGCGGCTTGCGCGGCGGCGGGGACAGACTACCTCGACCTGTCCGGCGAACCCAACTGGATGCGCCTTATGATCGACGCGCACGAGGCGGCGGCGAAGGCGTCGGGCGCGCGGATCCTGTTCTCCTGCGGGTTCGATTCGATCCCGTTCGAGCTGGGCGTGTACTTCACCCAGGCGACGGCCAAGGCCAAGCTGGGTGGCCCGGTTCCGCGCGTGAAGGGGCGGCTGCGGGCGATGAAGGGCGGCCTCTCCGGCGGGACGGCGGCCAGCGGCGCAGCAACCACGGCGGCGATCCGGAAGGACCCGTCGCAGCTGGCGGTGATGATGAGTCCGTTCGGCCTGACCCCCGGCTTCGAGGGCCCCGCTCAGCCCACCGGTCAGGTGGCGGAGGACGACCCGGACGTGGGTCCCGTCGCCCCCTTCATGATGGCCATCATCAACACCAAGAATATCCACCGGTCGAACCTGCTGATGGGTCATGCCTACGGGAAGGACTTCATCTACGACGAGATGGTGATGGGGGCGCCAGGCTCGGGCGGTCCGGGCTTCACCGACATGGGCAGCCTGCCAGGTGGCGGGCCGAAGCCGGGTGAAGGGCCGACCAAGGAAGAGCGCGAGACCGGCTTCTACGATGTGCTGTTCGTCGGCATCGCCGCCGACGGTCGACAAATTCGGACGTCCGTGAAGGGTGACAAGGATCCGGGCTACGGCTCCACCTCCAAGATGCTGGCGGAGACGGCGATCGCTCTGGTGCGGGCGCCCGACGTGGCCGGCGGGATCTGGACGCCCGCCGCGGCGTTGCAGGAGCGACTGGTTCAGCGGTTGCAGGACCACGCCGGGCTGACGTTCACCGTGGAGTAGTAGGCATGACATGGCGACGGGTGGCTTCAGTCGTCGCCATTGGTCTCTCCTTGATAGGGGGCGTCGGGCCAACGGCCGCGCGCGCGCCAGCGCCCGACGTCGCCGCGGCGGTTCAGACGCTGACCCGCGACAGCCGCTGGACCCAGGTCTCGGCGACGCCGCTCAACTTCGATGCCTATCATCCGCAAGGCATGGTCAAGATCGGCGAGGCGTTCTTCGTCTCGTCGGTTGAGATCCTGGAACGTACGCGCTTCTATCCCGAGCGGCGCGGCGGCTTCGATCGCGATCAGGGCAAGGGGCAGGGTTGGCTGTTCAAGCTCAACGCGCGCGGCGAGCTGCTGGGACAGCTGAAGCTGGGCGAGGGCGCGATGTACCATGCGGGCGGCCTCGACTTCGATGGCCGTTACCTTTGGGTTCCGGTCGCAGAATACCGCCCCGGCGGGCGGACGATTCTTTACCGCGTCGATCCGCGGACGATGACGGCGGTGCAGGCGTTACGCGTTGACGACCATATCGGCGCGCTCGCCCGCGATCCGGGGGGGCGCGCACTTGTGGGCGTAAGCTGGGGCGGGCGCCGGCTCTATGCCTGGTCCGTAGACCGTGAGGGCCGGGTGCATGGGCCGGCGCGCGCCGTCGCGAACCGCAGCCACTACATCGACTATCAGGACTGTCACGGCGTGGGCATGGGCCGGATGCTCTGCACCGGCGTCGCCTACTATCGGCCGACGCGCGATCGCCCGCCCCTGGCCCTCGGTGGGGTGGACCTGATCGACATCACTACGCTGCGGCCGATTTGGCAGGTGCCCGTCCAGGCTTGGACTCCAGCGGGCGCCGCTATGACCTCCAATGCCGCCGTCTTCGAGGCGACGGAGACGGGGCTGCGCGGCTACTTCATTCCGGAGGATGGCCGCAGCGCCCTCTACAGCTACGACGTCAGCGCCGCCGGCCGGTGACGGCTGGCGCTATTCCGCCGTCCAGCCGCCGTCGATCGAGAGGTTGGCGCCTGTGATCTGGCTGGCCGCGTCAGAGCACAGGTAGACCGCCAGCGAGGCCACCTGGTCGACGGTGACGAACTCTTTGGTCGGTTGAGCCTCAAGCAGCACGTCACTGATCACCTGCTCCTTCGTCATGCCGCGGGCGGCCATGGTGTCAGGGATTTGCTTCTCGACCAGCGGGGTCCAGACGTAGCCGGGGCTGATGCAGTTGACGGTGACGCCGTGGGTCGCGACTTCGAGCGCCGCGGTCTTGGTCAGGCCGGCGATGCCATGCTTGGCGGCGACGTAGGCCGACTTGAACGGCGAGGCGACAAGGCTGTGAGCCGAGGCCGTCGAGATGATCCGGCCCCACTTGCGCGCCTTCATGCCGGGGATCGCCGCGCGCATGGCGTGGAAGGCGGACGACAGGTTGATCGCCAAGATCTGGTTCCACTTGTCGACTGGGAACTCGTCGATCGGGGCCACGTGCTGGATGCCCGCGTTGTTCACCAGGATGTCCAGCGAGCCGAAGGTTTTCTCCGCCTTGGCCACCATGGCGGCGATGGCTTCGCCATCGGTCATGTCCGCGCCGTCGTAGGCCGCCTTCACGCCGAAGTCCGACTCGATCTTGGCGCGCTCGGCCTCGATGGCGGCGGGATCGCCAAAGCCGTTGATCACCACATTGCAGCCTTCGGCGGCGAGCGCCCGGGCGATGGCGAGGCCGATGCCGCTGGTCGAGCCGGTGACGAGGGCGGTCTTGGCTTTAAGGCTCATGCGAAGCTCCATTCGTGCGCTATGGTGCAGTGCAGCAAGGCCTCATGGCGGATTTACGTCCGGCCGTCCATCTCCCGTCAAATCGTAGGTCGTCGTGCCGGGCGTCATCGGCAGGTTCAGCCAATCGTCGTGACGCAGGGATCGGCGGACGTCCGAGACTCCCGCGCGCCAGTGCTCGCGCATCGTCACCCGCGAGAACTCGTAGTCCTTCGAATTCCCCTCGTAGAGCTTCGCCCGGTAGATCAGCTGGACGATGGCGATCGAGCTCTCGTGCGCAAAGGCGCGCAGCAGTTCGACTTCGTCGCCATGCAGTTCCGGCGGAAGACGGGCGATCAGGGTTTGAAGCGCCGCCTTGGTGTTATGGATTTGCATCTGAACGTCTGTGTTCAGTCGGGTGCGGCTGGAGAACCGAATGTCCTTCTCGCGTTCCGCGGCCTCCAGCAGCGTCTTGGGCAACTCGCCACGTGCGCTGAACAGATCCACCTGAAAGATCAGCAGATCGCGCTGGCCCGCCTCGTCCAGGACGTACTGCAGCGGCGTGTTCGACACGATGCCGCCGTCCCAATAGTGCTCGCCGTCGATCTCGACGGGGGGAAAGCCGGGTGGCAGCGCGCCGGAGGCCATGATGTGCTCGGCCCGGATCGTATCCTTGGTGTTGTCGAAATAGGTGAAATTGCCGGTCCGGACGTTCACGGCCCCCACGCTCAGGCGCGTCTCGCCGGCGTTGATGCGGTCGAAGTCCACCAGCGCGTCCAGCGTCTCCTTGAGCGGGGCGGTGTCGTAGAGGCTGATCGCCTGGGGCGCACCGGGCGGATAGAGCACCGCGGGCGGCAGTCTGGGCGTGAAGAAGCCCGGGACGCCGAAGGCCGCCACCCAGCCGGCGCTCATCTCGTTCCAGAACCCGCGGATGTGGTCGTTCGATGGGGCGCGCGTGGCCGGGGTCGCGGACGACGTGAGGTTCCAGAACGCTTCGAGCTTCTCCAGCCGCTGATCCGGCGCATTGCCGGCGATAAGGGCTGCGTTGATCGCGCCAATCGAAATGCCCGCCACCCAACCGGGCTTCAGATCGGCATCTGTCAGGGCCTGGACCACGCCAGCCTGATACGACCCCAGCGCGCCGCCGCCCTGGAGCACCAGCACCCGATCGCATTGGGCTGGGGTGAGGGTCATGAACGGCGCTCCGACATTCAACCGACAGATCTGAGCTTCGACCTGCGCCGTCCGCGCGGCGGGATCAAGGCGCAGGTTCTTCGGGCAGGCATGGATGCCTGACACCAGGCGACCGCTGACCTCACATCAGGCCGAGCGCCTTGAAACTGGCCGTTCCGTCTCGACCGACGACGAGATGGTCGTGGATCGTGATGCGCAGCGGCCGGACGGCCTCGACGATCTGGCGGGTCATGTCGACGTCCGCGCTCGAGGGTGTCGGGTCGCCCGAGGGGTGGTTGTGGACCAGGATCAGTGCGCTCGCCGAGAGTTCGAGCGCGCGCCGCGCCACCTCCCGCGGATAGACGGGGGCATGATCGACTGTGCCGCGGTTCATGATCTCGTCGGCGATCAGCTGGTTCTTCTTGTCCAGGAACAGCACCCTGAATTGTTCGCGCGTCTCATGCGCCAGGGCCGTCTTCACATAGGCCAGCAGGGCGTTCCACGACGAGATCAGCGGGCGTCGCGCCACCTGTTCCTTCGCGGTTCGAAGGGTCGCCTCGTGTAGAAGCTTGAGGTCGAGCGCCAGGGCCTGGCCGACGCCGGCCACAGTCCGCAGTTCGTCGGCGGTCGCGCCCAAGACGCCGCCCAGCGACCCGAAGCGCGAAAGAAGCTGCTTGGCCAGCGGCTTGACATCGCCGCGGGGGAGGGCCCGGAACAGCAGCAGTTCGAGCAATTCGTAGTCGGGAACGGCCGCTAGCCCGCCGTTGGCCGCGCGATCGCGCAGGCGCTCGCGGTGGCCGGCATAGTGCGGCTTGGGCGCCCGAGCGGGCTTGGCGCGCCAGAGATCAGGCTGCCCAGCCGCGTCCTCGACAGAGAAGCGATGGTCCATGCAGTATAGTGTTCCGCAATTGTTCCGTCATGGCAAGTGGCGCCTCGGCGCCCCCAATCGGGGGAGGCCGGATACCTGCGTCGGCGCCACTCTCCGACGAAAGACGACGTGATGGGTGGGGGTTTCGATGAAGGCTAGCACGATGCTGGGCGTCCTGGGCGCCGCGGCGGCCGTGGCCGCTATCGCCATCGCAGCGCCCGGGCGCGCGGCCGACTTTGCGCCTCGGCTGGCGGGTCCTGCCGTCGACCGACAGGACAGTACGCGCCCTGGGCCCGAGCCGGCGGTTGTCGCGGGCGTTCCTGCGCCCTCGACGTGGGCGCTCGCCATCGGCGGCGTCCTTGGCCTGGGTGTCCTGCTGCGGGCCGGGCGCGACGGGATGGGCGCCAACTGACTTCGCGTCCCCAGGCGCGAAGGAGGCCCGGCGTGCTGGGGAGCGCGTCGGGCCTCTCTTTTTACGATCCGCCGACCTTGATGGCGTTGTCGTCGGAGTTGCGGTCGATCTGCTTGTTGTAGGGATCGACGCCGGCGAATTTGGGGGGGCGGTCGACGGTGAATGTCAGGGTCTGGAGACCCGATTTCAGGCCGGTGGCGCGCAGCATGAGTACGTTCTTGGGGCCGAAGGCGGGCTTGCCGGGCTCGGCGTCGAACACCCCGATGTCGAAGACCTCGGTGGCGGGGATCTCAACGGCTGTCTCCTTGCCCAGGCCGTCTGCGTAGGCCTTCTTCGCCTCGATCGTGAGGGTGACGTCGTAGCGGCCATCGGCGCGCTTGGTCGCCGTGGCGGTCCGGGTCTTCAGATCGTAGATGGTGATCTTCTCGAACAGGTCGGTGATCAGCTGCTGGGTGGCGGGGTCGTTTCCGGCCTCGGCGCGCAGCGCATCGACCAGGTCCTGGGAGCGGGGGTAGGGCGCGCCCTTGAAGGCGTACTGGCTGAGCAGATGGCGCAGCGCCGCATTGACCTTCGCCTCACCCATACGGTCGCGCAGCAGGTACATGACCAGCGAACCCTTGCGGTAGTGGATGTAGCCCTGGTTCTCCACCCGGATGAGCGGAAGCTCCTCGACCACCTCACCGCCTCGCGCCCGCAGGTAGCGATCCAGTTCGTACTTCAGGAACTTGCGGATACGGTCGGGGCCATAGGTCTTGTCCATAACGATCAGCGCGGAGTATTGGGCCAGCGTCTCCGACAGGGCGGTGGCGCCTTGCATGTCGGCGCCGATGATCTGGTGCGCCCACCACTGGTGCGCCAGCTCGTGGGCCGTGACGTAGGTGACGTAGTCGATCTTGTCCGGCTTGGTGTTGTCCGTGACGAAGCCGATCGTCTCCGAGTAGGGCATCGTGTTGGCGAAGGCCTGAGCGAAGGACTCGTAGCCAGGGAACTCGACGATGCGCGCCTGGTGGAACTGGTACGCGCTGAAATTGGCCTGATAGTAGTCGAGGCCCGTCTTCAGCGCGCTGATCATCCGGTCGACGTTCCAGGGATGCTGGCGGTCGTAGTAGACCGCCAGCTCGACGCCCTTGTAGACCTCGCGTTTGATCGCGTAGCGAGCCGACTGCACCGAGAAGAAGTTGAGCACGGGCGCGTCGGTCCGGAAGCGGATGGTGCGCCGGCCATTCCGCGTGACGTCCGAAATCCGATAGCCCGGCGCGACCGGGGTCTGATCGGCGTCGGTGGTGACGCTGATGTCGGCGTTCACCCAGTCCGCGTTGGCCAGATAGTTGCGCGCCTGAGCTCCGCGGTCTTCCAGCTTGGCCGGGCGCAGCTGCGGCGGCAGGCCGTACTTCCGGCGCTTGGCGCGGTCCTGCATCAGCTGGGCGCGATCCATGCCGATGACGGGCCCGAACTCGAAGTTGTTCACGAAGCTGCCGTTGTCGACGAGCCGCGTCGTGTTGCCGGCGTTCTTGAACCCTCGCTGCTGCATGACCGTCTGGAACGACAGCGAGGTCTGCTCGCCGGGCTGCAAGGGACTGTCGAAGGTGAAGATCCGATAGTTGAAGCGGTCGAAGGTGCGCACCCTCGAGGCGCCGTTGACCGACATCTGCAGCGCCTTGGTGTCGCGATCCAGGCGCACATGCAGCTCATGGATCGCCACGCCGGAGTCGTTGGTCAGGCGATAGACACCCTCCGTCACCAGCTTGGGCTGGGTCGGGTGCAGGTCGAGGTCCAGCTTCACGTCGGTCACCGACGGCTGCGGCAGGGCTTCGTACTTCAGGAAGGTTTTCTCGTAGTCGGCCAGCCAGGTCTCGCCCTCGATCGTGGTGCGATACGGGTTCTGGATGTTCGTGTTGTCGTAGATGAACGCGCCGAGGCCGGCCCAGGTCAGCAAGGCGACCGCGCCGATGACGCCGGCGGGGCTGGCCAGGCGCCGCGGCAGACGCCGGAGCCGGGGCGTCAGTCGCGTCTCGGCGCCACGCCGCCAAAGGCCATAGGCGAGCACCAGCAGGATGATCGCGAAGGCCGACCAGTACGCCCGGAACCAGGCCGCGAAGACGGCGTAGTCGCCCTGGCCGTTCATGTCGCTGAGCGGGGTCGGCGGCAGGCCGCCGTAGAGGTAGAGATTGTGCTCGAACCCGATCCGCCCAAGCGTGAGGGTCGCGATCAGGTAGAGCAGCATCAGGCCCCAGCCGACGAACTTGTGGGGCGCGATCGCCTGCAGAAACACCGCCAACACCGCCAGAAGCGTCCAGTCGACGGCGTTGGGCACGATGTACCAGAAAAGATACTTCTCGGGCTGGATGTCGGTGAAGCCCATGCCGATCTGCACCGCCATGCCGCCCAGGGCGCTGACGGCCAGCATGGCGAACAGCACCAGCAGGATGGCCAGGGTCTTTGGAACCACGAAGGCCCAGTCGGGCACGGCGGTGGCGTCGATGATCTCGTGGGTCTTGCGCTCGCGTTCCCGCCAGACCAGTTCGCCGGCGTAGTAGACCGCGACGATCATCACGATGAAGGTGAAGGCGCCGCGAAGGACTTCGATGACCCAGCGGGTGACCGGATAGAGCGCCGAGCCGCCCTGTTCGGCGCCAAGCAGAAGGCTGGCCACCGCGTTGAACAGGCCCAGCAACAGCAGCACCAGGAACGCCGGGCTCTTGAACACCTGCGCCATCTCGAAGCGCGTGCGCCGGGTAAGCTGGGTCCAGGCGGTTGCGAAACCGAAGGTCGGCAGGGGCAGCGGCCCACTCGGTCCCGCCGGCTGGGCTTCCTCCGCCTTGGCCGGCTTGCGGCGCCGGGCGCTGGGGCCCTCGAAACGGAACAGGCCGTAGGCGAGGGCCAGGATGGCGAAGCCGATCGGAACCCAGATCATCCGGTTCCACAGCAGGGCGCCGGAGATCGGCGGGGTCAGGGTGTTGGCGTCCGCCGACGTGAAATAGCGGGTGGCGAGGCCGAAGGCGGCGAGGCCGAACGGTTCGACCAGGGCCGCGATGGGCCGCTTGTCGGGATCGCGGAGCGCCGCGTTCAGCACGATGTAGAGCACCAGGAACGCCGCGACGCCCACATAGGTCGCCATCATCGAACGGGTGACGGTGGCCAGGGCGAAGAAGATCGCCGAGGTGACGAACAGGGCCGGCAGCGCCAGCCACAGGTAGGCGAAGGCGTAGGCGCCCAGGGTGTTGGGCCCCAGGGTCTCGGGATCCACCCACGGCATGAACGAGCCGACGAACATGGCGAGCGGAACGGCCAGGAAGGCCAGCGCCACGGCCGCGAAGGCGCCGGTGAACCGTCCGAACAGATAGTCGAACTTGCCGATCCGCGTCGTGCGGATGATCGGGCCGAAACCAGTCTCCTCGTCGCGCACGACGACATTGGCGACGAAGGCGGTCGAGGCGAACATGAAGAACAGCGACATGATCGCCGCCGTCTGCCCGATGGCCTGCGGCGAGTTCTTGTGGATGTTGCCGCCCGATCCGATCTGGATCTGGTCGATCGTGACCGAGCCGAAGACCAGCAGGAAAAAGATCAGACCGGCGACCCAGAAGATCGGCTGGCGAAGCTGATAGCGCAGCTCGAAGGCCGCGATCTTCCCGAACATGCGCGCGCCCGTCCTATGCCGCGCGGCGCGAAGCGGAGAGGGTCGAGAAGTAGACGTCCTCCAGTCCGCCCTGCACCCCTTCGAAACCCGCGCCAGGCGCGGTGTCGGCCAGGACGTGGATCACCGTTCGGCCTCCGGTCAAGCGGGTGGAGATGACCTGGTGGACGGCGCGCGCGGCGTCGAGGTCGGTGCGGTCGATGACCTTCTTCCAGACCTTGCCGGAGAGCTCTTGCACGAGGTCCGCAGGCGCGCCTTCCTTCAAGATGCGTCCCGCCGCCAGGATCGCCATGCGCGGACAAAGGTCGGCGACGTCTTCCACGATGTGGGTGGAGAGGATCACCACCACGTTCTCTCCGATCTCGGCCAGGAGGTTGAGGAAGCGATTGCGCTCCTCCGGGTCGAGGCCAGCGGTCGGCTCGTCGACAATGATCAGGCTGGGCCGTCCGATCAGGGCCTGGGCGATGCCGAACCTCTGGCGCATGCCGCCGGAGTAGCCGGCCACCGCCTTCTTGCGGACGTCCCATAGGTTGACTTGCTGCAGCAGGGTTTCGACCGTGTCCTTCCGCTCGCCCTTGCCGGCGATGCCTTTCAGAACCGCCATGTGGTCCAGCAGGTCGAGGGCCGAAACGCGGGGATAGACGCCGAAGTCCTGCGGCAGGTACCCCAGCGTCCGACGCAGCTTCTCGGGCTCGGCGACGACATCGATATCGCCGAAGCGGATGGCGCCGCCGGTGGGCGTCTGCAGCGTCGCGATGGCGCGCATCAGCGTGGACTTGCCCGCGCCGTTGGGTCCTAGCAGGCCGAACATGCCCTTGCCGATCTCCAGATCGACACCATCCAGCGCCCGCGTCCCGTTGGGATAGACGTGCGTCAAACCCGTGATGGAAAGCATGTTCACCTACATCCGCCCGACAATCGCGTCGAAGCTGCGGGAGGGGCGGTCATGAGGCAAGTGAGAGATATGTAACGTCCCGGGCGAGGAGGCGTTACCTCCTCGTCCTGGCGCCGAGCCTAGAAGGTCGCCGCGAAGCCCAGGCGGGCGGCATAGGCGCCGCCATGCTCCCGGCTCACGCCGATCACGATCTCCGGCGTGGTGTCGGTGGGCCGCCAGACCACCACAGGGCCGATTAGATGTTCGTCCTGGCCGCTCGAGAGCGCGATTGTGCCACCGCCCTCGAGCCCGACGCGCCAACCGCCACGCAGCGGATGGACGATCCGCCAGGCGTAGGCCGCCGCGAAAGCGCCGTCCGCCCGCTCGACTCCTGCGTTGACGTCCAAGGTCCAGGCGCGCGTCTCGTGCGTCCCATAGGCGAAGATCTCGGCCTGAAGATCGCCGTCCGTTTGCTGCACACCGACCTCGAAGGCGAGGCCCAGCGATCCCGAGGCGGTCAGGTCGCGTGACAACTGTGCGGAAACGGCGTCGAGCGCCCAGTCACCAGGCTGGTGGTCCAGGTCGAGCTGAAGTTCCAGGCCCCAGCCGTCGGCCAATCCCAACTCTAGCTCGGGCCGCACGGTGGATTGCGCGCGGCGAAGCCAGGCGTTCGCCTCCAGCTCAACCTCGCCGCGCTCGAAGCCGCCGGTGTCGAGGTCCGGCGGCTCGGCCAGGCACGGTGTGGCCAGCGCTGCGGCGAGGGCGACGGCGATGGGAGTCAGGCGACGGGCGCGCATGGCGCGCGAGCCCATTCTAGGCCGCCACCCCGGCCTCGGCCGGGGCGCCGAAGTGAAAGCCCTGGCCCATGTCGCAGCCCAGCCTGCGCAGGCTTTCGGCGTCGGCGGCGGTTTCGACGCCCTCCGCCAGGACCGTAAGGCCCAAGCTTGTTCCGAGGGCCACGATGGCGTCGACGATCTTCCGGCTTTCCGCGTTCGCGTGCATCGAACGGATGAACGAGCTGTCGATTTTGAGCTTGCTGAAGGGCAATTCGCGCAGGTGATGCAGGCTGGAGTAGCCGGTTCCGAAATCGTCGAGGGAGATGCGTACGCCGGCGGCCTTCAGCGCGAGGATCGCAGCCTTGGCGGCCTCGTAGTCGGAGACCACCGAGGTCTCCGTGACTTCGACCTCCAGGCGGCGGGGATCAAATGCGGCGGCCCGGAGCGCCTCCAGCAGTTGGGACGGGAAGGCGGCGTCGCGCAGCTGCAGCGGCGAGATGTTGATCGCCAGGGTCTGGCGCGGAGGCCAGTGACGCGCCTCAGCGCAGGCCTTCGCAAGGATGTCTAGGGTCAGCTCGCCGACGAGTCCGATGTCTTCGGCGATTGGAATGAAGGCGCCGGGCGCGACCGGACCCTCGGTTCGAGAAATCCACCGCGCCAGCATCTCGTAGCCCAGCGTCTCCCCCGTCTTCAGATCGACGAGCGGTTGGAATGCAGGCGAGAACTCGCCCCGACGCAAGCCCTCGCGCAGGGCCAATTCCAGGCGAGCGCGGCGCTGGATCTCGGCGTCCATGGCAGGCTGGAAGAACTGGATCCCATTCCGCCCGCCGCGCTTCACGGCGTAGAGCGCCGCATCGGCCTGCCGCATCAGGTCTTGGCCATTGGTGGCGCTGGCCTGATCGGCCACGGCGATGCCGATACTGGCGCCGATCTGACAGCTGAGTTCGCCAACCACGATCGGGGCCTCAAGGGCGCTCAGGATGCGGCGGGCCGGGCGAATGGCGTCCAGCGAGTTGGCGACCTGCGGGAGGACGATTGCGAACTCGTCGCCGCCAAGTCGGGCCACCGTCTCACCGGACCTGACGATCCCGCGCAGGCGCTCGGCCACCGCCTTCAACACCGCGTCGCCGGTCTCGTGACCATGCAGGTCGTTGATCGGTTTAAATCGATCCAGGTCGATCATCAGCAGGGCGCAGGCCACGTCGTTGGCGCGGCGGGATGCGAGGGCGGCGGTGAGGTGATCCCAAAGCTTTCGACGGTTCGCGAGACCCGTAAGGGAGTCGTGCAGCGCCTGAGCCGTCGCGCGGGCTTCGGCCTCGCGCCGTTTGAGCAGCTCGGCCCGGATCTGCGACAGTTGCCGGGCGGAATAGCCGATGAACCCGACCAGAAGGATCGAAATCAGGACGATGATCTCGTCCAGTTCCCAGGCCTCGTGACGCGCCGCGAACGTCATGAACCGCTCGGCCAATTCCAGCGGATGAACCAATGCGAATGCGCCCAGGCAGACCGTCAGGACGAGCAGGCCTTCAAAAGTGCTGCGGTGGCGGATCAGGGCGCCAGCGACTTTGTCCTCGCGCCGACGGATGCGGTCGGCGAGGGCTGTGGAGACAGGCATACGCGTTGTCCAGCGAACGGGCTCTCAGCCTGTCCGTCGGGAAGGTAACGTCCGCTAAATCGCGTGGCCGAAAGCCTGCGGCCTTGCGTCGCGGGCGCTCAGGCGATGCTTATCGGGGGGCGGAATTGGCCGGTGGGCGAGGCGGTGAACACCTCGATCCCGTCCTCGGTGACGCCGCAGGAATGCTCGCATTGCGCCGAGAGCGACTTGTCACGGGTCACGGCCGTCCAGCCATCGGACAGCAACTTCACCGGATGCTTGCCCAGGTTCACCATGGGCTCAATCGTGAAGAACATGCCCGGCTGCAGCAGGTCGCCGGTTCCACGCTGGCCGAAGTGCAGGATGTTCGGCGCGTCGTGGAACACCTTGCCCAGGCCGTGACCGCAGAAGTCGCGGACGACTGAACAGCGCATGCTCTCGACGTACGACTGGATCGCGTAGCCGATGTCGCCCGTGCGGGCGCCGGGCTTCACGGCCGCCATACCCCGCTCCAGCGCTTCATAGGTTACGTCGACGAGACGCTTGGCCCGCGGCGCCACCGCGCCGACGCCATACATCCGCGAGGTGTCGCCGTGCCAGCCATCGACGATGACGGTCACATCGATGTTGACGATATCGCCTTCACGCAACACCCGCTCGCCAGGAATGCCATGGCAGACGATGTGGTTGGGGCTGATGCAGACCGTCTTGGTGTAGCCGCGGTAGCCCAGGCAGGCCGGCAGGGCGCCATGGTCCAGGATGAATTCCCGGGCCAGGGTGTCCAGGTGATCGGTGACGACCCCCGGCACAACGTGGGGTGTTAGCATGTCCAGGCACTCGGCCGCCAGCCGTCCGGCCTTTCGCATGCCTTCGAACGCCGCGGCGTCGTGCAGCTTGATTTGTCCGGTGCGGTATTCGCCGTCGAGGATGTCGGTCATGTAGAGGGCTCCGTGTGCCTATGTCGCAATCGTAGCCCAGAAGTTCAATGGCGGTTCCGTGGACACCGCGCCGCGGGGACGGACATACTCCAGCCATGAGCACCTCGCGCCCGGCTGTCGCCCAGCTTCTGAACTTCTCCGGTACGCTGGAGATCGCCGACATCGGAGCGGCCTGGCTCGGTGACCCTCCGCTGTACCGGCGCCTTCTCGACCTGAAGCTGGGGCGGCTCAATGCCTTCGACGCCGACGTGCGGCAGCATGCGCCGCTCCGTGAGGCCTATGGCGACGACCTGCGGCTGTTCTCCGAGATCGTCGGCGACGGCGCACAGCACACCTTGCACCTTGCCGCCCCTGAGTCGGGTATGACCTCGCTGCTCAAGCCTTCGACCCGCCATCTGGCTCTGTTCAACGGGTTCGAGCGGTTTGGTGAGATCCGTTCTACAGAAGACGTCCAGACGACACGACTGGACGATGTGCCGGGGCTCCCGGACCTCGACTTCCTGAAAATGGATATCCAGGGCGCCGAGCTGATGGCCCTGGAGCATGGCCGAACACGGCTGGCGCGGTGCGCGGCGATCCAACTCGAGGTCTCCTTCATCCCGCTTTACGAAGGGCAGCCGACATTTGGTGAGATCGATGCCTGGATGCGGGCCGAGGGGTTTGTGCCGCACTGCTTTGCCGAGCTCAAACGCTGGTCGATCGCCCCCGTGCTCCGCAACAACAGCCTGCGCGAGCCCTTCAACCAGCTGCTGGAGGCCGACGTCGTCTATGTCCGTGATCCGACGACATTGGAGCGATGGGATCCGGAGCTGATCCGCCGGCTGACCCTGATCGCGCACTACGCCTATGGCAGCTTCGATCTGGCGGGCCGCCTCGTGAAGTGGCTGGAGTCGCAGCGGAAAGCCGGAATGGGGGCCTTCGACCACTACCTCTATCTGATGACCCAGACGGAGGCTTAAGACGCCATCGTGTCGCGCCAGGGCATCCGCCCTGCAAGCGTGACGGCGTCTGGCGTGATGGCGCAGGCATAGGCCAGAACCTCCACCCCGGCGTCCGCTGCGGCGCTCAAGCCCCTGGCATAGGCGGGGTCCAGATCGTGACAGGCGGCGAAGGCGTCGCAGTCCATCCGCTGGATCACGAACAGCATCACCGCGCGCTGGCCGGCCTCGACCATGGCGGTGAGCTCGCGCAGATGTTTCAGCGACCGGGCCGCCACGCAGTCGGGAAACTCGGCCAGGGCGCCTGCACGCCGCAGGTGACAGTTCTTTACCTCCAGCCAGCAAGGTGCGCGATCCGTCTGTTCGAGCAGGAAGTCGACGCGGCTGTTTTCGCCGTAACGCACCTCGCGGCGATGGCTGGCGTAGCCGGTAAGCTCTGGGATGGCGTCGGCCGCCAGCGCCTCGGCGACAATGCGGTTGGGGTGCATGGTGTTGATGCCCACCAGGCCGCCGTCCGCCTCGACCAGTTCGAGGGTGTGGGCCAGCTTGCGCTTCGGATCGTCCGATTTCGACAGCCAGGCGGGGAGGCCGGGGGTGTTCAGGCCCAGCATCGCGCCGGGGTTCGGGCAGTGGGCGGTGATCTCGCGCCCGTCATCCATGAGCACGTCGGCGAAGAAGCGCTTGTAGCGGCTGATCAGCACGCCGCGTTGTAGAGGTTGCGGGAAGTCCATGGATGGCCTTAGTCCGGAGGCGACGGCAGCAGGATGTAGGCGAGGGATCGGCGGATGGCGAGCAATGGGGATGAGCGGGTCACCGCCGCGGTGCTGATCATCGGCGACGAGATCCTGAGCGGACGGACCCAGGACACAAACATGCGGGACATCGCCCGCTACCTGGCGGTTCTCGGCGTGGACCTCGCGGAGGCGCGGACGGTCCCCGATGTCATGGATGAGATCGTCGACGCCCTCAACGCGCTGCGGTCGCGCTATGACTACGTGATCACGACGGGCGGTATTGGGCCCACGCATGACGACATCACAGCCGACGCGGTGGCCCAGGCCTTTGGCGTCGAGTTGGAAGAGCACCCCGAGATCATGGCGATGCTCAGCGCGCGCTGGGGCGGCGAGGTGAACGCCGCGCGCCGGCGGATGGCGCGAGTGCCCGTCGGCGGCGACCTGGTCAAGAACCCGGTCCAGGGCCCGCCCGGCTTCACCATCGGCAATGTCTTCACCCTCGCGGGCGTGCCAGCGATCATGCGTGGGATGCTCGAGGACGTCGGTCCCCGCCTGCGGGGCGGGCGGCCCACGGTGTCGCGAACCGTCCGCGTCGAAGGCTCTGGCGAAGGCCAGATCGCCGCGCCGCTGGAAACGGTCGCCAAGGCGCACACCGACATGTCGCTGGGCAGCTATCCGTTCTTCGGTCCTGACGGCTACGGGTCAAACCTGGTGGTGCGCGGGCGCGACCCGGCGCAACTGGTAGAGGTGGTCCAGGAGTTGATCGAAGCCTTGCGCGGCGCGGGCATCGACAATGTTCGCGAGGTTGAGGTAGCGTAACAACTATACCCGGTCGCCGGGTGTGGCTGGTAAGGAGCGCTTCGATGATTTCTCTCGTATTCGCCGCCGCCCTTCTGGCGGGCGCGGGCGAGCCCGCCGCCAAGGCCCCGGCTCAGACCTCCGCCGTCCCCGCGAAGGCCGTGAAGGCCGATGGGTCCGAGGTGGTCTGCCGGCGTGAAGCCGTGCTGGGCAGCCGGATGAAGCAGCGGGTCTGCATGACCCAGGCCGAATGGGATCAGCGCAAGGCCGACGCCCGCGCCGACGTCGAGAAGAGCCAGAGCGTAAAGCCGCTGACGTTCTGACGCGGCGCTGGCGGTCGCGCGCGCGGCGTGCGGCGAGAGCGTCGACAGCCTGAGATGGATGCCGCTATCCTGTGTCTCGGGGGGCCGTGACGCGGCTCGCAGTCACGGATACGCGCCTATGATTTCGCTGGCCTTCGCCATTCTTGTTCTCGCCGCTGCTGACCCGGCGCCGGCGGCGTCTGCGGCCAAGACGGCCGAAAAGCCGAAGGGCGCCGAGTTGGTCTGCAAGCGCGAAGCCGTGCTCGGCAGCCGGATGAAGCAGCGGACCTGCATGACCCAGGCCGACTGGGACGCCCGCAAGGCGGACGCGCGGGATGAGATCGAGAAGACTCAAACCAACATCCCGATGCGCTGACGGCCGCCGGCGCCCGGGCTAGGCGGCCGCCAGGTTCTCCAGGCGGGTCAGCCAGTAGTCGGCGTCGTAGGTCCGGTCGCCCGTGAGGTAGCGCCAGAACTTGACCCGATTGACGAACTCCAGGCGCCCCGTGTCGTCTTCGAACCAGGGCTCCGGCGTCATCAGGATCTGTTCGACGCTCGGGGGCTGAGGCCCTTTCAGATAGAAGATCGGGCGTTGCCCCGCCGGCTGTTCCAGCGTCGCGGTGTCGAACATCCGCACCTGGGAGCGGCTGGGGTTCATCCGGATCTTGAACATCGTCCGCGTGCGGTCCGAGAGGTTCACGCCGCCGCCGTGCCAGACGCCCGAGTGCAGGAACAGCAGCGTCCCGGCTTCGCAGACCATGTGCTGCTGGCCCCGGATGTTCTGGTAGCGCCCCAGCGCCGCTTCGCTGACCTTGCGCAGATGGGTGCCTGGGACAAACCGCGTGCCGCCCATGGGCCGGGTCACGGCATGGGGATAGTACATGATCTGAAGGTCGAAGGCCTGGCGCGGATCGATGGTCGAGTCCTGATGCGTATGCTGGGAGACATTCTCGCCGCCGCTGGCCGCATGATAGGCGGGCGGGAAGGTCACATGCAGGAAGTGATGGTCGAAGGTCGGATCCTCGCCGACCAGGCTGCGGATCGCCCCGGCCACCGCCGGCAGCTCCAGCATCCGGGCGATCGCTGATCCTTGCGGGTAGACCCGCGCAAGCGGGACGCCGGCGCCGACTTCCGGTATCCCGGCGTTCGCGAGCAACTCGCCATAGGTGCGCCGCAGCTTCCGCCCCGGTTCCGGTGGGGCGATGTCGCCGACCTCGTCCATGAACTGCACGTTGATCGCGTCCGGCACCACGCCGTCCATGCGCAGAAATCCGCGCGCCGCGAACCGCGCCATGTCGTGGGCGCTCAGTAGGGGCAGATCGCTCATGCCGCCATCTCCACCAGTTGCTCAAACCAGAATTCGTACTTGAGGTAGCTGACGTCGAATTCGCCGCCGCGCGTGTGGGGCAGCAGTTGTGACGCCTGAAACAGGCGCCAGCCGTCCTTCAGGGCGTCCAGACCGGTCCGGTAGGGGGGCTCCTCCTCATCGCCGGCCATATGGCGTGTCTCGCCCGCGCCATCGTAGCGGCTCCACCCGACGACGGCGGAGTCCAGAGCCGAGTTCGATAGGTAGAGCACCAGCACTCGCTGTCGCCGCATCGCGTTTCCCCGTCCTTTTTCCGCATCGTGGCATGGCGCGCGCCGGAGAGGGAAGCCCGCGCGCCGCCTTGACCTCCGTAGGGTCGACCGCGAGAAGTCCGTCAGCAAAATTGGGAGGACTAGTGAGATGGCGTTCAACCCCTTCGACCTGACCGGCAAGGTGGCCCTGGTCACCGGCGGAAACGGTGGCATCGGCCTGGGCATGGCCGAGGGTCTGGCTGCGGCAGGGGCGAAGGTCGCCATCTGGGGCCAGAACCCTGAGAAGAACGCCAAGGCCGAGGCGGCCCTGAAGGCGCACGGCGTCGAGGTGCTGGTCCAGGCGGTCGACGTGGCCGACGAGGCCAGCGTCGTCGCGGGCGTGGCCGAGGTCCTGAAGACCTTCGGTCGGCTCGACTTCGTCGCCGCCAACGCGGGCATCGGCGGCGGCGCGCCGTTTGACCAGATGACCACCGACAAGTGGCGCCGGGTCACGACGGTGAACCTGGACGCCGTCTTCTGGACCTTCCGTGAGGCGGCCAAGCACATGCTTGAGCGGGCCAACGCCGGGGATCCGGGCGGTTCGCTGGTCGTGACGTCCTCGACGTCGGCCATCCACGGCGCACCGCGCAATCAAGCCTACGCCGCCACCAAGGGCGCGGTGATGTCGATGATCCGCGGGCTGGCGGTCGAATACGCCCGCTATGGGATCCGCGCCAACTCGATCCTGCCGGGCTGGATCGCCACCGACATGACCGCCGGCCTGCAGTCCAACGACAAGTTCAACGAGAAGGCCATTGGCCGGGTGCCCATGCGGCGGTGGGGCGAGGGCGCCGACTTTTCGGGCATCGCGGTCTACCTGGCGTCCGACGCGTCGAAGTTCCACACCGGCGACAGCTTCGTGATCGACGGCGGCTACACCATCTTCTGAGGACCGAGCCCATGGCCGACCGCTACGCGTCGTACCAGCGACTGAAGTTCGAGCGGCCGGCCGACGGCGTGCTCCGGATTGTCATGAGCAACCCCGGCAAGCTCAACGCCACCGACCAGCAGATGCACTGGGAGCTGGCCGAGATCTGGCGGACCCTCGACGACGATCCGGACGTACGCTGCGCCATCCTGACGGGCGAGGGCGACGCCTTCTCCGCCGGGGGCGATTTCGAGATGATCCAGACGATCGTCGACGACTTCGAGATGCGGGTCCGGATCTTCAAGGAGGCCCGCGACATCGTCTACAACGTGATCAACTGCAGCAAGCCGGTGGTCAGCGCGATCCGCGGCCCTGCGGTCGGCGCCGGGTTGGTCTGCGGGCTGCTGGCCGATATCTCCATCGTCACGCCAGAGGCCAAGATCATCGACGGTCACACCCGGCTGGGCGTCGCGGCCGGCGATCATGCGGCGATCGTTTGGCCGCTGCTCTGCGGTATGGCCAAGGCCAAGTACTACCTGTTGACCTGTGACCCGCTCAGCGGCGCCGAGGCCGAGCGCATCGGCCTCGTGTCCCTTTGCGTGCCGGACGACGAGCTCGACGGCAAGGCGCTCGCGGTGGCGACAAAGCTGGCCGCCGGCGCGCAACAGGCCATTCGCTGGACCAAGCTTTCGCTCAACAACTGGCTGCGCCAGGCCGGTCCGATCTTCGATGCATCGGCGGCTCTGGAGATCCTCGGATTCACGGGGCCCGAAGCGCGGGAAGGCCTGGCCTCGCACCGCGAGAAGCGCCGCCCGAAGTTCGTGTGACGCCTAAAGGCGCCGCTTGACGGACGTGTTTACGGTGTAAATAATTATCCCTCCCGGGAGACGCACCGTGCTTGATCTGGTTCTGGCGACCGCGCACCACCTGCTGGTTTTTGGTCTCTTCGGCATTCTGTTCGCCGAGTTCATGCTGGTCCGGCCGGATATGGACCTTGCGGCCGTGCGGCGGGTGTCCGCCATCGACCTCGGCTATGGGGCGCTCGCCGGCGTGATCGTGGTGGTCGGATTCGCCCGTGCGGCGATGGCGGCCAAGGGCTGGGACTACTACGTTCACAACGCCTTCTTCTGGGCGAAGATCGGCGTGTTCCTGGTGATCGGGCTGATTTCGGTCCCGCCGACCATCGCCTTCATCCGCTGGCGCCGGAGCGCGGCTGCGCCGACCGCGGCCCAGGTCGCCGGGGTGCGTCGGCTGCTCCACATCGAGGTCGCCCTGTTCGCGCTTCTGCCCGCCTTCGCGGCGGCGATGGCCCGGGGCTACGGCCAGTTCTAGCCTCCCCGCTGAAGCTCGGTAGCGAGGGCGTGATAGCGGGCGGCAGGCTCGGTCTGGCCCAGGGTTTCGTAGAAGACCGCCAGATTGTAGGCCGCCATGTGGCTGCCCCGGCCCGCGACCGTCCCGTCGAGATGCGGCTGTTCGCCGATCTCCAGGCAGCGCTTCCAGGCGGACTCGACGATGGGGAGGAAGTCGCTCAACGCGCGTTCCGGTTCGAGGCTGGCGCATTCCAGATAGAGGTCGCCGAGCGCGAACCAGAAGTCAGGTGACTGTGGCCAGTTGGCGGCCTCGGCTTCCGCAAGCTGGAGCGCATCATCGGTGCGGCCCGCCGTCTTCAGGGCGGTGAGCGCGCGGACCACCAGGGCGTGGCGGTAGGGAACGTCCGTCGGCGCCAGGCGCAAGGCCTCGTTGAAGCACAGCGCCGCCTGGGGGCCCCGCTCTCGGACCTGGTGTTCTTTCGCGAGCTGGAACCAGAGATAAGGGTCCTCCGGCGTGGCCTGCAACGCAAGCATCAGCAGGGCCTCGTTACGGTCGCCCTTGCGCGCCAGGTTCGCCGACAGGAAGCCGTCGTGGCCAAGACGCAAGGGGAGCCGGACGCTGCGATCGACCCCGACCGGCTGTTCGTGAATCCGGCCCTCGTAACGGACACCGCGCGGCAGCACGCGGGGGATCCAGGTGATGGCCGAGCCTTCCCCGCCGGCCTGGTCCAGCTGGTTGTCGCGCCTTACCTCGCCCATGAAGCCGCCACCGGACGCCGGCAGGGCCGCCGCGCTCAATCCCTCCGCGCCGCCCGCGATCCACTCGTCGGCGTCCAGGACCAGATTCCAGGCGGCGTCGGAGAGCGCGAGCGAGGCGTTGCGGGCCGCCGCGAAATCGTCGATCCAGGCGAAGGCCGAAACCTCAGCGCCCTCGGCCCGAGCGATCTCTCGCGTGGCGTCCTGCGATCCGGTATCCAGCACGATCATCCGATCGACATGCGGCCGGGCGCTGCGCAGCGCGCGCGTGATCGCGTGCGCCTCGTCGCGGACGATCATCACCAGCGCCAGCCGAGTCATGCGAGGTCCTTGTCCGAGCTACGGCTCCATCGCCAGCCTAGGCAGATTCGGTGGCCGCTCCGGGCTCCGGCCAGACGTTGGGAAGCCCCGGTTGGCGTTTCCATCGGAGCGCTGCAAAATGGCGCTGGACAAAGGGCGACGGTGTTGGAGAACGATCGGAACAGCGACGGCCCTCCGTCTGGGAGTGCGGATGTCCTGCTGGCGTCGTTGCTCGACGCGACGGGGATCATGGCCGGGGTCCTCGAACTACATGATGATGACGTCCTCTACGTATCGGCCAACAGCAATTTGTCGGGCTTGTTCGGCCTCACGCCCGATAAGGTCATCGGCAAGACCGGACGCGAACTGGGCTTGGGCGAGCGCGAGCTGATCGGTGGCGTCCACGTCTTCCGCGAAACGCTGAATTCGCAGCAGATCACCCATTTCGAGCACCCACGCCGCGTGGGCGATGCGCTGGCCTGGTTCTATGTGACGGTCGCTCCGGTGGCGGGGGAGGCGCGAGTCTCGTTCGTGTCGGTCGACATCACGGCGCGGAAGACGGCCGAACTGGCGGCCGAGCGTGAGCGAACGCGGCTTGCCATGGCCCTTGAGGCGACGGCGCTCGGCCTCTGGGAGTACAATCTGAAGACCCTCGAGGCGACATGGGATGAACGCACCCTCGCGTTCTACGGCCTGTCGCCCGGCGAGACGCCCAGCTTCAAGCTCTACCGTCGACGGCTGCACCCCGAAGACCGCGACCGGACGATCCAAGCCTACGACGCGGCGATCGCCGGCGCGGAGGGCGGCAAGTTCCTGATCGAGCACCGGATCATCGGGCAGGACGGATCGATCCGCTGGATCCGCAACATGGGCCAGGTGGTGTTCCACGCGAATGGCGAAGCCCTTCGCATGCTGGGCACGTCGCTCGACATCAGCGCCGAGGTCGCGGCGCAGGATCGCCAGAAACTGCTGATGGCCGAGTTGAACCACCGGGTGAAGAACAACCTGGCCACGGTGCAGTCGATCGCCGTGCAGACGGCGCGCCGGTCAACCGACATGGTGCAGTTCCTGGACAAATTCGAAGGGCGTCTGGTGGCCCTGGCGCGCACACACGACGTCCTGACACAGAACGCCTGGGCTCAGGCGAGCTTGAGCGCCCTGATCCAGCGGGAGCTGGCCAGCTTCGCCGCCCGCGTCCAGATCGCCGGGCCCCCGATCGAGCTGGCGGCGCCCCAGGCGCTGGCTGTGGGGCTGATCACCCACGAGCTGGCGACCAATGCGGCGAAGTACGGCGCCTTCCGCTGTGACGGCACGGTCTCGGTGACCTGGTCCGAAACCCCGCCCGGCGTCGTGCGACTGGTTTGGCAGGAGGGCGGCGTCGGCCAGACCGAGCCCAGCGTCAGTGGCGGCTTCGGGATGCAGCTGATCCGGCGGCTCACGGCGGGGGACCTGCGCGGATCGCACACCGTCGAGCACCTGGCCGATGGCTTGCGGGTCGAGATCGTCTTTCCGGTCGAGCGCGCGCACGGGCCCCTCAGCCCCTGACCCCGCTCAGTCGGTGAAGACAACGGTCTTGCGGCCGTTCAGCAGAACGCGGTCCTCCACGTGCCAACGGACGGCGCGCGCCAGAACCCGCCGCTCGATATCGCGGCCTTTGCGGATGAGGTTGGCGGGCGTGTCGCGGTGGCTGATCCGCTCGACGTCCTGTTCGATGATCGGACCCTCGTCCAGGTCGGCGGTGACGTAGTGCGCGGTGGCCCCGATCACCTTCACGCCGCGGGCGTGGGCCTGGTGGTACGGACGCGCGCCTTTGAACCCGGGCAGGAACGAGTGGTGGATGTTGATGCAGCGCCCGGCCAGCTTGGTCGACAGGTCGTCCGACAGCACCTGCATGTAGCGGGCGAGGACCACAAGCTCGGTCCCGGTCTCTTGAATCAGAGCCCAGAGGGCCGCCTCCTGCTGCGGCTTGGTCTCGGCGTTCACCGGCAGATGGCGGAAGGCGATGCCCTGAAGGTCGGTGTGGGGGAAGGTCGTGGCCGGATGGTTGGAGACCACCGCGGTGATGTCCATCGGGAGTTCGCCCTGTCGCCAGCGCCAGATCAGGTCCGCCAGGCAGTGGTCGGTCTGGGAGGCTAGAATCATCACCTTTCGGCGTTCGCGCGAGCCCCGCAGCGTCCAGGTCATGGCGTACTCGACAGCCAGGGGCTCGAACGCGCCGCGCCAAAGCTCCGGCGCGGAGTCGCCCGGATCGAACACGACGCGCATGAAAAACCGACCGGTTTCCTGGTCGTCATACTGTTGAGCATCAAGGATATTCGCCCCACGCTCGAAGAGCAGGGCCGATACGCGGGCCACGATGCCGGGCCGGTCGTCGCAAGAAAGGGTCAGGATCATTTCGCGGGTGGCCTTGCCGCCCGCGGCACGTAAGGTCAAGGCTGCCGTCGGGAGACGTTCAGGAGCACAACTCATGCGATCAGTGACCTATCTGACCATCGGCGCCTTGTTGGCCCCCGTTCCAGCAATGGCCCCGACGGCGGCGCTGGCCCAGGGCCGGAGCCCTACGGACGCCTGCAGCCGTGAGATCAGCTACGAAGTCCAAGACCGCTATCCGCAGGCCCGCGGCGTGCGCATCACCTCGTCAAACGTCAGCGATAGCCGCAACGAGGCGCGGGTCTCGGGTAAGGGCGAGTTCGACGACCGCAACGGCGGCGAGGCGCGCTTCAGCTACTCGTGCGTCTACAACTACCGCAGCGGCCGCACCTCCGACCTGCAAGTCAGCGACCTCTCGCACAAGAACAAGGACAACAGCGCCGCCATCGCGGGCCTTGTCCTCGGAGCGATCGTGGTGGGCGCCATCGCGGCGAACGCCAACAAGGACAAGGACCGCGACGACAACTGGAACCATCACGAGGTCTGGAGCCCCGCCGATGGCGTCCGCTGCGTGGCGCGGGAGCGGTCCTGCTACAAGAAGGGCCGCTATTCCGAGAAGTGGACCCAGCGAGTCTTCTACCGCTAGGGGGCCGGATAGCGGAAGCCGTCGCCCTTGCTGTTCGCGGCCGCGAGCTGCGCTGCGGCGAAGTCCCAGTTCGCGATGTTGTCGAACCAGCGCTCGAGGAACGCCTTCCTGTCGTTCTTGTAGTCGAGGTAGTAGGCGTGCTCCCAAACGTCGCAGACCAACAGGGGGAACAGCCCCTCCTTGATCAAGGTGTCTTCGGCATCATGGGTCGAGATGACCTTCAGGCCGTCCGAACCGGCGATGATCCACGCCCAGCCTGAGGCGAAGTGGTTGGCCCCTTCCTCGACGAAGGCGGTCTTCAAGCTCCCGAGGTCGCCGAAAGCATCGGTGATCGCCCGCAGCAGGTCGCCACTCGGCGCCGCGCCGCCAGGCGGACGCATGGATTCCCAGAAGAACGCGTGATTCCAGGCCTGGGCGGCGTTGTTGAACAGCTTCTTGTCGTTGGACCGATGCGCCTCCCGGACGACGTCCTCCAGAGGCATTCCGGCGAGGCCGGCCTTGGCCGCCAGGTCGTTGGTCTTGTCGACATAGGTCTTGTGATGCTTGTCGTGGTGCGTCCGGAGCGTGTCGGCCGACATGAACGCGCCCAGCGCGTCGTAGCCGTAGGGCAGGTCAGGAAGGGTATACATCGGGCAGCCTCGCGCACTGTGGGGACAAGCGTGTCCCCGCGATCAACCCCTGGCGGCGCAAGGCGTTCCCGAAATCGGACGCCCTTCGCTTACGGCGGGGCGGCGCGCGGACTGGACGATGGGGGCGCAAACATCGTACCCGTCGCGGGCTGCGGGCGTGGTGGAATTGGTAGACGCGGCGGACTTAAAATCCGCTTCCGCAAGGAGTGTCGGTTCGAGTCCGACCGCCCGCACCAGCGCCCTGCGCGCAAAGGTTTAGGCCGCGACGCCGAACGCCAAGCCGACACCGGCGGTGACCGCCATGGCGGCCGCGCCCCAAAAGGTGACCCGCGCCACGGCCTTCCAGATCGGCGCTCCGCCCGCCCAAGCGCCTGCGCCGCCGAGAATGGCCAAGGCCAGGAGACCGGCGACCGCAACGGCCGCCACAACCGTCCCCGTTGGCGCGGCGAGCGCGACGATCAGGGGCAGGGCGGCGCCGACCGCGAAGGTCATGGCGGAGGCGAAGGCCGCCTGGATCGGCCGCGCGGTGGTGATTTCCGAGATGCCGAGTTCGTCACGGGCGTGGGCGCCCAGCGCGTCGTGCGCCATCAGCTGCCGTGCAACCTGGAGCGCAAGGTCCGGCGCGACGCCGCGGCTGGCGTAGAGGCCGGCCAGTTCCTGTTCTTCGGCGGCGGGTTGGGTGCGGAGTTCCTGGCGCTCGCGGTCGAGGTCGGCGCCTTCGGTGTCGGACTGCGAACTGACGGAAACGAACTCGCCGGCGGCCATGGACATCGCACCGGCCGCCAGGCCCGCCACGCCTGCCACGATGATCTCGGAGCGCCCGCCCGCGGCCGAAGCCACCCCGATGATCAGGCTGGCGGTCGACACCACCCCATCGTTGGCGCCGAGCACGGCCGCGCGCAGCCAGCCGATGCGGCGCATGAGGTGAGCTTCCAGATGAGGTCGTGGCATCGGCATCGTCTTTCTAACCGGGGCCGGCGCTCTGGGCGCTTGCCGCTCTTCTATTCGCATTCCGACGCGGCGCCCGCGACCACAGTTGTCGTCCGTCAGAAGGTCCGCGCGAGGGATAGGGAGATGGTCCGTGGGCGCTGGGGCGTGGTCTGCTGCTGGCTGCGGAATGCGAAGGGGTTGCCGAAGGCCAAGGTGTCGCCGCGGCCGTCCAGGGCGTTGTCGACCGACAGTCGCGCGGTCCACGGCCCGCCACTCAGCCCAGCGACCAGCCGCACGTCGCCATAGCCGCCCATGTCGGGCGACGTCGCTGCGTCGAAGGTCAGGCGCGAGTGACCCACGAACGTGTAGCTCGCCTGCAAGTCCAAGGTCAGATCCGCGCCGATGGGCGTGGTCCATATCGCGGTGGCGGCGTAGCCGGCGTCGGCCACGCCAGGGAGCGTCGCCTCGGGGCTCGCCAGCAGGCCCGAGGCTGGATGGCGCAGCTCGGGATCCTGGCGCACCATGTTGCCGGAGAGAGTCAGCGGTCCGCGCTTGAACGTCGCTTCCAACTCCACGCCGCGGCTGCGACCATCGCCGAGATTGGCGGTGTAGGGGAGGCCGGACGGCAGGAGGAGGTCGGCCTGGATGTCCCGCCAATCGGCCTGGAAGACCGCCACTCGCGCGGTCAGCCCCAGCCGCGCGGACCGCCACCGCGCCCCGGTCTCGTAGCTCCAGAGTTCGTCGCCGGCGTATCTGCGCAGGGGCTGGGCGCCGCCGGCCTCGCCGAACGCCTGGCCCGGCGGCCCGCTCGTGTTCAGGCCTGGTGTGCGATAGCCCTCTGCCGCCGAAGCATAGATGGTCAGGCCTGGCGCCGGTCGATAGGCCAGCAGCAGCTTTGGCGCGAAGCCGTCCGCCGTCGTACGCCCTCGGAACGTTCGCTGCGCGGGGCCAACGTCGACCTGGGAGCGTGTCTTGAGGCGCGCCTGCAGAAGCCGGGCGCCCGCCGTGACGGTGAGGACAGGGGTGATATCGAACGACGTCTCGCCGAAGACGGCCCCCTCCAGCAGCCGATCGCGGCGCGCTTCGGTGTAGGCCGAGCCGGGGGTTGCGGGTGTCAGGGTCCCTCCAAGCTGCTGGTCGCCCAGCGCGTTGAAGGCGCCCAGGGTCCAGCGCCAGCGGCCGGCGCCGACGGAGGTGACTCGAAGCTCGCTGATAAGGCTGCGGATCTCGTTCCGATCCCGGAAGGTGAGGCCCGGGCCGCCTGCGGCGACCAGCGCCCCCGGCGCGGCCGCGGCGTCGTAGGTGGTGCCCACCTCGTGGTCCACAGCTCCCATGCTGAAGGTCACGCGCCCCCAGGCCGGGGTCCAGTGGGCGGCGAGGGACAGGGCCAGGAAATCGTTGTCGTGCGGCTCCTGGCTTGCGGTCGCCCGAGCAAGGGGGCCGATGGACGGCGTCGCATACTGGGCGTCGCGATTGGAGATCGCTTGACTGATCAGCGTGGCCTCAAGCGACAGGTCGTCGACCGGCCGCCATGACGTTGCGAGACGCAGACCCCGGCGTCGCGACCGATCGACGTTGCTCAGGCCCAGGGCGCGGTTGTCGATGTATCCGCCGGCCACCTCCGACCAGGCGGCGATCCGCACGGCGGCGCGGTCGCCGAGCGGCTGGTTCCACAGGCCTTCGAACCGGCTGGATCCGGCGCCGTGGGCTGTCGCGCCAACACCAACGGCGATCCGGCCGCTTCGCCCAGTGGTGTCCGGTGCGTTGGGGACGATCTGCAGGACGCCGCCGATCGAGCCCGCACCGTAGAGCGACCCCTGCGGCCCGCGCAGCACCTCGACGCGGGCGACGTCAATCAGCGGCAGGTCTGGATCGGGCGCATTGTAAGTCAGACGCAGGTCGCCGAGGTAGAGCCCGACCGTCGCCTGGGTGTGGCCGGTGAGCGGACCGTCCGACAGCCCCCGAAGCAGCACTTTGTCACGTCCGGGGCCGAGGTTGGTGACGGTGACGCCGGCTGCGATCAGCGTGAGGTCGGCCACATCGGACACGCCGCGACGCTGCAGCTCAGCGCCGCTGATCGCGGTCAGGCCGTACGGAGAGGCGGACAGAACGCTCTCGGTCCTGTCCGCCGTCACCACCAGTTCGCCCAGTTCGGTGGCTTGGCGCTCGGCGCTGGTCGATGGCGCGGTCGCGGTCGCGGTCGCGGCGGCGGGGAGGGGACGGGGGCGGATCACCACGGTGCGGGCGTCCGGGCGCACCGCGACACAGCCTGAGTTGATGAGCAGGCGGCGTAACGCTTCGTCCAGGTCCATGCGCCCTGCGACGCCCACGCGGCCGTCACATCGCGCGCCGGGCGCAAAACCCAGGGAGACACCGGCCTGGCGGGCCAGGACCATGAGGGCGCTCTGGCGGGGTTGAGCGGGAACATCCAGCACCAGATCGGCGGCACGGGCCGACGTCGCGACGCCGGCGGCCGCGCACGCGACGGCCATCAGTCCGGCCGGGCGGCGCCGGCGTCGAATGCAGCCCATGGCCTCCCGCCGACTCAGCGCGTCTCGCGACGCAGGCTCAGCCGTACACTATCGGGTCGCCGCTCTACGTGCACGGGCAGGAACGCCGATAGGCTTTGCAGCATCTGGTCTTCCGTCCCCAGATTGAGGGTCGCGGTCACCGGCAGGTCCTGGGCGTCGGCGCTGACCTGGATGGGGATCGCGACATAGCGATTGAGGGTCACGGCCACGTCGGCCAGCCGCTGCCCGTTGAAGATCAATCGGCCCTGGGTCCAGGCGAAGGCGACTTCGGGATCGGCGGAGCCCACGGCGTCACGGTCTTGACCGGCCGTGTGCGTCAGGGCCTGACCCTTCTGGAGGCGCGCCAAAGCGGGTGCGGCCGGTTGGCCGGCTGGTCGAACCTCGACGACGCCGCGCCGGACGGTGACCTGCATGTCGCCCCCCCGCTGCAAAACGTTGAACTCGGTTCCGACCACGCGGATTTCGCGTTCGCCGGCGTCGATGAAGAAGGGACGCTTGGGGTCCTTCGCGACGTCGAACACGGCCTCGGCGTCGGCCATGACCACGCGACGCTCGCCCCTTCCGAGGGTCGCTTCGATATGGGACCCGCCATTCAGGGTTATGCGGGTGCCATCGGCCAGGGCGATGACCTGACGCTGGCCCATGGCGGTGGTGTAGCGCTGGGTGACGGGACTGTTCGAGAGGAAGGTGACGCCCAGCAGCACGGCGGCGACCAGACTGGCCGCCATGGCGCCAAACCAGGCCAGCGGCGGCCGGTTGGCGCGGGGTTTCAACGGGATGACGTTCGACGTCGCCGTCACCGCCGGCGCGGCGGCGTCTAATGCGCTCCAGACCGCCTCGACGGCCTCGTAGGCGGCGGCATGGGCGGGCGAATCCGCCAGCCACGCCTCGAACGCCAGCCAGTCGGCCTCGTCCGCGGCGTCCGACGCCAGGCGCACGTGCCAGCTGACCGCTGCATCGCGCAGCGGGTCGGCGGGCGGCAGGTTGTCGGACGAGACGCTCATGTTGCTGTGGACTTCTCCTGGCCCATAGACGCCGCCGCTGGCGCGAGTCCGCAATTCATCGTTCGATTTCCGCCATCAGGGTCTTCAGCGCGGTCATGATGTACTTCTCGACCGAGCTCCGCGAGACGCCCATCCGGGCCGCTACCTCGCCATGGGTCAGGCCTTCAAACTTATGCAGGCGGAACGCTGTCGCCACCTGGGTCGGCAGCTTGTCGATACCGGCCATGAGCCGTTCCAGACGCTGGCGTCCGGCGACAGCCTCATCGGCTGGCGGCTCCTGGGCGATGGGTTCGGGACCGTCGCCGCCGCCCTCGCGGCTCCAGGCGTGATCGCGCGCAACTTGCCGCCGCTGCTGTTTGGCGCGGTCCAGCATAAGGTTGGACCCGATCCTATAGAGAAACGCGTCGGGGCTCCGCAGGTCGTCCGGCGTCTCCATCTCGCTGATCTTCAGGAACAGGTCCTGGACCACGTCTTCGGCTGTCGCGGCCGAGCCGGTCCGCAGGGTGAAGAACCGCAGCAGGTCCGCGCGCTTGCGAAGATAGGCGGCGATCAGCGGCGGCGGATCGGCCATGTGCGAAGCGGCTCCTAGTGGCGCGGCGAGAGATGACTGTTCGACGATCCGCCCGCGATACGCAACGGGCGCGATGATCACAGGCCATCGGAAAAAATCGCATGGCCCGTTGAGGAGGTCGGTTCGGGGCGTCGTCTGAGGTTGCAGGGGCCGAGCCTTTGGAGACCCGCGTTGACCGAGTTATCGTCGTATCCGTCCGCCACCACACCCATTCCACTGCGTCCCACGCCGCGCGTCGTCGTGGCCGAGGCCGCGCATCCCCGGCGCGAGGCGTTCGAGCAGTTCATCGAGGCCCGGTTCGACGCCGCCTACGGTGCGAAAGTGCCGGCGCACTATCCTATCCTGATGGGCCTGTCGGCGGCGGACGGAACAGTTCTCGCCGTGGCGGGCGTTCGGTTTCCGGAGGTCGAGACCCTCTTCCTTGAGACGTATCTCGACGGGCCGGTGGAACAGTTGGTCGCAGGCGCGTTCGAACGCCCCGTTTCTCGCGAGAGCGTCGTCGAGATCGGCTCGCTGGCCGCGACGACCCCCGGCGCCTCGCTCGAACTGTTCGGCGCGCTGGCGTGCTGGCTGGCGGCGGTCTGCGGGCGGCGTTACGCGGTGGCGACGGCGCGGCCGGAGCTGACGCGACTGCTCCAGCGCGCCGGGTTCGGCATGCGGGCTCTGGGGGCGGCCGATCCGGCGCGCCTCGGCCCGGCGTCGAACGCCTGGGGCCGGTACTACGATCAGCGTCCGCAGGTGTTCGCCGGCGAGATCGGCATGTCCCGGGCGCTTCCGGAACTGCGTCAGCGTCTGCGGGCGAAGGTCACCGAGCGCGAAGTTCGTCGCCTGCGGAGGGCGGCGCTGTGAGCCGCGTCCTCGACGCGGTCCGCGTCCACGCCGCCGCCAAGCCGGACGCCGTCGCACTGGCGGGCGCGCAGGCGCAGTTGAGCTGGCTGGACCTGCTGGGCGAAATCGAATCGGCAGCCATCTGGCTTGCGGCCGCCCTGCGCGGTCTGCCGCCCGAGGCGCCGGTGGCCGTCGCCCTGGACAACGGCCCCGCCTGGGTCGTTGTCGACCTGGCCCTGATCAGCCTGAACCGACCCAGCCTGCCGCTGCCGCCGTTCCTGTCGGCCGAGCAGCGGGCGCATGCCCTCACCGACGCAGGCGCCTGCCTGATGGTGAGCCCGTCCGCCACGGCCGAGACCCCCATCTCGACGGTCGTGGCGGGCGAGGCGATCTGCGCCGAGGTGCTGGGCCTGCCGGCGCGGGATCTGCACGCTGGAACCGCCAAGATCACCTACACCTCGGGATCGACAGCGGCGCCCAAGGGCGTCTGCCTGTCGCAGGCGCAGATGGAGGCCGTGGCCGCCTCGCTGGTCGAGGTGATCGGCGCGGAGTTCGCAGGACGCCACCTGGCCGTCCTGCCGCTCGGCGTGCTGCTGGAGAACGTCGCAGGCCTCTATCCCACCCTGTTGGCGGGCGGCGAATATCGGGCCTACGGCTTGGCGGACATCGGCTTCGCCAACCCATTCCGGCCCGACATCTCCCGCCTGGCCGACGCCATCTCCGACCTTGACATCACCAGCGTGATCCTGGTGCCCGAACTGCTGCGCGCACTGACAGGCTTCCTGGCCTTCACGGGTGGCCGCCTGCCCACGCTCAAGCTGGCGGCCGTGGGCGGCGCCAAGCTGTCGCCGCAGCTGATCGCCGCCGCCCGAGCCGCCGGTCTTCCGGCTTATGAAGGCTATGGGCTGAGCGAATGCGCGTCCGTTGTGGCGTTGAACACGCCGTCGGCGGACCGCCCGGGCGCGGTGGGACGGGTGCTGCCGCATCTGCGGCTGACTACGGCGGCCGATGGCGAGGTGCTGATCTCGCCGCGGCCCTTCCTGGGCTATGTGGGCGGGGCGCCGCACGAGGGCGCGCTCCGCACCGGCGACCTCGGTGCGATCGACGTGGACGGATTCCTGACCATCACCGGTCGCAAGTCCAACCTGATCATCACCGCCTTCGGCCGCAACGTCGCGCCCGAGTGGGTGGAGAGCGAGTTGCTGGCTCAGCCGGAGATCGCCCAGGCGGCGGTGTTCGGCGAGGCCGCGGCCGGGCTCTGCGCATTGATCGTCCCGTTACGGCCCGACCTCGTCGGCGAGGCCCTCGCGGCGGCCGTCACCCGCGCCAATGCGCGGCTGCCTGACTACGCCAAGGTCGAGCGGTGGCGTGCCGTCACCCCCTTCGACCCTTCCCGCGGCGAGCTCACCGGCAACGGGCGACCGCGCCGGGCGGCCCTGCATCAGTCGCATCGCGACTTCATCGAACAACCTGCCTGAGGTGACCCAGATGTCCTTCTTCGACCGGCTCGAGCGGGAAACCGCTGTCGAGCGCCAAGCCCTCTATTCCGTGCCCCAGATCCTCGACGGTCTCGCCGGCAAGATCTCTCGGGAGACCTACATCGCCTACCTGACCGAGGCCTATCACCACGTCAGCCACACGGTGCCGCTGCTCAGCCTTGCGCGGGACGGCATGGACGCCGACCACGCCCGCTTCCGCGAGGCGCTGGAGGAATACGTCGCCGAAGAGACCGGCCACGAGCGCTGGATCCTCAGGGACATCGCCAATTGCGGCGGCGACGCCGAGGCCGTTCGCAACGGCCGTCCAGGCGCGGCCACCGCCCGCATGGTCGATTTCGCCTACGACTACGTCGGCAAGATCAATCCGATGGGCATGTTCGGCATGATCTTCGTGCTGGAGGGCACCAGCACGGCGCTGGCCACCTACGGCGCCTCCGCCGTCGCGACGTCGCTCAACCTCGGGCCGGAATGTTTCTCCTACCTGTCGTCGCACGGGTCGCTGGACCTCGAGCACATGGCCTTCTTCGGACGGCTGATGGCGACGGTCGAGGACCCGCGCGACCAGGACTCGATCATCCACGTGGCCAAGATGGTGTTCGGCCTGTTCGCCGAGATGTTCCGCAGTATTCCTCATCAGACGGAGCTGGCCCATGCGGTTTAGCGGACGACACATCGCCATCACCGGCGGCTCCGGCGAGATGGGCCGACGGATCGCCTCCCGCCTCGTCCGAGCAGGCGCGGCCGTCACGGTGTTCGATCGACAGCCGCCGGAAGGCCTGCAAGCGGCCTACATGGCGTGCGACCTGTCCGATCCCGACGGGCTTCAGGCGGCGTGCGACCGCCTCGCGGCCGAGCCCTTCGACACGCTTATCAACCTTGCCGGGGTTCAATACTTCGGTCCGGTCGAGGATGAGGCGCCGGCCCAGCTGTCGCGGACGCTGGCGATCAACCTGTTGGCGCCGATCCGGCTGACCCAAGCCGTCTTGCCTGGCATGAAGGCGCGCGGGGCGGGCCAGATCGTCAACGTCGGATCGATCTTCGGCTCGATCAACTTCGCCCACTTCGCCAGCTACTCCAGCAGCAAGGCCGGCCTTCGGGCCTTTAGTCAGGCGCTCCGGCGCGAGGTGGCGGGAAGCGGCGTCGACGTGACCTATGTCGCGCCCCGCGCCGTCAAGACGCCCTTCAACTCGGCGAAGGTGCTGGAGTTCGCGGCCCTAACCAAGATGGCGATGGATGATCCCGATCCGGTCGCCGACCAGATCGTGGACGCCGTCGCCCGCCGGCGGCGCGATGTCTACCTGGGCTTTCCCGAGGCGTTCTTCGTCCGGCTGAACGCCATCGCTCCAAATCTCGTCGATCGCGCCCTCGCGTCTGATGACCGTCGCGTCGCGCAGCTCTTCGCCTGAACCTGAGGACTGACCCCCATGCACAATCGCTTTGCCATCGCCGCCGCGGCCCTGAGCCTGATGGCCGGCGCCGCGGCTGCCGAGCCCGCGGCTCTGGACGCCCGGATCGACGCCATCGCCCGCAACTGGGACCATGTGAACTATGAGGTCAAAGGGCCGGCCAAGGTCACGCAGCTGGCGGCCATCGCGGCCCAGGCGGACGCCTTGGCCAAACAGTACCCCGGCCGCGCCGAACCGTTGATCTGGGAAGGGATCGCCCTCAGCACCGAGGCGGGGGCCAAGGGCGGGATGGGCGCGCTGGGCCTGGCCAAGGACGCCCGGGCGACCCTGGAACGCGCGGAGAAGATCAATCCGAACGCGCTTAACGGCTCGGTCTACACCAGCCTGGGATCGCTCTACTATCAGGTGCCGGGCTTCCCGGTCGGCTTTGGCGACAAGGACAAGGCCCGCGCCTATCTGACCAAGGCCCTGGCCGCCAATCCCAAGGGTGTCGATTCCAACTACTTCTACGCCGACTTCCTGTTCAAGGACGGCAAGTACGCCGAGGCCGAGCGCGCACTTCAGGCGGCGCTCGCGGCGCCCGCCCGTCCGGGCCGGGAGATCGCCGACCGCGGCCGGCACGCCGAAGCCGCGGCCTTGCTGGCCCAAGTGCGCGCCAAGCGCGGTTGATATGATGCGACGGGCGGGACTGGCGCGCGCGGACGATCGCGCGCACGGTCCACCTCCGTTCACCCGGAGGGGCGCGCCTTGACGGATATCGGCGACCAAGCCGGGTTTCGGGCCGCACTCAGCAAGGTCCCGCAGGCCACCCTGGGGTTCTGGATCGTCAAGTGTCTCGCCACGACGCTGGGTGAGACGGGCGGGGACGCCCTGTCGATGCAACTAGACCTGGGTTACGGGCTCAGCACGCTGATCTTCCTGGGCTTCTTCGCCATGGTCCTGGCCGCGCAGATCAGGGTCGGTCGCTACCGGCCGGCGGTCTACTGGCTCGTGGTGGTGGCGACGACAACCGTTGGCACGACCACGTCCGACTTCTTCGATCGATCGCTGGGCCTGGGCTATGTGGTCTCCTCCGCCATTCTCCTGGCGATGGTCGTCGCGGTGCTGGCGATCTGGGCGAAGACTCGCGGTCGTATCGCGGCCGATCACGTCGCGTCGGGGCCGGACGAGATCTTCTACTGGGTGACGATCCTCATCTCGAACACGCTTGGCACCGCGCTGGGCGACTTCACCGCCGACAACCTGGGCCTGGGTTTCGACGGGGGCGCGCTGGTGTTCGCCGGCCTGATCGCCCTGGTAGCCTTGGCGCGGTATGTGACCGCTATCCCGCGCGCGCTGCTGTTCTGGGCTGCCTATGTGCTCACGCGCCCGCTCGGGGCCACGCTTGGCGACCTGCTGACGAAGCCGGCTGAGCAAGGTGGGTTCGCCCTGGGCCGCATCGAGTCGTCCGCGGTCATCGCCGTCGCCATGGTGCTCGGGGTGTTGGCGATGGTCCGCGTCGAACGCCGCATACCGAAAATTCACCACGCCGATTGAGGACCCAGCCCCGCTGCGTCGTCGGTGACATATGCGGATCGGATTTCTCTTCAATCACGACCAGGTTCACCAAGTCGCTCACAGCCTGCCGATCGCTCTGGCGCTCGCCCGGGCCGGCGTGGACGCCGAGATCGTCGTCGCCACCACCAATCCGCGCCTTACCGCCGAGGTGATCCGCCTGGGGCAGGGCTTGATCGGGCCCTGGATCCGGCTCGTGGAACTGGGCCTCACCCGCAAGACCAGCCGCTTGGCCCATCGGACGCTGGACGCGGTGCTCCCGGCGACGAAGCTGCTGATCTACGGCGACAACCTGGACTTCTTTCGAAGCCTGGACGTGCTGGTGGTGGCCGAGAAGACATCGCTGATCCTGAAGACCCGCCACGGGCTGAAGGACTTGAAGATCGTCCACACCCGACACGGCGCCGGCGACCGGGCGATCGGCTTCGACGCCGCCAGCGCCGGGTTCGACCATGTGCTCGTCTCGGGGCCGAAAGTCCGCCGGCGCCTGGTGGACGAGGCTGGCGTGGATCCCGCGACCATCTCCGTCGTCGGCTATCCGAAGTTCGACCTATCGCTCGCCGCCGCCAAGCTTCACCCCCTGATCGACGACGGGCGGCCGGTGGTGCTCTACAATCCGCACGTCTCGCCGCATCTGTCGTCCTGGTATGCAATGGGCCGGCAAGTGCTGGATTGGTTCGTCGAGCATGACGACCATCACCTGATCTTTGCGCCCCATGTGATGCTGTTCGAGCGGCCCTTCGTGGCGACGATCGACCGGCTGCGCATCGACCGTCCGGGGCGGATCGACGAACGCTATCTGCGCGCGCCCAACATCCACATCGACCTCGGCAGTCGCGCCTCGACGACCATGGCTTACACCAACCGCGCGGACATCTATGTCGGCGACGCCAGCAGCCAGGTCTATGAGTTCCTCCTGCGCCCGCGCCCTTGCCTGTTCCTGAGCCCGCATCGTCTGGCGTGGGCGGGCGACCCGAACTTCCTGCATTGGACCGCCGGGCCGGTGATCGAGGACGTGGCGGATCTGGGGCATAGCCTGCGCCGCGCGCGGGACGAGCACGCGTCGGGCTATCGCGGCATCCAGCAGGCGCTGTTCGACGACAGCTTTGATCTGACCGAGGAGCCGTCCGCCGTTCGCGCGGCGCGGGCGCTGGCGGCGTTCGCAGGATTGGCCGCGCCGCGGCTGGAGCCGGCCGCCGTCCTGCCCATGGTCGCCCATGGCTGAGCGGGCGAACGGCGTCGTTGGCCGCATCTACGCCAACCTGGGTCGCCTGTTGGGCGGGAAGGCGGCCGCCGGCCTGCTGAGCCTCGCCTACATGGCGATCGCGGCCCGGGCGCTTGGGCCTGCGGATTATGGCGTCCTGATCCTGATCCACGCCTATGTGATGACCGTCGGCGGGATCATCGAATTCCCTGGGTGGCAGGCGATCGTCCGCTATGGCGCCCAGGCGCTGGCGCTGGGAAACCGCGCCCGTCTCACACGGCTTCTGGCCTTCGCTGGGCTGGTTGAGGGCGCCGGCGGCGTGCTGGCGGTGTCGGTCGCCTTCGCGCTCGCGCCCTGGATCGGTCCTCGGCTGGGCTGGTCCCCGACCGCCATCGCGTTCGCAGGCCCCTACAGCTTGGCGGTGCTGGCGTCGATCCGGTCCATGCCGGCCGGCTATCTCCAACTCAGCGGCCGCTTCGATCTGCTCGGCGCCCATAGCGTCGTCGCGCCAGCGGTCAGGTTGGCTGGATCGCTGGCCGCCCTGCTGACGGGCGCGGGCCTGACGGGGTTTCTGGTGGTCTGGCTGGTGGCGGCGTTGGCCGAGTGGGCGGCCATGTGGGGACTGGGGGCCTATGCCGCCTGGGGGCGGCTATCGCACCGCGACCTGGCGGGTGGGATCTGGGCGGCGCCCCGCGAGAACCCCGGCCTGTGGCGTTTCATGCTGGCGACCAACGCGGACGTCACCATCGCCGATCTGTCGGGGCGCCTCGCGCCGCTGGCGGTGGGCTGGATGCTCGGGCCCGCCGCCGCCGGGCTCTACGCCGTCGCGCAGCGCGCCACCGCTGTTCTGGCGCAGCCGGCGCAGATCCTCGGGCAGGCGGCCTACGCGGAGTTGGCCCGACTCGTGGCGGACGGCGATGGCGCAGACGTCCGAGGTGCGTTGTCGCGCGCGGTCGGCATCGGCCTGCTGGCGGCGACACCGGTCTGCCTGCTGATCGGACTGTTCGGGGGACGCGTGGCCGTCACGATCGCCGGCGCGGCCTTTGCAGGCGCGGGCGGCGTGATGCTTTGGCTGGCCCTGGCGCGGACCGTGCTGATGGCGGGCCCGCCTGTCAGCGCCGCCTTGACCGCGCTGGGCCGTCCCGGCCTTTCGGTCTGGGCAAATCTGGTGAGCGGGGTGGGCCTGCTGCTGATGCTGCCTCCGCTGCTCGATTGGCTGGGCCTGATCGGTGCGGGCGTCCATGCCCTGATCCAGGCGGTGGTCAGCGTCACCCTGCTGACCCTCTGCGTGCGCAGCGAGACGAGTCCGCCCCGGGATATCGCCGCGAGGATCGAAGCGTGATGCGTATCGCCTATGTGATCAATTCGACGGAAGGCGGCGGCGCCGCGTCCCCGGTGCCTGCGGTGGCGAAGGTGCTGTCCGACCTAGGCGCCACGGTCGAGGTCTTCGCACTAACCCGGCGGGACGGCCGTGGCATCCCGGCGATGGAAGCGGCCGGCCTGCGTGTGCACGTCCGCCCAGGCGGAGAGAAGGACCACCTGGCGACTCTGGCCTGGCTGGACGCGACGCTTTTGGCCTGGCGTCCAGACGTGATCTGGACGTCGCTGACCCGCGCGACCTTGCTGGGCCAACTGGTCGGACTGCGTCGCGCGATCCCCGTGGTGAGCTGGCAGCACGCGGCCTTCCTGAAACCCGCCAACCGGTTTCTCCTGCGGACGACCCAGCGGCTGTCGCAGCTCTGGATCGGCGATTCCCACAGCGTCACGGGCCTGACCGCGGACCGGCTTCAGGTTCCGCCGGAGCGTCTCGCTTGCTGGCCCCTTTTCGCGGCGGACGACGCCGCGCCGCAGGCTCGGCCTTGGCGACCGGGCGAACCGGTGCGCATCGGCCTGCTGGGGCGGCTGCATCCGGTCAAGGGCCACGATGTGCTGGTCGACGCCCTCGTCCGCCTCCGCGCGCAGGGCTGCTGCGACTTGGCGCCGTTCGAGGTGTTGATCGCGGGAGATGGGGCGGGACGCGACGGTCTCGCCGCCGCGATTGCGTCGGCGGGTCTCCGCAATGTGCGGCTCATGGGGTTCGCCGAGCGCCCGCAAGCGTTTCTGGCCGGCCTGCACCTGTACCTGCAGCCCTCTAGGTCCGAGGGGCTGTGCATCGCCGCGCACGAGGCGATGCAGGCGGGGCTGCCTGTCATCGTCTCCGCGGTCGGAGAGTTGCCCTACACGGTGCGGGACGGGGAAACGGGTCTGGTCGTGCCGCCGGGCGACGCGGACGCCCTGGCTCAGGCGCTGGCCTGGATGCTGTCGCACCCGGGCCGCCTGGCCGACATGGGCGCGGCGGGACGGCGGCGTGTGTTGGAGCGCTTCGGGGCTCGGGCCTTCGCCGCCATGGGCGCCGACATCCTCGGGCGCCTGAGGGTCACACGCGCCAACGGCCCAGCCGGCGCCCGAGGTCGATCGCCAGGCCGCCGGGCGAGCGGTCAATCCGCTTGACGTCCAAAAGGGTCGTGTCGCCGCAAGCCGACAGGGTGTGCAGGCCGTCGCGATAGGCTCCCGCCGAGGTCGGCGGGGCGATCGGCGGTCCCGCCTCCGCCCCGAACCGGTCCGGCGTCAAATTGGAGATCCGCAACAGCCGGATCCCCCCGCCATAGGTGCGCCTGCAGTCCTGCACGGGCAGGTGCAGGACGCCGTCGAACGAAAATGGCGTGCCCCCTGGTCGGCTGCTCGAACGGTCCACTCGGACGGGGTTTCCAGGGTGGGTCGTCCAGGGGCCGGTCAGCTGCGGCGCCCAGGCCAAGTGGAGGCGGCCCTGTTTCGCGCTCTGTGGTCCTGACGGCGAATAGGCCAGCCACCAAAGGCCGTCGTGCCGGAAGATCGTCGGGTCGATGGCCGGCGTATCCAGCTCAAGCGCCGCCGCCGGCGCCCAGCCGTCCGGGAACGCCGTAGCCCGATAGAGGGTAAAGCGGCCTGAGCGGTGCGCCTCCGGGGCCATCCAGATCTCGCCCTCGGCCTCGAACACGAAGGGATAGGAGAGATGCCACGGCTCGCGCAGCACGGTCCGCCGCTCGACAAGTTCGACGCCCCGGGCGAACCGCAGCCGATCGATCACGCCATGCCGGGTCCGGTAATCGTAAGCCTCGGCGAACAGATGCAGATCGCCATCGCGCCACAGCCCGAACGGGTCAGCGAGGAAGGTAAAGGCTGGGCCGGGTTCCAGCCACCGGATCTCCGCGCGATCCAGACCGCCCGGCTGGGCCGCCGCCGCGATCGGCGTCGCCGCCAGACCGATACGCCAGATGTCGGAGCGCCAGGGCATCCCCTTGCGTAGAGCGCGTGCGGAACCCCAGCAATCACCGTTTCGATTGAGGGAGCGCGCGATTGGCGGCGTCCTGAGTTTAGAGGGGCCAGCCGGGCCCCGACCTGAGCCTGGAGGCGCCCGTGACGTTCCCGCCGCTTGGTCGCCGCACTGTCCTGCAGGCCCTCGCGGCTGGTGCGGCATGGCCGGCGCAGGCTGCCGCCAGCCTTGGCGACGCGCCGATCAGCTTCGTCGCCATCGGCGATTGGGGCCGGGACGGCGAGCGGTCTCAGCGCGCGGTCGCTCAAGCCATGGGGCGCGCCGCCCAGGAGATCGGCAGCCGGTTCGTGCTGTCGGCCGGAGATAACTTCTATCCCGCCGGCGTGCAGTCCGTGACCGACCCGCATTGGCGACGGTCATTCGAGGACGTCTACACGTCGCCAGCGTTGCAAACGCCCTGGTACGCGGCCCTGGGCAACCACGACTATCGCGGGCTGGCCCAGGCGCAGGTGGACTACACACGGCTCAGCCACCGTTGGCGGATGCCTAGCCGCTACTTCAAAGTCCCCGGTGAGGTCCTTGGGAGCCGGCTGATGGACCTCTTCGTGATCGACACCTCGCCCCTGGTCGACGGGCTTAACCTCAGCGAACTGTTCCAGCAGGCGAGCCGTGGCCATCTCGCCCCGCACGACAGCGCCCGCCAACTGGCCTGGCTGGAGCGCGCGCTGCGAAGCTCGCGAGCGCCCTGGAAGATCGTAATGGGCCACCATCCGATCTACTCCGGCGGGCACGGCGACTCGCCCGAGCTCATCGCCCAGGTTGCGCCGTTGCTGGAGGCCTATGGCGTCCAGGCCTATGTCAACGGGCACGACCACGATCTGCAGCACATCCGCCGCGGCAGGGTCGACTACATCTGCGCCGGCGCCGGGGCGGACGCTGGACCGGTCACGCGGATCGGCGGGACCCGCTACTGCATCTCCAGGCCGGGGTTCGCCATGTTCCAGCTGGATCGGGATCGACTCCGGATAGACTTCCGGGACCTGGCTGATCGCGCGCTCTACACGGCGACAATCGAGCGCCGCGGCGGGCGGGTTGCGCTTCAGCGCTCGCCTTCAACCGTCTCGCGATCATCCTGACGATCTCGACCACGCCCTGGATGCCGAGTCCGGTTCGTCAGACGCAGGATGATGGCCTATATCCAGCGGCGCGGCGGGAACGCCCTTAGCCGCGGGTAGATCGACCCCTCCGAGGTGGCTTGCAGGCCTTGCCAATGATCCGTCTTCCTCGTCGTGGATTCCTGGCCGCCGGCGCCGCGTTGGCGGCGTTTCGGCCGGACTGGGCGCGTAGCGCGACGCCGGGTCTCTCCACATCGCCCACGCTGTCGGGCGAGACCATCCGCCTGATCATCGACCATGCCCCGGTGCGCATCGACGGCAAGGCCGGCCACGCCGTGGCGATCAACGGCACGATGCCGGGGCCGCTGATCCGCCTGCGGGAGGGTCAGAAGGTGCGGCTGGAGGTGGAGAACCGGCTGAAGGAGGACACCTCCATCCACTGGCACGGCCTGCTGGTGCCCTTCCAGATGGACGGGGTGCCAGGCGTCAGCTTCCCGGGAATCCGCCCCGGCGAGACCTTCGCCTACGAGTTTCCGATCATCCAGAGCGGCACCTACTGGTACCACAGCCACTCCGGCCTGCAGGAGCAGATGGGCCACTACGCGCCGATCGTGATCGATCCGGCAGGGATGGACCCGATCCCGTTCGACCGCGAGCATGTGATCGTGCTCTCGGACTACAGCTTCACGCACCCCCACGTGCTGTTTCAGCGGCTCAAGGGCCAGCCGGGAGTGTTCAACTTCCAGAAGCAGACGGTGGCCGGGCTGCTGGCGGGCCGTGACCAGACCCTGGCCGAGCGGCGCGAATGGGCGGCGATGCGGATGGATCCCACCGACATCTCCGACATCACCGGCGCGGCCTTCCGGTTCCTGGTGAACGGCCATGGGCCAGCCGACAACTGGACCGGACTGTTCAAGCCCGGCGAGCGGATGCGGCTGCGGTTCGTGAATGCGGCGGCTCAGACGATCTTCAACGTCCGCATACCCGGCCTGAAGCTCACCATCGCCGCCTCGGACGGCCAACCCGTGCGGCCGGTGACGGTCGACGAGTTCCAGATCGGCAACGCCGAGACTTATGACGTGATCGTCCAGCCGCTGGCGGAGCAGGCCTACACCCTGGTCGCCGAGGCGGCCGACCGGTCCGGAATGGCCCGCGCCACGCTTGCGCCGCGCGTCGGAATGCGCGCCGAGGTCCCGCCGCTGCGGACCCGCCCGCTCACCACCATGCGCGACATGGGCATGGATATGTCCGGCGGCGGCCACGCCGGCATGGATCACGCGGGGATGGACCATGCCGCCATGGGCCATGCGATGCCCGCGCCAGCGCCCAAGCCTGAGCCCGGCATGGCGGCGCCGCGGGTTCGGGGATCGGACGTCATGGGGCACAGCATGGCGATGCTTGACGCCAGCAAGGCTCCGCAGGTCGCGCTCGGTCCTGGCGTGCAGATGATCGCGCCGATGCCGATCAACCGGACGGGCGAGCCGGGCCAGGGCCTGGAGAGCGTCGGCCACCGGGTACTGGTCTACACGGATCTCGTGGCGCTGGAGCCCAACCCCGACACGCGGCCGCCGTCGCGGGCGATGGAGATCCGACTCACCGGGAACATGGAGCGGTTCATGTGGGGGTTCGACGGCAAGCGGTTCGCCGACCGTCCGCCCCCCTACACGCTCACCGCCGGCGAGCGGGTCCGGATCACACTGGTGAACGACACCATGATGACCCACCCGATCCACCTGCACGGGCACTTCTTCGAACTGGTCCACGGGCCGGTGGGGCACATGCCGCGCAAGCATACGGTGAACGTTCTGCCGGGTGGGAAGGTGACCTTTGACGTGACCGCGGAAGCGGGCGACTGGGCCTTCCACTGTCACATGCTCTACCACATGCACGCGGGCATGTTTCAGGTGGTGTCCGTGCGACCCGCGCCGGGAGCCGGGGCATGAGCCGGCTGGTCGCAACGTCGGCGATCCTGGCCCTGCTGGCGACGGCCGCCCAGGCGCAGACCTCCGATCCGCACGCTGGCCACCGCATGCCAGCGCCGGCGGCCGTCGATCCGCACGCGGGTCACGTCATGCCGGCGGCCCCCGCCGCGCCCGACCCCCATGCAGGTCACCGGATGCCGGCCGCGCCCGCGGCGGATCCGCATGCCGGCCATACGATGTCCGCGCCGATGACGGGCTCGCAGTTGCCGGTCGGGGACGCGCCCGCGCCGCCAGCGGCGACGGACTATCTCGCCGACAGGGTCTTCGATACCGACCGCATGGCCCAGGCCCGTGAGGTGCTGCGGCTTGAGCACGGCGGGATGCGGATCTCGCGGACGATGTTCGACCGGCTGGAGTGGCGCCCCGCGGCGGGCCGCGACGTCTATGCCTGGGACGCCGAGTTCCGGTACGGCGGCGACCTTCACCGGGTCGTGATCCGGACGGAGGGCGAGGGGCGGCGCGGCGACCTGGAGCAGGCCGAGGTGCAGGCGCTCTACTCACGCGCCATCGGCCCGTACTTCGACCTACAGGCCGGGGTGCGCCAGGACCTCCAGCCCCGCCCGCGCCGCACCTACGCCACGGTCGGTTTCGAAGGGTTGGCGCCCTACTGGTTCGACGTGGAAGGGGCGCTGTTCCTGTCGGACACCGGCGACCTCTCGGCGCGGCTGGAGGGAACCTACGATCTGCGGCTGACCCAGCGCCTGATCCTGCAGCCCCAGGCCGAGATCGAGCTGGCGGCCCAGGATACGCCGTCGCAGGACATCGGCTCCGGGCTGTCCCGCGCCGAAGCCGGCCTGCGGCTCCGGTACGAGATCGTCCGTGAATTCGCGCCCTACGTCGGGATCAGCGTCGAGCGCCGCTTCGGCCGGACCGCTGACTATGCGCGGGCGGCGGACGAGGACGTGTCCGACACGCGCCTGGTGGTCGGGCTGCGCGCCTGGTTCTGACGGCTCAGGATTTGTTGCGGGCCTGCGGCGGCTTGGGCTTGCCGTAGTTCGGGTCGATCTTCTCCGCCTTGCCTTCGCGCTCAGCCTTGAGGCCCGCCTCGGGCTGCTGGTGCTCGGTGGTGAGCTCGCTCAGGAAGTTGACCTGGGTGATGCCCTTCTTGCGCATGGCGACGCCGGTCAGGCAGGCGTGCATGATGAAGTTGGCGTTGAGCGCGGTCCGGTAGGTGGGGTCGAGCTGCGGCGCGACCTCGACGATCTCGAAGCCGACCAGCTCGTTCTCGGCGCAGAGCCGGCGGACGATCGGCAGGGCCTCGCGCATGGTCAGGCCGCCGGGCACGGGCGTGCCGGTGCCCGGGATGAACGCCGGGTCGAGGACATCGACGTCAAAGCTGACGAAGATCTTCTTTCCGCTCTCGCGGGCCTCGCCGAGCGCGCGCTCCATGGTGGCTTCCCAGCCGCGCTTCTCGATCTCGGGCATGGCGTGATAGCGGACGCCGTTCTGACGCATCCACTCGAACCCCTCGGCGCCCGGCCAGGCGCCGCGCAGGCCGACTTGGATGTAGTTCTTGCCGAGAACGTGGCCTTCCTTCACCGCCCGGTAGACCGGCGCGCCGTGGGTGATGAAGTGGATACCGCCCTTGCCGGCGTCGAAGTGCGAGTCGAAGTGGACGACGCCGAAGCTGCCCTTGCCGTGGACATCGGCTAGGCCCGCCACGTCGGCGTACTCCAGGCTGTGGTCGCCGCCGACGATGAACGGGATGGCGCCGGCCCTAGCGATTTCGGCGATGCGCTCGCGCACGTGGTGGACGGTGCGCTCGGTGCTCATGTTGTCCACGGCGATGTCGCCGTAGTCGACGATGTTCAGCTCCTTCGACGGATTGACCATGGTGAACATGTCGACGCCACCGCCGCCGCTCATGCTGCGCATCGCGGAAGGGCCCAGCTTGGCGCCGCGGTAGCCGGAACCCATGTCCAGCGGCGCGCCGACGATGGCGACGTCGACCTTCCCGGCGACCAGGTCCTCCGGATAGATCGCCACTGGGGCGTTGGCGAAGGTGGCGATGCCGCCCCGGCTCTGCATGTAGTAGCTGAGGTTGATCGGGCCGGCCTCGCGCTTGAGGGTCAGTTCCCGCGGCCGCATCAGCTTCCAGCCGTTGAAGTTCTCGTCCGCGGTATCCAGGGGGATGGCGCCCATGTCCGTGTCCGGGTGGAACTTTGCGGCCTCGACCACCGACATCATGCCGTCGACATAGGCCTCGATCTCGCCGGGGGTCTTGTCCTTGAGCCGTAGGAACAGGCGCTCGTAGGAGCCGGCCATCTGCTCGGCCTTCTCGGACAACAGGAAGTCGCGCTTCGCCTTGGCCAGGCCAGCGATCTTCGGCGTGAGCCAAGCCGGAGTGTTGACCTTGTCGGGCTGGGCGACCACGGCGGTCGTCAGCGCCGCGCCGGTGAGCAGAGCGGCGAGCAAGAGGGTTTTCAGCTTCACGACAGGCTCCCGACGGTTTTCGCCATCAGGGGGTCATCGGCCGCGTGGGCCAATCAGGCGAACGACGTAGGCTCGGTGGTCGGCCGCGCGGGCGACGCCTCCGCCAGCGGCTCGCGTGGCGGTTCGCCTTGCGGGCAGGGGGCGCCCTGTTCGAGGCGCGCGCGCAGGCCGCTGACCTGGCGCGACAGGGCCAGGACGGCGATGAACAGCAGGGCGGCGACCACCCAAAGCAGGAACTGCGAGGCGATCAGCATCTAGCGGGACTTGCTGGCGTCCGGGCGCAGGCGGACGGGTTCGAACGTACGCGCCGGGCCGGGTCGTCGGTGAACGATCAAGAGGGGTGGATCCTTCGCAACGGCTCGGGGCTCGGACGCCAGCACCCTCATGGTTGGGGGAGGGCCGGGGGCAAGACCATCGGGCATTTGACGTAGATCGCGCCGGGTCGCGGGCGGGCATGATGGGACGTGTTCGGGGCCTTCAACCTGCCGCTGCAAGCACGATCCACGCAGCCGTGGATCGACGCTTGGTCATGCCGGGTCGCTGAAAGCGTCGCCACAAGTGACCGGAAAGAAGGCGGTCGGGCCACAACGGCCCGCATAGCGCCGGTCGGATGGGCGTTGGCGCGATGGGGCGTCCATGCTCGCGCCATGAGTTCAAAGCGCGTCATGCCGGTCCGCGCCGGGCGAAGGCCGAGATGAACGCCCGCGCCACCCAGAGCGTCCTGCGGGAGCGGCGGCAGTACAACAAGCTGGCCGCCAGCCAGACGCTGGAAGACTTCGCCCTGCGTTTCACGCCGACCACGGCGCGGCGGTGGTCGGTGTTCCGCGTGGCCAGCGCGGCGGTGGGGGCGACCTCGTTCCTGGCGTGCGAGGCGATCGGAGGCGGGATCACCCTGGCCTACGGTGCGGCGAACGCCTGGGCCGCCATCGCCGCGGCGACGGTGCTGATGTTCGTGATCGGCCTGCCCATCGCCTACTACGCCGCCCGCGACGGCCTGGACGTGGATCTGCTGACGCGGGGCGCCGGGTTTGGGTACCTGGGCTCGACGATCACCTCGCTGATCTACGCGTCCTTCACGTTCCTGCTGTTCGCCATCGAGGCCAGCATCATGTCGGTGGCGCTGGAGCTGGTGCTGGGGATCCCGCTCTGGATCGCCCACATGATCAGCTCGCTGGTGGTGATCCCCATCGCGATCTACGGCATGCGGCTGATCAGCCGGATGCAGATGGTCACCCAGCCGGTGTGGATCGTCCTGCAGCTGGCGCCGATCGCCTTCATGCTGGTCTACGGGCGCGAACAGCTCAGCGACTGGAGCCATTTCACAGGTCAGATGGGCGCGCCGGACGGTGCTGTGGACCTGGTGCTGTTCGGTCTGGCGCTGTCGACCCTGTTGTCCCTGCTGCCGCAGATCGGGGAGCAGGCGGACTATCTGCGGTTCATGCCGGGGCGGCAGCCGGGGCGGGCGTTCGGCTGGTGGGCGGCGGTGCTGGCGAGCGGTCCGGGCTGGGTGCTGATCGGCGCCGTGAAGCTGATGCTGGGCTCGCTGCTGGTGGTGCTGGCGCTCGACGCCGGCGTCAGCTCCGAGGACGCGGTGAACCCGTCCTACATGTTCCTGGTGGTGTTCCGCGAGATGCTGGGATCGCCGGCCGGCGCGCTGGTCGCGACCGGGATCCTGGTGGTGGTCTGCCAGCTCAAGATCAACGTGACCAACGCCTATGCCGGCTCGATCGCCTGGTCGAACTTCTTCTCGCGGCTGACGCATGCCCACCCCGGCCGGGTGGTGTGGCTGGTGTTCAACGTGCTGCTGGCGCTGTTGCTGATGCAGCTGGGCATCTTCCGGGTGATCGAGGGGATCCTGATCCTGTTCGCCAACCTCGCCGCCGGGTGGATCGGGGCGCTGTCGGCCGACCTGATGATCTCCAAGCCGCTGGCGCTGAGCCCGTCGCGGGTCGAGTTCAAGCGGGCGCACCTCTACGACATCAACCCGGTGGGCGTGGGCGCCATGGGGCTGTCGATCCTGACCTCGACGCTGTGCCTGGTCGGCGCGTTTGGGCCAGTGATGCAGGCGTTCGCGCCGCTGCTGGGGCTGACGGTGGCGTTCGTGGCGGCGCCGGCGCTGGCGCTGGCCAGCCGCAGCCGGTTCTACCTGGCCCGCGAACCGGTCGGCCTGCCGGAACGGCCCGCTCACGTCTGCGTCGTCTGCGAGAACACCTTCGAGCACGCCGACATGGCGTCGTGCCCGGTCTATGCGGGACCGATCTGTTCGCTGTGCTGCACGCTGGAGACCCGCTGCCACGACGCCTGCAAGAGCGGCAGCCGGGTGGAGGAACAGGTGGTGAGCCTGCTGCACAAGGCGCTGCCAGCTAGGGTGGCGGCGCTGATGCAGGGGACCATGGCGCGGTTCCTGGGCGTGATGCTGGTGTTCAACCTGATCATCGGGGCGATCCTGTACGGGATCTATCTGCAGTACGGGTTCAGCGGCCGGCTGGTGGCCGAGGAGGTGAAGCTCACGCTGTGGAGCGTGTTCTTCTGCCTGTTGCTGGCGTCGGGGGTGGCGGCCTGGCTGCTGGTGCTGGCCAACGACAGCCGGCGCGCGGCCGAGACCGAGATGCTGCGCCAGAACGTGCTGCTGACCGAGGAGATCGAGGCGCACGAGCGGACCGACGCCGAGCTGCAGCGGGCCAAGGAGGCCGCCGAGGCCGCCAACGCCGCCAAGAGCCGTTACCTGCAGGGCGTCAGCCACGAGATCCGTTCGCCGCTCAACGCCATCTACGGCTACGCCCAACTGCTAGATCGCGACCGGGGGGTGTCGTCGCAGGACGCGGCGCGGGTGATCCGGCGCAGCTCCGAGCACCTGATGAACCTGGTGGAGGGGCTGCTGGACATCGCCCGGATCGAGAACGGGGTGCTCAGGCTCAGCCGCGACAAGGTGCAGTTCGCCGAATTCCTGAACCAGATCGTCGACATGTTCAGGGTGCAGGCCGAAGCCAAGGGACTGGAGTTCCGGTTCGACTACGTGGGCCGGGTCCCGGCGTTCGTCTACGCCGACCAGAAGCGGCTGCGGCAGGTGCTGATCAACCTGCTGTCCAATGCGGTGAAGTACACCGACCACGGCTTCGCCCGGCTGACCGTCCGCTACCGTGGGCCGTCGGTGGAGTTCGAGGTGGCCGACTCCGGGATCGGCATTCCGGACGCGGATCGCGAGCGGATCTTCGAGCCGTTCGAGCGCGGCGGGTCGCCGGACGGGCGGATCGCGCCGGGGACCGGGCTGGGCCTGGCGATCAGCCGGGTGCTGGCGCAGATCATGGGCGGCGAACTGTCGGTGGCCAGCACGGTGGGGGAGGGCTCCTGCTTCACCCTGCGCATGGCGTTGCCCGAGCCGATGGGCGTGCACGTCGAGGCGGTGCAGCCGATGCGGATCGAAGGGTACAGCGGTGCGCGCAAGACGGTGCTGCTGGTGGACGACGACCCGTCTCACCTGGAGATCCTGCAACGGCTCTTGAAGCCGCTGGGCTTCCAGACGTTCACCGCGTCCGACGCCGACACGGCCGTGAGCCTGGCCGAGGCGGTGGGGCCGGACCTGGCGCTGCTGGACATCCAGATGCCGGGGCAGAACGGGTGGCAGGTGGCCGCGCGGCTGCGCGCGCTGCCCTTCGGGTCGCGGCTGCGGATCATGATGGTGTCGGCCAATGCGCATGAGCACAGCCCCGGCGGGGACGGGAAGTCGCCGCACGACGCCTTCGTGATGAAGCCGTGGGAGATGCACGTGCTGCTGGAGCGGGTGCGCGAGCTGTTGAACCTGACGTGGATCGAGGCGGCGGCGCCCGCGTCGGAGCCGACCGACGCCCACGCCTCCGCACCAGCCTCGGCCGAGCCGTTCCTCGAGAGCCTCAGCCAGCTGGCGGCCATCGGCCACGTCCGCGCCATCGAGGCGCGGCTGCGCGACATGGAGGACGCCGACGCCGCCAACCGGCCGTTCGCCGAGCGCCTGCGCCAGCTGATCAAGCGCCTGGACCTGAAATCCTTCCAGAAGGCCCTCCGACCGAGAGAGACCCATGGCTGAGCACCCCGACCGCCGCGCGACCCTCGTCGTCGTCGACGATGAGCCGGACTCGCTGAACTTCCTGCTGGATACCCTGGACCGCGCCGGGATGACCGTGCTGGTGGCCAGCGACGGGCAGGGGGCGCTGGACCTGTTGCAGCGGATCACCCCCGACCTGGTGCTGATGGACGCCATGATGCCGGTGATGAACGGCTTCGAGGCGTGCCGGCAGCTCAAGCGCGACAAGCGGTTCGAGCATCTGCCGGTGATCTTCATGACCGGCCTGAGCGAGACCGAGCATGTGCTGGAGGGCCTGGCTGCGGGCGGCGTCGACTATCTCGCCAAACCCATCGTGGTGGAGGAGCTGCTGGCGCGGATCCGGGTCCACCTGGCGAACGCGCGGGTGGCCCACCGCAGCCAGGCGGCGCTGGATTCCTCCGGCCGGTTCCTGCTGTCGACGGACGACATGGGCCGGATGATCTGGTGCACGCCCCGGGTGGATGAGCTGCTGCGCGAGCTGTTCCCCGGCTGGCAGGGGGACCAGCCGCCGCCGGCGGTGGAGCAGCGGCTGTCGCGCCTGCGCAAGGCCGGGCCGACCGATCCGCAGTCGGCGCCGGTGGAGGTGGGCGAGCGGCGGTTGGAGTTCACCCTGATCAGCCGGCTCGAGCCGGGCGAGTTCCTGTTCCGCATGACCGAGACCCAGTCGGGCGAGGACGCCGGCCTGCTGCAGAAGCGCCACGGCCTGACATTGCGCGAGGCGGAGGTGCTGCTGTGGCTCAGCCGGGGCAAGCCTAACCGCGAGATCAGCGAGATCCTCGGCATCTCGCCCCGGACGGTTAACAAGCACCTGGAGCAGGTCTTCCAGAAGCTGGGGATCGAGAACCGGGCGTCGGCGGCGGTGCTGGCGGTGCGGACCCTGTCGCAGTGGGGCTAGACATGGCGAAGCGCGGCCGGAGCAGGGCTCCGTCCGGGCTGTGCGGCTGGGTCGTCCGAGAGCGGCGGTCAGCCGGAGTTGCGCCAAGGGGGCGTGGGGGCGAGACGGCCAGCATTGCGATGCGCTGAGCTCGAAAGGCGCGCGCTGCGCCGTCCGGGTTCGGTTTTCGGGCGGAGCAGATCGGGGTCCCGGTCTTGGGCTGCGCCCAAACCGGGATGACACGCTGTGGTGAGGACGGCCTCGGCCTTGGTCAGGTCGCCGCGGGTGCGGGCGATGCTGATGTCGAGGGCGTCGTTGATGGCCTCGCGGTCGTCGCTGCTCAGCAGGGCGTCGAGGGGCTCGTCCCAGTCGGGGCGTTCATACTCGTTCCAGTCGGCGCGCTCGGGGCGCTCCTCGCGCTCGGGCGGCGGCGATGCGGTGGGCTCGGGCCGCGGCGCGGCGGGTTCGCGCGGGGCGTGCCGGAGCTTGAACTCCAGCGCGATGGTCTGGCGGACGGCGCGCGTGACCTTGTGGAAGGCGTTTGCGATCGTGACGAGATCCTGAGTGTCCTTGGCCGCGTGCAGCGCCGCGCTCAGCCGGCCGACCATGGCCATCCCAGCCTCGGCGATCTCCGCCAGCATGCGGCTGTGCCGCGCGTCCATGTCGTCGCTTGAGGACATGGGGAGGATGAAAACACGCCGGTGCGACAGAAGCGGTCGTAGGGGTTCGCCGGGGTGGCGCGGCCGGGCTCGGCTGCGCAGACGACCGCGTCGGTGGCCCCGTCTCATATTCCTAAGGCGGACCTTTTGAACTTCGCAAAGGGGTGGATTGCGGACGCTCCTGAAACTAGCTTGGCGCTGTGATGCTGACCCGGTTGGAGATGCCGCAGTGGGTGCGCATACTTTGGCTACTCATCCTGGTGCCGGGTAGCTGCACGATCTTTGCGGTCGGCAATCGACCGGGCTGGCAACGCCTGGAACAGGCTCGTAGCGAACTCGCTGGCGCGGGTTTTCATGACGCCAACGTTGAGCGCGGCCAGACGACTGACAACATGGTGCGCTGCAAGGTGGGTCAGGTGCAGAACCGCGGCTACGCGTACTCGTGGACTGCTGGCGACCGGCGAGGCGTCTTCTGCCTGCCGGTTGATGGACGACCGACTCAGATCCTCATCGACGAGGGCAGGCCGTAGCGCGCTGAACGTCGCCTATGGGTCGTAGCCGGGCTTTGGTCCGTGGCCGGGAAACTGACCTTTGCCGCCCGCCTCAGACCGGAGGGCAAACTTTATCTCCCCCGCGAAGCGGCGGGAGGGGGACCGCCCGCCGACGCCGGCGCGAGCCGGTGGAAGAGCGGGGGGTGGAGGGGGCGAGCCGCCGCTGAGGCCGCTCCACCGCGCTTCAGCGCTTCGATCGTCAGCAGGATCTCGTCCATCACGCCGTGGAGATCATTGTAGACCCGCGACGCCGGGATGCGGAGAGCATGGACGCCCAGCCTGGCGAGCCAGGCGTCGCGGGCGGCATCCTTGCGCTGTTGATCCTCATCCCAGTGCGTCGCGCCATCAACCTCGACCGCGAGGCGCAGCGAGGGGCAGTAGAAATCGAGAATGATCGACCCGAACGCGTGTTGGCGGCGGAACGTCGGCTGTTCGCCTCTGCGCCCGCGTAGGCGCGTCCACAGGATGACCTCCGGGTCGGTCATGGCCTTGCGCATGGCGCGGGCGCGGTTGGTGATCAGGGTGTGTCGCATGTCGGCGCTGGCCGCTCGCCCCCTCCACCAACCGCTCTTCGCCTGCGGCTCGGCGGTCGCTCCCCCTCCCGCCGCTTCGCGGGGGAGATAAAGAACGTATAGCGAACGTGAGGCTTGGATCAACCCGAATTGCGGGGCGAGGAGGCGGTTTCGCTCCTACAGCGAGACGAGGCTGGCGACGTCTTCGGCGCGTTCGGTGCGGGTGTCGCCTTGGCGGATGATCTGGCCGCGCTGGAGGACGGCGTAGCGGTCGGCGAAGCTCCAGGCGAAGTCGAGGTACTGTTCGACGATGACGATGGTGACGCCCAGGTCCTGCCGGACGCGCTGGAGGGCCGCCTCGATCTGCTGGACGACGTTGGGCTGGATGCCCTCGGTGGGTTCGTCGAGGAGGAGGAGGCGGGGCATGCCGGTGAGGGCGCGGCCGATGGCGAGCTGCTGCTGTTCGCCGCCGCTGAGCACGCCGGCCTTGCGGTGGCGGATCTGGTCCAGCTTGGGGAACATCTCGAAGACGTAGGCCGGGATCTTGCCGTCGCCGCGACCGCCGGCGGCGGAGAGGCCGGTGCTGAGGTTCTCTTCCACCGTCAGGTGCGGGAAGACGTGACGGCCCTGGGGGACGTAGCCGATGCCGGCGCGGGCACGGTGGTGGGAGGCCTGGCGGCTGACATCCCAGCCATCGAACAGCATCTGGCCGCCGGTGAGCGGCTGGGCGCCGACGATGGCGCGCAGGAGGGTGGTCTTGCCGACGCCGTTGCGGCCGATGAGTGCGGTGACGCCGCCGGCCGGGATGTCGAGATCGATGTCCCACAGCACCTGGCTCTGGCCATAGCCGGCGCAGACGCGGTTGAGCCTAAGCAGCGGCGTCATGCTTCGTCCGTCCCAGATAGACCGCGGCCACCTCGGCGTCGGCGCGGATCTCCGCGACGCTGCCGTCCTTCAAGAGTTTGCCCTGGTGCATGACGGTGACCCGGGCGGCGAGCTGTTCGACGAAGGCCATGTCGTGGTCGATCACCATCACCGTGTGGCGGCCGGCCAGGGAGCGGACCAGGTCGGCGGTGCGGGCGGTCTCGGCCGGGCCCATTCCGGCGGTGGGCTCGTCCAGCAGGAGCAGTTCGGCGTCGGTGCAGACGACCATGCCGATCTCCAGCCACTGCTTTTCGCCGTGGGCCAGCTCGCCGGCGACCACGTCGCGCCGGTCGGCCAAGCCGATGCGCTCGAGTATGGCGTCCACCCGCTCGGCCTCGCCCGGGGGGACCGCGAGGCGGAGGTTGCGCCACCAGCGCCGGTCGCGGCGCGCGGCGATGGCCAGGTTCTCGGCGACGGTGAGCGTCGGCAGGATGCCCGGCGCCTGGAACTTGCGGCAGACGCCCCGGGCGACGATGGCGTGCTCGGACAGGCGGGTGATGTCCTCGCCCTTGAAGACGATCCGCCCCGAGGCCACCGGCGCGCGGCCGATGATGGCGTCGCAGATGGTCGACTTGCCGGCGCCGTTGGGGCCGATCAGGACGCGGATCTCGCCCGCGTCGAGGGTCAGGCTCATGCCGTCGATGGCCCGGAAGCCGTTGTAGCTGACGACGAGGTCGTCGACCTGCAGCAGGGGAGCGGTCATTGGGCGACGCCCTTGCGCTTCAGTCGGGCCATCAGGTCCTGGCCGATGCCGGCGAGGCCGCGGGGCATCAGGGTGACGACCACGATGAAGAGGGCGCCCAGGGCGTAGAGCCAAAGCTCGGGCAGGGCCGAGGAGATGCGGTCGCGGGCGAGGTTGACCAGCAGGGCCGCGACGATGGCGCCCACCAGGCTGTGGCGGCCGCCGATGGCGACCCAGATGACCATCTCGATCGAGGGCACGACGCCCACGAGGGCCGGGGAGACCACGCCGGCGTGCAGGGTGAAGAGCGCGCCCGACAGGCCGGCCAGCATCGCCGCGACCGTGAAGGCCGCCACCTTGTAGGGGGTGGGGTCGTAGCCCAGGAAGCGCATACGGTTCTCGCCGTCGCGCACCGCCCGGAGCAGGGTCCCGAAGCGCGAGGCGCGGAGCAGGGCCAGCAGCAGGGCGGCCCCGACCAGCGCCGCCAGCGTGATCCAGTAGAGGCCGCGGATGGCGCCCAGGGTGTTGAGGTCGATGCCGAACAGGGTGGGGAACTCGGTCAGGCCGTTGAAGCCGCCGGTGGTGGCCTGCTGGCTGATCAGCAGGGTGGCGAAGGCGAGCGCCAGGGCCTGGGTGATAAGGGCGAAGTAGGTGCCGCCGACCCGGCGGTGGAAGACCATCCAGGCGAACAGGCCCGCCACCAGGCCGGGAATGGCGACGACGCCGATCAGGGCGACGGCGGGGTTCTCGAACGGTTGCCACCACCAGGGCAGGGTCTTCACCCCGCTCCAGACCATGAAGTCGGGGATCTCGCCCGGGCCGAGGCCGGAGAGCTTCAGGTGCATGGCCAGGGCGTAGCCGCCGAGGCCGAAGTAGACGCCTTGGCCCAGGCTGAGAACGCCGGTCTCGCCCCAAAGCAGGACCAGGCCCAGCGCCAGGATGCCCAAGGCCATGAAGCGGGCGATCAGGTTGAGATCGTACGAGCCGAGGAGGAACGGCAGGACGGCGGCGGCCGCGACGGCGAGGGTGGCTGCGATGAGGGCGGGGCGGGTCATGGGGCGGCTCAGGCGTCCAGCGCCCGGGTGCGGGGGGCGAGCACCCCCTGCGGCCGGACCTGGATAAAGGCGATGACCAGCAGCAGCATCAGGACCTGGGCGACGCTGACGTCGACGAAGATCTGCACCATGGCCGTGAAGACGCCGAGGATCACGGCCGCGACGGTGGAGCCGGTGATGCTGCCCAGGCCGCCCATCACCACGACGAGGAAGGCCGGCACGATATAGCTCTGGCCGACGGTGGGGGTGACGGGACCGAGCAGGCCGAGCGCGACGCCGGCCAGGCCCGCGACCCCGGAGCCCAGGGCGAACATCACCATGTCCACCCGGCGGACATCGACGCCGACGGCGGCGGCCATCATCCGATCCTGGTTCACGGCGCGGACCAAGAGGCCGATGCGGGTGCGGGTGAGCAGCAGGGCCAGGCCGGCCAGCAGGACGACGCTGAGCCCAAGGATGAGGATGCGGGTGGTGGCGAAGGAGAGCGGCCCGACGGTGACGGCGGTGTTCATCCAGGCTGGGGCGCGGACCTCGACGCCGATGGGGCCGAAGATGTCCCGCGCCGCCTGCTGCAGGATCAGGCTGAGGCCCCAGGTGGCCAAGAGGGTGTCCAGCGGCCGGGCGGCGAGGCGGCGGATCAAGGTGGCCTCGATCGCCGCGCCCAGCAGGGCGGAGCCCGCGAAGGCGGCCGGCAAGGCCAGCAGCAGACCCGCCGTGCCGGGGACGGCCTTCATCACCAGATAGGCGATGTAGCCGCCCAGCATCAGCAGCTCGCCGTGGGCCATGTTGATGACCCGCATCAGCCCGAATGAGAGGGCCAGGCCCAGCGCCGCCAGCAGATAGAGCGAGGCGACGCTCAGGCCGTTGAACCCCTGGCCCAGGGCCAGAACCACGCCATCCATCGGTTACCGTACTTTCGGTCGCTAGAGGCCGGTCAGGCCGGCGCGCAGGTCTTTCCCGGGAAGGCCAGCCGGTCGTAGGGCTCGGGCGCAATGGGCGTCGGCGACTTGGAGATGATCTTGAACTGGCCGGCCGCATCGAGCTGGCCGACGTAGGCCGTCTGCACCAGGCTCTGGTTGGTCGCGAACTTGATGGGGCCCATGGGCGAGGGCGCGTCGGCCAGGGCGACGGCGGCCTTGCGCACGGCGGTGGGATCGAAGCTGGCGGCTTTCTCGACCGCGGCCTTCCACTGGTAGACGTTGACGTAGCCGTGGACCATCGGGTCGGTGACCACCGCGTCGGCGCCGTACTTCTTCTTGTAGGCGGCGACGAAGGCCTTGTTCTCCGGGGTGTCGAGGCTCTGGAAGTAGTTCCAGGCGGCGTAGCTGCCCTGGACCAGCTGGGGTCCCATGGCCTGGGCTTCCTGCTCGCCGATGGAGAAGGACATCACCGGCAGGGTGGTGGTGGAGACACCCGCCGCCGCCAGCTGCTTGAAGAAGGCGACGTTGGAGTCGCCGTTCAGCGTCGAGAAGATGATGTCCGGCTTGGCGGCCTGGATCTTGGAGATCACCGTCGAGAAGTCGGCGCCGCCCAGGGGCACGTACTCCTCGCCCGCCGTGGCCAGCTTGCGGTCGGCGATGTGGGTCTTGAGGATCAGGTTGGCGGTGCGCGGGAACACATAGTCGGAGCCCACCAGGAAGTAGTTCTTGTAGCCCTGGGCCACGGCCCAGTCGAAGGCCGGCAGGATCTGCTGATTGGGCTGGGCGCCCGAGTACATGATGTTCGGCGAGCACTCGTTGCCCTCGAACTGCACCGGGTACCAGAGCAGGTTGTTGGTGCGCTGGAAGACCGGCAGCATCGCCTTGCGGCTGGCCGAGGTCCAGCCGCCGAAGACGGTGACCACCTTGTTGCTTTCGATCAGCTTCGCGGCCTTCTGGGAGAAGGTCACGGGGTCGGACGCGCCGTCCTCGACCACCGCTTCGATCTTGCGGCCCAGGACGCCGCCGGCGGCGTTGATCTCGTCGATCGCCATCAGCTCGGCGTTCTTCACAGTCACTTCGCTGATGGCCATGGTGCCGGTGAGCGACTGCAGGACGCCGACCTTCACGGGGCCCGTGTCCTTGCTGCAGCTGACGAGCGCGGCGCCCGCGAGCAGCACGACCATCCGCCGCGACACGCCCTTGCTAAACCCAAGCATCGAAATCTCCCCAGGGACCGCCAAACTCAAACAGCGGGCGCGCCCCAACCGCCCCTTCGCCACGTCTGGGCAGCGTAGGAAGCGGCCATGTGGGGCGGTATGGGGCGTTTGACGTAGGCGCCCGGGGCCGAAATCGGCGGCTACGTCATTTGCCCCATACGGACGTCGGGACGCTCTGCCTACGGTCTGACGGGGGCGTTCCGCGGCGGTCGCGGCCGCCAACCGGTTCGAAGCGGCGAGTGGTGCATGCGATTGCCTTCCATCCTGCGCGAACCTCTGGTCGCGTTCGCCGGCCTGGGGGGCGCGTTCTTCCTGATCTATCACCTGTCGACCGCCGATGAGCGGGTGATCACGGTTAGCAAGGCCGACCAGAGCAGCCTGGTGGCCGACTATGAGATGCTGACCGGCCGCAAGGTCGACGCCGCGCAGCGCAAGGTGCTGATCGACGACTATGTGGCCAACGAGGTGCTGTTCCGCGAGGCGATCGACCGGGGCATGCACCTGACCGACAAGGAAACGCGGCAGAAGCTCACCGACAAGATGCGGTTCATGATCGCCGGGGCGCCGGCCGAACCCACGGAAGAGCAGCTGATCGACTTCTATTCGGACAACCTGGACCTCTATCGGTCCGAGCCGAAGGTCTCGTTCGACCACGTCTTTTACCAGGCTCAGCCGCAGGACGCGCCGCGGCTGCTGAGGGTGCTGAACGATGGCGGGGCGGTGGAGAGCGACGAGTTCTGGATGGGCCGCCAGATGGTCAACTATGGCCAGAGCATGGTGCGCAGCATGTTCGGCCAGGCGTTCCTTGAGCGCCTCGCCAAGGCGCCGACCGGCGCCTGGATCGGGCCGATCCCGTCGATCCGGGGCGTGCACTTCGTCCGCGTCAACGCGGTGACGGAGCCCGAGATGATGCCCTACGCCCAGGTGCGCGATCAGGTGCGCCAGGACTGGACCAACCGCCAGATCGACGGGGCCATCGCCGGCCAGGTGGCCGTGCTGAAGCCGAAGTACGAGATCCATGTCGAGCCTTAAGCGCCTGGTGTTCCTTGTCGCGGCGCTGTGGCTGATGGCCGGCGCCGCCCAGGCCGACGTGTTCCGGGCCATCCGCTTCGACTTCGCCATGGGCGAGACGCCGGGAGACTATGAACTCAGCGTCGCCCTGCCGCTGACGGCGGCCAACCTGGCGCCGCTCAAGTATCCGGACCAGTGCCGCGAGATCGGCGTGGACCGGCGGCGGGCGGACGGCCAACTGCTGCTGGTGTTCGAGATGCAGTGCGACGGACCGCTCAAGCCCGGCGACAAGATCGTCGTGCCCTGGACCCTGGACGGCGCGTTGTTCGCGTCCAGCCGCACGGGATCGAGCGCCGCGGCGACGGTGGAGACCACCGAGGCCGGAGCCGAGCTGCCCATCGGCCGCACGGGGATCGTGACCCGCAGCGTCGGCGACGTGGCGGTCGACTACCTGTGGCAGGGCTTCATCCACATCCTGATGGGCTGGGACCACCTGGCGTTCGTGCTGTGCCTGTGCCTGCTGACCCGGGGCAAGACGCTGCTCCTGCTGGTGACCACCTTCACCCTGGGCCACTCGCTGTCGCTGGCGCTGGCCTTCTTCGAGGTGGTCAAGATCCCGGTCCCGCCGGTGGAGGCGGTGATCGCGCTGTCCATCGCCTTCATGGCCCGCGAGGCGCTGATGCGGGACCCGGCGGTCGACGAGACCCGCGCGATGCGAGTTCGCTACATGGCGGTGGTGGCGGGCTTCGGCCTGCTGCACGGCCTGGGCTTCGCCAGCGTGCTGGGGGACTTAGGCCTTGTGCAGTCCGAACGCGTGCCGGGGCTGATCTTCTTCAACCTGGGCGTCGAAGTGGGGCAGCTGGTGTTCGTGGCCTTCGTCACCGGCGTCATGTGGGCGGCGGCGCGGGTACGGCTGGCCCGGCCCGTGCGCTTGGCGGCGCTTTACGGCGCGGGCGTGGTGGGGTGTTTCTGGGTCTTCGAGCGCGTCGTGGGATTCGCGCCGGGGCTGAGCTGAGGTTTTGTATGCGTTGGTCGATTGTTCCCGCCCTCGGCGTGCTGGCGTTCGCCGTGCCGGCGCGCGCGGACGAGGCCGCGCCGCCGGTCGAGGTTGAGGCGCTGACCGTCTGGGGCCGTGCGCTGGACGTGATCGGAACCGCGCACTCCGGCTCCGAAGGGGTGGTGGGGTACGAGGACCTGCAGAACCGTCCGCTGATGCGGGTGGGCGAGATGGTCGAGAACGTCCCGGGTTTGATCGCCACCCAGCACTCGGGGACCGGCAAGGCCAACCAATACTTCCTGCGCGGCTTCAACCTGGACCACGGGACGGACCTGGCGGTCAGCGTCGATGGTGCGCCGGTCAACATGCGCACCCACGCCCACGGCCAGGGCTACCTCGATCTGAACTTCATCATCCCCGAGCTGGTCGAGCGTATCGCGTATCGCAAGGGGCCGTACGCCGCTGAGGCCGGCGACTTCTCGGCGGCCGGCGCGATCGAGATGAAGACCTACGACCGGCTGCCGACAGACTTCGCCCAGTTGACGGGCGGCGCGTTCGGGTATGGGCGGGCGCTAGTGGCGGGCGGCCTGGAGGCCGGCGGCGGCGACGTGCTGTTGGGCCTGGAAGGCACGGTTTCGAATGGCCCCTGGGTGCTGGGCGAGGACCTGAAGAAGCTGAACCTGCTGGCCAAGTTCTCGCGGCCGGCCGGGGCGGGGACGGTGCGGGTGTCGCTGAGCGGCTATCGCGCCGACTGGACCGCCACGGACCAGGTCCCTTTGAGGGCGATCCAATCGGGCCTGATCCCGCGGACGGGCTACATCGATCCGGATCTGGGCGGCCACAGCCGCCGCTGGGCCCTGACAGCGGGCTATGAGGCGGACGACGTGAGCGCCAGCGCCTATCTCATCCGCTCGCGCTTCCGGCTGACGTCGAACTTCACCTACCAGCTGGAAGACCCCGACAACGGCGACGAATTCCAGCAGGCCGAGCAACGGACGGTCTATGGCGCGACGGCCCGCAAGGCGTGGCGCACCACAGTGGCCGGGGTTCCAACGACGCTGCGCGCCGGGGTCGAGGGCCGCTACGACGACATCGGCAAGATCGGGCTCTATCGCAGCGTCGGCGGTCGGGCGGCGGCGACGGTGCGTGAGGACGCCGTGGACGAATACAGCCTGGGCGGCTTCGTCGAGGCCGAGATGGCGCTGACGCCGACCCTGCGGGCCATCGTCGGGTTACGCGCGGATGCCTATGGCTACGACGTGAAGGCCGGGCTTGCCGCCAACAGCGGCGACGGGTCGGACGCGCTCATGGCGCCGAAGGTCGCCCTGGCCTGGCGGGTGGCCGAGCCGCTGGAGCTCTACGCCAACTATGGGGAGAGCTTTCACTCGAACGACGCGCGCGGCGCGACCCTGCGGATCGATCCGGCGACGGGTGATCCGGCGGAGCGCCTAGGCCTGCTGTCGCGCGCGCGCGGCGCGGAGCTGGGAGCCCGCTACGAGCACGGCGATCTCAACCTGTCGCTGGTGGGTTTCTGGCTGGATCTCGGGTCCGAGCTGGTCTTCGTCGGCGACGCTGGCGGGACTGAGCCCAACGCCGCCTCACGGCGCTATGGCGCCGAGCTGTCGGCGTTCTGGCATGCGAACGATCGCGTGACCCTAGACGTCTCCGGCGCCTACACCCAGGCGCGCCTGCGCGGGGTGGGGGCCGAGGATCGAATTCCGCAGTCGGTTTCGGTGGTGACCGCCGCCGGCGTGTCGGCGCGGCTGACCGACGCCCTGACCGCGACCCTGCGCGTTCGCCACCTGGGCAAGGCGCCGCTGATCGAGGACGGGTCGGTGTTTTCGGAGCCAACGACGCTGGTGAGCCTGGGCGCCTACTATACGCTCGGACGGCTGCGGTTCGGTGTGGACGTCTACAATCTGCTCGACTCCAAGGACGCCGACATCACCTACTTCTACGCCTCCAGGCTGGCGGGCGAGGCGCAGGGCGTCGACGACATCCACCTCCACCCGGTGGAGCCGCGGCAGGTGCGGGCCTCGCTGCGGGTGCAGTTCTGACGCAGCGGGAGGCTGGATGACGCCTGATTTCGCCGCCCTGCACGCCAGCGCCGTGGCCGCCTTGAACGGCGGCGATCTGCTGCAGGTGGGGCGGCTGGCGCAGGCGATGATCAAGGCGCGGCCGGAGGCGGCGGCGGGGCATTTCTTCTTCGGGTTGGCGGCGGAGGCGATCGGGCGCACGGGCCTGGCGCTGCAGGCGCTGGACGAGGCGATCCGGCTGGCGCCCGAGCCGGACTATCTGGCCCAGAAGGCGCGGTTGCTGCTGGTCGCGCGGCAGGATGAGGCGGCGCGGGCGGCGGCCCAGGCGGCGCTGGCGCGGTCGCCGAGCGAGCCGGCCACCCTGGACACCCTCGGCTGTGTCTTCACCCGCCTGGGCGACCATGCCGCCGCCTTGCCGCTGTTCGAGGCCGCGACCGCCAAGGCGCCGGGCGACCTGCATATGCGATTCAACCTGGCGAGCACGCTGGGGTTCCTGGGGCGGTTCGAGGACGCGCGAGGGCACTACGAGGCGATTCTGACGCGGGAGCCCACCCACGGCCGTGCGCATCTGGCGCTGTCGACGGCGGGCCGGGCGCGGCCGGCGGCGAACAACGTGGCGCGGCTTGACGCGGCGCTGGGGATGTCGCCCGGCCCGGACGACGCGCTGCAGATCCGATACGCCCTAGCCAAGGAGTTGGAGGAACTGGGCCGGCACGCTGAGGCGTTCGCCCAGCTCGACGCCGCCAACCGCCGGCGGCGGGGCGAGCTGGACTACGATCCGGCGTTCGACAGCGCGATCTTCACGGGTCTGGAGCGCAGCTTCGCCGAGGCATCGTACTTCCAAGGGCCGGGGCTGGACGACGCGGCGCCGATCTTCGTGGTCGGCCTGCCGCGGACGGGGACGACCTTGATCGACCGTATCCTGTCGTCGCACCCGGACGTGCGGTCGACCGGCGAGCTGCAGGCGATGCCACTGGCGGTGAAGCTGGAGGGGCGGTCGGACACGCCGTTCGTCATCGACCCCGAGACGGTGGCGGCGGCGGGCGGCCTCTCGCCCAAGCAGGTGGGCGCCGCCTACATGGCGCGGGCCAGCGCGCACCACGGGGCCGGCGGGCGGTTCGTGGACAAGCTGCCGCTGAACTTTCTGTATGTGGGCCATATCGCGCGGGCTCTGCCCAATGCGTCGATCGTGTGCCTGCGGCGCAACCCGATGGACAGTGTCTGGAGCAACTACAAGACCCTCTTCTCGACCGAGTTCTCCTATTACAACTACGCCTACGATCTGCGGGACGCGGCGGCCTACTATGTCCAGTTCGACCGGCTGATGGCGTTCTGGGCGCGGCAGTTCCCGGGCCGAGTGCTGGAGGTCAGCTACGAGGGCGTGGTTGAGGACCAGGAGGCCTGGACGCGCCGACTGCTGGCCCACTGTCGCCTACCCTGGGACGACGCCTGCCTGCGCTTTCACGAGAACACGGCCGCCGTCTCCACCCCCAGCGCCACCCAGGTCCGCCGCCCGCTCTATCGCGACGCCATGGACCGGTGGCGGTCCTACGAGGCCGAGCTCGAGCCGGTGAGGCGGGTCTTCGACGCTGCCAATATTGCGGTGGGATAGGGGCGTCTCCACGCCCTAGCAAAGCTCTCAAGCCGCAATTTATATCCTTGTCGAACATCGTAACAAACGCAGAATTATTTATATCGGCAAAATAAAGGTGGATCTTCTATTTATAAAACCACGGATCCATTTCTGAGTAGGTGCGTTCATTATTTGAAGCATTGAAATAATGAACATCTACAGCATTCTACTCGTGGAAGATGATTTGCTTGCTAACGTTCAGACCTGTGAACTGATCGAGAGTCAGGGGCTTGACGTGGAGGCCGCCTACTGTGGTGGTGCGGCGTTGGAGGTCCTCGATCGGGGCGGCCCGCTTTCGGCTCTGATCACCGATATCGATCTTGGGCCCGGTCCAGATGGTTTTGAGGTCGCGCGACACGCTCGCCGGCTCTATCGCACGCTCCCGGTCATCTTCATCTCCGGATCGTCGCCCACGCGCCACGAAGCGGAGGGTGTGTGCGGCTCGCGCTTCATCGCCAAGCCGGCCAGTCCGCAACAGATCCTCGACGCCTTAACCGCCTCGACGTTTCGTGAGACCGCTTAGTCCCCTTTTCTACCGGGCGTCATTGATCATCGGCATTGCGGCATTCGGGCTCGCCGCCATCATCGCCAACGCTGCGACCGGATAGACGCCGCAGACACGGCCAACCGATCCTCAGACGCCTCGACCTCCGCCCCCCTCAACGAAAAAGGGGCGCTCCTGGCGGGGCGCCCCTTGTCGTCGCGAGGGTAGGCGGGATCAGTACTTGTAGCGGAATTCCACGCCCACGGAGCGGGGGCGCAGGACGCCGTAGGCGTAGTAGCGCTTGGTGACGCCGTCGACCTTGCCGATGGTGGAGAAGTCGTTGGCGACCGAGATGATCGCGTACTCATTGAAGATGTTGTCGGCGAAGAGGGAGATGTCCCAGTTGTCCTTGGACACGCCGACCGAGGCCTTGTTCAGCCAGTAGTCGGGGATCACCTCGCCGCTGCCCCGCAGGCCGATCTTGGAATAGATCTCGCCGGTGTAGATGACCGACCAGCTGGCGTTGAGGTCCATGCCGTTTTCCAGCGGGCGCTTGTAGTTCACGGCCGCCGCGCCGGCGTGCTTGGGCGTGCCGGGCAGGCGATCGCCGGAGAACACGTCGAAGGTCCCGTCGACCACCTTGGGCGCGCTCGAGGTCAGCTTGACGTCATTGTAGGCGTAGTTGCCGGAGACGGTGATCGTCTCGTTGATCCGGCCGTTGAAGGCGAATTCGAAGCCTTGAGAGCGCGCCTTGGCGGCGTTGGCGGTGATGCCGACGGCGCCGTTGACGGTGCGGCTGGAGACCTGAACGTCCTTCCAGTCGATGTGATAGATCGAGCCGGTGAGCGACAGCCGGCCGTCGAGCACGCGGGCGCGGACGCCCAGTTCCTTGTTGAGGGTCTTGTCGGGGCCGTAGACGAGTTCGTTCGGCAGGGCGCAGACATTCTGGCCCGCGGGCAGGGGCTGCGGGCAGGGGGCGACGCGGTTGACGCCGCCGATGCGATAGCCGTTGCTGACCGTCGCATAGACCAACAGATCGTCGCTGAACTTGTACGAGGTGTTGGCCTTGTAGACGACGCCGTCGTCGGAGGTGTCGCCGCTGCGGACCCGGTAGTTGATCGCCGGATAGACGGTGCGGATCAGCGGGGTGGCGGTGCCGCCGGTGATGCGGGCGGCGTATTCGAAGTAGCGGGCGCCGCCGGTGATCTGCCACGCGTCGCTGAATTTGTAGGTCACCTCGCCGAAGGCGGCCTTTTCCTCGGTGGTGGACGAGGTGAACGACGCGTACTCGATCGCGTCGGGGCGGAACTTGCCGAGGAATTGGGGCAGGCCCGGCACGATTTCGAACGAGAAGGTTTCGGCCTTGAAGCGGTTGTAGAAGCCGCCGATCACCCAGCTGATCGGGCCATCGTAGCTGGAGACCAGCCGGACCTCCTGGTTGAACTGCTCGTAGTTGGCCCCGCCGACCGTGTAGGACGCGAAGGCCGGGAAGAGCTGGTAGCCGTAATCCAGGTCCAGGAGCAGGTCGGTCTGGTCGTTGCTGCTGCGGGTTTTCTGGCGCGAGAAGGCGGTGGCCGAGACGAGATCGGCGAAGTCGAAGAGGTTGGCCTCGATCTCGGCGCTGTAGAGGGTCGAGAGGCGGGTGCTGGGCTCCTCGAAGCGCCAGGGGCCCTCGTACTTGCCGGTCCCGAGCACGCCGGCGCCATTGGCCTGGCGGCCGTGGGTCTTGGTGTCCTGGTAGACGTAGGAGAAGGTGGCCTTCAGGTCGTCGTTGGCCTGGACCAGCAGGCTTTCGCGGATGGCCAGGGTCTCTTCGTCGTTGAGGTCCTTCTTGGACTTCAGGTTCGCGGCGACGGCGGCGGGGTTGGAGAAGTTCGGCTCGGGCAGCGACACGCCCGGCGTGCGGACGAGGTACGGATAGTCGATGAAGCCCGGGTCATCGTAGTAGCCAATCACGCTGCGCAGGGCGACGTGGTTCTCGACGATCGGCACGTTGACGACGAGGTCGCCGTTCCAACCCAGGGAACTGCTCTTGGACAGGGCGTAGCTGCGGCCGTGGACGTCGACGCTGAAGTCCTTGGTGTCGGGCCGCTTGGGCATGTAGCGCGCCGCGCCCGCCATGGTGCCTAGGCCGTAGAGCGTGCCCTGCGGTCCCAGCAGGACCTCGACGCGATCGATGTCGAGCAGCTTCAGGTCGAGGTAGAGCGGAACTTCGCCCAGATAGGTGGCGACGGCCCCGCCCGAGGTGTTGCCGCCGGTGACGCCGGTGTTGTTGGCGCTGAGGCCGCGGACGATGAAGTTGCCGGTGCCGCGCGGGCCGGTGTCGACCATGGTCACGCCGGGCGTGAAGGCGGCCAGATCCTTGATGTCGTCCAGGCGCTGGGTCTGCAGGGTTTCCGCCGAGACCGCCGAGATGTTGATCGGGACATCCTGCAGGTTCACCGCCCGGCGCGTCCCGGTGACGACAAGTTCTTCGATGGCGCTGGCGTCGCCGTCGGCCGCACCGTCAGCGGCGGCATCGGCCGCCAGGCTCGAGGTGGCGAGGCACAGGCCCGACAGTATCGTCGCCGAAAAAAGATGATGCTTAAGCCTCATAGTCTATCCCCCGTTTGGCTCGCTAAAAACGCCGAGCGCTGCAGCCGAATGGAGACTCCTGGAGGCGTATCGATCTGCATGTGGAGACCTTGAGGTCCACACATCCGGACAGCCGACTTACTACGCCCCTGGCCGCTCATTTCCTGAGACTAACCAGCAGAGCCTCCCGATGCTGGGGACCTTAGGGACGGGTTAACAGGCCTTGTATGGGGTGTTTGACGTAGGCGTCCGGCGCGCCCTCGGCCTACGTCAAACGGCGCATACGCCGTGTCCCGTGCGCGCCGTAACGTCCGGGTCTTGTCCGCCCCAGTGTGAGGCGGTGGGGCGCGTAACTTGACCCGCCGCCCCAGGGACGATGGGGGCTTGGCCTTGCGTAAGAAAACACTCGCCGGCGTTCTGCTGGCGTCGGCCGCGATGTTGCTGGCGGGGGTCGCCGCACAGAGCCAGGGCTTGCCGCCCATTTCAGGCCGCGACGTCACCAATGCGGTGGAGCCGGTGACGATCCCGGCGGACCTGCAGGCCAAGCTGAGCGTGCTGCCGAAGGCGAAGCTGGACATCATCAAGAGCGGCCGTACGTCGCGCTATGTGCGGCCCGAGCGGATGTTCGCCAAGCTGCGGACCATCGATGGCCCGCAGATGATCGCCTACATCGACGCCATCCTGTCGGTGACGGACGCGGGCGAATATCGCGCCGGCCGCGACAAGCCGACCATCTCGCTCAACACCAAGTCACCGCAGTTCAACGCCTGGAAGGTGCTGCGTCCGCAGACGATGAACCCGAAGCGGGAGGCCGGCCCGCTGGAGCTGGGCAAATATGTGGGCGGGGGTGGCGGCGGCGGCATCCCGACCTTCGCCAACGCCCCGCCGGCGCTGACCTATGCCGACCTGGTGGCCGGCAAGGTGGACGTGGCGATCGTAGGCGCTCCGCTGGACATGGGTTCGGGCTGGCGCGACGCGCTGCATGGCCCGACGCTGTTGCGCGCCACCGGCGGGGCCGGCGGCAACGACATGTACTCCATGGTCAATCCGAACGCGGAGCTGAAGATCGTCGACTTCGGCGACATCGCCATGGACAACCTGTCCACCGAGCGGAGCGTGCGCCATGTCCGCGAGGTGGTCCGCGACATCGCCAAGACCGGGGCCATCCCGATCGTCATCGGCGGGGATCACTCGCTGGAATACCCGAACCTGGCCGGGATCACCGACGTCCACGGCAAGGGCAATGTGGGCGTGGTGCACTTCGACTCGCACTACGACATCGGCCGCGACCGCCCTCACCTGATCGACCACGGCCAGCCGGTCTATCGGGTGATCAGCGAGGGCCACGTGCCCGGCAAGAACTACGTGCAGGTCGGCCTGCGCGCCCGCGGGCCGGACGCCAAGACCTTCCAGTGGATGCGCGACCAGGGGATGCGCTACCACACCATGGTCGACGTCGAACGCCGCGGCTGGGACGCGGTGATGAAGGACGCGGTGGCCGAGGCCAAGGTCAGCGCCAAGAAGCTCTGGATCTCCTTCGACATCGACGTGCTGGACCCAGCCTTCATGCCCGCCACCGGAACGCCCGTGCCGGGCGGCCTGACGATGCGCGAGGCGCAGCCGATCATGCGTCGGCTGTGCGCCGAGAACGACGTGGTCGGCATCGATATCGTCGAATACGCGCCGTACCTGGACACCAGCTACAAGACCGCCCTGAACACAAACTTCCTGCTGAACGCCTGCTTGAGCGGGATCGCCATGCGCAAGAAGGGGCTGACGCAGGAACATTACCTCAGCCCGATCTCGTCGATGGACCGGCCGGCCGTGGCCGCGCCGCCGCCACCGCCGTCACCCCCGCCCAAGGCCGCGCCGGCCAAGGCCCTGCCGGCCTCGAAAGGAACCCGTCGATGAGCGTTTCGTCCCGTCGCATGGGCGCCCGCCTCGCGGTCTGCGCCGCGGCCCTGATGCTGGGCCTGAGCGCCCAGGCGGCGCCCGACACCTTCGAATATCCCGCCGCCCTGGCCCCCAAGCTGGCCGGCCTTAGCCCCGACGAGCGGGCCTTCATCGGCGACGCCGCCAAGCTTGAGACCTTCGGCCTGACGCCGGAACGGCTGAGTGTCGAGCTGGAGGCCCGGGACGCCACGGAGGCCAAGGCCTATGTGGCCAGCCTGCTGGCGGTGGTCGAGGAGTCCAAGTTCCACGAGGGCGACCTGGGCGAGCTGCCGCTGAACCCGGAGGCCAGTTCGTTCAATGGCGGCACGGTGCTGCGGCCGGTGATCCTGGACGAGCGCACGCGCGATCCTGGCCCGATCAGCCTGCAGCGCTACCTGCACCAGAGGACCGGCATCCCGACTTTCGCCAACGCCCCGGTGGCGGTGCGCAAGGACGACCTGGTGGCCGGCAAGGTGGAGGTGGCCTTCGTCGGCGTGCCGCTGGACATGAGTTCCGGGTACCGCGACGCCAAGCATGCGCCGACGACGCTGCGGATCACCGACGGGCTGGTGGGCTCCGACGTGGAGGCCCAGATCGACCCGACGCTGGCCCTGAGGATCGCCGACTTCGGAAACCTGTCGGTCGACAACATGAGCATCGAGCGGACGATCGGGCACGTCCGCTTCATGATCGGCGACATGGTGTCGGCCGGGGTCGTGCCGTTCATCGTCGGCGGCGACCGCGCGCTGACCTATCCCGACGTCGCCGGCGTGGTGGACCAGCTGGGCAAGGGCAAGGTGGCGCTGGTGTCGTTCAGCGCGCACCCGGACGCCATCGCCGATTTCGACCACGAACTGGTGGACGCCCTGGCCGTGGGCCGGGTGCTCACCGACGGGCTGGTCGAGGGCAAGAATCTGGTCCAGATCGGGCTGCGCGGACCGAACGCCAAGGCCGCAGACCTGCAGCGCCTGGGCGCCCAGGGCGTGCGCTATCACACCATGGCCGAGGTCGAGAAATCCGGGTGGGACACCGTGATGGCCAAGGCGCTGAAGGAAGTGACCGGCGGTCCGGAGATGGTGTTCGTCTCGTTTGACATGAGCGTCCTGGACCCCGGCGACGCGCCCGGTGTCGGGCGGCCTGCGCCCGGCGGGCTGACGATGCGGGAGGTGACGCCCCTGGTGCGGCGGCTCTGCGCCGAGACCAAGGTGGTGGGCTTCGAGATGCTGGACGTCGCGCCCATCATGGACCCGACCTACAAGACCGCGATGAACGCCAACCGGATCATGAACGCCTGCCTGAGCGGCATCGCGCTGCGCAAGGCCGGCCTGACGAAGCCGGGGTACCTGAGCCCGGTCAGTCTCGGGGCGAAGCGCTGAGGGCGCTGCGGCGCAGTGTCTGAAGCCGTTCGGGGAGGCCGGGGCGGGTCGGGTCCTGCGCCTCCCCGAGCACGGCCGCCGCGAGGCCGGTGACATTGGCGACGGCGAAACTCACGCCGCTCAAGTTGCGGGACGGGGCCACCCCCGGCACCGGGCGGGGATAGCCTGAGGCCCAGCAGATCGCCGCGCCGTCCGCGATCCGCAGGGCATAGCGGGCGCGAGGAATCTCCCAGTCGAGATCCACCCCCAGCACGCCGGGTAGGGCGCCGGGATAGCAGAGGTCTTCGCCGGCCTGACGGGCGGCCACCAGCAGGACGCCGGCTCGCGTGGCCCGGGCGACGGCCTCGGCGAAGGCGGGCTCGTGGGCCGGGTTGGTGGAGCCCAGGCTGAGGTTCACCAGATCGAGCTTACGATCGACGCACCAGTTGATGGCGCGGACCAGGGTCGCGGCCGAGGTCTTCAGCGCGGTGTGGAACACCTTCACCGCGTAGATTTCGGCGGCGGGCGCTTTTTCCTGGATGGCGGCGGTGACGGCGGTGCCGTGGCCCAGGCGGTCGATCCAGGCGGCGGGCTGTTCGTCGATGGCGCCGTCCGGCAGCACGGCCGCGCCGCCGGCGATCGGGCCGATATGCGGATGGCCCGGGAAGACCCCGCTGTCGATCACGCCGATGCGGACGCCCCGGCCAGCGGTCGGGGCGGCGATCACCTCGGCGACGGCGAGCGCCGCGCTGGTCACGCCACCAGCTCGGGCGTCGCCGGCGAGCGGGAGATTTCGGCGCGCCCGCCTTCGACGGTGACGATGGTGTCGGCGATCTGCGCCAGGGCCGGCTTGTGGGTGATCACGATGATGGTCGCGTCGGGCAGGTTGGCACGCAGGTTGGCGGCGATCAGCGCCTCGGTCTTGATGTCCAGCGCCGAGGTCGGCTCGTCCAGGATGAGGATACTGGGGCGGCGGAGCAGCGCGCGGGCCAGGGCGATCCGCTGCCGCTCGCCGGCGGACAGCGCCATGCCCCGCTCGCCGGTTCGGGTGGCGTAGCCCTCGGGCAGGCGTTGGATGAGCTCGTCCAGGCCGGCCTGGCGGCCGGCGGCCTCGATGTCTTCCCGGGTCGCCTCGGGCAGGGCGAAGGCGACGTTGGCGGCGATCGTCTCGTTGAACAGATAGGGCGACTGATCGACCAGCAGAATCTCGCGGCGGAGGTCCTTCAGCGCGAAGTCGCGGATATCGACGCCATCGATCAGCACCCGACCCTGGTCGGGGTCGAGCTGGCGGACCATGAGGTCGGCCAGGGTCGATTTGCCGGCGCCGCTGGGGCCGAGGATCGCGACGAAGGCGCCCTGCGGGATCTCGAGGCTGACGTCCTCCAGCACGGGCTTGCGGTCGTAGCGCATGTGGACGTGCTCGAAGCGCAGGGACTGGCGGATGCGGGTCAGCGGGTGGGGGTTGGCGGGCTCCTGGACCTCGGCCGGGGTGTCGAGCAGTTCGAAGATGCGGCCTAGCGAAACGCGGGCGGTGGCCAGGCCGGACGCCAGGCCCATCAGCACCTGGATCGGGCTCAGGAGCCGCATGTGATACGCCATGAAGGCGACCAGACCGCCGATGGTCATCTGGTCGTGCATGATCATCCAGCCGCCATAGAGGATCACCGAGGCGGTGGCGGCGGTGAGGATCGTGCCGGGCAGGGCGCCGGCCATGAACGAGGTGACCTGCATCCGCAGCATGGCGCCGACGAAGGCGTCGTTGCCCCTCCGGAAGCGCGCGGTCTCATGCTCGCCAGCCTGCAGCGAACTCACCACCCGCATCCCCAGGATGGTGTCGACGAACAGGCTGCCCAGGTCGGCGCTGCGCTCGCGCATCTCGCCGGTCAGGGCGGTCAGCTTGCGCTGATAGTAGGTGAAGGCGAACAGGCAGGCGGGGACCAGGAGGACGCTGACCAGGAACAGCTTCCAGTTCAGCATCAGCATCAGGGCCACGCTGCCGACGAAGAATACGACGTTGCTCAGGACCGAGAGCAGGGAGTCGGCGGCGACCCGCTGCACCTCGCCGACGTCGGTGTTGATGCGGGACATCAGGTCGCCGAGGCGGAAGCGGGCGTAGAAGCGCGGCGACAGGGTCTGCAGGTGCCGAAACAAGGCGACCCGCATGTCGAACAGCATGGCGGCCGAGATCGAGACGTAGCGATAGCTGGCGACGACGTTGAGGGCGAACCCGAAAATCGTGGCGACGAACATCAGACCGGCCACCTGCACCAGAACCGTCATGTTCCGGTCGAGCAGCGCGTGGTCGATCAGCAGCTTGGTGATGTAGGGCTGGATCAGGCCGAGGCCGGTGGAGATCAGGCTGACCACTAGGACCAGGCCGAGCTTCGGCGCGTAGGGGCGCATGAACACCCAGAGCCGGCCGTACGACTTCCACTCCGCAGGCGGGCGGGGCGGGGGGAGGTCCGGCGTGGCGGGCGGGTTCAAGCTGGTCGCTCCGGAAGCTGGGGCTCGAGACAGCGCCCATCGCCGGTGAATTGGCCGGCTATGCCATCGATGCACGGCATCAGGCCGCGCCGAAGCTTGGCCGTCAAGGCGATGGGCTGGACGATCCGGGCGCCGCAAGACTGCACAGGCCGGGGCGGCGGACGCTCCGCCGAGAGGCGCCCGGGCCGGTGCGTCAGGGGGCGACGACCATGCCGCCGCCAGTCAGATCGCCGCCCAGGTCCCAGGTGCGCTCGAACTTCAGCGACTTGGCGTCGTAGACGTCGATGTCGAAGCTGGCGCCGTACATGTAGAGCTTCCGGCCATCGCCCGACATGCCGAAGGTGAAGCGCGACTTGCACGGGAATTCGGACTTCTGCTGCAGGGTGTTGCCCGACATGTTGAAGCGCCAGATCTCACAACGCTTGTTGCCGGTGATGCCGGTGGTGGCGACCGTGTAGGCCTGCTTGCCGTCCGGCGTGACCTGCAGGCCGGCCATCTGGCTCGGGGCCGGGCCGATCGGCGTGTACTGGAATTCCCGGGTGGCCAGGTCGAAACGAGCGACGCCGAACACCCTGTTGCGGACGTAGGGATCGGCGGCGTTGAACAGCGAGACGTAGCGGCCCTTCTCGCTGATGGTGTCCAACGGCGCACCGAAGTTGACGCCTTCCAGGCCGGGCGCCTCGGGCTTGGCCAGGTCGATGCGCTCCACCACCTTGAAGGTGGCGGCGTCCAGGACGAGCACCTTGTCGCGGAACAGGTAGATGTACTTTCCATCGTCGGAGACCAGCATGGCCCCGCGGTAGCCGCGGGCGCTGTCCTCGTCCTCCTTGGCGATCTCGTAGGTCGCGACGATCTTGCGCTGGGTCAGGTCGATGACCGCGTACTTGGGTTTCCCGACCTCGAAGCGGTCGATGCCCTTATCGATCTGTGTGACGATCGTATAGAACAGCTTGCCCGTGGGATCGGGCGCGCCGCCGTTGAAGCGAAAGCGCTGGCCCGGTGTGTTCAGGCTGAAGCTGTTGATCACCTTGCGGGTGGGGATGTCGATCACCTCGATCCCGCTGTTGGTGATCGTGGTGACGTACAGGGTCTTCTTGTCGTTCGAGGCGCGAAGGCTGGTGGGAAGGCCGGTCGGCAGTTCGATACGCTGCACGACGGCGCCCTTGGCCTCGTCGAAGACCAGAATCTTGTTGGGATAGGACCCCATGAACAGGGTCGCCGCCTGGGCCGAACTGCAGACGGCGGCGGCCACGGCGCTCAGGGCCAGCGGAAGAAGTCTCATCGGGGCGGCTTTCGAAGGCGGTTGCGCGCGGCGGGCCCGCGTCAGGGGAAGACGAGGTCGAGTTTGCGCCAGTCCTTGGTGGCGGTGGCGCACTGGCTGGCCCAGTCAGGCGAGCTGTTCACATGGTCAGGAACCTGGGCGGGCCAGAAACAGGTGACGTAGCAGTCGTAGATGTCCCGCTCGACCGGCTGGCAAAGCCCGGCGGTGCCGCCCGTGGCGTCCACCTCCCAACCCGGCGAGAACGCCAGGGAGCAACCCATCGGCACGTGCGGACGCTGTGGCGGGGTCTGCTGCTGCAAGGCGACGACGTCCTCGCTGGTGGCGTCGACGATGTCTTCGATGCGGCGGGCTTTGTTGTTGAGCGCGCGAAGGTGTTTCATGCCAGCGCCTTTCGTTCGGCAAACCGTTCGAGAAACTCGGGATTGTGGGTGCTGACGGCGCCGTAGATGCGCAGGCAGGTGTCGGTCCACTGCCGGATCCAGTCGCAGTAGTGCAGGTTGGCGTGGCCGGTGTCGCCGTAGCGGACGAAGGCCTCGTGGTGGCAGCCGCCGGCGCAGAGCGGGCGGGCCCAGCAGGTCTGGCAGTCGTACTTGGCGCCGACGTGGCCCCGGGCCAGGAAGTCCTGCTGCTTGGTCTTGTCGATGCCGGTCGAGATGTGGCCCAGGCTGTGGGTGTCGGCGTCGGTGAAGCGGTGGCAGGGCGCGATGTCGCCGGCCGGCCCGACGCCCACGAGACCCAGGGCGGCGCCGCAGGGGTGGGACTTGTTCACGCCCTTGATCAGCTCGCCGATGGTCTCGCTGACGTTGGAGAACCCGTGCATGCGGCCGTTCAGGGCGTACTCCAGCCACTCGCGGGCCAGCGCCTGGAACTGGGCCAAGACATCGGCCATGTCCGCGTCGCTGATCGAATAGTCCTGGTTCGACGAGCTGGTGACGGGGGCGAAGCCCACCTCGTGGAAGCCCAGATCGTCCTTGAGGTGCCGATAGATCCGCATCACGTCGGTGACGCCGTCGGTCAGCGTCACGCGGGCGGTGATGGCGCGGGTGCGGTGGTTGGCCAGGAGGGCGCGCAGGCGCGGCTCGATCCGCGCATAGCTGCCCTTGCCGTTCTTGTAGACCCGGCGCTTGTCCTGCAGGTCGGCCGGTCCGTCCATGCTGACGGTGACGCCGATGGCGTTCTCCGACAGGAAGGAAATGATCTCGGACGTCAACAGGGTGGCGTTGGTGGTCAGGCTGAAGTCGACGGTTCGCCCCTCGGCGGCCACCTGTTCGCGGGCGTAGGTGACGACTTCACGCAGCAGCTTGAAGTTCATCAGCGTTTCGCCGCCGAAGAAGGTGATGTGAACCGCCTTTCGACCCTTGGACTCCCGCAGAAGGAAGTCGACCGAGGCCCGGGCGGTTTCCAGGTCCATGTACTTGGGCTTGCCCTGCGGCGTGGCGATCTTGTCCGCGCCGAACTCGTAGCAGTAGGTGCAGGACAGGTTGCACTGGTTGGTGATGTTCATCACCAGCGACGACAGCGGGAAGTCCGCGGGCGGCGCCGCCACCGGGGTGGGGACCGCATCGCCGGCCACGATCACCTGGGCCTGGTAGAGCTCGCGCACCAGGGTCTCGGCGTCGTCGCGGACGTAGCCTGTGGCGACCAGATCCTCGATCAGTTCGTGGCGGTGCATGCGCTGGGCGGACAGCCGCGCCAGGAGCCCCTTGGCGGCTTCGTCCAGTTCGAAGACGGCGCCCGACGAGACGAGGTAGATGAAATTGCGACCGGCGGACTCGAAGGCGTGGAACTCGCCGGGGCCATAAGGCTGGGCCGTGATCGCAGTCATTGGGTGACCTCGGGCTGGTCCCAGCGCTGATACGTCGGGACGGTTACGACCAGATACGAGCGGCCGGTCAGCGGCTTGCCGAACTTGTCCTTGTCGGTCTTGGCGATCGCCTCGACCCACACCTCGCCGTAATTGTTGCGGCTGAACTTGCGGACCGGGTTCGGACCTTCGACGGCGGGGGTGAACAGCGCGGTCGGGCTGAGCGCGCCCACGAACTGCTTGTCGTCGTCGTAGGTGACGGAGGCGAACTCCTGGATGTTCCAGGTGACATCGGCGGGACCGATGCGGATGTCGTCGGCGGTGTTCGGCTTGCCGTCGCGGCCGTTGGTGAAGCCGATCGCCTCGAACTGCTGATAGCCCTTGGCGAACTTGATGCCGCCCAGCCGGGAGACCGCCGTCTCCGGCATGACCTTCACGTAGTCGAGCTTCTGGAAGACTGGGAAGGCCTTCTCCAGGATCGCGCCGCCCACCTGGACGTCGCGGACGCCGACCGCCGCGTCCGGGGCGACGTCGGCCTCCACGACGATCTGATCGGGCGTGCGGGAGACGATGCGCGTCACCGTCACGCCCGCGCCGAGGCTGAGGTCGCCAGCCGCCAGATCGGTCGGCAGGGCGCCACCGTAGAGGGTGACGCGGGCGCCGCGCGTTCCGGCCTTCAGCGCGCCGGGTGCGACGGCGATCAGGGCCGGCGCCGGGGTGGCGCGGGTCAGTTTCACGTCGAAGCCGAACTCATGGTACTCGCCCCAATACCAGCGGCCTTCGGCGGTCTGCTGTCCGGGGGCGATCCACAGGGCCTCGCGCGCCGCCATAGACGGATCGTCGGGCTTGGCGTCCTTCGCGGCCGATCCCGTGGACTGGCCTCGCCACGCGTAGCCGGCATAGACCAGGCCAGACCCCGATCGCGTCAGCGTCGTGCCGTCGCGCAGGGACTTCAGTGTCACCGTGGTGGTGAAGGCGTCGGGGGTCTTGCCCGGCGCGATGACCATGGCGCCGACATAGGCGCCCTTGCCGGGCAGGGCGGCGGAGACGAACCACTTGCCCGCGATGCCCGGGTCGCGGATCCGCGACTGCCAGGTGGACCACTCGGCGGTGTGCAGCGGCGCGGTCTTGACCATGTAGTCGAGGGCGATCTGGCCGGCGGTGATCTTCGGCGCGGGCTCGCCCGAGGCCGGGGCGGCGGACGGACCTTCGGCCGTCCGGCGGAACTGAGCGTCGGCCTGCGAGAACATGCCCACGTGCAGGTTCTGCAGCAGCTGCCATTCCGCCTTGGAGCGACGCCAGGACATGGCCTGGCCGAATCCGTGGCAGGCGGCGCAGGCCTGGCGGATGTTCTCGTTGGGGATCTGCTCGTCGATCAGCCGCCGCTCGGCCATGTACATGACCGGCTTCGCTTCGTCGGGGGCGAGGCCGTGGCGGGTGCCGAGATACTTGACGATGTGGCGGGCGTCCTCGCCCGACAGCTGCATGCCGTTGAGCCGCACCATCCGCTTGATGGCCTGCGACCAGCCCTCCGGCGTGGTGCGGACCCAAGAGATCCGCGTCAGGTTCCCCTTGGCGTCGCGGGCGTGACAGCCACCGCACTTCTCGATGGTCAGCGGGTCGGTGACCGGAATGCCTTCCTCGGTCTCTTCCACGGCGCTCGCGCTACGCTGAGCGGACGCCTGCGCCATCACGACGGTCCCTGAGCAGAGGACAAGCAAGGCCGTCCAGGCGGCTGCCACTTTCTTCACTGCGGGTCCCCCAATGTGCAGGCGTTCGGCCGTCTCTCCCATTGGCGCCGCCGACGCCGCGATCCGGATGAGACCGGGGGCTCCGTATCCCCCCGCGTGAAGTGTAGGCGCCGCCTCGCGCCGGACTGTATGGGGCGTTTGACGTAGGCGCGCCAAAACGCCCCAGACTCGCAACCGTAGCGATTGCGTCCGTTCCACACTTCCTCAACGAACGTCCGGGATAGTGCCGGTCTCTCAGCGGCCCAGGGGGGGCTTGGTTCGGGTGTTCCGTGTCGTCGTCGCCATGGCGTTTGCGATCGCGATCAGCGTATGCGCGCCGGTCGCGGCCGCGGCCACGCCCGCCACACCGGCGCAACTGGCCGAACGGATCGAGGTTCGCGCCGCGCAGAGCTCTTTCAAGGATCTGACCCGCTTCGGCGACGCGGCGGCGGCGAAACCCAGCGCCGAGTCCCTGCGGCGGCTGCAGCACGTGGTCGGCATCCTGCGGGCCCAGTCCGAGTTCGAACTGGCGAAAGCCTACAACAGCAAGCTGGCCGCCGCAGCGCAGCGCCTTGGCTCGCGGCGCTATGCGGCGATCGCCGAACTGAACGCGCTGGGCGTCCGCTATGACGAAGGCGAGCCCGGTGCGACGGACGCGTTGCGTGAGGCCCGATCGCGTCAGACCGATTGGTACGCGCAGGTGACCGCCGACACCCTGTGGGCTCGGGTCTTGATCGACGAGCGCGACGCCGGCGCGTCGCTGCGGCTGTTGTCGGCGGCGGAGCAGAAGATCCCGAAGGGACAGGCCGAAAGCGCGGCCGCAGAGGCGGCGGTCTGGGAGATGATCGGGCTCTCGCTGATGAGCCTCAACGATCTGGACGCCAGCGCCGCGGCGTTCCAGCGGTCGCAGTTCGAGTTCGCGGACGACGGCTATCCGCGGCCGGACTTCGACGCCCTCTACAATCTGGGTCGGATGGCCATCGATCTCGGGCAGCGGGCGACAGCGACCAAGCTGGTCCAGGCGCACCACAAGCTGACCGCCCAGTCAGACCTGGATCATCTGGCCGTCTGGGACGCCAATCTCTGTGCCGTCTTCGCCGAGGCGTTCCAGGGGCCGCGCGAGGTCATCGCTTGCCTGGCGGGGCTGGACGAGGCGATGTCGGGCGCCGAGTTCCTCGGCCGGGTGCTGTGGCCGATGCGGGCGATCGCCCGGGCACGCCAGGGCGATCTCGCCGCGGCGCGCGCCGACTATGAGCGACTAAAGGCCTACGCCGCCCGGCCGGACGCGCCGCCCGCGGCCGGCGCCCGTCTGCTTGAGGTCGAGGCCGAGCTGAAGCTGGCCGCCGGCGACGCCGCCGGGGCCTATGCTGACTTGCGGAAATTCGAACAGGAGCAACGTTGGAAGCGGGCTGGCGAGGTCTACGGCAGCGTTCGTCAGGTCACGGGCGGCCTGCAGGCGCAGCTTGAGACGGCCCGCCGCGACAGCGAGATCACCGCCCGCGCCGTGCGCGACCAGCGCGCGATCATCGGGCTGGGCGTGGTGCTGCTGATGCTGGGTGCCGGCCTGGTGACGCTCCAGCGGCGGGGCGCTCGGAAGCTGCGCGCCGCCCAGGCGCGGGCCGAGGCCGCGAACGCCGCCAAGAGCGCCTTCCTCGCCACCATGAGCCACGAAATCCGGACGCCGCTGAACGGCGTGCTGGGGATGGCGCAGGCCATGTCGGCGGACCGGATGACCCCAGTTCAGCGGGACCGCCTCGCGGTGATCCGGCAGTCGGGGGAGGCGCTGCTGGCGATCCTCAACGACATCCTGGACCTGTCCAAGATCGAGGCCGGCAAGCTGGAACTCGAGATCGTCGAGTTCGACCTGAGCGACGTGGCGCGTGGCGCCTATTCCGCGTTCACGGCCATCGCGAACAAGAAGGGGCTGAGCTTCGCCCTGGACGTCCAGGGCGCCCAGGGCCGGTATCGTGGCGATCCCAGCCGGCTAAGGCAGATCCTCTACAACCTGATTTCCAATGCGCTGAAGTTCACCGAGCAGGGGGAGATCCGGGTGGTGGCGACCTATTCGGACGGTGAGCTCTGCGTGGCGGTGCGCGACACCGGCCTGGGGATTTCGCCCGAGGGTCTGGATCGCCTGTTCGAGAAGTTCGACCAGCTGGACTCGTCCACGACCCGTCGGTTCGGCGGCACGGGCCTGGGCCTGGCGATCTGCCGCGAGTTGGCCCAGCTGATGGGCGGGCGGATCACCGTCGAAAGCGAACTGGGACTGGGATCGCGCTTCGAACTGCGCACGCCGCTCGAGCGGCTGGGCGATGAAAGCCTGCCGGCGCCGGCGCCGCTGACCCCGGACGATCCGGCGACCGTCAACCTGCGGGTGCTGGCGGCCGAGGACAATGCGGTGAACCAACTGGTCCTGAAGACCCTGTTGCACCAGCTGGGGGTCGACCCGCATGTGGTCGAGGACGGCCAGGCGGCGGTCGACGCCTGGGAAGGCGGGGACTGGGACGTGATCCTGATGGACGTGCAGATGCCGGTGATGGACGGCATCACGGCCGCCGCGCGCATCCGCCGGCGGGAGGCCGAGACCGGCCGGACGCGGACGCCGATCGTGGCGCTCACCGCCAACGCGATGTCCCACCAAGTGAAACAGTACCTTTCCGTCGGGATGGACAGCCACGTGGCCAAGCCGATCGAGATCGCCGCGCTCTACACGGCGCTGAACAGCGTGCTCTCGCCCCCCGACGCGGCCGTTGAGCAAGGGGTCGCCTGACGGCGGCTTGCGCCAGCGCAAAGCGCGCGCCGACTGCCGGCGCTAGGATACCGCAGGCGCAGGGTGCGCCCGGGACCTCGGGTCCGCAGGAGGCGCAATGGTATCCGCCCGTATCGTCGTCAGTCTGGCGCTTCTGCTGATGGTCGCCTCAGCCGCGGCGGTCGCACGGCCAAGACCGCCGGAGCCGGTCGAGCGCGGCCATGCGGTGGCGCGACGCGTCTGCGCCGGTTGCCACGCCATCGAGGCGGGCCAGGACAGCGCGAACCCGCGCGCGCCCGGGTTCGCGACGCGGGAGATGCGCCACACGGCCGGGCTGGCGGGACGGGTCGCGGACCTGACCCGCGCGGGTCACTATGGGATGCCGCCGCTGAACTTGACGCCGCAGGAGGTCAGCGATGTGGTGGCCTATATCGAAAGCCTGACAGCGGAGGGGGACGGGGATGCCTGACGGCGCGTCGACGGCTCACCTCTACCAGCCGAAACTGTTGAGCCTTTTGCGCGAAGGCTACCGCTTCGACGACCTGCGTCGTGATGCGGCGGCTGGCCTGACGGTCGCGGTGGTGGCGCTGCCCCTGTCCATGGCCATCGCGGTGGCGTCGGGCGTTTCGCCGGACCGGGGCCTGTTCACCGCCATCGTCGGGGGGCTGGTCGTCTCGGCGCTGGGCGGCAGCCGGTTCCAGATCGGCGGACCGGCAGGCGCCTTCATCGTGCTGGTGGCCGCGACCGTCACCCAGCACGGGATCGAAGGTCTGCTGACCGCGGTGCTGGTGTCGGGCGTGTTGGTGGCGCTGTTGGGCCTGCTGCGGCTGGGCGCGCTGGTCCGACATATCCCGCATGCGGTGACGGTCGGGTTCACCGCGGCCATCGCCGTGACCATCCTGGCCAGTCAGCTCAAGGACCTGGGCGGGCTGGTGCTCGCGGCCCCGGAGCCTGGCCTGTTGATCCCGAAGCTGGCGGCGCTTTGGGCGGCGGTGGGCAGTTTGAACCCGGCGGCGCTGGCCATCGGCGTTGCGGTCGCCGCAGGCATCCTGGCGCTGCGGGCCTGGCGGCCTACGTGGCCGGGCATGCTGCTGGCCATGGTCGCAGCATCGCTGGCGGTCTGGGCGCTGCATTTGCCCGTCGAGACCATCGGCGGACGGTTTGGCCACCTGCCGCGTGGCCTGCCGGTTCCCGCGTGGCCAGACTTGGGGCTGTCCGCGATTTTGCCGGTTCTGCCCGCGGCGCTGTCGTTCACCCTGTTGGGCGCGGTCGAGAGCCTGTTGTCGGCCAAGGTCGCCGACGGGATGACGGGGCGCCGGCATCGGTCAAACATGGAGCTGGTCGCCCAGGGCGTGGCCAACGTCGCCTCGCCCCTGTTCGGCGGCATCTGCGTCACCGGCACCATCGCGCGGACGGCGGCGAATGTACGGGCCGGCGCGCGCAGCCCGGTGGCGGGCATCCTGCACAGCCTGTTCCTGCTGCTGTTCATGGTGGTCGCCGCACCGCTGGCGGCCTTCGTGCCGCTGTCGGCCCTGGCGGGCGTGCTGGTGGTGGTGGCGTGGAACATGGCCGAGCGCGCGGAGATCCGGCGGCTGCTCGGCGACTGGCGAACAGCGGTGGTGCTGATCGCCACCTTCGGGGTCACCATCGCGCACGACCTGATTTCCGGCATCGCCGCCGGCTGCGTCATCGCCGCGAGCCTTGCCTTGCTGGGCCACCGCGTGCCGGAGGAGGGCGCTTAGCCCTCCGCGGGGTGCGACGCCCCTAGGCGAGCGGCGCGCGCCGCAGGACAGCCAGAACCTCGGCGCCGCCGAAGTTGGCGCTGCCCAGGCGGGCATAGCCGTTGAACTGCCGGGCCAGGGCGTCGATCAGGGCGCGCCCGCCCTCGGCCATGTCCTGCAGGTCGGGCATGCCGACGCCGTTGTCGCGGACGACCAGGGTCAGGCGCCCGTCGCCTTCGGTGAGTCGAACCCAGATGTCGCCCTGGCGGCCGGCCGGAAACCCGTGCTCGATGGCGTTGGAGATCGCCTCGCTGGCGATGGTGGTGACGGCCGTTAGCTCGGAGGCCGACAGCGACAGGTTCGGATCGCAGGTGACGTGGATCCGATGCGGGCAACTCGCGAAGGCCGCCGCCAGGGTCTGCAGGATCGGGCCCGCCAGTTCGCCGGACGTTTCCGGGGCGAGGGGGCGTGGCGACAAGATATCGACGCTGGCGGCTTGCATGGTCATCTCTTCCGTTCCGGACGCCGCCCGACGTCGGATGGCCAGGCTGCGGTGACCCAGGACAACGCCGCGAAGGGCCGCGCGCCTTGATCCCGGTCAATCCCGGACGCTCGTGCGGCCGTCACCGGGCCGTGTAGCCGCCGTCGATCACCAGTTCGGAGCCGGTGACGAACTTCGCCTCGTCGGAGGCCAGGTAGACGCAGCCCCAGGCGATGTCGTCCGGCTCGCCCACGTGACCCAGCGGGTGCAGAGCGGCAAGCCCCACGCGGGCGGCGGCGTCGTCCCCCTGTTCGTGGACAAAGCCCTCGACCATGGGGGTCCAGATGAAGCCTGGATGGATCGAGTTCACCCGGATCCGCTCGCCGGCGTAGAGCAGGGCGTCGGTCTTGGTCATCAGGCGGACCGCGCCCTTCGAGGCGTGGTAGGGCGGCGCATCGGCGGCGCCGACGAGGCCATAGATCGAGCTGAGGTTGATGATGCTTCCGCCGCCCGCGCGCCGCAGATGCGGGATCGCGTGCTTGGTGCAGAAGAACACGCCCTTGACGTTGATCCCCTGGACGAAGTCCCACTCCGCCTCGGTGATCTGGTCGGTGGGCTTGTTGACGCCGGCGACGCCGGCGTTGTTCACGAGGATGTCGATCCTGCCGAAGCGCTGGACGACGTGATCCATCACCCGTTCGACCTCGGCTTCCTTGGAGACGTCGAGCGGCCAGTGGCAGGCCTCGAACCCCAGGCCGGTCAGTTCATCCGCCAAGGCCCCGGCCTCGGCGGCCAGCACGTCGGTCACCGCCACGGCGGCGCCTTCCTCGGCCATGCGGCGGGCGGTGGCGCGACCCAGACCGAGCGCGCCACCGGTAATCACCGCGACCTTGCCTTTCAGCCGGTTCATCGTCGTGTCCTCCTGGATCGACGACGAGCATGGGCTGTGCGGGCCAGGCCGCCTTGCGCAGGATCAACCCGCTAGAAGCGGTAGCCGATCCCGGCCGACAGAACCCACGGATTGAGGGTGACCTTGGTCTTCAGGCCCTTGCTGCGGTCGACGGCGTCCGTCTCGAAGAAGATCTTCTTGGCGTCGAGGTTGACGGTCCAGCTGTTCTTGAGCGCGATGTCCACGCCGGCCTGCAGGGCCGCGCCGAAGCCGTCGTCGATCTTCAGATTGAAGCCGTTCTTGTCCGAACCCGAATAGAACAGCATGTAGTTCACGCCCGCACCGACGTAGGGGCTGACCCGCGCCTGGGGCGCGAAGTGGTACTGAAGGGTCACCACCGGCGGCAGCACCCAGGTTTCCTTGAGCTTGAGGTCGGTCCCGGGGCCCTTGGCGCGCACGGTGTGCTGGGTGGTTCCGGCGATCGCCTCGACGGCGATGTGGTCGCTCAGGAAGTAGGTGAGCCCGACGGTGGGCATGATGTCGTTCTCGACCTTGGCCCGCAGACCGGTCGCAGCGCCCGCCGTGGTGGTGATCGCGTCCGTCCCGGTCGGCGACACGTCGGTGATGCGGACGTTGAGGACGATGTCGCCCTTGGCTTTGGGCTTGTAGTCCTGGGCCTGGGCGGCGCCCGCGAAGGCCACGGCGGCGACGAGCGCGGTGGCGAGATAGTGAGTCTTCATTACGTATCCCCTTAACAAGCGCGACCTTGGGGGCCGCTTGCGGGGCGGTGTGTCAGCGGGCGCGCCGACCGGCTTTGATTTCAAGCAAACCCAGAATTCCGCTGGCGGCCTGTGGCCGGATCGCCGCGGCCAGCGCCGCGAACCCCGCCACGGCCAGGCCCACGGCCGCGTAGCACCACGGGCAATGCGGGTGGCTCGCGGCGCCGCAGATCTCTCCGATGGCGGCCATGTGCTCGCGCGCGAGGTCGGCCGCCAGGGCGGCGCTCGCCAGCAGCACGGCGCCGGTCAGTCCCGCACCGAGCCGCAGAACCTGTCTTTCCGAAAAGGGATCGGGCCGGCGCATCTTTGGTCTCCAGGAAGATCGGGACCCTGCCTCAGCCAGGGATGACCTTCGTTGACGGAGATCAAGGCCGACGATTCCGCGCTGCGGCATGGACGGACGTCAACAACGCACCGTGGGATCCATGACGCAGGCTATTGCCCGACGCGACGAAGCGCCTCTGGACGCCGTCGCGCTCTATACCTTCACCGGCCTCGCCGCGTTCGCCGCGCTGCTGGCCACCGCCTTCACCAAGGACCCGTCGTTCCGGTTCCACGGCTATGTGATGCTGACGGCGTTCGTCGTCGCCTTCCTGGCCCTCACGGCGGCGCTGGGGTCGGGCCGGCTGCGGTCCGATCAGACACGTTATGCCGACGGCGTCATCCGCGCCGGGGTCATCGCGACCATGTTCTGGGCCATCGCCGGCCTGGCCGCGGGGGCGCTGATCGCCTCGCAACTGAGCTGGCCGCGGATCTTCTATTTTCCCGACGCGCCCTGGCTGAACTTCGGCCGGCTCCGGCCTCTACACACCTCTGCGGTCATCTTCGCGTTCGGCGGCAATGCGCTGATCGCGACCTCCTTCTATGTGGTCCAGCGGACCTGTCGGGCGCGCCTGGCGGGCGGCGTCTGGCCCTGGTTCGTCTTCTGGGGCTACCAGCTGTTCATCGTGCTGGCGGCGACCGGCTACATGGCCGGCATCACCCAGAGCCGCGAGTACGCCGAGCCCGAGTGGTACGTCGACCTTTGGCTGACGGTCGTCTGGGTCGCCTACCTGCTGGTGTTCCTGGGCACGATCTGGAAGCGCAAGGAGCCGCATATCTATGTGGCCAACTGGTTCTACCTGGCCTTCATCGTCACCATCGCGATCCTGCACCTGATCAACAACGCCGCGGTCCCGGTGGGCCTGCTGGAGGCCAAGAGCTACTCGGCTTTCTCGGGCGTCCAGGATGCGCTGGTGCAGTGGTGGTACGGCCACAACGCGGTGGGCTTCTTCCTGACCGCCGGCTTCCTGGGCATGATGTACTACTTCGTGCCAAAGCGGGTTGACCGGCCGGTCTATTCCTACCGGCTGTCGATCGTTCACTTCTGGTCGCTGATCTTCATCTACATCTGGGCGGGTCCGCACCATCTCCACTACACGGCCCTGCCGCAGTGGGCCCAGACCCTGGGCATGACCTTCTCGATCATGCTTTGGATGCCGTCCTGGGGCGGGATGATCAACGGCCTGATGACCCTGTCCGGCGCGTGGGACAAGCTGCGTACCGACCCGGTCGTGCGGATGATGGTGGTGGCCATCGCCTTCTACGGCATGGCGACCTTCGAAGGTCCGCTGATGTCGATCCGTGCGGTCAACGCGCTCAGCCACTACACCGACTGGACCATCGGCCACGTGCACTCCGGCGCGCTGGGCTGGGTCGGCTTCATCAGCTTCGGCGCGATCTACTGCATGGTCCCGTGGCTGTGGAAGAAGGACCGCCTCTACTCGAACCAGCTGGTCGAGTGGCACTTCTGGATCGCGACCACCGGCATTCTTCTCTACATCGCCGCCATGTGGGTCTCCGGCATCATGGAGGGCCTGATGTGGCGCGAGTACACGCCCCAGGGCTACCTCGCGAACGCCTTCGTCGAGACGGTCGCCGCCAAGCACATCGAGAACGTCATCCGCACGGTGGGGGGGCTGATGTACCTCTCGGGCGCGGTGATCATGGCCTACAACCTGTGGCGCACCGTTCGGCTGCCCGGCGTCGTGAGCACGACGTCCAGCCCGGCCGCGCCGCCCATGCCCGCCCTGGCGGCGGCTGAGTAAGAGCGCCCAACATGTGGAAAGCACACGCAAAGTTCGAGCGACACTCGCTCGTCCTGCTGATCGGCATCATCATCGTGGTGTCGATCGGCGGCCTCGTCGAGATCAGCCCGCTCTTCTATCTGGAGAGCACCATCGAGAAGGTGGAAGGGGTGCGCCCCTACACGCCGCTCGAGCAGGCCGGCCGCGACATCTACGTCCGTGAGGGCTGCTACGGCTGCCACTCGCAGATGATCCGCCCGCTGCGCGACGAGGTCGAACGCTATGGCCACTACAGCCTGGCGGCCGAGAGCATGTACGACCACCCGTTCCAGTGGGGGTCGAAGCGCACGGGGCCGGACCTGGCCCGGGTTGGCGGCAAGTATTCGGACAGCTGGCACGTCCAGCACCTGACGGATCCGCGCTCGGTCGTGCCGGAATCCAACATGCCGCCCTACAAGTTCCTGGCCGAAACCGATCTGGACTACCGCGCCATCGAGCAGCGGCTGGCGACTCTCAAGGTGGTCGGCGTGCCCTATTCAAAGGCCGAGATCGCCAACGCCAAGGCCGACCTGGAGACCCAGGTGGACGCCTTCGCCGGCGAGAAGTCGGGCCTCAAGACCCGCTATGGCGCGAAGGTCCAGCAGCGCGACTATGACGGCGACCCGCAACGGCTGACCGAAATGGACGCCCTGATCGCCTACCTGCAGGTGCTGGGGACCATGGTCGATTTCCGCACCTACAAGGCGGAAGATCCGAGGAACATGCGATGAGCGGCCTCACCTACGAGACGGTCGCGCGCTTCGCCCAGCAGGGCGGGACGGTGTTCTTCGGCCTGATGTTCGTCTGCGGCCTGATCTACGCGCTCTGGCCGCGCCACAAGCAGGCGTTTCAGCGCCTCGCCCAACTGCCCCTTGAGGATGACGAGGCGCCCCATGTTTGAGCGCGAACGCGACGATCACACCGGCATCGAGACCACCGGCCATGAGTGGGACGGGATTAAGGAGCTGGACACGCCGCTGCCCCGCTGGTGGCTGTGGACCTGGTACGGCAGCATCCTGGCGGCCATCGTCTACTGGGTGCTGATGCCCGCATGGCCCGGCCTGACCGGCTACACCCGCGGCATCCTCGGCCAGTCTGATCGGGCCCAGGTGGTGCAGGATCTGGGCGGGCTCGCCAAGCAGCGCCACGCCGGAGAGAGCCGCCTGCGCGCGGCCACGCTGCAGCAGATCGAGGCCGATCCGGACCTGCAGAGTTACGCCATGCAGGTCGGGGCCTCGGTGTTCGGCGACAATTGCGCCACGTGTCACGGCGCGGGCGGGGCGGGGGCCAAGGGCTATCCCAATCTGCGCGACGATGTCTGGCTGTGGGGCGGATCTCTGGACGAGATCCAGCACACGATCCAGGTCGGCGTCCGCTCGGGCCATCCGCAGGCGCGGGGCCAGACGGTCATGCCCGCCTTCGGTCGCGACCAGATGCTGGATGACCCCAAGATCAACGACCTGACCGAATATGTCGTCGCTCTGTCGGGCCGTAAGGCCGACGGCGCGGCGGTGGCGCGGGCCCGGCAGACCTTCGCCGACCAGTGCACAGCCTGTCACGGCCCGGCCGGGACGGGGGATGTCACCCGCGGCATCCCCAACCTGACCGACGCCGAATGGCTGTACGGCTCCAGTCGCGAAGCGATCCGCGACCAGATCTGGAACGGCCGCAACGGGGTCATGCCGACCTGGGAGGCCCGGTTCTCGCCGGAGACGGTCAAGGCGCTGGCGGTCTACGTCCACGCCAACGCTGGCGGCGCCGCCGAGCCGGTGGCTCCGGCGAAGACCGTGGGCGGGGAGGGCGTCGCCGCCGGCGCTGTCGGGCGGTGACCACGGTCATCGACAACGTCAACCGAACTCCGCCGCCCGAGGGCCCAGGCCCCCGATCGGCGGCGGAGGCGGCGCGGGACAAGGCGCGCGACAAGGGTTCGCTCTACAAGCCGCGGGTCCCGATCTATCCGAAACTGGTCCATGGGCAGTGGCGGCGGATCAAGTGGGCGCTGCTGCTCCTGACGTTGGCGATCTACTACATCACGCCGTGGATCCGGTGGGAGCGCCCCGGCGACCTCCCGGATCAGGCGGTGCTGGTCGACTTCTTCGGTCGGCGGTTCTACGCCTTCGGCATCCAGCTCTGGCCGCAGGAGGTGTATTTTATCACCGGCCTGCTCGTGATCGCGGCCCTGGCGCTGTTTCTGGTGACGGCGCTGTTCGGGCGGCTGTGGTGTGGCTACGCCTGCCCTCAGACGGTCTGGACCGACCTCTACATCTATGTCGAGCGCGCCTTCGAGGGTGACCGCAACGCGCGGATGCGCCTGGCCGCCGCGCCGTGGACCTTCGACAAGATCTGGCGCAAGGGCGGCAAGCACGCGGTCTGGCTGGGGGTTGCCTTCGGCACCGGCGGGGCCTGGATCTTCTACTTCCGCGACGCGCCGACGCTGCTGCGCGAGTTCTGGACCGGCCAGGCGCCGATCACCTCCTACCTGTCCTGCGCCATCCTGACGGCGACCACCTACATCTTCGCCGGCCACATGCGCGAACAGGTCTGCACCTACATGTGCCCGTGGCCGCGCATCCAGGGCGCCATGCTGGACGAGCACTCGCTGCAGGTGACCTACCGGCGAGACCGGGGCGAGGCGCGGGGGCCGCACAAGAAGGGCCAGAGCTGGGAGGGGCGGGGCGACTGCATCGACTGCCAGGCCTGCGTGATCGCCTGCCCGATGGGGATCGACATCCGCGATGGCGCACAGCTCGAGTGCATCAACTGCGGCCTTTGCATCGACGCCTGCGACGAGATCATGGATCGGGTCGGCCGGCCCCGCGCGCTGATCGCGTACGACACGGACTTCGCCGTCGCCGCCCGCGCCGCGAAACAGCCGCCGTCCTACAAGTTCGTGCGGGCGCGGACGATCTACTATGCGGTCGCGCTGCTGGCGGTGTCGGGACTGGTGGCCTGGGGACTGGCCAACCGCCAACCGCTGGATCTGCACGCGCTGCGGGATCGCAATCCCACCTTCGTGCGGCTGCACGACGGGTCGGTGCGCAACGGCTACACCCTGAAGATCGCCAATCGCACCTTCGCCCCCGTGACGGTTCGGGTGGATTTGAGCGGCGTGCCGGGGGCGCGGCTCAGCACGCCGGGCGAGCGTGCGGGCTTGGCCATCGAGACGACGGCGCCGGCCAACGAGGTCCGCGCCCTGCGCGTGTTCGTGACCGCCAATCCGGCCGGCGGCGAGGTCAGTCTGCCCGCCACCTTCCGCGTCACCGCCGGCGCGATATCCACAGAGGCCGAGACGACCTTCCTCACCGGTGCGGAGACTGCGCCATGACCGACATTCCGGCGGCCCGGCGCCGCGCCTCCCAAGTCCGCGGCTGGCACGTCCTGGCGGGCGTCACGGCCTTCTTCGCGGTGATCATCGCCGTCGATGCGACCTTCACGGTGCTGGCGATCCGCAGCTTTCCCGGACAGGTGTCGGTGACGCCGTACGAGGACGGCCTGCTCTACAATCGCCGCATCGCCCAGTTGGAGGCCCAGGACCGATTGGGCTGGCGCGCCGCGGCGGCGGCGGAGGCAGGCCAAGTGGTGCTGACGTTCCGCGACCGGGACGGCAAGCCGCTGTCCGGCCTGGCGATCACCGGGCGGCTTGAACGCCCGGCCACCGAAGCCGGCCGCATCACCCTGGCGTTCGCCGAGGCCGAGGCCGGACGCTATGTGGCGCCCGCCGGGCGGATCGCTGGCGCGTGGGACCTGACCGCCGAGGCCGAGGGTCCGGCGGGCGGACGCTTCATCGCCGAGCGGAGGCTGACATGGCCCTGACCGACGCCGCGCCGAGGCTGGATCTCGGCGCGTTCCTGAACCGACGCGAAGACGGCCACGCGAGCCTCGACCTCCTGGTGCCGGACGCCCGCTGCGCCGGCTGCATGGCCAAGATCGAGCGCGAGATCCTGGCGCTGCCCGACGTGGCCGCGGCGCGGCTAAACCTGACCCAGAAGCGGCTGACCGTGGACTTCGCCGGCGCTGGCGGCGACGCGGCCGGCGTTGTGGATACCCTGGCGCGACTTGGCTATCCGGCCAAGCCGTTCGATCCGGGGCAAGCCCGCGCGGCGCATGACCAGGAGGGCCGGCGGGTTGTGCTGGCGCTGGCCGTCGCCGGGTTCGGCGTGATGAACACCATGATGTTCTCGGTGCCGATCTGGGCGGGCCTGTTCGGGCAGGAGCTGGGCCCGGCCACCCGCACCCTGATGATGTGGTTCTCCGGGATCGTGGGGGCGCCGTGCGCGCTCTATGCCGGGTTGCCGTTCTTCCGATCCGCGTGGCGGTCCCTGAAAGCGCGGCGCGCCAACATGGACGTGCCGATCTCCATCGGCGTTCTGCTGACCCTGGGGATCAGCTTTTCCGAGACGATCCTGGGCGGCCGCGACGCCTATTTCGATGCGGCGGTCTCGCTGCTCTTCCTGCTGCTGATCGGCCGCTGGCTGGAGCATCGGCTGCGGGCGCGGGCGTCCAGTGCGGCGGCCGACCTGTTGGCGCTGCAGGCCGCCTCGGCCACGGTCGTCGGCCCCGAGGATGTCCTGACAGCCAAGCCCCTGAACGAGGTCCTGCCGGGTGACCGCCTGCTGGTGCGTCCGGGGGAGCGAATCCCGGTGGACGCGCGGGTGCTGTCGGGCGTGTCCGAGCTGGATAACAGCCTGCTGACCGGCGAGACGGCGCCGGCGCGGGTGACCCTGGGCGGCGATTGCCGGGCCGGGGCGCTCAATCTGTCGGGCACGCTGCATCTTGTCGCCACGGCGCGGTCCGAGGACTCGGCGGTCGCCGCCATCGCCCGGCTGGTCGAGGCCGGAGCCCAGGCCAAGTCGCGCTACGTACGGCTCGCCGACAAGGCGGCGGCGATCTACGTGCCGGTCGTCCATACCGTGGCGCTGGCGACCTTCATCGGGGGCTGGGGCCTGGGTCTGGGGCCGCGCGAGGCGCTGATCCGCGCGGTCGCCGTGCTGATCGTCACCTGTCCCTGCGCCCTGGGCCTGGCTGTGCCGGCGGTGCAGATCACCGCGTCGGCGCGCCTGTTTCGCCGCGGCGTGCTGGTGAAGTCGGGCGCCGCGTTGGAGCGGCTGGCCGAGGTGGATCACGTGGTTTTCGACAAGACTGGCGTGCTGACCGAGGGCCGACCCCGCCTCATCAATCCGGCGCCTCAGGCGTTGGCCATGGCGGCGCCGCTGGCGCGGGCCTCGCGGCACCCGCTGGCGCGGGCGCTGGCGGAGGCGGCTGGCATGGGCCCGCTGGCGGTCGACGTCACCGAGCATGCCGGGCAGGGCGTGGAGGGGCTTATCGATGGGCGCCGCGCGCGTCTCGGCCGGGCCAAGTTCCTTGGCGTGGGCGGCGGCGGGTCGGAGACCGAGCTGTGGTTCGCCTTCGACGGAGACACCAAAATCCGCTTCCGCTTCGCCGACCGTCTGCGGACGGACGCGGCGGACACGATCCGGTCGCTGGAGGCGCGCGGGCTGACGGTCGAGATCCTGTCCGGGGATGTCACCGGCGCGGTGCTGGCGGTGGCGGAGGCGGTGCAGGTGGACACTTGGCGCGCCGGCTGCACGCCCGAGGACAAGGCCGCGCGGATCGACGAGCTCGCGCGCGCCGGGCGCCGGGTGCTGATGGTCGGGGACGGATTGAACGACGCGGCGGCCCTGGCCAAGGCGCACGCGGCCATGGCGCCGGGCACGGCCCTGGAGGCCAGCCAGAACGCGGCCGACTTGGTGTTTTCCGGAGAGCGGCTGGGATCGGTGACCGTCGCCCGTGATGTGGCCGCCAGCGCCCGCAAACGCGCGCTGGAGAACTTCGGCTTTGCGGCGCTCTACAATCTGGTGGCCGCGCCGGCGGCTATCCTGGGGCTGGTCAATCCGTTCGTGGCGGCGATCGCCATGTCGGGGTCCTCGCTGATCGTCACGCTCAATGCGCTGCGGACGGGACTGCGCCGATGAACATCGTGATGTTCCTGGCGCCGTTTTCCCTGGGCCTGGGCCTGATCGCCGTGGGTGCGTTCTGGTGGTGCCTCAAGGCCGGCCAGTACGAGGACCCGGCCGGCGACGCGGCGCGCATCCTGGTGGAAGATCCGGAGGACCGTCCGGCGGCTTGATCTGGATCAGAGCGCAGCGGGCGGGGAGGGGCGATCACGCCTGCATGACCCTGCACACCCTCGCCACCGCCCGGGCCCATCAGCTGGCCGATCTCGTCGCCAAGTACGACGGCCGCGCGCCGCGCTACACCAGCTATCCGACGGCCCTGCAGTTCTCCCCCGAGGTCGACGAGGCCGCCTATCGCGGCTGGCTGGCGGCGCTGCCGGCCGACGCGGCGGCGTCGCTCTATCTGCACATCCCCTTCTGCGCGCGGCTGTGCTGGTACTGCGGATGCAACACCCGGGCGGTGAACCGGCCTGAGCCGATCGCCGAGTATGTCGAGCTGCTGCGCCGGGAGATGACGCTGCTGGGCGAGGCCCTGCCTGGGCGGCTGCCGGTGCGCACGATCCACTTCGGCGGCGGATCGCCCAACATGCTGAGCGTCGCGGGGCTTGAGCAACTGTTCGCCGGGCTCGGAGAAGTCTTCGACCTGGCGCCCGACCGGGAGGTGGCGGCCGAGTTGGATCCGACCACCTTGAGCCAGGCCTGGGTCGAGGCCGCCGCCCGTCATGGCCTGAACCGCGCCAGCCTGGGCGTCCAGAACCTGGACCCGGCGGTGCAGGCGGCGATCAATCGCGAGGAATCCTTCGACCAGATCGCGCGGGGCGTAGGCTGGTTGCGCGACGCCGGGGTGGGTTCGATCAACCTGGACCTCATGTACGGGCTGCCGCACCAGACGACGTCCAACACCCTGGCCACGGTCGACGCGGTGCTGTCGCTGAACCCCGAGCGGATCGCCCTGTTCGGCTATGCGCACGTGCCCTGGATGAAGGCGCACCAACAGCTGATCGACGAGGCGGCGCTGCCCTGTCCCGGATCGCGACTGGACCAGGCCGAAGCCGCCGCCGCCCGGCTGGCCGAAGCCGGTTATGTGCGGATCGGCCTGGACCACTTCGCCCGGGCCGACGACGCCATGGCGGTCGCGCTGAAGGACGGGGCGCTGAAGCGAAACTTCCAGGGTTACACGACCGATGTGGCGGGCACGCTGCTAGGCCTGGGCGCCAGCGCCATCGGGCGGCTGCCGCAGGGCTTCGCGCAGAACATCACCGCCGAGGTCGCCTGGCGCGCGGCGGTGGCCGCTGGCCGCCTGCCGGTGGCGCGCGGCGTCGCGGTCAGCCCCGACGACCGGTTCCGGGGGGAGATCATCGAGCGGCTGATGTGCGACCTGGCTGTGGATCTGGGGGAGGTCTGTGCTCGGCATGGGCGCAGCCTGGCCGACCTTGACGCGGCGGTGGCCCGACTGGCGCCGTTCATCGCCGACGGGCTGGCCCGCTTCGAGGGCGCGCGGCTGGACGTGGTCGGGAATGGCCGGCTGGTGGTGCGCTCGATCTGCGCGGCCTTCGACACCTACTTCGCGCCCGAGGCGCAGCGCCATTCCAAGGCGCTTTGACGCCTTGATCCGGATCAAGGCCGGAGCCGCGGCGGCGCGGCAACCTCGCCCCGTCACATAGGAGATGCAGATGCTCACCCCGTTCCTCGACCTCGTGCTCGCCGGATATGCCGCCTTCATGCTCGTGCTGGGCGTGGTGTGGGCGCGCGGCGCCTTCGCCAGCGACCGCAAGTCCAGCCACTGACCGTCGGATGACTTACAGCCAGGCTTTCCGCACGGCCTTGGAGCGGATCCACGGCGAGGGTCGTTATCGGGTCTTTG
>CAZNPJ010000010.1:0-140275 GCA_964575195.1 uncultured Phenylobacterium sp.
AGAAGACCGAGGCGGAGATGCTCCGCACCCCGAACTTCGGCCGCAAGTCGCTGAATGAGATCAAGGAAGTTCTGGCCGGGATGGGTCTCCACCTCGGCATGGACGTGCCCAACTGGCCGCCCGAGAACATCGAAGAGCTGGCGAAGAAGTTCGAAGACCAGATGTAGTCCGTTCTACGCCGACTCCGGACCGCGCAATCGGTTCGGGCCCTGCGAAGCCGCAACAGCGGTGGAGGGCCCCGGCGCTTCGTAGTGACCCAGGCGGGAGCAGGCTGGGACTTGGTTAGGCAGGACGCCGTCCCGGAGGTCGGGGGCGTCCGGTGGGCCCGGGTGGCCCAGGAGATACGAGATGCGTCACGGTAAAGCCCACCGCAAACTGGGCCGTACGTCCGCCCACCGCACCGCCATGTTCGCGAACATGTCGGCCAGCCTGATCAAGCACGAGCAGATCGTCACGACGCTGCCGAAGGCGAAGGAACTGCGTCCGTTCGTGGAGAAGCTGATCACGCTCGGCAAGCGCGGCACGCTGCACGCTCGCCGCCAGGCCATCAGCCAGGTCCGCGACGTCGAGCAAGTCGGCAAGTTGTTCGCCGTGCTAGGCCCCCGCTACGCCGATCGTAACGGCGGTTATATCCGGGTTCTGAAGGCCGGCTTCCGCCACGGCGACAACGCCGCCATGGCCGTGATCGAACTGGTCGACCGCGATCCGTCGGAAAAGGGCAAGGACTCCGGTCCGACCGCCGAGACCGCCTTCGGCGCCGACGACTAAGCCCCAGTCGACCAAGCAAATTGCAGAGCCCCGGAAGCGAGAGCGACCGGGGCTCTTTCGTTTCCGATGATGTCGCACGCGCCGGCTAGGGTCGGGGGATGCATCGCCTCTTCGCCCTGATTCTTCTGCTGCTGACGTTCGCCGCGCCGGCGGCAGCCGCCGACCGGCCTGTGACCATTCTGGTGTCCCTGGACGGCTTCCGCCCTGATTACCTGGACCGTGGCGTTACGCCGGTCATGTCGCGGTTGGCGCGAGAGGGTGCGCGCGGCGTGATGCGCCCTTCCTTCCCGACCAAGACCTTCCCCAACCACTACGCCCTGGTCACGGGTCTCCGGCCCGACCGAAACGGGATCGTGGACAATACCTTCGAGGACGCCGCCATTCCCGGCGTTACGTTCAAGATGTCGAACCGCGAGGCGGTTCGGGACGCCCGCTGGTGGGACCAGGCCGAGCCCATCTGGGTGACCGCGGAACGGACCGGCCGACTGACCGCGCCCATCTTCTGGCCAGGATCCGAGGCGGCCATCCGGGGTATTCGCCCCACCTACGCCCAGCCGTTCGACGAGACGATGACCAGCGCCGCCCGCGTCGACCAGCTTCTGTCATTCCTGGACCTTCCACCGACGCGGCAGCCCGCTTTCCTCACGCTCTACATCGAGGCCGTAGACACGGCGGGTCACGACTTCGGCCCCGATGCGCCGCAAACGATGATGGCCGTGGCGGAGGCGGATGCCGCCGTGGGCCGCCTGGTCGCGGGGCTTGCCGCGCGCGGACGGCTCGCGAACCTGGTGATCGTGGCCGACCATGGCATGGCCGCGACGTCGCCGGATCGACGGCTGTTTCTCGACGACCTGCTGCCGAAGGAAGCCTACCGCTACCTGACCGCTGGCGCCTTCCTCACGCTTTACCCGACTGCGGGACGTGAGGATGAGGTGGCTCAGGCGCTGCTACGGTCGCATGCGCACATGCAGTGCTGGGCCAAGGCCGACATTCCGGCGCGCTTCCACTACGGGCAAAACCCGCGGGTCGCGCCGTACTTCTGTCTTCCGGACACCGGTTGGACCATCACGACGCGGGGCTACAGACCCAAGACGCCCGAGCTCGGCAATCACGGATACGACCCCGAGAGCGCAGATATGGCCGCCGTGTTCGTCGCCAATGGCCCCGCGTTCCGCCAGGGCGTGGTTCTTCCCGCGTTCGACAATGTGAGCGTCCATCCGCTGTTGGCGCATCTTCTCGGGCTGACGGTCGGTGAGACGGACGGTCGGTTGGTTGACGTCGAGGGGGCCTTGACCAAGTAGTTGCAGTCTGAGATAAATATTGCGGATAGCAGCAAGGAAAGCGACGGCCATGGCTGACTGGCGTGCACCCCTCATGTCCGCGGTCTGTTATCGCAACCCGCGAGCGGCTCAGGCGTATCTGGAAGCCGCGTTCGGGTTCGAGATTTCCATGCTCATTGAGGACGACGACGGCAATGTCGTGCACTCGGAGATGCGTTTTGGGAACGCCGTGGTGATGATCGGCCACGAATGGAGCGAGGACCACAAGAGCCCGCTATCCATCGGCGGCAAGAACACCCAGACGGTTCACATCCAGATCGACACCGACGTGGACGCCCATTGCGAACGGGCCCGGGCGGCCGGGTTCGAGATCATTGTTCCGCCTGAGACGCAATTCTACGGGGACCGGACCTACCGTTGCCGCGATCCGGAGGGGCACATTTGGACCGTCGCCCAGCCCGTCATTGCGGTGACGCGGGAGGCAGCCGAGGCTTCGACGGGGCTCAAGATCACCGGGTGGGTCTGAACGTGAGCGCTGCCGCGCTTGATCTGACGCTGGCGGCGCTGGCTGACCCCTGCCGGCGCCGGGCGGTGGAACTCCTGGCGGAACGGCCGCGCGCGTCGGGCGAGCTGGCGCGGGACCTCGAGATTTCCGCGCCGGCCATGAGTCGGCATTTGAAGACGCTGCGCGCGAGCGGTCTGGTCGAAGAGAGCCATCCGGCGTTCGATGCGCGCGTGCGGGTCTATGCGCTGAGGCCCGAGCCCATGGTCCATCTTCTGCGGTGGCTGGAGGAAAGCGAACGTCTGTGGAGCGCGCAGCTCCTGGCGTTCAAGGCGCACATCGAGCGCGACGCGTGACGTCCAAGGTCTATGTGGCCCTGCGGGTGCGGGCGACGCCGGCCCTCGCCTTCGCCGTCTTCACCGACGAGATCGGCGCTTGGTGGCGGCCGAGCCCACTCTTCCAGACGACCCCGCGGGCGCCCGGCGTCTTGGCGTTCGACGACGGACGGCTCATCGAGACCCTGGCCAACGGCAAGGTGTTCGAGATTGGACGGGTGCTCGCCTGGGAGCCGCCCGCGCGGCTTGTGTTCTCATGGCGTCAGGCCAGCTTTCCGCCGGACCTTCACACCGAGGTGGAGGTGCGTTTCGAGGCGGTCGGCGAGGAGACGCGCGTCAGCGTCGAGCATCGCGGGTTTCACCAGGTTCCGGTCGAAAGCGCCGCACGACACGGTTTTCCCGATCCGGTGTTGCTGGCTCAGCTGGCGGCCTACTGGCAGGGCCAGATCGCCGCGGTGGGCGCGCGCGTCGAAGTTCGTTAGATGGAGGTGGGGGGCAAGTCATGACCGACGGGAACACCGCGGCGGGGCGGCGACAGGCCAGCTTCGCCTTCATCTTCGCCCTGGCGTTGATGAACTCGATCTCGTTCGGGATCATGATTCCGATCCTGCCCAACCTGATCAAACAGTTCACCGGCGGCGATACGGCGGCTGCGTCGGAGTGGGGCCTGGTGTTCGGCGCCACCTGGGGGCTGCTCCAGTTCATCACCGGCCCGATCCTGGGCCTGATGGCCGACCGGTGGGGCCGGCGGCCCGTGCTGCTGATCTCGCTGTTGGGGCTGGCGGTGGATTTCCTGTTCATGGCTTTGGCGCCCACCCTGTGGTGGCTGTTCGTAGGACGGTTGCTGAACGGCATGACCGCCGCGAGTTTCTCCACGGCCAACGCCTACCTCGCGGATGTGACGCCGCCGCAGGATCGGGCGAAGGTGTTCGGGTGGATGAGCTCGGCCTTCAGCTTCGGCTTCATCTTCGGGCCGGCGATCGGCGGTTTTCTGGGCGAGATCAGCCTGCGTCTGCCGTTCTTCGCCGCGGCCGGGCTGACCTTCCTGAATTTCCTCTATGGCCTGTTCATCCTGCCCGAGAGCCTGCCGCCCGAGCGACGTGCGGCCAAATTCGACTGGAAGCGCGCCAACCCGTTGGGATCGCTGGCGCTCCTGCGCTCACACACGGGCCTGCTGCCCCTGGCCGGCGTCGGGTTTCTGTTCCAGCTGGCCCACGTGGTGCTGCCGACGATCTTCGTCCTCTACATGGGCTATCGGTACGGCTGGACGCCGTCGGTGCTGGGGATGACGTTCCTGGCCACCGGCATCGCGGGCGTGATCGTCCAAAGCCTGTTGGTCGGTCCGATCGTCAAGCAGGTTGGAGAGCGGAACGCCGTGCTGATTGGCGCTGTGGCCGGCATGGCGGGCTTTGCGTGGTACGCAACAGCGCCCACGGGCACGCTCTACCTGTTGGCGGTGCCGGTGTTCGCATTCACCGGCCTGCTGATGCCGGGTCTGCAAGGCCTGATGACGCGGCGCGTGTCGCCGCAGCAGCAGGGCCAGCTCCAAGGCGCGAACCAGAGCCTCATGGGACTGTCGTCGATCATCGGACCGGTCATCTTCGGCGAGATCTTCGCCTGGTCCCTGCGCCACGAGGCCTTCCATATGCCGGGTCTGGCGATCTATGTCGCCTCGGCGCTGATGGGCTGCGCCTTCCTGCTGGCGTTCGTCGCGGCGCGACAGCCGCTGGAACGGTGAGGGCGGCTTCGCCTTTATTGCGCCGGAAACCTGGGTAGCGTGCAGCCGTTCGTCATTGGAGACCTCATGAACGCGTCGCGCGTCCTCGCTTCCACGATCGTCCTCACCCTCGTCGCTGGCCAGGCGCTGGCGCAGCCCGCTCGCTTCGCTGAGCCTACCCGCGCGGCGCCGGCCAGCGCGGCGGCGATGAAGTCGTCCTTCGCTCCCGTCGTCCAGCGCAGCGCGCCGGCCGTCGTCAATATCTCGGCCAAGCGCATCGTGCGCCAGCAGGTCGATCCGTTCTGGCAGATGTTCGGCCTGGGCGTACCCCAGGCGCGGGTTGCTCAATCTCTGGGGTCAGGGGTGATCGTCCGCGCGGACGGCATTGTCGTGACCAATAACCACGTCGTCGAGGGCGGCCAGGAAATCACCGTGGCCCTGAACGACCGCCGGGAGTTCCCCGCCAAGATCCTGCTGGCCGACCCGCGCACTGACCTAGCGGTCCTGAAGATCGACATGCCCGCGGGCGAGCGGCTGCCGGTGCTGGCCATGGACGACAGCGGCGACACTCAGGTGGGCGACCTGGTGCTGGCCATCGGCGACCCCTTCGGCGTCGGCCAGACCGTGACCAACGGCATTGTCTCGGCCCTCAACCGCACGACCGATCCGACCGGCGACGGCGGCTCGGCCTACATCCAGACGGATGCGGCCATCAACCCGGGCAACTCGGGCGGCGCCCTGGTTGATATGGACGGCGACCTGATCGGGGTGAACAGCTTCATTCTTTCCCGGTCGGGCACCTCATCGGGAGTTGGCTTCGCCATCCCGGCGGCCGTGGTGCGCCGGGTGGTGGAGGCCGCGGTCGGCGGCGGCCATTCCGTCATCCGGCCCTGGCTGGGCGCTCGCACCCAGAGCGTCACGGCCGAAATGGCCCGCAGCCTGGGCCTTACGATCCCGCAGGGCGCCCTGGTCGCGGACCTGTTCCCCAACGGCCCGGCCGCCCGGGCCGGACTGCGCCAGGGTGATGTGGTGCTGCAGGCCGATGGCCGTCCGGTCGCCGACGCGGCCAGCCTGAACTACGTGATCCGGAACCATCGGCCCGGCGAGACCATCCCTCTGGTCGTGCGGCGCGCGACGGGCGAGGACCAGACCCTAACCCTACGGGCCGAAGCAGCCCCGGCGACGCCGGCCCGCGACGAACGAACCCTGGCCGGTCGCAATCCCTTCGACGGCGCCACTGTCGTCAACCTCTCGCCGGCGGTGGCCGACGAGATGGGGCTGGATTCGTTGTCGGGATCGGGGGTCCTGGTCATCAACGTCACGGGCGGTCTCGCGCGAAACATCGGCCTTCGCCGCGGAGACATCGTCCGCGAGGTGAACGGGGTGAAGATCGGCGCTGTTCGCGACCTTGCCGCCGCGGCGAGCGCGCAGACCCGGACCTGGCGGGTCACGATCGAGCGCGATGGCCGCATCCAGACCGCGATCTTCTCAAGCTGACGATCGCGAGCGAGGCCGGGCGAGTTTCTACGGCGACCCGCCGGGCGATCTGCTAGACCGCGCGAATGGCTGATCTGTTCGAAGCTGCGGGACTTACGCCGCAGCAGCCGTCGCCCTTGGCCGACAGGCTTCGCCCGCAGACGCTGGACGACGTGGTCGGACAGGATCACCTGCTGGGACCCGAAGGTCCGATCCGGCGGATGGCCGAGGCGCGCCGCCTGTCGTCGATGATCCTCTGGGGACCGCCCGGCACCGGCAAGACGACCATCGCGCGGCTGCTGGCCAAGGCGGCGGGCTACGAGTTTCAGCAGCTGTCGGCGGTATTTTCAGGGGTGGCCGATCTCAAGAAGGCCTTCGAACAGGCGCGGACGCGGCGGCTGGCGGGGCAGGCGACCTTGCTGTTTGTCGACGAGATCCACCGCTTCAACCGGGCGCAGCAGGACGGCTTCCTCCCGTTCGTGGAGGAGGGGATCGTCACCCTGGTCGGGGCGACCACCGAGAACCCGTCCTTCGAACTGAACGGGGCGTTGCTGTCGCGCTGCCAGGTCTATGTGCTCAAGCGGCTGGACGACGCGGCGCTGGCGGAGCTGCTGACCAAGGCTGAGGCGCACGAGGGCCACGCCCTGCCGCTGGAGCCGGAGGCTCGGAACGCGCTGGTGGCGATGGCGGACGGCGATGGGCGCTATCTGCTGACCCTGGCCGAGACGCTGTTCAACATCGGAACGGCCAAGCCGCTGGATATCCCGGCGCTGAGCCAGATCCTGCAGAAGCGCAGCCCGGCCTACGACAAGGACCGGGAGGAGCACTACAACCTTATCTCGGCGCTGCATAAGTCGATCCGCGGTTCGGATCCGGACGCCGCGCTCTACTGGCTGGCGCGGATGCTGACTGGCGGAGAGGACCCGTTGTTCATCGCCCGGCGGCTGATCCGGGCGGCCGCAGAGGACATCGGCGAAGCGGACCCCATGTCCCTGGTGCTCGCGAACGCCGCCAAGGACACCTACGACTTTCTGGGGTCGCCCGAGGGCGAGATCGCCCTGGCGCAGTTGGTGGTCCACATGGCGGCCGCGCCCAAGTCGAACGCCGTCTATGCGGCCTTCAACCAGGCCATGAAGGCGGCGAAGGAGACGGGATCGCTGATGCCGCCGGCCCACATCCGCAGCGCGCCGACCAAGCTGATGCGGGACCTGGGGTACGGTAAGGGCTACGCCTATGACCACGATGCGCCGGAGGGCTTCTCCGGCCAGAACTATTTCCCGGACGGCATGGCGCGCCGCCAATTCTATCAGCCGCGCGGTGAGGGCGCCGAGGCACGGATGAAGGAACGGTTGGACCGCTGGGCGGCCATGCGTCGTGAGCGGGGCGGCTAGGTCCAGTGAAAACCCCGATCCCTGTAAAGCTCTCCGCCGACGAGATCGCGTTCGTGCGGAGCCTGGTGCTCTACGAAGACCCAGAGATCCTCGCGCTCAACAAGCCGGCCGGGCTCTCCAGCCAGGGTGGGCGCGGGCAGGTTCATACGTTGGACGAACTGCTGTGGGCGTTCGCCAAACCGGGGAAGGCGCGGCCGCGCCTGATCCATCGGCTGGATCGCGACACCTCCGGCGTCATCCTGACCGCCAAGACCAAGCCGGGCGCCGGCTTCCTGGGTAAGGCGCTGATGGCGCGGCGGTTCTCCAAGACCTATCGAGCCATCGTCACGCCGGGGGCCCCGGAGCCGAAGGGCGGGCGGATCGAACAGGCGTTGCGGCGAGACGAGAGCGGACGCGAGGCGCTCATGCGGCCTTGCCCCTCCGATCACCCTGACGCCGAACTGGCGGTGTCGCGCTACCGCACACTGGCGGAAGGTGGCGGCGCGGCGCTGTTGGAGCTGGATCCCGAGACCGGACGCATGCACCAGCTTCGGGTTCACCTGGCGTCGATCGGCCGGCCCATCGCCGGTGACGCGAAATATGGCGGCGCCCTGGTAGTCGGGGGACAGCCGGCGCCGCGTCTGATGCTTCATGCCCTGGCGCTCAAGTTCCCCCATCCCGGCGGGGGCGAGACGCGGCTCGAAGCTCCGCCGCCGGCCGATTTTAAGGCCCTCGTCGAGGCCCTCGGGCTGGGCTGACGGAACAGCGCAGCCATGGCGCTCGTTTGGACGTATAAGCATTGGAAGGGACACGTCTTTCCGAGCTGGGACCGTTTACCATGAAGCGCCTGATCATCGCCGTCGCCGCCATGTCGCTGGCCGCCTGCGCCACAGCGCCGACCCTCTATCAGCCGGCCGCCGGACCGCAGGCTGTGGGATACTCCGAGTATCGGATCGAACCCGGCCGCTACCGGGTCACCTTTCGCGGGGGGGCCGGCGCCCCGCCGCAGCAGGTGATGGACTACGCGCTCGTGCGGGCTGCCGACTTGGCGATCGCTGGCGGCTACGATTGGTTCCGTGTGGCCGACCGTTTCACCGAGGGGCGGCCCGACAATGGTCCGCGTATCGGGCTGGGCGTCGGCGGCGGCGACTATGGCTACCGCAGCGGTGTCAGCGTCGGTGTCGGCACCAGCTTCAACCTCGGCGGCGGCCCATCTCTGACAACGACGATCGAGGTCGTGATGGGGCGGGGCGAGCGGCCGCGCGACGGCGACGTCTACGACGCCCGCGCTCTTCGCCGCAGCCTGGGCGACCGGATTTAGGCGACCTCGCGGTTGGCCGTCAGTGGGGCGGCCCGCACGCCGGCGTGCGTGAAGCCGGCGTTGTCGGCCATGTCCATGTAGCTGAACCCCGGCAGGCCCTGGGCGATCAGGGCCGGCGCCTTGCCGCGCATCTGGTGGGCCATCAGCCGCATGAAATCCTCGGCCTTGCTGACCGGCAGGGCGACTTCGGAGATGTCGAGCGTCAGCCCGTTGAACCGGGCGCCCTGAACGGGATCCAGCGCGTCGCGACTGGGCTGGAGGCGGGCGAGCACACCGCGCGTCAGGCCGCCGATCAGGCTCACCACCTCGACCATGCGCCCCGTGGGCGTGCCCCGATCGATGTCGATGAATTCGACCATTACCCCCTGACGGACCCGTTGAGGGGTGATGCCCTCGATATTCACCAGCGCCTCGCGGCCCTTCCGTCCGCCCATGGTGCGGAATGAGGCTGGCAGGATCAGCGGCGGCTGGCTGCGGGCGTCACTGGGGGTGAAGAGGGCGCCGAAGTTCAGCGTGGCGCGATCGATCGCCAGCATGTCTTCGTCCGACAGGCGGCCGAACTTCCGGGTGGGAATGACCTCGCCGGTGGCGCTGAACGTGACCGTGGGTTCCACCCGCAGAACCGCTGTGACCTTGTGGCTGAGACTGACGATGTGCTCGAGCGCGAAGTCGACCTGCAGCCGCTGGCCGTTGGACGCGACGAACGACACCGGATTGCGCTCGCGCTCGCGCTCCGCGCTCACCTGTTTGCGGTAGGGCGCCGATCCCTGGGTGTCGCGCGCCACAGCCATCTTGGCCGGGTCGACATCGGCGACGGTGAGTTCGGCGCCCTCGATCTTGGTGACGGCGCGGATGCGGATGTCCATGGGGTCGACCGACCCCAGGAAGAACTCCAGCACGTCCTCCAGGACCTTCATGCCGACAGCCTGGGCGGCGATGCCGTCCTCGGTGGTCATCGCGACCAGCACCTCGGTCTCGCCGATGCGTTGGTGGACGTCCTGGTAGGAGAGGTATTCGTTGAGTTTGCGACCCAGGTAGCCCCAGACGTCATCGCGCTTCTTGGGCCAGCGGTCGCCGGACCGCGAGCGGATCGCCTCGACGCTGATGGTGAAGACGGCGCCGCGTTCGACCCGGTCCGAGCCCGTCAGCCGCTCGAGCACCGCCGCCGCATCGACAGCAGTGATCTTCGAAACGGACGTGCCGACGTGGGGCCGTGACATCGGCGTAGTGTCGCCGAGATTGGCAAACCAATCCTTGCCGTCGCATAAGGCGGGACGATGCAGACTCTTTTCCTGGTGGCCGTCGGCGGGGCGACAGGCGCGGTCGCGCGCTATCTCCTTGGCCTGCAGGCGATGCGCGCGCTGGGCGGCGCCTGGCCGTACGGAACGCTTGCGGCCAACATCCTCGGCGGTCTGCTTATGGGCGTCCTGGCCGGCGTGCTGAGCCTGCGCGGCGGCGCGGATCAGGAGAAGTGGCGGCTGCTGCTGGGCGTCGGCGTGCTTGGCGGCTTCACCACCTTCTCGGCCTACTCGCTGGAGGTGGCGCTGATGATCGAGCGACGGGCGTATGGCCAGGCCGCGCTCTACAGCCTGGGCTCGGTGGTTCTGTCGATCCTAGCGCTGTTCGCCGGCCTGATCCTGATGCGCCGGCTGCTGGCGTGAGGGAGGTCCGCACGCTCTACGTAGACGCCAGCGAGGAGGGCGTGCGCCTGGACCGCTGGTTCAAGCGCCGCTGGCCGCATCTAAACCACATCATGCTCCAGAAGCTGACGCGCTCGGGCCAGATCCGCGTCGATGGCGCGCGCGCCAAGCCCGACACCCGGCTGTCGGCCGGGGCCCAGGTCCGCGTGCCGCCGCTGCCCGACGCGCCGGAGCCGCGTGAGAAGGGTCAGCTCGATCCGCGTGACGTGGCCTACGCCAAGAGCTTGGTGATCTACGAAGACGAGGAGGTCCTGGCGCTCAACAAGCCGTCGGGTCTGGCGGTGCAAGGGGGCACGAAGACCCTGAAACACGTCGACCGGCTGCTCTCGGCGTGGGGCGAGGGGATGGATCGACCCCGTCTGGTCCACCGGCTGGACCGCGACACCTCCGGCGTCTTGGTTCTGGGCAAGTCGCCACAGGCGGCTGCCAAGCTGGCGGGCGCCTTCGCCAAGCGCCGGGCGCGGAAAATCTATTGGGCGATCGTTGCGGGCTTCCCCAAGCCCGGCGAGGGCGTGATCGAACTGCCGCTCGCCAAGAGGGGCGTCGGCGACCGCGAGATGATGGTTCCGGTCGACGCCAAGGACGAGCGGGCCGAGAGCGCCGAGAGCGAGTTCGTGACCATCGCCCGCGCCGGCCCGCGCGCCGCCTGGATGGCGCTCTGGCCCCACACGGGCCGCACGCACCAGCTGCGCGCCCACATGCTGGCCATGGGGCACCCGATCCTGGGCGATCCCAAGTACAACAATGAGGCCTCGGTCGCCCTGTCCGAGGGCCTGAAGCTGCAGCTGCACGCCCGCCGGCTGATCCTGCCGCATCCCTCGCGCGGAACCCTGGCGCTTGAGGCGCCGATGAGCCCGGAGCTGCGCGCGGGCTTCGAACGCTTCGGCTTCGACGAGCACGAGGCCGACCCCGAACCCTTCGAGAGGCGACGTTGAGCATCGATCCCCTGGACCGGGCGAAGGCCCTGCTGGACGCGGGCCAGCTGGACGAGGCTCTGGCCATCACCACGCCGCTGGCCGATCATCGCGAGCCGTCGCACCGGGCGCTGGCTATGCATTCCACCGCCTTGAAGGCGCTGGGGCGGCGTGAGGCGGCGTTGGTGTTCGACCATCGCGCGACGATGCGCTTCGCCAACAGCGGCGTCGCTTGGCACAACCTGGCCGCCACCTTGGGTGATCTGGGCAAGGGCGCCGAGGCTGTCGAGGCGATGACCCGGGCGTTCCGCCTCGGTCTGGACGGCGCGCTCAGCTGGGGCGTCATGGCGCGGGCGAAGGCCGCCGCGGGCGACTTGGATGGCGCCGAGCAGGCCTACCGCGAAGCCCTCAAGCGCGCGCCGCAGCGGACCGAGACGGCGATCGAGTATGCCGACATGGTGTGGATGCGGCGCGGAGATCTAGGCGAGGCCCAGACGGTGCTCGACACCAGCGCCCACAATGGCGGCCCCCCAACACCCCTGCTGCTGGCGAAAGCGAAGCTGTTCGAGGCGGCGGGCGATCTGGACAAGGCCGGAGATCTGCTGTCGCTGGCGGCCGAGCGGATGCCCGAGGAGATCGCGCTGACCATGGCGGCGGCGCAGGCGGCCTTGGAGCGCGGGCAGCTGGACGAGGCCGAGCGCCTGGCCCTGATCGCGGAGGCGCGGGCGCCGGATTCGCCGGGGGTGCTGAACCAGCTGGCGATCGTCTACCTGGCGCGGGGCAAGGCGGACCTGGCCCTCGAGAAGGCGCGCAAGGGTCTGGCGTTCGCGCCCGACAGCCAGTCGCTGCTGGGGTGGGCCGCCACGGCCGCGCGCGCCGTGGGCGATCCGCTCTATGGCGAGCTCTACGACTGCGACGCCATGGTGGGGGTCTACGATATCGAGACTCCGCCCGGCTGGGACAGCCTGGAAGCCTATCTCGTCGACCTGGCCGGCGCCCTGAACGCGCTGCACCTCTACGACCAGCATCCCGCCAGCCAGTCGATCCGGCACGGCAGCCAGACCACTTACCGCCTCACGGGCGCGCCGCATCCGGCGATCAAGGCCTTCTTCAAGGCGGTCGACGCGCCCATCCGCCAGCACATGGCGGCCCTGGGGGCGGGGACCGACCCGACCCGCGCGCGCCAGACGGGGGACTACCGGATCGAAGGCGCCTGGTCGGTGCGGCTGAAGCCCGGCGGCTTCCATAGGGATCACTTCCACGCCGAGGGTTGGCTGTCGTCGGCCTTCTATGTCGAGACGCCCGAAACCGCGTTGGACAGCCCGGAGAAGCAGGGCTGGATCCGCTTCGGCCAGCCCCCCTTCGCCACCGATCCGGCGCTGCCGGCCGAGCATTTCGTGCGGCCCAAGCGCGGCCGGCTGGTGCTGTTCCCGTCATACATGTGGCACGGCACCGTTCCGTTCACGACGGACGAGCGCCGGCTGACGATCGCCTTCGACGCGGTCCCGGCTTAGACGAGCCCGAGCAGCGGCCGAACCGTCCCGCTGTCGGGGAAGATGGACGTATCCAGGGCTCGCCGGTCCAGGCCGAGGTGCTCGGCCAGCAGACCCTTCTCCAGTGCGCGCAGGTCCAGGGCCGGATAGAGGTCGCGATCCTCGAACAGCGCCTGGCGCTTCAGGGTCGGCCAGTCGCCGACGATGCCGCCGGGCTTGAGCGCGCCGCCCAGGATGAGGGCCGTCGACCCCGTCCCATGGTCGGTGCCGCCTGTGCCGTTGACCCGGGCCGTGCGACCGAACTCGGTCACGATGAGCACGACGGTGTCCTTCCAAATGGGGCCGAGGCCGGTTTGCAGGCCATCAGCCAGGGCGTCCAGGGCCGCCAGACGCGCGGCGAGCAGGCCGGGCTGGTTGGCGTGGGTGTCGAAGCCGTCGAGAGAGACCGCCGCCAGCTGAGGGCCGCCCGGCGCTCTCAGGAAGCCGGCGAGGGCGTCGCCCATGGCGCGCGCGGCCTCTGCGCCCTGGCCTGGGCCGGGGCGAGGGCCGTTGGGCGTCATCCCGGCCATCGCCGCACCGCTTTCGCGCGCCATGGCCTCCGTTTCGAGTCCGCGAGCCAGGGCGGGGCCGAGCAGCGGATCGTCGCGGTAGAGATCCTGCAGCAACGTGGGCAGCCGCGCCGTGTTGTCCACGCTGCGGCCCGGAGACCAGGATGCGGCTGGCGCAGGCCCTCGCAGGATCAATGGCGCCGTCGGGCCGACGGAGATCGCCTCCACCTTTCCGGCGGCGGACAAGGCCTGGACGGTTCGGTTCAGCCATCCCGACGTGGTGGCGTAGACGCCGGCCGCGCCGGTCTCCAGGACGTCCTGCGCTTCGAAATGGGAGCGGGCGCGGTCGGGCGTGGCGACAGCCGGCGCGATCCGCGCCTGGCCCGCCTGGGCCAAGGCGTGAATGCGGGTCAGGGCCGGATGAAGCGCGAAGGTCGCGTCTAGCCTGAGTGCTGTGTCTGCCAGCGCGAGGGGGCCACGCAGGCCGGGATAGTCGGGATCGCCCACGGGCGGCGTGACCGAAAGACCGTCCATGCCGCCGCGGCAGACGACGACCACGAAGCGTCGGTTCGTCGGAACAGCGGCCTGGGCGACGCGGGCCAGCAGCGGCAGGGCCAGCCCGGCGGCGGCGAAGGCCCGACGGGAGAGGATCGGCGCGGTCATCGGCGTTGAAACTCCGGGCTCATGAGCAGCAGGGCGACAGCCTCGGGCCGCGATTCCGCGCGGGCGATGGCCTTGGCCGACGCGGGCGAAAGGCGCGCGCCCAGCGCCTGGTCGGCCAAGCCTACGGGATCCTCGATCCTCGGCCCCAGCCGGGCAGCGAGGGCCTGGGCGAACTGCATCCGTTTCACCAAGGCGTCGGAAGCAGCCCAGGGGGAGGCTTCATCGGGCCATCCCTTGGGTGAGGGCGCGGCGAAGGGGCGTTGGCCCAAGCCGGTCAGGGCGGCGTTGAGCTCGCCCAACGCCCGAGGTTGCTGGCCGAGCAGGCGATAGCTGGACACCACGAACTCATAGGGCGTCTTGAACTTTGCCGGGGCAGGAGCCCAGCTTTCCGGCGCATCGACCAGAGCTTCGGCGACGCGCGAGAGATCGCCGCCGCTGCGCATCCACGCGGTCACCAGCCGCGCGACCAGGGCGGCTGGCGGCTGGTCGGCCACGAAGTGCCGGGCGATCTTCGCGCAGACAAAGCGGGCGGTCTGCGGCTTGGCCGCCAGGTCGGCTAGGATGGCTTCGGCTTGCGCGCGGCCGGTGTCAGCATAGGTCACGCCCATGACGGTGCGCGGGCCGGGTTCGTGCGCGGGCGGCCGAAACATAAGTCCGTTCACGCCCGCGTCGCGAAGGCCGGCGACCGACAGGCCGGTGAGCGCGCGAGCGAACTCGGTGACGTCGGCCTGGGCGTAGCCCCCATCGACCCCGACGGTGTGCAGCTCCAGAATCTCACGGGCGAGGTTTTCGTTCAGGCCCGCGCCACGCCGACGCGGCCCCTGCGCAGCGCGGCTGTTGGGCCCCACCGACTGCGCCTGATCCAGATAGAGCAGCATGGCCGGATGGGTTTCGACCGCGACGAGCAGGTCGGCGAAGCGGCCGAAGACATGGGGCCGGATGGCCTCGTTCTCGAACGGACCGACCAGGGTCGCTGTCTGAATCTTGGTGGCGGACACCGTGAAATGGTTCGCCCAGAACAGCGCCCACCGTTCGCGGAACCCGGCCTCGGTGGCGGCGGCCAGCTGGACGCGGCCCAGAATGTCGCCTGCCGTGTTCTCGCGCAGAAGCCTCCGCGTCTCCTTGACGTCGTCGGCTGTCGCCGGACGTTGAGGCGCTGCGGTCGTTCCCGCGGCCGGCATCGCGGTCGGCGGGCGGGCCATCTGCCGCGCTTGCCGGTAACTTCGGAACTCGGCCAGCCGCGCCGTCGTGCTCTCGCCGTCGGTGGAGAACAGGTCGGCGCCCTCGCGGCGGATCTGGCGTCGGAGGTAGCCGCGGGGATCACCGCGGGCCGCAGCGATGTCGCCCGGGCGAGCGCCCAGGCCAAATCGGGTCACGGCGATGGCGGCGTCGATATCGGTCTGGCTCACGCTTCCTCCTTGCGGCCGGCGCGTTTCGTCCCCATTCCACGGCCGCATCGGCGCATTCCGTCGGGAGAGAGAAGCTTGGATCTGCGTAAGGGTTTCCACGAGCCGGCGGAGAAGCCGCGGAAGTTCTACAAGACGGTGTCGGTGGTCGCGGTCGATGGCGGTTGGCAGGTCCAGCTCGACACCCGCAACCTGCGAACGCCAAAGGCTGCGCTGATGGTGCTGCCGACGCGTGCGGTCGCCGACCTTGTCGCGGCCGAATGGGACGCGCAGACCGACGTCATCGAGATGGCTGCCATGCACGCCACCCGGCTGGCGAACACCGCCATCGAGACCATTGGCGGTTCGCGCGCCGGCGTGGCCGATCAGATCGCCGACTATGCCGGCACGGACCTCGTCTGCTACTTCGCCGACGCCCCCGAAGCCCTGGTAGCCCGCCAGGAGGCGGCCTGGGCGCCCATGTTGGCCCGCGCCGAGGCCGACGAAGGTCTCCGCTTCGAGCGGTGCGTCGGCATCATCCATCGGCCACAGCCCGGCGAGACCCTGACCAAGGTCCGGGAGCTGGCGCTTTCGCTGGACGACTTCACGCTGGCGGGCTTGGCCTTCGGCGTTCCGCTGTTCGGGTCGGCGGTGCTGGCGATCGGCGTCCTGCGCGGCTGGATCGACGGGGAGGCGGCTTATGACCTGTCTCGCGTGGACGAAGCCTTCCAGGAGGCGCAGTGGGGCGTGGACGAGGAGGCCGCCGAGCGGACCGCCCGCCTGCGGATCGAGGCGGCCGTGCTGGACCAGTGGTTCCGCGCCCTTAACGCCTGACGCGGCGCTTGATCTTGAGACGACAGGGCCTACGGTTTCACCAAGGACTTGGAGAGCTCATGCCAGTCGTCGGGATCGGTGGTGTCTTCTTTCGGGCCAAGGACGCCGAGGCTCTGCGGGCTTGGTACCAGACGCACCTGGGCGTGCCCGGCGAGGGCGAATTCCAGTGGTCCCAGGGCGCCGGGCCGACCCTCTTCATGCCTTTCGCCCATGACACGGACTATTTCCCGCCTGATCGGCAGTGGATGATCAACTTCCGGGTGACGGCGCTCGACGCCCTGCTGGCCAAGCTGCGGGATGCGGGCATCGCGGTCGTCACCAAGACGGAATGGGATACGCCGGAGACCGGCCGCTTCGCCCGGATCCACGACCCGGAAGGCAATCCCATCGAGCTCTGGGAGCCGCCAGCGGGCTGACACGCGCCTCGCCCAAAGCGCGCGCGGCGGAAAAAGGGCTGCAAGCGCGCCTTGGGCCTCCTACATGAGAGGCATGGTTCCTCTATCCGTCCTCGACCTGTCCCCCATCGTCCAGGGCGGCAGTCCCACCCAGTCCCTGAAAGCCAGCCGCGGCCTCGCCGCTGCCGCCGAACGTCTGGGCTACCAGCGCTACTGGCTGGCCGAGCATCACAACATGACCGGTATCGCCAGCGCCGCGACCGCCGTCGCCCTTGCCTATGTCGGGGAGGGGACCTCCACGATCCGCCTGGGCGCCGGCGGCGTCATGTTGCCCAACCACGCCCCGCTGATCATCGCAGAGCAGTTCGGCACCCTGGAAGCGATGTACCCGGGCCGCGTGGACCTGGGCGTCGGCCGCGCGCCGGGGACGGATCAGCTGACGGCGCGGGCCCTGCGCCGCAACCTGGCCGGCGGGGCCGACCAGTTTCCGCAGGACGTGCTCGAGCTTCTGGCCTTCCTGCGCGAGCCGGTTCCGAACCAGGCGATCCGCGCGGTGCCGGGCTCCGGCTCCAACGTGCCGGTGTGGGTCCTGGGGTCCAGCCTGTTCGGCGCCCAGCTGGCCGCGGCCCTGGGCCTGCCCTTCGCCTTCGCGTCCCACTTCGCGCCGCAGATGATGGAACAGGCGGCCGAGATCTACCGCCGCGAGTTCGAACCGTCCGAGTATCTCGCGAAGCCGCATTTGATGCTGGCCCTGAACGTGGTGGCCGCCGAGACGGACGCCGAAGCGAAGCTGCTGTTCAGTTCGCTGCAGCAGGCGTTCATCAATCTGCACCGGGGCCAACCTGGTCCGCTGCCCCCGCCGCGCGAGGATCCCGACGGCCTGTTCGCCGGCACGATGGGTCCGGGGTCGCCCCTGTCCAAGGCGGTCGTCGGCGGTCCTGAGACCGTACGCGCCGGCCTGGAGCAGTTCGTGGCCCGGCACCGGCCGGACGAGATCATCGTCACCGCCCAGATCTTCGACCAGGCCAAGCGGATCCGATCGCTCGAACTGGTGGCCCAGGCGCGCGACGCCCTGGCCATGGCGGCCTAGCGGGGGTCCCCCGGCGGCAACTTGCTTCGCGCTCCAAGCGCCTCTACGCCTTGCGCTTTCGTGGATATGGGGCCGTTGGCGTGAAGCAGATCCTGGAAGAGCTTGAGAAGCGGCGCGGCGAGGCCCGACTGGGCGGCGGCGAGAAGCGGATCGCGAGCCAGCACGCCAAGGGCAAGCTCACCGCCCGCGAGCGTATCGACCTGCTGCTGGACGAGGGATCCTTCGAAGAGTTCGACATGTTCGTCGAGCATCGGGTGACCGAGTTCGGCATGGCCGACAACCGCATCCCCGGCGACGGCGTCGTCACCGGTTGGGGCCGGATCAACGGCCGAGTCGTCTTCGTCTTCTCCAAGGACTTCACCGTCTTTGGCGGCTCGCTGTCGAGCGCGCATGCCGAGAAGATCCTCAAGGTGCAGCGCCAGGCCATGAAGGTCGGCGCACCGGTGATCGGCCTGTTCGACGCCGGCGGGGCGCGGATTCAGGAGGGCGTCGCGGCCCTGGGCGGCTACGCCGACATCTTCCTGGAAAACACCCTGGCGTCCGGCGTTATTCCCCAGATCAGCGTGATCATGGGCCCCTGCGCCGGCGGCGACGTCTATTCCCCGGCCATCACCGACTTCATCTTCATGGTGAAGGACACCTCGTACATGTACGTGACCGGCCCGGACGTGGTGAAGACGGTCACCCACGAAGACGTCAGCCACGAAGACCTGGGCGGGTATCGCGTCCACGCCCTGAAATCGGGTGTGTCGGATGGGGCGTTCGAGAACGACCTGGAGGCCCTGACTCAGATCCGGCGTCTGGTGGACTTCCTGCCGCTCAACAACCGTGAAAAGCCGCCGGTCCGCGAAAGCTTTGACCAGCGCGACCGGGTCGAGATGAGCCTGGACACCCTGGTCCCGGCGAACCCGAACAAGCCGTACGATATGAAGGAACTGATCCTGAAGATCGTCGACGAGGCGGACTTCTTCGAGATCAGCCCCGAGTTCGCCAAGAACATCGTTGTCGGCTTCGGTCGCATGGACGGCCAGCCGGTGGGCATCGTCGCCAACCAGCCGCAGACGCTGGCCGGCGTGCTGGACATCGATTCCAGTCGGAAGGGGGCGCGCTTCGTTCGCTTCTGCGACGCTTTCGAAATCCCGATCATCACGCTTGTGGACGTGCCGGGCTTCATGCCGGGGACCAAGCAGGAGCAGGGCGGGCTCATCAAACACGGGGCCAAGCTGCTGTTCGCCTTCGCCGAGGCCACGGTCCCCAAGATCACCATCATCACCCGCAAGGCCTATGGCGGCGCCTATGACGTGATGAGCTCCAAGCACATCCGGGGCGACATCAACTACGCCTGGCCGACGGCCGAGATCGCGGTCATGGGCTCCAAGGGCGCGGTAGAGATCATCTTCCGCTCGGAGATCGGCGACCCGGACGCAATCGCGCGGCGCGAGGCGGAGTACAAGGCGCGGTTCGCCAATCCCTTCGTCGCCGCCTCGCGTGGCTACATCGACGATGTGATCATGCCGCACTCGACCCGGAAGCGGATCATCAACGCGCTGAAGAACCTCAAGGGCAAGTCGCTGACCAACCCCTGGAAGAAGCACGACAACATCCCGCTCTAAGGCCGGAACAACCCCGCCGACCCCTCGTTGTCTTCGCCAAGCGGGATCGCCCGCGGAAGCGAAGGAGAACGAGCATGGCCGGTCGGTATGACGACGAACGGGAATGGCGTGAGCGCGAGCTGGAGCGGCGGGATGCAGACCGCTACGACGCCTTTGGCTTGAACGACGAAGGCGACCGCTATGCCGGTCGTGAAGATCGCACCTTTGGCCGTCACGAGCGGGTGTTCGGCGAGCAGGAGAGCGGCGTCGCCTACAACCGCCCGCAGCGTGGCGGTCCTGATGCGCCGTCCAGGGGCGGAGCGGGTTGGCAGGACGCGAACTACACCGGCGTGTCGCCCGCGATGCGCCGCGGCGACTACGAAACCGGCTATCGGGTAGGCCCTCGCTCGGCCGGACCGGGTTATGGCCAGCGTGGCTATGGTCGTGATGACGGGTACGACCGAGACGGTCGACGCTTTGGCAGCTACGAGGCCGATCAGCGTTGGGCGCGCGAGATGCGCCGGCCGCCGTCAGGCTATGACAGTGCGCGCGGATATGACGACGACCACGAGTCCGGGCTCGACTTCGAAGAGCGTGCGCGTGAGGCCGGCGAGTTCTTCCGTCGCACGGGTCGGCGCATCACCAACTGGTTCAACGACGTCGCGGGCGAGGGGTCGCCCGACCGTGGCTATGGTGAAGACCGGTCGGCCTACGACGCCTACCGCGGCGCGCGCGGTCGAGGCCCTAAGGGCTACCAGCGCTCGGACGAGCGGATCAACGAGGACGTCCACCACCACCTGACCGACGATCGGTGGCTCGACGCCAGCGATATCGACGTCGCCGTGAGCAATGGCGATGTCACGCTCTCCGGCACGGTCGCGTCACGGGACGCCAAGCATCGCGCGGAGCGGATCGTGGAAGATCTGCCGGGCGTGAAGCATGTGCAGAATAACATCCGCGTCCAGGCCGCTGGCTACGGATCCTATGCCCAATCCGCTGGCACGACCGGTTCGCGTTATGGCGCGCAGGACACGGTCGCCGCCGCCACCAGCGAGCAGGTCAAGGACGTCACGGACGGGACGACCCCGTCGGCGCTGAAGCGCAACTAGAGCGGCGACGCCGCGGGGGCGAGCCCGGGTCGCAAGGCCACGGGCTCGCCGCCTGCGAATTGGCCGCAGCGGCTCCAGTTGAACGCCGCGACCCCGAAGACGTCGACGCAGGCGCGAACATCCGCCCGGCCGATGCGGCCCTGTTGCGCCAGCCATGTGCACTGCGCCACCGCCCCGGCCAGATAGCTGGCCACCGGCGTGCCGGGGTTGCGACGGTCGGCGATGTCGCGCTCCGTCTCATTGGTGTCGGTGAACGCCACGCGGTAGCCGACCGGCGTTAGCGAGATGGTGTGGGCGTACTCGTGGGCGGCGACGTTTATGGCGCAGGATCGACGGACGACATCGGGCGACAGGAAGGCCGCCAGAACCTCCCGGGTGATCAGCAGGTCCGAATACCGGCCGCTCGTCCCGCCTTCGCCCGCGGCGCCCAGGGCTGCCCCGCCACCATCGACAATCACCGCCTGAGCCGGCGCAAAGCGGGAGCCAAGGGGCTCCAGCGCGATCGTGGCGGCCATGGTCCTGGGGTCCATGTCCTGTTGAGAGGGGCGGGCGTAGATGACCGGATACTGGTCCTGCAAGGCTTCGAGGTTCGCGCGGAAGGCGTCGGAGCGCAGGACGGTGTAGCCGGCCTCCAATAGCTTGGCCGCGGCCTCGCCCTCGGCGACGGACGCGCTGTTCAGGGTGCTGAAGGCGCGACCGGGCGTGGTGTCCTCGCGCAGATTGCCCCAGGCGATCCAGCCCAGCATGGCGATCGCCGCGAGGAAGGCCCACAGCCCGGACGACCAGATCGATTGGCGCGGCGTTTCCGACATCCTAGCCAACGTGCAGCGCCGCGGACCGGCCTGTCCAGCTATGGGCGACAAAGATCAAGGCGGCGCCCCGCGATGGCGACCAGTCTCCCATCGTCGGACTGCGACGACCCGGGAGCTGCGATGTCTGCGAACCTGCTGCACCAGCTTGCTGTGGCCACCGGCCTGGTCGCGGCGACCGTGGTCATCCATCTCGTCGGCCTCGACTTGCTGCTGCGGGTCACGGGCCTGCACCTGCGGCGGTTCCTGAGCAGTTGGCTGGACCTGAACCGGCTGATCGTTCCGCTCGGCATCGTGCTCGGGCTGTTTATCCTGCACGGGACCGAGATCTGGTTCTACGCGATCGCCTATCGGACCTTGGGCGCGCTCGGGACCATCGAGCAGGCCCTATACTTCTCAACCAGCGCCTATTCGACGCTGGGCGAGGCGGGGGCCGCACTGCCGGTCACCTGGCGGATCGTCGGGGTCCTGGAAGGCGTGAACGGGATGCTGCTGATCGGCTGGTCGACGGCCTTCCTGTTTCAGATGCTGGACCACCTGCTACGGCCGCGGGACGAGGATCACCCGCTGCCGAGAGGCGCCATCGCCAGGTCGTCACCGCGTTCCAGCGGATCGCGCAGTCGCCCGCCATAGGGGACGAACTCCAGCGAAATCGAATTGATGCAGTAGCGCAGGCGGGTCGGCGGCGGGCCGTCGGGGAACACGTGTCCCTGGTGACTGCCGCAGCGGGCGCAGGTGGTCTCGATCCGGACCATCCCGTAGGAGGTGTCCCGCACCGCCTTCACGTGTGTCTCGTCGACCGGCGCCCAGAACGAAGGCCACCCGGTGCCGCTCTCGAACTTGGTCTTGTGCTCGAACAGGGGCAGGCCGCAGAGGCGGCAGCAGTAGACGCCTGAGTCCTTCTGATCGAGCAGGCCGCCGCAGAATGGGGCCTCCGTGCCGTGGTGCAACAGCACATCGGCTTCTTCGCGCGAGAGATCGGCCTCCAGACGCTTGCGTTCCTCAGCGTTAGGCGGCGAGAGAGAGAACCCCGAGGGGGAGACTTCTGGCGTGCTCATGGGCGTCAATCTAAGGTCGCGCCCTCGGCTGCGGAAGACCGCTGTTGGGACAATCGCTTAAGGGCCCGGATGTTCTCGAAAATCCTGATCGCCAACCGCGGCGAGATCGCCGTCCGGATCATCAAAACCTGCCGCCGCATGGGGATAAAGACGGTCGTCGTCTATTCCGAGGCGGATGCCGATTCGATGGCCGTGGAGATGGCTGACGAAGCGGTGTTCATCGGCGGCGCGCCTGCGTCCGAAAGCTATTTGGTGGCCGACAAGATCGTCGATGCGGTCCGCGCCACGGGCGCGCAGGCCGTTCACCCGGGCTTCGGCTTCCTGAGCGAGAACGCCGCCTTCGCGCGGCGGCTGGCCAAGGAGGACATCGTCTTCATCGGCCCGAATCCCCACGCCATCGAGGCGATGGGCGACAAGATCGAGTCGAAGAAGTTCGCCACCAAGGCCGGCGTGTCGGTGGTGCCGGGCCACGTGGGCGAAATCGACGACACCGCCCACGCGATCAAGATCTCGGAAGACATCGGCTATCCGGTGATGATCAAGGCGTCGGCGGGTGGCGGCGGCAAGGGCATTCGCGTGGCCTGGAACCGCAAGGACGTCGAAGAGGGCTTCCCCGCCGTCCGCGCCGAGGCCAAGTCGAGCTTCGGCGACGACCGCATCTTCATCGAGAAGTTCATCGAGAGCCCGCGCCACGTCGAAATCCAGGTGCTGGGCGACAAGCACGGCAACGTCGTCCATCTGTTCGAGCGGGAATGCTCGATCCAGCGGCGTAACCAGAAGGTCATCGAAGAGGCGCCCAGCCCGCTGCTCGACGAGAAAACTCGCAAGGCCATGGGCGAGCAGGCCGTCGCCCTGGCCAAGGCCGTCCAGTACGACAGCGCCGGCACCGTCGAATTCGTGGCCGGCCAGGACCGCAGCTTCTTCTTCCTGGAGATGAACACCCGCCTGCAGGTCGAGCATCCGGTCACCGAGATGATCACCGGCGTGGATCTGGTGGAGCAGATGATCCGCTCGGCCTATGGCCAGGCGCTGCCGTTCGCCCAGAAGGATCTCAAGATCAACGGCTGGGCTATGGAGAGCCGGATCTACGCCGAGGATCCCTATCGGGGCTTCCTGCCCTCCATCGGACGGCTGGTTCGCTATTCCCCGCCGGCCGAGGGCGAGGTCCCTGGCGGCTACGTGCGCAACGACGCCGGCGTCCGCGAGGGCGACGAGATCTCGATGTTCTACGACCCGATGATCTCCAAGCTATCGACCTGGGGCAAGACCCGCGAGGCGGCCATCGACGTGATGGGACGAGCGCTTGAAGACTTTCACATCGAGGGCCTGGGCCAGAACATCCCGTTCCTGGCCGCCGTCATGGACCAGCCCCGCTTCCGGTCGGGCAAGCTTTCGACCAACTACATCAAGGACGAGTTCCCCGAGGGCTTCCAGGGCCTGCCGCCCACGGATGCGCAACGCGATCTGATGAGCGCCGTGGCGCTTGCCATGCACCGGACCCAACTCGCCCGCTCCGCGCCGGACCAGGTGCGGACCGATTGGGTGGTGGTCTCCGGCCTGAAGAAGCTGGCGATGAGCGCGGCGGCGGTGGATGGAGGCCTGGACATCCTGGCCGACGGTCGCAAGCTGCGGCTGAAGGACATCCAATGGCGGCCGGGTCAGCCGGTCTTCCGCGCCAATCTGGACGGCGCCGATTTCACCGTCGCGGTGAAGCCGGCGGCGGAGGGCTTCATCATTCGCCACCGAGCGACGACCCTGCACGTCCTGGTTCTGACGCCGCGGTCGGCCGAACTGCACGGCAAGCTGCCGCCAAAGAAGGCGGCCGACACCTCCAAGATGGTGTTGTCCCCGATGCCGGGCCTGGTGGTCTCGGTGGACGTCGCCACCGGCCAGGAGGTGAAGACCGGAGAGGTCGTCGCGGTGCTGGAGGCCATGAAGATGCAGAACATCCTGCGCGCCGAACGGGACGGCGTCATCAAGGTGGTCAATGTGAAGTCCGGCGACAGCGTTGCGGCCGACGAGGTTCTGGTAGAGTTCGCCTGAGCCGTTTGGCTTAGGGGATTCGGGTGGGCTTCACGGAGCTCTTCTTTTCGGCCCAGGGGCGCGCACCGCGCCTGCCGTCGCTGATCGCTGCGGCAGTGCTCGTGGTGCTAGCTGCGCTCTATGAGGCGCTGGTCGGATCGGCCCTGCATTGGATCACCGGGTGGGTGGTCTATCCGGCGCTATTCTACCCGGGGGCCTGCGTGCTCTCGAAGCGATTACACGATCGGGGTCGGTCCGGCTGGTGGGCGGCGTTGATCCTGGCGTCGGTGGTGGCGGTCTGGCCTCACCCTGAGACCTTCCTGGATTTCCCGTTCTTCCTGGTCCTGGTCTGGGCCGTCGTCGAATTGGCCCTTCTCCCCGGCGAACAGGGCTCCAACCGCTACGGGCTCAATCCGATGACGCTGCCGGTCGGCTAGAGCGGCGGCTCGGCGTCCTCGACCGCGCCAAAGACCCGTCGGAAACTCGCCTTCAACGCGGCGTCGGCCTCGTCCATGGTCACGGGCAGGCCGAGGTCCACCAGGCTGGTCACGCCGTGCTGGGTGACGCCGCAGGGCACGATGCCGCCGAAGTGGTCCAGGTCCGGCTCCACGTTCAGTGAGATGCCGTGGAAGGACACCCACTTGCGCAGCTTCACGCCGATGGCGGCGATCTTGTCCTCGCGCGGCGGGACGCCGGGGGAGCGGCGCTCGACCCAGACTCCGACGCGGCCATCCCGTACCTCGCCCGTGACGTTGAATGCACCGAGCGCCCCGATCACCCAGGCCTCCAGCGCCGCCACGAAAGCGCGCACGTCGCGCTGTCGCTGGGTGAGGTCCAGCATGACGTAGGCCACCCGCTGCCCCGGCCCATGGTAGGTGAACTGACCGCCCCTGCCGCTCTGAAACACCGGGAATCGGTCAGATTGGATCAGATCGGCCGGCTTTGCGGACACGCCGGCAGTGTAGAGGGGCGGATGCTCCAGCAGCCACACCAGCTCACCGGCTGTCCCAGCCGCGATGGCGGCGGCTCGCGCTTCCATGGCCGCCACGGCCTCGGGGTAGGGCACAGGGGCGGTCGAGACAGCCCACCCCGCCGCCATGCCATCGGTGCGACCGAAGCGCGCTCCGCTGTCGGTGTTTAACGGGTGATCAAGCATGTCGCCGCAATGTGGGCTCCGGGCCTGCGTCGCGCAAAGCCCTGAAGTGAAAAGTCGGGGTCTCCTTCGTGAGCCAGGTCAAGGCCGTCAACGTCGAAATCCAGGTGGTCCTCGGGCGCGCTCAGCTTCCCATGCAGCAACTGCTGCGCATGGGGCGCGGCGCGGTGATTCCCCTCGACACCAGCGTCAACGACGAGGTCTGGATTCTGGCCAACAACCACCCCGTCGCCCGCGGCGAAATCCAGATCAACGACGAGCGCATCGCGATCACCGTGACCCGTGAAGCCAATGTCTACGACTACATGGCCGGGGCCGGCTAAGCCGTCATCCGATTGCGGCCTCTAAGTCGCTTCACAAAGCCGGCGGGGTTTGATAGTTGCCGCGCCTCACCACGAGCGGTCGTGGCGGAATTGGTAGACGCGCAGCGTTGAGGTCGCTGTGGGGCAACCCGTGGAAGTTCGAGTCTTCTCGACCGCACCAGGTGAATCAGGGTCATCAACCCAGGCTGTTCTATAGCCTGGGTTGATCCGACCTCAGCGCTTCGAACTGTCGATTTATCAATGCGAGTCACGGGCGACTATCGTCCGTCGCCCGTGCAAGGAACGAGCACCGCCGTCCACACATAGATCGGGGAGGTCCGCATGGCGCGCGAAACGGACGATCTCGCCGACGTGGCGGATGTCGAGGAAGACCTCGAGGACCTGGCGCTCGACGACGACTACGCACTGAACCCCGACTTCGTATCCGACGTCGCCGACGCCCTGGATCGTGGCGACACAGAACGCCTGCGCGAGCTGCTTGGCGCGCTGCACCCCGCCGACGTCGCCGATCTGATGGGCTTCCTGTCCGCCGATGCGCGGGAGGAACTGGTCCCGCACCTCGATCCTCAGACCCTGGCTGAGATCCTGTCCGAGCTGGATAGCGAGATCCGCGAGGAGGTTCTCGAGCACGTGCCGTCGGCGACCCTCGCCAAGGCCATCGGAGAGATGGAGTCGGACGACGCCGCCGACGTCGTCGACGACTTGGAGGACGACAAGCGCGCCGAGGTCATGGCCGCCATGCCCGAGCTGGAGCGGGCGGCGATCGAGACCACCCTCTCATACGGTGACGAGACCGCTGGCCGGCTGATGCAGCGAGAGGTGGTGGCCGCGCCGCAGTTCTGGACCGTCGGCCAGGCGATCGACCATTTCCGGCGCGAGTCGGACGAACTGCCCGAGCTGTTCTTCGACGTCTATGTCGTCGATCCGGCCTACAAGCCGGTGGGCGCGGTGCCCGTCAGCCACCTGCTGCGCACCGGACGCCAGACCCCGCTGGCCCAGATCATGGAGCCGGTGACAGAAATCACCGTGGACCTCGATCAGGAGGAGGTCGCCTACATCTTCGACAAATACCACCTGATCTCGGCCCCAGTAGTGGACGCCGTCGGGCGGCTGGTGGGGCAGATCACGGTCGACGACATCGTGGGCGTCGTCCAGGAGGAGGGCGAGGAGGACATTCTGGCCCTCGCCGGCGTGTCCGACGCCGGCCGCGACGCCGACGTGGCTGGCATCGTGCGCTCGCGCATCCCCTGGCTGATGATCAACACCGTGACCGCGGCGGCCGCCGCCAGCGTCATCGGCGCCTTCCAAGGCGAGATTGAGCAGATGGTGATCCTGGCCGCCCTCTATCCGATCGTCGCATCCCTTGGGGGCAACGCCGGCACCCAGACCTTGGCCGTCGCCGTCCGCGCGATCGCCAGCCGCGAACTATCGTCCTTCAACGCGGTTCGCACGGTTGTGCGGGAAATGATCGTGGGCCTCATCAACGGTGCCGCCCTGGCGCTTGTGACCGGGGCGGTGATCTTTGCGCTCTTCCACGACATCCGGCTCTGCGCCGTGTTCGGCCTCGCGCTGATGATCAACCTGTTCATGGCCTCCCTGGCGGGGGCCGCCGTGCCGCTTGTCCTTGAGCGCATCGGTCGGGATCCTGCCGTTTCCTCCTCGATTTTCGTGACTTTCGTGACGGACTTCACAGGTTTCTTCGCCTTCCTGGGCTTAGCCGCGCTAATCCTGCTGTAACTGGCGTCAAGATTGCGCCTGAAACCTTCAGGCGCCTGTCGCCTGTGCCGATTTGGGACGATTGGGAGCCATGCTCTCGCGCCATCGCGTTTCCCGGGCGGCCATCGAACTGATCAAGCGGTTCGAAGGCTACCGCCGCCACGCCGCCCAGCTGCCCGACGGCCGCTGGATGATCGGTTATGGGCATACGCTGACGGCGCGCGCGGGGGCCGAAGTCTCCGAGCCCGACGCGGAAGCGCTGCTGGTCTATGACCTGATCAGCGTGCAGCACACGGTCAACGAGAACGTCTACGCGCCGCTCAGCCAGAACCAGTTCGACGCCCTATGCAGCTTCGCGTTCAACGTCGGCTTGGACAACTTTCGCCGTAGCCAGGTGCTGAAGCGCCTGAACGCCGGCGCCGCGGTGCAGGCGGCCTGCGCGATGGAGCTATGGCGGAAGGCCGACTTCGAGGGCGAGCGGATCGTCGTCGATACGCTGGTCCGCCGCCGGGCCGCCGAGAAGGCCTTGTTCCTGACACCGCCTGGCGACGACTTCGCGCCGGCGCCATCGCCGATCATCCGGCCGATGATCGACCTTGACGCCCTCGACCTCGTGCCGCTCCGGCGACCGGTCGAACTTGAGACCAGCTTCGACGGCGACAAGGTCACGGTCCGACGGGAGACGACGCTGGAAGAGGCGGGTGTCGTCCCGTCTCCTGAATCGGAGCCCGAGCCCGAGCTGACGCCGGAGCCGGTCCCGGCTGTGACGGCGGCAGCCGAGGCGGTCACCGCGCGCCTGGAAACCCTGTTCCCAGATCCCGGCGAGGAACCGCCGTTCGAGGTCGAATCGCACCCTGAACCGGCGCCTGATGACGTGGCGCTTCCGCCGGTCGAGCCGATCGAGAGCGCTGACGAAGCGCCGACGGCGGATGACGACGCCCCCACGGTCGCCGCGGATCCCGAGCCAGACGTTGAACCGGCAGCCGAACCGGTCCCGGATGTCCCCTCCGAGCCGGAGTCGATCCTGGACGCCGAGCTGGATATTCCGCGGGCGCCCATCGCGGAACCGGTGACTCCCGGTGAAACCGCGCCCTCCGACTTCATCCGCGCCCGCAAACGTCCCGTGGCCCGCCCCCGGGAGATTTCGGTGATGTGGGATCTGCTGCTGGCGTTGTTCGGCCTGGCCTTCTTCGGCTTCGGCATCTTCTGGGGACTGAACGCGCGCGCGGCCCCTGCGGGCGGCATGGTGACACCGCTGATGGTCGCCTGGCCGGCGGGGGTCGCCGGCATCCTCTTCGTCGCGGTCGCAGTCTTCCGCCTGCTGCAGCGCCTGGGGCGCGAGGCCGAGCAGGACTAGGGACTTTTGTGGCGCCGGGCGCCGCGTGCTAACAGCGCCCGATGATCCCGAACCACGGCCCCTCCATGGATTTCGGCCTCGGCGAGGCCGCCGACGCCATCCGCGACACCACCGCCCGTTTCGCCGCCGACAAGATCGCGCCGCTGGCGGCGGAGATCGACGCGACCAACGCCTTTCCCCGCGCGCTCTGGCCCCAGATGGGCGAGCTTGGGTTGCACGGCGTCACCGTCGATGAAGCCTACGGCGGCCTTGGCCTGGGCTACCTGGAACATGTTGTGGCGATGGAGGAGGTCAGCCGCGCCTCCGCGTCGGTCGGCTTGAGCTACGGCGCCCACTCCAATCTCTGCGTCAACCAGATCAGCCGCTGGGGCACGCCCGAGCAGAAGCAGCGCTACCTGCCCAAGCTGATCAGCGGCGAACACGTGGGTTCATTGGCCATGAGCGAGGCCGGCAGCGGCTCGGATGTGGTCTCCATGCGCCTCAAAGCCGAGAAGCGCGGCGACCGCTACGTTCTCAACGGCACGAAGTTCTGGATCACCAACGCCCCGCATGCCGACACCCTGGTCGTCTACGCCAAGACCGCGCCGGACGAGGCGTCGCGCGGCATCACCACATTCCTGATCGAGAAGGGGTTCAAGGGCTTCAGCGTCTCGCCCAAGCTGGACAAGATGGGCATGCGCGGGTCGGACACCGCCGAGTTGGTCTTCGAAGACTGCGAGGTCCCGGAAGAGAACGTCATGGGCCCGATCGGCGGCGGCGCCGGCGTGCTGATGAGCGGCCTCGACTACGAGCGCGCCGTCCTGGCGGGCGGGCCATTGGGCATCATGCAGGCCTGCCTGGATGTGGTGCTGCCGTACGTCCGGGACCGCAAGCAGTTCGGCAAGCCCATCGGCTCGTTCCAGCTCATGCAGGGTAAGGTGGCTGACATGTACGTCGCCCTGAATTCCGCACGTGCCTACGTCTACGCCGTGGCCCGCGCCTGCGATGCGGGCAAGACGACCCGGTTCGATGCGGCCGGCGCCATCCTGATGGCCAGCGAGAACGCCGTGAAGGTGTCGCTTGAGGCCATCCAGGCCCTGGGTGGCGCTGGCTACACCAAGGACTTCCCGGTCGAGCGGTTCCTGCGTGACGCCAAGCTTTACGACATCGGCGCGGGCACCAACGAGATTCGGCGCTTCCTGATCGGGCGGGAGCTGGTGGGCGGATGATGCGGGCGGGGGCGCTGATCCTGGTGCTGGGCCTGGCGGGCTGCACCAGCGCGCCGAAGCCGCAGGCCTGCCCAGCTGGCCAAGCGCCACTGCGGACGGCGCAGCTTTTCCTCGGCGCCGGCGCACAGGTCGCGCCGGCGGACCGGGACCTCCGAAGGTTCGTGGACCAGGAGATCACGCCGCGGTTTCGCGACGGCGTGACGGTGGTGGATGGCGGCGGGCAGTGGAAGGGCTCGGAGAACCGGCTGATCCGTCAGGCCTCGAAGGTCGTTCTCGTGGTCCTGCCGGCTGGTGGCGACAGCCAGGGCAAGATCGAGGCTGTCCGCGCCGCGTACCGCAGCAAGTTCCGCCAGGACCCGCCCGTCGTCCTGCCGCCACCGGCCTGCGTGGGGCTCTAAGACGCCGAAGCAGCCCGCGCGTCATGCGCCGCCCGGAGGACGTCCGCCGTGGCGGCGTCGGCGGGGAAGAACGTCTCCAACGTCAGTTCGGACAGGGTGATATCCACCGGGGTGCCGAAGACGGTCGTCGTGCCGAACAGCGACAGCAGGGTGTCGCCGACCATCAACTGAAACGGAATCACTACGTCGCCGAAGTCCTCCGGGCGGCGATCGGGGGCGGGCGGCTTGGGATAGCCGCGGATCTCCTCGATCAAGGCCAGCAGTCCGGGGTCGGCGGTCAGTTCGGCCTGCCGGCGGAGCCGTTCCAGGATGTGGTCGTGCCACTCGCCCAGATTGGCGATGCGTGGGGCCAGGCCCTTTGGGTGCAGCGATAGACGGATGACGTTGACCGGCCCCGCCAGCAGCTCGGGATCGACGCCCGCCAGCAGCGGTTCGATGGCGGTGTTGGCGGCCACGAGGTTCCAGCGCAGATCCACCAGCAGGGCCGGGTAGGGCTCGTGAGCCTTGAGGATCATATCGACCGCGCGGCGGGCCGCCGCCAGGCGTGGATCGTCAAGGCTGCGCTCCGGGAACACGGGCGCGAAGCCGGCCGCCACCAGGATCACGTTGCGCTCGCGCAGCGGGATCTCCAGCTGGTCGGCCAGATGCAGCACCATCTCTCGGCTGGGTTGGGCCCGGCCGGTTTCCAGGAAGCTCAGGTGGCGCGTGGAGATCTCGGCTTCCAGCGCCAGGTCCATCTGGCTGAGGCGACGACGGGTGCGCCAGTGCCGCAGATGCTCGCCGACAGGTTTGTGCAGGGTGGTCATGCCGCCAAGCTTATCGGCGGCGCGACGCGCGTCCATGACCTGAGAGGTAATGGGTTCGAGGCGAGGCGTGTGTGAGATCAAGGCACGCCTCAGGGTTGCTTCGGCGCAGATGGCCAGACATCCTTCGAACAATGTCGTGCGGAGGCGAGATGCAGTCCTGGTTTGTGTTTGCTGTCGGGCTAGTGTTGTCGCTGGGCTGCGCTTCATCCGCCGGTGCTGCGAAGCCAACGGATGACGGATGGGCGACGTACGCCGCGAACGGGGATTTCATTGCAGCGAGGCCAAAGGGCCTAGCGCCTGGCGGCTTCGCTCGGGGTGTCGTCCGGTGCGCGGTCGAGGACGATGGCGCGCTGTCTCGCTGTGTCGTAACCCGCGAGACGCCGATCGGCATCGGCGTCGGCGCGGCGGCTCTTGAGCTGTCGTCGAAGTTCCGCCGGGAGAAGCCGGGTCCGAAGGATCTCCGCGAAGTCGATCTCGCACTGGACTGGTTCGAGTTCGACAAACCCGGCGATTGGGTCCGGCGGCCGACTGCTGAGGACTTGCGGGCTGTTCTCCCGGGGGAAGCGATCAAGCGGGGCCTCGACGGGTACGCTGTTATCGACTGTGTCGCCACGGTTCAGGGTGCGCTGACCGACTGCGCGGTCGTGCACGAGAAGCCAGCGGGCTTCGGCTTCGGAACGTCCGCAGTGGCGCTCACGCCGCAGTTCATGATGAAGCCGGCGACACTGAAGGGCACGCCTGTTCGTTCGACAGTGCGTTTGCCAATCCGCTTTATCACCGGCCCGCCAGGAAGCTTGGCGGATGCCAAACGCGTCGTCTCGCCCGGCCTCCCTTGGATTGAAGCCCCCAGTTATACGGATGTGGCCGCAGCCTATCCGGCGAAGGCGCGCGCCGAGCGCGTCGGCGGTCGCGCGACGTTGGCTTGCAACATGAGCGGCGAGGGACGTCTGACCGGTTGCGAAACGGCGAGCTCGGCGCCGGGCGGCTACGGTTTCGACAGCGCGGCCAAGGTGCTCGCCAAGCGGTTCCGGTACGAGATACGCGATGAGCGGGAGAAGGTCGCCACGCGCAAACTGATGGTGCATCTGCCCTTCACATTCGACCCCGCCATGCTCGATGCCGCCGAGCCGATGATGGTCGGCAAGCCGAATTGGGCCGCGCTCCCGACCGGGGAGGCGATCGTGAGCGCCTTCGAGGCCACCAAGGCCAAGGGCACGGTGCGGGCGCAGCTCCGCTGCATCGTCCAGCCCGGCGGCGGTCTCGGCAGCTGCGCGGTCGCCTCCGAGCAGCCGGCTGGCGCGGGGATCGCGGCGGCGGCCCTGACCTTGGTGTCCAGCTTCAAGGTGACGACCTGGACCGCCGAGGGTCTGCCCACGGTGGGCGGCGTCATCCTCGTCCCACTCCGCTACGAGCCCGCCGGCGCGCCGCCCGCCTCACCGCCACCCGCAGGCCACTGACCGCACCCCGGCGATCGCCTGTAGGCGTGCGTGGAGCAGCTCGGCGCGGTTGGCGGCGAGGCGGTCTGTCTGGATCTCCAGCCGGGCGTCGGGGCCCTCGGTCTGCAGATCGAGCCGGATGACCTGCGCCCCCTGGACGGGAAAGGGCGCCAGCGCGCGGAGCAGTCCGTCGCCGCCGGCGGCCATCTCCAGCACGAACACCCATTTTCGCTCGGGCGGGCTCTGTTTGCCGGCGCTCATGGCCGGCCGCCCAGGTGCTCGAGGCGGAGCGCGTGGACGCCGACGTGCGAGGCCAGACGATCGGCCACCGACTGCGCCGCCGTCGCGGTCAGGCCGCGCAGGGTCAGGGTGGCCTCGACGATCCGCCCCACGGGCTTCAGCCGCAGGGCCGCCAGTTCACCTGTGGAGCGCGACAGGGCGTCGTCGACCGCCGTCAGAGCGGCGTGCGGATGGGGCGTGGCGAAGACGAAGACCTGCAGGGCGTCGGGCGTAGACTCAAGCTCCAGCATGGGACAGCCCCCCATGGCATTGCGCGTCCGCCGAGATCGGCTTGGGCATCGGGAGCGTCTTGATGGCGCGGTGAATGGTCATGGTGCGGTCCTTCTTGGGTTGAGATGGCCGCATATGAAAAAGCCCCGCGGCCTGGGGCGCGGGGCGTTCGATCTTTCGACCGTGGCGACTGTCCTAAGACGTGCGCCGGCGCCCCGCGTGGCGGGTGATAATCATGGTCATTTTGATCATCGCAGGCGCGCAGCCGTTCGCACCGATCCGGAGATCGGCGGCGGACAGAACGGTCTTGGACGAGGTCGGGCACATGGCCGATTGCGTCTCCTACCGGGTCTGGATAGCCGACCGGCGCGGGTTTGGCATCAAAAATAGCGAAAGGCCGCCCTGTCGCCAGGACGGCCTTTCCATAGTCGGACCGCTGCGCGGTTCGCGACCGCAAGTCCGAAGACTAGGCGCGGACCCCGTAAACGGAGGTCCAGGTCGCGGTTACCGCAGCGCGGCTTTCACTATGAGACACTGGGTCACCTCCTTTCAGTTGTTGAACACAGGCGAAGTATGAGGGCCGATTTGGCTCGGCGCCAAGGGTTCATTCCGCCGCAGTGTGTGCAGCCGACATGAAGGGCGCGGCAGCAGCGCCTGTGGCCGCCAGTTCGCGCAGCGACAGACGGCGGCGGAGCTCGGGAATCGGGCGCTTAAAGCGATCCAGCGCGGCCAGGGTCGCCACGTACCCAGCCTCCACCGCCTCGTCGTACGCACGCCAGTCGCGGATTTCGATCTTGGAGACGTCCGGCTGGATCAACACGTCGGTGGCCTCGCGCGCCGCCGCGAGGTCGCGACCCGTGGAGACGGTGGCGGTTCGCATCAGCAGCGACACGATCGGCGGACCCAGGCGCCACTGTCCCGAGCGAATCCAACGCCAGACGGAGGAAGGTCGCGCCACGTCCTTGGCGGTGATGCTGCGCGAGGTGGTGACATCGACACCCACGATGGGGCCGAGGTGCGCGGCGCGCATGATGTCGGCTGGGAAGTTCTTCATCACCGCGCCGTCCACCAGCACGTTCTGCCCATCGGTGGCCGGCGGCATCACGCCGGGCAGGGAGATCGACGCGCGCAAGGCGTTCCGTAGGACGCCCCGCCGGTGCAACTGGTACGCGCCCGTGGTGAGATTGGAGGACAGGCAGAAGAACGGCAGCCAGAGGTCGGCGATCTGCGTCTCGTCGAAGTGCTGGGCCAGTCGCGCGCTGACCTTCACGCCGTGGGTCATGGCCAGCAGCGGCAGGGCCATGTCGTCCAAGGGGCTCGTATCAACGAAGGCCTCGTGCAGGCGCGTGTCCATTTCGGCTTCGCCCCAGCCCATGGCGAGACCCGCGCCGACGATCGCCCCCATCGATGATCCGCCGACAAAGTCGATCGGCACCCCACGTTCGCGCAGCGCCTTGATCGCGCCGACGTGGGCATATGCCCGAGCGCCGCCCCCCGACAGGACCAGCCCGACAGACTGGCCGGTCAGCACGCGCGCCATTCGCTCGAAATCGGGGGCCACGCCGCGTCGGATGTGGAAGATCCGCTGTGCGCCGGTCGCATCGATCCAGGCCTCAGAGCCCGACGGCCGCAACTGATCGGCGGGCTGCATCAGGATCAGATCGACAAGCCCCTGCTCCTGCAGCGTCGCCGCGCCCGCGGGCGGTCCCTCGCTTGCGGCGGCGCGGTCTCCGCGGCCGACGCGGAACAGGCGGTCGACCTGTCGGGGAACGTAGGACGCCCACGCCGGCTCATCCCGCTCGGCGACGTAGAGCACGAAATCATGGGTGCGCTCGACTTCCGAGAACCACTCGGTCGGCGCAACCGCCGCTTCCGAGCCCACGGTCGTCACCGCGTAACCCAGCGCCTCTATCTCACGCTGGAGACGTTCGACGACAGGGCGCACGGGTCCCGGCCGGCCCACCGGCACGAAGCCGAACACCGATGGCTCGCCGATCGGACCGCGCCGGGCGGTCTGTCGGCTCCGCAGGATCATCAGCTTGGCCAGCTCGATCATCACGGCCGGCTCGGCATCGCAGGCCTCGAAGAAGGCGTCCTTCGGCACGGCGAAGATCTCGGAATCGCGCAGGGCGTAGACGTCCGCCGAGTGCGGGACCCCCGCGATCATGGCCATTTCGCCGGCCGGCTCACCCGGGCGGATGATCCCCAGAAAATGCGGTTCCTGGCCCTCATCCCGGCGGAAGGCCCCCAGGCGGCCCGTGCGAACGAAGTAGAGCACGTCGGACGGGTCGCCCTGGCCGAACAGCTTCGATCCGCCGGGCAAAGAGAACCAGATCGTGCGATCGCGGGCGCGCGGCTGCTTGAACAACCGGGCGAGCGCCGAATCGACAGGGATATCGGGCAGGACAGCCACGGGCATCAGGGTAGCGCCCCGGGACCCCGAGGGCTATGGCTGCGCTCCCGTCCTAGGAGCTTGCCCATGACCAATGAGATCGCCCAACCGCTGGTGGCGTTTCCGGACGTCAGCGCGACGACTGAGCTGGTCCACATCTCGGCGACGCTGGCCGGAGCCGTCACGGTGACCATGAATCGGCCGGCGAAGAAGAACGCCTTCGAGGAAGGCCTGATCTCGGCGCTGGCCGAAGCCTTCGACACCCTGGCGGGCGCCGAGGGCGTCCGGGTGGTCTTCGTGCGCGGGGCGGGCGGCACGTTCTCGGCTGGCGCCGACCTGGACTGGATGCGCGCGGCCATCGACCGGACCGAAAGCGACAACCGGGCGGACGCGCTCGAACTGGCGAAGATGCTCAAGGCGCTGCGCGATCTGCCAGCCCTAACCGTGGCCCTGGTCGAGGGGGGCGCTTTCGGCGGTGGCGCAGGATTGGCGGCCGCTTGCGATATGGCGATCGCCACCGCGGACGCCCGATTCAGCTTCTCTGAGGTGAAGTTGGGGCTCGTTCCCGCGACGATCAGCCCGTACGTCATCGAGGCGATCGGTCCCCGCCAGGCGCGGGCCCTCTTCGCCACCGCCCGCATCTTCGACGCGGCTTACGCGGAAAAGATCGGCCTGGTGACCGAGACGGTCGCCGATGCGACGGCGCTGCAGGCCGCCGCCCATCGGATCGCCGCCGACATCGTGGCCTGTGCGCCGGGCGCGGTCGAGGGCTCGAAGCGGCTGGTGGACGAGGTCACGGGCCGCGCGATTGATCGCGACCTGCTGGAGCTCACCGCCCATCGGATCGCGGCCGCACGGGTCAGCGAGGAAGGGCAGGAGGGCGTCCGCGCCTTCCTGGAACGCCGCAAGGCCGCCTGGGCCGAGTAGTCCCACTTCCCATCGGGTGGCTCGCGCCCTAATCCAGCGCCATGCCCCTTCACATGATTAAGTTGGTCGTCGGCGCCGAGTCCATCGACGACCTGATGGCCTGGCGCGCCACCCATCCCAAGGGGTCGCCGTGGATCCTGAACACCCGCATGACGCCCAAGCGGGCGGCGGAGATGGTCGATGGCGGTTCGGTCTATCGGGTGTTTCGCGGCGTGATCCTGTGCCGCCAGCGCATCCTGGCGATTGACACCCTGGGCGAGGGCCCGAACGCGCGATGCGAGGTGACGCTGGACGAAACCGTCGTCCGGGTCGCGCCGACGCCGCGGCGCGCCTTCCAGGGTTGGCGCTACCTCGAGCACCAGGATGCGCCGCCAGATCTGGATGAAGACGCCTTCGGTGAGATCCCGCCCGAACTGGCGCGACAGCTGCGCGAGGCTGGCGCCTGGTAGCTAGTCGCCGATGTTGTCGATGAGCCGGGTGCGGCCAAGACGGGCGGCGGCCAGAACCCGCACCGGCCCGGTGACCGGACCCGGCCCGAGACGCTCCAGGGTTTCGGGAACGCGCGCTTCCACATAGTCCACCGCCGCGAAACCGGCGGCCAGCAAAGCGGCAACCGCCTCGTGCTCGGCGGCGTCGACCCGTCCTCCGGCACGGAGGCTGTCCAGCACATGATCCAGCGCCGCCTTCAGACGCGGCGCCACGGCGCGCTCGGTGTCGGTGAGGTAGGCGTTGCGAGAGGAAAGGGCCAAACCGTCCTCTGCGCGGGCGGTTGACCCACCCAGGATCTCGACTGGCAGGTCCAGGTCGCGCACCAGCCGGCGGATCACCGCCAGTTGCTGGAAGTCCTTTTCGCCGAAGACAGCCACATCAGGCGCGCATTGGTTCAGCAGCTTGGTCACCACCGTCGCCACGCCGGCGAAGTGGCCTGGTCGCGCCTGGCCGTCGAGAGGTTCGGAGACGCCCGCCACGGTGACGGTGGTCGACGCGCCGGGCGGATACATCTCGTCGACCGTCGGCGCAAAGAGCAGGTCGCAGCCGGCGCCCGCCAGCAGCGCGGCGTCGCGCGCCTCGTCTCGGGGGTAGGCGTCGAAGTCCTCGTTCGGGCCGAACTGCGTTGGGTTGACAAAGACGCTCGCCACGATGCGGTCGGCCGGGCTCCGCGCCAGGCGGACCAGCGACAGATGGCCGTCATGAAGGGCGCCCATGGTCGGTACGAATCCGATGCGCAGGCCCTCGCGCCGCCAGGTGGCGACCTGGTTGCGGAGATCGGCGACGGTGCGGACGACGGGTAAGGACGACATGGGCGCGGCTTATGATCGGCGGCGGGCGGCAAGTCCATCCACAGGTCGCGACCAAGACGCGCGTTGACGCTGCGGCGTCCGGCGCGCTCACCTACGCAGGATATGAGTCGGCCCAGCTGGGCCGTCGGGGAGCTGAAGTCATGAGCCAGGCCAGTGTCATCGTGGTCGGCAACGAGAAGGGCGGTGCGGGGAAGTCCACCCTCGCCATCCACATCGTCACCGCCTTGCTGCATGGAGGCGCCAAGGTCGCCGTGCTGGACCTCGATCTGCGTCAGCAGACCTTGGGTCACTTCTTCGCCAACCGCGCCGCGTGGCTGTCGGCCAACAAGGCTGACGCGCCGATGCCGATCCAGCACCCGATCAGCTCGGCCGGCGACGCGCTGGCCAAGGCGCCGGACGCCGAACAGCTTGAGCGTTTCGAGGCGGCCTTCGCGGAGGTGGCCGACCAGGCCGACTTCGTGCTGATCGACACACCTGGGGCCGACACCGCGATCATGCGAGCCGCCCACGTCAAGGCCGACCTGATCGTCACGCCCATGAACGACAGCTTCGTCGATTTCGACATGCTGGGCGTCGTCGATCCGGTGACCCTCGATCTGAAGCGCCACAGCCTCTACGCGGAGACTGTCTGGGCCTGCCGCAAACAGCGCGCGACGGTGGAGCGCAAGCAAATCGATTGGGTCGTGCTGCGCAACCGGCTAGCGCCCACCGAGGCGCGTAACCGCCGACGTCTGGACGAACGGGTCGACGCGCTGTCCAAGAAGGTCGGCTTCCGGGTGGGTCCGGGTCTGCGGGACCGGGTGATCTACCGCGAGCTGTTTCCGTTCGGTCTGACCGTGGCCGACCTCTCGCCATCCATCCGGCCCGTCGCTATGAGCCTCCAGCACGTCGCCGCGCGCCAGGAATTGCGGGCGGTCATGATCGCGCTCGGGTTCAACGGCCTGGACGACAGCGAGCGGATGGCGGCCGAATAGGGGATGCTCTACCTCGCCCTGGGCGGCGCGCTGCTCGTGGGCTACCTCTGGCTCACCGGAGGCAAGGTCCCCATCCTGAAACGTCGTGAGTGGCGCATCCTGACGGCGGCCATGGCCCTGGTCGCCTTCACCGCCGCGGCGTTCGTCGGCGTGCGCGGCTCCTGGGGCGCGGCCATCGTGCTCACTGTGGTCGGGCTCTGGCTGGCGGCCTCGTCTCGCAAGACCGCTATCGCGCCGCCTGCGGCCGCCGGCATGAGCGAAGCTGAGGCGCGGCGTATCCTTGGCGTGGGCCCCGGCGCGTCGAAGGCTGAAGTCCAGGCAGCCTACACCCGCCTCATGCGCGCGGTGCATCCGGACAAGGGCGGGACGGTAGGGTTGGCGTCGCAGCTCAATGCCGCGCGGGACCGGCTGCTCGGCCGGTAAAACGAAACGGCCCCGGCGCGAACCGGGGCCGATTGGGCCTCAGCCGCGGCTGGGTGCGATCACCGCGCAGGGCTGCTTCTTGGCCTTCAGGGTCTTGCAGGCGTCGCGGGCGTCCTTTTCGGACATGCCGGAGAAGCGGGCGCGGTACTTCGCGCCGTCCTTTTCCGCGGCGCCGCGGGCGTCGTCGAAGTGCTTGCCGAACTTCTTCTCGACAATGGCCAGCTGCTCGCGGGCGTCGGAGCGGCTGTTGAAGCTGCCGACCTGAACCGTCCAGCGTCCAGCGGCCTCGCTGGCCTTCGCCTTGCCGTTCAGCTTCGGCACCGTCTTGGGCTCGACGATCTGGATCCTGGACGCGCGGGCCGGGGGCGGGGAGGAGGCCAGCGCAATGCGCAGACCCTGTTCCGTATCGCCCTGCTGCATCGAAGGCTGGGTGGCGTCCGCCAGCTGCGGCGGCTCGAAGAAGTTTTGCGCCACGGTGATCTGCTCGCCGCGCGCGCGGCGGTTCAGCACGTCGAAGCCGGTCAGCAACAGGCCTTCGGCGACCTTGTTGCGCGTCGCGACCGTGGGGCCGCCCATGACAATGGCGATCAGTCGGCGGTTGTCACGCACGGCGGAAACCGCGAGGTTGAAGCCCGAGGCGTTGGTGAAGCCGGTCTTCAGGCCGTCGACCCCGTCCATCGTGTAGAGCAGGCCGTTGTGATTGCGGATGTTCTGGCCGCGGAACTGGAAGTTCTTGGTCGAAAACAGCCGGTAGTACTGCGGATAGTCGCGCATCACGGCGCGCGACAGGATCGCGATGTCCCGGGCGGTGGTGATCTGACGACTGTCGGGCAGACCCGAGGCGTTGGCGAACTGGCTGTTGACCATGCCCAGTTCCTGGGCGCGGAGCGTCATCAGGGCGGCGAAGCGCTGTTCCGTGCCACCGAGCTTTTCGGCCATGGCGACGGCGGCGTCGTTGGCTGAACGGGTGACCATGCCCTGCATGGCTTCCTGCACGGTGATCGAGTCGCCGGCGCGCACGCCCAGTTTGGTCGGCGACTGAGCCGCCGCGCGGGGCGAGAAGACGACCGGATCGTCCAACTGGATCTTGCCCGACGCCAGCGCCTCGAACGCCAGGTACAGCGTCATCACCTTGGTGATCGAGGCCGGATACCGCGGGGCGTCCGCGCGTTTCGCGTAAAGCACCTCGCCCGACTTCGCATCGACGACGATCGCCGCGTACTTGGACGAGTTCTGCGGAATGAGCTGGACGTAAGGAACCTGCGCCATGGCCGGCGGGGCGAACCCGCCGAGGGCCGTGGCCGCGGCCAGACCGAGGGAAAGGAACAGGCGGCGAGCGTGCTGGATCATGCTTCGTCCGTCGAATCAAAACGTTGAGATGGCAACTGCGCCATCTGCTGGAGTCCGTAGCATGCCGCGCCGACCCTTTCATGAGGGTAAACAAGGATTGAACGCGCGCAATCGTCGCGGCGCCTGAAGAATAAGCGCGACCGTACGGTGGCCGGCCATGCGTGCTTATGTTGCAGTGCACAAAATCGTTTGACTGCTGCACTGCAACATGAGACAAGACGGTGTGATCCGAGGGGGCCTGCGCCCCAACCGCCCGTACCGTCCCCAATCTCAGGAGCTTCCCATGGCCGCCGCCGACGCCGCGAAGAACACCGTCGAACAATTCACCGCCGCCTCCAACGTCGCCTTCAAGGAAGGCGTCGAAAAGGGCCTGGCCGCGATGAACGAAATGAACAGCCATTCGAAGAAGAACATGGAAGCTATGGTCGCTTCGGCGACGGCCTCCGCCAAGGGCGCGGAAGCCCTCGGCGCCCAGGCGATGGCGTTCTCGAAGGCCGTGTTCGACACCCAGGTGAGCGCCGCCAAGTCGCTCGCCGGCGCCAAGAGCGTGCAGGAGGTGGTCGAGCTGCAGACCGCGTTCGCCAAGACCGCCCTGGAGACCTACATGTCGCAATTCGGCGCGATGTCCGAGACCGTCTCCGCGTCGGTCAAGGAATCGATGAAGCCCCTCAACGAGCGCGTGACCGCGGTCGTCGAGAAGTTCCAAGCCGTTCGCTAAGCGCTTCCAACAGTACGGAAGCCCAGGAGCTCGGACCTCGCGGTCCGGGCTCTTTTTCTTTGCGCCGCCCGGCGGTAGACGTGGCGCCATGTCAAAGATCGAAGACCGTCTCGCCGCCGCCGGCATCACCCTGCCGACACCCAACGCTCCCGTGGCGAACTACGTCCCGTTCGTCCGGGTCGGAGACCTCGTCCACATCTCTGGACAGGTGTCGCTGGACGCCAGTGGGGGGATCCGCGGCGTGGTCGGCGAGGACGTCGACCTCGACAAGGCCAAGGCGGCGGCACGGCTGTGCGGGCTGAGCCTCCTGGCGCAGATGAAGGCCGCCTGCGACGGCGACCTGGATCGCGTGATCCGGGTGGTCAAGCTGGGCGGCTTCGTCCAGGCGGGGCCGGGCTTCTTCGAGATCCCGCAGGTGGTCAACGGCTGCTCCGACCTGATGGTCGAGGTGTTCGGTGACGCCGGCCGGCACGCGCGCTCGGCGGTGGGCGTCTATCGCTTGCCGATGAACTTCGCGGTCGAGGTCGACGCCGTGGTTCAGGTCCGGTGAAGGCCCGCTTCGGCGAGGCCTGGGATCTCCTCTTCCATCCGCCGATCGCGCATCGGGGGCTATGGAGCCCGGGTGGTGCGCCGGAGAACTCGCTGGGAGCGTTCCAGGCCGCCTGCGCCGCCGGCTACGGCGTCGAGCTGGACGTGCAGCTCAGCGCCGACGGCGAGGCCGTGGTCTTCCACGACAACAAGCTGGCCCGGATGACCGGCGCCGAAGGACGTGTGCGCGACCGCAGTGCAGCAGAACTGGCCGCTCTGCGCTTGGCTGGGACCGACGAGAACATCCCGACTCTGCTCGAAGCGCTGGCGGTGATCGGTCACCGGGCGATGGTTCACGTTGAGTTGAAGACGCCCTTCGGAGAGGTCGGCCCGCTGGAGCAGCGGGTGCACGAGGTGATCGCCGACCACAACGGCCCGCTCTGCGTCATCGGCTTCAACCCCTACTCGCATGCCTGGTTCGCCGACCGATACCCGGGCGTGCTGCGCGGGCTTGACAGCTATTCGTATGCCAACGCACCCAACATGAACGACGCCCAGCGGCGGTCGTTCGCCGCGCTGGAGCATGTCGAGATCGCCCGGCCGCACTTCCTGGCGCTCGGCCTGGACATGCTGCCCCACCCGACGGCGACGGCGCACCGCGCCGAGGGGATGCCGATCGTCGCCTGGACTGTGCGCGAGCCGGCCCAGTGGGACGCGATCAGGGACGGTTGCGACAACCTAATCTTCGAAGGCTTCGCCGCGTGAGTCTGACGCCGGCGGTCAAGGTCAGCCGCCGTATCGCCGAGATCGGCCGCGAGGCGTGGGACGCCTGCGCCGACAACCCGGCCTATGACGGCAATCCGTTCATCCGGTTCGACTTCCTCAACGCGCTGGAGGAGGCGAACTGCGCCGTCGAGCGGACGGGCTGGGGGCCACAGCACCTGGCGATCGAGGACGCCGACGGTCGGATCGCGGCGGTGATGCCGCTCTATCTAAAGAGCCACAGCCAAGGCGAGTACATCTTCGACCACGCCTGGGCCGACGCCTACGAGCGGGCGGGGGGCAAGTATTATCCGAAGCTGTTGTCGGCGGCGCCGTTCGTGCCGGCGACGGGGCCAAGGCTGCTGGCGCGGCCGGACGTGGATCCGCAAGAGGCGTGGCGCCTGCTGCTGGGCGGTGGGCTGACGCTGTGCGAGCGGTACGGCGCTTCGGGCCTGAACCTCAACTTCCTGACCGCCGCCGAGTGGGCGTGGATGGGCGAGCAGGGGCTGGGGCAACGGGAGGGGCAGCAGTACCATTGGGAAAACCGCGGCTACCGTACCTTCGAGGACTTCCTGGCCGCTCTGTCGTCGGGCCGGCGCAAGACGATTCGCCGCGAGCGGCGCGATGCGCAGGCTGAGGTGGAGATCGCGTGCCTGACAGGCGCGGCGATCACCGAGGATCACTGGGACGCCTTCTTCCAGTTCTACATGGATACGGGTTCGCGCAAGTGGGGCCGGCCCTATCTGACCCGCGCCTTCTTCTCACTGCTGGGTGAGCGGATGGCGGACCGGGTGCTGCTGGTGATGGCGCGGCGCAACGGGCAGTGGATCGCCGGGGCGCTGAACCTGATCGGCGGCGATTGCCTGTATGGCCGCCACTGGGGGTGCACGGAGGACGTGCCGTTCCTCCACTTTGAGCTCTGCTACTACCAGGCCATCGAATGGGCCATCGACCACGGCCTGCCGCGGGTCGAGGCCGGGGCGCAGGGCCAGCACAAGATCGCCCGTGGCTACCTGCCGAAGCCCGTCTACAGCGCCCACTATATCGCGGACCCCATGCTGCGGGGGCCTGTCGAACGGTTCCTGGCCCAGGAGCGCGAAGGGGTGGAGCAGGAGATGGAGTGGCTCGAGGAGGAGTTCTCCCCCTTCAAGGCCGAGCGCTGAACGCGGGCCGGCCGGTCGGCAAGCCCGCGTCCGATCGCGTCAGAACCGGTAGGAGACCCCGAACCCGTAGTAGCGGGGCTCGCCGGCGATGAAGGTGGCGATCCCGAAAGCGTCGCCGGTGTTGCCGGCGTCCTTGATGTACTTCTTGTCGAGCGCGTTGATGACGAAGGCCTCGATCTTCCAGGGGCCCTCGGTCGGGGCGTAGGCCAGGCGCAGGTTCAGAAGGCCGTAGGCGGCCTGCGTCTCATCGACGATGGCGTCCAGGGCCTGGAAGCGCGGCTGGTCGTTGTTGGAGTCGAAGAACACGCGCGACTGCCACGTGTAGGTGGGGGTGAAGGTCAGCGTACCCTGCAGCACCTCGGCCGAGAGCTTGGCGCCGACCGAGAACGAGTGGTCGGGCGACAGTCGGAAGCTGTTGCCCTTGAAGAGGCCGTTGCCGAAGCGGGCGTGGTTGTAGGCGTAGGTCGCGAAGACCGAGGCCTGGGCCGTCGGCCGGTAGTTCATCTGCGCCTCGAAGCCCTTGGCGCTGGCCTCCCCGGCGTTGATGGAGACGATCTGGCCCGCGTCGTTGCGGATCGAGGTCTGGAAGTTCTGGTAGTCGTAGGCGTAGACGGCGCCCTCCAGCGACAGGGTATTGTCGAGGAGCGCGGCCTTGGCGCCGACTTCGTAGGAGTCGACCTTCTCGGCCGGCAGCTCGGTGAAGCGGACCGGGCCGTTGGGCGCGGTGGGGGCGGCGGTGGCGAGCACCTTGGGCCGGCGGCCGCGCGCATGTGAGGCGTAGAGGCTGAGCGCATCGGTGACGGCCCAGCGGGCGACGAGGCGATACGTCACGCCGGAGTCGTCGAGGCCCTTGTACTCGGGACGCCCGCCGACGGTGGGCTGGACGATCAGCCCGCGGGCCACCGTGGCGGTGCTGCCGCCGAGCACCGAGCCGCCGTTGTCGAGGGTGGCGCTGTAGCCGCTGCGCTTGTCGTCGTAGGTGTAGCGAAGGCCAGCGGCCAGCTCGAGGTTGTCGAGGAGCTTGTAGCTGACGTCGCCGTAGACGTCGTAGGAGTCCGTCTCGCCGAAGTTGGTGAAGGTCTCCTTGTGCACCGACTTCAGCGCCGCGGGCGCAATGGCGTTGACCGCCGGCAGCGACAGGCCGTTGGGGCGCGGCAGCAGCCGGCCGGACACCAGGGCGAACACCTTCTCGTTGATCTGCAGCGGCACGCGCTGGCTGCCTTCCTCATGGAAGTAGCTGACGCCAACGAAGCCGTTGAGCCGGCCACCCGAGGCGTAGTTCAGGCGCAGTTCCTGGCTGAGCTGCTTGCCCTGGGCGTCCTCGGCGAACACCAGCATCGGCAGGCCGAAGCCGTCGGGATCGAACACCTCTGTCCCGTCGAACTTGCGGTAGGCCGAGATCGACGACAGGCTGAAGGTCTCGCTGAGCTTGTAGTCCACGAGGGCGGTGGCGCCCCAGACCTTGCGCTCCAGGCCCAGCTTCTGGCCGCCTTCAAAGCCGTCCGCCGTGGTCAGCGCCGCCCCGGAGTTGCGGCCGAGGTCGCCCAGGACCACGCCGGTCGTCGGATCGGCGGGCACGAAGGTCAGCGACTTGAAGGACGTGCCGCTGGGGCTGTCCTCCTGGTAGTTGACGATGAGGTCGGCGGTCAGCTGTTCGCTGGGCTTCCAGCGCAGCGCCACCCGGCCGGCGGACGTGTCGGTGGAGTTGAAGTCCTCGCCGCCCAGCAGGTTCTTCACGTAGCCGTCGCGAGACTTCACACGACCCGCGACGCGGATGGCGAAGGTGTCGCTGACCGGTAGGTTCACCGCGCCTTCGGCCATGAGGTAGCTGTCGTTGCCGCCTTCGACCTTGACGTTCGCCGAGCGGCCCGAGAGGTCGGCCTTGTTCTGCACGATGTTGACCGCGCCGATCAGGGCGCCGCGGCCGTAGAGCGTCGATTGCGGCCCCTTGGCCACCTCGACCCGCTGCAGGTCGAAGAGTTCGATGTAGGAGCCGCGCGACTTGGAGATCGAGACGCCGTCCTGGAAGACCGAGACCCGCGGCTCGTTGGTGGCTTCGCCTGAGTCGGAGGTGATGCCGCGCATCACGAAGCCCGGGTTATTGGGCGACTGGTTCTGCACCTCGAAGCCCGGCACGTAGAGCGACAGCTCCTCGAACTCCTGGATGCCGATGTCGTCGAGGAAGCCGCCGCCGTAGGCGGTCACGGCGATCGGCACGTCGATCAGCTTCTGCTCGCGCTTCTGGGCCGTGACGATCAGCTCCTCGAGCTGGGTGTCGGGCGCGTCGGCGGCATGGGCGCCGGCGGACATGGCCAGGGCGGCGCAGGTGGTGAGCAGAAGCAGGCGGCGGTGCGTCATCGGGGGAGGCTCCTTGAACGGAAGCCGCTCCCTAGGGCGGTCGCATGACGGGCCGGCGACGGTCTGACGACGGAATGACAAAGCGTGGCTGTTCGCCGATCCCTGGGCCGGTCGCGGCCAAATCGCCGGCGTCTCGTGCCCGAAAAGCCACAGCGGAGGTGCTCGGCAAGCGGGGTGCGAGTGCTTACGATGGCGGGCGATCGCCCGACGCGGGGCGCAAGGAGAGCACGACATGAGCCTCGACGGGACGTACGACGCCGGCAACATCTTCGCGAAAATCCTGCGGGGCGAGGCGCCGGCGGTGCGGGTGTTCGAGGACGAGCACGTCATGGCCTTCATGGATGTGTTCCCGCAGGCCAAGGGCCACACCCTGGTGATCCCCAAGCACTCCACGGCGCGAAACCTGCTGGAAGAGGAGCCCGAGCGGGTGGCGACGCTGATGCAGGGCGTGCAGCGGGTGGCCCGCGCGGTGCGCGCGGCGCTGACGCCGGATGGTCTGGTGGTGACCCAGTTCAACGGCGCCCCGGCCGGCCAGACCGTCTATCACCTGCACGTCCACATCATTCCGCGCTGGGAGGGCGTGGCCCTGGGCCGGCACGCCGAAGGCATGGCCGATATGGACGAGCTGAAGGCGTTGGCGGCGCAGATCGCGGCGAAGATCAGCTAGGGCGGGGCGGGTTCGTCGACGCTGAGGCCCCCGGACCGCACGAACGCGGGGAGCGTCAGCTCGAGTCGGCGGGCGCGGGCGCTCCCTCGGGCTCATCGTCGTCCCCCTCGTCCTCATCCTCGTCTTCGCCAGGATCGTCCGGGTCGGGGAGGTCGCGCCAGTTGAGGGCGGCGTCTTCGGAGAGGTCCATCTCCAGGCAGACGCGGACGATATGGTCGTCGAGGGGTTCGGCGCAGAAGCTGTCGTGCTGGATGGCGCCGGCGAGCTCTAGGCCGAGCTGTTGCTCGAGCCATGCTGCGTAGATCTCGTCCTCGGTCTCGTGCCAGATCACCCGCCGGACCGCCTCGCGCACCTCCCGGATGCGGCGGGTCACCTGCACGCCGCTGGGCTTCTTCGGCGGGGCCGCGGCCTGCGTCCGTTCGACCTCGCGCGTGTCCTGCGCCTGCTGGCGGGCCAGCCGGGCCTCCAGCGCCACGCACTGGCGCACCGAGCGGGAGACGACGTGGAACGCCTTCACCGCCTCGATCCGCTCAGCCGGCGTCTCGGCCGCCTGGGCATCGGCGAACTCCTGCTCGGCCAGGGCGAGGCCCATCTCGGCCAACCGCGCCAGGACGCGGGCGTGACGGTCGGCCATGTCGGGCGGCGTGGACATGAACGAAAGAAGAACATAGTGTAGGTCGGACGTCAAAGTTTGTCGTCGCGTCAGGCGCGCATGCCTGTGATGGAGCCCGAAATCCGACCGGGGCTTCTGCGGCCCAGTGGCGTTCGAGCACTTCCGTCGAACGCAACGCCAAGGCGACGCTTTGACGGGGCCCTCAGCCTTCGCGTGGAACTGCAGCGCGTCCGTCAGAGCCCGAGAAGCGGCGCGCAGGCGAGCGCGAGCGCGCCAGCGGCGGGCGCATAGGCTGGGCGCCATGACATCAGGAGCACCAGACAGCCTCCCGCCACGCCCAGCTGACCGATCCACCCGACCACGCCGAACGCCCAGCCGTCCTGCGCGATGGCGACGATCGCGCTCACGAGCAGCAGGATCCAACCCAACCCACGGGCGACCCGCGCTGTGGGGAACGCCGCCACTGGGATTCCCAAGCGGTGCTTCGGCATGGCGAGGGTGAGGCAAGTGAGCGCGGCGAAGCCGATGAGCCCGGTCTCAGGCGACATGGGCCGTTTCCTTCACGCGCGTGGCGCCGACGGATGGGCGTGTCGGAGCCTTGGATGGTCGCCGGGCCGCACGCCAGGCCGCGAAGGCGAACAGGGCGGCGGTCGCCGCCATGGCCACGTCGAAGCCGACGAAGAGCCCGTCCCGGGTCAGTAGGCTGGCGACGAGGCCCCGGTCCGTGATGAGCGCGTTCGTCACCGGGATCGCAGCGAAGGCGAGGGCGGCAAGGCTCAGCGTTTCGATCCAGGCCCGCCGCGCTGGACGCAGAAGCGATACGGCGGCCAGGCCGAACCAGACCCAGAACATGGTCGCCACCTCGAGGTCCGCACGCTTTGGCGCGTCCACCGGGATCAGTCGATTGGCTAGCAGAAACGCGGCCATGCCCACCGGCAGGCAGGCGATGGCGCCGATGTTGAGTCTTTCAACCAGCCGGAGGCCGAAGAAGGGCGCCGCGCCGGGCTTTCGTCGCTTTGCGGTCCAAAGGACGAGGCCGGTCCCCACCATCGCGGTACCGGTGAGGCCCAGCAGGAAATAGGTCCACCGCATGACCGGGCTCGCGAAATGGCCGAGATGGAGCCCGAGCATGACGCCCATGGTGGTGATGCCCGGACCGCCAGCCGGCGAGCGGCCGAGTTCCTGACCCGTTGCGCCGGAGAAGGTGATGGAGTCGGGTCGGGCGTTCAGCCGGTCGGAGGTGGCGCGAAGAACCGTTACGGTCGCCGCAGCGTCGTTCGGGTTACGGACGATCAGCGTGCGGGGCGGGCCGCCCCACGCGCGCTGAGCGGTCTCAAGCATCGGACCGACCGGCGCCAGCGGCGCGGCGCGGCCAGCGGCGTCACCCTCGGCAGGCGCGCCGAACGCGGCGGCCTGGAAGGCGTCGGGCTTTTCGAAGTTCGCCATGACGGGCCAGGGCATATACATCGCCACCAGCGTGATCAGGCCGGTGTAGGTGATCATGGCGTGAAACGGCAGGGCCAGCACCGCCGAGGCGTTGTGGGCGTCCAGCCAGCTTCGCTGTCCCTTGCCCCAGCGCAGGGTGAAGAAATCCACGAAGATGCGCTTGTGGGTGATCACCCCGGAAATGATCGCCGCGAGCATGAAGATCGCGCAGACGCCCGCCAGCCAGCGCCCCCAGGGATGGGGGATCTGGAGCTGGAAGTGGAAGCGATAGAAGTGTTCGCCGCCCCGGGTGTCCCGCGCCTTAAGGGGGTGACCCGTCGCCGGGTCCAGCTTCATCTCGGGCCGGCGCTTCGGTGGGGCCGCCGCGGGGTCGGGGTTTGGCTTAGCGCGGGCGAACACGCGGGTCACGGCCGTGCGGTCGTCGGGCAGGTACACAAACCACTGCAGGTCGTCCGGCGAGGTCGTCTGTAGGTAGTCGACAGCGGCCTGGGCCGCCTGGGCCGGCGGCACCGCGGCCGGTCGCAGCTCGGGCTGCATCCACTGGGTGATCTCTGGGCGGAAGTAGCTGGCCGTCCCGGTAAGGAACATCGCGAACAGGATCCAGCCGGCTAGAAGCCCCAGCCAAGAATGTATCCAAGCCATGGACTGGCGCAGCCCCTTGGCGGGCAGATGGGAGGCGGTGGCTTGGTCGGAGCTCACAGGCGTACCCCCAGGGCGAATAGGGCGGCGACAGACAGCGCGCCCAGGCCCCAGAGCCCGGCGACGACGCGCCACAAGCGGCGCTCATGGAACGCCCACAGCCCGAAGATGGCGAACAGCAGGAATGACAGGGTCATGCCCCAGGCCGAGGCCTCGACACGGGAGCCCGGCAGCAGGCGCGCCAGCAGCGTCGCGAGCCCGGCGGCGGCGAGGTAGCTCCCGAACAGCGCTGTGATCGCGCGGCCCGTCATGCGGGTGGCGCCGGCCCATGTCGGGGTCCGCGGCGAGGGTGTTTTCCGGATCACAGCAAGGCTCACGTCGTCGATGGCTTGCGTCTAGCCAGCCCGCTCGGTATTCGCAATTAAGAATCACTCGCATTCGCAACTAAGTTCCAGAGAGGCGTCATGATTGTTCGTTCGCAGGCCATCCACCGCACGTTCCGCGCGCGCGGGCGGGGCCGACGGCCTGGGCTGGCCGTCACCCTGGCCGCCTTCACCGCCCTACAGTCCACCGCCGGCGCGGCGCACGGCGAGGAGGTCGACGCCGCCTCCGACAGCGCAACGGTCGAGGGGGTCTTGATCACCGGTATCAAGGGCCGGCAGGCGGCGGCAGGCACCAAGACCGAGACGGCGCTGATCGAGACGCCGCAGAGCATCACGGTCATCGATGGCGACGAACTCATTCGCCGCAACGCGCAGTCGATCAATCAGGCGCTGGGCTATGTCGCGGGGGTCGCGACGAACCAGCGCGGCGGCATGGTGACCCGCTATGATCAGCTCGTGGTCAGGGGCTTCACACCCGAGACCTTCCTGGACGGGATGCGCATCATCGCGGGTCCGTACTCGCGACCGCAGATCGACTTCAACCGCATCGATCGCGTGGATATCGTCAAGGGCCCGGCCTCGGTGCTCTATGGCAGCAGCACTCCCGGCGGCCTGGTCAATATGTCCAGCAAGCTCCCGGAGACGGGATCGTTTGGCCGGATCGAGGGTCAGCTAGGCAACTATCGCACGCGTCGGATCACCGGCGACGTCAATGCTCCGCTGGACGATGACGGACACTGGCGTGGTCGGCTTGTCGCCGGCTGGCAGAAGGGGGACGGCCTGACCAGCGGCACGTTCAGCGAGCGCTATCACGTCTCGCCGATGGTCACGTTCGAGCCGACGGTCGACACCAGCCTGACGTTGGTGGGCGCCTACCAGCACGCGCCCAGCGGCGGTGGCTATTCCGGCGTGCCGGCCTACGGCTCGGTGCTCGCAAATCCATTCGGCGATCTGCCGCGCGACATCAACACGGGCGATCCCGACTATGAGCGATACGACCACAAGGCCAAGTCGATCGCGGCCTTCTTCCGTCACGACCTCAATGAGCACCTGACGTTCCGCTCGAACGCGCGGTTCCAGAACAACACGCTCTCGTACCGCCAACTCTATGTCGCCGGCTTCGCGACCGTGGGGACCGGCGCCAACCGCAACACCGACTATTCGACCATCACCCGCGGCGGCGGCGGGGCGGACGAGGACTTCGACACCTTGACCCTGGACCAGCAGCTCAGCGCGCAGTTCGACACCGGCCCGCTGACGCACCAAGTGTTGGGCGGCTTCGACTATCAGAGGATCACGGGCGAGAACGTCCAGCAGTTCAACACCGGGGTGACGGCCAACCCGCTGACCAGCATTCCGACGCTCAACCTATTCGCGCCGGCGTATGGCGGCGTGCTGCCCAGCACGGACCTGACGGCGCTGTCGGCGGCGTACGTCAACACCTACAGCAAGCGGACCCAGAAGGGCCTCTATCTGCAGGATCAGATCGCCATCGGGCGATTGCAGCTGATCGCGAGCGGCCGCTACGATTGGTACGACCAGTCGACGTTGAACAAGAAGACCGCCACGACGGCGCTCCTCGAGCAGGACGCCTTCACGATGCGACTGGGCGCGCTCTACGAACTCGGTCAGGGCCTTGCGCCCTATGCGAGCTATTCGGAGTCGTTCGAGCCGCAGGCCGGCACGACCTACCTGGGCGAGGCCTTCGTTCCCGTCACGGGCCGTCAGTACGAGGCTGGACTGAAGTGGCAGCCCCAGGGAACGTCGGCGCTGTTCACGCTGAGCGCCTACGACCTGCGTCGCCAGAAGGTTCCGGTGGCGGATCCGGCGGCGGGCACGAACGGCATTCCGACCAATTCGACGATCCAGATCGGCGAGGTCCGCGTTCGCGGGGTCGAGCTGGAGGGCCGGGGCGAGATCCGTCCGGGCCTGAGCGTGGTGGCGGCGGCGAGCTATACCGACGCGATCATCACCCAGGGCGCCCCAGCGATCGCGGCGACGGCGACCAACGCGGGCACGCCGACGACGACGGGGACCCGGCAACTTGGCGTTCCGGAGTGGGGCGCCTCGACCTTCATCAGCTACGACCTGGGCAAAGCCGAGGCGGCGAGCGGCCCGCTGGCCGGTCTGCGGCTGGGCGGCGGCGTTCGCTATGTGGGCGGCTCTGACGGAACGACCACCTACGCGGTGATCAATAACGTCACCACGTTCCAGCGCTTCCGGACGGACAGCTTCGTCCTGGTGGACGCCCTCGTGGGCTACGACCTTGGCCGGGCGTCACGCGAGCTCGAAGGCTGGGAGGCGGCGCTCAACGTCGCGAACCTGTTTGACAAGCGACACGTCACCGCCTGCCCGTTTAACAACAGCTGCTACTTCGGCGCGGCGCGGACGGTCACGGCCTCGCTCCGCTACGCCTGGTAGGCGCTCAACAGATCCAAGTCACCCGCGCGGCCCGCCGCGCGGGCGGCTCACGTAGATGGCGGCCCAGATCAGGACCGGTTGAAAGGCCAGGCGCGGGCCGTGGTACCACCAGCTGTCGGGAAGGGGCGGGACGTGGACGTGCCACAGGGCGTGATAGATGTTCGCCGGCCAGACACAGAGCGCGTAGAGGGCCAGCATTCGCCCGGCCCATAGGCGGGTCTGGGGGATGAACAGGCCCACCGCGCCAGCGATCTCGCATACCCCGGTGACGGCGATGACCGCCTCGGGAAAGGGCACGAACGGCGGGGTGATCCGCACGAAGCCGCCCGGCGACGTGAGATGGAACACCCCGGCGGCCAGATAGAAGGCGGCGAGGACAACGCGAAGGGTCTGCCGAAGGATGTCTTGGATCGCGCGCGCCATGGGTCTGTCTGACAGGCTGCGGAGTTTTGCCAAACGAAAAAGGCCCGGACGGGCGTCCGGGCCTCGATCTCTGTCGCCAGGCGGCGGGTCAGTCGACCGGTTCGATCTCTTCGGCCGGTGTTTCGATCACAGGCGCGCCGGGTTCGCGTTCGTCGCCCTCGATCTCGAAGGCCAGCTTGCTGTCCTTGAGGACCACGCGGACGTGGCCGCCCTTGACCAGCTTGCCGAAGAGGATCTCGTCGGCGAGCGGCTTCTTGATGTTCTCCTGGATCACGCGGGCCAGGGGCCGGGCGCCGTAGAGTTCGTCGAAGCCATTCTTGGCCAGCCAGTCGGCGGCCTCGTCCGAGGTCTCGATCGTCACATGGCGGTCGGCCAGCTGGGCCTCGAGCTGCATGACGAACTTCTGCACCACCTGACGGATGATCTCGGCCGTCAGCGGCTTGAAGGGGACCACGGCGTCGAGGCGGTTGCGGAATTCCGGGGTGAAGAGGCGCTTCAGAGCCTCCTCGACCTCGTCGTCCGCCTTGCCGCGGCCGAAGCCGATCGAGTTCTTCTGGGCGTCGGAGGCGCCCGCGTTGGTGGTCATGATCAGGACCACGTTGCGGAAATCGACCTTCTTGCCGTTCGAGTCCGTCAGCTGCCCATGGTCCATGACCTGGAGCAGGATGTTGAACACGTCCGGGTGCGCCTTCTCGATCTCGTCGAGCAGGACCACCGCGTGGGGGTGCTGATCGACGGCGTCGGTCAGCAGGCCGCCCTGGTCGAAGCCGACGTAGCCCGGAGGGGCGCCGATGAGGCGGCTGACCGTGTGGCGTTCCATGTACTCGGACATGTCGAACCGCAGGAGTTCGATGCCCAGAGTGGAGGCCAGCTGGCGCGCCGTCTCGGTCTTGCCGGTGCCCGTGGGGCCGGAGAAGAGGTAGCAGCCGATCGGCTTGTTGGAGTCCCGAAGGCCCGCCCGCGCCATCTTCATGGCTGAGGAGAGCTGGTCGATGGCGTTGTCCTGGCCGTAAACCGCCCGCTTGAGGTCGGTCTCCAGCTGTTTCAGCGCCTCGGTGTCGGACTTGCTGACCGACTTCGGCGGGATCCGGGCGATCTTGGCGACGACGGCCTCGACCTCCTTCAGGCCGATGATCTTCTTCCGCTTGCCTTCGGACAGCAGCATCTGCGAGGCGCCGGCCTCGTCGATGATGTCGATCGCCTTGTCGGGCAGCTTGCGGTCGTTGATGTACTTGGCCGACAGCTCCACCGCCGCCTTGATGGCGTCGTTGGTGTAGCGGAGCTTGTGGAACTCCTCGTAGTACACCTTGAGACCCTTCAGGATCTTGATGGTGTCCTCGATGGTCGGCTCGTTCACGTCGATCTTCTGGAAGCGCCGGACCAGGGCCCGATCCTTCTCGAAGTGCTGGCGGAACTCCTTGTAGGTGGTTGAGCCCATGCAGCGGAGCGTGCCCGAGGCCAGGGCCGGCTTCAGCAGGTTGGAGGCGTCCATGGCCCCGCCGCTGGTGGCGCCGGCGCCGATGACGGTGTGGATCTCGTCGATGAACAACACCGCGTCGGGGTGGTTCTCAAGTTCCTTCACCACCTGCTTGATGCGTTCCTCGAAGTCGCCGCGGTAGCGGGTGCCGGCGAGAAGCGCGCCCATGTCGAGCGAGAAGATGGTCGAATTGGCGAGGACGTCCGGAACCTGCTTGTTGACGATCTTGCGCGCGAGGCCTTCCGCGATCGCGGTCTTGCCGACGCCGGGGTCGCCCACCAGCAGGGGGTTGTTCTTGGTCCGGCGGCAGAGGATCTGGATGCAGCGCTCCACCTCGGCCATGCGGCCGATGAGCGGGTCGACCTTACCCTGCTTGGCCTTCTCGTTCAGGTTCACGCAGTAGGCGTCGAGGGCTTCGCCGCCGGTCTTCACCTGGGGCTTTTCCTCGTCGTCCGCGCCCTTCACGGGCTTGGCCTCGGTGGCGCCGGCCTTCTTGGCGATGCCGTGAGCGATGTAGTTCACCGCGTCGTACCGCGTCATGTCCTGCTCCTGCAGGAAGTAGGCGGCATGGCTCTCGCGCTCGGAGAAGATGGCGACCAGCACGTTCGCGCCCGTGACCTCTTCCCGGCCAGACGACTGGACGTGGATGACCGCGCGCTGGATCACGCGCTGGAAGCCCGCGGTGGGCTTGGCGTCCTCGCCATCGTCCACGACCAGCGAGCGCAGCTCGTTGTCCACATAGTTGGTGAGCGTCGTCCGGAGCGCGGGAAGCTCGACGTCGCAGGCCCGCATGACGCCCGCCGCGTCCTCGTCGTCGACGAGGCTCAAGAGCAGGTGCTCAAGCGTTGCGTATTCGTGCTTGCGCTGATTGGCGTACGCCACGGCGCGATGCAGGGATTCTTCGAGTTGGCGGGAAAATGAAGGCAAGAGCCTTTAATCCTTCTCCATGGTGCACTGCAGCGGGTGCTGATGCCGCCGCGCCGTATCAACGACCTGGGCCACTTTTGTTTCCGCCACTTCGTAAGTGAAGACCCCGCAAACGCCCACGCCGTGTTGATGGACGAGGAGCATTATGCGAGTCGCGTCTTCGCGCGACTTATTGAAGAATTGCTCAAGTACGTAGACGACGAATTCCATCGGCGTGTAGTCGTCATTGAGCAGCAGAACCCTATACATCGAGGGCTTCTGCGTCTTCGGCTTGGTCTGTGTGATCACCGTCGAGCGAACGCCGGTGTCAGCTCCACCTTCCTTCCGTTCGCTCATGTTTCGGTTCTCCTTCAAACAGCGATGGTCCGCCGCCTTGGGGGATTAGATATGGAAGATAGCGCCATTTGAAAGGGATGAATCGTCACGGCGACGATTGAGAGGCGTTCGGCGCGCTTTTGATCAGCCCTTGGCCTAGGCGTCGCCGTCGTCGGATCGCGCGCGGAGGATGCGGCCGGAGGTGACGGCGCCGGCCCCGAAGCGGGCCCGAATCGCATCCACCGACCGTTCGCTGGCGAGCGCCTTGCGTTCGGCGTCGGCGAAGAAGTCGGCCGTGGCGGTCGCGGCGTCCACCAGATCGGCGAGGCCGATGCCGATCAACCGCCAGGGCCGGCCGGTCGCCTCGCGCGCCAGCAGCTCGCGGCCGACCTTGAACAGGGTGTGGGCGGTCTGGGTGGCGACGGGCAGGGTGCGCCGGCGGGTGACGATCTTGAAGTCGGCGCCGCGCAGCTTGAGGGTGACGACGCGCCCGGCGACCGCGCCATCGCGGGCCTGGCGGGCGACGCGCTCGCAGAGAGGCGCCAGCTTGTCCTCCAGGGCGGCCACCTCGGCGAGATCGACGTTGAAGGTGGTCTCGGCGCTGATTCCCTTCCGCGCCTCGTTCGGGTTCACGGCGCGGGCGTCGCGGCCGTGGGCTAGGTTGTGCAGGCGCAGGCCATGGGCGCCCCACTGTTCGGCCAGGACCTTGACGTCCACGCGGGCCAGGTCGCCGACGGTGCGGTAGCCGGCCTTCTCCAGGCTGGCGACCATGGCGGGACCGACGCCGGGCAGGATCCGCACCGGGCGCGGCGCCAGGAAACTCTGGGCCTCGCGGCCGATGACCGAGAAGCCGCGCGGCTTGTCCAGGTCGGAGGCGATCTTGGCGAGGAACTTGTTGCCAGCGAGGCCGATGGAAACCGTCAGGCCGGTCTCGGCCTCGATCCGGGCCTGCAGACGAGCCAGCGTCAGCGCCGGCGGCGCGCCGTGCAGCCGTTCCGTTCCCGACAGGTCCATCCAGGCTTCATCCAGACTGAGGGGCTGGATGAGGGGGGTGAGGTCGGCGGCGAGGCCCAGGATGTGGCGGCTGGCGGCCTTGTACTTGGCGAAGTCCGGCTTGATGACCACCGCCTCGGGGCAGGCCTTGAGCGCCTTGAACATGGGCATGGCCGAGCGGACGCCCTTGATCCTGGCGATGTAGCAGCACGTGGTGACCACGCCGCGCGTACCGCCGCCAACGATCACCGGGACGTCGCGCAGCTCGGGGCGGTCGCGCTTCTCCACCGAGGCGTAGAAGGCGTCGCAGTCCATGTGGGCGATGGCCAGGCTGTCCAGTTCCTCGTGCGCCACGATCCGCGGCGAGGCGCAGACAGGACAGCGGCGGACGGCGGTCCCGCCCTGCCAGAAGCAGTCGCGGCAGAGCGCCGTCATGGGTCCAGCGGCCAGAGCCACGCCGCGCCGCGGACCCCGGAGGAATCGCCGTGCAGCGCCCGGCGGACGGGGGTGTCGAACACGTCGGAGAAGACGTGCGGGGCGATGGCGGCGGGCAGGCGGTCGTAGAGGAGGTCCAGGTTCGACAGGCCGCCGCCCAGGACGATGACATCCGGGTCCAGGATGTCGGCGACGACCCCCAGGGCGCGGCCCAGGCGGTCGACGTAGCGGGCCAGGGCGGCGTCGCCGGCCGCGTCGGGCCGGGCGACGACGTCCTCGGCGGGACGGCCGGCGTCGCGGGCGAAGCCGGTTCCGCTGAGCCAGAGCTCCAGACAGTTGCGGCGGCCGCACCAGCAGTCGATGCCCGGCAGTTCCTCCGGCCGGGCCCAGGGCAGGGGCGTGTGCCCCCACTCGCCGGCGATCCGGTTGCGACCCTCGACCAGCCGGCCATCCACCGCGATGCCGCCGCCGCAGCCGGTCCCGACGATCACCGCGAAGACCACGCCCGCGCCGGCCGCCGCGCCGTCGCGAGCCTCGGAGAGGGCGAGGCAGTTGGCGTCATTGGCGTAGCGGACGTCGCGGCCCAGCACCCGCTGAAGGTCGGCGACGAAGGGCCTGTCGTTCAGCACGGTGGAGTTGGAGTTGCGCAACAGGCCGGTGGCGGGCGAGGGCGAGCCCGGCCCGCCCACGCCGATCCGATCCACCCGAACCCCGGCCTGGCGTTCGGCCTCGGCGACGATGTCGCGCGTGGCGTCCAGCCGGTCGGCGTAGGCGGGCGGGGTGGGGCCACGGACACGCGCTTGAAACCGGCCGTCGGCGTCGAGCGCCGCCGCCTCGATCTTGGTCCCGCCGAAGTCGACGCCGATGCGGATCATCCCATCCGCCATAGCCTATCCGCCGCCGAAAGCCGACCGGACTACTTCGCCGAAGGGGGCGCCTTGGGCTTCAGGTAGGTGTCGAGCCAGGTGGTCATCTCCCAGAGGGTGTGCAGGGACGACTCCCGGGCGCGATAACCGTGCGCCTCGTTCGGCAGCACCACGTAGCGGACCGTGGCGCCGGCGCCCTTCAGGGCGGCGTAGAACCGCTCGGTCTGCACCGGGAAGGTGCCGGAGTTGTCGTCCGCCCCGCCGTGGGTCAGCAGGATCGGGGTCTTGATCCGGGGCGCGTAGGTGAACGGGCTCATCTTCGTATAGATGTCCGTCGCCTCCCAGTAGGTCCGTTCCTCGGCCTGGAAGCCGAAGGGCGTCAGCGTGCGATTGTAGGCGCCCGAGCGGGCGATGCCGGCACGGAACAGGTCGGTATGCGCCAGTAGATTGGCGGTCATGAACGCCCCGTAGGAGTGGCCGCCCACGGCGATCCGGTCGCGGCTGGCCACGCCCAGGTTCACCACGGCGTCGACGGCGGCCTGGGCGTCGGCGGTGAGCTGCTCGATGTAGGTGTCGTTGGCCTTGCCGGCGGCGCCGACGATGGGGAAGGCCGGGTTGTCCAGCACCGCATAGCCCTGGGTCACCAGCAGCAGGTGGGAGATGCCGCCGGGCCGCGAGAAGCGGTTGGCGGCCTGGTCCACCACCTGACCGGCCATGGCCGGATCCGTGAACTCGGCCGGGTAGGCCCACATCAGCAGCGGTAGCGGGCCGTCGCGAGCCTGATCATAGCCCGCGGGCAGGTACAGCGTGCCCGATAGCGGCAGGCCGTCGGCGCGCTTGTAGGTGATCAGGCGCTTGGTCACCCCGGCGAACTGAGGGGCTGGGTCGGCGAAGGCGGTGAGCGCCTTGGGCGTCTTGGCGCCCAGGGTCCGCAGATAGAAGTTGGGCGCCGCCGTCTGGCTCTCGCGGCGGGTCAGCAGGCGGGTCGCCGCGGCGTCCGTGAAGGCGATCGGCAGCTCGTAGACGCCCGACTGGCTGCGCCAGAGCTCGCGGGTCTTGCCGTCGGCCAGCTCCAGGCGGCTGACGAAGGGATACTCGCCCTTGGCCGTCGCGCCCGGGCCGCTCATCAGCACGGCCTTCCCGTCGGCGGTGAACTGCATCACTGGCTCGCCCGAGGCCGTGGGCGCGGTCATCGGCTGGCCGGGATCGCCGTAACGGTCCTGGGCGCTGCGCGAGATCAGCACGCGGCCGACGCCAGGCTGGGACGGGTTCACGGCGATGCGCGTCTCGTGCCGGTCCAGCCACCAGCGCGTGGTGACGATGGCGGTGTCGGCGCGGCCCCAGTGGATCTCGTCGTAGCGTTCCTTGAGGTCGACCAGCGTCCTGGGCGGGGCGGTGAAGGGAGCGTCCAGCAGCAGCAGGCGGTCGTGGATCGCCACCTTGTTGCGCGGATCACCGCCGTCCTGGGCCTCGGCCCAGAGCAGGGTGGCCGGCGCGTCGGCGCGCCATTCCACCTCGCGCGGGCCCTTGACCACGGCGTCGAAGGGCGGGGGCACGTCGTCGGCCAGGGGCCGGTCGACGATCGCCTTCACGACCTTGCCGGAGAGGTCCAGCACGGCGATCTCGGTGGGGAAGGCGCGGGCGGGGACCACGTAGCTGAACGGCCGCTTGAGCTTTGCGGTGAGCAGGAAGCGGCCGTCGGGCGAAGGCTGGACCTGGGACCAGATGGCCGGGGCGCCGATCGGGGTCGACGCGCCGCTGTCGGCGTCCACCCGCAGAATCTGGCTGGTGAAGTAGTGGTCGAACAGCGCCTCGTCGCGGGGATTGGACAGCAGATCCTGGTAGGTGCGCGCCGGAGCCGTGCGTCCGATGTTTTCCTGGATGGTCGGGCCATCGGGGGTCGTCGACTCCGGCGGCGCCGGACCGCGGCCAGTCGGCACGGCGCGGACGATGAACGCGCGAGAATCCGACAGCCAGGCGTAAGGGGCGCCGAAGGCCGCGTTCAGCACGGGCCCGGTGACCTTGCGCGCCGCGCCGCTGGCGACGTCGACCACCCACAACTCCAGGCCGGTCGGCGCCTCCATGGTCAGGGCCAGGGACTTGCCGTCAGGCGACCACTGGGGGCCGATGAACCGCGCCTTAGCCGGCAGGGCGACAGACGTGGTCTTGCCCGACGCGATGTCCTTGAAGACGAGGCCCGTCATCCAGGTGGTGCGCGCCTCGATGGGGCCGTTGGTGCGCGGATTGATCCGGTAGCCGCCCAGCCGGAGGATCGGCTCCGACACGGCGGCGATGGACGGCAGGCCCTCGCGGGTCAGCAGCGCCAGGGTGCGACGGTCGCCGGACACCAGCACCGCGGGGGTGGGCGTGGCCTCGATGATCTGGGCGATGGGCGCCGGCGGGACCTTGTAGCCGGGTTCCACGGCCGCCTGGCCAGCCAGGGGCGCGAACAGCAGGCCGGCGGCGAGGACCGTGGAGAGAAGGCCGCGAAGCCTGGCGGAGTTCAGCATGGAGACGCCCTCACGTGACATCCCGTCGGGATGCGGCGCCCGGCGCGCGCCGTCAACGCGTCGAACGCCCCATGCGGTCAGGCGGGCCTCAGCCGTGGATCGCCGCCTCGATGGCGTCGGCCAGTTCGGCCCAGTCGTCGATGCGCGGGTGCTTGGCCGAACTTGGCGCGAAGGGCCGCAGGCGCAGGTCGGCCACGTGCTGGAAGGTCGCCGTCGCGGGCGAATAGTCCTGCACCGAATCCAGGTTGGGCAGGAGGTCGTCCACGAAGGCGGTCTTCTGGCGGGTCTGGGCCACCAGGGCGGCGGCGATGGGGCCCTTCGGCCCGGAGTTCAGGATCAGCGGGTGGGGCTGGCCGTGCTTGCGCAGCCAGGCGGTGCGCAGGCGCTGGGCCTCGGGCGGCGCGTTGGAGAGGATCAGGATCTCGGCCGACTTCCCCAGCCGCGCGAGGGCCTCCATGCCGCCGGGGGCCGGCTCGATGGCGTCGCAGTGGTCGGCGAAGAAGGCGTCGAACAGCGCCTTGCCCTCGGCCACCGGAAGGTGTTCGGACGCGCCCGGGCGGTAGATGTTCTGGAACAGGGCGAAGCGGTCGATCCGCATCTCCAGGTCGTGATGGCGGGCCAGGAAGTCGCCGAACCCCTGCATGAACAGGCCCAGCACCTCGTCCACATCCACCAGAACGAGCGGGCGCTCGGCGGACAGTCCCAGCGAGGCCAGGCTCGGCGCGGTGATTTGTGGGGTCTGGGCCAACGGTGTTCCAGCGCGGATAACGAAGTTTAAGGATATCCGGCCCGATAAGGACCGGAAGGGTGGGGAATGGCCGAACATCGGCCGCGCCTCCAGCAGCGGGTCCGAATGGCCAAGAAAGTCCTCATCGTCGAGGATAACGAGCTGAACATGAAGCTATTTCATGATCTGCTCGAAGCCCAAGGGTATGAAACCCTGGAGACCCGCGAGGGTCTGGCGGCGCTGTCGCTTGCCCGCGAGCATCGTCCCGACCTGATCCTGATGGATATCCAGTTGCCGGAGATCTCGGGCCTCGAGGTCACCAAGTGGCTGAAGGAAGACGACGATCTGGCGCACATCCCGGTCGTGGCCGTCACCGCCTTCGCCATGAAGGGCGACGAGGAGCGGATCCGCGAGGGCGGCTGCGAGGCCTACATCTCCAAGCCGATCTCGGTCACGCACTTCCTCGAAACCATCAAGCGACTGCTGAACTAGTCATGTCCGCGCGTATCCTGGTCGTCGACGATATCGAATCGAACGTGCGGCTGCTGGAGGCCAAGCTTTCCGCGGAGTACTACGAGGTGCTGACGGCCAACGACGGGCCCACGGCCCTGGCCATCGCCGCCTCCGAGCTTCCCGACATCGTACTGCTCGACGTGATGATGCCGGGCATGGACGGCTTCCAGGTCTGCCGCCGTCTGAAGGACGATCCGGCGACGCGCCATGTGCCCGTGGTGCTGGTCACCGCGCTGGACGGTCGCGCCGACCGGGTGGCGGGCCTTGAGGCCGGCGCCGACGACTTTCTCACCAAGCCCATTGATGACGTCATGCTGTTCGCCCGGGTGCGCAGCCTGGTGCGGCTGAAGGCGGTGATCGACGAACTTCGCGCCCGCGAGGCCTCGGGCCGCCGCATGGGCGTGATCGCCGGCGCGGCGTCGCGGCTTGGCGGCTCGGGCGGCCGGATCCTGATCGTCGACGACAATGCCCGCCAGGCCGAGCGCGTGGCCGCCGAGCTCTCCATCGAGCATCGCCCGGTGGTCGAGAGCGAGGCCTACAAGGCCGTGCTGACCGCCCGCGGTCCGGTGGACCTGGTCATCGTCAACGCCAACGCCAAGGCCTTCGACGGCCTGCGTTTCGCCGCCCAGCTCCGCTCGGACGAGGCGACCCGCAGCCTGCCGATCCTGGCCATCGCCGACTTCGATGAACGCAGCAAGGCGGTCAAGGCGCTGGAGATCGGCGTCAACGACATCCTGGCCCGGCCCATCGATCCGGGCGAGCTGGCCGCGCGCGTGCGCACCCAGATCCGGCGCAAGCGCTATACCGACTATCTGCGCTCCAACCTGGACCACTCGCTGGAACTGGCGGTCACCGACCAGCTCACCGGCCTGCACAACCGGCGCTACATGGCCGGCCAGCTGGAGGCGCTGATGCGCCGGGCGAACCAGGGCGGGGAGCCGGTGTCGCTGCTGGTCATCGACATCGACCACTTCAAGAAGGTCAACGACAGCTTCGGCCACGATGTCGGCGACGAGGTGCTCTCGGAATTCGCCGTGCGCCTGGCCTCCAACGTCCGCGCCATCGACCTGCCGGTCCGCCACGGCGGCGAGGAGTTCGTGGTGGTGATGCCCGACACCGACCTGGAGGACGCGCGCCGCATCGCCGAACGCATCCGCCTGCACGCCGCCGGCTCGCCCTTCCGGGTGATGAGCGGCGAGGAACTGCTGTCGGTGACCATCTCGATCGGCGTCGCCTGCAGCGCCGGCGACGACGATACGCCCACCGCCCTGCTCAAGCGCGCCGACGAGGCCGTCTATGAGGCCAAATCCCGCGGCCGCAACCGGGTGATCGCCCGGGCGGCCTAGGCGTTCCCGCCCTTTCATGAGGAGGGTGGCGAGCCTAGCGAGCGGGTGGCGACGTCCGGACGCGCTCAGAGCTCTGGGTTAGGCTTTCCCCACCCGTCTGCTCGTTTCACTCGCATCCACCCTCCCCATGAAGGGGAGGGAAAGGGATTGCCACAACGCAAAACGCCCGGCGGTGAGGCCGGGCGTATTCAGAGCGTAATCAGAGGCTTTGTCGGCCTACTTGATCTTGCCTTCCTTGAACTCGACGTGCTTGCGCACGACGGGGTCGTACTTCTTCAGGACCATCTTGTCGGTCTTGGTGCGGGCGTTCTTCTTCGTGACGTAGAAGAAGCCAGTGTCGGCCGTCGAGTTGAGGCGGATCTTGATGGAGGCGGGCTTCGCCATGGCTCGAGTCCTAGAAGATAAAAGTTGGCGGGGCCAAACGGGGTCGCACCGCCGGCAGGTGTTCAGGAGGCGCGGAAAATACGAATCCGCGGCGTGAAGTCAATGGCTGTCTCTAAAGTGCGGTCGGCCGCATGCCGTTGTCCTTGTAGCGCATGAAGGGTTTGGGCCGGCTGGGGTCCTTCATCCGCTCGACCGCCTCCTTGATCATCATGCGTGTGACGGCGGGCAGAGGCAGGCCCATGGCGTCGTCGAAATCGATCCAGTCGATCTCTTCCAGCTCGCCGCAGTCCGGCTGGCGCTCAAGACTTGTCAGGCGCTCGGCGTCGGCCAGCAGGAACCAGGTGTCGAAGCGCTTTCCCACCATCGGCGGGGTGATGGCGCGGGCGATGACGTCCAGGGCCTCCAGGTCGGGCAGGACCCCCTGGGCGGCGAAGGTCTTCCAGGGACCGGTGGCGCGGGCCTCGGCGGGCTTGGCGAGCAGCAGGCCAGCCTCCTCCCAGGTCTCACGGACGGCGGCCAGGGCCAGGGCGCGTCCGCGTCCGGCAGGCAGGTAGCGGTCGAAGAGGCCGCCCACGTCGGGCCGCAGGTCGGTGGCGTAGGGCGCGCGATAGTCGGCGCGATCGATTCGGCCGCCGGGAAACACCCAGCGGTCCGGCATGAAGCTGTGACCGCCGTGGCGCTTGCCCATCAGGACGCGGGGCTTTTTCGCGTCGCGGCGGATGATCATCACCGTCGCGGCGTTCTTGGGCCGCACGGCGCGCTGGCCGGCGATGCGCGGGGGGCCTTCGGGCTTGTGGGTCCCGGCCTGCGCGTTCGGAGGGGCTTCTGTCGACATGAAACAACTGTATGACCCCGGCCGGGGGCGAGGGAAGCACGACCTTGCGGAAGGCTTCGCCTGCGGCAGTATGCGTCGGTGATTTGGGGGGCTTCGAATGTCGCACGAGGATGACGCCGCGCTGGATGGCCGGCTCCTGCACCGCCTGGTGTTCTTTACCGACGCGGTGTTCGCCATCGTGCTCACGCTGCTCGTGCTGGAGTTGCGGCCGCCGGAGGCGCACGGCGGGTCGGGCGGCTCCGAGGCCTTCGCCGAAATGGGACCCCACTTCCTGGCGTTCTTCATGAGCTTCGCCCTGATCGGCATCTTCTGGGCGGCGCACATGAGTACGACGCGGCGTCTCGTACAGTTCGACTGGCCGGTCGCCGTGATGAACCTGGTGTTCCTGTTCCCGATCTGCCTGATCCCCTTCGCCTCGGCCTGGTTCGGGCAGGGGCCGGGCGACCCGTTCGTCTGGAGCGTCTACTGCGGCGTGCTGGTCGCGACCTCGGTGGCGAACATCGCCCTGGTGCTGACGATCTCGCGAGGGCGGGGTCGATTGGTCGCCGGAGGCCTGTCGGGCCGTGACCTGGCCTATCGCCTGGTGAGGGCGTCAGCGCCGGGCGTGGCCTTCGCCATCGGTCTGGCGCTGATCAACACCGAGCAGGCGCAACTGTCCTACTACTGCTGGGCGCTGATTCCCGTCGCGCTCGCCGCCGCCCGGTTCGTCAAGCCGCGGGCCGCCAAATCGACCCCGGCCCAGACGCCCGCTTAGGCGTCTGCCCTAGCGGCGCGGGCCGCCCTTCTTGCCGGTGCGGATGTTCTTCGGCCGGCCTTGGGGACCACGCTTGGGGCCGCGATAGCCGCTGGGGCCGCCCGGTCCACGGTCGCCGCGGGCGCGCATGCCCAGGCGGGGACGCGGCGCGGTGGGGTCGGGGGCCGCGGGCTCGCTCAGCATCTGGAACAGCAGGCCGCCGGTGATCGGCGTCGCTTCCTGCAGTCGCACCTCGACCGTCATGCCGAGCGGCCAGCGCGCGCCGGTCCGTTCGCCCACCAGAGCGTGGCTGCGGTCGTCGTGGATGAAATACTCTCCGCCCAGGCTGGAGACCGGCACCAGGCCGTCCGCGCCGGTCTCGGCCAGCCGGACGAACAGGCCGAAGCGGGTGACCCCGGTGATCCGCCCCACGAACTCGGCGCCTACCCGATCGGACAGGAAGGCCGCCACATAGCGGTCCATGGCGTCACGCTCGGCCGCCATCGCCCGGCGTTCGGCGTGAGTGATCAGTTCGGCGGTGTCCTTCATCTTGGCGATGTCCCAATCGGACAGGCCATCGCTTCCCAGGCCCAGGGCCGTCACCAGCGCCCGGTGGACGATGAGGTCGGCGTAGCGGCGGATCGGCGAGGTGAAGTGGGCGTACTTGGCCAGGTTCAGGCCGTAGTGGCCGATGTTCTCGGTGGAATAGACCGCCTGCATCTGGGTGCGCAGGACCACCTCGTTGACGATGTCGGCGTGCGGCCCCTCGCGGGTGTCGGCCAGCAGCTTGTTGAAGCGCTCGGTGCGCGGCGCCTCGCCCTTGGTCCAGGGCAGGTTCAGGGTGCCCAGGAAGTCGACCAGGGCGGCGATCTTCTCCGGGCTGGGCTGGTCGTGGATGCGATAGACCAGGGGCGTCTTCTTCTGCTCGAGGGTCTCGGCGGCGCTGACGTTGGCCTGGATCATGAACTCCTCGATCAGCTTGTGCGCCTCCAGGCTGGCGCGCGGCGTGATCTGGGCGATCTCGCCCTCGGTGTTGATCGAGATCTTCCGCTCGAGGCTCTCGATGCCCAGGGGCGAGCGGGCGTCGCGGCCCTTCTTGATACAGGCGTAGGCGGCCCAGAGGGGCTTCAGGACCGGCTCCAGCAGAGGACCGGTCTTGTCGTCGGGATTTCCGTCGATGGCGGCCTGGGCCTGCTCGTAGCTGAGCTTGGCGGCCGAGCGCATCAGGCCCCGGATGAACTTGTGGCTGCGTTTGCGGCCATCGGCGCCGAAGACCATGCGCACGGCCATGGTGGCGCGGTTCTCGCCTTCGCGCAGCGAGCACAGGCCGTTGGACAGGCGTTCGGGCAGCATCGGCTCCACCCGGTCGGGGAAGTAGACGCTGTTGCCCTTGTCGCGGGCGGTGCGGTCCAGCTGGGAGCCGGGGCGGACGTAGGCGGCCACGTCGGCGATGGCGACCCAGCAGATCCAGCCGCCGGGGTTCTTCTCGTCGGTGTCGGGCTCGGCGTAGACGGCGTCGTCGTGGTCGCGGGCGTCGGCCGGATCGATGGTGATCAGCGGGACCTCGCGCAGGTCCTCACGGCCGGCGAGGGTCGGCGGCTGGGCGGCCTCGGCCTCGGCCTCCGCACCCTCCGGGAAGCCCGTGGGGATGCCGTGGGCGTGAATGGCGATGATCGAATAGGCGCGGGGATCGTCCTCGCGGCCGACGACCTCCAGCAGCTTGCCGTGCTTGGGTCCGTAGCGGCTGCCGTGGCTTTCGATCTGGGCCACCACGAGATCGCCGTCGCGCAGGTCCTCGCCCTCGGGCAGCAGCAGGGTGTCCTTGGTCTTGCGGTCGACCGGCTCGACGCGGACCTCGCGGCGCGACTTGCGGATGACGCCCAGGATGCGGTGGGCGCTCTGGCCCAGCCGCTTGATCAGTCGGGCCTCGGTCTCGCCGTTCTCCAGCTTCACGAAGCGGACGAGCAGGCGGTCGCCCATGCCGGGTGCGCCGGCCTTCAAGTCGCCGCCGGGAGCCAGCGGCACGAGGGGCGTGTCCTCACCGCGCACCAGCTTGACCAGCAGGTCGCCGTCCGGGGAGCGCTCAGCCACGTCTGCCACGCCGACCTCGGGCAGCGCGCCAACTTCTGCAAAGCCCTTGCGGCCCCGCTTGCCCAGCGCGCCTTCGGTCTCCAGGGTCTGCAGCAGGCTGCGCAGGACGCGGCGATCCTCGCCTTTCAGGCCGAAGGCGCGGGCGATCGCCGCCTTGTCGGTCTCGCCGCTTTCGCGGATGAATTTCAGCAGGGTTTCGCGGTCGGGCACGCCTTTGGCAAAGCGCGTGGACTTCGGCATCTTCGTTTTGGCCATCGCGCGTGCTTACCACGGGGCCCAGGGCGGCGCCCCAGGAGAAAACGATGCTTACCGGCGCACACAGGTTTCCGAACCAGGATCAGGTGATCTACGGCCGGCCGGCGCCCGAGGTCGTGCGGGACCTGGCCACGGCGTGGGGCGCGAGCCGCCTGCTGATCACCACGACCCGCTCGCTGTCGGACGGGTTGGCGGCGGATCTGGCGGCGGCGCTGGGCGACCTGTGCGTCGGCGTGTTCAGCGGGGTTGGCGCCCATTCGCCGCGCGCGGGCGTGATCGCCGGGGCGGCGGCGGCGCGGGCGGCCGGGGCCGATCTGCTGGTGGCCCTGGGCGGCGGCTCCGTGATCGACGCCACCAAGGTGATGCAGCTCTGCCTGTGGGCGGGGCTGGAGACGGCGGAGCAACTGGGACCTTACCGGGCCGGTCGCGGGGCCGACCGAGTGGATGTCGCGGCCGTGCCGCCCGGCGTTCGCATGATCGCCGTGCCGACGACCCTGTCCGCAGCCGAGTTCACCCCCTTCGCCGGCGTCAGCGACCCCGCCCGGAAGGTGAAGGAGGGCTTCACCCACCCGATGCTGGCCCCGCGGGCGGTGGTGCTGGACCCCGTCATGACGCTGTCGACGCCGCCGGACCTCTGGGCCTCGACGGGCATGAAGGCGGTGGACCATGCGGTGGAGCAGCTGTGCCATCCCGTCCGCGCGCCCTATGCCGACGCCCTGGCCGCCGAGGGGCTGAAGCGGCTGGAGCGGGGGCTGTCGGCCACCATGGGGCGGCCTGAGGACCTGGACGCCCGGCTGGAGTGCCAGTTCGGCATGTGGCTGGCGATCAGCGGCGTGGGCTCGGGCCGCAGCATGGGGGTCAGCCACGCCATCGGCCATACCCTGGGCGGCAGCTATGGCGTGCCGCACGGGATCACCTCCTGCGTCACCCTGCCGGCGGTGCTGCAGTGGAGCGCGTCGGACGCCATCGCGCCCCAAGCGCAGATCAGCGCGCTGCTAGGCTATCCGGGGGCGGCGGCCAGCGCGGTGCGCGAGCTGGTGGCGGGGCTGGGGCTGCCGACGGACCTGGCCAGCGTGGGCGTTCGTCCCGAGGACTTCCAGGCCATCGCCGAACACACCATGCACGACGCCGGCGTCCGCCATAATCCCCGGCCGATCACGGGGCCGCAGGACATCGTCGAGATATTGGAGCTGGCGGCGGGCTAGCCTTTCAGGAACCCGATCATCGCCGGATAGGCGGCGCGGTCCTGCAGCATGAACAGGTGGCCGCCCTCGAACCACTGCAGGTCGGCGCCCGGGATGCGCGCGGCCATCTTCTCCTGGGTGGCCGGCAGGGCGACCCCGTCGTAGCGGCCGGCGGCGATCAGGGTCGGGCAGGCGATCTGCGGGAGGCGGTCCCAGGTGTCGTGGGCGGCGCGCGCCTCGAGCTGGCGGTGGGCGCCTTGGGCCCGCCCGGGTTCGTCGGCGAAGGGATCGACGGCGGCCAGTTCGACCAGCTTAGCGTACTCGGCGGGATTGGCGGCGGCCCAGGCGGCGTCGCGGCGCACGTCGCTGATCGGGATCATGTGCCGCGCGCGAGCCTCGCCCTTCAGATGCTCGATTTCATGAAAGGGGTAGGAGGCGCCGCCTTCGCCGCCGGGCGAGGTGCAGGCCAGGACAAGGCGGCTGACGCGGCCCGGATGGCGCAGGGCCAGCTCCTGGGCGACCATCCCGCCGAAGGAGACGCCCAGCACCGGGACGGCGTCCCAGCCGACATGGTCCAGCAGCGCCGCCGCATCGTCGGCGTAGTCAGCCATGGAATAGGGGACATCCGGCTTGTCGGTCCGCCCCAGACCGCGCTGGTCATAGGCCAGCAGGTCGAAGGTCCTGGCCAGCGGGGAGGCGAACACGTTCGGCTGCACCCGCAGGTCGCCGCCCGTGCCGGAAATGAACAGCAGCGGCGGACCGTCGCCGGCGCGCTCGAAGTGAAAGGTCAGGCCGTTGAGGGTCGCGGTGGGCATCCCATGACCCTAGCCTCGGACTAGAACGGCGTCTCGTCATCCGTAATGGCGGCCGCCTTCGCCGCGGCGGTTTTCTTGACGGCAGGTTTCTTCGCAGCTGCCTTCTTCTTGGCAGGAGCCTTCTTCTTGGCCGCGGTCTTGGGCGCGTCGGCGTCTGCCGCCTTGGCCTTGGTGGAGCGGGCCGGCTTCTTCGCTTTCTTGCCGCCGCCCTTGGCTTCGCGTTCGGCGATGAGGGCGACCGCCTGTTCGAGGGTCACCTCCAGCGGGTCGGCGCCACGGGGGATGTTGGCGTTGGTGGAGCCGTGCTTGATGTAGGGCCCGTAGCGGCCGGAGAGCACGCGGATCGGCTGGCCGTCCACCGGGTGAGCGCCGAGCTCTTTCAGCGCCGCGGCCTCGGCGCCGCCACGTCGTCCCGCGCGCTTGGTGGCGATCAGGTCGACGGCGCGGTTCAGGCCGACGTCAAACACCTCGTCGGCGTTCGGCAGGTTGGCGTAGGTGCCCTCGTGCAGGACGAAGGGTCCGAAGCGGCCGATGCCGGCCAGAATCGGCTTGCCGTCCTCCGGGTGCATGCCGACTTCGCGGGGCAGGCGCAGCAGGCGCAGACCCTTGTCCAGGTCCATGTCCGGCGCGGACCAGCCCTTGGGCAGGCTTGAGCGCTTGGGCTTCTCGCCTTCGCCCAGCTGGACGTAGACGCCGAAGCGGCCGGTCTTGAGGAAGACGGTCTCGCCGGTCACCGGGTCGACGCCCAGTTCGCGGTCGCCGGCCGGGCCGTCCTCGCCGTCTTCAGCGACGGTCAGGGGCCGGGTGTGGCGGCATTCCGGATAGTTGGAGCAGCCCAGGAAGGGGCCGTACTTGCTGCTCTTCAGGCCCATGCGGCCGGAGTTGCAGACCGGGCAGGCGCGCGGGTCGCTGCCATCGGCCTTGTCCGGGAAGAGGTGCGGACCCAGAGTCTTGTCGAGGGCGGTGAGCACGTCGCTCATCCGCAGCTCGGCCGTCTCGCCGATCTTGGCGTTGAAATCGTTCCAGAAATCGCGCAGCAGGACCTTCCAGTCCAGCTCGCCGGCCGAGACCAGGTCGAGGCGTTCTTCCAGGCCGGCGGTGAAATCGTATTCCACGTAGCGGAGGAAGTATTCCTCCAGGAAGCCGATCAGCAGGCGGCCCTTGTCCTCGGGCACGAAGCGCTGCTTCTCCATCCGCACATAGGCGCGGTCACGCAGCACGGTGAGGATCGACGCGTAGGTCGAGGGCCGGCCGATGCCGAGCTCCTCCATCTTCTTCACCAGGCTGGCTTCCGAATAGCGCGGCGGCGGCTCGGTGAAGTGCTGGTCGGCCTTGGCGGACCGCACCTGAGCGGGGGCGCCCTCGGCCACCTGCGGCAGGCGGCCGCCTTCCTCGTCGTCCGGATCGTCGCGGCCTTCCTCGTAGACGGCCAGATAGCCATCGAAGGTCACCACCACGCCGGAGGCGCGCAGGCCCGTCTGACCGTCGGAGGACTCGAGGTCGATCGTTGTCCGTTCGACCCTCGCGCTCTCCATCTGGGAAGCGATCATCCGCTTCCAGATCAGCTCGTAGAGCCGGCCAAGGTCGCCCTCGAGCCGCATCTTGCCCGGGTTGCGAGCCAGGCTGGTCGGCCGGATGGCTTCGTGGGCCTCCTGGGCGTTCTTGGCCTTGGTGGAATAGATCCGCGCCTTCTCCGGCACGTATTCCTTGCCGTAGAGGCCGCCGATCACTTGGCGCGCCTCGTCCAGCGCCTCGGGCGCGGTCTGCACGCCATCGGTCCGCATGTAGGTGATGAGACCCACGGTCTCGCCGCCGATGTCGATGCCTTCGTACAGCTTCTGGGCCGCCTGCATGGTGCGCTGGGCGTTGAAGCCCAGCTTGCGCGAGGCTTCCTGCTGCAGGCTGGAGGTGGTGAAGGGCGGGGGCGGGGAGCGCTTGCCGGGCTTGCGCTCCAGGGTCGCCACCTTGAACGTCGCCGCCTTGACCGCGTCGCGGGCGGCAAACGCGCTGGCCTCGTCGCCGAGGTCGAACTTGGTGAGGCGCTTGCCCTGGTGCTTGGCCAGGCGGGCGGTGAAGGGGTCGCTGTTGGCGCTGACCTCGGCCTCGACGGTCCAGTATTCCTGGGTCTTGAAGCGCTCGATCTCCAGCTCGCGGTCAACGACGATCCGCAGGGCCACCGACTGCACGCGGCCGGCCGAGCGGGCGCCGGGCAGCTTTCGCCACAGCACCGGCGAGAGGGTGAAGCCAACCAGATAGTCCAGGGCGCGGCGGGCCAGGTAGGCGCGGACCAGCTCCATGTCCACGTCGCGGGGATTGGCCATCGCCTCGGTGACGGCGGTCTTGGTGATGGCGTTGAACACCACCCGCTGGACCGGAATGTCCTTGAGGCCGCGCTTCTTGTTCAGCACCTCCATCACGTGCCACGAGATGGCCTCACCCTCGCGGTCGGGGTCGGTGGCGAGGTACAGGCGATCGGCGCCCTTCGCCGCGTCGGCGATCTCGGACAGCCGCTTGGCCGCCTTGCTGTCCACCTCCCACGACATCTCGAAGTCCTCGTCGGGGCGCACGGAGCCGTCCTTCGGCGGAAGGTCGCGGACGTGGCCGTACGAGGCGAGCACCTTGAAGTCGGAGCCAAGGTACTTGTTGATGGTCTTGGCCTTGGCGGGGCTCTCGACGATGACGAGCTTCATCTAGGGTGTGTCGATCCAAAAAAGAGCGCGGAACGTGGGGGCGGTCCCTGCGGCGTGTCAACGGGCCGAATTCGCACGGTCAAGCCAGCCCCTTAAGGGGCTATTCCTTTCACGACCATGCCGCCAGGCAGCAAATCGGCGCTGCCGGCCACCGCCAGCTCCATCAGCGCGGCGAAAACGGCGGGGGCGGGGGCCTGGACGGCGCGCACCAGTTCGTCCCGCGAGACCGGCGTCGGCGACAGCAGATCGGCCAGTTGCTTGCGCAGCGCGTCGTCCGGTTCGGCGGGGGCCGGACGGAAGGGCGCGCGCTCGGGTTCGCGCAGATCGCTCAGCCCCTCCAGCGCCCGCAGGACGTCCTCGGGCCCCTCGCAGATCGCTGCGCCCTGGCGGATCAGGTCGTTGGTTCCCTTGGCGCGGGGGTCGAGCGGCGAGCCGGGGACGGCCAGCACTTCGCGGCCCTGTTCGTTGGCGAGGCGAGCGGTGATCAGGGAGCCGGAGCGGAACTCGGCCTCGACCACCACGACGGCGCGGGAGAGGCCGGCGATGATGCGGTTGCGGCGGGGGAAGTCCCGGGCGACCGCCGTGCGGCCGGGCTCGTTCTCGGACACGACGCAGCCCTGGGCGACGATCCGGGCGTAGAGGTCGCGGTGTTCCGGGGGATAGACGTCGTCGATCCCGCCGCCCAGCACCGCCACCGTGCCGGTGGGCAGCGAGCCCTCGTGGGCGGCGCCGTCGATGCCGCGGGCGAGGCCCGAGACGATGACGTGGCCGGATTGGCCCAACTCGGCGGCCAGGCCGCGGGCGAACCGCTGGCCGGCGGCGGAGGCGACGCGGGCGCCAACGATGGCCACGGTGCGCCGGTCCAGCAGTCGGGCGTCACCGCGGGTCCAGATCAGCGGCGGCGGCGGGTCGAGGGCGGCCAGGGCCTGGGGGAAGTCGGGCTCGCAGGCGCAGATCAGGCGCGCGCCCAGGGCCGCGCCGGCGGCCAGCTCGTCCTCGGCCTGGGCCTCGGAGGGGATGCGGATGCCGCCGGTGCGTCCTCCGCGGCGGGCGAGGTCGGGCAGGGCGGCAAGGGCCAGGGCGGCCTCGCCGAAGCGGACGATGAGCTGATCGAAGGTGACGGGGCCGACGTTCTCGGTGCGGGCCAGCCGCAGCCAGTCCCGGCGCTGGGCGTCGGAGAGCGGGCGGATCACGCCGGCGGGTTTCCCTTGTCCCCGTAGAACTCCGCCGGCAGCGGCGGCCCGCCGTTGTGGCCGGCGGTTTCGGAGGTCTTGGCGCCGATCCGCGGTTCCTCGCCCTTGAGCAGACGACGGATGTTCTCGGAGTGCCGCACCAGGATCAGCAGCCCCATGAACAGGGCCAGCAGGGCGATGGCGTTGGGCCGCCCCAACAGCAGGGCCACCAGCGGCGCCAGGGCCACGGCGACCAGGGCCGCAAGGGACGAGATGCGGAACAGGAAGGCCACGATCAGCCAGGTGGCGCCCGCCGCCAGACCGACCGGCCAGGCGGCGGCCAGCAGGGTGCCGAAGAACGTCGCCACGCCCTTGCCGCCCTTGAAGCCCAGCCAGACGGGGAACAGGTGACCCAGGAACGCCGCGCCGCCGGCCAGGGCGGTCAGCACACCCTGCTGCTCGGCCGTGCCATTGCGGGTGGCCAACCAGGCCAGCAGCACCGCCACCGCCCCCTTGCCGCCGTCGCCTAAGAGGGTGATCAGCGCCAGGTCCTTGCGACCGGTGCGCAGCACGTTGGTGGCGCCGATGTTGCCGGACCCGATGGAGCGCACGTCGCCTGCGCCGCCCAGCCGGGTGGCGATCACGCCGAAGGGGATCGACCCCAGCAGGTATCCACCCACGAGCGCCCCGCCGATCAGCATCGGACTCAGAATCTCGGCCATGTGCGCTCCCTCTTTGCGCAAGTCGTAACGCGGTCCGGCGTCTTCGTCAGCGGGCGAGGCGTCGGCTGAGCCGAATGCGCCTCCGCGCGATACGCGATCCAATGAGCGTCAGCAAGAACAAATAAGGAACCGCGCGGCGGCAGGCGCCACCAAGCGCCCAGTGGCTGCTTTGGAAGTTGAGCGACATAACGAAGACAAGATGATGAATTCGCCCGTAACCATGATGTATAGAACTATGTCGGGCCGAGGGGTCTTATGTCGCACGACGTTGTGTCGTTTAGGAGCGTGAAGCGCAGATAGAATTCAGCGTCAGTTAATCGCGATCGATTACGTTCAAATGTGGCTGATCCCCGTCCTGGGACTACAGTTAACGGGATACGCGACGTGATTCAGGGTGACGAACCGGTTGAGGTGATCGTGCTGGAGGTCGGCGGAGCCGCGTTCTGCATCGACATCCGCGCCGTCCGCGAGATTCGCGGCTTCACCGCCTCCACCCCGCTGCCCCAGGCGCCCGGCTTTGTTCTTGGGGTGATAAACCTGCGGGGCACGGTGATGCCTGTCCTGGATCTCCGCGCCCGGTTGGGCATGGGCGTCACCGAGGCCTCGGGTCGGAGTGTGATCGTGGTCGTTCAGCACGACGATCGGCCCGCCGGCCTGCTGGTGGACGCCGTGCAGGAGACGATGATCCTGCCCGCGGCCCAGTTGCAGGCGCCGCCACGCTTCGAGCGCGAGGGTGGCGACATCTTCGTGGACGCCATGGTCCCGCTGGAGGGGCGGATCCTCAGCCTGCTGAACGTCGGCTCGCTGCTGCCGATCGAGGTCCTCGCGTTGGCCGCCTAGCCGCTCAGCTGGCGTAGACCGTCCGGCCGTCGACCACCGTCCGCAGCACCTTGCCCTGAAGCCGCCGGCCATCGAACGGCGAGTTCTTGGACTTCGACACCAGCTTCGCCGCGTCGATCAGCACCGGGGTGTCCAGGCTGCACAGCACCAGATCCGCGGGCGCGCCCTTGGCGATCCGCCCGCCCGGCAGGCCTAACAGGTCGGCGGGGGCGGCGGTGACGGTGCGGATCAGGTCGAGCAGGGGGATCTGACCGTCGTGGTGGAAGGCCAGCAGGGCGGCCAGCAGCGTCTGTAGGCCCACCGCGCCGGGCGCGGCCTCGTCGTAGGGCAGGCGCTTGTCCTCGGCGGGAGCCGGGGCGTGGGCCGAGACCACCACCTGGATCAGCCCGGAGGCCACCGCCTCGATCACCGCCTGCCGATCGGCTTCGGAGCGCAGCGGCGGGTCCATCTTGCAGAAGGTCCGGTAGTCGCCGATGTCGATCTCGTTGAACGACAGGTGGTTGATCGAGGTGGTGGCCGTCACCGCGACGCCCCGATCGCGGGCGCGGCGCAGACTCTCAAGGGCGGCGGCGGTGGTGATCTGATCCACGATCAGCTTGGCGCCGGTCAGCTCCGCCAGCGCCAGGTCGCGCTCCAGCATGATCTTCTCGGCGATGGCGGGGACGGACGGCAGGCCCATCCGCGCCGAGAACTCGCCTGAGGTCGCCGCGGCGCCCGCCGACAGCCAGGGGTCGGCCGGACGGTGCGCCACAGGCGTGTCGAAGGCCTTGGCGTAGCTCAGCACCCGCTGGAACACCTTGGAGTCGACGATTGGCCGGTCGGCGTCGGTCACATAGAGGCAGCCGGCCTCGTGCATCAGACCGATCTCGGCCATCCGCTGGCCCTGGCAGCCCTTGGTGGCGGCGCCGGCGGGATAGACGTTGACCAGCTCGATGTCGCGGGCCCGACGCAGGATGAAATCCACCACCGCCGGCTCGTCCATGACCGGGTTGGTGTCGGGCTGGACGACCATCGTCGTCACACCACCGGCCGCGGCGGCCTGGGCGGCGGACTTCAGCGTCTCCTTGGGCTCGGAGCCGGGCTCGCCGGTCTTCACGCGGATGTCGACGAGGCCGGGGATCAGCAGGGCGCCGCCGGCGTCGATCACCTCGACGTCAGCGGACAGCGCACCGAGGCCCGAACCCTTGGCCACATCTGCGATGACGCCCTCGGTGACGATGACTGCGCCGGGCCCTTCATAGCCGGAGGCCGGGTCCACGATGCGGGCGTTTATGAAGGCGACCGGACGGCTCATCCTACTTCGCCCCCTGCGGGCGCTTCGAAGGATCGGGCTCCAGCCCTCCGAAGCCTTGGCGAAGGAGGGTCATCGGTCGTTCTCCAGACGCGCGGCCAGGGACGTCAGCACGGCCATCCGGGCGGCGACGCCCATCTCCACCTGGTCCTGGATCAGGCTGACCGACAGGTCGTCGGCGACCTCGGAATCGATCTCCACGCCTCGGTTCATCGGACCCGGGTGCATCACCCGGACATTCGGCGCGGCGAAGGCCAGCTTCTCGCGATCCAGGCCGTAGAAGCGGAAGTACTCGCGCTGGGACGGCGCCATGACCCCGTCCATCCGCTCCAGTTGCAGGCGCAGCATCATCACGACGTCGCAGCCGGCCACGCCCTTGCGCATGTCGTGGAAGACCTCGACGTTCCAGCGGTCGGCGGCGGGCGGGATCAGCGTCGGCGGACCCACCAGGCGCACGTTGGCGCCCAGCATCTGGAGCATGGCGATGTTCGAGCGGGCCACCCGGCTGTGCAGGACGTCGCCGCAGATCGCGACCTTCAGGCCCGAGATATAGCCGAAGGCGCGGCGCATGGAGAGCGCATCCAGCAGCGCCTGGGTCGGGTGCTCATGCTGGCCGTCGCCGGCGTTGATCACCGAGCAGCCCACCTTCTGCGACAGCAGCGAGGCGGCGCCGGAGGAGGCGTGGCGGACCACCAGCAGGTCCGGCTGCATGGCGTTCAGCGTCACCGCCGTGTCGATCAGGGTCTCGCCCTTGGAGATCGAGGACGAGCGGGGGCTCATGTTGACGACATCGGCGCCCAGCCGCTTGCCGGCCAGTTCGAAGGAGCTCTGGGTGCGCGTCGAATTCTCGAAGAAGAGATTCATCAGCGTCCGGCCCTTGAGCAGGTCCAGCTTCTTCGAGGTCTGGCGGTTCAGGCTGACGAAGCCGTCGGCCAGATCCAGCAGATTGGCCACCTCGACCTCGTTGAGATCGGTGGCGGACAGGAAATTTTTCTTCGGGAACGAGAAGGTCCGCTGCAGGACCTCGTTCAGACCGGGAGGGGCGGCGCTCATTAAAGCGCGGTCTTAGAGCGGCGAGGGCGGCATGGGAAGCCGAGGCCGCGGGCGATCCCCAACTTCCTCGCGAGGTTGCATTGCGCCCAAGCGCCGACGCTCCCTAGACCAAGGGTAAATCCTGGGAGGGACCCATGACGATCGACTTCCACACCTTCGCCGGCCTCCACACCCGCGCGCTCGACACCGCGTCGCATCTGCTGACCAAGGGGGCCGAACATGCCGCGGCGAACGGCGTCAGCGAAGGCGAGATGCTGGATTGGCGACTGATCGACGACATGGCGCCTCTGCGCTTCCAGCTCATGGTGGTCTGCAACTTCCCGCCGCAGTGGCTGGCGCGCGCCGTGGGCCTGCCCGTCCCGGCCGATGTGACCGACGCCCTGGACGTGGCGGGGTTCAAGGCGGCGCTGGCGCAGAGCAAGGCCTTCGTGGCGGCGCTGACGCCCGAGCAGTTCGCCGGCCGCGACGGTGTTCCCCTCACGGTCACCCTGGGCAATGGCCTGGAGCCGACCTTGCCGGCCGGCCAATGGGTCAGCGTCTTCGCGACGACCAACCTCTTTTTCCACCTCTCGACCGCCTACGGCATCCTGCGGTCGAAGGGCGTGGCGATCGGCAAGGTCGATCTGTTCGCCGGCGGCCTCTAGCGGGCGGCGTTGCGCAGGCGGTCGAGCGCGCCCTGCAGGATCCAGGCGGCGGCGGCCTTGTCGACCACCTCTGCGCGGCGGGCGCGGGTCGTGTCGGCCTCGTCGATCAGCATGCGGTTGACCGCCATGGAGCTCATCCGTTCGTCCCAGAAGGCGATGGGCACGTCCTGCACGCGCAGGACGTTGCGCGCGAAGGCGCGGCAGGACTGGGCCCGCGCGCCCTCGGTCCCGTCCATGTTCATCGGCAGGCCGATGACGATGGCCACCGCCTCGCGGCTCTTCATGGCCTTCAGCAGGGCGGCGAGGTCGTCGGTGAACTTGGTCTTCCGGATCAGCAGCAGGGGGCTGGCGATCGAGCGCCCGGCGTCCGAGGCCGCCACCCCGATGGTCTTCTCGCCCAGATCGAGGCCCACCAGCGCGCCATAGCGCGGCAGCAGGGCGGGGAGTTCGAGCAGATCAACGACGGCCATGACCGCCTATAGCTTGCAAAGCAGGGCCTCGCACGGCTAACCCACGCCCCTGTGTTAATGGAGGGATGGTTATGGCCATCGACGCCGCGACCGTACGAAAGGTCGCGAAGCTGGCGCGCATCGCCGAGCCCGAGGAGCGGCTGGAGCCGCTCGCTCGCGAGCTGAACGGCATCATGACCTGGATCGAACAGCTCTCCGAGGTGGACACCGACGGTGTGGAGCCGATGACCACATCGGTGGCCATGAGCCTGCCGATGCGCGATGACGTGGTCACCGACGGCGGCGATCCGGCCCGGGTGCTGGGCAACGCGCCCAAGGCCGCCCGCGACTTCTTCATCGTGCCGAAGGTGGTGGAATAGCCATGTCCGAGCTGACCGGGCTTACCCTGAAGGCCGCCCTCGACGGGCTGGCCGACAAGCGCTTCTCGTCCGAGGAGATCACCACCGCGCACTTGAGCGCCATCGAGGCTGCGAGCGCGCTGAACGCCTTCGTCGTCAATACGCCGGACAAGGCGATCGAGATGGCCAAGGCCTCCGACGCCCGCCGCGCCAAGGGCGAAGCCGGCCCGCTGGACGGCGCGCCGCTGGGCATCAAGGACCTGTTCTGCACCGAGGGCGTGGAATCCACCGCCGGCTCGATGATCCTGCGCGGCTTCAAGCCCGCCTATGAGAGCACGGTCACCTCGAACCTGTGGCGCGACGGCGCGGTCATGCTCGGCAAGCTCAACATGGACGAGTTCGCCATGGGCTCGTCCAACGAGACCTCGGCCTGGGGTCCGGTGGTCAACCCGTGGCGGGCGAGGGGCGGCAACGCCGACCTGACGCCGGGCGGCTCGTCGGGCGGCTCGGCCGCGGCGGTGGCGGCGGAACTCTGCCTGGGGGCCACGGCCACCGATACCGGCGGCTCGATCCGCCAGCCGGCGGCCTTCACCGGGACGGTCGGCATCAAGCCGACCTATGGCCGCTGCTCGCGCTGGGGCATCGTCGCCTTCGCCTCGTCCCTGGATCAGGCCGGGCCGATGGCGCGGACCGTCGAGGACACGGCCATCCTGCTGCGTTCCATGTCGGGCCACGACCCGAAGGACTCCACCAGCATCAATACCGAGGTCCCTGATTTCGCCAGCTTCTGCGGCAAGTCCGTGAAGGGCCTGCGGGTCGGCATCCCCAAGGAGTACCGCGTCGACGGCATGCCGCCCGAGATCGACGCCCTGTGGGAGCAGGGGATCGCCTGGCTGAAGGAGGCCGGCTGCGAGATCGTCGAGGTCAGCCTGCCGCACACCAAGTACGCCTTGCCGGCCTACTACATCGTGGCCCCGGCCGAGGCGTCTTCGAACCTTGCCCGCTACGACGGCATGCGCTACGGCCTGCGGGTCGAGGGCGCCAACCTGGCCGACACCTACGAGAAGACCCGCGCCGAGGGCTTCGGCGCCGAGGTGAAGCGCCGGATCCTGATCGGCACCTATGTGCTGTCGGCGGGGTACTACGACGCCTACTACCTCAAGGCCCTGAAGGTCCGCCGGCGCATCGCCGACGACTTCGACCAGGCCTGGGAGAAGGTCGACGCCCTGCTGACCCCGACCGCGCCGTCCGCGGCCTTCGCGCTGGGCGAAAAGTCGGACGATCCGGTGGCGATGTACCTGAACGACATCTTCACGGTGACGGTGAACCTGGCGGGTCTGCCGGGCATGAGCGTTCCGGCCGGCGTCGACGCCAACGGCCTGCCGCTGGGGCTGCAGCTGATCGGACGAAACCTGGACGAGGGGACTCTCTTCTCGCTGGGCTCAGCCATCGAGAAGGCCGCGGACTTCCGCGCCAAGCCCCAAAAGTGGTGGTGAGCCTCGCCGCAACCTTGACTGTATGAGGCGGTCTGGTCAGCGTGCGCGGGGGGACCTCTCGATGCTGGCCAGACTTCTGTTGCTCATAGCGCTGACGCTCGCGCCGGGGTCCGCCCTGGCGGCGAAGGTAGGCAAACCGGCGCCCGACTTCGTGCTGGTCGGTTACGACGGCCAGACCGTCCCGTCGTCGACCCTGCGCGGCAAGGTGGTGGTCCTGAACTACTGGGCCACCTGGTGCGCGCCCTGCCGTCGTGAAATTCCGGATATCGACGCCTATGTTCGCCGCAAGCGGGGCGCGCCGCTGTCGGTCTATGCCGTCACCCTGGACGACGCCGTGCCGTACAGCCGCCTCAGATTCCTGGGCGACACGCTGAAGTTTCCGCTGATGGAAAAGCTCAAGGGCCGCGGCTACGGCACGATCGGCGGCGCGGTGCCGACCAACTATGTGATCGATAAGGCGGGTGTCGTCCGCTACGCGAAGGCTGGCGCGCTGACGCCCGCGATGCTGGAGGCTCTGGTCACGCCGCTCCTGGCCGAGCCGGATCCGGCGGTCGCGGCCGCATCGCAGAGCGCGAGCGGCCGCTAGTTTCGCCTACTTCAGCTTGTCGAATTCGGCCTGAAGGGCCTTCAGCTTGGCGTCGTCCAGCGCGCCCTGGCTCATCGGCGCGACCTGGGCCAGCGTCATGGTGGCGATCTGGTCGTAGAACTGGGTGATTTCCGGCAGGGCCTTTTCGAGGGTGGCCTTGGCGTCCGGGTTCTTGATGATGTCGCCGATCGGCGTGGTTTCCACCGAGATCTTGCCCGCGGGCGCGGCGGCCGCCGCCGCTGCCGGGGCGTGGTCCTTGTGATCCTGGGCGAGCGCCGGCGCGGCGACCGCGGCCACGGCGAGCGCGGCGGCGAGAGCGAGAGTCTTCATTGGGTGTTCCTTTTCCCCGGGTCTTAGCGCCGTTTAGACGCGAGGAACTTTGAGTCTATTTCCAGGCATTTGCGCAAGAGGGCATCTTCGGCCGCTTTCGCTTCGGCCGCGGCGGCGCTAGTACCCGGACCATGAGCGAAGCGACCAACACCAAGCAGATCCAAGGCCGCACCGGTCCGTGGGAAATCGTCCTCGGTCTCGAGGTTCACGCCCAGGTGGCCTCGAACGCCAAGCTGTTCTCCGGCGCCGCCGTTGGCGCGGGCGCGGCCCCCAACGCCCAGGTCAGCCTGGTGGACGCGGCGATGCCGGGCATGTTGCCGGTCATCAACCGCCACTGTGTGGAACAGGCGATCCGAACCGGCCTGGGGCTCAAGGCGCAGATCAACGAATGGTCGCGCTTCGACCGGAAGAACTATTTCTACCCCGACCTGCCGCAGGGCTATCAGATCAGCCAGTTCAAGGATCCGATCGTCGGCGAGGGCGAGGTCATCGTCGAACGCGACGACGGCTCGACGTTCACCGTGCGGATCGAGCGGCTGCACCTGGAGCAGGATGCAGGCAAGCTCCTGCACGATCAGGACCCCAACGCCACCTTCGTCGACTTGAACCGCGCCGGCACCGCCCTGATGGAGATCGTCTCGCGGCCCGACATGCGCACGGCGGAAGAGGCGGCGGCCTATGTGAAGAAGCTCAGGACCATCCTGATCTACCTTGGCACCTGCGACGGCGACATGGAAAAGGGCAACCTTCGCGCCGACGTGAACGTCTCCGTCTGCCGGCCGGGCGACTATGAGAAATTCCGCGAGACCGGGTCGTTCAGCCACCTGGGCACGCGCTGCGAAATCAAGAACGTCAACTCGTTCCGCTACATCCAGCAGGCGATCGAGTACGAAGCCCGCCGGCAGATCGAGATCCTGGAAGATGGCGGCAAGGTCGACCAGGAGACGCGCCTGTTCGACCCGACCAAGGGCGAGACCCGCTCCATGCGCTCCAAGGAAGAGGCGCAGGACTATCGCTACTTCCCCGATCCCGACCTGATCCCGCTGAAGCTGGATCCGGTGTGGATCAAGGCGATCGAGTCGACGCTGCCTGAGCTGCCGGACGAGAAGAAGGCCCGCCTGCAGTCGCAGTACGGCCTCACCGCCTATGACGCCGGCGTGCTGATCATCGAGCAGGCGCGAGCCGACTTCTACGAGGCGGCCGCGAAGGGCCGTGACGCCAAGCTGGTCGCCAACTGGGTCACCAACGATCTGGCTGCGCGCCTGACCGCGGGCGGAATCGACATCGCCGACAGCCCGATCAACCCGGCCGCGATCGCAGAGCTGGTCCAGCTGATCGAGGAGGGGGTCATTTCCTCCAAGATCGCCAAGGACGTGTTCGAGCGCATGTGGGCGGGCGAGGGCAGCGCGACGGAGATCGTCGAGACCCAGGGCCTGAAGCAGGTCAGCGACACGGGCGCGCTGGAAAAGATCATCGACGAGCTGATCGCCGCCAACCCGGGCCAGGCGGCCCAGGTGAAGGAAAAGCCGCAGGCCATCGGCTGGTTCGTGGGTCAGATCATGAAGGCGACGGGCGGCAAGGCCAATCCGGGCGTCATCAACCAGATGCTCAAGGCGAAACTGGGCTAGTTCACCCGGTCGAAGATCCGGCCGCTGTCGCGCTCGACCAGGGCGAAGCCATTGCCCATGCGCACCCAGTCGTAGCCCTGCGGCGGTGGGCGCAGGCGGTAGCGGCGATAGTCGTCCACCACGCCGCCGCGATAGCTGTCGGGGCCAGCGCCGCGGCGTCCGGACATGCCGGGCGCGGGGCTCAGGTAGTTGGGGCGCGGCCCCTCCATGTAGTTGGGTCGCAGCGGGCGGTCGTCGTCGCGTCGCCGATCCTCGCCGCCCCGCCGATCCTCACGACGATCCTCGCGCTCGAAGCGTTGTGGCGCGGACTCTCGGTCGCGACCGCGTCGCTCGACGGGAATGCCGCGACCACGCGCCGGCTCCTGCCGCTCGGCGCGACGGTCACGATCGCCGTCGCGGGCGATGGCCGGAGCCGCCGGCGCCAGGGCGCCCAGCACGCTCGCCGCGGCCGCCATCATCAGGACGATGCGTTTCATCTTGCTGCGATCATGTGGTGGGCCGTCTGAACTCTCCCTGAACGCGGCGCGGCCACACCGCCACACGCGCCCTCTGGCGACAATACCGATTCGGATCCGGGTGCGGTGGAATGTCCCAGGCCGCATTCCTGACGATTCGACAACGGCCGCCTTAACCATGTGTTCAGCCCAAAGTTGGTTCTCTTCGCTGGTAGACCGGTGAAGGGCTCGAAAAGCGAGGCCGCCGGACTGACGAGGATAGAAACCATGCTGGCGAGCATCGACACGAAGTCCGACGCCCTGCCGCTGCCGACTCCGGACGCGACGGGCGACGAGCTGTTCCGTATGGGCCTGCTGTATTCGACGGGTCAGGGCGGCGCGCCGCTCGACTATGTCTCGGCGCACATGCTGTTCAACCTGGCGGCCATGCGCGGCTCGATGGAGGCGAAGGTCTACCGCAAGGAAATCTCCGCCGAGATGGCGAGCGAGGACGTCGCCGAGGCCCAGCGCGCCGCGCGCCAATGGCTGGCCCAGGGCTGATCGACGGACGCTCCGTGGCAGGGCCGGCGCGGCAGTTCCGCGCTCGCACGATCATGGTCCGCCCCCGGCGCGTGAATTGCGCACGCGACCGGCTAGGCAGAGCGCCTCGGGTCCGCTAATAACCGCCCTCCGCGGGAGCCTAGGCCCCTGCGACCCGGTGACGTGGCCGAGTGGCTGAAGGCAACGGTTTGCTAAATCGTCATACGTGAAAGCGTATCCAGGGTTCGAATCCCTGCGTCACCGCCATTTCCTCCCGACCGGCCTGCGTCGGCGCAGCCCTCAGCGGGGCAGCAGCAGCAGGTTCACGTTGTCCACGTAGCGACGATGCGTCTTGGCCACCGTGTAACGGTTGGACGTGACCCAGGCCTGCATGGCCACAAGGTTCGCCTCGTCCACCTCGATGAAGATCGGCGGGCGGTTGGCCGCGATGGTCTTCGAGAGGCCGGCCAGGACAGCCAGTTCCTGGGTCTCGACATCGAGCTTGATGAAATCGATCCGGCGATCGGCGAACAATTCGTCGCCGGGCAGCATGCGGATCCGGCCGTTAGCTTCCGCCATCATCCGTGCTCCGCCCAGGTTGTGGTTGGGCCAGCGGGCCTCGGCCTGTCCCGGCGCATCCGACAGACCCATGGCGATCACGGTGGCGTCGACGCCATTCAATACCAGGTTCAAGTTCAACAACCGTAGCGCTGCCGGATTGGGCTCCACGGCGATAGTCTCTGACGGGGCGCAGAACTTACTGACATAGATGATGTGGTTGCCAACATTGGCCCCGACATCGAGATAGACGCCGCCCGCCGGCAGGTGGGCGGCGATAATTTCCAGCTCGTTCGGTTCGTAGAAATAGCCGTTCACATGCTGGTTCTGGATCACGTCGGCGATGTCGCTGACGAAGAAGCGCACCGTCTGACCGCGACAGGCGAACTCGGCGAGAACGCCGGGAGTTGTGATGGCAGGCATATGCATCCCTAGCGGCTCGGCGCGGCTTTCGTACAGTGTCGTGACGGTCCGGGCTTGGATGACGCCGCGTCCGGCGTGATCCTGTCGGCGCAGCGCCGCATCAGACGGCTGCGCGAGGGTGAACGCATGGAACAGTACGATCTCGTCATTGTGGGCGGCGGAATCGGCGGGTCGGCGCTGGCGACCGTCATGGCCAAGGCCGGGCGCTCGGTGCTGCTGCTCGAACAGTCCGAGGCCTACCAGGACCGGGTGCGCGGCGAGTGGATCGCCCCCTGGGGCGTGGCCGAGGTCCAGCGCCTGGGTCTCTACGACCTGCTGGTAGGCGCGGGGGGACATCATCTGACGCGCCACGTGACCTTCGATGAGCATGTGGACCCGGCTGTGGCCGAGTCCATGCCGCTGCCCCTGGGGATCTTCCGCGAGGGCGTGCCTGGACCGCTCTGCATCGGCCATCCGCACCACTGCCAGACGCTGTTCGACGCCGCCGGCGCGGCGGGGGCCGAGACCTTGCGGGGCGTGCGCGTGGCCGAGGCGACCGGCGGGGAATCGCCCGCCGTGACCTTCGAGGTCGGCGGCAAGACCCGGACCGTGCGGGCGCGGCTGCTGATCGGGGCCGACGGGCGGACGTCGCAGGTGCGCGAGTCGGCGGGGATCGTTCTCCACCAGGATCCGCCCCATCACTGGTTCGCCGGGCTGCTGGTCGAGGGTGTTGAGGAATGGCCCGACGACCTGCAGGCCATCGGCACCGAGGGCGACTTCGGCTTCCTGGCCTTCCCGCAGGGGGGCGGCAAGGTGCGTGTCTATGGCGGCTACGCCCTGGATGAGGCCAAGCGCTTCAAGGGGGCGGATGGGCCGCAGCGGTTCCTGGACGCCTTCGTGATGAAGTGCAGCCCCGGCAACCGGCATATCGCGGCCGGCCGCCCCGCCGGGCCCCTGCACAGCTACATCAACGCCGACGCCTGGACCGATCGGCCGTTTGCTGAGGGCGTGGCGCTGGTCGGCGACGCCGCTGGCTGGAATGACCCGATCCTGGGTCTCGGCCTGTCGATCACCTATCGCGACGTGCGGATCGTCAGCGACATCCTGAAAGCCTCGGATGACTGGTCGGAGGCCGCCTTCGCGCCCTACGCGGAGGAGCGGGCCGAGCGGATGCGCCGCTTGCGCTTCGCCGCCCGGATGCAGTCGGCGCTGGATATGGAGTTCGGCCCCGCCGCTCAGGCGCGCCGCGACCGCTATCACGAGCAGGGCGCGCTCGATCCGACGCTCAAGCTGCATGGGGTGGCGGTCATGGCGGGCCCGGAGGCCGCGCCGCCGGAGATCTTCACCGACGCGCACTGGCAGCGGGTGGTGGGAGCCTGAGCATGGACATCGCCGACTACAACGCCCGCTGGCTCGCCGCCTGGACCGCCAAGGACGTCGACGCCCTCTGCCGCTTCTACGCCGAGGACTGCGTCTATCGCGACATGCAGACGGCCGGGGGCCTCAACGGCAATGCGGCGTTGCGCGCCTACCTCACGGGACTGTTCGCCGCGACGCCGCCGATGACCTACACCCCGGACGAGACCTGGCCGATCCCGGGGGGCTTCTGCGGCCGTTGGTACTGCGACATCGGACCGGACGGGTCGGGGGGACGCCTGCGGGGCTTCGACCTGGTGATCCTGGACGGCGACCGGATCGCGCTGAACGAGGTCTATGTCCACCAGATGCCCGCATGACGAAGCCAGACATCCGCCGCCCCGCGGCCATCGACGCCGCCTGGCTCACCGCCGTACTGCAGAACGCTGGCGTCGACGCCGTCGTGAAGTCGTTCGAGGCGAAAAACGTCGGCACCGGTCAGATCGGCGAGAGCGTGCGCTTTCGCCTGACCTATGAGCGCGACGCCGCGGACGCGCCGCGTTCGCTGGTGGGCAAGTTCCCGTCGCCGGACGACACCAGCCGCGGCACCGGCATCATGTTGGGCAACTATCTGCGCGAGGTGCGCTTCTACCAGCAACTGGCGCCCAAGGCGCTGGTGCGGACGCCGCGCTGCTGGTTCACGGACACTGACGAGACGGGCGGCGAGTTCGTCCTGATGATGGAGGACCTGTCGCCGGCCGAGCAGGGGGACCAGCTGAAGGGCGTCAGCCTGGAGCAAGCCCGGCTGGTGGTGGAACAGGCCGCCCGCCTGCACGCGTCCTTCTGGGGCGACACCGGGCTGGACGAGTTGTCCTGGGTGCAGGGTTCCAAGGCCGCTCCGGCCAGCGCGGTCACCCCCGATCTGGTGTCTGGCCTCTGGCAGGGTTTCCGCGTTCGCTATGCCGAGCGCCTCAAGCCGCACTGGATCGAGGTGGGCGAGGCGATCACCGGCCGATGGAGCCAGTTCGGCGAGCGCGAGCAGGGGCCGCGCACCCTGGCGCACCACGACTTCCGCCCCGACAACATGATGTTCGGCACGCCAGCCGGCGGCCACCCGGTGACAGTTCTCGACTGGCAGTCGTTCAGCTATGCGGCCGGCGCCACCGACGTCGCCTACTTCCTGGCGGGCGCGCTCACGCCCGACGTGCGGCGGGCCAACGAGGCCGAGCTGCTGGCGCTGTATCTTGCCGAACTGACCCGGCTGGGCGTCACGGGCTACAGCCTGGACGATCTGCGGCGGGACTATGCCGTCGGCGCCTTCCAGCTGTTCCTGACGGCGTTCTTCGCCTCGATGGTGGTGGTGCAGACGCCGCGCGGGGACGACATGTTCATGCAGATGCTGGGCAGCGCGGCCGATCATATCGTCGATCACAACGCCCTGGCCGCCTTGGCCTAGCCGGCTTGATCTGGCCGCCCGGAGCCTGACCCAGCGTCAGCATTAGCGCTGGTATGTGAACGTCGATCAGTTATGGTCGCCTCAAAGATCAAGGGGCGGATTCCGTATGACGACCGAGCACTTCGACGTGGTGATCGTGGGGGCCGGTCTGTCCGGCGTTGGCGCGGGCTACCACCTGAAGACGGCCTGTCCGGACCGCTCTTTCACCATCCTCGAGGGCCGCGACGCCATCGGCGGCACCTGGGACCTGTTCCGCTATCCGGGCATTCGTTCGGACAGCGACATGTACACCCTGGGCTACGCGTTCAAGCCGTGGACCGAGGCCAAGGCGATCGCCGATGGCCCCTCGATCCTGAACTATGTCCGCACCACCGCGTCCGAACACGGCATCGACCGCCACATCCGCTACGGCCACAAGGTCAAGCGCGTGAGCTGGTCCAGCGAGAGCGCGTCCTGGACGGTCGAGGCCGAGGTCGCCGGCGGCGTCACCCGGTTAACCTGCAACTTCCTGTTCCTGTGCGGCGGGTACTATTCCTACGATGGCGGCTACACCCCGGATTTCCCGGGCGTGGAGAGCTTCCAAGGCGCCTTGGTCCATCCTCAAAAGTGGCCGAAGGACCTGGACTACAGCGGCAAGAAGGTCGTGGTCATCGGCTCGGGCGCCACCGCCGTGACCCTGGTCCCGGAGATGGCCAAGACCGCGGCGCACGTCACCATGCTGCAGCGCTCGCCCACCTACGTCGTCAGCCGCCCGGCCGAGGACAAGATGGCCAACAATCTGCGCAAGTGGCTGCCGGGCAAGCTGGCCTACGACATCGTCCGGCTGCGCAACATCCTGTTCGGCATGTACTTCTTCAAGCTGGCCCGCGAGAAGCCCGAGGCGGTGAAGGCCAACATCCTGAAGATGGTCCGCGAGCAACTCGGTCCCGACTACGACGTCGATAAGCACTTCACGCCCACCTACAATCCCTGGGACCAGCGCCTCTGCCTGGTGCCGGACGCGGACATGTTCCGCGAGATCAAGAGCGGGCGCGCCTCGGTGGTCACCGACCACATCGAGACCTTCACACCCACCGGCATCCGCCTGAAGTCCGGCGAGGAGATCGAGGCCGACGTCGTGGTCAGCGCCACGGGCCTGGTGCTGGAGGTCTGGAACGGCGTCGAGGTGATGGTCGACGGCAAGCCGGTCGATGCGTCCCAGACCCTGTCGTACAAGGGCATGATGTACGAGGGCGTGCCGAACATGGCCTCGGCCTTCGGCTACACCAACGCCTCCTGGACGCTGAAGTGCGACCTGACGTGTGAATACGTTTGTCGCGTCCTAAATCACATGAAGGCCACGGGCCGTCGTCAGGTAACCCCGGTCAACACCGACCCGAGCGTGACCTTCGAGCCCTGGCTGGATTTCTCGTCCGGCTATGTTCAGCGGGCCATGGCCAAATTCCCCAAGCAGGGCAACAAGGCGCCGTGGCGGCTGGACCAGAACTACGCCAAGGACCTGATGAACCTGCGCTATGCCAAGCTCGAGGACGGGGTGCTGCGGTTCAGCAATCCGGTCGGTCAGCGGGCGAAGCCGCCGGAGAAGGTCGCCGCCTAGGTTTCGGTGGCGCGGCCCGCCGGCTGGCTTTACGAACGTAAATCGTAAGCGTCCTGGAGCGTTCGGTATGTCGCGTGTCCGCAGGCGTCGGCTCACCACCGGCCAGAAGATCACCCTGGGCGTCGCCGCCCTGATCGCCGTGGCGCTGCCTGGCTGGCTGCTGGGCCAGAGCTATCTGGGCAAGCGCGAGGCGGCGATGTTCCTGGCGCGAGAGGCGGCGGTGGACGGTCCGCCGTGTCCAAGCCTCACCAAGGCGCAGTTCGAGGCCCAGGGCCTGACGGTGAAGAAGGCCACCTTCTACGAGGGCGTCACCTTCGCCCGACAGTTCGGCCACATGGACTGCCGCTCGCTGCGTTACGGCGCGGGGTGGGGGACCGAGGTCTATCCCGTCTGCCAGTTCACCAGCCCTAAGACCCTGAAGATCACCACGCCCAAGGGCGAGTGGTACTTCAACCCCGGCCCCGGCCAGCCGGCCACGGTCGGCGCGCCGCGCGGGCTGGCGCGCTGCGTCATGGCCTCCAACTTCACGATCAAGCGCCTCGTGGGCGGAACCTAGGGCGCGTGGCAGTCGGCCAGGCCGCGGTCGGGCTTGGGCAGCGGAGCCTCGGCGCCGCCAGCGCCGCCGCGCGGTCTTCGCGGCGAGACGACGTGGCCGAAGTCCTTGGGCGGATTGCGTCTTGGATGCGTCCGGGGCCGCGAAAGCTGAGCCTTTAGACGCGTCAGGAGATCGTCGAGACTCTCATCAGAGCCTCTCAGATCCTCGCGGAAGCTGCGCTCTTTCATGGACCGACGTTATACGCCGTTCGAAGGCGCGATTCCACCCTGTGGCGACGCCGCGGCCGGCGCTAAGGTCACAATTCAGAGAACAGGGAAGGGGACGTCATGAAGCTCTACGATTCCATTGGGCCGAACCCGCGCGTGGTGAAGATGTTCATCGCCGAGAAGGGCCTGCAGGTCGATCGGATCCAGATCGACCTCCCGGGCGGCGAAAATCGCCGTGACGCGTATCTCGCCGTCAACCCGGCGGGTCAGACCCCGGCGCTGGCGCTGGAGAGCGGTGTCGTCCTGGCCGAGATCACGGCCATCTGCGAGTACCTGGAAGAGATCACGCCGAACCCGCCGCTGATCGGGACCAACGCCGAAGAGCGGGCGCATACGCGCATGTGGGCGCGCCGCGTCGATCTGCGGGTGTGCGAGCCGATGGCCAACGGCTTCCGGTTCTCCGAGGGTCTGGCGATGTTCGAGCCCCGGATGCTGTGCCGCCCGGACGCGGCCCCGGCCCTCAAAGCGCTGGCGCAGGACGGCCTCGCCTGGGTCGAGGCGAACATGGAAGGCCCCTGGATCGCCGGCGGCCGGTTCACCCTGGCCGATATCCTGTTGTTCGCCTTCCTGGAGTTCGGCGCGGCGGTGGGCCAGCCGCTCGACCCGAAGTTCGCGAAGCTCGCCGACTGGTTCGAGCGGGTGAAGGCCCGGCCGAGCGCGGCGGCCTGACACCAACCGGCCGCTGAGGGGTTCTCTGCAGAATGCCAAAGCCTCCAGCGGCCGACGCCGCCGAAACTGATGCGTTCACCGCCGCCCCTGGGCCGGACGGACTGCCAACGCCGCGTCGCTACTGGTCGGTCGCCGCCATCTGGCTGGCCATGACCATGTCGGTGCTGGACGGGGCCATCGCCAATGTGGCCCTGCCCACCATCGCCCGCGAGCTGAACGCCAGCGCCGCCTCATCGATCTGGATCGTCAACGCCTATCAGCTCGCGATCACCGTCACCCTGCTGCCGCTCGCCGCGCTGGGCGACCGGCTGGGCTATCGGCGGGTCTACATGGCGGGCCTGGCGGTGTTCACCCTGGGCTCGCTGGGCTGCGCCCTGTCTCACACCCTGGAACAGTTGACCCTCGCGCGGGTCTTCCAGGGGCTGGGCGCCGGCGGGATCATGAGCATCAACTCGGCCCTGATCCGCTTCACCTATCCAAAGCGGCTTCTGGGCCGCGGGATCGGCCTCAACGCCCTGGTGATCTCGGTCTCGGCGGCGATCGGACCCACGGTGGCGGCCGCCATCCTCGCGCGGGGCAGCTGGGAGTGGCTGTTCGCCATCAACGTGCCCATCGGCGTGTTGGCCATCCTGATCGCCAGCCGCGCCCTGCCGACGACCGGGGGCTCGTCGCGTCCGTTCGATTGGATCTCGGCCATTCTGAACGCCCTGACCTTCGGCTTCCTGATCACGGGCGCCGAGAGTCTGGCGCGGGAGGGCTTGAGCGCCGGGCTGTGGAAGCTGGGTGTGGGGTTGGTGGCGGGCGTCGTTCTCGTGCGCCGCGAGCTTGGGCGGACGGCGCCCCTGGTGCCCTTCGACCTGCTGCGGATCCCGATCTTCGGCCTGTCGATCGCCACCTCGATCGTCTCGTTCGCTGCCCAGATGATTGCCTTCGTGGGCCTGCCTTTCTATTTCCAGACCGTCCTGGGCAAGTCGGCGGTCGTCACCGGCCTCTTGATGACCCCTTGGCCGGTGGCGGTGGGGATCGCTGCGCCGCTGGCTGGACGCCTCGCCGATCGCTATCGCGCCGGGGCGCTGGGCGGGATCGGTCTGACCGTCATGGCGGCTGGTCTGTTCGCCCTGTCGCTGGTGCGGCCCGGGGCCACCGACCTCGATATCGCCTGGCGGATGGCGCTTTGCGGCCTGGGCTTCGGCTTCTTCCAGGCGCCCAACAATCGAGCGATGATCACGTCTGCGCCCATGGACCGGAGCGGCGCGGCCGGCGGCGCGCTGGCCACCGCGCGTCTGCTGGGCCAGACCGCGGGGGCGGTGACCACGGCGGTCTTCTTCCATCTGTCGGGCACTGACGCGACCACCACGGCCCTGGCGACCGCGTCGGTCCTGGCGCTGCTGGCGGCCGTGGTCAGCGTGTCGCGCCTGAAGCTCGCGCCCCGCCCGCGGCCTGAACCGCTGGACCGGGACGCCGACGTCGCCGCCTAACCGACCTTCCGGTCGCGGCCTTCCCAGTAGGGCTTGCGAAGCTCGCGGCGCAGCACCTTGCCCGACGGATTGCGGGGCAGGGCGTCGATGAAGTCGACGCTCTTGGGCGCCTTGTAGCCGGCGATCCGGCCACGGGCGTAGGCGATGATGTCGGCCGCGCTCGGGTCGGCCCCCGCGGCGCGGACCACGATCGCTTTCACGGCCTCACCCCAGCGCTCGTCCGGCACGCCCACCACTGCGGCGTCGGCCACGCCCGGGCAGCCCAGGATCGCGTTCTCGACCTCGGCCGGATAGACGTTCTCGCCCCCCGACACGATCATGTCCTTCACCCGGTCATGGACGAAGAAGAAGCCATCGGCGTCCATGTAGCCCGCGTCGCCGGTCCGCAGCCAGCCGCCGGGCCGGATGGTCTCGGCCGTCGCCTCGGGGCGGTTCCAGTAGCCTGCCATGACGATGGGGCCGCGGATCTCGATCTCGCCGATCTCGCCCTGGGGGACCTCGTTGCCGGCCTCGTCGGCGATCCGCGTTTCCAGGGTCGCCCAGGGCCGGCCGCAGGAGCGCAGCAACGGGCCGATATGCTCGGACGGCGCCAGCGTGGTGCCGGCGCCCGTCGTCTCGGTCATCCCGTAGAACTGGATGAAGCCGCAGCCGAAGGTCTCTGTGGCCTTGGCCAGCACCGCCTCCGAGATCGGGGAGGCGCCGTAGGACACCGTCTTCAGGCTGGAGAAGTCGGCCGCCTCTACCCCAGGGGTCTGCAGCAGGGCGTTGATCATCACCGGCGCCAGGAAGACGTGAGCCACGCGCTCGTCGCCGAAGGCCTTGAGCACCGCCTGCGGCGCGAACTCGGCCTGCAGCACGATCCGCCCGCCGGCGGCCAGGCCGGAGAAGCTGATGTTGGTCCCCGCCACGTGGAACATCGGCATCAGGATGAGCACCGTGTCGTCGGCGTCATACGAGAAGCCGTCGACCAGATGGCGCAGGCCCAGGAACGCGGAATAGTTGGCGTTGGTCAGCCGCACGCCCTTGGGCAGCCCCGTGGTGCCGGATGTGTAGAGCTGGAGAACGTCGTCCGTCGGCAGCGGCGCCTCCAGGGCGGGCGGCGGGGCGGCGTCGCGAAGCGTGGCGTAGCTGGGGAAGCTGGGGTGCTCGCCGCCGACGGCGATCACGGTGATTGGGCGGTCCGCGTGCTCCGCCACCGTCACCGCGCAGTCGAAGAACTCGGGCGTGACGAAGAAGACGTTGGCGCTGGAGTCCTTCAGGATGAAGGCGATCTCCGGCACGGCCAGCCGCGTATTGATCGGCGCGAAACAGGCGCGCGCCTTGGCGGTCCCGAAGAAGATCTCATACCAGGCCTCGGACGGACGGCCGAGCCACGCGACCCGGTCGCCGGGCCGCACGCCCTGCGCCTGAAGCAGACCCGCCACCTGCGTGGAGCGCCGGTCGAGCGCGGCGTAGGTCAGGTCCCGGCCCTCGAAATGGACCGCCACCTGGTCGCCACGGTCGCGCCCGTGGACGGTGGCGATGTCGGTCAGTTGCTTGATGGGATCGTCAATCATGGCCGTCGGTTCGCTCCCGCAGGCTGTCTCGCCTGTTCGACGCGATTGCTAGTCGATCGGACGACCGTCAACAAACCTGACGTCAGGTGACCGCCGCGCGGGTGTTGAATTCCGGGGCGGCGTAGGCTCGGGTCTCCAGGACCTTGCGCAGGATCTCGACGGCGTCCCAGACGTCGGCGTGGCTGAGGTAGAGCGGCGAGAATCCGAAGCGTGCGATGTCGGGCTCGCGGAAGTCGCCGATGACCCCTCGTGCGATCAGCGCCTGCACCACGCCGTAGCCTTCCGGGTGCGCGAAGGAGACGTGCAGCCCACGCTGGTTCATATCGCGCGGCCCCCTCAGCGCGAGGCCATGGCCGGCGCAGCGGCGTTCCACCAGGTCGATGAACAGCCGGCACAGCGACAGGCCCTTGGCCTCAATGGCCTGCGGATCGGCCTTGAGCTGCAGGTCCAGCGCGGCCTCCAGGGCCGTCATGCCCAGGATCGGCGGGGTGCCGCAAAGCATCCCCCGGATGTCGGCGGACGGGCGATAGCGCTCTTCGAAGGCGAAGGGCTGGGCGTGCCCCATCCATCCGGAGAGCGGCGAGCGGATCGCGGGCAGATGCCGCTCGGCCACGAAGGCGAAGGCTGGCGCGCCGGGGCCGCCGTTCAGATATTTGTAGCCGCAGCCCACCGCGAGGTCCGCGCCGACGCCGTTGAGGTCGCACGCCAGGGCCCCGGTAGTGTGGCACAGGTCCCAGAGCATCAGCGCGCCCTTGGCCTGTACCGCCGCCGTGGTCGCCGCCATGTCCCAACGCCGGGCGGTCTTGTAGTTGACGTGGGTCAGAACCACGACGGCCGTGTCCTCGTCGACGGCCTCCAGCACGGCGTCGGGGGGCACGACCTTCAGGGACGCGCCGGCCAGCCCGCACAGGCCCTCCAGGACATAGACGTCGGTTGGAAAGTTGCCGGACTCGATGACGATCGTCCGTCGTCCGGGGCGCAGCGACAAGGCGCCGGCGGCCAGCTTGAAGAGGTTCACCGAGGTGGAATCGGCCACCACGACTTCATGGGGTTTCGCACCGCTCAGCGCGGCGATCTTACCGCCCAGGCGTTGCGGCGCCTCGATCCAGCCTGCCGCGTTCCAGCTGGTGATCAGGCCCTGACCCCATTCCTCGCGCACAGCCTGCTCGATCCGCGTGGCGGCCGCGCGGGGCAGGGGGCCCAACGAGTTTCCATCCAGGTAGATGACGCCCGGCGGGAGGTCGAAAGCGGCGCGGAAGGCCGCCAGGGTGTCGGCGGCGTCCAGGGTTTCAGCGTGGCGGCGATCCATCGCCGGGTTCTAGCGGGCGCGTCGCATTGCGGAAAGGCGGCGACGGTCTGCCGCTCGGCCACATCGGTGTCGCCATCGCTGCCGGGCCGGGGACGTCGGAGCTTTCTGAGACGGACGGGATTCAACGAACGTGCGTCGGCGACGTTCCACGGTTAAGGTCGTTCCGGGAACAGGGATATTCAGGTGACGGACGAGCAATCGGACGCGGCGCTGCGCGCTGCGTTGACCGGCATGTACCGCGTCTTGGAGGCGCGGCCCGTGCCGGAGCATATTCATCGCGTTGTCGAGCAACTCGATGCGCCCGTCGAGGCAGCTATGCCGACCCCATCACAGCCATCGTCTCCAGAGCCATGACGTCGCTGGCGTTGTCGACGTCCATGATCTTCAGCAGGCGCGCGCGCCCGCGGTTGACCCGGCTCTTGATGGTGCCCAGTGCGCAGCCGCAGATTTCGGCCGCCTCCTCGTAAGATAGCCCCGCGGCGCCGACCAGGATCAGGGCCTCCCGATGCTCAGCCGGAAGTTGCTGAAGAGCGGCCTGCAGCGCACGGATGGCCATGGTCCAGTCCTGGGCCGGCGCGCTCTTGAGGGTGCTCGCATATTCGCCATCCTCGTCGCGGACCTCGCGGCGTCGGCGCAGCATGCTCGTGTAGTAGGTGTTGCGCAGGATCGTGAAGAGCCAGGCGCGGAGATTGGTCCCCGGCTCGAATTTCTCTCGGTTGGACCACGCCTTGATCAGGGTGTCCTGCACCAGATCGTCAGCGTCGGAACCGTTGTGGCTCAAGGACCAAGCGAAAGCCCTCAGCGCGGGTATCAGGCCGACGACCTCGTCGCGCCAATTCGTGCCGGAATCCATAAGGTCCCCTAACCCATCCGGCTCCCCAACCGGACATTCTCGACCTCCCACCAGCAAAGGTTGAACGAGTGTCTCATATTTCTGTTCCGAGGAAAGGGGAACCGTCGGCTTACATCCGCGTTCCGCCCATTATTCGACCATCCGCACCAATACCCGCCCATTGTGGCGTTCTGGTTTCATCCCCACTTGGGATGGCGAGGGCCGAGATCAGGTTTCTGACGGACGAGGGGACTTGATCCAATGCACAGCACCGACCGCCCCGACTCGCGTGCGTCGACGCAGGCTTTCCAGGTGGGGGGCGATGCGCGACTTCGCTACCGTAGCGTGCGCCGCGCCAGCGAAAGCCTCATTCGTTCGCTGACCCCCGAGGATATGGGCGCCCAGTCCATGCCCGACGCCAGTCCAACCAAATGGCACCTCGCGCACACCACCTGGTTTTTCGAAACCTTCATGCTGGCGCCGCATCTGGCGGGCTATCGGGTGTTCGATCCGCGGTTCGGCTATCTGTTCAATTCGTACTACGAGGCGGTAGGCCCGCGGCAGCCGCGGCCGGCGCGCGGCCTGATCACCCGGCCTTCGGCCGCCGATGTCCTGGCCTATCGCGCCCATGTGGACGCGGCGATGGAGCGACTGCTGGCCGACGGGGCAGGCGACCTGTCCGACCTTCTGGCCCTGGGCCTGTCCCATGAGGAGCAGCATCAGGAGTTGATCCTGATGGACATCCTGCACCTGTTTGCCCAATCGCCGGTCGCCCCAGCTTTTGCGCCGCCCCGCACTGGCGTCAGCGCCGCGCCGGTGGCGCCCCTGGGCTACGTCGGGTTCCAGGGCGGCCTCGTTGAGATCGGCCATGCCGGCGACGGCTTCGCCTTCGACAACGAGGGGCCCCGCCACCGCGTCTGGCTCGAGCCGTTCCGCCTGGCCGACCGCCTGGTCACCAATGGCGAGTGGCTGGCGTTCATGGCCGACGATGGGTACGCGCGTCCGGAATTCTGGTTGTCCGAAGGCTGGGCCCTGGTTCGGGAGGCGGGCTGGGACGCGCCGGTCTACTGGCGCCGCACAGACGACGGCTGGCGCGTGATGGGCCTGAACGGCCTGCGCCCGCTGGACCCCAGCCAGCCCGTCAGCCACCTCAGCTACTACGAGGCCGACGCCTACGCCGCGTGGGCCGGCGCGCGCCTTCCCACCGAAGCGGAATGGGAACACGCCGCCGCCGACCTGCCGGTTCAGGGCGAGTTCGCCAACGCCGGGCGGTTTGACGCCCAGGCGGCGCCCGCGGGGTCCGGCCTGCGGCAGATGTTCGGCGATCTCTGGGAATGGACTCGCAGCGCCTATCTGCCCTATCCCGGCTTCAAGGCCGCCGAGGGCGCCGTCGGCGAGTACAACGGCAAGTTCATGTCGGGCCAGTTCGTCCTGCGGGGCGGGGCCTGCGTCACGCCCGCCGACCACGTGCGACCCACCTATCGGAACTTCTTCTATCCCCATCAGCGCTGGATGTTTTCGGGCCTGCGCCTGGCCCTGGACGGCGCGGGGGATGGCCTGGAGGTCTCGGACCTGGAAGCCGACATCGTGGCCGGGCTGTCGAAGACCCACAAGTCGGCGTCGCCGAAGCACTTCTACGACGCCGCCGGCTCCGAGCTGTTCGAGGCGATCACCACGCTGGAGGAGTATTATCCCACCCGCACGGAGGTCGCCTTGCTGACCGCCGCGGCGGCCGAGATCGCAGCCGCCATCCCGGCGGGCGCGGCCCTGGTCGAGTTCGGGTCGGGCGCCAGCACCAAGACGCGGATCATCCTCGACGCGGCGCCGCACATCGCCGTCTATGCCCCGATCGACATCAGCGCCTCGGCGCTCGAAGGGGCGGCCGAGGCCGTCCGCGCCACCTACCCGAACCTGACCGTCGCGCCGCTGCGGGACGACTTCACCAATGCCCTGCGGCTGCCCGACGAAGCGGCCGGCCGGCCTATCGTCGGCTTCTTCCCCGGCTCCACGATTGGCAACTTCACCCCCGACGAGGCGCGGACGTTCCTGAGCGGCGCCCGCCGCTTGCTCGGGGAGGGCGCGGCCTTCCTGGTGGGCATCGATCTCGTCAAGGATCCGGCCGTTCTGGTGGCCGCTTACGACGACGCCAAGGGCGTCACGGCGGCCTTCAACAAGAACCTGCTGGCGCGGATCAATCGGGAGCTGAGCGGCGATTTCGATCTGGACGCCTTCGCGCACCGCGCGGTCTGGAACGCCGCCGAGAGCCGCATCGAGATGCATCTCGTCAGTCTGGCCGACCAGACGGCGCATGTGTCGGGCCAAGCGTTCCGGTTCACCGAGGGCGAGACCATCCACACCGAGAATTCGTACAAGTTCACCATCGAGCGGATGGCGATGCTGGCGTCTCAGGCGGGGTGGCGGCTGGAGCGGCGCTGGGTGAGCGAAGCGCCGGCGTTTGGGATGGTCCTGCTGCGGGCCTAAGGCCCTTAGACGCTGACCTCCGCGGTCCTGACATCGGAAGGCGGGCGCCGGTTACAGCGCCCGCCTCCGGTGCGACGATCCTTAGTCTTCAGATCTACTCTTCGCGGCCGCGCGTGCGGCCGCCGCCGCGTGAGGCTTCGCCGCCCTTGCGGCCGGCCTGCGCGGCGAGGTCGCGGTCCTTCGCGAAACTGCGTTTCTCACTGGGGACGCTGGCGCCGCCCTTGCGGGCGATCTCCCGGCGGCGTTCGGGGTTCATCGCGGCGAAGCCGCGCCGGGCGCGGGGCTTTTCAGTGTCAGCGGTGGGCATTGGAGGGGGGTCTCCTCTGGGGGCTTGCGGTGAGGCTAACCCCCGAGGCGGGGCCATGGTTGCGTTAGGACCTGCGGCTTCTTCGCGGCAGGGCGCGATATCGTGCTTAGAGCGGCAGTTGCACGCGGGCGGTCAGCCCGCCGCCGGCGCGGTTGATCAGGCTCACATCACCCCCATGGCCGCGGGCGATCGAGCGGACGATGGCCAGTCCCAGGCCGATGCCGCCTGTCTGGCGGCTGCGGGAAGGCTCGCGGCGGTAGAAGGGATCGAAGACCTTCTCCGCGTCCTTCTCCGGGATGCCGGGGCCATCGTCTTCGATCTCGACGATGGCGTGACCCGCGTCGCTGAACACCCGGGCGCGTGCTTGGCCGCCGAACTTGACGGCGTTCTCCAGCAGGTTGGCGACAAGGCGACGAAGCGCGAGGGGGTCACCCTGCAGGATGACCTTCTCTCCAGCCTCGACCTCGGTCTTGGCGCCCGTCTCCGCCATCTCGTCGCAAAGACTTTCCACCAATGACGACAGCTCCAGCGGCGTGCGCTCCCCGGCCTTGGTGGCGTCGCGGACGAAGGTGAGGGTCGCGGTGATCATCTCCTCCATCTGGTCGAGGTCGGCGGCGTACTTCGCCCGCTGCTCCTCGGGCAGGCTCTCGATCCGGAACCGCAGGCGGGTCAGCGGGGTGCGCAGGTCGTGGGCGATGGCGCCCATCATGGCCGTGCGGTCCTCGACGTAGCGGCGCAGGCGCTCCTGCATGCCGTTGAACGCGCGGGCGGCGGTCGCCACCTCGGCCGGACCCTTCACCGCCAGCGGCGGCGCATTGGGGTCGCGACCGAGCCGTTCGGCCGCGTCGGCGAACACCTGGATCGGCTGCGACAGCCGACGGGCGTAGATCCACGCCACGGGCGACATCGCCAGGGCCGAGAGCGCGAACCAGAGGGCGACCCGCTGTTGCCAATCGCTGAGCCCGAAACCGGTTTCGGGGCGCACCACCTTCCAGCCGCCGTCCGCCTGGCGCACGCCCACTTGGAACGGAGAGATCAGGAAGTGCTCCTCTTCGCTGATCCCGGCGCGGGCCACCCGGTCGCGGATGATCCGGCCGACGCGGCGGTCGGACAGGGGACCGCGCTCGCCGGCAATGATCACATTGGCGGCCGGCACGCGCAGGTTTTCGGCGATCTTGTCGCGGATGACGGGGATGCTCTTGCCCTCGAGCACCGGAGCCGGCGCCTTCGTACGGGTTTGCAGCACCAAGGGCCGCCGCTCCGTGAAGGTCGGGGCGGCGCCGCGGAAGGTCGCTTCGATCTCGGAGATCCGGTAGAAATCCGGGGCGGGCGGGGGCAGCAGAAACAGCAGCAAGGTGCTGATCGCCCACGCGGCCACCAGCGTCAGGCCGGTCAGCGTCAGCAGCTGGACCAGCAGCGGCGCCGTCGCCCGGCCGAACCTCCTCACACCCGTTTGACCTTGGCCGTGAACATGTAGCCCTCGTTGCGGATCGTGCGGATCAGGTCGTGGCCGCCGCCGCCATCATCCAGTTTCCGGCGAAGCCGGCTGATCTGTACGTCGATGGCGCGGTCGAAGGCGTCACTGTCGGGCCCGCGGGCGAATTCCAGCAGCTGATCGCGGGTCAAGACCCGCTGCGGCCGTTCCACGAAGGCGCGCAGCAGCGAGAACTCCCCAGAGCTCAGGTTGACCACCACGCCAGCCGGCGAGCGAAGTTCGCGCCGCACCAGGTCCAGCCGCCAGCCCGCGAACTCGCAGCCCGCGCCCAGCGCCCCGCCGGTGGTCCGCTGCTCGGCCCGCCGCAGGACGGCGCGCACACGGGCCAGCAGTTCGCGCGGATTGCACGGCTTGGCCAGATAGTCGTCCGCGCCCAGCTCGAGGCCGACGATCCGGTCGGTGTCCTCGCCCATGGCCGACAGCATGATGATCGGCGGCGCCGCCTCGGTGGTGGTCAGGCGGCGGCAGACGGCCAAGCCATCCTCGCCCGGCATCATGACATCCAGCACGATCAGATCGACGGGACCGCGTTCCAGAACGCGCTCCATCTCGGTGGCGTCGCCGGCCGTCTCGACCTTGTAGCCATGCTTGCCAAGGAAGTCGGACACCACATCGCGGATGCCCGGGTCGTCGTCGACCATCAGGATTCGAGCGCCGGCCGCGGCCATGTCAGATGCAAGCTCCATGGTCGCCAGCTTCGTCGCCGGCCGTAACGTCCGAATGTCTCACTTGAAACCGAGATGTTCCAAACCGGATACGGGGGCTCATTCGTCCGCCAGCACGTCGTCGGCGACGAAGGGATTCGTGCGACGCTCCCGGCCGAAGGTCGAAGTCGGTCCGTGGCCCGGCACGAACTGGACGTCGCCGCCCAGGGGCCAGAGTTTCCCGGTGATCGCGTCGATCAGGTCCTTGAAGCTGCCCTGCGGAAAGTCCGTGCGGCCGATGCTGCCTTGGAACAGCACGTCGCCGACCTGGGCGAACCGCGCCTCGCGATGGAAGAACACCACGTGGCCGGGGGTGTGACCGGGGCAGTGCAGGACCTCGAACTGGGTCTCGCCCAGGGTCACGGTGTCGCCGTCGTGCAGCCAGCGGTCCGGCGTGAAAGGCTGGGCCTCGGGCATGCCGTACTTGGCGCCGGACGCGCCGATGTCGTCGATCCAGAACTGGTCGGCGGGATGCGGGCCTTCGATGGGCGCGCCGGTCAGCGCCTTGATCTCGGCCGTGCCGCCCGCGTGATCCAGGTGGCCATGGGTGATCCAGATCTTCTCCAGCGTCAGGCCGTTGGTTTCCAGGATCGACATCAGCTTCGCGACCTCGCCGCCGGGATCGATGATCGCCGCCTTGTTGGTCTTCACGCACCAGACAATGGTGCAGTTCTGCTGCAGCGGCGTCACGGGTGCGACCATTGCGCGGATCGGAAGCGTGGGGGCAGGGGCGTTCATGGCGGCCCTATGATCGGGGCTTGGCGTCCATATGAAAAGGCCCGGGATCGCTCCCGGGCCTTTCCTTTGGCGTGTCTGCCGCGTCAGGCGCCCGGCATGGGCGGAACCGACGTCGGCGGCGCGTCGTCGTCCAGCTCGTGGGTCTCGGGCGAGCCGTGGGCCACGTGGCTCTTTCGATAGCCATAGCTGAAATAGACGATCAGGCCGATCACCGCCCAGGCGACGAACATCAGCTGGGTCTCGTGCGGCAGGCTGACGAACAGGTAGATGCACCCGATCGCGGCCAGGGGCGCGACCACCATCACGGCCGGCGTGCGGAACGGACGCACCCGATTAGGGTCGGTCCGGCGCAGCACCAGCACGGCGATGGCCACCATGGCGAAGGCGAACAGGGTCCCCGAGTTCGAGATGTCCGCCAGGATCCCCACCGGGAAGAAGGCGGCGAACAGGGCCACGAACACGCCGGTGATGATGGTGATCACGTGCGGCGTCTTGAACTTCGGGTGGACCTTGGAGAGCACCGGCGGCAGCAGGCCGTCGCGGCTCATGACGAAGAAGATCCGGGTCTGGCCGAACATCATCATCAGGATGACCGAAGGCAGGGCCAGGCCGGCCGCGAGGCCGATCAGGTTGCCGATCTGCGGCCAGCCGATAGAGCGCAGGGTCCAGGCCAGGGCTTCCTTCGAGCAGACCACCTTGGTGTCGCCCAGGGCGGCGCAGGCGGCGCTAAGCTCCGGGCTGCCGGGACGCAGGCCAGCGCCCGACGCGTCCAGCACGGGCTGGGCTCCGACGGTGCCGATCACCCCCGACGCAACCAGGATGTAGAAAACCGTGCAGACGCCCAGGGAGCCGATCAGGCCGATGGGCATGTTCCGCTGCGGGTTCTTGGTTTCCTCGGCGGCGGTCGAAACCGCGTCGAAGCCGACATAGGCGAAGAAGATCGACGCCGCCGCCGCAGAGACCCCGGCGAAGCCCAGGGGCATGAAGGGATTGAAGTTCTCCATCTTGATGACGGGGACCGCCAGCACGATGAAAAGGAGCAGCGCCGCCACCTTGATGGCGACCAGGAAGGCGTTGACCGTCGCCGATTCCCGCGTGCCGACGACCAGCAGCGCGGTCACCAGCAGGGCGATGGCCGCGGCCGGCAGATTGACCAGGCCCCCGTCGAAGGGGCCCCGAACCAGCAGGTCGGGTATGTCCATATGCAGCGCGTTTTCGAGGAGACCGACCACATAGCCGGACCAACCCACCGACACGGCGCCGGCGGCGACCGCATATTCCAAGATCAGCGCCCAGCCGACCATCCAGGCCAGCAGTTCGCCCATCACCGCGTAGCTGTAGGTGTAGGCCGAGCCGGACACCGGCACCATGGCCGCCATCTCGGCGTAGCAGAGCGCGGCCACCGCGCAGACGAAGCCTGCGATGATGAAGGCGATGATCATGCCGGGGCCCGCCTTCTGGGCGGCCTCGGCGGTCAGGACGAAGATCCCTGTGCCGATAATGGCCCCGATGCCCAGCATCGTCAGCTGGAACGGCCCGAGCGATCTGTGGAGTGACTTCTTTTCGGCCGTAGCCAAGATCGCGTCGAGCGGCTTAACGCGCCACATGTATTCCTCCGAACGGCGGCCCCCGAGCCGCCCAGGTAAAAAGCTGGCCGGACCGTGGCGCGGTTGCGGCGCTTCGGTCAAGCGCCAAGGGCAGAACCTGTTTCCAGCCGGCCCGATGGCGGGTAGAGCCGCCCGACAATGCTGCCTGTCCGGGAAATCCTGCCTCAGTTGAAGGCGGCGCTCGTGGAAACGAACGCTGCGGTGCTCGTGGCGCCACCCGGCGCGGGCAAGACAACGCTGGTCCCGCTGGAGCTGCTGGGCGAATCCTGGGTCGCCGGCGGCAAGATTATCGTCCTGGAACCGCGCCGCCTGGCGGCCCGCGCCGCGGCCGAGCGGATGGCCGCGACCCTCGGCGAGCGAGTCGGCGACACCGTGGGCTATCGGGTCCGTATGCAATCGCGCATCTCGGCCGCCACCCGCATCGAGGTGGTCACCGAGGGCGTCTTCACCCGCATGCTTCTGGGCGATCCGGAACTGGCCGGCGTCGCCTGCGTGATCTTCGACGAGTTTCACGAGCGGAGCCTGGACGCCGACCTGGGCCTGGCCCTGGCCCGCGACGCCCAGGGGCTGTTGCGCGACGACCTGCGCCTTCTGGTGATGTCCGCCACCCTGGACGGCGCCGCCGTCGCCCGTCTGCTGGGCGACGCGCCGGTCCTCGAAAGCCAGGGCCGGATGTTTCCGGTCGACACCCGCTACCTCGGCCGCGACGATCGCCTTCGCCTCGAGGATCAGGCCGTGCGCGCCATCGAGCGCGCGCTGGCCGAGGAAACCGGCAGTCTGCTGGTGTTCCTGCCCGGGCAGGGCGAAATCCTGCGGACCGCCGAACGCCTGGCCGAGCGCAATCGCCCCAACGTCGCGATCGCCCCGCTGTACGGCGCCCTCGATCCCCGCGATCAGGACCGCGCCATCCAGCCCGCGCCGCCCGGCGTGCGAAAGGTGGTGTTGGCCACCTCCATCGCCGAGACCAGCCTGACCATCCAGGGCGTGCGTGTGGTGATCGACAGCGGCGTCGCCCGCGTGCCCCGCTACGATCCCGCCAGCGGCCTGACCCGGCTGGCCACCGTCCGCGTCAGCCGCGCCGCCGCCGACCAACGCCGCGGTCGCGCCGGCCGCACCGAGCCTGGCGTCTGTTATCGCCTGTGGGACGAGGCGGAAACCCGCGCGCTGCCCGCCTACGCCGATCCGGAGATCCTCGACGCCGACCTGTCCGGGCTGGCCCTGGACCTAGCCCGCTGGGGCGCCAAGGATACCGGCGACCTGGCATTCCTCGATCCCCCGCCCGCCGCCGCCTTCACCGAAGCGCGGGCATTACTGGCGCGTCTGGAGGCGCTGGATCGCGACGGCGTGCTCAGCCCCCACGGCCGCGCCCTGGCCGACATGCCCCTCAGCCCGCGCCTGGCCCATATGATCCTGAAGGCGGCCGAGACCGGACAGGCGCCCCGGGCCGCCCGCATCGCCGCCCTGATCACCGAGCGCGGCCTGGGCGGTCGGGACGCCGATCTGCGCCATCGGCTGGACGGCCTGGAGCGCGACCGAAGCCCGCGCGCCCGCGACGCCAAGGCGCTCGCCGATCGCTGGGCGGGGATGTCGGGAACGCCCGGCCAAGGTGAGCCCCTGTCCGACGGCCTGTTGCTGGCCTTCGCCTATCCCGAGCGGGTGGCCAAGGCGCGGGGCGGGCAGGGCGAGTTCCAGCTCGTCACCGGGCGCGGCGCCTTCGTCGAACCGACCGACGCCCTGGCCCGTGAGCCGTGGCTGGCGGTGGCGGAACTCGGCGGCGGCGACAGGCGTGACCGTATTCTGCTGGCCGCGCCGCTTGATCCGGCTGAGCTGGTGGCCTTCCAGGCTCAGTTCGAGATCGAGGAGCGCCTGGACGAGAGCGGTGGCGGTCGCCTGCGTGCGAAGCGTCTGACCCGCCTGGGCCGTCTCACCATCCGCGAGGAGATCGACGACAATCCCGATCCGGCGCTCGTCGCCCGCGCCCTGACCGAGCGGGTCCGGCGCGAGGGGCTGAAGATCCTCCCGTGGGGCGATGCTGCGACCAGCCTGCGCGACCGCGCCACCTTCCTCCACGCCCGCGATCCGGCCTGGCCCGACCTGTCCGACGCGACGCTGCTAGGGCGGCTGGACGATTGGTTGGCGCCCGTGCTGCACGGCCTCAGGGGCCTGAACGCCCTCAAACCGGACGTCCTCGACGGCGCGCTTCGCACCCTGGTCCCCTGGGACCTGCAGCGTCGCCTCGATGCTGAGGCGCCGGTGCGCTGGACGGCGCCCACCGGCAACAGCTTCGCCATCGACTACGCCGCCGAGGGCGGGCCGCGGGTCGATGTGCGCGTGCAGGAGGTGTTCGGCCTGGGCGTCCACCCGACCATCGGCGGCGCGCCGATCACCATGTCGCTGCTGTCTCCCGGCCACCGCCCGATCCAGACCACCAAGGATCTTCCGGGCTTCTGGAAAGGCTCGTGGAAAGACGTCCGTAGCGACATGCGCGGCCGCTACCCCAAGCACGTCTGGCCCGAAGACCCCGCCACCGCCGCACCGACCGCGCGGGCGAAGCCACGAGGGACGTAGACCTTTCCCTCGCCTTCATGGGGCGGGACAGCTGACCAACGGCGAGCAGGGTGGCACGTTAGGACATGCCCGCTAGCGTTGGCCGGCGGCCTCCGCCTCCTGCTGGCGACCGCCCGCCAGGATGCCCGGCAGCGAATAGTTGCCCTCGTGGCAGGCGAATTCAAACATGGGCTCGCTGGATCGGTGCAGGGGCATCTCCCCGCGCCAGGCCCGTGTAAAGGTCGTTGGGTCCTCGACGGTGTAGGCGTAGAGGATGTCGTCCGGCCCCATCCGGGTGAAGCGTTCGGTCACCTTGGCGCCCGTGCTGATGAAGAGCCGGCTGGGGGTCCGCCACTCGGTTCCGGTATGGAAGCCCGTGGTCTCCACCACCAGGGTCTTGCCCTCCCAACGACCGACCGAATGTCCGCTCCACGCGGCGCCCGGCTCATGGCGGCCGTCGCCCAGCGGAATGATCCGCGGCCCGACGTTCATCTCGGTCAGCACCACCACGTGATCGGCGGTCTGCACGATGCGCAGATGGCCGTTGTAGCTGGCGTTCAGCATCGGGGGCAGGGAGGTCCCGCCCAGACCCATCAGACAGCGCTCCGGCGCCGGCCGGCCCTCGGGGTTGTCGACGATCCGAGCGGCGCCCTGGCGCGCCAGCAAGGCGAGCTGCCCGGCGCGGGAATAGGGCAGCTTGCCGTCGGCTGGATCGACGATCCAGGAGGATCGCGGCTTGCCGCCGATCCGCCCGAGCCGGGCGCCCATCTCCCACCACTCGGTGGTCTCCTGGCCGACCGGACCGCCGCTCGCCGGCTCGGGAACACCCGTGTGCGCCGCCTCGAAGGCCTTGGCCTCAGCCTCGGTCGGCTCCAGGGCGGTAAAGGCGCTGGGCCGCTCCAGCGGCGTGATCCAGGCGTAGGACCAGACGCCTTCGAGATCCGGATGGCGCTCGGCCGCCAGCGCTCCGCCCGCCACCAGGCTGAGCACGATGGGAAGCCAATGAAACCCGCTTAGACGCACGGCGACCTCCCGAAACTGCCGCCACGCTTGGCCCCAGGGGCGATCCTGTCAATCCTGGTGCAGGCGATCAGGCCGTCGCCGCGTAGATCATGATCCCGGTCGCCACCGACAGGTTCAGGCTGTCGGCGCGGCCGCGCATGGGGATTTTCACGTTCACGTCGCACAGGGCGGCCATGTCCGGGGTCAGGCCCTGCTGCTCGTTGCCCATCAGCACCAGGGCCGGCTTGGCGTAGGTTGCGTCGCTGTGGGTCACGTTGGCGGAGAGCAGGGTGCCGATCACCGAGCCCGTCCAACGGGCGCGCCAGGCCGCGAACGCATCCTCGGTGGCCCGGATCAGCGGCACGGCGAAGATCGAGCCCATTGTCGCGCGCACGGCCTCCACCGAATAGGGGTCGCAGCACTCGCCCACCAATACGACTGCCCCACAGCCGGCGCTGTCGGCCGTGCGGATGATGGTGCCCAGGTTCCCGGGATCGCGGACCCGGTGCAGCGCCACGACGCATTGCGCCGGGCCCGGCTGCACATCGGCCAGCTCGACAAACGCCTGGGGGAACACGCCGACCACCGCTTGCGGGTTCTCCCGCCGGGAGATCTTGGCCAGGATGTCGTGGGTGACCTCGATCACCTGGCCCCGCGCGGCGATCGTCGCCGCAACGGCCTTCTGCATCATCGGGTGCGAGGTCGCGTCGGGGCCGTGCATCAGGATCTTTGGGGCATGGCCGGTGTCGATCCCCTCGATCACCGTCTTCAGCCCCTCGGCGACGAACAGCCCCGTCTCGTCGCGCTCCTTGCGCATGTGCAGGGCGCGCACGGCCTTCACCGTGTCGTTGGCGAGCGAGGTGATCGTGCGGGAGGTCATCGCGACCACCGGGCGAAGAAGCTCATGCCGATGGCCCGGTCGCCGCGCTCTTCCTCCAGCGCCAGCTCGCCCCATTCGATCTTGGCGCCGCGCCCGTCCAGGGTCTCGGCTAGCAGGCCCGCCAGGGCCGCGCCGGAGATGCGCTCGGCATAGGCGTTCAGCACCAGGAACTTCGCGTCCGGCGACAGCAGCTGCGCGCATTGCGCCGCCAGCTCGGGCAGGTCCTCGAACAGCCGCCAGACCTGGCCGTCCGGGCCACGGCCGTACTTCGGCGGGTCCAGGATGATGCCGTCGTAGGTCGAGCCGCGCCGCACCTCGCGCGCCACGTACTTCTTGGCGTCCTCGACGATCCAGCGGATGGGCCGGTCGGAAAGGCGCGACAGCTCCGCGTTCTCTCGGGCCCAGGCGACCGCCTTCTTCGAGGCGTCCACGTGGGTTACCGCCGCCCCCGCCGCCGCCATGACGAGACTGGCGACGCCCGTATAGCCGAACAGGTTCAGCACCCGCGGCGGCTCGCCCCCGGCGGCGACCGCGCGGACCTGCCGGTCCAGCCACCCCCAGTTGGCGGCCTGCTCCGGGAAGAAAGCCAGGTGCCGAAAGGCCGTGAACCGCCCGTGGAAGCGCACATCGCCCCACGCCAGGGGCCAGGTCTCCACCGGACGGTCCTTGAACCGCCAGCGGCCGGCGTCCTCCTCGTCGGAGGGATCGAAGACCGCGTCGGCGTTGTCCCAGACGGCCGCGTCCAGCCGGGGCGTCCACAGGCACTGCGGCTCGGGACGCACGACGGTGTAGGGGCCATACCGCTCCAGCTTCCGCCCGCGGCCCGAGTCGAGCAGCGCATAGTCGACCCAGCCGGTGGTGCGCATGACCTCCGAGGTCTCGGCGATGTGAGGCGGGCTCATAGGTCGCCCTTACGCGGAACCAGCCGCGCGCGTCCAGCCCACCGGCCGGACCGGCCGACAAAGACTTGTCACATCTGCCGTTTTGGGGTCCGCTAGACGCGGGGACGGTATGGGGATGAGGTTATGAGTTCAGTCGCGACGGCGACGCGGAAGACCGCGCGCAAGGCCAAGGGCGACGGACACCTGCGGCGTGCGGAAATTCTCGAGGCGGCGGAGCGGATCTTCGTGGCCGAAGGCTACGATGGCGCCACGATCCGGCGGATCGCCGACGAGGTCGGCGTGTCGTCCACCGCCCTCTACATGCATTTCCAGGACAAGGCCTGCATCCTGCGCGAGATCGTGGATGCGACGCTGAGCCAGCTGCTGGAACGCAACACCGCCCTGGCCGCCCGCCCGCTGGACCCGGTGGTCCGCACGCGGATGATGCTGGACAGCTACATGCACTGGGGGCTGGAGCACCCCAACGCCTACCAGCTGGTCTATTGCACGCCCCAGGTCGCGGCCCCGGACGAGACCCCGGAACGCACCTCCGATCTCAGCCATCAATGCTACGAGGCCTTCGCCGGCGTCGTGCGCGAGGTGGCCGCGGCCGGCCGTCTGCGCACCGGCGGCGCCGACTCGGCGGCCCAGGCGCTGTGGATGGCCTGCCATGGCGTGGTGGCGCTGCTGATCGTCCGGCCGAGCTTCGACTTCGCAGACCGCGAGGAGCTGATGCGCGTCACCCTCGACGGCCTGCTCAACGGCCTGGTGATCGACTGACCTGACGGCGGGAGAACCGGCGATGACCTTCGCGAAGTGGGTCTTCACCCTGGGCGGCGCCTGGGGCGTCCTGGTGATCGCCCCGATGTTCGCGTTGGAACGCGTCATCGCCGCCCAGACCCAGCCGTTCAGCCATCCCGACAGCTACTACGGCTTCCTGGCCTCCACGCTCGCCTGGCAGGTCGGTTATCTGGTGATCGGGCGCGACCCCGCCCGATACCGCCCCTTCATGCTGGTCGGAGCGTCGGGCAAGCTGGTGTTCGTCGGCGCATGCTGGCTGCTCTACCTGCAGGGCCGCATTCCGATCAGCGTCCCGGCCGTGGCCAGCCCGGACCTCCTGCTGGCGGCGCTCTTTGTGGCGGCCTGGTTCCGGACCAGACCGCAGTAGCGCCCCTCGGCGGGATTTACGGGTTGCTCGCCACCGCCGAGGCCGCCGCCGCGTAGTTGTAGCTGCCACGGCGCAGGTCGGTGGACAGGGTGATGGGTGCGGAGCCCCCGTTCGCCTTGGCCCGATAGACCTGCATGTTCTCCATTACCCGCATCACGTAATTCCGGGTTTCGGAGAAGGGGATGCACTCGATGAAGTCGAGCGGGTCGGACCCGCCGGCGCGGGGATCGCCGCACATCGCCACCCACTGCGGCGGGCGGCCCGGCCCGGCGTTGTAGCCTGCCGCGGCCATGATGTACGAGCCCGAGAACCCGTTCACCAGCTGGCCCAGGAAGCTGGAACCAAGCCGCATGTTGTAGTCCGGCTCATAGAGCTGGGCGGCCGAATAGGACACGCCCATCCGCCGGGCCACCGTCGCGGCCGTCGATGGCAGCAGTTGCATCATGCCGCGTGCGTCGGCGCCCGAGCGCACGGCCGGATCGAAGCCGCTCTCCTGGCGGGTGATCCCCAGCACCAACGCCGGTTCCGGTGCGCCCGCCACCTCGGGCGGCGTGCGGTAGGGATAGGCCCGGTCGGCGAGCACGAACCCGCGCTGGGCCGCCCCGCGCGCCGCCTTCATCGAGGTGTCCTGGTCGCCATAGCCCCGGATCGCATCGATCAGCAGGGCGGCCTCCACCCGGTCGGGGACGATGTCGTCGATGTGCAGGGCGAAGACCTTGAACAGGTCTCGCTGGTTTTGGTCGGCCAGCATCCGCATGGCCTGCACCACATCCTGGCCTTCGAATCGCGCCCGTTCGGCGTCGGTGGGGACCGGATCGGCCGGCAGCACCAGCCTCAGGCCCAGCTTCTCGGCCGCGAGCTGTCCATAGAAGGTCGTCGTGTACTCGGCGCCGCGGGAATAGAAGTTCTCCGCCGATGTCCGGTCGCCCTGCGCCTCGGCCGCGCGGCCCAGCCAGTAGAAGGCGCGGCTGCGGGTGATCGGCGACTGGCCGATCCGCTCGATGGCGGCGAAGTGCCGGGCCGCTGTCGCCGGCTCATTCAGGCGGCTGAGCGCGATCCAGCCGGCGTAGAATTCCGCCTCGGTGGCGTCGGCCCCGCTGTTGAGGCCGGTGTTGGCCGCCGCCCGGTAGGCGGCGCGCCAATCGCCGCTGCGGATCGAGGCCAGGGTCAGGCGGTAGCGCTCGTCCCAGACCCGCTCGGCTCCGTCGGCGGTCACGCCGTCGGTCGCGAGGGTGGAGAGGGCGGCGGCGGCCATCCCGTCCTGTCCGCGGCGGCGCAGGAACGCCGCCCGTTCGAACGCCACGCCGGGGCTGGCCTGATCCTCGGGGGTGAGACTGTTGTAGCCGGCGTCCGAATTGCCCCGCAGGGCGATCCGCGCCAGCGCGGCCGGCTGACGGTCGGCCGGCAGGAGGGCCACCACATCGCGCGCCGCCGGTCCCTGCGCGCCGTACAGCAGCACGTCGGCGCGACGGACGTGATCGTCCGGGGTCAGCACGTCGGCGAACCGGGTCAGCATCGCCCGCTGCGCGTCCGCCTCGAAGCTCTTGTCCCGCCACCAGCGGCGAATCAAGCCTGCCGCCTCGTCCTGCCGGCCCAGGCTGCGATAGGCCGAGGCGAGGGCGGTCGCGCCCTGCGCGCTCTGCGGCTCCTGTCCGCCGAACCAGGCGACAATCTGCGCCGGCGACAGGCCGGAGGTCTCGAGCAGCTTTTCGGCGGCGATCTGCCGCCGCACCCCACGGGGGAAGCCGTTCAGGTCGCGACGCGCCGCGTCGAGGTCGTAGAAGCCCAGCGAATTGCCACTCACGTCGACCATCGCCCAGGTCACCAGCTTGCGGGCGATCGGGTCGGACAGGCCCGCGACAGCGCCCTTGGCGCCGGCGATGTCGCCTCGTTTCGCCGCCGCGATGCCCTGGGCGAACAGGGCCTGATCGCTGGAACTGAGCGGACGGGCGACCGTTTGTTTCGCGACCGTGTAGGGGACCGGGGCGGCGGGCAGCTTGGCCTGCCCCAAAAGGTCGCCGATGGGGTCCGAGGTCTGCGCGTGTGCGACCGCCGTCGCCGCCAGCGCGGCGCAGCCAATAAGCAGGGCGTTACGAATTCTAAGGTCCAACAAACTCCCCCCGGTTCGGGGATTTAAGGAATCGACGTTGCGGGCTTAGCCCACGCCAACATATTGTCCGCGCAAATCTGAACGTCGCCTCTAGAGGCGGCTTCTTCACAGTCTTTTGCTCACCCCACATAAGCTGACATGTCCGAACCTCTCTTCCGCGGCGTCCTGCCTGCGCTCGTGACGCCTTTCCATAATGGAGCCCTGGACGAGGACGCTTTTGTGTCCCTCGTCGAGCGACAGATCGCGGGCGGCGTCCACGGCCTCGTTCCCGTCGGCACCACCGGCGAGACCGCCACCCTCAGCCACGCCGAGCATCGGCGGGTCGTCGAGCTGTGCGTGCAGACGGCCAAGGGCCGCGTGCCGGTCATCGCCGGCGCGGGCTCCAACTCCACCGCCGAGGCGATCGAGCTGGTCCAGCATGCCAAGCAGGTGGGCGCCGACGCCGCTTTGGTGGTGACGCCCTACTACAACCGCCCCAGCCAGGAAGGGCTCTACGCCCACTACGCTGCGATCAACGATGCCGTTCAGCTGCCGGTGCTGGTCTACAACGTGCCGGCCCGCACCAGCGTGGACATCGCCCATTCCACCCTGGTCCGCCTGTCGAAGCTCCCCAACATCGTCGGCGTGAAGGACGCCAGCGGCGATCTCGGCCGCGCGAGCCTCCAGCGGGTGGACTGCGGCGAGGAGTGGGTTCTGCTCTCCGGCAACGACGACCAAGGCTTGGGCTATGTCGCCCAGGGCGGTCATGGCTGCATCTCCGTCACCTGCAATGTCGCGCCAGAGCTGGTGGCCCGCATGTACGACGACGCGCTGTCCGGCCAGTGGCAGGACGCGCTCTACGGCCAGGATCGGCTGATCCGCCTGCACAAGGCGCTGTTCGCCGACGCCTCGCCGTCGCCGGCCAAGTTCGCCATGGCTCAGCTCGGCCTCTGCACCGATGAGGTGCGCCTGCCGATCGTCGGCTGCTCCGAGGCCGCCAAGGCCGAGGTGCTCACCGGCTTGCGGGATGCGGGACTGATCTGATGGCCGGCAAGCTGATCGCCGAGAATCGCCGCGCCCGGTTCGACTATTTCCTCGAACAGACCTTCGAGGCGGGCCTCGCCCTGACCGGGTCCGAGGTGAAGTCCCTGCGCGTCGGTCGCGCCAACATCGCCGAGAGCTATGCGGCGGTGGAAGGCAAGGAGATCATGCTGATCAACGCCGACTTCCCGCCCTATGCCCAGGCCGGCCCGCACTTCAACCACGAGCCGCGGCGGCACCGGAAGCTGCTGCTGAAGCGCAAGGAGATCGACAAGCTGATCGGCGCCGTCCAGCGCGAGGGCCGCACGATCATCCCGACCAAGCTCTACTGGAACGACAAGGGGCTGGCGAAGCTCGAGCTCTCCCTCGCCAAGGGCAAGAACACTCACGACAAGCGCGAAACCGTCGCCGCCCGCGACTGGCAGCGCGACAAGGCCCGTCTGATGAAGGGCGACCGGAGCTGACGGGGGCCGACATCGAGACCCTGGAACGGGCCACCGTCGAGGGCGTCGCCCCGGCGTTGATCGAGGAGGTCGGCGGCTGGCTGGTCCCGCTGGACGACGGCCCGATCGGTCGCGCCAAGAGCGCCGTGCCGCTTCGTCACGATTTGGACGCCGCCGCGCTTAGCGACGTCGAGGCCGCCTATTGGAGCGCCGGCCTCACGCCCATGTTCCGTATCGCCGACGTGCCGGGACTGGAAAAGGTCGCCGACGCCCTGACGGCTCGCGGCTATGTCGCCGCCAAGCCCACCATCGTGAAGGTGGGCGACGTCGACCGGCTGGCCGCGCTTCGCGACCGTCCGGCCGATCTGCTGGAGACGCCGGACGCCGATTGGGGCCAGGTCTTCCTTGGGCCGGGTTTCGATCCCGAGGACGGCGCCGGCCGGGTCGCCGCCCTGACCCGTTCGCCCGACGCCATGTACGGCGCCGCGCGGGAAGATGGCCGGACGGTCGCGGTGGGCGCCGTCACCTTCGGCCACGGCTGGGCCGGCATCCACGGCATGCGCACCGACGCCGCGCGCCGGGGCCGAGGCCTGGCCAGCACCGTCCTCGCCGCCCTCGGCCGCGCCACCCAGGCCCGCGGCATCGACCGCATCTTCCTGCAGGTGGAGGAGGGCAACGACGCCCGCTCCCTCTACCGCAAGGCCGGCTTCGAGAAGGTCTGGCGCTACCACTACTGGTCGCGTTGACCGTGTCGGCGCCCCCGCCTCGGATCGACGCCGATCTGGTTCGCCGCCTGGTCGTCGCCCAGTTCCCGGCCTGGGCGGAGCTGCCGATAGAGCCCGTGGCGATCCAGGGATGGAACAACAAGGCCTTCCACCTTGGATCGGACCTCCTGGTCCGCTTGCCGCGGCATGAGGCCTATGTGGCTCAGGTCGACAAGGAACAGCGATGGCTTCCACGGTTGGCCGCCGGCCTGCCGCTGCCGATTCCGGCGCCGGTCGCCCTAGGCGCGCCGGACGAGGACTATCCGTGGCCCTGGTCGGTCTATCGCTGGATCGAGGGCCGCTCAGCCGCTGACGCCCAGTTGGCGCCTGGACCTGCGTTCGCGGCAGACCTCGCGAACTTTCTGTCGGCGCTTCAGGGGGTGGCTTCTGACGGCGGCCCGCCGCCCGGCGTGCATAACTTCCAGCGCGGGGGAAGCCTCGCCGCCTACGACGCCCAGACCCGCCAGGCCCTGGCCGTCCTAGACGGCGCCTTCGATCGCGGCCGGGCGACCGACATCTGGAACGCCGCGCTGGCGAGCGCCTGGGCGGGCCCGCCGGTCTGGCTGCACGGCGACATCGCTGCCGGCAATCTGCTGGTCCGGGACGGCCGCCTCTGCGCCGTCATCGACTTCGGCAATCTGGCCGTGGGCGATCCCGCCTGCGACCTCGCCGTGGCGTGGACGCTGTTCACGGGCGAGGCGCGCGAGACCTTCCGCCAGGCGCTGCCGCTGGACTCTGAAACCTGGGCGCGCGGCCGCGGGTGGGCGCTGTGGAAGGCGCTGATCCTGGTGACCGGCGTGTCCAAGGGTCATCCCCGCGACATCGCCGATGCGCCGCGTGTCCTGGGGGAAATCCTCGCCGGCTGACGCCGACGAGGTCGCCCGAGCCCTATTCGGCCGCCATCGGCAGGATCACCGCCTCGCGGCCGCCGCGGACCAGGCCGCCGGGCAGGGCGCCGGTGTGCTCACCGTCCTCGAAGGTCACCTGGCCGGACTTCACGGTGTAGCGATAGCCCTCGGCCCGTTGGACCAGTCGGCGGCCACCGGCCGGCAGGTCCTGGATCGACTCGGGCCGGAACAGCTTCAGCTTGTCGAAGTCGATGACGTTCACGTCGGCCAGCAGGCCCGGCTTCAGCTGCCCACGGTCGTTCAGGCCATAGGCCTTGGCCGTGTCGCTGGTCAGCTTGCGCACCAGGAACTCCAGCGGGAACTGGTCGCCCTTCACCCGGTCGCGCGCCCAGTAGCTGAGGATGAAGGTCGGCATCCCCGCGTCCGCGATCACGCCGCAGTGCGCCCCGCCGTCCGACAGGCCGAACAGCACGTTCGGGTGCTGCATGTTCTTGCGGAAGAAGTCGAAGTTGTAGGTCTGATAGCCGCCCAGCGGCTGGTAGAACAGCTCGCGCCCGTCGTCCCGCGTCAGCAGGTCGTACATCATCGTCAGCGGCGGCACGCCCGCCGCCTCGGCCATGCCGGCGACGCTGCCTTCGCGATCGGGCTCGTAGTTCGGCCGCTCGCCAAGCGGGAAGATCCGCCACAGCAGGCTTCCGCCGAACGCCACCGCCAGGTCGCCGGCCACGCCGTCGCCGATCGCCGCGCGGATCAGCGGGCTGTCCTCGCTGAGCAGGGCGGCGCGGATCTCCGGCGTCTTCATCGCCGCCAGCTTCTCGTCCACCGACAGGTCGGCCAGCTTGGCCTTCCAGGTCGGGCTGGCCAGGAACACGTGGAAGTTCGAGGTCAGGCCGTGCAGCACGCCCGTGGGCCGCCCCGCGATCTGCGGGCGGATGTCCATGCCGTGGGCGCGGGCCTCCTCGGCGATGTTGTACATCTTGTCGCCCTCGTAGGCCTGGGCCGAGGTGGCGACCAGGGTGACGGGCAGGCCAGTTTCCTCGGCGAAGCCTTTCACCCACATCCATTCGTCGTCGTCGCCCAGGTGGTCGGAGACCATCTCGAACACGCCGTGGCGCAGACCCTTCATGCTCAGCCCCAGGGCCAGCATCTCGTCCGACCCGGCGAAGGTGCCGGGCATGTGAACGCCCTTCAGGTCCTTGTGCAGCAGCGTCCGGCTGGTCGAGAAGCCCAGCGCCCCGGCCTCCACGCCCTCGCGCACCAGGCGCGCCATCTCGGCGATTTCCTCGGCGTTGGGCTGGTAGTCGGTGTTGCAGCGCTCACCCAGCACATAGGCCCGCACCGGCGCGTGCGGCACGTGGGTGCCCACGTCGATGGCCCGCGGCTTGGCCTCCAGCGCGTCGAGATACTCGGGGAAGCTCTCCCACTTCCAGTCGATGCCCTCGTGCAGGGCGGAACCGGGGATGTCCTCCACCCCCTCCATCAGCTCGATCAGGAAGTTGTGCGCGTCGGGCCGCACGGGCGCGAAGCCGACGCCGCAGTTGCCCATGATCGCCGTCGTCACCCCGTGCCAGGACGAGGGCGCCAGCACCGCGTCCCAGGTCGCCTGACCGTCATAGTGGGTGTGGATGTCGACCCAGCCCGGCGTCACGACCTGGCCCGTCGCGTCGATCTCGCGACGCGCCGATCCGGACACCTGGCCCACCTGGATGATGCGGTCGCCGTCGATCGCCACGTCGCCCACGAAGGGCTTGCCGCCGGTGCCGTCGATGATGGTCCCGCCGCGGATGATCAGGTCGTGCATAGGATCCTCCCAGATCGCATGTTCTGCGAACAGGATGATCCTGGCGCCGTGGCGGAAGTGAAGCGGTTATTCCGCCGCCGCTCAGCGCCCGCCGCCGCGACGCCGCGAGGGACGCAGCAGCGCCGCCAGTTCCGTGTGCGATCCCAGCGCGGCCAGCTTCGCCGCGCTCTGGCCGGACTCGTCGGGCGCCGAGCGGTTCGCGCCCAGCGCCAGCAGCCGCTCCGCGACGGCGACGTGCCCCGCGATGGCTGCGTGGTGCAGCGCCGTCATCCCGAACTCGCCGCGAGCGTTGACCACGGCCCCCAGCGCCACGAGGTCCTGCACGTCGGCCTCATCGCCGCGCAAGGCCGCCAGATGCAGCAGCGTATCGCCGTCGTTGTTTCGCGCCGTGGGGCTGTCCAGCGGCGCGGCGTCGGGCGTGTCGTAGCCGGCTTTGATCTCTTCGAACGTGCGGGCGGCCATGGGCTACTTCGCCAGGTCGCGCAGCAGGGAGTCGTAGTGCGCCAGGTCGCCGTCGATGGCGCTGATTGGGGCGCGCTCGTTCAGGCCGTGGCTGAACTCGTCGCTCTCCTTCATGAACAGGCCCGAGACGCCGTAGCTGGGGATGCCGGCCGCGCGGAAGTACATGCTGTCGGTGGCGCCCGACGCCTGGCTGGGCACGATGGCCAGGCCTGGGAACCGCGCATGGACCGCCTTGGTGACGGCCGCCACCACATCGGCGCGCAGCGGCGAGGGCGGGCTGTCGATCGACCCGTCGTCCAGCCGCGTCACCACCACGCCGGGATCGCCGACGATCTGGGTCAGGGTGTCCTTGACGCTGGCCGACGACGTGCCGGGGAAGATGCGACAGTTGACCGTCGCCTCGGCCCGCTGGGGCAGGGCGTTGGGCGCGTGGCCGCCAGTCAGCATGGTGGCGACACAGGTGGTGTGCAGCGCCGGGCTCCAGGCGGGATCGCTGCGGATCGTGGCGATCGCCGCCTTGTCCGTCGGGTCCGCCGCGAATTTCGCCAGGGCCTGCCCCATCGGACCCGCGGTGTTCTTGGCCTGGGCCGCCAGCGAGGCGCGGGTGATCTCGTTGCTCATCGTCGGCCACTGATAGGCCTCGAGCTTGTCGATCGCCTTGGCCAGCCGATAGATCGCATTGGTCGGTGTAGGCCGGCTGGAGTGGCCGCCCGGATCGGTCGCCGTCAGGTGGAAGTCGGCATAGGTCTTCTCGGCGCCTTGGATCCCGAACGACACCGGCGTGCCGTCCTCGTTCAGCGACCCGCCGCCGCCGTCCACGTTCAGCACCATCTCCGCCCCCTTCAGCCGCTCGGCCAGGACGGCGGTGGTGCGCATGGTGGTCTCCTCGTCGCCCGAGAGGGCGAGGATCACGTCGCGACCGGGCTTCCAGCCGCTCTTGCGCAGGTTCGCCAGGGTGGCGACGATCATCGAGACATCGAACTTGTTGTCGACGGCGCCCCGGCCGAAGACGTAGCCGTTCTCCTCGACCGGCGTGAAGGGATCGCGGGTCCAGTCCTTCGGATCGGCCTCGACCACGTCCATGTGGCCGGAGATGACGATCGGCTTCTTCTTGGGATCGGTCCCCGGATAGCGAGCGATCAGGAACGCCGTGCCCGCCATCGGCTCGATGACGATCTCATCTGCCTTGTAGCCGGCCGCCGTCAGCTTGCCCTTCAGGTACTCGGCGTAGGCCACCGTCTTCCCGCCGCCCTGCACCGTGCGATAGCCGATGCTGGTCTTCAGGATGCTCAACGCCTCGGCATGCAGCGCGGGGTCCACCTTCGGTGCGGCGAACGCCGGCGCGGCCAGGGCGGTGGCGAGAAGGGCGACGATCAGGGTCTTGGGCAAGGCAGAAATCCAGGGAAACAGCGGAAGCGAGGCGCGACGCTACAGGCGCCGTCGCCAATCCGCCACGCCTTGTTGCGGCGCCGGTGAGCCGCAATACGCGTTGCGTGTTTCCCGTGCGGATCAGCGCCCTTTGAAGTCGGGCGCGCGCTTTTCCATGAAGGCCTTCATCCCCTCCATGGCGTCCTCGGTGCGCAGCAGGGGGATGAGCTGCAGGAACACGTGGTGGACGTGCTCGTCGAAGCCTTCGGACAGGCCCATCCGCATCATCCGCTTGGACGCCTGAACGGCCAGGGGCGCGTTGGCCGCGATCTCCAGCGCCAGCGCCCGCGCCGCGGCTGCGACCTCGGCGTCCGGCACGACCTGCGAGGCCAGGCCCAGCGACAGGCACTCGTTCGCCGTCAGGGTGCGGCCGGTGAAGATGATCTCGGCCGCCTTCGACCAGCCGACCAGGCGCGGCAGGAACCAGGTCCCGCCGCTCTCGGGCACGATGCCCCGCTTGGTGAAGGCCGCCGCCAGCTTGGCGCTCTCGGCCATGATCCGGATGTCGCAGCCCAGGGCCGTATCCATCCCGTAGCCCGCGGCCGAGCCGTTCATGGCGCAGATGGTGGGCGTGTTCAGGTTGAACATCACCGTCGGCGGCGTCGCCCGCAGGTCGATGTCCGTGGACGTCGAGGCGCCCTCCAGGCCGGTCGAGCCCTTGGTCGCCCCGCGCAGATTCAGCCCGGCGCAAAACGCCCGGCCGCGCCCGGTCAGCACGATGCAGCGAACCTCCGGATCCCGGTCGGCCTTGAGCATCAGCTGCGCCAGCTGGTTCAGCATCGGACCCGAGATGGTGTTCATCCGGTCGGGCCGGTTCAGCGTCAGGGTGGCGATGTGCTCGCTCACCTCATAGAGCACTTCGTCCTGCGTGATGGTGTCGGCGGCGGCGCTGTCGGCCATGAGACGATCCTCCCTGGATTTTCGGGAAGTCTAGCGCAACGCGCGCCTTCCGCAGAGGCAGCGCCGCGATTTTGCGCCACCTCTGCGATCGCCGCTCCAGTCCTCAAGGGCGCTGGGCGTCAGGCCTGCGGCTGCAGGTCCGCCTGCGTCGCTTGTGATCGGCGCGCGTCGTGCCGGCCCTCGGCGAATTCCTCGATCATTTTCGCGCAGAACGCGGGCAAATCGTCGGGCTTGCGCGAGGTGACCAGACCCTGGTCGACCACGACCTCTTCGTCCACCCATTGGGCGCCGGCGTTGCGAAGGTCCGTCTTGAGCGACGGCCATGACGTCATGCGTCGCCCATCAACGCCGCCTGCGTCGATCAGCGTCCAGGGCCCGTGGCAGATCGCGGCGATCGGCTTGTCCGCGCGGACGAAGACGCGGATGAAGTCGATGGCGTCGTCTTCCAGGCGCAGCTGGTCGGGGTTGATGACGCCGCCCGGCAGGACGAGCCCGTCGTAGGCGTCGGCCTGCACATCCGACAGCTTGCGGTCTACGGGCGTCTTGTCGCCCTTGTCGTGGTGGTTGAAGCCCTGGATCGCGCCGCTCTTCGGCGAAATGACGTGGACCTCTGCGCCGGCCTCGCGCAGGGCCGCGACCGGCTTCTCCAATTCAACCTGCTCGAAGCCGTCGGTCGCCAGCACGGCGATAGTTTTTCCGTTGAGTTTGCCTTGGGCCATATCGGCCTCCCGTGTTGGATTTCAGGGGAGGTGAACAGGCGTAGCGACGACTCGTTCCGACCGTGCAGCTTGCTGAAGGCGTCAGTCGCCCAGCAGCACGCGCGCCCGCCGGAACACCGCCTCGAACATCTCCGCGGTCAGCCGCCCCGTGTTCGTGTTGAGCCGCGAGCAGTGATAGCTGTTGAGCACGATGTAGGGCCCGGCTGGGAACTCCGTCCCGTGGCCTGCGATCCCCGCCGAGGCCTTCAGCCCCAGGGCCCGCAGCACGTTGCGCCGTGAGACATCGCCCAGGGTCACGATCACCTTCAGTCGGGGCAGGGCGGCCAGCCGCGCGCTCAGGAACGGTCGGCAGGTGGCCTCCTCGGCGGTCTCCGGCTTGTTACCGGGCGGGGCGCAGCGCACCGCATTGGTGATCATGCAGTCCACCAGCTGGACGTCGTCGTCGGGCCGCGCCTCATAGGTCCCGGTGGCGAAGCCGGTCTTGAGCAGGGTGTCGTACAGCATCCAGCCGGCGCCATCGCCGGTGAACGGCCGCCCGGTCCGGTTGGCCCCCATGCGGCCGGGCGCCAGCCCCACCACGCACAGCCGCGCCGCCGCGTCCCCGAACGAGGCTACCGCCCCGTTGAAGCCACCGGGCACGGAGATCTTGTTCGCCTCGCGATAGGCGACCAGCCGCGGGCACAGCGGACAGTCGGCGGGCGCCTCGGCGGCGACCTCAAGCATCGGCGTCGGTGTCCCGCCCGGCGTGCGCCGCCCGGCTTTCGGAGAGGAACTTGGGCAGGCGGGCGGGGCGGCCGATCATGTCGGCCAGGTCCTGCAGGTCGACGAAGTTGTCCGCCTGTCGGCGAAGCTCGTCGCTGACCATCGGCGGCTGGCTCTTGACGGTGGAGACCACGGTCACGCGGCTGCCGCGTCGCTGCACGGCCTCGACCAGCTTGCGGAAATCCCCGTCGCCGGAGAACAGCACCATGTGGTCGGCGTGCTCGGCCATCTCCATCATGTCGACGGCGATCTCGACATCCATGTCGCCGCGGAACCGCTTGCGGCCATTGGCGTCGGTGTACTCCCGCGCCGCCTTGGTCACGAGCTGATAGCCGTTGTAGTCCAGCCAATCGACCAGCGGCCGGATCGGCGAGTACTCCTCGTTCTCCACGAGGGCGGTGTAGTAGTAGGCGCGCACGAGCACGCTGCGCTTCTTGAACTCCTCCAGCAGCTTCCGGTAGTCGATGTCGAAGCCGAGGTGTTTTGCGGCGGAGTAGAGGTTCGCCCCGTCGATGAACAGGGCGAGGCGGTCCGTGGGGTAGAAGGTCATCAGCTCGAATATCCCCGATAGCCGCCGGGACCTGGACGAGGCCGTCGTCGTCGCCCTGGGCAGCAATCTCGCGGGCCGCTACGGCTCGTCCGAGGCTTTGCTGGAGGCGGCGCTGGCCCGGTTCCCGGCGGTCGGCTTGAAAGTCCTGAAACGGTCGTCCTGGTGGCGCTCGGCCGCCTGGCCCGACCCAATGGGGCCTGAGTACCGCAACGGCGTCGCGCTTGTCGAGGCGCAGGGCGGCCCGCTGGCCGTGTTGCGGACCCTACGTGACCTCGAGACGGACCTCGGTCGCGAGCGCGCCGAGCGCAACGCGCCGCGGACCCTGGACCTCGATCTGATCGCCCACGGCCGCGCGGTGCTGGATGACCCGGTGCTGACCCTGCCGCATCCCCGGGCGCATGAGCGGCTGTTCGTCATGGGACCGCTGGCCGAGATCGCGCCCGACTGGCTCCACCCGACCCTGGCCCGCACGGCGTCGATGCTGGCCGCCCGCGCCACCGTGGGGACCGACGCCCGGCCGGTCGATTGACCGCCAGCCACGCCTGCGACCTATGCGGCGTTGCACAATGGGGCGGGACGCTCTATTTTCCCCGGTTCTATCCGCCGCTTGAGAGACTCCATGGCCCGCGTCACCGTCGAAGATTGCATCCAAAAGGTGCCGAACCGCTTCAATCTCGTGCTGCTGTCGGCGCATCGGGCCCGCGCCGTGTCGGCTGGCGCGCCGATCATGGTTGACCGCGACAACGACAAGAATCCGGTCGTGGCGCTGCGTGAGATCGCCGACGACGTGGTGGACGCCGAAGAACTCCGCGAGGCCCTGATCGCTTCGCTGCAACGCGTCGACGAGCGCTCGGAAGCCGAGGAAGAGGCCGAAACCCTCGCCCTGCTGGCCGATCCGACCCACATGCAGATGAGCGAGCTCGAACTCGTTCGCGCCCTGCAGAGCGACCGCGACGGCGGCCAGGAGGAGCGGTACTGAGCCCAGAAGGCGCAGACCCTCTAACGCGGGACGCGGCGACCGCCTCCGCCGTCCCGCTTTCCAATGCCGTCTTGGCTGAAGCACCGCCTGTCGAGGCGGTGATGCAGGCCCCGCAAGGGGCCAGCCCGCCGCGGCCCAAGATGCTTCGCCAGTTCGAGCTGATCGAAAAGGTCCGCTCCTACGATCCGTCCGCGGACGAGGCGATGCTGAACCGCGCCTACGTCTACGCCATGCGCCAGCACGGGTCGCAGAAGCGGGCGTCCGGCGATCCCTACTTCGCCCACCCGATCGAGGTGGCGGGCATCCTCACCGACTACCGCCTCGACACCGAGACCATCGTCACCGCGCTCCTGCACGACGTCATCGAGGACACCGACGCCACCCGCGAGAAGATCGAGGAGCTGTTCGGGGCCGAGGTCGCCGAGCTCGTCGAGGGCGTCACCAAGCTCTCCAAGCTGGAACTCTCCCAGGAGCATCTCCGCCAGGCCGAGAACCTGCGGAAGTTCATCCTGGCCATCTCCAAGGACGTCCGCGTCCTGCTGGTGAAGCTGGCCGACCGTCTGCACAACATGCGGACGCTGCACTTCATCAAACAGGCTGCCAAGCGCGAGCGGATCGCCCGCGAGACCCTGGACATCTATGCGCCCCTGGCCCGGTCCATCGGCGTGCATCGGATCTGCGAAGAGCTTGAAGAGCTGGCTTTCGCCCACCTCAACCCGGTGGGCCGCAACGCCATCCTTCGCCGCCTTGAAGTGCTTCGCACCGAGCAGGGCGGGGCGGTCGCCACCGTCAGCCAGGAAATCACCAGCCGCCTCACCGCCGCGAACATTCCCGCCCGGGTGTTCGGCCGCGAGAAGCACGCCTTCTCGATCTGGCGGAAGCTCCAGCGCAAGTCGATCGGCTTCTCCCAGCTCTCCGACATCTACGCCTTCCGGGTGATCGTCGACACCGAGGACGACTGCTACCGGGCGCTGGGCGTCATCCATCGCGCCTGGCCCAGCGTGCCCGAGCGGTTCAAGGACTACATCTCCACGCCCAAGCGGAACAACTACCGCTCCCTCCACACCACCGTGGTCGGATACCGGGGCATGCGCATCGAGATGCAGATCCGCACCGAGGCCATGGACCTGGTGGCGGAAGAGGGCGTGGCCGCCCACTGGAACTACAAGAACAAGTCCTACGGCTTCGACGCCGAACACCAGAAGGCCGCCGGCGGCCGCGACCCGCTGGTCAACCTGCGCCATCTCGTCCAGGTGCTCGAGCACGGCGGCGACGCCGAGGAGCTGGTCGAGCACGCCAAGCTCGAGATGTATCTCGACCAGGTGTTCGTATTCACGCCCAAAGGCCAGCTGGTCAGCCTGCCGCGCGGGGCCATGCCGTTGGACTTCGCCTACGCGCTGCACACCGATCTCGGCGACACCACCGTGGGCGCCAAGATCAACGGCGAGCTGAAGCCGCTCCGCACCGCCCTGGTGAACGGCGACGTGGTCGAGGTGATCCGCGGCGGCAAGCCCACCGTGCCGCCCGACTGGCGTTCGCTCACCGTCACGGGCCGCGCCCGATCCGCCATCCGCCGTCACATCCGCCAGACCGAGCGCGAGGAGTTCCTGCGCCTGGGTCGAGCCACCGTCGATCAGGCCTTCGAGGCCGCGGGCAAGAACCGCAAGGACGTGTCCATGCGGCCGGCCCTTGATCGCTTCGCCGTCGCCACCGAGGACGAGTTGTTCGACGCCGTCGGCCGCGGTCGCGCCACGCCGTCGCAAGTGCTTGAAGCCGTGTTCCCCGGCTTGAAGGCCGCCGAGCGCGAGGCCGCCACGGCTCGTCGCCACATCCAGGAAGGCAAGACCGCCCGCCTCTATGTGCGCGGCGGCGGCCTGACACCGGGCATCACCATCCACTTCGGCCCCTGCTGCTCACCCGTTCCCGGCGACCGCATCGTGGGGATCGCCGAGCCGGACGGCGGCGGGCTGACGGTTCACACCATCGACTGCGAGAAACTGGCCGAGTACGAGGACCAGGAAGACCTCTGGCGCGACCTGCAATGGACGCCCGAGGCCGAGCGCAACGCCATCGCCCGCGCCCGCCTGACCGCGACCATAAAGAACGCCCCCGGCGTCCTGGGCCAGGTCTGCACCGTGATCGGCGAGGCCGGCGGCAATATCGTGAACTTGCGGATGCACCACCGGCAGTCCGACTTCTTCGACGTAGACATCGACGTCGACGTCAACGACGCCCGCCACCTCACCCACATCACCGCCGCCCTGCGCGCCAACCCCAGCGTCGAAGAGGTCGAGCGGACCAAGGGGTGATCAGCGGCCTACGGGATGTTCTTATAGGTGTCGGTGAAGAAGAGGTTGGTGACCTGCCATTTCGGGCCCGGACGGTAAAACTGGATCTTGTAGAAGAGCGGCAAGTTCTGGGTTTTTACGAGGTACACCCGGTCGATAAGGCTCGGCGTGATGGTCGTTTCCGAAATCAGCTCCCAGCCCAGGACGCCGCCATAATTCTTCAGGGCGACCATGTTCTGAGACACCAGGTTCTCAACGTCGGCCTGCTTGCGGTCCATGAGCGTGCCTTCCCAGATGCCCTTGTAGGCTTTGTCCACCTGGTCGTTCTGTAGCGCCCGGAAGAAGCCGTCAGCCATTTCGGTTGGCGTGGCGGACTTCGGTGTCTGCGCGACAACGGGTGTAGGCGCCGTCAGGGCCGCTGCCAGCAGCAAGGTCTTAAACATGGAACTCCCCCAAATCGACGCCACGCTAGAGGGCGTCGGGGGGAAGCTCAACCGTCAGTCGTCGATCAGCACGACGCCTGTGACCTCTTCCCGATACCGTTTTTCCTCGGCCCAATGGCGGAGAATGCCGGTCAGGATGTACGGCGGGACCCAGTCGTAGTCCTCGTGGTGCGCGCCGGCCAGGTAGAGGGGCGTGATCGACTTGTAGTTCTGCTCGATGATCGCCTCGCAGTACGAGCGGATCGTCGCCCGGTCGGTCGAGACTTCCGACATCCGCCGGTCCTCGGGGTCCAGCCGCTGGCGTCCCACCGGAATCCACAGGGTGGGGTAGGGCTGGTTGTCGATCACGCCCTTCAGCTTGTCCTTGCCCGACAGGTGCAGGCGCAGCGGCCCGACCTTGCGCGTGTAGGCGCCGGTCAGCAGGAAGGCCAGGTCCACCGAGACGATCAGCCGATTGGGGCTGGCCCAGGATGTCAGGCGGAAGCCGGTGTCGATGGACGGCCCGACGAACTCCCGCGTGATCGCCGGGTTTTCGGGGTTGGCGTAGAATTCCTCGCGGATCTCGGCCTGGCTGAGCACCGGGTCCTGCACGTCGGACCAGGCCGTGCCGCGGCGGAAGAAAATCTCGGCGTTGGGCACCGGGAACAGGCCGATCCAGGCCGTCGACTTCACGTCCAGGTGCTTGGAGGCCTCGTCGCGTGCGCCGCGGTATTCGTTCAGGGTCGCCAGCCACACATGCATCAGCGCGTGCGCGTGGCTCAGGCTATGCAGCTCGCAGACGTACAGCAGCTCGTCGCCGTTGCTTTTCCAGAACTCCGGCGCCGGCAGACCGTCGTCGAGTCCGCCCGAGAACTCCTTGTACTGCCGCTGAAGAATGTAGTCGAAGTTTCTGTAAAACGTGACGATTTCCGGCCGCCACATGTGCCGTGACTGCTTGTAGGGCGTCGAGCCCACCATATCCACGCTGAGGAACAGCCGCAGGCGCGGCTTCAGGCCTTCCGGGAACTCGCTGGGGAACACCCGACGCTCCTGCGGCGCCGCCACGTCCGCCGTCACCCCGCCGTCGGCCACGGCTTCGCCTTCCGGCGACGCGGACGCGCTGTCGGCGGAAGACTGCCGCCGGGTGACCGTAAATCTTGCATCCATAAGAGGTCTGGAGAGCCTTGGTTGGCGGCCTGCAGGTTCGGAGGTATCAGCGTGCATAGTCCCACCGACTTCTTGCCGAGAAACGAACGCCCATGAATTCAGATGACGTCCTTGCCGAGTTCCGCGCCGCCGGGGCGCTGCGGGAGGGGCATTTCATCCTCGCATCCGGCCGCCATAGCCCGATGTTTCTGCAAAAGAATCTGGTGTTCCAATACGCGGATCGCACCGAGCGCCTGTGCAAGGCGCTGGCGGCGCTGATCGAGGCGCGCTTCGGCAAGCCCGACGTCATCGTGGCCCCGGCCGTGGGCGCGATCATCCCCGGCTACGAGGTCGCCCGCGCCCTGGGCGTGCCCTCGATCTACGTCGAGCGCGAGGACGGCCGCTTCCAGCTGCGTCGCGCGTTCAAGATCGCCCCGGGCGCCAAGGTCGTCGTCGTCGAGGACGTCATCACCACCGGCGGCTCGTTCCGCGAGGCGGTGGAGCCCATCGCCGCGGCCGGCGGGAACGTGGTCGGCTGCGCCTGCATCGTCGACCGTTCGGCGGGCACGGCGGATGTGGGCTGGCCGCTGGTGGCCCTGGCCAGCATCGCGGTGCCGTCCTACGCGCCGGACGAGATCCCGCCCGAACTGGCCGCCATCCCTGCGGAGGAGCCCGGCTCCAAGCGGCTGCGCGGCTGATTTGGCCGGTCCTCGCGCGTGCGGGGGCCGGACTTTCGACGCGGGGCCTGGATTTCCGGCGTCCCGCGCCAAACATAGGCCCTGGGTTCCCGCCGTCGCGGGGGTGAGGGTGTGAGGGTTGGAAATGTCCCGGCTTAGACTTGGCGTGAACATCGACCACGTCGCCACGGTGCGGAATGCGCGGGGCGAGGGCTATCCCGATCCCGTCCGCGCCGCCGAGATGGCCTTGGCCGCCGGCGCCGACGGCATCACCGCCCACCTGCGCGAGGATCGCCGGCACATCTCCGACGCCGACATCGACGCCCTGGCGGTCATCTGCCGCCGCCGCGGCCGCCCGCTCAACTTCGAGTGCGCCGTCACGCCTGAGATGGAAGCCATCGCCCTGGCGCACCGCCCGCACGCCGCCTGCCTGGTTCCGGAACGCCGGGAGGAGGTCACCACCGAGGGCGGCCTCGATGTCGTCAAGGGCCACGCCGCCATCGCCCCGGTCGTCCGCCGCATGGTCGAGGCCGGCATCCGGGTGTCGGCCTTCATCGACGCAGATCCGACCCAGGTGGCCGCCGCCAAGTCTGTCGGCGCACAGGTGATCGAGCTGCACACCGGCGCGTACTGCGAAGCCGTCCGCGAGCGGAAGCCCACCGCCGACGCGCTCCTGGCCAGCCTCCGGGCCGCTACCGCTGAGGCCCAACGCCTGGGGCTGGAGGTCCACGCCGGCCACGGCATCGACTACGAGACCGTCAAGCCCATCGCCGCCATCCCCGAGCTTATGGAGCTCAACATCGGCCACTTCCTGATCGGCGAGGCCATTTTCATCGGCCTGGGCCCCGCCATCCAGCGCATGCGCGCCCTGATGGACGAAGCCCGCGCGCAGGTGGCGGCGTGATCCTGGGCCTGGGCTCCGACCTCTCCGACATCCGCCGCATCCAGGAGAGCCTCGACCGCTTCGGCGACCGCTTCAAACAGCGGGTGTTCACCGAGCTGGAACGCACCCGCTCCGACCGCAAGCCCGACGCCGCCGCCAGCTACGCCAAGCGCTTCGCCGCCAAGGAGGCTTGCGCCAAGGCCCTGGGCACCGGCATGCGCCGTGGCGTCTTCTGGCGCGACATGGGCGTGATCAACATGCGCTCGGGCCAGCCCACCATGGCGCTGACCGGCGGCGCGGCCGAGCGCCTGAAGGACATGACGCCCCCCGGGATGAAGGCGGTCATCCACCTGACCCTCACCGACGACCACCCCTACGCCCAGGCGTTCGTGATCATCGAGGCCCTGCCGGCCGACTGACCCGCCCTAGCGCGCCAGCAGCGCGGGGATCGCGCCCAGCCAGGCGGCGGCCACCACCAGCACCAGGCCCGGCACCACCCGCAGCGCGAACCCCCGCCCGCCGGTCGTGGCGGCCAGCACGATCTTGCTGGCCGTGTTCGCCGACAGCCCGGCCAGGATCGGCAGGACCGCGGCCTGCGGCGGCATCGCGCCCCCGGCGACCAGCGAGGCCACCGAGATCGCGGCGGCGTGGGCGTCCGCCAGTCCGGCCAGGGCCGCCGCGACGATGGACCCGGCGTCTCCGAACCAGTGGCGCAGCGCCGCCGACGCCAGCATCACCGCCGCCAGGATCGCCCCGAACGTCAGGGCCGACGAGAGGGCGATGGCCTTGCCCGGATCGGCCTGCTCCGGCGCTGCGTGGCGCAGGCCCGCCAGGGTGAACACGGCGCCGTAGGCCACCGCCGTCACGCCCGCGCAAACCAGCGGAACCGCCATCTGGGTCAATGTCGGCAGGCTGGTCGCGGCGATCACCAGCGCCATCTGGACAATGGTGGCGACCGTGGAGAGCACGGCCCCGGCGCTGGCCGCCGGCATCAGCTCCGGCGCGGCGGCGGCCCGCGCCCCCATGGCCCCGATCGTCGCCGTGCTGGACACGAACCCGGACGCCAGCCCCGCCACCGGCAGGCCGTAGCGCGCGCCCAGCGCCCGTACCGCCACATGCCCCGCCGCGCCGATCGCCAGCACCAGGATCACCAGGGTCCAGGTGGTCCGCAGGTTGATGGCCTGGAACGGTCCCACCGATCCCGCCGGCAGCAGCGGCAGCACCACCAGCGTCGCCGCCCCCAGCACCAGGGCCGCCTCCAGCTCGTCCGCCGTCAGCACGTCGCTGACGAAGTGATGCAGCCGGCTCCGTCCGGCCAGCAGCAGGGCCAGGGCCACCCCCACCGCCGCCGCCATCTGCGGGTCGCGCACCGCCAGGGCGCCGATCAGGGTGGAGACCACCAGGGCGATCTCGGTGGTCAGGCCCGGGTCCGGGTCCTTCCGCGTTCGCCAGTAGCTGAGGCCGACGAAGGCCCCCACGACCAGCGTGACGGCGGCCAGCATCACGGCCCCGCCCAGCGCCAGGCTGAGCGCGCCGGCCAAGGCGGCGACGGTGAAGGTCCGGATGCCCGCGGCGGTCGGGTCGGGCTTGGCGCGCTTGCGGCGCTCCCGCTCGGCCCCGACCAACAGGCCGACGCCCAGCGCGACGCCCAGGCTGATCAGCAGGTCGGTGTCGATGGGGCGGTCCTCCAGCGGGACGCCAGCGTGCCCGGTTCCGCCGGCCTTGTCTTAGATGAACATCAAACCGCCGCCGCGCGCCGCTGCATCAGCCGCGGCCACAGGGTGTTGATTGCCAGGCCGCCCAGCACCAGCACCGCCGCCGTCAGCTTCCAGGCGCTCAGCGGCTCGTGCAGCAGGATCGCCGAGGCCCCCATGCCGAACACCGGCACCAGCAGCGACAGCGGCGCGATGGTCGCCGCCGGATGGCGCGCCAGCAGCCAGCCCCAGATGCTGTAGCCGAAGATCGTATTGCCCACCGACTGCCACAGCACCGCCGCCCAGGCGCTGGGGTCGGCGTGGACGACGGAGGCCGAGATCGCCGGCCAGCCCTCGAACATCAGCGCCAGGGCGAACAGCGGCGGCGCGGAGAACACGCTGGCCCACACCACATAGCTCAGCATGTTGACCGGCCCGGCCGCCCGCGTCGCGGTATTGCCCCCGGCCCAGCTCATGGCGGCGATCAGCATCAGCCCCAGGCCCATCGGCGTCACCTCGCCATTGGTGTGGATCATCAGCCAGCCGAGGCCCGACGCGGCCAGCAGCAGGGCGGCGATCTGGAACCCCTTCACCCGCTCGCCGGCGATCACCATCGCCAGGCCGATGGTGAAGAACACCTGCACCTGCACCACGAGGCTGGCCAGGCCCGGCGAGATCATACGGGTCATGGCGATGTACAGCAGGCCGAACTGGCCGACCCCGATCAGCACGCCGTAGAGCGCCAGGTTCCACCATGGCACAGCCGGCCGCTTCAGGAAGAAGATGGCCGGGAACACCGCGAAGGTGAAACGCAGGGCGGCGAAGGTGAGGGGCGGGAAGTCGGCCAGCCCCCACTTGATCACCACGAAGTTGGTGCCCCACACCGCCACGACCACCAGGGCGAGCAGAAGATGCAACGGGGGCAGGGGCGCGCGAGTCATGGCGCCCTTGATAGGCCCTGCGGCCGCGCTGTCACCGGTCCAATCGGCGCCAAGTGGCCTGACCTCGGCTTTAACCGGCGGCCGATCGCCGCCTCTCACATTGTTCACGGGCGCGAAACTTGCTCCTGAGGTACGGAGCAGATACGCAGCACCCGCTTCGGGTCACCCGGAGCCCCTAGGGACGATCGATGAGTCAGAACGTGCAGAGCGCCCAGTCGCCTGAAAAATCCGGCGCGGTGAACGAGCTGGTCGAAATCTTCAAGACCATCTTCTGGGCGCTGCTGATCGCCCTGGTCCTGCGGGTGGTGTTCTTCCAGCCCTTCACCATCCCGTCGGCGTCGATGGAGCCCAACCTGTACCAGGGCGACTACATCATCGTGTCGAAGTTCAGCTACGGCTACTCCAAGCACTCGATCCCGTTCAGCCCGCCGGTGTTCAAGGGCCGCATCTTCGAGCAGCCGGCCCAGCGCGGCGACATCGTCGTCTTCAAGCTGCCCAGCGACAATCGAACCGACTACGTCAAGCGCGTCATCGGCGTGGCCGGCGACCGCATCCAGATGAAGAACGGCCTGCTCTACGTGAACGACAAGCTGGTTCCGCGTCAGGCCCTGTCGCCCGTCCGCGAGGACGTGGGCGGCGGCTATGTCCGCGAGGTGGCCCGCTACCAGGAGCGCCTGTCCAACGGCCGGACTTATGACACCCAGGACTTCGGCACGGACGGCGAGCTCGACAACACCGATGTCTTCGTCGTGCCCGAGGGCCACTACTTCATGATGGGCGACAACCGCGACAACTCCTCCGACAGCCGGGTGAACCCCGCCATCGGCGGCGTCGGCTTCGTTCCCGCCGAGAACCTTGTCGGCAAGGCCCAGATCATCCTGCTGTCCTGGAAGCCCGAGGCCTCGATCTTCAAGCCCTGGACCTGGATCCTGGACGCCCAGCCCAGCCGGTTCTTCAAGGTTCTGAAGTGATCGCCCGATGAACACCAGGGTTGCGGCCGTGGAGGACCTCGAGGCCCGCATCGGCCACACCTTCGCCGACCGGGATCTGCTGGAGCGCGCGCTGACCCACGCCAGCGTCGGCGACGGCGCGCGCGAGGTGCGCCACAACGAGCGGCTGGAGTTCTTAGGCGACCGGGTGCTGAACCTCTGCGCCGCCGAACGGCTGATGGCGCTGGATCCCGACAGTCGGGAAGGGGAGATGTCGCGACGTCTCGCCAGCCTGGTCAACTACCACGCCTGCGCCCGCGCCGCCGAGCGCGCCGGCCTGCCCGCCGCCATCCGCCTGTCGGCTAGCGCCAGCAAGGTGGGCGCGCGCAAGTCCGACGCCGTGCTGGGCGACGCCTGTGAGGCCCTGATCGCGGCCCTCTACATCGACGGCGGGCTGGAGACGGCCAAGGCCTTCTTCGAGAAGTTCTGGGCCGACGAGTTCGCCAATCTGGACGCACCCCGCTCCAAGGATCCGAAGACCCAGCTGCAGGAGTGGGCCCAAGGGCTGGCCCTGCCGCTGCCGGCCTATTCCGTCGTCGAGCGCCAGGGTCCCGCCCACGCCCCTACCTTCACCGTCGAGGTCCGCGTCCAGGGCTTCGAACCCGAGCGCGGCGAAGCCGGCTCCCGCCAGGCCGCCGAAAAGGCCGCCGCCCAAGTCATGTTGCTGAAGCGCGAAGGCGTGGAATCCGAGGCCGACCCCAAATGACCCCGCCCGAAACGCCCAAGGCCGAAACGCCCGCCGATGCGGCCCCCGCGGACGCCAAGACCTACGCCGGCTTCGCCGCCATCATCGGCGCCCCCAACGCCGGCAAGTCGACCCTGACCAACCGCCTCGTCGGCGCCAAGGTCTCGATCGTCACTCAGAAGGTGCAGACCACCCGCTTCCCGGTCCGCGGCGTCGCCCTCGAAGGGCCTGCCCAGATCGTCCTGGTCGACACCCCCGGGATCTTCCAGCCCCGCCGCCGCCTGGACCGCGCCATGGTCCGCGCCGCCTGGGGCGGGGCCGACGAGGCCGAGGTCATCGTCCACCTGGTCGACAGCGTCGCCGAGTTGGCCGCCCCCACCAAGGAGGGCACGCCCGCCGACCGCAAGGCCGCCATCGACGTCCAGTCGATCGTCGAGGGCCTCAAGGCCTCGGGCAAGCAGGCCATCCTGGCGCTCAACAAGATCGACGGCATGCGCCGCGACACCCTGCTGGGCCTGTCCCAGCGCCTGTTCGAGACCGGCGTCTATTCCGAGGTCTTCATGATCTCCGCCGCCGACGGTCAGGGCGTGGGCGACCTCAAGGCGCGCCTCGCCGCCCTGATGCCCGAGGGGCCGTGGCTCTACCCGGCGGACCAGACCGCCGACCTGCCGGCCCGCCTGCTGGCCGCCGAGATCACCCGCGAGAAGCTCTACCTGCGCGTCCACGAGGAGCTGCCCTATTCGGCCGCCGTCGAGACCACCGCCTTCCAGGAGCACAAGGACGGCGGTGTGCGTATTGAGCAGACCATCTACGTCGAACGCGAGAGCCAGCGCCCGATCATCCTCGGCAAGGGCGGTCAGACCCTGAAGTGGATCGGCCAGAAAGCCCGCGAAGAACTCATCGAACTCCTCGACCGCCCCGTGCACCTCTTCCTGCACGTCACCGTCGACGAGAAATGGGCCGACAAGCGCGAGTTCTACGGCAACGTGGGTCTCGACTTCGAGGCGTAGGAGGCGTCGCGTCTGGCGCGAGACCGTCCCAGGCCTGCCCCGTCCACAACCTCGCCCAAGGGCGCATCACCGTTCCGGAGCACGGTCGCAGCGAACGTCGGACATGGGTGGGGAGCGGACCTAGGCCTCCAGGGCCTTGAGGGCGTGAACGACCTCGACCGGATTGAAGATTTGATCCCCGACGGTGATCCAGGCCCCCTTTCCGTGAGCGCAGTCTGCTGTTGAGGCGAAGATCACGGCTTCTCTGAAGGTAGCCCACGACTGTGGGTTTGCCTCTGGCGGAGCACTGACCCAAGCCTGGTCGAAATCCTCCTCGTCGAGATTATCGCCCGGAAAGAGCCAGACTAGCGTCGCCGCCTCGTTCCATGGGTAGGCTTCGTTGGTGGTCATGTTCGGAGCCTACTGACGGCAAGCGTTTACCCGCAAGCCGCCCTCCCTAACGTCGCCTACGGGTCGAACCCGGTCATCGACCACCGCGCGCCGAGCTGACCTTTACCGCCCCTGCGAAGCGGGGGAGGGGGACCGCGGGCCGAGGGCGGCGCAGCCGGCCGTAGAGCCCGGGGTGGAGGGGGCGGGCGGCGCGCACAGCGCTCAGCCCACGCTGTTCGACCCGCTGAGCTTGTCGCTCGCCCCCGCCACCAACCGCTCTGCGCCTGCGGCTCGGCGGTCGGTCCCCCTACCCCGCAAGCGGGGGCGGTAAAGCGTACTGATGGAGGCCCAAGCTCTTGCACCGTCCGTGCCGATCACGAGCGCCCGAAAGCGTGGGCTGCGATTGACGCCAAGCCGAGCGCCAGCCGTCTTGCCCCCGCCGCCACCATCTCGCTAAGCCTCCGCCATGCCGCTGGATCAGCTCGATGTGATCGTGAGGGTCGCTGGCGCGACGCTGCTCCTGCTAGCGGCGGTGACGTCGCGGCGGCGCCTGGCCCACGCCGGTCGGTATTTCATCCCGCTCGCCCTCTGCCTCTGCGGCTTCCTCGCCGGCAACACGCCGGTGTCCGATCTTCGACTCGGCGGCCCGCTCGGATCGCTGGCGGTGCTGCTGGCGGGCTATGCGGCGGTTTTCCTGTGGTGGTTCTGCCTGGCGGTGTTCGACGCCAGCTTCCGCCCGCGGCGGGGGGTTCTGGCGATCGGGATGGCCTGGATCGTCATCGCCAGCGCCGACCGCGGCCTGTTCGGCCAGCGCCTGGCGGACGCGGGCCTGTCCCACGTCCTGGTCGTCATCGGCCTGGTCATGGTCGGGCATCTGGCCTGGCGTCTGCTGCAGGACCGCGAGGGCGACCTCGTGGATCGGCGGCGTCGGGCGCGTCGGGCCGTGGTGATCGCGCTGGCCGGGCAGTTGTTCGCCGACCTGGCGGTGGACCTCGTCCTCGGCATGGCCTGGCAGCCCCAGATTTTCTCCATCCTGCAGAACGGCGCGCTCCTGGCCTTCACCGGCTGGCTGCTGAGCCTGCCGGCGCAGGGGGAGGGCGCCGCAAGGGCGCCGGCCCGCCGGCCTGCGGCCGATCCCGCGGACGCCCCAATCCTGGCGCGACTGCGGCATGTGCTGGAGGTCGATCGTGCCTATCTGAACGCCGATCTGACCTTCGCCCAGGTCATCGCGGCGGTGGGCGCGCCGGAGAAGAGCGTCCGGCGGGTGATCCATGGCGAACTGGGCCACGACCACTTCCGACACCTGCTGAACAGCTACCGCGTCGCGGAGGCCCGGCGGATTCTGGCCGATCCCGCCCGCCGGGGCGACAAGCTCATCGCCGTCGCGATGGACAGCGGCTTCGCCTCGCTGCCCTCCTTCAACCGCGTCTTCCGCGACCTTGAGGGCCGCACCCCCAGCGCGTTCCGGGCCGCCGCCCTCGGCGACGCGCGGCCGTCGAATCCAGGTTCTGAGGACTCTTCCGCCGCCTTTTGAGACGCCGCCCGGCCCTCAGCGCCCTAGGTCTTGTCGCCTCGGACAGCGGAGCGACACGTGGACGGCATCATCGGCATATCGGGCGTTTTGGGCCTGCTGCTGCTGGCCGGCGGGCTGGCCGCGGGTGTACGCCGGGACAGCGTATCGATCCGCTGGCTCGGCGCGGCGGCCGTGCTGGTGCTGCTGAACGACGCGCTGCTCACGAGTCTGTACGGCGTTCTGCCGGACCTGGCGCCTGGCCTGCACTGGAACTGGCAGGGCAAGCTGGCGGCCCTGGCGGCGACCCTTGCCGTCGCCTCGCTCCGTCCGTTCGGCTGGCGCACCGTGGGCCTGACCTGGCGCCAGGAGCCGGGCGACCGCCGGCCCGTCGCCCTGGTCGCGGGCCTCTATCTCGCGGTCTTCCTGGCCCTGGCCTTGGCGCTGCCGAACTCACCAACCTCTGCCGAGACCGTGGCCTTTCAACTGACGATGCCCGGCCTGGAGGAAGAGCCGTTCTATCGTGGCGTCCTGCTTCTGGCGCTGAGCCGGGCGTTTCCGGCGCGGTTCCACTGGGCGGGGGTCGACTGGACGCTCGGCGCGCTGGTCTCCTGCCTGCTGTTCGGCCTCGCCCACGCCTTCGGCTATTCCGACGGCGGCTTTCGCTTCGACCCCCTGACGATGCTCCTGACGGCAGGCCCGTCCCTGATCGCGGTCTGGCTGGCGCTGCGGACGCGCAGCCTGTTACTGCCCGTCGTCCTCCACAACTTCGGAAACGCGATCACGCTGGTGCTGTAGGCGCCGGCTGTCGGCGGCGGCCCGAGAGGCCTTCCCCTGACGGCGCGCGGGGCTTACGTCCAATCCATGGTCGACCTCGACGCCTATTTCGCCCGCATTGGCTATGCCGGCCCGCGCGACGCCAGCCTGGCGACGCTTGCGGCGCTTCATGCGCGGCACCCCGCCGCGATTCCGTTCGAGGCTATCGACTGCGTGCTCGACCGGGGCGTCGACATCTCCCCCGCCGCCGTGGACGCCAAGCTGATCGCCGGCCAGCGCGGGGGCTATTGCTTCGAGCATAACAGCCTCTTCGCCCGCGTCCTGACGGTCCTCGGCTTCGAGGTCGAGGGCCTCGCCGCCCGCGTACGCTGGAACATGCCGCCCGGTGCGCCCGACCAGCCGCGCACCCACCAGGTGCTCAAGGTCCGCGCCGAGGGCCAGGACTGGCTGGTCGATGTGGGTTTCGGCGGCTGCGTGCTCACCGCGCCGCTACGCCTCGTCGCCGACACGGTGCAGACCACCGACCACGACGCCTATCGCCTCCGGCCCATCGACGGCGGCTTCGCGCTCGAGGTCCGGCGCGAGGCGGGCTGGGTCCCGGCCTACGACATCTCGCTCGTGCCTTGCGTGCCGCGCGACTACGAGATGGCCAACTGGTTCACCTCCACCCATCCGTCCAGCCACTTCCGCCACAACCTGCTGGCCGCCCTGACCACGCCGGAGGCCCGCTACGGCCTGCTGTTCAACCGCTTCACCACCCGTCCGCGCGGGGGCTCGCCCACCTATGAGATCCTCGACGCCGACGGCATCGAACGCGTCCTGCGCGAGGTGTTCGGCCTGCCTGTCGAAGCCGCCTGGCGCCCAGCGATCGAACGCGCCGCCGCGCAGCCGGCCGCCTGATGGAATTCGAAGACGACGCCTTCGTGCTGGCGGCCCGGGCGCACGGCGAGGCGGGGGCCATCGTCGAGCTGCTGACCGCGCGCCACGGTCGCTATGCGGCTCACGTCGCGGGCGGCGCGTCGCGGCGGATGAAGCCGTTCCTCCAGCCGGGCGCTCAGGTCCTGGTCCGCTACCGCGCCCGCGTGTCCGACCAGTTGGGCTCGGCCCAGCTCGAGCCGGTGGGCGAGGGCCCGTCCGCCCTGTTCGACGACGCCCTGGCCCTGGCCGGGATCGCCGCCGCCGCCGCCGTCGCCAACGGCGCGCTGCCCGAGCGCGAGCCGCATCCCGGCGCCTATCTGGCCTTCGAGGCGCTCACCGCCGCCTTCGCCATCCCGGAGATCTGGCCCGCCGTCTTCGTCCGCTTCGAGGCGGGCCTGCTCCAGGACCTGGGCTTCGGCCTCGACCTCGCCAAGTGCGCCGCCACCGGGACCACCGACGACCTGATCTACGTCAGCCCCCGCACCGGCCGCGCGGTCAGCCGCGACGCCGGCGAGCCCTACAAGGACAAGCTGCTGACGCTGCCGCCCTTCATGCTCTCGGCCCAGTCGCGGCTGGCCCCGGGCGACATCGGCGCGGGCCTCGATCTCACCGGCCACTTCCTCGAAGCCTTCGTCTTCCACCCCCACAACCGCCCGCTGCCGCCGGCCCGCGTCTGGCTGCTGGACCGGCTTCGCGAGCTGGATCGGCTCTAGGCTCCCGTCTGGGGCAGGACGAACTTCAGGGGGATGCGGACGGGCGCGCCGGCCGTGCGCCGGCCGGTCTTGTCGACGGGCGTCATCTGGAAGTTCGGCGCCAGCTTGAGCGCCGCCGCGCCGAAGCCTGCGCCCAGCGGCGCCTCGCTGGCCACTTGGCAGGCGTCCAGTCGCCCGTCGCCGTCGACACGGCAGGCGAGCGTCGCGCGGCCCTCCAGCTTCGCGGCCACCGCTTCGGCGGGATAGGCCCCGGCCACGTCCTCGGCCTGCGGGCGCTGCACCCAGTCAGGCGCGCCCAGCGGGGCCAGCGCGACCGGCGGCGCGGGCTGGGCGGCCCAGGCGGCGACCGCGCCCCCGGTGCTGAGCGCGGCGACGAGGGCGAGACCGGCCAGTCGGCGGCCGGCGGCGGGCAGGGGGGCTTTCAGCATGACGATTCGCTCCTTTAACGGATGGGCGCCGGCGGCCGGCCAATGGCAGCCGAACGGCAGGGGTTGGGCCGCAAGCTGGGTCTTCAACAGCACCTCGGCGTAGAGCCTTCGGGCCTGCGGGAAGCGGTCGAGGACCGCGGCGTCGCAGGCCAGTTCCTGGTCCAGGCGCATCCGGTGGACGCCCGCATGGACCAGCGGATTGAACCAGCCCACGCAGCGGGCCAGGGCGGCCACGGCGTTGGCCCAGGCGTCGCCCGCCCGCAGGTGCGCCTGTTCGTGGGCCAGGATCACCTCGCGCTCCGGACCGCTGAACCGCGCCTCGAAGTCGCCGGGCAGGACGATCCGCGGGCGGAAGGTCCCAACCACGGCGGGCCCGGCCTCGCGCCGCCGCACCGCCCCCAGGAACCGCGCCTGCCGCCAGAGCAGCAGGCCGGCGGTCGCCGCCGCGCCTGCGATCCACAGGCCCAGCAGCGCCTCAGGCGCCGACGGGATCCGCGCCAGTCCGGCTTCGACCGCGCCGCCGGCCAGGACCACGGCGTCAAGCACCGCGCTCGGGGCCAGCGGCGCGGTCGCGCTCGCCGGGGGGACGAGAGCTGCGACCGCCGCGACGGGCGGGATGATCCACAGGCGATAGGCCGCCCGCGCGCCGAAGGCCTGGCGGATCGGGCGGCGCAGCAGGCCCACCCCCACGACCGCCATCGCCGCCGCCACGTTCGCCCGCGCCAGGTCCGCCAGAAGCTCCACCCCGCTCATTCGTCGATCTCCGCGATCAGGCGCTTCAGCTCGGCGATGTCCTCAGGGGTCAGCGCCTTGGCCGCCGACAGGTGGCTGACCATGGGCGCCAGCCGGCCGTCGAACAGCCGATCCAGCAGGCCCTGGCTCTCGGCCCCCACCCACGCCTCGCGGGCGATCAGCGGTCGGTAGAGATAGCGCCGGCCCTCCGGCGTCGCGGCGATCGCCTGCTTCTTCAGCAGCCGGTTGATCAGGGTCTTTACCGTCGCCAACGTCCACCTCTGCGGCGCGGCCACCTCCGCGGTGATGTCCTCGGCGCTCCGGGGCGCCGCGCGCCACAGGGCCTCCATGATCACGCTTTCCGCCGAACTGATCTTCATGTCGTTTACCGCCGTAATCGTTGGCTATTGATTACGCCCGTAAACGTTCGAGTCAAGCCCGCATTCACATGGTCGCGCTGACGCGGGGGAGGGGGTGGGCTAGAGAGGGCGGGAAACTTCCTCTGCGTCTGCGATTCCCATGGCCACCACCACCGCTCCTCCGCCCCCGCCGCCCGGCGACCGCATCATCGACGAGCCGCTCAGCGAGGCGCTGTCCCGCCGCTATCTGGCCTATGCGCTCAGCGTCATCACCGACCGGGCGCTGCCCGACGTGCGCGACGGCCTGAAGCCGGTCCAGCGCCGCGTGCTCTACGCCATGCGCGAGATGCGGCTGAACCCCGAGAACGCCGCCCGCAAGTGCGCCAAGATCGTCGGCGAGGTGATGGGCGGCTATCACCCCCACGGCGACCAGTCGATCTACGACACCCTGGTCCGCATGGCCCAGTCGTTCGCCCAGCGCTATCCCCAGGTCGACGGCCAGGGCAACTTCGGCAACATCGACGGCGATAACGCCGCGGCCATGCGCTACACCGAGGGCAAGCTGACGGTGGCCGCGACCCTCCTGCTGGACGGGATCGAGGAAGACGCGGTCGACTTCAAGCCCACCTACGACGGCTCCGACGACGAGCCCGTGGTCCTGCCCGCCGGCTTCCCCAACCTGCTGGCCAACGGCTCGACCGGCATTGCCGTCGGCATGGCCACCTCGATCCCCCCGCACAACGCCGGCGAGCTGATCGACGCCTGCCTGCTGCTGCTGGACCAGCCCGACGCCTCTACCGAGGCCCTGATGACCCACGTCCAGGGGCCGGACTTCCCCACCGGCGGCGTCATCGTCGAGCCGCGCTCCAGCCTGCTCAACACCTACGAAACCGGCCGCGGCGGCGTCCGCGTCCGCGCCCGCTGGACCAAGGAGGATCTGGGCAAGGGCACGTACCAGATCGTCATCACCGAGATCCCCTACCAGGTCCGCAAGGCCGAGCTGATCGAGGGCCTGGCCGAACTGATCGACGCCAAGAAGGCCCCCCTGCTGGGCGACGTCCGCGACGAGAGCGCCGAGGACGTCCGCATCGTCCTCGAGCCCAAGAGCCGCAACGTCGAGGCCGAGGTCCTGATGGAGAGCCTGTTCAAGCTCTCCGACCTCGAGACCCGCTTCAGCGTCAACCTCAACGTCCTGGACGCCCGCGGCACCCCCGGCGTCATGGGCCTGAAACAGGCCCTGGTCGCCTTCCTCGACCACCGGCGGGACGTGCTGGTCCGCCGCGCCCGTCACCGCCTGGCCAAGATCGAGGCCCGGCTGCACATCCTCGACGGCCTGATGATCGCCTACCTCAATCTCGACGAGGTGATCCGCATCGTCCGCTACGAGGAGCATCCGAAGGCCAAGCTGATCGAGACCTTCGCGCTCAGCGAGATCCAGGCCGACGCCATCCTCAACACCCGCCTGCGCCAGCTGGCCCGGCTGGAGGAGATGGAGATCCGCCGCGAGCACGCCGAGCTGGCCGAGGAACGCGACGGCATCGTCGCCATGCTGGCCAGCGACAAGGCCCAGTGGAAGCTGGTGGGCGAGGGCCTCAAGCACACCAAGGCCGCGCTGGCCGACCTCAACGTCCGCCGCTCCGCCTTCGCCGAGGCGCCTCAGATCGACACCGAGGCGGCCCTGGAAGCC
>CAZNPJ010000011.1:0-139581 GCA_964575195.1 uncultured Phenylobacterium sp.
ACGTCTGGATGAAACGCGGCGACGCATGGATGCTCGTCGCGCGACAGGCGACCATCGCGGCCGCGAATTGAGCGTCGGCGGCTTCTGACGGCGGCGGACGCTCAAAGCTGGCGATGGCGGAGGAGGCCGCTGACGGTCTGCTTGCTGGAGCAAGCTCACAGAGCCTGCTCTTGGCGCAATCCGGGCCGTTCGCACGCCGAAGTCTGAGCGCTGACGTTTCAGGGCGGGATAGCCTGTCGTCGAGTTCTGGAGTTCGAACATGATGGTTGCGTTGATGCTGGCCGCGCTGTTGCAGGCGGATCCGCCCGTGCCCGGCGCGCCAGACCCCGCGCCCGCGGCCGCGGGCGCCCTGGCGCAGCCCGCGTGGCGACAGCGCGCGACAGGCGAGGATCTGGCGCGGGTCTATCCCCGCCAGGCCGCGCGGCGGCGCGTGGAGGGGATCGCGATGGTCACCTGCACGGTCACGAAAGAGGGCGACATGGCTGGCTGTCGGGTCGAACAGGAGGCCCCGATGGGTGAGGGGTTTGGCGAGGCTGCGCTCAAGTTGATGCCCAAGTTCCGTATGCATCCGCTGACCCGGAACGGCTTGTCGGTCGAGGGCGGCGTGGTGCGCATTCCCATCCAGTTCCGCTTGCCGCGCTAGGCGGTGGCGCGTTGCGGTCCTGGGGATGAGCGCCTGCGGCGCCTGAGGCTCGCCCCCTCGCCCATCGGCTTTTCGGCCGAAGGTCCCCCCTCACCCCGCTGCGCGGGGGCGGTAAAGCGGAGGGGTTGGGCGCCGGGTGGGGCGGCCGTCGCGGATGGGCCGCCAGGCCCTGGCCCGATCCGGGGCGGGCGACAAAAAAGGGCCGGGAGCTGTGCTCGCGGCCCCTTTCGTTTTCGGGCGGTGGCGGGCGATCAGGCGATCGCGGCGCGCGCCGTGCGGCGGCGACGCAGGGCGCCGCCAGCCATGCCGAAGCCGGCGATCATCAGGCCCCAGGTCGCCGGTTCCGGGACCCCGCCAACCCCCGTGAAGACCAGTTGCGAGCTGTAGCCATAGTCCGCGGTCTTCTGGTTTTTCATGGTCACGGTAAGCAGTTGAGGCTGAGACATCGGGGTTATGTCGAACGAATAAGGGTAGCCCTTGCTGAGGTTCGTCAACGTCACCCCGCCGAACGAGATCGAGACCAGGTCGAGGTAGGTCGATGTGATGGAGACATCCAGGACGCCCGCCGAGTCGAGCAACAGCGAGAAGCTTTGCGAAACGGTCGATTTCTTGGGGATCTTAAGATTGGTCCAGCCGCCGCTTACCCCGTCGAAGACGCACACGGCGTCGTCCGCATCGACGCAAGCAATCGTCGCCGCTTGCGCGCTTCCCACGGTAAAGACGCTGGCCATCATTGTGGCCGCGATCATGATCGTCTTGAGCTTGTTCATCGATACCCCCTTACACTTGCCATAGCGACCCGGAACGAACCGGGACGCGTCATCCACCCGATGCGGTTCACCTGAAGACCGAAACGAACGTAACGGTCTGGCGAGGGCTTGGGCCCAGGCCCTGGTTCGCATCTTGATCACCCCCGTCAGCCGCCGATCGCGTCGGGCTGTCGACACAAGACGCCGAGGCGGTGCGCGGCGGTCAACTGTACATTTTTGCGGTCGTTCAGATCGCAGAGCGGGAGAGCGTCGCGTTCAGGACCAGGTCACGCCGTCCGACGTCGACCGGCCCTCAATCGAACGAGATCGGCATGGCGCCGGCGTAGAGGTGGGGGTTGCGGGTGAAGTGGAAGGCGGCGGTGAAGAGGCCCTGGCGGGCGAGGTCGAGGGCCGCGTAGTCGGGGCCGTAGGGGCGGCATTGCTGTTGCAGGGCGCGGAGGCGATCGACGTAGGGGCGCAGCGCGATGAAGGCCGCCAGGGCTTCGTCCGGGTCGGCCAGGCGGCGATTGCCCTGTCGCGGGGCCGGCGCCGGGTCGGGGGCGACATCGGCGTAGAAGTCGGGCCGACGGGTGAAGTGGTAGGCGGCCGTCTGGAGGCTGTCGAGCGGGATGCTGAGCGCCAGCCAGTCGGGGCCGAGGCGGGGGCATTCCTGCTGCAAGGTCTTGAGATCCAACACCCAGGGGGTCAGGTCGGCGAACGCGATGCGCGCGCGGTCGGGGGGGCCGAGGCCAAGGTAGGTGCGCTGAACCATGCCTGGAACATAGCGCGAACATTGGGGCGGCATGCAAGCCCCATCCGCACGGGCGCGGCGGATGGTCGGGGATAACTGCGGTGGGGGCGGTGGCGCGGGGCGCGACCGGCGGCGGGACCGGACGGGCGGCGCGCGCTCGGCCTCAATGTTCTGTCTTTGTTCTTGACATTCCCATGGGAATTTGAGAGGGTTCGGATGGGGTTCGGGCGTGCGCGCGGACGGCGGGGTGACCCGCGGCGGAGCCCCTCTTCAGCGACATTCGAGCAGCAAGGAGCAACCCATGGCGCGTGGGGATGAGAACGGCGGGGTCGCCGGCGAGGCGGCGTATGCGCAGGTGGTGCGCGCCAACCGAACGGGTAACCGGCGGGGCATGGTCGGCGGTATCGCGGGCTCGGTGCGGTATTCAGCCGTGGTGGTGCGGCGGGTGTGCGAGCGCCTGGAAAGCGGGGAGAGCCTGCGGGCCATCTGCGCGGACGCGGGCATGCCGCACCGATCGAGCCTGCAGGCCTGGGCCAAGCGGATGCCCAAGGTGGCCGAGGCGCTGGACCGGGCGCGGGCGGCGGCGGGGTGGCACGGGCTGGGCGGACGCCAGCCGGTGTGGTGCGAGCAGACGGCGGCGGACATCTGCACCCGCCTGGCGGCGGGCGAGACCTTGGCGCAGATCTCGCGCGATCCGACCATGCCGTCGCTGGCGACGATCTATTACTGGCGCTCGCGGCATCCGGAGTTCGGGGACGCTGTGATGCTGTCGCGGCAGGTGCAGGCGGAACGGTTCTGCGACCTGGGCTGGGAGATCGCCTCGGCGGTGACGCCGACCGACGCCTATGCCACCCACGTGAAGCTGACGCAGTTGCGCTGGACGGCGGCGGCGCTGTCGCCGGCCCGGTTCGGGCGGTTCAAGGCGGTGACGCAGGAGGACGTGGCCGAGATGGAGGCGGCGGCGCCCGCGCCGGCGGCCGCCGCGCCGAAGACGGTGATCTTCCAGGTCCGCCGGTTCAAGGCGGAGGTCCAGCCGGACGGGACGAAGAAGGTGGTCAGCTATCTGCGGGACAGCCGGACGGGGGAGCTGGTGCGGGAGCATCCGGAGACGCCGGAACAGGCGATCCCGACGAAGGTCGAGCCGCCGGGGCCCTGGATTACCTGACGGTCCGCCGGCCCGACGGGCGCCGGAACAGACCGACGACGCCGATCGAGGCCGCGATCAGGCACACCGCCAGCGGGAGGGCCAGATAGACGGACTGGGCGTGGTGGACGACGTCGCCGGCGAAACAGCGGCCCTCCGCGTCGAAGCAGCCGCGCCAGCGCCAGTAGGAGCTGTAGAACAGGACCCCCAGGACGGCGGCGGCCGCCAGCCAGGCGGTCGTCCAGAGCAGGCTGATGGCCCTTTTCATCACGCCAATCTGGGCGAGCCCTCGGGACGTGGCAACGCCGGCCGGCCCTCGGGTGAAACGGATCGGGGCGATCAGGCCAGGACGGGGCGGGCGCGGCGGCGGAGCATGGCGCCGACCGCGCCGAAGCCCATGATCATCAGCGCCCAGGTGGCGGGCTCGGGCACGGCGACCGAGCCGCCGCCGGGCAGCGGGGTCACGGCCGGGGGCGGCGTCAGCAGATTGCCGCCGTAGCCGCCACCGTTGAGGCTGATCGCGCCGTTGAAGCGGCCGGCGATCAGGTCGCCGTCGATCGTTCCGCCATTGCCCTGGAAGCTGGCGAAGGGGGCCAGGACCGTGCCGCTGAGCGAGACGCCGCCGGCGGTGATCGAGGTGGCCTCGTAGAAGTTCCAGAGGATGTTGGCGCTGTTGTTGAAGTAGAGGCCGCCGGCGAGGTTCACATTGGTCCCGCTGACGTTGATCAGGATCTGGGAGCCGGAGGTGATGGCGCTGCTGGTCCAGTTGATGGACGAGAGGTTGGCGGCGGTGATCGCGAAGACGTTGAGGTCGGCGTTGGAGCCGGTGAGCTGCAGCCCGCCCCACTGGATGGCCGACGTGCCCGTGGCGGCCTGGGTCGACAGGCTGGTGCTGAGGTTCTTCAGCCGCAGGTTCTCGGCGGTGAAGTCCACCGGCAGGGCGGTGACGCCGCTGACCACCGGCAGGTAGACGGGCGTGTAGTCGCCGCCGCCCACCAGGGCCTGGCCGGCGATGGAGCCGCCGTTGTTGTAGGTCAGGTCGCCGCCGACCACGAGGCTGGCCGGGTTGGTCGCGGTGGCGCCGCCGATGCTGGTGCTGGTGAAGGTGGCGTTGCCGCCCACGGCGACGCGGTTGCCGAAGTTCTGGCCGTTCATGTTGAGGTCGCCCAGCACGTAGAGCTGGAAGTCGTTGGCGGTCTCAGCGGCGGCCGGGAGGGCGGCGGACAGGGCCAGGACGCTGGCGGCGGCGAGAACGGGGAGGCGCATCGTGATCGATCCATCTGCGGGCGGCGTCGCGGCCACCGCTATCACCCACGGCCCTGCTGGGCCGTCGGAGGGGGGCATATAGCGTGCAGTGCGGTATAAATCCCGTTAGCAAATAGCCGCAGACTACCCGAAACGGGGCGCCGCCGCCTTCACTCGGGATTCACCATGGCCGTTGACCATGTTGCGGCGCAACATTCCGGGGTCAGGTTTCGCGGCCGGCCAGGGTGGTCATGACGGTGGTGAGCGGCTCGTCGACGACCACGTGCTGGCCGCCGGTGACGTAAATCTTGGTGCTCTCGGGCCCCATCATGGTGACCAGGGTCACCTGTTCGACGTTGAGGCACACGGTGCGATTGCCGTCGGCGCGGAAGGCGACGAACCTGGCCATGACATGGGCTCCCTTGGCGACGGGGCAGGATGTCGGCGTTGGGCCGGCGGGTCTAGTCCTCGCGGGCGAAGCTGCGGGCGCCCACACGCCGCCAGGCGCCGACCAGCCGATCCTCGCGCCAGAGCTGGAGGGCCACGCCCTCGGCGGCGAACTGGGCCCGGCGAGCGGCGGCGGTGTCGTGGGGGGCCGTGAAGGTGTCCTGCAGCCGACGGCCATCGGGCGCGATATCGATCGCGACATAGGAAATCAGCTTGGACATCGCCCGGTCGCCTCCCACAGCGGAGCCGCGCCGTTTTCGGCGTCGGCTCATCCGGCTCATAACTTCGAACGGGGGAACGTTGTTCCCGCGCCGCCCAGGATTGTCAGCGCGACGATCTTCCGCGCATGTGCAGGGGCCGCGCCGCGGCTGATCGGGAGGAAGATACGGTATGTTTTCGCACGTGATGATCGGGACCAACGACCTGGACCGGGCCAAGACGTTCTATGATGCGCTGCTGGCGACGCTGGGCGTGCCGGCGGGGACGATCGACCGCCACCGGATCTTCTACCGCACCTCGAGCGGGGTGCTGGGCGTGTCGCTGCCGATCGACGGCCAGCCGGCGACGTTCGGCAATGGCAGCACCCTGGGCTTCGCCTGCAGCACGCCCGAACAGGCCGACGCCTGGCACGCGGCGGGCGTGGCCAACGGCGGGGTCACCTGCGAGGAGCCGCCCGGCGTGCGCGAGGGGCCGATGGGCAAGCTGTACCTGGCCTATCTGCGCGACCCGGACGGCAACAAGCTCTGCGCCCTGCACCGGATGTAGGCGCGGTCGGCCTCAGGCGGCGGTCGTGCGCGTCGGCGTGACGCGGCCGTCGTCAAGGTCATAGCGGGCCGCGACGATCTTCAGCTGGCCGGCCAGGACGCGGGTGCGCAACGGCCGGGACCCGGCGAACACCTCGGCGGCCGCATTGGCGGCGTTGAGACTGACCGCGGCGTCCAGGGTGTCGGCGGCGCCGGCCGGGACCGAGCGCACCGCCGGCGTGATCAGGGCGGCCAGGGCGCCGATGCGGGTGCCGGCGTCGTCGGGCGAACCGCGGCCGGCCAGGGCCTCGATGGTGGCCTTCACCGCGCCGCAGCGTTCGTGACCCAGGGCCATCACCAGGGTCGAACCCAGGTGGATCACGGAATATTCGATGGAGGCCAGGACGGCGTCGTCCACGACGTTGCCGGCGACGCGGATGACGAACAGATCGCCCAGGCCCTGGTCGAAGATCAACTCGGGCGCCACGCGGCTGTCGGCGCAGGCCAGGATGGTGGCGAAGGGCCGCTGGACGGTCGAGACCTGCAGCCGGCGCGGCGCGTCACCGTGCGGGTGGACGGAATAGCCGTCCACATAGCGGGCATTGCCGTTCATCAGCCGGGCGAGGGCCTCCTCGGGCGGGACCGACGGCGCGGCGTCGGCGTGGGTCGCGGGCGCTTCGGCGGCGTGGGCTTCAGGCGGTGCGGCGGCCGGGGACGCCGGCTTCGGCTTCGGTTTCGGCCGGGGCTTGGGACGCGGCTTGACCGGCGCCTCGTCGCCACCCTCCCCGCCGCCTTCGGCGAAGGCCAGGGCGGGAACAGCGGCGGCGAGGCCGACGCCCAGGAAGGCGATCATGCGGCGGCGATGCACGTCGGTCATAGTCTGGATCCCAGGCTCCGAATTCGAACCGGGATCAGAACACCGAAATCCTAAGATGACGTTTGGCGCAGGGCCTCAGTCCGCCTGGCTGGCGGCGATGCCGTTGACCTGCCAGCCAACCGCCTTGGCCAGGTTGGCGAAGAAGGCCGGCTCATAGGCGTTCTCGGGATCGGCGCGGACCAGTTCGTCCATCCGGCGGGCATCGTCGCCCACCAGGATCCGCCAGCGCTCGGCCTTGACGCCGTCCAGGATCACCGTGGCGGCGGCCGCCGCCGTCATGGGCGCATCCTCGAGGAAGCGACGGGCCTGTTCGGCCACCATCGCCTGGATGGCGTCGTCGGTGAGCTGGTCGGCGTCCAGTCCCATGCGGCCGATCCGTGTGCGGGCGCGGGCCAGCTCGTCGGGGCTGAGGACGTCCTCATCGTGGCCGGCCAGCACCTTGCGGCTGTTGCCGGCGATGGCGGTGCCGATGTGGCCGGGCATGACCACCGAGCACTTCACATGCGGGGCGTTCAGCCGGAGGTCGGTGATCAGGGCCTCGGTGAAGCCTTTCACCGCGAACTTCGCCGCCGCATAGGCTGTGTGGGAGACGTTCGGACCCAGGCTGGCCCAAAAGCCGTTCACGCTGGAGGTGTTGACGATATGCGCCTCGTCCGCCGCCAACAGGGCCGGCAGGAAGGTGCGGACGCCGTAATAGACCCCGTACCAGCAGACATTGAACGTCCGCTCCCAGTCGGCCCGGTCCTCGGGGTTCACCATCGAGCCGCCGCCGCCGATGCCGGCGTTGTTGAACAGCAGGTGCAGGCGATCCATGTCCTGCGCGGCCATCGCCTCGTCGCGGAACCGGATCAGCGCCCCCTCGTCCGACACATCGGCCACATGGGCGGTGATCCTGGCGCCCTGGGGGATGCCGTCGGCGGTGCAGAGCGCGATGGTCTCGCGCATGTTGCGGTCCGAGACGTCGCACATGGCCACGCTGCAGCCCTCGGCGATGAGCTGGCGGGCCAGCTCGCGGCCCATGCCCGTTCCCCCGCCTGTCACCACCGCGAACTTGCCCGCAAAATCCTTCATGACCGCTCTCCCGACTGCTTTTGCCGACAGTTAGGCGATGACGTGGGGTCACGAGCAAGAGCGCAGGCGCCTGGCTGGCTAGATCCCGTCCAGCAGGTTGAGCACGCCTTCGCGCTTGGGGAGTTGGGCGTCCATCTGGCAAATCAGGCCGGTGGGAGCGTAGGTCATGGTGGCGGCGCCTTGCAGGTCGCTGCGAAGCGCGCGCTCGATCAGGCGGGAACCGAACCCGCGGCGCGTGGGCGGCGCGACCGTCGGTCCATCGCGCTCGGTCCAGGTCATGCTCAGCCGCTCGGAGGCCGGATCGAAGGTCCAGGCGAGATGGACGCGCCCGGTGTCGACCGACAGGGCGCCGTACTTCACCGCATTGGTGGCAAGCTCGTGCAGGACCAGGGCCATGGTCAGGGCGCCGCGGGGCTGGAGCCAGACGGAGTCACCGTCGATCGACACTTGCCCCGAGGCGGCGACCGCGAACGGGCGCATGGCGCGCTCGGCGACCTCGCGCAGATCGGCGCCATGCCACCGCTCGCGGGTGAGAACGTCGTGCACCTCGGCCAGGCCCATCAGCCGGGCCTCGAAGCGGCTGTAGGCGGCGGCGGGATCCGCACCGCCGCGCAGCGCCTGGGCGGCCATGGACTGGACCGTGGCCAGGGTGTTCTTCACCCGGTGGTTCAGCTCGTTGATCATCAAGCGGAGCTGGGCCTGATACCGTTGCTGCTCGACCTCGGCCTGTTTGCGGACGGTGATGTCCTCGATCACGGTGACGAAGTAGGCGGGCTCGCCCTTGCCGTCGCGCACCAGGGAGACGGTGAGTTCGACCCAGACCACGTCGCCCGACTTGGTCACATAGCGCTTCTCTCGCGAATAGGAGTCGATGTGGCCGGCCAGGACCGAGTCGGCCTGCCCCACATCCGGGCCAAGATCGTCGGCGTAGGTGATGTCCTGAAAGGACCGGGCCAGCAGTTCGGCGCGAGAATATTGGGTGATGGCGCAGAAGCGGTCGTTCACCTCCAGGAAGCGACCCGAGGCCGACACCCGGGCGACGCCGACGGCGGCCTGATCGAACACCGCGTGATAACGCGCTTCGGCGGTCTCGAGCCGCAGCCGGGCCTGGACGGCGGAGGTGACGACCTCGGTGTAGAGGATCAGGCCGCCGATCTCGCCGGCGTCGGTGCGCCAGGGCTTGAGCGACCAGCGGATCCATTCGACGCCGCCATCCTTGCCGACGAAGGGATCGGCGTCGTGGCTGAGCTCCTCGCCGTCGCGTAGCGCACGGGCGTGCAGATCGCGCCAGCGCTGGGGCACCTCCGGAAACACCTCGTAGTGCAGACGTCCGACCAAGGGCGTGTCGCCGGGCAAGCCCTGGTCGGTGAGAAACCGGCTGGAGGCGGCCAGGTAGCGCATATGACGGTCGTAGATGGCGATGCCGAGGGGCGCCTGGGTCAGGGCGGCGAGCACGCCGGATACTTCAAGCGGACCCGCGGCGGCGTCGGCCCGAATTGAGCCGGCCGTTCCTTCCGAATGCGGGTCTGACAATGGCTTCACCGGAGACTGGCGGAGCGCGCAAGCTACACCGCCGACGCGCTCGCGGCCATGCGGCGCGGTCGCCCAGGCCGGATCGGCGACGCCAGCGGCAGATGTTCTGGCCGCGAATTTAGAAGAAGCGGTTTGCCGCGCGCAACAAACGGCGTCATCAATCGCGCCGGGAGGGACGTTCATGCTCAAAGGATTTCTGAAGACGCGCGGCGCGGCCGTGGCGCTGGTGGCGCTTATGACGGCGCAGGGCGCGATGGCGGCGCCGAAGCGGGTCGATCCGAACGTTTCGTCCATCGTGCCGGGCGACGCAGCGACCCTGGGCTTCGACCCGGCGAAGCTGGCGGTCGCGCATGCCGGGCTTAGCGCCGATGTCGCCAGCGGCAAGATCGCCGGGGCCTATCTGCTGGTTGGGCGGCACGGCAAGGTCGCCTTCCAGGAAGGCTTTGGGGTGCAGGGGCCGGGGCAAACCGCGCCGGTGACCGACCAGACCATCTTCCGCGTGTTCTCGATGACCAAGCCGATCGTGTCGGTGGTGGCCATGACCCTGGTGGAAGAGGGCAAGCTGGACGTCGATGCGCCGGTGTCGAAGTACCTGCCCGAATACGCCAACCTCAGCGTCTGGCAGGCGGACGGCTCCAGCGTGCCGGCGGCCAAGCCCATGCTGGTCCGCCACCTGATGAGCCACACCTCCGGGCTGATCTATGGATTCATCACGCCGGCGGCCCCGATCGCCAAGGCCTGGGCGGCGGGCGGGGAAAACCGCAACGACCTGACGGCGCGCGAGTATGCCAAGGTGATCGCCAAGCTGCCGCTGAAGGCCGAACCCGGGACGGCGTGGAACTACTCCCGCTCGACCGACGTGCTGGGCGCGGTGGTCGAGGTGGCGGGCGGCAAGACGCTGGACCTGCTGGTCCGCGAGCGGGTGACCGGCCCGCTGGGCATGACCGACACCGCCTTCTTCCAGCCCGAGGCCAAGCGGCCCCGGTTCGCCCAGCCGGCGAAGGGCGATGTGGGCGTGTACTACGACTACGCCAAGCCGACCCCCTTCCTGTCGGCCGGCGGCGGCCTCTCCTCGACCACCGAGGACTACCTTCGCTTCGTGCTGATGCTGGCCGGGAACGGCGAGTACAAGGGCGTCCGCATCCTGAAGCCGGAAACGCTCATGCGGATGCGGCAGGACGAGACGACCCCGGAGATCCGCCGCGCCGGCGTGTTCTTCCCCGGCGCCGGCATGGGCTTCGGCCTGGGGTTCAGCCTGGTGCTGGACGACAAGGTGCAGCGGCCGGGCGCCGGGACGTTCTCATGGTGGGGGATCGCCGGGACGGAATTCTGGGTCGACCCGAAGAATGACGTGTTCATGGTGTTCATGGTTCAGGCCCGTGAGGCGGCCCAGGAATACCAGCGCAAGAACCGCACGTGGATCTATGACGCACTGGTCAAAGACCACTAGCCAAGCCTGACTGATCGGCGTTCACTGTCGCAAAGACAACGGAGGAAATAGCCATGGCTGACGGCAATGCGCTGATGAGCAAGGACCAGGCGCGGGCCGAGGCCTATGGCCTGCCGCTGGAGAAGCTGAACCCGGCCCAGCCGGCGCTGTTCCAGGCCGACGCCATGTGGCCGATCTTCGAGCGCCTGCGGGCGGAAGATCCGGTCCATTACTGCGAAGAGCATGAGTTCGGACCGTACTGGTCGATCACCAAGTACAACGACATCATGGCGATCGACACGGACCACAACCGGTTCTCGTCGGACTTCATGAAGGGCGGGATCACCATCGCCGGGGGCCAGGCGAACATGGACCCGCTGCCCATGTTCATCGCCATGGATCCGCCCAAGCACGACGTGCAGCGCAAGGTGGTGTCGCCGGGCGTGGCGCCGCCGGCCCTGGCCGCCATGGCCCCGGAGATCCGCGAACGCGCGGGCGCGATCCTGGACGGCCTGCCAATCGGCGAGGAGTTCGACTGGGTCGACCTGGTGTCGAAGGAACTGACGGCCATGACCCTGGCCACGCTGTTCGACGCGCCGCAGGCCGACCGCCGCAAGATCACCTATTGGTCCGACGTGGTGACCGCCGCCCCGATGCCCGGCGCGATCGTGGAGACGATCGAGCAGAAGATGGCGATCTTCGGCGAGTACCACGCCTATTTCACGGGCCTGTGGAACCAGAAGGTCAACGCCCCGCCGGCCGGCGACCTGATCTCGATGCTGGCGCACAACCCGGCCACCCGGAACATGGAGCCGCGCGAGTACTTCGGGAACGTGGTGCTGCTGACGGTGGGCGGCAACGACACGACGCGGAACACCATCTCAGGCTCGATCCTGGCGCTGAACCAGAACCCGGATCAGTACGCCAAGCTGCGGGCAAACCCGGACCTGATCCCCTCGATGGTGTCGGAGACCATCCGCTGGCAGACCCCGCTGGCCCACATGCGGCGCACCGCGACCGAGGACGTCGAGTTCCAGGGCAAGACCATCAAGGCCGGCGACAAGGTCGTGATGTGGTACGTCTCGGGCAACCGCGACGAGACGGTCATCGACCGGCCCAACGACTACATCATCGACCGTGAGCGGCCCCGGCAGCACATCTCGTTCGGCTTCGGCATCCACCGCTGCGTGGGCAACCGGCTGGCCGAGCTGCAGCTGACCATCATCTGGGAAGAGATCCTCAAGCGCTTCCCGGAAGTGAAGGTCGTGGGCGAGCCCAAGCGGGTCTATTCGACCTTCGTGAAGGGCTACGAGACCCTCCCCGTCGTGATCCCCGGCCGGAACTAGCCACACACCCTTCTCCCCTTGCGGGAGAAGGGTCCTACTTCGCGCCGGCGATGTAGGCGTCGACGCGCTGTTCCAGGACGTCGAGCGGCAGGGCGCCCGCGGCCAGGACGGTTTCATGGAAGGCCCGGATGTCGAACTTCGGGCCGAGCGCGGTCTGGGCCTTGCGGCGCAACTCCGAGATCTTCAGCTGGCCGACCTTGTAGCTGGTCGCCTGGCCCGGGCTGGTGAAGTAGCGGTCGATCTCACGGGCAACGTCCAGCTCCGAGCTGAGCGTGTTGGCCGACATGTAGGCGATGGCTTGGTCGCGGCTCCACTGTTTGGCGTGGATGCCGGTGTCGACCACGAGCCGCACGGCGCGCCAGATCTCCAGGCTGAGACGGCCAAAATCGTCGTAGGGGTCCTGGTAGAAGCCGGCTTCCTTGCCCAGCGCCTCGGCGTAGAGGCCCCAGCCCTCGGTGTAGGCGCCGTAGTACGACATGCGCCGGAACATCGGCAGGTCGGTCTGTTCCTGGCTGCGCGCGATCTGGAAGTGATGGCCCGGCGCGCCCTCGTGATAGGCGATAGCCGGCAGCTGGACCTTCTGGACCTGGGTCATGTCGCTGAGGTTCACGTAGAAGATGCCAGGCCGCGAGCCGTCCGGCGCGCCGGGATTGTAGAAGGCGGTGGACGCGGTCTTCTCACGGAAGGGCTCGACGGCGCGGACCTCGAGCGGCTGTTTCGGCAGGGTCGAGAACTGCTTGTTCGCCACGGCCATGTAGTCGGCGATGATCTTCTTGGCGTCGGCCAGGTACTGTTGCTTGCCGGCGGGCGTGTTCGGGTAGTGGGTCTTCGGATCGGTGCGGACGAATTCGAAGAAGTCCTCCAGCGTGCCCTTGAACCCGACCTTGCGCTTCAGGACCTCCATCTCGCCCCGGATGCGGGCGACTTCGGCCAGGCCGGTCTGGTGGATCTGGTCGGGCGTGAGCGCGGTGGTGGTGAAGAAGGCGACCTGGTCGGCGTAGAAGGCGTCGCCCTGCGGCAAGGCCCAGACGCCAGTCACGGCCGTCGCCTTCTTCGACATGGCGTCGAGGGCGGCCAGGTAGCGCTCATAGCCCCGCTTCCATTCGCCCTTGAGGGCGGCTTCGCCGGCGGCCAGCAGACGCGCCTTGGTGGCGTCGTCGGTCTTGAGCGCGGCGACCTTGGCCTTGAAATCTGCCCACAGCGGGTGGTCGGCGCCCGCGTCGAAGGGCGCGCCCTGGAGCTGGGTCTTCGCATCGGGGATGACGCGGCCGAACACGAAGGCGGGCGGCAGGAAACCCTTGGCGGTGCGCTGGTCCAGATCGGCGGAGACTTCGTCGGCCACGCGCTCGACGGCCTTCAGGCGCGAGACGTAGGCCTCCGCATCGGCGACGCTGTCGACCTTGTGGGCGTTGATCAGCAGGACGGGGATCTGATCGAGCGCGCTGCCGCCGGAGGTCACCGCGTAGCTCTGCCAGTACCACTTGGCGAACATGCGCTGGGTCTCCACCCCACGGGCGAAGAGGTCGTAGGACAGCTGGGAGCTGGGCGACAGCTTGGCGCGGTCGAATGCGCGGGTCATGCGCGCGAGCTGGGCCTCAGAGACGGCGAGCATCTTCAGCTGGCCGGCCTCGGTGTAGTCCCCGAGTTCGCCGTAGCGGTCCTTCATGCCCAGCTGCGTCAGGGTCTCGGGGCTGAGGCGGGCGGTCTCCAGGAAGGCGGCCTGGAAGAAGGCGGCCAGGCGCGCGTCTTCCGACACGGCGGGCGCAGCGGCGGCGGCGGGGGCCTGGGCGAGGACCGGGGTCGCCAAGGTGGCGACGCTCAGGGCGAGGACGGAGCAGACGGTACGGAACATTTGACCCCCAGACGACGTGTTCCGGCACGCTTAAGACGGCGTCCGGCCCATCCGAAGTGAATTCTTTTCAATCTCGCGCGACAGCCGCGACGCGGTTGAGGCGGTGTGACTGACCCGGGCTGCGGCTGTGAGATCAGGGCGCCTTGCAGGCCTTGATGTCAGCAGGCTTTGGCCGGGCCGTCGGCGCCTCGAAGATCGCCAGATAGCCGACGCCGCCGGCCATGGGCGCCGACGAGAGCTGCTTGTAGCCCACGGCCTCGAACTCGCACTTGAGCATGGCCGGCGCCATGCCGTGGCTGGCGGGACCGCGGTCCAGGTCGATGACGCCGACGCGCGCGCCGGGTTTCAGGGCCGAGGCCAGGTTCCAGAGCAGGGCGTAGGGGTTTTCGACCTCATGGTACATGTGGACCAGAACCGCGCGGTCGATGGCCTTGGGCGGCAGCTTGGGATCGTCGGGCGTGCCCACGACGATGCGGACGTTGGTCAGGCCCCGCCGCGCGGCCTCCCGGCGCAGGCCCGAGATGTAGGCCTCGACGATATCCTCGGCATAGACGATCCCCGTCGGCCCCACGGCCGGCGAGAGGCGCAGGGTGTGGTAGCCCGAACCGGCGCCGATGTCGGCGACCCGCATGCCGGGTGCGATCTCCAGGCCGCGGATCAGCTGGCCGGACTCATCGGCGGCGTCGCGGTCGGGGCCGGACGACCACTCCGGCGCGACGATGCCGGCGACCGGGCGGTCGGGAAGCGGGAAGCCGCCGGGCGCGCGTTGAGCCGCCGGAGCCGCCGGGGTCTCCGCAGCGGGCGAGCAGGCGACGAGCACGGCGCAGGCCATCAAGACGAAGCTGAAACGCATCGGTCTCTTTGCAGCCTGAATCCGCGACAAACGCCAGCCCCAGACGCTTGGGACGGCCGTTTTGGGCTGGGCGAAACGGAACGGGAACGTGCTATAGGGGCCCAATGGCCGACGCCGCCGGGTCCGACCCCGATCTCCTTCCGCCCAAGTTCAAGGCGTGGTTCGCCGGACGCGGCTGGTCGGCGCGCAGCCACCAGTTGGAGATGGTCGCCAAGGGCCGCGAAGGCCGCGATGCCCTGCTGATCGCGCCGACCGGCGGGGGCAAGACGCTGGCCGGGTTCCTGCCCAGCTTGATCGAGCTTTACGAGCGGCCGCCCGCGAACACGCCGCGGGGCCTGCACACCCTCTACATCTCGCCGCTGAAAGCGCTGGCGGTGGACGTGGAGCGGAACCTGAACGCTCCGATCCTGGAGATGGGCCTCAAGGTGACCGCCGAGAGTCGCACCGGCGACACCGGCATCGCGCGCCGCCAGCGCCAGCGGCTGAAGCCGCCGGACATCCTGCTGACCACCCCTGAACAGCTGGCGCTGCTCTGCGCCTGGGAAGGGGCGCGGCTGTTCTTCGAAGACCTGTCCTGCGTGATCCTCGACGAGATCCATACGCTGCACGCCTCCAAGCGGGGCGACCTGCTGGCGCTGGACCTGGCGCGGCTGCAGCAGCTGGCGCCGCGGATGCGACGGGTCGGGCTGAGCGCCACGGTGGACGATCCGCTGGTGATCAAGAACTGGATGGCGTCGCATGGCGGCGTGGATCTCGTGACGCCGCCTGACACCCCCGCGATCGCGTCGCGGCCCCCCTCTCCTGCCGTCGTCGCGGAACGGGAGACGCAACACGGCCCTGAGAGCGTCGCCCTGGTGCGGGGGCCGGGCGGAGCGCAGCCGGTGGTGGATGTGCTGCTGAGCGAAGGCCGCGTGCCGTGGGCGGGGCATACGGCGCAGCACGCCATGGCCGAGGTCTATGAGGTGATCCGGGGCGCCAAGATCGCCCTGGTGTTCGTCAACACGCGCTTTCAGGCCGAGTTCGCCTTCCAGGAGCTGTGGCGGCTGAACGAGGACAACCTGCCGATCGCCCTGCACCACGGCAGCCTGGCGGCCGAGCAGCGGCGCAAGGTCGAGGCCGCGATGGCGCGAGGCGAGCTGCGGGCCGTGGTCTGTACGTCAACGCTCGACCTTGGCATCGACTGGGGCGACGTGGACCTGGTGATCCAGCTGGCCTCGCCGAAGGGGGCCTCGCGGATGGTGCAGCGGATCGGGCGGGCCAACCACAGGCTGGACGAGCCGTCGCGGGCGCTGTTCGTGCCGGCAAACCGCTTCGAGATGCTGGAGTGCCAGGCCGCGCGCGAGGCCATCGCCGAGAACAGGCTGGACGGCGACCCGCCCCGGGTGGGCGCGCTGGACGTGCTGGCCCAACACGTCATGGGCTGCGCGGTCTCCGAGCCGTTCCACATGGTCGAGCTCTACGAGGAGGTGCGCTCGGCCGGGCCCTACCGCGACCTGACCTGGGAGGACTTCGAGGCGGTGGTCGATTTCGTCTCGACCGGCGGCTACGCGCTCAAGACCTACGACCGCTTCCGACGCATCGTGAAGCTGCCTGACGGACGGTGGAAGGTCCGGGACCAGAACGTGGCGCAGCGGCATCGGTTGAACGTGGGGGCCATCGTGTCGCCGGCCGTGCTGTCGGTGCGGATGGCGATGCGCGGCAACAAGGGCGGCCGCAAGATCGGCGAGGTCGAGGAGGGCATGCTGGAAATGCTCGACCCCGGCGACACCTTCGTCTTCGCCGGCCAGGTGTGGGAGCTGGTGGGTGTCACCAACCTGGACGTGCTGGTCCGGCCGGCGACCAACAAGGACCCGAAGATGCCGTCCTGGGGCGGGTCCAAGTTCGCGCTCTCCACCTACCTCGCCAAGCGCGTGCGCCAGCTGATGTTCGACGAGAGCCACTGGAGCGTCCTGCCCACCGACGTGCGCGAGTGGCTGGGCGCGCAGAAGGATCGCTCGCTGATCGTCGGCGAGGACGAGATGCTGCTGGAGACGTTCCCGCGCGGCAAACGCAACTTCATGGTGGTCTATCCCTTCGAGGGGCGGCTGGCCCACACGACCTTGGCCATGCTGCTGACGCGGCGGCTGGAGCGGCTGGGCGTTGGGCCGCTGGGCTTCGTCTGCAACGACTATGCGATGGCGATCTGGGCGCTGAAGCCCCTGGACGGGCTGGATTTCGACGCCCTGTTCGATCAGGACATGCTGGGCGACGACCTGGAGGCGTGGCTCTCGGAAAGCTTCATGATGAAGCGGGCCTTCAAGGGCTGCGCGATCATCGCCGGCCTGATCGAGAAGCGGTTTCCAGGCGAGCAGCAGAAGACGGGGCGCCAGATCACCTTCTCCACCGACCTGATCTACGACGTCCTGCGGCGGCATGAGCCGGACCACCTGCTGCTGCGCTGCGCGCGGGCCGATGCGGCGACCGGCCTCATCGACGTGGCGCGGCTGGGCGACATGCTGGCCCGGATCCGGGGCCGGATCCGCCATGCGCCGCTGGAGCACCTGTCCCCCTTCTCTGTGCCGATCCTGCTGGAGATCGGCAAGGAGCGCTCGCCGGGCCAGGCGGGCGAGATGATCCTGGCCGAGGCCGAAGACGACCTGATCGCAGAGGCGATGTTGTGAACGACGTGAGTATCCCATTTGCCTACCGGTTCGCCGTCGGCGACTGCGGGGGTCTGCGCCTGGGCGTGCGCGGGACCGAGGTGCTGATGCGGTGCTCGGGCGCGCTCTGGCTGGGGGGCGAGCGGATGCTGATCGTCGCCGACCTGCACCTGGAGAAGGGGTCGTCCTACGCTGCGCGGGGCCAGATGCTGCCGCCGTACGACACGCGTGAGACGCTTCGGCGGCTGGAGGCGGAGGTCGCTGCGCTGGCGCCGGACGTGGTCGTGCTGCTGGGCGACACCTTCCATGATCGCAAGTCCGAAGGCCGGCTGGCCGCCGACGACGCCGATCGTCTGCGCAGCTTAGCGATGGGCCGCACGCTGGTCTGGGTGGTGGGCAACCACGACGCGGACGGGCCTAAGGCCTTGCCCGGTGAGACGGCAGACGAGATCGCGGTGGCCGGCCTGATCCTTCGGCACGAACCGCAGGCCGGACACCAGCCCGGCGAAGTCGCGGGGCACCTGCACCCCGCGGCCAAGGTCCGCGCGCCGCGCGGGACCGTGCGGCGGCGCTGCTTCGTCAGCGACGGGGAGCGGGTGATCCTACCGGCGTTCGGCGCCTATGCGGGCGGGCTGAACGTGCGCGACGCCGCCTTCGCTGGGATGTTCGTCCGCCCGCCGCTGGCCGGCGCACTGGGGGCGGAGCGCGTGCGGGCCGTGGGTTGGCGGCAATTGGCAGGGGACTAAAGATGGCTACCGAAGCTCCGGTGCTGGTGGCCTCAGGCGTTCGATATTTGAGTGAAGGCGACGAGCGAGCCTTCTTCGGCTGGCTAGGACGTCTTGAGTGTGTTCAGTCGTTCAAGGGCGCCGGCGCCGATCTCTTCATTAGTCTCTCGCGTGCGCCGACAGATGATGACCTCCGCGAGTTGATCGCTCTCTTCTATCGCTACGAGATCGATCTAACGCAGATTGCAAAACACCTGACTGCGGGGAACGCTGCCTGGCTCCGAGACGCCGAAACGTACTGGCACACACGGATGTTCTCGTAGGTTTAGCCCTCGATCAGCGGGAAGTGCGGGGCGCTGTCCTTGGGCGAACGGCCCAGCTGGCGCGGGTCGTCGGTGATCTCGACCTTGCGACGGAAGGGGACGAAACCTGAGCGCATGTAGAAGGCCACGGCGCCCTGGGCGTCGAGCGTGCAGGTGTGAACCCAGAAGCGGTTGATCGGGCGCGACCACGCCAGGTCCTGCGCCTGTTCCATCAGCCAGCGGCCGGCGCCGGTTCCGACCAGGCCCGGGGAGAGGCCGAAGAAGGCCAGCTCGCATTCGTCGGGCTCGCGGAAGTCCAGCTCCAGAATGCCGACGCCGCCCGGAGCTTCCAGCCGATAGACCTCGACCTTGGGGTCGCGGACGATGGCCAGCAGGTCGGCCTCGCTGAGCGCCAGGCGCATGAACCACAGCCAATCGCGACCGACGGCGCGGTAGAGGTCGAGGTACTCGTCCGCCCCGACGTTTTCGAGGCGCACCAGGCGGGCGCCGGCAGGGGGCGCGACCAGCCGCGCGGGCGGTCGGGCGAACATCTGCAGCGAGGTCTCGACCGTGACGATCTTGTGCGGATCGACGTCGTGATAGCCGTCGGACAGCATGGCTTTGCCCCTCCCCTTGCGCTGCCGGTGGTGCGGCGAAGCGGTCCGCGCTGTCAACCGGCTCAGGCGGCGAGGTACATCGAGGGCTGCGCGAGGCCCGTCTCGAAATCCTGCAGTAGGTCCAGCACGTCGTCGGACTTGGCGCGGAACGAGGCGCCGGGCGGGAAGCGGTAGCGCCAGAAGCTGGCGATGTGGGAGATCATGCCCACCCGCTCGCCCAGTTCCAGGAACATGGCCGGGGCGCTCAGCAGGAAGTCGCGGAAGGCCACCGCATCGCCGGCCTGCGTCAGCTTGGCGAACGCCTCGTCATAGACCTGCAGGGTGCGGGCCACGTCGCGGCAGCGGCGATGGATCGTGATCTGCAGCCGGGTGCGCGATTGGTGGACGAAGGCTGTCAGCTCGTGGCTGGTGCTGTCGGCCAGTTCCAGCTTGCCGATCTCGGCGATCACCTGGCGAAGCGAGACCATGAGGTCGCTTAGGGCCCACTTGTAGTAGAGGAACCCCTTCCAGCTGAAAATGCCCTCGCGGTACGCCTCGCCCTCAAGGCGCAGGGTCAGCCGAAGGGGCTCCAGGCGGTCGTCCATGTCTGAGGCCAGCAGCATCTCGACCATCTTGATCGTACTGCCTTCCGAGACCGACTGGCCGTTGTAGGCCAGCTGGATCAGCTTGCCGATTTCCACCTGAACGAAACGGCGCATCTGTTCGCGGTCGTTGGCCGAGATGGTGAAGTAGCAGTCGGCGGGGTGGAAGTTCCGACGGCGAAGATGCTCGCGCAGCAGGAAGGGATCGAACGACGGCAGCTCGGACAGGCATTCCAGCATCGCGCGGTCGCGGCGGAAGTTGTCCTCGTTGTCCGAAATCTCCTCGACCAGTTCCAGCCACCCCTTCTCGCCCACCAGGAACGATGCGCCACCCGCGCCCAGGTTTCGTGGGTCGAAGGGGATGATCACCTTGGTCGCCGTGCCCTGCCGGCCCATCAGCAACTCGGGGTCGTCGGCGCGCAGGCGATGCTTGAGGACCAGGCTGCGATTCAGAAGCAACGACTGGAAGAATGGCGCCGCCGCGTGCTCGGGCGTGGCGCCGTGACTGTCCATCACAGCCGCCAGATTGAGGACCCGGGTCGTCGAGGCGGTCTTGTTGAGCGCCGTCAGGCTTCGGTAGGGCTTGTGGACGTGCTTCGGTTTCACGGATCAGTCCAGGCGCTCAGGTCTTCGAAGGCTGTTCAGATCGCACAAGGCTTATTGAAGCTCTGTGAAGACGTCGGGGCCAATAACCTGAGAATTGGTGAGAATTCCCAAATCTAATTATCTCGAGTTGCTTAAATATCGCTAAAGTTGCAATTTATGACCGCTACTCGCGCCTGTGCGCCCGTCGCGCTGCCGACGCAACCGACAGGCGGCGCCGTCGATTGATGCATCGAGGGACCAGAGACACGAGCCTTGGGCATGCCATCAGACGACCCGACCGACCCGACACCGCCGGAGCGGTTTCCAGGCTTCCACGCCAATGCGGATGACACGCCGCGCGACGCTGCGGGCGCTCCAATCCCCGGCGCGGATCCGCAAGAGCCGCCGCAGGCGTGGCCCGGCGGTTCGGCAATCGACCCACGCGACTCGCCTGGCGCACCGCCAGGCGGGCGGAATGTGGGCAAGGCCGCCGTGGCGGTTGGCCTGGCTGCGCTGCTCGGCGCCGGCGTGATGCTGGCGCGGACCGGCGGACCTGGCCCGACGCCATCGAGACCGACCTCAGAGGCGGCGGCGATGGCGGCCGCCGAGCCGATGAATGTCGAGGTCGCCGCGGCCACTCCGCCTCCGGCCCCGGCGCCCAGTTCCGAGAAGCTCGAGGTCTTGCCCCCGACCACGGGCGTCGCCGCCACGGCGCAGCGCGATGGGGGGAGCCCCGACTCACAGGCGTTCAGCCCGCCGTCGGAAGCCGTCCCGCGTGAGGCCCCGAGGCTCGATCTCGCCCCGCCGCCGCCGCGGGAGCTGGCCCAGGCGCCGGTCGCCCGCGACGCCGACGCGGTCGCCGTAGCGCCGCTGCGGACAGGCTACGACTGCCGCGATGCGCCAACCCGCGCGCGCGAGATGGTCTGCCGCGACGGGCGTTTGGCGGCGATGGACCGCCAGATGAAGCAGGCCTATGCGGCCGCCCTTGCCTCCGGCGTTCGACGCGACGCCCTGGCGGCCGATCAGGAGGACTGGCTGGAGGTTCGGGAGGAGGCCGCGAGCTACTCCCGGCGGGCCGTGGCCGACCTCTATCGCCAGCGGATCGACGAGCTGGAGGACATCGCGAGGGGGCGCTAGGTCAAGCGCGGCCTGCGGCTGGGGCGCCGAACAGGTCGGCCACCCCCGACGAGCCGGCCCCGACCGTCTCCAGGAAGCCCACTTCCACGAAGCGGGCGGCCAGGGCCAGGCGGACATCGTCGCCGATGTCGCCTGGCAAGTCGCGAATCCGGAAGGTGGGCGTCTCGGCGATGAACAGCACCGCGTCCTGCGCGCCGCGGTGGATGTAGAGGTGGCCGCCCGGAAAGGCGACATCGATGGTCTCGGCGTTGGCGCCCAGGTGGCTGAAGGCAGGGCCGGCGCGACGAAGCACGGTGTCCAGCCCCAAGGGCGGCGCCTGGGCCGGTCGTGGCAGGGCTTCCAGGTCGCCGATGGCGCGCGAGGATCGCCGCTGCAAGGCCGCCTGCAGGAACCCCGGCGCACGGATGGCGCCCAACAGCTGGCCCACAGCATCCGCCATCACGGGCGCCAGGGTATCGGGGGAGAGGTCGGCCGCCTGCCCCGCCACCGTGGCCCGCAGCGGCCGGTTCATGTCGGACAGGTGGTCCAGGGCCGCGATGATCGCCGCCCGGAGGGTCAGCGGCGTGAAGCCCATCGCCAGGTGCACGGACTCCGTGTCGGAATCCACGGTGTGGAACGTGCCGCGCGGCAGGTACATCAGGTCGCCGGGCGCCAGATCGACGACGTCGTGCGAACCCAGGTCCGGCGGATTACCCGACACGCCCTTCCACGTATTGAACAGTTGCGACGGCTGGTTCGCGACGTACCAGCGCTTCGTCCCCTGAAGCTGAACGACGATGAGATCGTGGTCGTCGTAGTGAACCGGAGCCCGCATGCCGCCGCGGCTCCAGAACGCCGAGGCGGTGACGGGCTGGTGGATCAGCATCTCCAGCGCCCGCGCCAGGGCGTCGATGTCCGGAGACAGGGGCCGCAGGTCGGGGAAGCGAACCGAATAGTTTCGGGCGTGGAAGGCGGCGATCCTGGACCGAAAGTCCGTCGCGTCGCTGACGCCGGCCAGGCTGGGCGGCGGCCCCGCTGCGTTGGCGGAGTGATAGGTCAAGTCGTTGGCCAGATGTACGGCGCCCGCCAGCACCGCCTGAGGATCGGGCCCCAGCAGACCGGCGCGGGCGGCCCGGGCGTCATGACGGACAAGCCGATAGCCGCGCGACAGCCCCTCGCCGAGGAAGGTGTCGATGTCGAGCGGCGACAGGAACGCGGCGACGCGGCGGCGAGCGTCTTCCAGCACCATGGCGGTCAGCCGTTCATCGCCTTTTCCAGCGCCAGCGCCAGCGAGACGCCTGCGGCGCCGGTCACGGCGGTCGAGAGCACGGGGTAGCGGGAAGGCGTGTCCGGCGTCTGGTGGTCGAACAGCCACTGGATCAGGAAGGCGAGCAGGAAGCCGCCGAGAATCCATACGTCGGGAGCGCGTCCGTGGGACAGGAGGATCACCGCCGCTGCGACCGCGCAGAGGAACGAGAAGGCCTGGCGCAGGATACGCGGACGCGGCTCGCGGGTCTCAAGACCCCAACGCACGCCGCCCAGGAAGGCCAGTGTCACCGCCGACCAGGCGAGCAGGGTCGTCATGGCTGGCGCGGCCCAGGCCGCCGGGCCGTAGCAATAGGCCAGCGCCGCGGCGGGAAATGGCGACAGCGCGATCAGCGAGATCGCCCAGAGACCTACCGGAATGGACTCCGCCGCCGGGGCGGAACGTACGTCATCCATGAGCAATCAGTCTCTCCGGAATGCCGCCGAGGCCGCCCAACCGGCCACCAGCGCGAACGCCATGGCAGCCAGACCATAGGACCATGGCCTGTCATGCGCCCATACGTAAAGAGCGCGCTCAAGCCCCACCTTCTCCACGGTGAGGGTGCGCACCCGGCTGGAGACGGGCTTGCCGTTCTGGAACAGCAGGATCTGGGCCTGATAGACGCCCGTCGGCGCGCCGGTCGGCAGGGCGATCTCGGCGCGGAACAGGCCCCGATCCACGAAACTGACCCCCTGCCCATCCTCATGATAGAGGCCCGACTTCTCGCGGATCCGCACCACCGCACGACGCCAGTCGTAGTAGTCGGGGCCGAGGCTGGAGACGACGACGTCGCGCACGCCGTAGCGGGTCTCGATGTGCTGCTCGGCGGGGGCATTGATCGGCAGGTGGTCCACGCCGGCGCCTAGGCGGCGCAGCGTCCCGAATGTGGCGATGTCGTCGAGCGGCCGGTTCGACGCCGCGCGGTAGAAGCCCGGCGCGCCGCGGAAGACCACCGGACGACTGTTGAGCCACAGACCGGCCACCTTCTGCTTTCGGGTCAGGCGGACGGGCTGTTCGGGGCCGCGCACCAGGACCACGACGTCGCTGGGCCGGGCGGCGCTGTCGAAGACCGCGCCGTAGAGCACGATGCGGGCGCCACGAAAGTCGGACTTCACCTGCACCGTCGTGTCGGTGAGCGCCGCGGAGATCACCGGCGCCGCAGGGTTCGGCGAGGGCGGCAGCGGCGGGCCGGGCACGGCGGCCGTAGTCGCCAGGGCGAGGAGCGCGCCGAGCATCAGCCCATCCCCGACATGAGGACGAACGGTTCGTCCGGGGTGAGAAACAGGCCCAAGCCCATGCGGAGGCCGACCAGCAGAACGATAAGCGCCAGGATGGCGCGAAGCTCCTCGGCCCGGAACCGCGACGACGCCCGCGCGCCGAACTGGGCGCCGACGATGCCGCCGACCAGCAGCAGCGTGGCCAGGATGATGTCCACCGTCTGGTTGCGGCCGGCCTGCAGCACCCCGGTCAGCGCCGTGGTGATGATGATCTGCAACAGGCTGGTGCCCACCACCATGCCCGCCGGCATGCGCAGGACGTAGACCATGGCCGGAACCAGGATGAAGCCGCCGCCAACCCCCATGATCGCCGACAGCACGCCAACGAAAATCCCCAGCGCCACAGGCGGGATCACGCTGATGTAGAGGCGCGAGCGGGGGAACCGCATCTTGAGCGGAAGGCCGTACAGCCAGACCGGCCGCCGGTCGCGCCGCGGCGGCGGGGGTTCGTTTCGACGGCGGCGCAGGATGGCCGACAGGCTTTCCATCAGCATCAGGCCGCCGATGACGCCCAGGAAGACCAGATAGGACAGCGAGACCACCAGGTCCGCCTGGCCCATCAGCCGCAGCCAGCGGAACAGTTCGACGCCCAGGAAGGCGCCCACGATCCCGCCGCCGGCCAGCACCGCGCCCATCCGCAGATCGACGGCGCGCCGTCGGCTGTAGGCGATCACGCTGGACATCGAGGAGGCGGCCACGTGGTTGGCCATGGAGGCCACGGCCACCGGCGCCGGAATGCCGAGGAAGACCAGCATCGGCGTCATCAGGAAGCCGCCGCCGATCCCGAACATGCCGGAAATGAAGCCCACGACCGCGCCCAGGAGCACGATCAGGGGGGCGTTCACGGCCACCTCGGCGATTGGCAGGTAGATGTCCACGTCCGGGCCTACGACCGACCGGACTGCGGGGTCAACGCCGATAGACGTGGAGCGGCGCTCCACTGGACTGGTCGCGGCGATATTCGGCAAGCGCGCGATCGTAGGCCACGCTGGCGCGGCCATCGAGCGGACCGTCGTAGTAGCCCAGTCGGGTGAGGACCAGCTGGGTCTGACGGACGTTCATGCTGTGCGCCGCCGGCGTGGCGGCGGCGGACTTTGCGACGGGCGCGGCCGGCTTGACCTCCATGGCGGCCAGGGCCTTGCGCGCCTCCGGGTCGCCCTTAGCGGCCGCGCGCTCGAACCAGGCGCGCGCCAGGGCAGGATCCTTCGGCAGGCCGCTGCCCGACTGATAGAGGAGGCCCAGGTTGTACTGGCTTTCGACGACGCCGTTGGCCGCCGCCTTGCTGAACCACTGCGCGGCGCTGGTCAGATCCTGCGGGCCGCCCTCGCCCCGGAAGAGGTAGACGCCAAGATTGTGCATCGCCTTCACGTCGCCGTTCTCGGCGGCCAGGGTGGTCAGGCGGCGGGCCTCGGCCGGGTTTTGCGGAAGGCCGGCTTCTCCGTTGTCGTAAAGTTGGGCGAGGTAGAGCTGGGCCTGGGCGTGGTTGGCCTCGGCCAGGGACTTCAAGGCGCTGAGAGCGCCTGGGACGCCCGCCTCGACGTCGGCGCGAACCTTGGCGAAGGCCGGCTGCGGCTCGGGCGCAGGCGGGGCGGTGGCGAAGCCCGCCGGTCCCAGGGCCATGGAAGCGCGCGCGGGCGAACCGTCCGGCGTCAGCGCGATGGGATCGGAGGCCCGAGCCGCCGTCGGATCCTTCTGCGCCTGCATGAGGGTGAGGCCGGCGGCGCCCACGCTCATGAACGCCGCGCCCCCCGCCACCAGCAGCGCGGTCTGAAGCGCCGAGTGCCGTGGCGAGGCCTTGGCGCGCTCGGTCCCGAAGCCGGCGAACAGGCGGCCCGAGGCGGCGGCCTTCATCTTGGCCCGCACCTTGGCCGGACCGGCGTCGGTCTTGGCCGCCCGCGCGGTGGCGCGCGCCTGTTCGATCACCTGGCGGGTGGACAGTTCGCGGATCGGGTCGATCGGCTCGGCCGACTCGAACAGATCGTCCTCGTCCTCGATCTCGGCCAGCGGCTCGAAGGCGTCCGGGACCAGGGGCTCGGGGATATCGAGGTCAAGCCGACGCCAGGGCGGCGTCACCGTTTCCGCTTCGCGCGCCGGACTCGGAGGCGCCTCCGAGGCCACGTCGGTCTCGGCCCGGGCGTAGAAGTCCGCGCCAAACGCGGCGACGGTCGAGGGCGTCTCGGGCTCGGGCTCCGGCGGGGGGCCCAGCAGGCGGATCGCTTCGGCCAGCGGGTCGAGCGCCGGCGGCGCATCCTGCACGGCGTCCGCCAGGTCCAGATCGGGCTCCGGCGCGCGCGCGGTATCCTCGGCGTCCGGCTCGGAGAAAGCCTCGACGAAGGCCTTCGGTTCGGACGGGGGCGTCTCAGCGGGGGCCACAGACGCCGGACCGGCGGCGATCCGCGCGCTGATGCCGGCGAGTTCCGCGCCGAACCGCTCAAAGGCTTCGGCCTGGGCGTGCTCACCGCGGGCCAGACGCAGCTCGACGGCGCCGGCGATCCGCGCGATCTCGGAGCCGACCTGGTCGATGGCCTCGGCGCCCCGCTGGTCCACCTCGATGAGCTTCTTGCCCACCGCCTCGGCCATGGACAGGACCTGGCGGCCGATCTCTTCCACGGCCTGAGCGGACCGACGCTCGGCGGCGCGCACCTGCTCGGCCAGTTCGGCGAAGCGGTCTTCGCCGCCGGCCGCCGCGATCTTCTCGGCCACCTCGGCCCGGACCGCCTCGACCCGGTGGGTCAGAACCTCGGCCAGGGCCTCGAACTTAAGTTGGGCGTTGTCGCCGCCGCCGTGCTCGACCGAACCCAGCCGCCGGTCGAAACTGGCAAGGGAGCCGCGCAGGGCGTCCAGGGCCGACGCGGTCCGCGCCTCGGCCGTGGCGAGGCGCTCGCCCAACCGCTCCAGCACGGTCTCGACCAGCAACTCCGGCTCGACGCGGCTCAGGCGGCTTTCGATCAGACGGAGCGCCTCGATCGAACGCGGGCCCGCCGCGGCGCCGCTTTCCAGCCGGCGCAGACGGTCGCCGAAGTCGCGCGTTTCGGCCGAGCTCTCGGCCATCAAGCCTTCCAGGCGGCTGGCGGCGGCGTGCTGCTCGCGCTCAGCGGTCTCGATCCGCGCCAGCGCCTGACGCACCGAGTGCTCGACGCCGTTGATCGCGAGGCCGGTCCGGGTTTCCGACGCTTCGATGCGGTCGGTCAGCCGGTCCAGCGCCTGGGCGACCCGCGTCAGATCGGGCGGCGTCGGCGTGGCGAGGCTGAACGACGGGGGGCCCGGCGGGGAGATCGCCCGCAGCCGAGGCGCCTGGGCGCGGAACGCACGATCGCCGAACTGCGCCTCGACCGTCACCTCTTCGGGCATGTCGTCTTCGAGAATGACGCGGTTCAGCCACTCACCCAGCGTCATGCCAGAGCGACGGGCAAGGTCCTTCGCGACCTCGCGGGCCTTGGGGTCGATCCCCTTGACGCTCCATGGCGCCGCCCCGCCCATGCGAATCGCATCTCCCGTGTCCAATGAGGCTAGCCACCGATTCCTGGGGTGTAAACGAAGCCTTAACGCTACATCTGGTGTGCGGCGCGCAATCCTGTGGATGGCTTGGCAGGGGTCGGCTAAGGCCTCGGCTATGGACTTGCGCACCACCCTCGCCCTTGGCGCCGGCTTCGCCGTGCTGGCCGCCTTCGCCGGCTGGCGCGGGGCCCGGCCGCCGAACCCGATGAAGGGCCCGCGGCTGATCCCCTGGCGGCCGATCATGGTGTTCGCCGCCGCGGCAGCTGTGTTGCTGCTGGTGCAGGCCGAGCGGAGCCTCGGGTTCGGCCCCGCCTAGCCGCGCGCCTCGTCGTCAGACTTCTTCGGACGCTTCGCCAAGCCCGCGACGCCGCCGGAGGACAGCAGGCCGGCGTCGGTCATCAGACGGGGGATGGCCCACTTCTGAGGCGCGGCCACATAGCGGGGCTGCCAGGTCGGATCGTACTTGGACTTGTAGTGGCGCACGCCCTGGAAGTTGTAGATCTCCTCGCCGCGGTCGTAGATCAGCCGCCCCACCCGCGAGAGCGCCGGCGCCAGGGGCCGGTCGTCCAGGCCGGAAAGCGGGGCCATGCCGAAGTCGAAGGCGCCGTAGCCCTGCTGCCGGCCCCAGTTGATCAGCTCGACGAACAGGAAATCCATGATCCGCGGCGGCCCCTCGGGCACGAAGCGCATGAGGTCGATGGAGAACGACGTTCGCGACGCCGTCGGCCACAGCGTCGCGAAGGCGATCACCCGCCCCTCCCAGCGCACCACGGCGATGGGGAATTCCTGGACATAGCGGGGGACGAAGCCGCCGAGGGAGAAGCCCTTCTCGCCCCCGGCATGGGTGTCCAGCCAGGCGTCGGAGATCCGCTTCAGGTCGGGCATCATCGGCGGGATGTCGGCCGGATCGACGATCTCGAAGACCGCCCCGTCCTTGGCCGCCCGCTGCCAGGCGCGGCGCAGGTTGCCCCGCTTGGTGCCCTCGATGGTGAAGCTCTCCAGCGGCGAGATGCTGGCCTCGCCCATCTTCTGAATCGCGAAGCCGAGCTCCACGACATCCGGCAGGTCGTCCGGCTCAAGGTTGTAGAAGCCGGGCCGCGCGGCATGGGCGTCGGCCAGTTCGCGGAAGCGCCACAGCAGCTCCATCCGTTCGTCGCGGCGCCCCACGGTGGAGCCCAGCGAGATCCAGGTCCGGCTGCGAACGCCGAACATCAGGAAGCTTTCGCCAGAGGCGGAGAACAGGAACCGCTTGTCGCCGAGCAGCGCCAGATTGGAGGTCGGGCGCGAAACCTCGGCCTTGGCCAGGATGGTGCGGACACGGTCGAAGTCCGGGTCCGTGTCGCCGACGATGGGCGGCGTCGCCGCCGAGCCGACCAGCCGCCAGATCCCGAAGGCCAGCAACGCCAGGGCGGCCCCGGCCCAGGCGCGCAGCGAGCGGGCGGCATCCTCGTCGGCCATCACCCGCCACCAGGGCTGGTCGCCGTAGTCGGCGTTCTGGAACGACCAGAGGCCGATCATGCCGGCGCCGGCGACGAGGCAAGCGGCCGAGATGAGCCAGCCCGGCGTGACCTCCATCCGGCTTACCCGCGACTTGCGCGGGAAGGCGTGATGGAATGGCGCCAGGGCGATCGCCAGCCCCAGGAGAACCGTCGTTTCCTCCCAGACGAAGCCCTTCACCAGGCTGAGCGGCGCCGCGATGAGGGCGCAGACCATGGTGGCGAACCAGGCGCCGTCGAGGCGGGCGCGCAGGCCGAACGCCAGCAGGACGAAGACCAGCCCCAGCACGCTGGATACGAAGTGACTGATCTCGATCAGGATCACCGGCTCGATCGACATCACGCGAACGAAGCGCGTGGGGATCGAGGGGCGAGCGCCGGACGTGAGCAGCAGGACGCCCAGTGCAAGGGTCAGCAGAGCGGCCGTCCAGGGGACGGCGGCGGTGACGGCCGGGTGGCGGAGGACGCGCATCGACTCCCCTGTAGCGACGCAGTGAGTCGCTTGTATAGGCGACGCTGGGCGAAGTTCCCTCAAACAGACGTTTAATCGCCCTTGCCCCGCCCCCTCCGAACGCTAATCTTGGGGCTTAAAGATCAAGCGAGTTGCAGGAGACCGACATGGCCGACTTCGGCGCCACGGACATCGACGCCTTCGCCGCCGAGGTGCGCAGCGAGCTGGCGGCGATGTATCCGCCCGAGCTCCGCGATCCGAAGGCCAAGACGGATCCCGAAGCGGTCTGGGGCGGGCGCCGGTTCGCCGGGTCGGACGATCCGCAGGTCACCTGGATGAAGCGGATGGCCGCCAAGGGCTGGACCACGCCCACCTGGCCCAAGGAATACGGCGGCGCCGGCCTGACCGACGAACAGGCGCGCGTGCTGGACCGCGAGATGACCGCCGGCAAGTACCGCCCACCCGTGCTGGCCTTCGGCATCTGGATGCTGGGCCCGGTGCTGCTGGAGTACGCCGACGAGGCGCAGAAGAAGACCCACCTGCCCCGGATCGTGAACGGCGAGGTCCGCTGGTGCCAGGGCTACTCGGAACCGGGCGCGGGCTCGGACCTGGCGGCGCTGGCGACCAAGTGCGAGGACAAGGGCGACCACTGGCTGATCAACGGCAGCAAGGTGTGGACCAGCTATGCCGACAAGGCCGACTGGTGCTTCTGCCTGGTCCGCACGGACGCCACGAAGAAGCATGAGGGGATTTCCTTCGTGCTGATCGACATGGCCAGCCCCGGCGTCGAGACGCGGCCGATCCAGCTCATCAGCGGCGAGAGCCCGTTCTGCGAGACCTTCTTCACTGACGTGAAGATCCCCAAGGAAAACCTGGTTGGCCGGGTCAACGGCGGCTGGGAGATCGCCAAGCGCCTGCTGCAGTACGAGCGCCAGAACATCTCGGCCGGCTTCGGCGAGGGCGGCGGCACGGCCGGTGGCTCGTCGGGCGATCTGGCGGCAGTCGCCAAGGCCTACACGGGCGATGACGCGCAACTCAGCGACATCGACCTGCGCACGCGGATCACCCGCAACAAGATGGACTTCCAGGCCCTGCGCCAGACCATTGCGCGCTCCGCCGCCGAAAGCCGCGCCGGCAACGGTCCGTCGGCCGCCACGTCGATCATCAAGTTCGCCGCCGCCGAGTTCGCCAAGGAACGCGGGGAACTGATGATCGAGGCCATGGGTCATCAAGGCCTGGGCTGGGACGGCGAGGCCTACAGCACGCCGGAAATCATGGCCGTCCGCGGCTGGCTACGGGCCAAGGCCAATTCGATCGAGGGCGGCACCTCGGAAGTGAACCTCAACGTGATCGCCAAGCGGGTCCTGGGCCTGCCGGACCCCAAGTAGGAGCAAGCGCCATGGCCGACTTTGGCGGCGACGCCGAGACCTTCCGCGTCGAGGCGCGGGACTGGCTCGAGGCCAACTTCCCGAAGGTCCTGGCCAAGGACCCCATGGCGCAGCTTGCGAACATGCAGGCCCAGCCGGAGAGCCCAGAGGCCCTGGCTTGGCGCAAGGCCATGGGCGCCAAGGGTTGGGGCACCCCAACCTGGCCGAAGGAATACGGCGGCGGCGGGCTGAACCGCGCCGAAGCCCGCGTGCTCGCCGAAGAGTTGTCGAAAATCGGCGCCCGCAACCCGATCGGCGGGATGGGCGTGATGATGTTCGGTCCGACCCTGATCGAGTACGGGACCGAGGCGCTGAAGCGCCAGCACCTGCCCGGGATCATCACGGGCGATGTCCGCTGGTGCCAGGGCTACTCCGAGCCGGGCTCGGGATCGGACCTGGCCAGCCTGCAGACCAAGGCCGAGGACAAGGGGGACCACTACCTCGTCAACGGGTCGAAAATCTGGACTTCAGGCGCAAATCTCGCGGATCGCTGCTTCTGCCTGGTGCGGACGGACTCGTCGAAGAAGCATGAGGGCATCTCGTTCCTGCTGATCGACATGCGCGATCCGGGGGTCGAGGTGCGGCCGATCCTGCTGATCAACGGGACGTCGCCCTTCTGCGAAACCTTCTTCACCGACGTGAAGGTTCCCAAGGACCAGCTGTTTGGGCCGCTGAACGGCGGCTGGACGGTGGCAAAGCGCCTCCTGCAGTTCGAGCGCGACAACATCTCGGCCGGCTTGGGCGGCGGCAACATCGGCCAGGCGGTGGCGCTGCCCACCGTCGTCGAGGCGGCCAAGGCCTATGCCGGGCTGGAGGACGACGGCCGACTGGCCGACGCCGACCTGCGCCGCCGGGTGACCGAACACATGATGGAGAACCGCGCCTTCCAGCTCACCGTGCGCCGCGCGCAGGACGAGTCGAAGAGCAACGGACCCTCGAACGCCGCGGCGATCATGAAGTACGCCGGCGCCAAGATCGCCCAGGAGCGCAACGAGCTGCTGGTCGAGGCCATGGGCCTCAACGGCCTGGGCTGGACGGGCGAAGGGTACAGCGAGCAGGAGTTGCAGGCTGTTCGCACCTGGCTCCGGTCAAAGGGCAATTCGATCGAGGGCGGCACGTCGGAGATCAACCTGAACGTGGTCGCCAAGCGCGTATTGAATTTGCCAGACGCGAAATAGACATTTCTGGCGCGACTTGAACGAAATCCCCGCGTAACGGCCTGCCCCCATTTTGCCGCCGCTGCAGTGCAGCAAGGCGACGGGACGCTGATCGTTGAGGCCGTGGGTATTTTGAAGACATCGAAGTTGCGACTGACGACGCCGGCGGCGGCGACCCTCCTAGCGACCCTGCTCACCGGCGGGGCGCTGCCGGCCTATGCGCAAGCCCAGCAGCCGCCAGCCGCGAACCCGGCCCCCGCGGTCACGCCCAAGGCCCCCGCCACCGCCACCGCCACCGCCCCCGCCACCGAGGACGAGTACGCCGACGAGACCGTCTCGGAGCTGGTGATCGTCGGCAGCCGCGAGCGGCCGCAGGTCGGCGCGGTCGTCGGCGACATCAAACCCGAACTTCAACTCAGTCCCGCGCAGATTCAGTCCTATGGCGTGAGTTCCGTGGCGGATCTGCTGAACGAACTGGCGCCGCAGATCAGCAGCAACCGCGGCCGGGGCGGCGAGGCGCCGGTGGTGCTGCTGAACGGGCGGCGGATCTCAGGCTTCGGCGAAATTCGCGACATCCCGACCGAGGCGATCCTGCGGGTCGACGTGCTGCCCGAGGAGGCGGCGTTGGCCTATGGCTACACGGCCGACCAGCGGGTGGTGAACTTCGTGCTGCGGCGGCGCTTCCGGGCCGTGACCGTGGATGCTGGCGGCGGCGGCCCGACGGGCGGCGGCCAGACCAACGGCACGGCCGAGATCAACCGCATCCAGATCCTGGGCGACAACCGCATCAACCTGGTGCTGAAGGCCCAGGCTTCCTCAGCGATCACCGCCGACGAGCGCGACGTGGACGAGGTGGTCTCGGGCCAGCCCTATGACCTGGTGGGAAATATCACCGGGGCGACGCGTGGGGGCGAGATCGATCCTGCGCTCAGCGCCATCGTCGGACGGCCGGTGACGGTGGCCGGGCTGCCCGCCACGGCCGCCAACGGCGCGCCGCTGACCCTCAGCGGACTTGGCTCCACAGCCAACGTCAGCGACGTGGGCCGCTACCGCACCCTGGTTCCAGAGACCCGGACCGTCACCGGCAACGCCGTGCTGGCGCGCGCCCTGCCCAACGAACTCCGCGCCACGCTGAGCGCCAACTTCAGCGCCAGTCAGAGCGAGTCCCTTCGCGGCTTGCCGGGGGCCAGCCTGAGCGTGCCGGACGCCAACCCGTTCTCGCCGTTCGCCACCGACACCACGCTCAACCGCTACGTCACCGCCTTTGGCCCCCTGCAGCAGACGACCGACAGCTGGAGTGGCCAAATCGGCGGTTCACTGAACAAGGACCTCGAAAAGTGGCGCCTGTCCCTGACCGGGACCTACGACCATGCCGACACCTTCACGGTCAGCGACGTGGGCGTCGACATCTCGGCCCTGCAGCAGACGGTCAACGCCGGGGGTTCGCCCTACGTGGCCTGGGCGCCTGCCCTGCTCGCCGAGCGCGGAGTCAACAAAGCCCGCTCGATCAGCGACGGCTTCAACGTCCAGGCTTTGGCGGCGGGTCCGGCGTTCGAGATCCCGGCCGGCCCGGTGCGAACCTCGTTCAAGCTAGGCGAGGCCGCCACCTGGCTGTCGTCGGACACGCTACGTAGCGGCGTCGAGCGCGACGCGGACCTGTCCCGCAACACCCTCAGCGCCCAGGGCAGCGTCGACGTACCGCTGACCAGCCGCAAGAACGACGTCCTGCCGTTCCTGGGCGACCTGTCGATCAACGGCAATGTCGCCGTGAACGAACTCTCGGACTTCGGGACCCTGACCACGCTGGGCGCGGGGCTGAACTGGCGGCCGATCACCGGCCTCAGCCTGATCGTGTCACACACTCGCGAGGAAGGCGCGCCGACCACCAGCCAGGTAGGCGGACCGCAGGTGGTCACCGAGGCGGCGCGTGTGTTCGACTACGTCACCGGCCAGACCGTGGAGGTGCGCCGTATCGACGGCGGCAACGAAGGCCTGACCAGCGACAAGCGCAACGTGACCAAAATCGGCCTGACCTGGAAGCCGATGACGTCGCAGGATCTGACGCTGTCGGCCAACTACGTCCGCAGTCGCATCGAGAACGCGATCAGCACCTTCCCAGCCGCCACCGCCGAGATCGAAGCCGCCTTCCCCGACCGGTTCCTGCGCAATGCGGCGGGGGAGCTGGTCCAGATCGACTATCGCCCGGTGAACTTCGCCGAGACGCGCAGCGACAGCCTGCGCTGGGGCGTCAACTATTCGCGCCCCTGGGGGCCGCAGCCGCCGCCCCGACAGTTCGGTCCGGGGCAAAGGACGGGCCAGAGGCCGGACGGCGCCGCGGCGACGGGAGGCCCTCCGGTCGTGCGTCCGGACGGGGCCGCGCCCGATGCGACCACGCCGGCACCGGGCGGCGACTCCCCGCCTAACCCCGCGCCGCAGACCGGCGCCGGCTTTGGCGATGCGCCGCGGTTCGGACCGGGCGGACCGCCCGGCGGCGGACGGTTCGGCGGCGGCGGACCCGGCGCCCTGGCCGGTCGGATGCAGTTCGCGCTCTATCACACGGTCCACTTCAAGGACGATATCCTGGTCCGCGAGGGCGGACCGGTGTTCGACCTGCTGAACGGATCGGCGGCGGGCAACGCCGGCGGCCAACCCCGACACGAGGTGCAGGCTCAGGCGGGGCTGTCGCGCAACGGCCTGGGCGCTCGCATCAGCGCCAATTGGCAGAGCGCCACGACCGTGGATTCGCCATCGGCCTCCACGGTGGGCGACCTACGGTTCGGCTCCATCGCCACCGTGGACCTGCGACTGTTCGCGAACCTCGGCGCCAATCGGGAGCTGGTGGCCAAACAGCCATTCCTGCGCGGTTCGCGCGTGACCCTGGCGGTGACCAACCTGTTCGACGCGGACCAGACGGTTCGCGACGCCTCGGGCGCCACGCCTGCCGGCTATCGCGCCGACGAACTGAACCCCACGGGCCGGGTGGTCAGCCTGAGCTTCCGCAAGCTGTTCTTCTGAGGCGGGCGCGACGTCGCCCGGACAGACTCCCCGCCCCCGCCGACCGATGCTAGGATAGAAAAAACGGTATCATAGGGAGGATGGTTATGGCGGATTTCGGTGGCTCCGACGTGGAAGCCTTCCGCGCCGAAGCGCGCACCTGGCTGGAGGCCAACTATCCCCCGGCGCTGCGCGACGACCCCGAGGCCGGGCCGCGGATGATCGCGGGCGGGGTGAAGCCCACGGGTGATCACCTGACCTGGAAGCAGCGCATGGCCGATAAGGGGTGGGGCACGCCCACCTGGCCGAAGGAATACGGCGCGGGCGGGCTGAGCCCGGCCCAGGCGCGGGTGCTGGGCCAGGAGATGGACCGTATCGGCGCCTACAACCCGATGGCCGGCATGGGCCTGTCGATGTTCGGCCCGACCCTGCTGGAATACGGCACCGAGGCGCAGAAGCAGCGGCACATTCCGCCGATCGTTCGCGGCGAGATTCGGTGGTGCCAAGGGTATTCGGAACCCGGCGCTGGGTCAGACCTGGCGGCGCTTTCAACAAAGTGCGAGGACGCTGGAGATCACTGGAAGATCAATGGACAGAAGATCTGGACCAGCGGCGCGCAGTACGCGGACTGGTGCTTCTGCCTTGTCAGAACAGATACCACGAAAAAGCATGAGGGCATAAGTTTTGTTCTCATCAACATGCATCAGCCGGGGGTGGAGACGCGGCCGATCAAGCTGATCGCCGGCTCGTCGCCCTTCTGCGAAACGTTCTTCACCGACGCGCGGGCCGAGAAGGACGACATGCTGGGCCCGCTGAACGGCGGCTGGACCATCGGCAAGCGCCTGCTGCAGCACGAGCGCTCGGGGCAGAGCGGTGGGCGGATGACTGGCGGGGCCAGCATCGCCGAGATCGCCAAGTCCTACGTCGGCGTGGACGACAAGGGCCGGATCGCCGACAGCGACCTGCGCACCCGCGTGATCCGCAACATGATGGACGCCCGCGCCCACGCCCTCACCCTGGAGCGGGCGCGTGAGGAGTCGAAGGGCAATGTGAACCCCTCGGCCGCCACCTCAATCATGAAGAACTCCGGCACCTGGATCGGCCAGACGCGGGCCGAGCTACTGCTCGAGATCATGGGGCACCAAGGCCTGGGCTGGTCCGGCGACGCCTTCGCCAAGGACGAGATCGAGGCGGTGCGCAACTGGCTGTCCGGCAAGGCCTGGACCATCTTCGGCGGCAGCCAGGAAGTGCAGTCGAACATCGTCTCCAAGCGCATTCTGGGACTGCCCGACACGAGCCAGTCGAGCTAAGCTCGCGCCCGTACGTCATGGCCCGGTTTGTCCGGGTCGTCCCGCAGCGTCGGCGTCCGGGTATTTTCCCAGGACATCGGGGCTTCGGGATCCGCCGGACAAGCCGGCGGCTGGCGATCAGAATATTGAATTAAAAGGATCATTGAGAATGGCCGATTTTGGCGGAACTGACGTGGAGACCTTCCGCAAGGAGGTCCGCGAGTGGGTCGAGGCGAATTTCCCCGCCGCGCTCAAGGGCAAGCCCAATCCGATGGCGCGGGAGGAGCGCGGCTCCGACCCGACCCCGGAACAGGAGGCCTGGCGCAAGGCCGTGGGCGCCAAGGGTTGGGGCACGCCGACGTGGCCCAAGGAATACGGCGGCGGCGGGCTGTCGGGCGCGCAGGCGCGCATCGTGCAGGGCGAGTTCGCCCGCGCCGGCGCCTACAACCCCATCGGCGGCATGGGCGTGATGATGTTCGGCCCCACCCTGCTGGAGTACGGCACCGAGGCGCAGAAGCAGGAGCACATCCCGCCGATCTGCCGCGGCGAGATCGCCTGGTGCCAGGGCTTCTCCGAACCGGGCGCCGGCTCGGATCTGGCAAGTCTTCAGACGAAAGCTGAAGATAAAGGCGACCACTTCGTCATCAACGGCCAAAAAATATGGACAAGCGGCGCGCAATGGGCCGACTGGTGTTTCTGTCTTGTTCGGACGGATAACTCGAAGAAACATGAAGGCATCTCGTTCGTCCTGTTCACGATGCATCAGCCGGGCGTCGAAGTCCGCCCGATTCCTCTGATCGCGGGCAATTCACCTTTCTGCGAGACGTTCTTTACGGACGCGCGGGCGGAGAAGAAGGACCTGGTCGGGCCGCTGAACGGCGGCTGGACCATCGCCAAGCGCCTGCTGCAGCACGAGCGTAACGGCCTGACCGGCGCGGGCGGCGGCCTGGGTTCGGGCGGCAAGCCGATCGAGGCCCTGGCCAAGGAATATGTGGGCATGGACGAGGAGGGCCGCCTGGCCGACCACGACCTGCGCACGCGGCTGGTGACCAACGCCATCAACATGCGGGCCTTCCAGCAGACGGCCGTGCGCGCGATGGTCGAGGCCAAGGGCAACGCCAGCCCCTCCTCAGCCACCTCGATCATGAAGAACGCCGGCACCCAGCTGATCCAGGAACGTCACGAGATGGCGCTGGAGATCATGGGCCACCAGGGCCTGGGCTGGGAGGGCGACGCCTTCAAGGCCGACGAACTGGCGGCCGTCCGCGGCTGGCTGTTCGGCAAGGCCTTCACGATCTTCGGCGGCAGCCAGGAAGTTCAGTCGAACATCGTGAGCAAGCGCATCCTGGGCTTGCCTGACCTTACGCAATCGAAGTGAGAGTGCGGGCCACGAGCGCCCGCACCAACTCGGTCTCTTGAACTCGAACGATATTTACGAAGGAAGACAACCACATGGCCGTTCTTACCGAAGAACAGAGCATGCTGCGCGACGCGGCGAAGAGCTGGGTGCAGGAAAAGTCCCCGGTCAACGCCTTCCGCAAGATGCGCGATAGCGGGGCCGAGCTGGGCTACGACGTCGCCGCCTGGAACGAAATGGCCGAGATGGGCTGGGCCGGGGTGATCATCCCGGAAGAGTACGGCGGCTCGGACTTCGGCTACCTCTCGCTGGGCCTGGTCCTGGAAGAGCTGGGCCGCACGCTCACCGCCTCGCCCCTGCTGGCCTCGGGCCTGGCCGGCGCCTCGGCGCTGATCCTGGGCGGCTCGGACAGCCAGAAGTCGACCTGGCTGCCCAAGGTGGCCGACGGCTCGGCGGTGGTGGCGCTGGCCATCGATGAAGGCCCGCACCACAAGCCGGAGAAGGTGGACGCCACCGTCTCGGGCGGCAAGCTCACCGGCAAGAAGGTGTTCGTGCTCGAGGGCATGGCCGCCGACGTGTTCGTGGTCTCGGCCAAGGAAGCCGGCGCCATCGAGCTCTACCTGGTGAAGGCCGACGACGCCGGCGTGACTCGCAGCAAACTGTCGCTCGCCGACAGCCGCGGCGCGGCCAACGTCGAGTTCAACGGCGCGGCGGCTGAAAAGCTGACCGGCGGCGCCGAGCTGCTGGAAAAGGTCCTCGACCGCGCCCGCGCCGGCCTCTCGGCCGAAATGCTGGGCGCCGCCGTGCAGGCCTTCGAAGTCACCCTCGACTACCTGAAGACCCGCGTGCAGTTCGGCCAGGTCATCGGCAGCTTCCAGGCCCTGCAGCACCGCGCGGCCAAGATGTTCACCGAGCTGGAACTGAGCCGTTCGGCGGTCGAGGCTGCCCTGACCGCCATCGACAACAATGCCCCCGACGTGCCGGAGCTGGTCTCCCTGGCCAAGGCCAAGATGGGCGACACCTTCCACCTGGTGTCGAACGAAATGGTCCAGATGCACGGCGGCATCGGCATGACCGACGCCCACGACGCCGGCTTCTACCTGAAGCGCGCCCGCGCCGCGGAAGCCGCCTTCGGCAACCAGGCGTTCCACCGCGACCGGTATGCCAAGATCCAGGGCTACTAGGGGCTAGCGGCCTGCGCCGAAGGGCGTGGGCTGGTTAGGTTGTGAGATTGGAGAGCCCCGTCGGTGTGAGCCGGCGGGGTTTTTCGTTCTCCAAGCTCAAGATGGCTTTCGGCCCGAGACGCCGGTCGCGCAGCCGAAGAAATAGCGCCGGAAATGAACTTCAAGACCTGCCTCCGCGAGCATATCGGCGAAGGCGCGCGCGTCTCCAAAGTTGGTTGAGTAGGCCCCAATAAGCGCGAAGTCCTGGGCGCCCCTCAGGAACAGCCGCTCGATGATCGGAAGCACACGTGTCAGATGGAATCGGTACAGAGGCCGCAGTAGCCAGCCGGACGGATCTGAGGCCTCAATCATGGAGAAGCCGCCGCCCGGCCTGAGTGCGCGCGCGACCATGCCCGCAAGGCTCCGAAGCTGATCCCGATCAAAGGTCTTCAAGCCGAACGTGGAAATGATGAAGTCGGCGCCATCCGGCGGCAGATCGCTGACGAGGACGTCATCGCGAACGAAGGTGATCCGATCTGCGCGCGACTTATGCAGGCGTTCCATGGCGCGGCGGTGCATACCCTCGGAGATATCGACGGCAATAATGCGGCCGATCGCCGGGTGATGGCGGAGCAGGTGGCTCCAGGCCTCGCCCGTCCCAGCCATGAGGTCGTAGCCTTCAGCCTCTGCGTTAGGTGATGGCAAAGCGGCGACGCACTGGCGTCGCCAGCGCTCGGTGAACCCGAACGAGCAAAGATAGCTGAAGGTGATGTAGCGGTCAGAGCAGCGGTCGAAGACGTCTTTCACAAACCCGGGATCGTAGATGCCTCGTTTGGATCGGCCGTTCTCGTCTGCGTTCATGATCGAAACTATGGCGTCCAACGGCTGAGATTCGGAAGAACCCCACCGCTTGTATCCTTAAGTCCATGGCCAGAGTTTGCCTGATGGGCGAGACGTCTCAAGGACAGGCGCGCAGCGCCTGCCGCAGCGCGGCGCGCCGGAGGCGCGTCCTTGACACGCCTCGCCCCTCAGGCTCGCAATCCACCATGGATTTAAGGGTGGGTCGCATCCTGAAGGACGCTTTCACGGGGCGAGGTTGAATGGCGGACGACGCTCCGGGTGATCAAATCGACCTGCAGGCCGCACGACGGCAAGGCTGCGGCCTGCTCATCGTATTTCTGCTGCTCGGCGTCGGATGGATGGTCGTCGAAAACAGAGAGGCGCCGCGGCGAATGTTGGCGTTACAGACTGAGCTCCACTCTAAAGGGATAAGCGATGCGCGTGCCTTCCCGATGGGCCAGGGGCAATGTCCCCGTCACGAGATCGAGTACACTTGGAGGTCAGCCAGCCGCGAAGGCAGAGCTTGCGTCCGCAATGGCGTCGCCCGCCTTCTGAAGGATTGAGGCCGCCGCCGCCGACCGACGCCGAGCTGCATAGGTCTAGCGGTAGCTCACACCCCCGCCTTCACCCCAAACCGCTCCGCATTGCGCGCCCGGGCCTTGGCGGCCTCGGTGTCGCGGTCCTTGGGCGGGGCGGTGGTTTCGAGGTCGTGGAGGAGGTGGCGGCCGGCGTGGAAGACCGCCTCGACCGCGGCGTCGAAGGCGGGCTGGTTGGCCTTGGACGGGGTGTTGAAGCCTGAAAGCTTGCGGACGAACTGGAGCGCGGCGGCGCGCACCTCGTCGTCGCTGGCGGCGGGCTCGAAGTTGAACAGCGTCTTGATGTTGCGGCACATGGGCTGGGGCTCCGGTGTGGCGCCGAGGATGGCGCCGCGCGGCGGCATGGGGAAGCCCGACCCGCCGGGCGGTCCGGCGGGGCTATTGCGCCTGACCGCCTAGTGGGCGACCGGGGCGAGCGACGTTGGCTTGTCATGGCGGCCGACCTGACCGACCAGGGCCTGTTCCGCCTCGGTCATGCCGGTGACCCGGACCTCCGCGCCCTGGCGGCGATAGCGGAAGACCACCTTGTCCACGGCGGCGACGCCCGTCAGGTCCCACAGGTGCGCGCCGGAGAGGTCGATCTCCACCCGGGTCGGATGGCCGTGATGTTCGAAGCTGGCCGCGAACAGGTCGGCGGAGGCGAAGAACAGCTGTCCGGTCACGCGATACCGCAACTCGCCCGGCGGCGCCGGGGCCTCCTCGACCTTGAGGGTCTTGCCCACCTTGCGCACGAAGAAGATGGCGCTCAGCAGCACCCCGAGCAGGACGCCCTTCGACAGGTCACGGGTCGCGACGACGGCGCCGGTCGTGGCCAGCATCACGATCGATGAGGCGACCGGCGTGGTCGGGAGCCGCAGGACCGAGCCCCAGTCGAACGTGCCCACCGAGACCATGATCATCACCGCGACGAGGGCCGCCATCGGGATCTTCGCGACCCAGTCCTGGAGCACAAGGATCAGGAAGAGCAGGAACAGGCCCGCCCACAGCGTCGACAGGCGCCCTCGCGCGCCCGACGAGACGTTGATCATCGACTGCCCGATCATCGCGCAGCCCGCCATGCCGCCGAAGAGGGGCGAAAGCACATTGGCGATGCCCTGGCCGCGCGTCTCACGATCCTTGTCCGAGGGGGTGTCGGTGATGTCGTCGAGCAGGTTCGCGGTGAGCAGGCTCTCGAGCAGGCCGACAAAGGCCAGCGTCACCGCGACCGGCCCGATGATCCGCAGCGTCTCCCACGTTAACGGCACGTCCGGCAGCGCGAAGGTCGGAAGCGTATTGGGCATCTGGCCCATGTCGCCCACCGTTCGGACATCCACGCCCAAGGCGATGGTGACCGCGCTGAGCACCACGATAGCGACCAGGGGCGACGGCACGGCGCGGGTGATGCGCGGCAGGCCGTAGATGATCCCAAGACCGGCGGCCACCATGGCCCAGGTCTGCCAACCCTTGCCGATCAGTTCCGGCATCTGCGCCAGGAAGATCAGGATGGCGAGCGCGTTGACGAAGCCCGTCATCACGGAGCGCGACACGAACTTCACATAGCGCCCGAGGCGCAGCAGACCGATGGCGATCTGGATCACGCCGCACAGCAGCGAAGCGGCGAACAGATACTGGACCCCGTGTTCCTTCACGAGGCCGGCCATCAGCAGGGCCATGGCGCCCGTGGCGGCCGAGATCATCGCCGGCCGGCCCCCGACGAAGGCCAGCGTCACCGCGATGACGACGCTGGCATAGAGCCCTACGGCGGGATCGACGCCGGCGATGATTGAAAAGGCGATCGCCTCGGGGATCAGCGCCAGGGCGACGACGCAGCCCGACAGGAGGTCGCGACGCGGGTTGGCGAGCCACTGCTGGCGCGCGGAAGCAATGATGGACATGGGAATTCGATGTGGAGAACGCCGGACGCCAAAGGCGTCGTCGGCGACGTTTCCCGGCGGATCGGCGGCCAGGATAGCCACCCGCGCAAGTCGGCGGGTCCGTGGTGAAGCCGCGTGGATGCGCCGTCCCGACCGTGGATGCAAGCGGAGCCTGGCGGAAAACCCCCTGCGAGCGCAGCCGGCGACCGTCGCGCAACGTCCGATCCTGACGCACCAGAGGTTCAGACTGTCGCCATGCCTGACACCTATCCCCTTCCCCGCGACCGGCCGATCCCGCCGATGGACAAGGCGTCGGGGTACAAGGACACCGCCTTCACCTGGGCGCGGACAACCCAGAGGCGGCGAGTTTTATCTACCGCGCCGGCTCGGACCGCCAGGTGAGGCGCGCTGCGGATTCAGAACTTCGGAACAAATGTTAGGAAAGCGCTCAGCTAGGATGGTCCTCTCATTTTCGATCACTCTTAACTCAACATGCTTAAACGCCGATCAGCCGCAGCTCTTCCGCAGGCATAAACCAAGATCGACCCCATGACTCTTGCCGCCAATATTTGGAAAATCTGTAGGATTCAAAATTTGCCCATTGAAAATATTTGCCTAATATTTTATCAACAAAAAATATTTTGTGCCTGAAATTACGTAAGGCGCAGCGTCACGCATCGCGAGCATCAAATGAATAGCGGCAATCTTGTCAGCAAAGCCACCTGCAAAACCTCGGCATTTTTAGGCATGCTGTTAGTCTTCAGCGTTGGCAATTTCTCGGGCGCTGCGGCAGCCGTCTTTGCGGGTCCCGTTAGTTTCGCTTACTCCGATACGAAGCCGAATTCGCTGGACGTCAGTTTTCGCCCCGCATTGTGGATCACAGAAATCGATACCTCAACGAATATCTATCACCATAACGTAAATCTGACCGGTGGGAATCTGATCTTCAACTTCGATGTCGTTGATAATTGGGAGACCACCGGCTCATATACGTATGGATATTCTGCAATATTCAATACGTTTGGGGTAACCCGAGTATCTCTCAAGTTTGACAACGAAAGATCTTCTGCGGATATCAAATCTACATCATCCGGCAAAACGTACTCCGGGGGACAATCTTATACAGAAAATACAGTGGGTGTTTATGGTCCCGTGGACTACGATTTTGGCGGCGGCGTTATTTCTCACTCATTCTTTGATATCACCGATACGACCCGCGGATATTTCGGTTCGTTCTCGGTTATTGTGCCGCTCTCACAAGCCGATTTGAACGTCTTTAATACTGGAAACCCGGCACGTTTCGAGTTTAGCCTCAGCGGTGACAACGTCACATTGCGTGACGTTGTGGCTCGCGTGACCTACGACCTCGACAATCCCAGCCCGACGTTCCGAGCCCCGCCTGAGCCAACTGCGGCTATTCCGGAACCTTCGACCTGGGCCTTGCTCACCTTAGGATTCAGTGGCCTTGGCGCGATGCTCAGGCGGCGGCTGCCCGCGCCGCTTCCGCAGGCCTGACGTCACGCTGGGCTGATCTCGGTCGGTGATGACTCGTCATACATGACCACCCGTCGTCGCCTGATCGCCGTGAGCCTGGGCGTGCTGGCCCTGCCGCGCGCGGGGTGGGCGGCCGAGCCGGTCAAGGTGGCGTTCGTGGACACGGGGAACACCGGACGCAGCCTGATGGCGGAGCATCTGGCGCGGGGGCTCGCGGCGCGGGACGGTCTGCGCGTGGCGGTGATCTCGCGGGGGCTGGACGTGGACCCGTTCGACGAGGCGCCGGAGCCGAACGCCAAGACGCTGCTGGCCGAGCGCGGGGCGGATGTGACGGGGCACGTGGGCCGGTCCCTGACGCTGGGGGACGTGACCCATGCCGATCTCCTGCTGACCATGACCGCGGCGCATCTGAAGACGGTTGTGGCGCGATATCCGAAGGCGCGGGGCAAAACCTTCACCCTGGCGGCCTATGCGACCGGCGAGGCTGCGGACGTGCCGGACGCCTGGGGCAAGCCGATGGCCGACTATCGCGCCGTGCTGTCGCAACTGGACCGCTACCTGCCGCTGGCCCTGGAGAAGGCGGCGAGGGCGAAGGCGGCGGCGGGCTCGACTTAGGGCCTGTTCCCCGCCGCCCCCACTCCCGTATGCTGGGGAAAACACACCAGGAGCGCGCCCGTATGTCCGTCGTCACCGTCGCCGATCAGGGCCACGTCCGGACCATCACCCTCAACCGTCCGGAGAAGAAGAACGCGCTGAGCCTCGAGCTGGCGTGGAAGGTGATCGAGGCGGTGGACGCCGCGGCGCTGGACGACAATGTATGGGTGGTGGCGATCACCGGCAGCGGCGACGCCTTCTGCGCGGGCCTGGACCTGTCGCCGGACGCGGCGCCTTATTCGCCGCTGACGCCGCAGACGGCGATGCTGGACGACATCGGCTGGGTGGGCCAGTTCCTGCTGGCGATCCGCAAGCGCTGCGACAAGCCGGTGGTGGGCGGGCTGAACGGCGTGGCGGTGGGCGCGGGCCTGGGCCTGGCCATGGCCTGCGACGTGCGGATGATCGCGAAGAGCGCCCGGCTGATGGCGGGCTATACGCGGATCGGCGGATCGCCCGACGCCGGGCTGACCATCACCCTGCCCCAGACCATGGGCTATGAGCGGGCCATGCGCTTCATGATGGAGAACCGCACCGTCACGGGCGAAGAGGCCGTGGCGTGGGGCATGGTGGGGGAGGTCGTCGACGATGCCGCCTTCGGGGACCGGCTGGCGGCCTATTGCCAGGAGCTCTGCGCCTGGTCGCCGATCACGCTTCGGCTGCTGAAGCGTGGGATGGTCAGCGCCAGCTCGGGCCTGGACATGGAGAGCCAGCTGCGGCTGGAGGTGTCGAACATCCGCCGCGCGTTTGGCAGCGAGGACGGACAGGAGGCGCGCCGGGCGTTCCTGGAGAAGCGCAAGCCGGTGTTCCAGGGCCGCTGATGCGGGCCGCGCACGCCCTGCTGGCGGCGACCCTGGCGGTAGCGGTCGCCGGCTGCGAACCCGCCAAGACCACGCGCCAGCCGGAACCGCGACCGGAGCCACCGCCGCCCGCAGATGCGCCACGGTTCCCTCCGGGCGGGTCGGCGCCCGGGTCGACGCCCAAGGCGGACACGACGCTGACGGTGGTCTTCCAGTGGCGGCTGACGTCGGCGCGCACGGGCCAGCCGGTGCGAGAGAGCGCCGTGGGCTACGTCCGCGCCGACGGCACGTCGGGCGGCGTGATCCTGATCAGTGGCGAGGGGGCCGTGATCCAGCCGATCCCCGGGACGCTGGGCCCCGATGCGGCGGCCGTGGCGCGGCGCTGGCTGGAGGCGCGCGGGTACGCCCTGGCCAATCCCTGACCTACTGCGGGAGCGACGCCGGCGCCGGCGGGGTGAGCGGGGTGGACCCCATGCGGTCGCTCGGCGCGCCGGGCTGGGCGTCGGTCATGGCGCCCGCGCCGGTGGGGTTTGGGTCGGCCGAGCCGGTCACCGCGCCGCCGGCGCCGGTGGAGGCGTTGGGCTGGGCCGGCGCGGGGGCGTCGGCCACCGGGGTCGAGGCGCCCTGCGGCTGATCGGCGCCGCGCTGGCAGGCGGCGAGACTGGCGGCAGCCAGGGCGATCAGGATGATTTGGCGCATGTGCGGTCCCTTGCAGCGTCAGGACCGGAATGGCCGGCGGCGGCCAAGGTTCACCTCGGTGGCGCTCATTTCGGCGGCCCGGCCCGGCGTGCGCGGCGGACGGCGGCGGCCAGGGCGCCGTCATCGAGCCCGCCCTGCAGCAGGTAGGGTCCGACGACGTAGGCCGGCGTCCCTTCCAGGCCGAGGGAGAAGGCCTGTGTCCGATGGCGGCCGAGTTGCGTATCGATGGCGCGGGCCTGGGCCTGCAGGTCGGCGTCCAGGCGGACCGGATCGGCGCCGGCCGCGTGGGCGATGTCCAGGATGCGGGCCGGGGTCAGCGGCCCCCGCGCGGCCATCAGGGCGTCGTGGACCGGGTCGTAGCGTCCCTGGCGGTGGGCGGCCAGGGCGACGCGGGCGGCGTAGTCCGAGCTGGGCCCGCGGATCGGCCAGTCCTTCCAGATCACCCGCACCCCTCGATCCTCGGCCAGCAGACGCCGCAGCGCCGGGTCGGTGCGCTTGCAGATCGCGCACTGGTAGTCGGTGAAGACCACGATGGTGACGTCCGCGTCGGCGGGGCCGGAGACCGGGGCGCCGTTGGCGTTCAGAACGTCGGCCACCACCGGCGTGAGGGTGAGCTGTTGGCCCGGCGGCGTGACGGCCTGCATGCCGAAATAGCCGGCGAGGCCCGCGGCGATGGCCAGCGCCAGGGACAGAGGTGGCCGCTTCACGACCGCGATATGGGGCGGGAGGCGGCCAATCCTAGGGCCGAACAAGTCTACGGTTGGCCACGTCTAAGGTTGGGCCGGCTGGCTTTCCTTGGCCCGCGCGCCGCCTAGGATGCCGGTCATGGCGTAGTTCCCCTCGTGACAGGCGTATTCGTAGATCTGGCCCTGAAGGGCGTAGAGGGTCATCTCGGCGCGCCAGGTCTGGGTGTAGTGGACCGGATCCTCGACCTGGAATTCATAGGCGATCTCGCCGGGCGACACGCGGGTTAGGCGCTCGGTCACCCGCGCCTGGGGCGACAGGAAGATCGGGCCGAACTGGCCCTGGGTTGGATTGACGTTCAGGGTCTCGACGACCAGGGCGTCGCCCTCCCACCAGGCGACGCTGTCGCCCATCCACGGCTGGAGGACGGCGGGGCGGTGGCTGGCCTGGGCCCGCGCCTTGCTGGGGAAGATCGGGACGGCGCGCAGGCCGAAGCCCATCTCCACCACGATGGCCAGGGCGTCCGGCGACTGCACGAACTGGTAGTTCGAGTTGTAGACGTTGTTGAGCATGCCGGGTCCGCCGGAGCCGCGCGAGCCGATCAGACAGCGGTCGTTGGGGGCCAGCTCCTCCGGTCCGTCCGGGTCCATCCGCTGGCTGCGGGCGGCGGCCTCCCGCGTGCGCTGGCGGCCGAGGTCGGTGAGCGGCAGGCGGCCATCGGGCGTGTCGACGATCCAGGAGGTGCGGTACTGGCCCTTCACCTTGGCGTAGGCCGAGCCGCCGTCCATGTAGATCAGGCTGTGCGCGGCCCCGAGCGCGCCTTCGGGCGGCGGGCCGGCGTCGGGATCGATGGGCTTGGCGTCGGCCGCGGCGGCCGCTTTCATGGGATTGGCGTCGGCCAGCCGCTTGGCCTCGGCGTCCGTGAGGGTCAGGCCCTTCAGCGCCGCGGGACGCTCCAGCCAGGTGAGCGAGGCGTTGGACCAGGTCCCGGTGAGGTCGGGGCGGCCGTCGGCGGTGCGCGGCGCGGGCTGGGCCTGGGCCGTTCCCGCCAGGGCCAGGGCCAGAGCCCCCAACAACATCGCTCGCATCGTCCGCCCTCGTCCGCCTGACGCCCAGGCTTAGCAAAGTCCGGGGGCGGCCGCGCCGGGGATTCCACGCCGGACGGCTCGCCAGCGGGCGGCATCCGCGATACGCCGAGGAAATGACCAGTAAGCCCATCCTTCGCCGCCTGATCGACCTGCCGGGCGTCGCCGACCTGGAACGCAAGGCGGTGATGAAGCGCGAGTTCGCCGATCCCGAGGCCCGCGCCGAACACCCGGAGATCGACGCCTGCGCCAAGGCGCTGTTCGGCCTGACCGGCGACGAGGCCGAGGCGGTCGAGCGGCCGGCGGGCTGGGACCACATCGAGGCCAAGGCGCCCACGGCCCAGGTGTTCGCCTTCGAGGACGCCGGCTGGGACGTGCTGGACGACAAGCGCCGGCCGCTGCGGGTGCTGGGCCACTTCGCCCCGCAGATGTGGCTGGCGATCCGCGGCGTGGCCGGCGCGCTGCCGTTCCAGGGCGAGGATGTGCAGTCCGACGCCCTGATGAGCAAGCTGGAAGCCGAAGCCCGCCGCTTCCGCCAGCGCTAGCCCCAGATGTCGCGGGCGTAGCGGACGAAGTTGCCGCCGAGGATCTTCTCGATGCGGGCCGGCTTGTGGCCGCGTTCGGCGAGCAGGCGGTAGAGCTTGCGGAACTGGTCGGGGCCGCGCAGGTCGTCGACGAAGGGGTGGGTGTCGGCGCGCTCGCCGGGGGCCGCGATGCCCTTGGCCTTGCGATCCTCGTGCTCCTTGCGAAGCGCCTCCTTGTAGAGCTCCAGGTCGTCGATGGGGGTGGTCCCGCCATCGGTGCCAATGCCCACGTGGTCCTCGCCGCAGACGTTCAGCGCGTGCTCGATGTGAGCCACCACGTCCACGGCCCGGGCGTGGCCCGAGAGATTGAGGAAGGGCATGAAGTAGATGCCGACGAAGCCGCCCCGCTCGGCGACCAGGCGCAGCTCCTCGTCGGTCTTGTTGCGCGGCAGGTCGGTCAGGGCGCGGCAGCCGGTATGATTGATCGAGATCGGCTGCTTCGAGGCGCGGACGGCGTCGAGGCAGATTTGCCGGCCCGAGTGGCTGAGGTCGACCATGACCCGGTTGGCGTTCAGGCGCTCCACGACCTGGCGGCCGAAGTCGGTGAGGCCCCGGCCCTCGGGCACGATGGAGCCGTCGCCAAGCTGGTTGCGCAGGTTGTAGGTGAGCTGGACGATCCGGACGCCCAGGTCGGCGAAGATGTCCACGCGGCTGGCGTCGTCGCCCATCATGGCGGCGTTCTGGAAGCCATAGATCACGCCGACCTTCTTCTCGGCCTTGGCGCGGAGGATGTCGGCGGCGGTCAGCACCTTCAGCAAGTCGCGCGGGTTGGCGCGGAGCATGGCGTCGTACTGGCCGATCTCGGCCACCGACGACTCGAAGGGCTCCTGCGGTCCGGCCACGTAGCCGAGGGTGCAGTTGACGGCGGTCATGCCCGAGGCGTGAGCGTCCCGCAGGATCCTCGGCGTCACGGCGGCGCGCGCCGGCTGGTCGTGGTTGGGGTCGCTCAGCCCACCCAGGGCGTTGACCACCACCATCCGGCCGATGGGGTCCGCAGCCGCGGCGGCGGGGCTGGCGAGGGCGGCGGCCGAGAGGGCCAGGACGTGGCGGCGGTTCATTCGGCGTCTTCCATCTCGGCCTTGGTCAGCGGCGTGAAGTCGGCCCGGCGGTATTCCCGGCCGCGCTTCACGGTGAGCTCCAGGCTTTTCAGATTGGCGATATCGACGGTGGGGTCGCGGGTCACGACGAGCAGATTGGCGAGCTTGCCCACGGCGATCGAGCCGGTGTCGTCCCCCGCGCCGGCGGCGCGGGCGCCGTTCAGGGTGGCGGCGCGGATGGCCTCGACCGGCGGCAGCCCCAGCTTCACCAGCGCCGTCAGCTCATGGTGCAGGGTCGGCCAGGGATCATCGTAGGGGGCGACCCAATCGGTGCCCGCGCTGATCGCAACGCCAGCCTTCCAGGCCTGCAGCACCAGGGCGTCGGACATGGCCCCGGTGCAGAGCGGCTTGCGCGCCTTGGGATCGGCGGCGGCCCGGGCCTCGATGTTCGCATAGAGGCTGGTGGTGGCGTCCAGGATCGTCCCCTGAGCCTTCATCTGCGCCAGCAGGCCGTAGATGACCGGATTGTCCGCGTTGAGGAACGGGGTGGGATCCATCGGTGTGCGCGACTGGTAGGTCGGCGGCGTGCCGGCCACCTGATGGGCCAGGGAACAGGCGTGGGAGATGACATCGGGCTTGGCCGCCAGCACTTGGGCCGGAGTGGTCGGATAGACGGCGGCGTGCGCCCAGACCTGCATCCCTTGCCGGTGCGCCTCGGCGGCGATCCCGGCCACCAGGTCCGGCGGCAGGTTGGCGTAGATCTTGATCGCCGTCGCCGAGGTCCCGCGCGCCAGGGTCACCGCCTCACGCAGGTCCGTGGTGGCGTCGACGGACTTCATCCAGGGCGTGGTCCCCGGCGTGAAGCCGTAGCTGACCGCGACCGTGCGCGGGTCGGCGAAGAACGACGGGCCGGCCATCAGCGCCGCGTAGTAGATGTCGGGCGCCGCGATCTCGCCCTTGCGGCTGGCGCGAGTCAGCTCGGCCACCGACCGCAGGTCATCGGCCATGTCGCGGACCGCGGTCACGCCGCCGTAGAGGTCGCGGCGCAGGCTAGCCTCGGCCAGGACGCGGTTGGGCGGCGTGCCCAGATGCTCGTGGCTATCGATCAGCCCGGGCAGAAGGTACTTGCCGGTGAGGTCAACGACGCGGGCGCCCGCAGGGCCAGCTAGCCGATCGACCGGTCCGACCGCCGTGATCCGTTCCCCTTCGACCAGCACCGACATGCCGGGGCGACCCGGCGCGCCCGTCCCATCGATCAGGGTGGCGTTGCGATAGAGGACGGGCTGGGCCGCAGCCGTCCCGGCCACGGACAAGACGGCGGCCAGTCCCGCCAGGATCGATCGGATCATACGCGCCTCACCCCACTACAAAGCCAGGGTTAGGGCGCTGGCGGGCGGGTCGCAATGGGCGATGGCCGCCGGATCAGCCGCGGCACTCGTCCTCGGGGTGATACTGGAACTCCGACGCGGTGCGCCAGCAGGCGGCGGCGGACCGCTCGGTGCTCCAGGCGAACGCCAGCCACACGCACATGGCAGCCAGCGCGACACTGACCACGGTCATGACGCGAACCGCGACGACAGCGCGATCGGGCTTGGGGCGGCCGCTGGACATAAACTTGGCTTTGGCCGATGCCGCGGTCCAGGGCAAGGGCGCGCGGACGTCAGGCGTCGTCCTTGACCCGGCTGAGGGCGCCGACCTCGCGCTCGCCCTGCCAGATGACCACCTCGACGGCGCTCAGGTGATCGGCCAGAACCCGGCGCGCGTGATGCATCGCCTCCGCGTCGTCACGGCATTCGACGGAGTCGAACGCAACCGAGGTTCCGTCAGGCCGGCGGGGGTAGAAGGTGAAGAGCGGCACAGCGGACCTCGCGAGGAACCACCACAATACACCCTTCGCGACGGAGTTGAGTCCGATACCCGACGGTTCGCCTAAGACGCGATCTTTCCGTGGCGTTCGATGGCTTCGGACAGGCGGGACATTGCGCGGCTGAGTTGGACCCGCAGTTCGTTGGCGGTGACCAGAACCGGCGCGGAGACGCCCCAGAAGATCATCAGGGCCACCATCGCGCCCGGCGGCGCGGCGCCGTCCGGCGCCAGGAAGAGACGATAGCCGACCACGCCGCCGCCCAACATCACCAGAGCGCCGCAACCCGGTCCCCGGAGAAGACCGGCGGCCAGCACCGCGGCCACGTACAGCATGAAGGGCGAAAGACTGCCCAGCTTGGGCCCGAGGGCGGCGCGCGCGAGGGTCGCGAGCGCCACCAGGGCCACCGCCACGGCGATCGTTATCAACGCCTGGAGCGCGATCTGTCCCGGGCGTTTGCGGGTCGTCATGGGGCTGAGCTTTGGCGAACCCGGGCGGGGAAGGCAACCACCTTCGCCACTCACGCGAGGACCGTTGACGACGGGGCCGGACCGGGTCCGACCATCCACAAGGCCGCTGACGGGAGGTCGCATGGGGGCGATACCCCCGATCGCGCAGCCTACACGGGAGAGTGGATGGCCGGGCCGGGTCCGGCCCCGCACGCTAGAACCCCGTCGGGGCGGGCGGGGTCACGGGGGTGGCGGGCTGGGCGGGCTGCGGCGCGTCGCAGCTCTTGCCCGCGTAGAGGCCCGCCAACAGCGCCTTGCGGGTGCTGGCCGTCTGGATGGTCTGTTGGCTCTGGGCCTGAACCTGGTCGGCGCGCTGCTTGGCTGCGCTGGCCATGTTGTTGGCGAACATCCCCGCCCCCGGCACGCGCCCCAGCATGCCGGTGCGCATCAGGCCCTGCATCGCGACGCTCGACGCGACGCTGGCGCCTTGGGCCGAGCCGCTCGCCTTGGCGGCCTGGGCGTTGGCGTCGGCCACCAGCAGGTCCATCCGCGAGCCTTCCGCAGCGATGGCGGTGCAGTCCATCGACGCATCGCCAGGATAGCTCACCTGCAGCGCCTGGGCCGACGCCGAACCCGCGACGAGGCTGGCCGCGGCCAGTCCGATGATAAATGACTTTTGCATATCTGCCCCCTGAACGCCGTACGAGGGGACAGGCTATGTCCGGGCGGGGCGGCGGGCCTCCCCCGATTGGGGGTGTTGGATCAGCGGTCGGTCAGCAGCGCGGTAAGCGCGTCCGGGTGCGTGAACTGCGGCAGGACGCCCGCCCCCTCCAGGCGCACCGAGCGCAGGTCAGGGATGTTCAGCCACGACAGATCCGCGTCGTCGGCGAGACCTGAGGAGACGGCGGCGGTCCAGCGCCCGCCCCCAAGCTGTGACGGCGGCCGCCAGCCATTTGCGTAGGCCGCATGCTCGGAGGCGAAGCCCCAGGCCGAGCGGGCGCACAACGCCTGGATGTCCCGGATCAGGAAGGCCCGCACTGCCGGGTCGCGCAGGGTCTGGGCGTCGAGCGGCAGATCGCTGAAAACCTTGGCGAGGATCTGTTCCAGCAGCGGCGTGGTGGCCTGGCGGCGGAGGAATTCGGCGAAGGCCACCACCAGGTCCGGATTGCGCAGCAGGCGCCGTTGCATGGCCGCCACCAGGGTCGGTCGATCGTCGGCGAAGTTGTTCGGCGCGTGCGGATTGAGCAGGACCGTCTGGCTTAAGTGGTCGGGATAGCTGGCCGCGAATTCCAACGCGATGGGGATGCCGGTGTCCCGCGCCAGCATCCGCACCTGACGAAGCCGCAGCCGCTCGATCGTCGCGGCGATGTCCTGAGCGCCGGTCTGGACATAGTCGTCCACAGCCGGATCGGTGAGCCCAAAGCCCGGACGCTGAACCACGATGGGGCGCAGGCCCGCGGCGACCAGACTGCGGCGGAACACCTCGGGAATGCGACGCCCCGCGGCCGCGCCATGGAATACGATCACCGGCTCGCCATCGTAGGGGCCGTAGTCGATCAGGGCGACACGCCGGGCGCCGACCACCGATGCGACGACCCGGAGCCGCCCGCCCCCATCCTCCTCGCCCACAAGCGGTTCGGCGGCCGATGTGACCGCGACGAGTTCACGGGCCTCGACCAGCAGTCGGGCCAGATCCTTGGCGCCCTTGGCGCCGGTCTTCTGGAGCGCCGACTTCATATGAGTCTTGACCGTTTCCGGGCTGAGCCCGAGCGCCTGGGCCGCCTCCGGGGCTGTCGCCCCATGCGCGATCAGGGTGGCCGCCCGGGCCTCGGCCGGCGTGAGGCCGAAGGCGCTCTCCGCCAAGGCCGCATCGCCATCCGGTTGGTCGCCGGCGACGCACATGATGGCGACGAGGCGCGCGATCAGTTCGGGCGTGCGCCGCACCCCGGCTTTTGCGTTGATACGCCGAAGGGCGTCGCGGGCGGTCTCGCGGCCCACGCCCGCGTCGGCGGCGGCGACATCGAGGTTGGGCGCAAACAGCAGCGCCTCGGCCAGGCGGGCTTCCAGGGCGGTGAGATCGAGTGCGCGAGCCGCACGCCGGGCCAGCTCGGACGACCGCGAGGGCGCGCTGACCACCACCACCAGCCGATCCGATCCCTCGCCCAGGGCCGCGGCGGCCTCAGGCCCCAGCGGCCAGCGCGCGGCCGCAGCCGCATCGCCGACCCAGGCGGTGAAGGCCGCGCCCCCGCCGCCTTCGACGAGGCCCACGACAGGCCCTTCTCGCAGGGCGCGTTTCAGAAGGGGACGCAGATCATCGGACTCGGGGAACAGGGCGAGGTAGCCGTCATCAGCGAAACAGACCTGTCCGCGCGCGCCCATCACGGCCACCGCGAGCGCCCGGCGGTCGGCGATGGCGCCGGCCATCGCGGGAAGGGCGTTGGCCGCCGCGGCCAGGTCGTCGCGGGCATGACCGCTGTCGGCGAGCACGGCATCCTCGACCGCCGACCAGGAGTCCAGAAGCAGCTCCACAGGCGCCCCGACAGGGGCGCGGGCGCGCAACAGATCGGAGAGTCGAGCGGCCTTGGTGTGCATGGTCCCTGCGGATTACGCGCCGTCGACGGCGCCAGTTGCAAGCATCCTCGCGTTACGCACTGCAATCACCGCGCCAATCCCGCACTGAGGTCGGCAAGCCGACATTCGATGAATCCTGTTACGCGAGTTAGTGCATGCTTTAGTTGCATCTTTGCTTGGTCTTCGGAGGTTTAGGGATAACTCTTGGTCGCGGGTCGAGTCGGGGCGAATGCCGCAAGAATATCCTTCGATCTTTGGCGCTCTATCGCGCCTGACGGCCATTTTGGGCCCAAAAACCGGCGCCTTGGCGCTGGCGGCGTCGCGGTGGACCGGCGAGTGGATCCGGCCGTCCTGCCTGGCGGGGCTCGACGCGGGCGGGGTGGGATATTGGGAACTCCATGTCTCCGACATGCGCCTCGATGTCTCGGGACAGGGCAAGCGCCTGCTGGGCCGCAACCCGGACGCGTCCTTCGACTTGGCCACGCTGAGCGCCCTGTCGCCCATCGCCGCGCAGCGCCTGGCGGAGGCGATCGCAGAGGGCCATGCCTTTTCCGAGACGTTTCGCCTGCCGACCCTGACCAACGACGGCCGCTGGATCTGCATGCGCGGGCGTATCATGAGCGGCGAGCCCCGGCGGCGGCGGATGGCCGGGGTGATCCTCGACGTCACCGGCGAGCGGCAGGCTCGCGACGAGGTCGCCGACAGCGAGCGACGCCAGCGGCTGCTGATCGATGAGCTGAATCACCGCGTGAAGAACACCCTGGCCGCGGTCCAATCCATGTCGCGCCAATCGGCGATGCGCGCGGGTTCGCTCGACGACTTCCGCGAACTGTTCGAGGCGCGGCTCATCGCCCTGTCGCAGACGCACAACGCCCTGACCCGCACCGCGTGGGAGCGGGCGCACCTGACGGAACTGCTGGCGCAACAGCTCGGCCCCTACCCGCCGCACCAGGTGCAGTTGCAGGGCCCCGATGTGGACCTGGCGCCGCGCGAGGCGTTGGCGCTCGGGATGGTGTTCCACGAACTGGCCGCCAACGCCGCGACCTATGGGGCGCTGTCCACGCGACAGGGCCGGGTGCGGGTGACGTGGGAGGTGCTACCGGGCGGGGCTGGCGCCGAGCTGCTGTTGGACTGGGCCGAAAGCGGAGGTCCGCCCCTCACCGCGGCGCCGCGGCGGCGGGGCTTTGGCCTCCGCATGGCGCAGGGATCGGTCAACGGAGAGCTTGGCGGCAGCGCCGACCTGGCGTTCGCCCCGGGGGGCTTCCGGGCGAAACTCTCGATACCCCTCGATTTGGGACGGACAGGCGACGGCGATGAACCGAACCTGAAGCTGGGGGTTCAGGACGGGTTCAGCGCCGCTCGCGCCAAATGAGCGCGATGGAACACGCCAACCGAGGACACGTCATGAAACATCTGCTGTACGCCGCCGTCGCCATCGCGACCGTCGCCACCCCCCTCGCCGCGTCCGCCCAACCGGGTCACCACCAGGAGCGGCGCGAGGATCGCCGCGAGCTCAAGGAAGACCGCCGCGAACTGCGCGAAGATCGCCGCGACGCCCGTCGCGACGGTGTGATCACCGGCCGCGAACAACGCGAACTGCGCCGCGACCGGGAAGAGGTGCGGCAAAGCCAGCGGGAAGTCCGCTATAACCGCGCCCGCGCCGAGACCTGGCGTAGCCGCGCCGAATGGCGGGATTATCGTGGCGCCCGCGCCGGCTATTGGTACGCGCCGGGCTATGGCTACCGCCCCGTCGTGCGCGGCCACAATTGGCGTCGGGGGGCCTATGTGCCGGCCGCCTATCGCAGCTACTACGTTCAGGACCCCTACTATTACGGCCTGAGCGCCCCGCCGCGCGGCCATCGCTGGGTCTATGCCGACGGCAACTTCGTGCTGATGGCCCTGGCCACCGGCCTGATCGCCAACGTGGTGGCGAACGGCTACTAGACCCTCCAGCACCTTGAGCACCGAGCGGGGGAAGGGCGACCTTCCCCCGTCTTGCGTTTGGGATCAGTGCAGGGTGGACACCGGACCGGCGGGCGCCGCCACGCCGGGACGCGGGATCGACAGGACCAGGGCCGACCCGGCGCTGTCGGCGCGGAGCGCCACCGCAGCTCCCAACTGCTCGGTCATGGCGCGCAACAGATAGCCGTTGGTGACCGAAACCAGAGCCCCCTCGGTGGCCTCGCCGGCCTCGGAGATCGCGACCTCGGCATAGCGGCCGCGGGCGTCGAAGCGGATCCGCAGCGGTCCTTTGATCCCGGTGTCGAACAAGGCGCCCAGGCATTCGGCGAGCGCGACGCCCAGCGATGTCGCTTCTTCCGTGTCCAGCTCAAGCCCGGAGGGCTCGACCAGCACGCGATCCGCCGGCTGTTCGCGCGAAAGACTGACGGCGCGGGCCAGCGCCGCGGCGAAGGCGTCGAAGTCGACCCGCTCTTCGCCCCGTCCCCCCAGCTCGCGATGGACCCGCGAGATCAGCAGGGTGCGCTCCATCGCGCGTTTCAGGCTGTCGGCGACCTGAGGCTCGGGTTCGCCCTTAGCCTGCAGCGCCAGGACCCCGGCTACCAGGCGCATGTGGTGGGACATCCGCTCATTCAGTTCGCGGAACAGGCCGGCGTGGCTGTCGGCGACCGCTTGCGCCCGGCCCAATTCGCGCGAGACGCTCTTCAACGCGCCCGTCAGGCCGGTGATCACCAGGATCGCCACCGCGCAGACCAGGACGAAGAAGCCGAACGAGGCGAGGATCGTGGGGGTCGCCTTCCAGGCGTAGACCGGCTCCACAAAGCAGAAGAAGGCCAGCAGCGAGGAGACCGTGGCCGCCGCGACGGCCGGCCCGCGGCCAAAGGCGTAGGCGGCCAGGATCACCGCGGGGTAGAAGGTCGAATAGGCCAAGCCGCCCCGCAGGACATCCTGGAACTGGAAGCGGACAAGGAAGGCGATGGCCACCATGGCGGCGGTCCAGACCCAGGGCATGACCACGGGGTCACGCAACGCTGAGGGTAGACGGTCGGCAAACTTGGACATGTCTCGGTAACTAGCACAGGCGAGGCTGGCGTGCTTGACCGGATCGACACAAAGGTGGGCCATGAACGACCGTGACGTCTATCTCAAGCTCGCCGAGATCGCCGAGCTGTTGATGTCTCTCTCAGAGGAAGCGGAGACGCTGGTCGGGCAGACCGGCCTGCGCACAGCGGCTGGCACGGTGGCGGGCACAGCCAAGGCGATTTACGACCACGCCCTGGGCGGCGAGGAGCATTAGCGCCCGGCGAGGCGGCGACGGTCTGGCTCCAGCGGACAGGTGTCGCTAGCTTGGCCCGATGACGCACGTCCTCCTTCGCTCGCTCGCCCTCGCCTTCGCCATCGCCACGCCCGCCGCGGCGCAGAACCTGTGGATCTCCGGCGGCCCCATCTACACCGGCGTCGAGGGCCAACCGCCGGCCGAGGCCGTGATCGTCCAGGATGGCAAGATCACCTTCGTCGGCGATCCCAAGACGATCCGTTTCAAGCTCAACCCCGGCACCGAGACTATCGACCTCAAGGGGGCCGCGCTGTTCCCCGGCTTCACCGACAGCCACGCCCACCTGCGCGGGATCGGCGAGCGCGAACTGTCGCTGAACCTGGAAGGCGCGCGGTCGGCCGCCGAGGCGACGGCGCGAGTGAAGGCCTATCTCGCCCAGCGCAAACCGACCGGCCCGGTCTGGGGCCGGGGCTGGATCGAAACCGGCTGGCCCGAGGGACGCTTCCTCAACCGCGCCGACCTGGACCCGATCGCGCCCGACCAGCCCGTGCTGCTGGTCCGCGCCGACGGCCACGCCCTGGTGGCCAACTCGGCGGCGCTCAAGGCGGCTGGCGTCGACGAGACCACCCCGGTTCCGCCGGGCGGCGACATCCTCAAAGGGCCGGACGGCAAGCTGACGGGCCTGCTGGTCGACAACGCCATGAGCCTGGTCCGCAAGCTGCAGCAACCGCCGAGCGAAGCCGACCGCCGCGCCGCGTTCGAGGCCGCGTTCCGGGTCGAGGCCGCCTATGGCTGGACCGGCGTCCATTCCATGAGCGTGAGCTGGCCCGACGTGGGGCTGCTGGAAGCCCTGAACGCCGAGGGCAAGACGCCGCTGCGGGTGTACAACGCGGTGGACGCCGCCGAAGCCGGTCCGCTGTTCAAGAGCGGCCCCCGAGCGACCCGCGACGGGCGGATCGTGACCCGGGCGATCAAGCTCTACGAGGACGGCGCCCTGGGCTCGCGCGGGGCGGCCCTGTTCGAACCCTACGCCGACGCCCCCGGAACGCTGGGCCTGGTGCGAACGCCGCCCGAGCGGATGGCGCAGGCGATGACCCAGGCCCGGGCCGCAGGCATCCAGGTGGCGAGCCACGCCATCGGCGACCGCGGCAACGCCAATGTACTGGACCTGTACGCCAAGCAGGACGTGAGCGGCCTTCGCTGGCGGATCGAGCATGCGCAGATCGTGCGGCCGGTCGACATTCCGCGCTTCGCCCGGATGAAGGTGATCGCCTCGATGCAGCCCAGCCATGCCATCGGCGATCTGCACTTCGCCCCCGCCCGTCTGGGCGAGGCCCGGCTGAACGGCGCCTACGCCTGGGAGGACATGCTGAAGGCGGGGGCCGTCGTCGTCGGCGGGTCGGACGCGCCCGTTGAGCGGGGCGATCCGCTGATCGAATTCTACGCTGCGGTGGCGCGCAAGGACCTGCAGGGGTTCTCCGCCCCGGACTGGCATCCTGAACAGGCGCTCTCCCGCGCCGAGGCGCTGAAGCTGTTCACGTCGAGCGCGGCCTACGCCCGCTTCGCCGAGGCCGAGCTGGGCACGATCGAACCTGGCAAGCGTGCCGATCTCACCGCGTTCTCCGTGGACCTGATGACCGCGCCGGAAGCGGACATCCCCAAGGGCCACGCCGTCCTGACGGTGGTCGATGGCAAGGTGGTCTATCGGCGGCCCTGACGCGCGGCGCGTGACGACCTCAAGGCGTCACGGAACGGGGCCGCGGTGAACGGGTTCTGAGGGCTCCCCCTTCTCGAACCCGCGGAGAGCCCATGACCAAGACCCTGACCAACGCCGAGATCCAGGACCGCCTGTGGAAGGCCGTCGAGGACCATCACACCGGCATGCTGGGCCTGACCCACGACAGCCACCACTTCCAGCCGATGACCGCCTTCGTGGAGAAGGACACCAACACGCTCTGGTTCTTCACCCGGAAGGACACGGATCTGGCGCGCTCCGTCGAAGGCGGGGCCAACGACGCGGCGTTCATCTTCCTCGACAGCAAGGTTCAGGCCTGCATCGACGGCCGGATCGTCCTGTCGCACGACCAGGCCCGGATTGACCGCTATTGGAACGCGCACGTGGCGGCCTGGTACCCGGACGGCAAGGACGACCCGATGCTGACCCTGCTGCGTCTCGACGTCAGCGAGGCGGCGGTGTGGATCACCGAGGCCGGTCCGCTGAAGTACGCCCTGGAGCTGATCAAGGGTAACACCAGCCGCGCCACGCCCGACCTGGGTGAACGTCGCGACGTGAACTTCCAGTAGGCCGAAGAACATCGCGGCGCCGGTCGGGGCGCCGCGATCGTTCACGAATATGAACCGATCTGATTCGGGGTCAGGGCGCAGAAGAAGCTTTAATCGGCATCAGTCGTTGACACATTTCCCTGAATTTCAGACGCGGGCGCTCGAGATGCTCTCAGACGATTTCACCTGAATTCACAGCCACCGCACAGACAGTGTCGAGTTCTCGACAGTCTTTGCCGCCCAGCATCGATAACTTGAAACCGAAGCCGTCGAACGGCGTTTCTAGTCAACGATGCAGAGGCCCGTCCCCCTGGCACAAAATAGCCTCCTCGAAGCGCTTCCGCCCTCCGACTACGCGCTTCTCGCCCCGCACCTGGTTCAGGTGGACCTGGAGCGAGGCCGCCTGCTCTACGATCCCGGCGACGCCATCGACCACATCTACTTCCCGCACGATGGCGTGATTTCGCTGCTGACCCTCATGGAGAACGGCGCGGCGATCGAAAGCGCGACCATCGGACCCGAAGGCGCCCTCGGCCTGATGGCGGCGGTCGCGCCGCGCCAGTCGCTCAGCCGCGCCATCGTCCAGACGCCGCTGCGCGCCGCGCGCATAACCGCGGATCGCCTGCATGAGGTCTGGGGCAAAAGCCCGGCCCTGCGCGACCTGGCGGACCGACACACCGAGGCGCTCTACGGGCACGCGATCCAGTCCGTGGCGTGCAACGCCCTGCATTCGGTGGAGGCGCGGTTCTGCCGCTGGCTGCTGGCCTGCCACGACCGGATCCCCGGCGATACGGTCGCCCTGACCCAGGAATTCCTGGCCGACATGCTGGGCGTCCAACGGACGACGGTCACCGCCGTCGCACGCTCGCTGCAGGACAAGGGGGTCATCCGCTATCGCCGCGGCGTGGTGGACATCGTCGATCGTCAGGCGCTGCAGGGCTTGGCCTGCGAATGCTACGGGGTCGTCCAGAACACGTACCAGCGGCTGCTCGGCGCCTGATTCCGCGCGCGCCGGACCGCCGTGCGGTTAGGCCATTGCGCGGGATCGGTTTTCCAAGTTTTGTGCGCGCCACCGGGAATTAACGTCCCCATCCCCCGTTTTGGCGACACGAGATGCGACCCATGTTCTCCGATATGCGCAAGATTCGACTTTGGGCCAGCGCCGCGACCGCCCTGGCCCTCATGACCACGCCGGCGCTGGCCGCCGACGCCCCCGCGACCGACGGCCTCGCCGCGCCCAAGTATGGCACGTGGGGCTTCGACGTTTCCGGCATGGACCGCACCGTGAAGCCGGGCGACGACTTCTTCAAATTCGCCAACGGCAAGTGGGCGGAGCGCACCGAGATCCCGGCCGACCGCAGCCGCTATGGCAACTTCAACAAGCTGCGCGAGCTGAGCGACAACCGCGTGCACGCGATCCTGGAGGACGCCGCCACCGGCCGCCTGAGCGATCCCGACGCGGCCAAGATCGCCGCCGGCTACAAGGCGTTCATGGATGAGGCGACCGTCGAGCGGCTGGACGCCAAACCCCTGGCCGCCGGCCTGGCCGAGATCCGCGGCGTCACGTCCAAGGCGGACTTCACCGCCTTGATGGGCAAGGCCAACACCGGCGGTTTCACCTCGATCCTGCCGGTGGGCATCACCATCGACGCCAAGTCGCCGACCCGCTACGCCGTCACGACCACGAACGGCGGATTGGGCCTGCCCGACCGCGACTACTACCTGCAGCCTGGCTTCGCCGAGAAGAAAGCGAAGTACGAGGCCTACGTCGCCCAGATCCTGACCATGATCGGCTGGGACCAACCCGCCGAAAACGCCAAGGCCATCGTCGCGTTCGAAACCCAGCTCGCCGAGGCCAGCTGGACCCGCGTGGAGCGGCGCGACCGGGACAAGACCTACAACCCCATGAGCCCGGCCGAGCTCAACGCCTTCACGCCCGGCTTCGACTGGAACCGCTACCTGACCGCCACCGGCTTGCCGCCGGTCGATCGGATCATCGTGACCACCTACACCGCCTTCCCGAAGGTGGCCAAGGTCTATGCCGACACTCCGCTTGAGACGCTGAAGGCGTGGCAGGCCTTCCATGTGGCCGACGACGCCGCGCCCTATCTGTCGAAGCGGTTCGTGGACGCCAACTACGCTTTCCGCCTGAAGGAATTGGCTGGGCAGCCGGAACAGCAGGCCCGTTGGAAGCGGGCCGCCACCTTCATGAACGGGGCCATCGGGGAGTCGGTGGGCCGGGTCTATGTCGATCGCTACTTCCCGCCGGAGTCCAAGGCCAAGATGGACGCCCTGGTGGGCGACGTGCGCACCGCCCTGCAGGCGCGGATCGAGACCCTCGACTGGATGGGACCGGAGACCCGCCAGCGGGCGCTTGAAAAGCTGTCCAAATTCACCGTGAAGATCGCCTATCCGACCCAATGGCGCGACTACGGCAAGCTGGATCTCAGGCCTGACGATCTTTACGGCAACGTCGAGCGGGCCACCGCCTTCCAGTGGCGCCGCCAGGTGGCGCGGCTGAACGGTCCGGTGGACAAGGCCGAGTGGGGCATGACCCCGCAGACGGTCAACGCCTACTACAACTTCGCCAACAACGAGATCGTGTTCCCGGCGGCGATCCTGCAGCCGCCCTTCTTCGATCCCGACGCAGACCCGGCCATCAACTACGGCGGCATCGGCGGCGTGATCGGCCACGAGATCAGCCACGGCTTCGACGACCAGGGCCGCAAGTCCGACGGCGACGGCGTGCTGCGCGACTGGTGGACCGCCGAGGATGCGGCCAAGTTCAAAGTCCAGACCGACCGGCTGGGCGCGCAGTACTCGGCCTTCGAGCCCCTGCCCGGCGCCAAGGTGCAGGGCGGCCTGACCATGGGCGAGAACATCGGCGACAACGGCGGTCTCAGCCTGGCCCTCGACGCCTATCGCACCTCTCTGAAGGGCAAGCCCGCCCCGGTGATCGACGGCCTGACCGGCGACCAGCGCGTGTTCCTGGGCTGGGCCCAGGTGTGGCGCGAGAAAAGCCGCGACGAGGCGCTCCGCCAGCAGGTTGTCACCGACCCGCACTCGCCCGCCTACTACCGGGTCAACGGGACGATCCGGAACATCCCCGGGTGGTACACCGCCTGGGACGTCAAGCCCGGCGACAAGCTGTATGTGCCGCCCGAGCAGCGCGTGAAGATCTGGTAGCGGCTACGCGGTAAGCGTCGCCGCCCCGAAGGCCAGGCCGCACAGCAGGGCGGTCTGGCAGCCGAGGGCCGCGAGCGGCCGCCAGCCCATCGACCGCAGGCCGGCGATGGAGGTCTTGGCGCCGACCGCAACCACGCCAGCCCCGATCAACAGGTTGGACGCGAAGGTCGCGGCGGGCAGCACCGCGGCCGGCACGACGCCGGTGGAGCGCAACGCCGCCAGGGCGAAGAAGACGATGACGAAGCCCGGCAGCAGGGCGGCGCGACCCAGCGACTGGCCCTCGGCGCGCGCCGCGCCAGCGAAAGACAGGGCCACGGCCGTCACCACGAGCGCCAGCAACGACACCCGGACCAGCTTGACCGTCACCGCCATGTCGCCGACAGCCGGCGACACCGAATAGCCCGCGCCCGCGACCTGGGCCACATCGTGGATCGACGCGCCCAGGAAGATGGCGGCGGCCTCCGGCGGCAGGCCCGCCAGATGCGCCAGGGCTGGATAGGCCAGCATGGCCAGGGTCGACAGGGTGGCCACCACCGCCACGACATAGCCGGTCTGGCGCTCGGCTTCGGGGCCCTTGGGCAGCACGGACGCCACGGCCATGGCGGCGGAGGCTCCGCAGATGGCGGTGGCGCTGGCGGACAGCATGGCGAAGCCGCGCGGCAGGCCGAACGCGCGGCCGATCAGCGAACCGAGGCCTAGGGTCAGGGCCACGCAGGCCAGCACCAGCAACAGCGTTTGGACGCCCAGGTGCGCGATGTCGCCCAGGGCGATCCGCAGGCCCAGCAGGGCGACGCCGGCGCGCAACAAGGGCCGCTCCGCGACCTTGAGGCCGGGCGTCAGGTCCAGGCGACCGGCCAACGGCGCCGCGATCAGAAACCCGGCGACCAGGGCGAAGGGGGCCACCGGTGCGTGGACCAGGGCGGCGATCCCGGTGGCGGCCCCCGTGAGCACCAGCGCCACGGCCAGGCCCGGCGCCCAGGCCGGGAGCCTGCGCGCGGTCTTCGGCGCGGTCCGGTGAGTGACCATGCGCTCATGCAGCTCACGGATGCGCCGGCTCCCGGAAGACTGGAAGGCGAAGGGGAACAGCCCGTGCAGCAGGCAGGCGATGGCGCCTGCCGCCATGGTCGCGGCAAAGCCGGAGGCCGACGCCAGGTGCTCGAAATAGGTCTCGCCCACCGTCTCCGGATGCTGCGTGAAGGCCTTGAGCATCGTCCCGATCCCGCCCGTGAACAGAAGCCTCCAGCATGACGCCTGGCGCAGGAATGTCCGTTTCGAAAAGCCCTGCTGAACGCAGCGCTTGGAGAATTCCGATCTCCAAATACGCGCAATATGGCCCCCACCATTCCCCCGATGCGCGTTCCAGGTGGTGTTTACCGTTCGTGAACGACGCGTCCCTCGATGAGCGTCGCACGGACGTGGCAGGCGTGGGGAATGGCCAGAACCGCGTCGAGCGGCGCGTCCAGCAGGCAGAGGTCGGCCGGCGCGCCCGCCGCCACGCGCCGAGGCCTGCGGCCTGGCGCCGCTGGGTCGTCGAGATAAAGGCCCAGGGCGCGGTGTGCGTCGATCCGCTCACCGGCCCCCAGCAAGACGCCGTCCCGGCTGCGGCGATCGACGGCGGCCGCAATCCCGACCCAGGGGTCCGCGGAGCCATAGGGCGCGTCGGAACTGGCTGCGACGGGCACGTCGGCCGCGAGCAGGCTGGCGCAGCGGTAGAGATCCGGCTGATCGCCGGACGGAACCTCGGCGGCGTAGCGGTCCCCCCGTTCGGCGATGAAGACGGGCTGGGTGACGACCGTTAGCCCCAGGCGCCGGAGCATCGGCACAGCCTCGGCGGGGATGACGCCGCCATGTTCGATCCGGTCACCGACCTCGGATCCCGCCGCCGCGAAAACCGCCAGCGTCAGGGCCAGTTCGGCGGCGGTGACACAGTGGACGGCGACCTTGCGGCCCTGGCGCCGCGCCCCGGCGACGCGGTCCATGAAGTCGTCGAACTCTGGCAGGCTGTGATCGTCCAGCAGCACTTTCACCGGCCCAACCGCGAAGGCCCCGTCGGACGGCGCCGCCAGCGGCCCGCCGCTCATCAGCATCAAGCGCTGGGGCAAGGCCCCCGACCGGTGCGCATCGGCCAGACGTGCGGCTCCGGGGGTGTCGGTGCTGACGCTGGCGTCGGTCAGGGCGGTGATCCCATAGGCCGCCAACTGCGCGCCGATTGGGGCCAGCGGCGGCGGCGCAGCGCGCATGCGGTCGCGCAACCACGCGTCCCCGCGCCACAGTCGGCCGGTCGCGCGCTCCAGCCCCGGCGGATCGTCGCCCTCGCCCAGAGCGTCCAGGGCGAGACTGTTCAGGATCCAGAGCGAGCCGGTCTGATGTTGCACGCGCAGGGGATGGCGGGGCGCAAGGGCGTCGAGGTCGGCGCGGGTCAGCTCGCCGGCGTCGCGCTCGTGATAGTCCAGCACCCGGATCCAGGCGCCGGGCGGTCGGACTTGGGTGGCCGCCGCGACCTGCTCCAGGGTCACGGACTCCGCGCGGGCGGCCAGGCCGAACAGGTGGATGTGATGGTCGCAGAGGCCGGGGATCAGCGCCCCGCCCTCCCCGTCGATCTCGTGGGGTCCGTGCAGGCCGACACCGATCTCGGCGATGCGGCCAGCGGCGATGCGGACGTCTAGACCCCTGCGGCCGTCGATCTCGACGTTGCGGATCGTGAGGGTCATGCGGCGCGCGCCAGTCCGGCACGGATCGCGGCGCCAGCGGCCACGCCGGCAAGGCTCGGTGCGACGAGGCGACCGCCGCCCTGACGCAGCGCGTCCAAGGCGCCGATCGCGGCGGCCATGCCGGTCAGCGGGTCGGCCAGGGCGTCGCCGATGAACTGGGGCTTCCCCTCCACCCACCGCACCAGCCCGCCCGCCGCCGCCGCGTCGTCGCCGAATGCGACGCGGTCACCCGCCGAACCGCTCCAGCCATGGCCGGTGATCGCGATCCAGACGCCGCCCGGCGCCCCCTGCAGGCGGTCCCTTGGACACAGGCGGAGCGAGGCCAGCCCCCGGGGCCGGGCCGACGAGATCACCACGTCCGCCGCCGCGACCTCGGCCTCGAGCCACGCCCGCTGGGCGGGGTCGGACAGGTCCAGCGTGATGTCCCGCTTCCGGCCGTTCAGGCGCTGGAAGAACACGGGCGTGGCCGTTCGGGTCGGATCGGGTCGCGCGCGGGTCTCCACCTTCGTCACCTCGGCGCCCATGGCCGCGAGGATCGCGCCGCACATGGGACCCGCCCACAACGCCGACAGATCCAATACGCTCAGGCGCGCGCCCGCCGCGCGATGGGACACAGGGCCGAGGGGCGCACTCGGGCTATCCATTTGGTCAACCGCGACCTCACCGACCGCCGCCACCGGAAGTCCGAGCAGGATCCCATCGGCCACGAGGCTGGCCTGGGATCGCTCAGGCGCGAACCGCGCGATCTGCCCCCACGCGTGCTCGCCGATGTCGCCGCGCAGCCAGGCGGGGATCAGGTCGCGATCCTCGTCGCGAGCCATATTCACGGCGATCCAGCCGTCCGCCGCCTCGACCATGCGGCAGGTCCCGTTGGGCGAAACAGCGCCCGGCGGCGCCAGCGGCAGGTGCTCGGCCCTGTCGCTGATGCCCAGGGCGGCGACGTCCACCTCGGTCCCGATCTCACCCGTCTTCCGGGCGATCCGCGCGGTCAGGTCGTCGAACACGTCCCGGAGCGAGCTCACACCTCGACCCCATCCACCAGCCGCCAAGCCAAGGCGGTGGCCAGATCGATCTCGGCGCCGGACAGGGCCATGTAGCAGGCGCGGCGCCGTCCGATCCGCCGCGGCAGGCTGGCCGTGCCGCCGGCGCCCGGGATCAGGCCCATGGACACCTCCGGCAGGCGGAAGTGCGCGCCAGGACGGGCCGCGACCCGTGCGGCGGCGGCGGGAATCTCGATGCCGGCGCCGACACAGGCGCCATGCAGGGTGACCGTCAGCCGCTCACTAAGCGCATGCGCCAGCCGGGCCGGAGAGCGCAGGATGCGGATCAGATGGGCCTGGCCCGGATCGTCGGCGCGGCCGAACTCATCCAGATCGCCGCCGCTGCTGAAGGCGGGGCCGGCCCCCGTCAGACTGACGGGCAGGGCGTCAGGATGGTCCAGGGCGAAGCCCAGCGCCTCGGCCAGCTCGTCACGCATCCGGGCGTCGAAGGCGTTACGGGCGTCGGGGCGGTTCAGGCGCAGGCCAAGCGTCCGGCCCACGTCGATCAGCACACGTGGCGCGGCGTCCGGAGCGCGATCTCGCGGCGGATTGGCGTTTCGCCAACTGCGAAAGCCCGACGAAGCCAGGAGCATCGAATAGGCCAGGGACTCGGCCACCAGAGCCTGCTCGAAGCTGACCTCCAGGCTGGTCCGCAGCACCTGGGCCGCGACCGCGGCGGCGACGGGCTGGGCGTCGACGGCGATTCGCAGCTGCGCGATGACGGTGTCCAGACGGGAGGGCGCGAACCCCACCCACGGCCCCGGCGCCGCGGGGTCCGACGACAGCAGGATGTCGAAGGGATCGAGGCCCCCGCCCGGGACCGGTCCAGTACGATGCACCCCCACCTGCACCACGCCTGGCGTCGCGCTGAGCGGCGGCGGATCGACGCCGATCTCGGTCACGACAAGCCCCGCGCCGCCCAACTGAGTCAGGTCGGCGATGAGGCTAGACGTCACCGCTGGACCTCCCCATGCCTCACGCCGGCCCGGGCTGGGCGGCCATCTCCGCCTTGAGCTGGCGGCGCAGCAGCTTGCCGGTGTCGTTGTAGGGCAGTGCTTCGCGGAAGGCCCACACCTCCGGCGTCTTGGTCGAACGCAGGCGCTCGCGGACCCAGGCGGCCAACTCAGCCGGCGTCGCCGTCGCATCCCGGGCGACCACGGCGGCGGCGACCTTTTCGCCCCAATGGTCGTCGGGCACGCCGAGCACCGCCACATCGGCCACCTTGGGATGTTCGCGCAGGACATCCTCGATCTCGCCGGGCGAGATGTTCTCGCCGCCGCGGACGATCACGTCGTCCAGCCGGCCCTCCACGAACAGATAGCCGCCCTCGTCCATCCAACCGCCGTCGTTGGTGGCGAACCAGCCGTCGTCCTGCACCGCTTTGCGATGCGCATATTCGCCGCTGACCTGCTCGCCGCGCACGTGGATTTCACCGGATTGGTTCGGGCCCAGCGGCCGGCCGTCCGGGTCGCGGATCTCCAGCTCCAGGGTCGGCAACGGCTTGCCCACCGAGCCCAGGCGGCGGCGCGCGTCCGGGTCGTCGGAATAGATCGCCATGCGATGGTCGTCCGGCCCCAGCACCGCGATGGTCGAACTGGTCTCGGTCAGGCCATAGGCGTTCACGAAGTCCACATGCGGCAGCATCGCCAGCGCCCGCTCGATCACCGGAAGCGGCATCCGCCCGCCGCCGTAGCTCAGCGCGCGCAGCGCCGGCAGGGTCTCGTCCCGTTCGGCCAGGACATCCAGGATCGCCCCCAGCATGGTCGGCACCACCATGGCGTGGGTGATCGCGTCGCGCGCCGCGGCCTCGACCCAGGCCTCGGGCGTAAAGACATCGAGGTAGACGATCCGGCGACCGCCATAGACGCCGGTGAGCACCGCCGAGATTCCGGCGATGTGGTAGGGCGGCACGCTGACCAGCGCGGCCTCGTCATCGTCCGCTCCCAAGAACTCCACCGTCCCGATGACATAGCTGGTGAGGTTCGCGTGGTGCAGGATCGCGGCCTTGGGTTCGCCCGTCGTGCCGCTGGTGAACAGCATCACCGCAACGCCGGGCTCGCCCGACGTTGGCAGGTCCGCGACGTCCGCCAGCCCCGCGGCCTGGAACGCCGAGCGGGCCACCACCTTGACGCCCGGGTGCGCATCCAGCCGGTCCAGCATGTCGTCGTCCACGATCACCACAGAGGGCGCCGTGCGGGCGAGCAGCCGGTTCAGGTCCGCATTGGGCAACCGATAGTTCAGGGGCGCGAATGGCTTGCCCAACAGGCCCGCTGCGAACAGCGCCACCGGCAGGTCCGGACCGTTAAGGCCCAGGAACGCCACCGTCTCCCCGCCCTGCGCCGCCAGCCACGCGGCGCTGGCCCGGGCGCGGCGGCGCGTTTCGGCGAAGGTCAGGCCATCGCGCCGTCCGCCCAGCGCCAGCCGGTCCGGCGCGGCGTCCGCGGCCATGTCGAGCAGCAGGGCGGTGTCCATCAGTCGGACGACGGCAGCTTCTTGGACTCCGTGGCGCCGATGGCGCGCCCATCCACGCTGAGCGAACCCTGCCCCGCCTTCGAACACAGGATCTCCATCCCGGTCTCGGCGTCGGCATAGCGCTTGCCGGCCAGCACGCCCGCGGCGTGGGCGTCGGACAGCGCCAGGTCGCCGGATCGGGTCTCGGCGTGCGGGATCACCGCATGGCCGCCGGCCTCTAGGCTGACCGGACTCTTCGGAGGTCGCACGACCACGAACTCCCCGTCGCACACGGCGCTTTTCCAGCGCGAGCCCGGCTTCAGGTCCATTCGGCGTACTCCCTTTTCGACGGAGCTTAGCGCCTGCCCTGCCCGTCGTCGACGCGGATACAGGTGCCCGTCACCGCATCCGACACCGGCGACACCAGATAGATCAGCGTCGAGTCCAGCTGGGCCGGGTCGCCGATCCGCTTGCGCGGGAAGTGCTGCGAGATGTCGCCCATCCGCTCCAGCATCCCGTCCATCATCTCCGAGGCGAAGGCCCCCGGCGCGATGGCGTTGACGTTGATGTGGAACCGCGACCACTCCACCGACAGGGTCTCGGTCATCCGCACCACCGCCGACTTGCTGATCGAATAGAGCGCCGCGCCGTTGCCGGCGTAGTCATAGGCTGCGGCCGAGGCGATGCTGACGATCCGGCCGGGCTGCTTGGCGTCGATCAGCCGGCGGGCCACCTCGCAGCTCAGGATGAAGGGGGCGCGGACGTTGATGTCCAGCACCCGGTCGATCAGCTCGACCGGCATCTTGTGCGCCCGCTGCGCGTCGGGGATGCCGGCGTTGTTGACCAGGATGGTGACGAGGCCCAGCGCCGCCTCCGCCTGGGCGACCGCGCCGATCAGCTGGTCGGCGTCGGTGGCGTCCATGGCGATGGCGACCGCCTCGCCGCCCTCGGCGCGGATTTCGGCGGCCAGCGCCTCCAGCCGGTCGAGGCGGCGGGCGGCCAGGGCCACCTTGGCGCCCTGGCGGGCCAGCACCTTGGCGAAGCGCAGGCCCAGGCCCGAAGAGGCCCCGGTCACCAGGGCGACCTGACCCGTCAGGTCGGTGGACAGGTTCGGCAGCGGATAGCTCATGCCTGGGCCCGGCCGCTGGTGGGGATGTCCTTGAAGGCAACGGTCTTGTCGACGCGGATATCGCCCGGCAGGCCCAGCACACGTTCGCCGATGATGTTGCGCAGGATTTCGTCAGACCCGCCCTCGATCCGGGTGGCGGGCGAGCGCAGCAGCATGGCCTGGAAGCGACCGTTCATCGGGCTGTCCGCATCCTGGATCACGCCGGCCTGGCCCTGCAGGTCCAGGGCGAACATCGCCAGGTCCTGCATGGTCGCGCCGGCCACCAGCTTGCCGATGGAGTTCTCAGGCCCCGGCGTCTGGCCCTTGGACAGGGCCGTGATCGCCCGCATGCCCGTGTACTTCAGCCCCGATTGCTTGACCGCCAGTTGCGCCAGCCGCGAACGGACCGACGCGTCGTCCACCGCCGGCTGGCCGTCGATCTCGGCCTCCAGGCAGAACTGGAACAGTTCCGGGAAGCCCGTGGACATGCCAGAGCCGATGGAGAGCCGCTCGTTCATCAGGGTGGTCAGCGAGACCTCCCATCCCTGCCCGACCGCCCCCAGCCGCTGGCTGTCGGGAATTCGGACATCGTTGAAGAACACCTCGTTGAACCCGGACTGGCCGTTAGCCTGCTTGATCGGCCGCACCTCCACACCCGGACTATCCATCCGCAGGAAGAACATGGTCAGGCCCTTGTGCTTGGGCACATTGGGGTCCGTCCGGGTGATCAGCAGGCCCCACTGCGAGTGCTGCGCGCCGCTCGTCCACACCTTTGAACCGTTGACGATCCAGTCGCCGGACCCGTCCGTCGCCGGCTCGGCCTTGGTGCGCAGGCCCGCGAGGTCCGACCCGCCGGCCGGTTCGGAGAACAGCTGGCACCAGATCTCCTCGCCCGAGGCCAGCGGCGGCAACAGACGCTGCTTATGCTCTTCGCTCGCCCAGGCCATGACCGTCGGCCCACACATGCCGTGGCCGATGATGAAGGGCCCCGAGAGGGCGCCATAGGCGCCCTCTTCCTGACCCCAGATCACCCGCTCGATGGGCGTGTAGGCGCCGCCGCCGTATTCCTTGGGCCAGTGCAGGCAGGCCCAGCCGGCCTCGGCCTTCTTCTTCTGCCAGGCCTTGGAGGCGGCCATGGGGTCTTCGCTCTCGACGCCGGACGAGGCGAAGCCGGCGCGCTTCAGCTCGGCCTCCAGGTGCTTGGGCGCATTGGCCTCGATCCACGCGCGGGCCTTGGCTCGGAAGGCGGCCTCTTGGGGGGTGTCTTCGAAATCCATGACGCGCTCCTCAGGCGGCTTCGGTGTTGGCGCCGCGCAGGCGCTCGATCAGCAGGTCTTCCCAGGTCGACAGCGACCCCAGGGCGAGCGCCAGGGCGTTGGACCGGCGGTAGTAGAGATGACAGTCGAAGGCCCAGGTGAAGCCCATGCCGCCATGCGTCTGGATGTTGTTTTTGGCGCAGTGCTGAAACGCCTGCGTCGCCGAGACCCGCGCTGTCGCCGCCGCCACCGGCAGCTCCGCCGCGCCCGAGGCCAGGGCCCAGGCGCCGTAGTAGCAGTTGGAGCGCGCCAGCGTCGCCGAGACGTACATGTCGGCCAGCAGGTGCTTGATCGCCTGGAACGAACCGATGGGCCGCCCGAACGCCATCCGCTCTAGCGCATAGTCGCGGGCCATCTCCAGCGCCCGGTCGGCGCCGCCCACCTGTTCGAAGGCCATCAGGATCGCGGCGCGGTCCTGGACTTGGGTGGCGATGTGCCAGCCTTCGCCTTCGCCGCCCAACAGCTCGGCCGACGCGCCGTCGAAGGTGATCTTCGCATAGCTGCGCGAGGGATCGATGGTGCTCAGGGTCTCCCGCGAGACGCCCGGACCCGTGAGATCGACCAGGAACAGCGAGATGGCGTTCTCGCCCCGCCCGCCGCCCGAGCGCGCGGCCACGATGGCGAAGTCCGCGGCGTCGCCATCCGCCACGGGCGACTTCACGCCCGACAGCCGGCCACCTTGGACCGTGGCGTGCACCTTGTCGGCGGACGCCCGTCCCTGCCCCTCGATCAGGGCGAAGGTCCCCACCGCCTCACCGCTGGCCAGCCGGGGCAGCCACTTGGCCTTCTGGGCCTCGGTCCCGGCCTGCAGCAGGAACTCCGCGGCAAGATAGATCGCGGACGACACAGGCACAGGCGCGATCACCCGGCCCAGTTCCTCGGCGATCAGGCAGAGCTCAAGGTGGCTCAGCCCCATGCCGCCATATTCCTCGGGGATCGCGACGCCCAGAACGCCCAGCTCCGCCAGCCCGGCGTAGAGCGCCCGATCGTAGGGTTCCGGCCCCTCCAGCACCGCCCGAACCGCGCTGGGCGGGCACTTCTCGGCCAGGAAGCGGCGGACCTGGTCCTGCAGCGCTTTCTGATCGTCGGAGAAATCAAGGTTCATGCGTCCTCCTCGCCGACGCTCCCGGCCGGCTTCGAACCCATTTCACACCCTTTGCCGCAACGGGAGCCAAGCGGAGAGGAGTCAGATGCCGTCGGCGGCCGCCCGGCTCCGCGCATCGAAGGCCGGGCAGTTGACCGGCTTGCCGCCACAGCAGTCGTCCACCAGAAAATCCAACAGCCCGCCCAATTGGGCAAAACCGGCGCTGTAGATGATCGACCGTCCCTCGCGCCGGGACACCACCAGACCCGCGTGGCTCAGCACCGCCAGGGCGCTTGATAGGGTGTTCTGCAACATACCGAGCCGCCGCGCGATTTCGCCGGCCGCGATCCCGTTGGGTCCGGCTTGCACAAGCAACCGAAAGACGTGCAACCGCCGCTCATTCCCCAGAGCGGCGAGCGCATTAGCGGCGTCCGTGATTTCCATATATCGTCACTACTCGAATTGTCGCGGCGATCGGCGGGCGTGCACTCGCGCCTACTGATAGCGACTCTCAACTAGGATTTTAACAGCGATGTACGGACATCGCGGGGAAACGGCGTGACTCAATGAAGAAGTTTGTTCTCGGCGCTCTGGCTGCCGCATCTCTGTGCGGGGCATCCGCGCCCGCTTATGCCGCCGTCCAGACGTTCGACTTCATAGTCGTGGAGTCGAATAAGGGTCTGGGCGTCACGCCGGGGGCCTTCGGCACGGTCACCGTCACCGAGGACGCCGGCGACCTGCTGTTCAGCTACGTCACCGGGTCCGGCTACCGGATCCACCAGGGGAACGGCAACCACGACGCCTTCAACTTCAGCCTGGCCGGCACACCGGCCGTCACGATCACCGGCCTGCCGGCCAACTTCGCCCGCGAAGCCGGGGCCGGTCCGTTCAACGAGCCGCCCTTCGGCGACTTCGGCTATTCGATCACCTACAGCGGCAACCCGAATGTCCCGGGCAAGGGCTATGCGGACGGCTTCGGCGGAACCTTGTCATTCCGGGTGGACGCCGGCGCCACGGCGCTCAGCCTGGCCAGCCTGACATCTCGCTCGGTGAACATCGGCGGCGGCTCCTACAATGTGTTCTTTTCCAGCGACATCGTCGACGGCGACGGCGACACGGCCAATGTGGGCGCCGTGGCGCATCCCGTGGCGGTCGTTCCTGAGCCTGCGACCTGGGCGATGATGATCCTGGGCTTCGGCGCCGTCGGCGCGGCGATGCGCCGGCGAGGGATGGTCCTCGCCTAGGCACGGGCCATCAACATCGATTGCGAAAAGCCCCGGCCGAAAGGCCGGGGCTTTTGTATTGTCGGCGCCGCCCCAGGACCCTGCGCGCCGCCCTGAACGAGAAAAGCCCCGGCCTTTCAGCCGGGGCTTTTTGCAGGTCGAGCCCGTCGGGGATTAGGCCAGAACCGCGTTGCGACGACGGATCATCGCGCCGGCCGCGCCGAAGCCCAGGATCATCATCGCCCAGGTCGCCGGTTCCGGCACCGCGGTGATGGTTGCGCCCAGGCCGTCGAATTCAAAGGCGTTGGTCGAACCGGTGCCGAAGACGATCGAGGTAACCTTCTGGCCGCCGAAATCGTAATAGATCCGGTAGCCCTTGGTGCGATCGCCGTCGCCTGCCACGCCCGGGCCCCAGATCTGGTTGCCGGTCAGGGTCTGGCTGCCGCCGCCCAGGAAGTTGAAGGTGACGGTGTTATAGTCGTCCGGCGAGCCCAGGTAGAAACTGAAGTCGCGCAGGGCGAAACCGTTCTGCGTCGAGAACGTGCCGACCGTGTCCGCCTGCACCGAAGCGTACTTTGTTTCGTCCCCATTCACGCTGCCGCCGTACGGCGGCGACGCTGTGTCAAGCGTCTGCTGCGGACCCTGCAGGACATTGCCGACATAGGTGACGTTCGGAATGGCGATGGCGTCGAAATCGTAGATGATCTGCCCCTGGGACAGCGGGCCGAACAGATTGCCCTCTTCCTGGTTCGAGATCGTCACCACCGCGTTCGCCGACGAGGCGGCGAGCAAAACTCCCAAGGCGGCTGAGGCCGCCGCAACCGTTTTCATGTTCATTTGAGCACCCACATTCATCCCGCAGGCCGGGGGGCCCTACGGGTATGCATACCACCGTCATGCGAAGGCCAGCGGCGGGCAAGACGGATTCACCTAACGGGCGAGTAGGGTTAAGGCACGGTTATGATTGAACTCCGGACAAATCGTCGCGCGAGCCGTTCTCAGCGCCGTCGACGGCACGCGTCGGAGCAGTAGCGGACCTCCGCCCAGACCTTGGCCCACTTTTTCCGCCAGGTGAACGGCCGCTGGCAGACGACGCAGACCTTCGTCGGCAGGTCCGACTTGGCGATCCCCTTCGGCATCAGAGGCGGCCAGCACGCATGGCGACCAGATGCGCCTGGGCCTGGTCGCGCAGCGCCATCTGCTTGGCGTCGCCCATCTTGTCCCAGTTGGCGTAGACGTACGGCATCCGCGCATTGCGGCCGAACCGCGCCCGATGGCGGGCCATGAAGTCCCAGTAGAGGGCGTTGAACGGACAGGCCGCCTCGCCCACCGCCACCGTCGGATCATAGGCGCAGCCGGTGCAGAAATTGCTCATCCGGCGGATATAGGCGCCGCTGGCCGCATAGGGCTTCGACCCGACCACCCCATCGTCTGCATGCAGCGCCATCCCCAGGGTGTTGGGCAGTTCCACCCACTCGTAGGCGTCGGCATAGACCGCCAGGTACCATTCGTGGACCTGCGCCGGATCCAGCCCCGCGAGCAGGGCGAAGTTGCCTGTGATCATGAGGCGTTGGATGTGGTGCGAATAGGCGTGGTCGTAGGTGTGGGCCAGGGCCTCGCGCACGCAGGCCATCCGCGTCTCGCCGCTCCAGTAGAACCAGGGCAGCGGCTCGTGGGCGTCCAGGGCGTTGCGGGTGACGTAGTCGGGCATGAACCGCCAGTAGATCCCGCGCACGAACTCCCGCCATCCCAGGATCTGGCGGATAAACCCCTCGGCGGCGTTCAGCGGCGCCTGGCCCGCTCGATAGGCGGCCTCTGCCTTGCGGCACACCTCCAACGGATAGAGCAGGCCCGCGTTGATGTAGGCCGCCAGCAGCGAATGGCGCAGGTAGGGCTCGCCCGCGAGCATGGCGTCCTGATAGTCGCCGAAGCCCGGCAGGATATGGGCGATGAAGTGGTCCAGTTCGCGCAGGGCCTGGCGCCGCGTCACCGCGAAGTGGAACGGCTCCAGCCGCCCATAGCCCTCTGGAAACCGCCTGCGGACAAGCTCCAGCACTTCGAGCGTGATGGCGTCCTTTCGAAAGCTGATCCGAGGCGGCGAGGTCAGCCCGGCCTTGGGCGGCTTGCGGTTCTCGGCGTCGAAGTTCCAGCGGCCGCCCGTGGGCTTGCCGTCCGGCTCAATCAGAATGTCGTGCCGCCGGCGCATCTCGCGATAGAAGAACTCCATCCGCAGCTCGCGCCGCCCCTCGGCCCAGGCGTCGAAGGTGGCGTGGTCGCAGAGGAACCGGGTGTCCGGCAGGATCTCCAGCGGCGCCGCAAGGGCCAGCCGCAGCGCCTCGAACCCCTCGCGCAGCCGCCATTCGCCCGGCTCGGTGACCACCACCCGCGCCGGCTGCAACGCCTCGACCGCCCGCAGGATCTCGCCGTCCAGGCTCTGGGTGTTCTCCCGATCCTCCAGCGTCACATAGCGCACGGCATAGCCCGCCGCCCGCAACGCCTCGGCGAAATGGCGCATGGCCGAGAACAGGAAGGCGATCTTCTTCACGTGATGGCGGACGTAGGTCGCCTCGGCCATCACCTCGGCGATCAGGAACACGTCGCGCGCCTTGTCGGCGCCGGTCACGACCTCCAGCCGCGTCGACAACTGGTCGCCCAGGATCACCCGCAGAACCGTGTCGCTCAAAACGCCTCCAGTGGGATTGGGGGGTGGCCGGCTCGCGAATCCTGACCTCAGCAGCACGACGACATGGGAGCGGCGCGCGATGTTCTCAAGAACGCAAAACGCCCGCGGGTGACCGCGGGCGTTCGCATATTGCAGGGTCGAAAGCGCGTTAGGCGGCGATCAGAGCCTTGCGGCGCGAGCGCAGCATCGCGCCGGCGCCACCGAAGCCCATGATCATCAGCGCCCAGGTCCCCGGCTCGGGAACGCCAGCAACCGCCAGGTTGTCGATCTCGAAGGAATTCTTGCCCGACGTGAGGGTGATGCTGGTGAAGCTTTCGCCCGCCGTACCCCAAACCGTGAACAGGCCGTTCGTGCCCGGCGAGACTTGGTTGCCATTGGCCGGGTTCGTGAAGTTCGTGCCTGGAATGATCAGCGGGTCTTGGCCCGTCGAGGTGATCTTCAGGGAGTTGTAGCTGTCGATCGAACCCCAATCGAACTGGAACCGATGGACGGGAACCGCAAACGTGATCGTGGCGGTGCCGCCGCCCAGCACGGACAGATAAGGCGTGCCCGCGGGGACGGAGTTGGCCGGCGGCGCGCCGGTCGAGTCCGACGGCGGGGTCTTGATCAGGAAGCCCGAACCGACAATGCCGGCCGCCGTGTCGAAGGTGTTGATGACAGTGTAGTTGGTGCTGGGCGACGGGACGCCCGCATCGAAGCTGAACACGACAGCCGCGCTCGCCGGAGCGGCGCTGGCGACCATCAGCGCGACGGCTGACGAAGCAAGAAGATGTTTCATTTTTCGACCCCTGGGCGCGAACCCGCCAATTGGGCCGCTAATCTGATCGTGAGTAACATCGTTAGCGCGGCGTTAAATCGAATTCCCCCCTGAGGCGACCAATCTGCTGCGCCGCACAATCGGCGGCGCCCGCAGATGCAGCATGGCTCAACTGATAGATGCAGTCATCCGCACGGCTTGCAGGCGTAAGGCATGGAATATCGGACTGAATCCGTCCTGATTCCAGTCCACCGCCCCAGCGAGGGCTTGGCCAAACGCCCGCCGTCAAGATTTCCCTGGCTGCCTTCCCGAACAAGCTCGGGAAGGGCTCATCCGCGACACTAAGGGATTGAATGATTGGAGCGGCCGGGGGGAATCGAACCCCCGACATTCAGCTTGGGAAGCTGAATTGTAGGCCATCCAATTGGTTTCTTCCCGTATCAAAACTTCATACTTTCCACGCCTTAACCACCTTCTCGCATTGCATCGCGCCTCGATGTGTTCCAATAATTCCGCCCCTAATCTGCCCCTAGGGTCAAAACCCCTCCCAATGCGAAGGACACGACGCGCCCTAACAGATGCAAGCATCGCAGCACTCAAGCCGCAAGCTGGCCGCCAGACGGAGCATCCTGACTCGAAAGTCGCGGGGCTAATGCTCCGGGTGTCTCCTGGAGGCACAAAGACATGGGTGATGAGGTACGTCGCTCCGACCGGTGAGCGGCGTCGGATGAAACTCGGAACTTACCCAGCGCTCAAGCTCGCAGACGCAAGGTTGAATGCGTTGAAAAGCAGAACCGCCGTGGAAGAGGATCGGGACCCGGCGGCGGAGCGTGCGCGGACGCGCGAACTCAGCCAGACGTTAGATGAACTCGCAGCGGAATACTGGACGGCCGCCGCCAAGGGCCTTCACGGAGGTCGGGGAAAACCAAAGCGAGCTACGACGCTTGCCTTGGAACGGCAGCGCTACAACCGGCACGCCGCCCCATACATCGGCCGCTCTCACTTCAACAAGCTGAAGCGTGGCGATATCAGACAGCTTGAACGGGTCCTCGCTGACACCAAGCTGTCAGACCACACAGTCGCTGGCGTACTGGGCGCCGTGCGATCCATCCTTGCCCTGGCGGTGCACGACGAACGAATTCCGATGAATCCGGCCACCGGCGTGGTTAGGACCGCCTCGTTGGAGAGTCGAGATCGGCATTGGACAGCAGCAGAGGCGGAAGCCCTGTATGCGGCGCTGGCGGACCCCGCCTGCGAACTCGACCCTTCGATGAAGAAGCTTCAGCGTTTCCTTGCACTGACACTTGTTCGCCGGGACGCGGCCCGCTTGGCTACTTGGGACGAGATCGATCTCCGAGACCGCGTCTGGACAATCCCTGGGTCGCGTATGAAAGGGGGCAAAACGCACGTGGTGCCGCTGTCCCAAGAGGCGGTATCGGTAATCAGTCCGACCGGTTCCGTCGGCAAGAAATCTGAGCTGCTCTTCCCCAGCCTCACCACCTCCGATGATGGATGCCCTCGCGCCCTGAACAAGGATGCGCCCTACGTCGCGCTTCGAAGACTGTGCAGACGCCTGAGCATCCCTGATGGTGGCCTCCACGATTGGAGGATGACCGGCGCCACACTGCTGACTGGCGAAGCCGCAGGCGTCCGACGGTTTATTGTGTCGCTCCTGCTGGCTCACAATGCCAACGAAGGTGCCGCTGTGACGTCCTTCTACGATCGGAACGACTACTTGCCGGATAAGCGGCGCGCGCTCGAGGTTTGGGCGAGGTTCCTCACCGGACAGCGGGAGAGTGCAAAGTCGGCACTAAGTTAGGGGGCGACGGTCACGTTAATCATTGCAGACGGTCGGGCGCCGCGCGCATCCGTGACTGTATAAAGAAAGCTATCTGTTCCGGTGTAGCCCGCGGCGGGTGCATATGAAACGGCTGTTCCGCCTCCAACGATCGCCGCAGGCCCAGGCCACTGCTTACGCTGGTCGTGCCGAGAAGCTTTCAGTCAAGTTGAAGGTCACCAAATCTGCGACAGAAGGTCTCCAGAAAATCCGGCAGCGCTCGATATTCTGAAGAGTAAAATCAACCCGTATACCTCGATTATTCCACCAATCAAAAAAACTGCATTTGATAATACGATATAAGTAATTCCCCTATTGAATAGAAAGATTGCCGGGCCGATTACAAACGCCGCATAGACGTATGCAGAATAATAAGCACACTCGTCCGAGTCCCAAAACAGAATCCACAGAAACCCAAAAATCGCAGCACAAAGAAGAGCTGCTCGCCCAGCTGCTTTCGCGGCTATTACAGCCACCGCCCTGATATCCTCTTTATCGCTTCTGCCGATTCGCACGCGGCTTCCCTGCTAAGTCGGCTTCCGACCCTGCGCCGACGTTCCGACAGTCCGGTTTCGGGCAGATTGGCGAACGTCTAGTAGTCGGCACCGAGTCAATGATGGGCTCCGACCCCTTGCGGAGGTGTGCCGTTATGGCGTCGGCCGTTCCGCTGGGTTTCTCGCAGTCCTGAAGCGGAAGATGCCCACGAGCCAGAACGCTAGTCCGCCAACCGCTCCTAACGCGAAAACCATTCCGAGGAACTTCGCCGCTTCAATCCAACCCCAGAGCGTACGCTGTCCATTTGCGACAGTGACATGCGAGCCAATCGAGGCACTGTCCGGCTGGGAGGCGAAGAGGGTAATAAGCGCCCAGGGAGCCGCCGCAACGAAGCCCCCGGCGAGGACTACCCACACGAGACGCGGGCGCAGCCAGCGCTTCATGATCAGGAGTGTTGGCAGGCCGAAAACCAGTGCGGCCGGATAACCTCCGAAGACCACGAACAGCGCGACCGTCTTCAAGAAGCTTCCGTTGTCCACACCATCGATGAGCGTCGATGTCGAGATCATCAGCGCCGGCACTAGCGGAGCGACTACAAACGCGAGTGCGAGTCGGGGGGCGCTCACTCGCCCGCTGGCGACGTCGTTTGCAGAGAGATCGTCGGACACCTCTGACCTTCCTACTCACGGCGAACCACGACAGTACAGCTTAGGCGTGAATCGCCGCAATCCACCCTTCTCAGAAACTCAGCCACCGCCCAGACCGGACGTCAGGTCAGCGCCAGAACCTGACATTGCGATTGGCGCGTGAAGCAGACGTTCAGCGACCCTCGCCGGCTATGGGCGCTTCCGACCCGTTGCGGACCTTGAGCTTATGCGCCCGGAAGCCCCAGCGCAGCCCAGGCGCCGGACCAAACTGGCGCGCCATAGCGAAGCAGCACAATCAGCCAAGCTCCCGTCGTTGCAAGATGGAGTAGGGTCGTTACAGGCATTGCCCTCAACGCGACCGGCACGGTGGAGATAAGCGCCACTACTTCCCCGGCGAAGAACCCGCCGAAGGACCAGGCGTCAAGATCGGCAGCCCCGTAAAATATGACTTGATAGAGCGTGCTCACTGCCGACAGGGCCAGCGCGCTCCCAAACGCAATTGCGCGCAACTGCAGAAGTGCGACGAGACCGAACCGGCCGTCGGAGCAGAAGCCCCTCATTGCCTGACTTGGCGTGTAGATGCCCATAAGGCCAAGCTATCAGAGCAACGTCCGCCAGCCACCCTTCTCAGAAACTCAGCCACCGCCCAGACCGGACGTCAGGTCAGCGCCAGGAGCAGACTCTAGCTCCCGGCCATGAAACGGACATTCTGAGGCGATCCGCCAAACCTGGCCACACCTCGGGGTGGGGCGAGGTCATTCGACGACCTTGCCCGTACGGTCGTCCACCACGGCGCCGTTCTCGTACCGCAGTACCCCCGGAAGGGGAGCGAGCCGATTGATCATCCCAGCGCCGCGCTCGATGAATGGCGCGACGGGCCGGTAGTCCGCAGGCCGGCGCATGTCCGGCGGGACGCCTGTCGGAACGCTGGTCGACGGCGTCGCCGGTCGCACGGCTTCGGCGATCACGAAGGCGGCGAACTGGATCTTGTCGCCCAGTCCAGTTTCGGGGGCCAGTTCGGGTTCGGGCGCTTTGTCGGCGGCCTTTCGGAGCAGCAGCGTCCCCAGGTCCGTGACCGTGCCCGCGTCGGCTTGAAACTTGACCGTTCCCAGGCAGTTGCAGACCGTCAGGCCCGGCGCCCCCGAGATAGTCGAGCCATAGAGGACGTACTCACCGGGCGGCACCTGCAGAATCCAGGTCCGGTCCTGCTGAGTCTCGACCACGGCGTCCTTGGTGCGGAGGGCAAAGACGTTTGTAGCCGCCTTGTAGGTGAACGGATAATCCGCCAGGTCAGGCGGTCCGCCCGGCTGCTGGGACAGTCGAGGCAAGTCGTTCTGATAGGCCGCCGCCTTCGCCGCGCGGTAGTCGCCAAGTTCCTGCTCCGTGGGCGCGCGCAGGAACACCGGGACGAGCGGGAAGATGCCCGACTTGGCCTTGTTGGTGCGCACCAGGACGTAGGCATGTCCCGGCGACAAAACGAGGGGCGCACGGAGGGCCACGATGCCCGGGTCGGCAGCGGCACGCGCGCTGGATGGAGTAAGCAGGGCGAGGGCTGCACCCAGTATCGCAAGGCATTTCATTGCGGGGCCGGCCTGTCGCTGGGTTGGGGACCCTGGCCTGGCGCGTCTCCCCCACCGTTGAACTCTATGCGGACGCAGGTCGCGGGTTTCACTCGAACGATGCCCGCGGTGCGGTTCAGCGCGTCGCGCCCACCACGCTGGATCCTGTGGACAGGGCGCCGCTGTTCTCCGCCGCTGATGGGGCCGAGTTTGGCGCCCGGTACGAGAGGAAGGGCTTCGCCGCCAGCGTCGCCCTTTGGGCGCTCCAACTTGAGTTGGTCTACGTGGGCGATGCCGGCGACACAGAGAGCACGGACGGCACGAAGCGCCTTGGCGCAGAGATGCTGGTGAGTTGGTCGCCGCGGCCAGGCCTCAACTTCGACCTATCCGGCGCCGCCACGCACGTCCGTTACCGTGGCGACCCCGCCGCAGGCGACCACATTCCGAACGCGCTGGAGTATGTTGTCACCGCAGGCGCGACCGTGCACGTCACCCCCGAGAGCGTCGCTCAAGTCACCGTGCGACGGCTTGGGCCCGCACCGCTGGTCGAGGATGATTCGGCCCGCTCGAAGCCTGCGACGGTCGTGAACCTGGCCTATACCTATCATCTCGGATCGGTCGCTCTGTCGCTGGATGTCCTCAACCTGCTGAACAGCAAGGACAACGACATCACCTACTTCTACGCCTCGCGACTGCCCGGCGAGCCCGCTGACGGCGTCGAGGACATTCATTTCCACCCGATGGAACCGCGCCAAGTTCGGCTTGGCCTCCGGTACATGTTCTGAGACGCGGCTTGCGTCCTGTGGCTCTTGGGTCCTTGATCTGAGCCGCGGTCGTGAATTGGCCTCACCGACATTCGGAGGAAATGTAAGGCCGCCAGGGTTCAGGCAAACAACGTTGGGAGGTACAGGTGATCCGAATCGCGGCGGTTCTACTGACGGGCGCTCTGGCCGCTCTCCTGGCGACGGCGCCAGCGGCGGCCGCGCCACCGGCAGGAGTGAAGGTGGCGCCCGACGGCTTCACGACCACGTCCGGCCTGGCGCTCTACACCTGGGACAACGACACCATGGTGGGGATGTCGCATTGCTTCGCGGACTGCGCCAAGGCGTGGCCCCCGTTGTTGGCGTCCAACAAGGCCAAGGCGGGGGGTGACTGGACCCTCGTGCGGCGGGAGGACGGGGCGCAGCAATGGGCCTATCAGACCAAGCCGCTTTACACCTGCGCCCGCGACACGGCCGGCAAGCCCGCGACCTGTATCGAGGGCGGCTGGCGCCGGGCGAAGTAGGCCGACGAACCGTTTGATGCCCCGCGACAGCGCCGCTTCGATCTTGTATCAACCCACCGCGATGCGGGCTGTTCGGCGATCCTCCGAAGGTTTGCGCCACGTCTTCCTGACGCTGGCGGCCTTTGCGCTGCTCGTGAAGATCCTGGTGCCGACCGGCTGGATGGTCGGACCCCGCTCCGAGGCCTTGCCGTTCCCGATCGTCATCTGCACCGGCGACGGGATGATGACCCTGGTCGCCGGCGAAATTCCACCGGACCAGGGCGGGCAGCACGCGCCCGGCGATTCGTCGGCGAAGCACGCCCCCTGCGCCTTCGCCGGCCAAGGGTCAGCGCTGGCCGCGCCGCTGGTTGTGGCCGTCGCGGACGTGGTCTTCGTCTATGTGGCCCCGCCTGCAACAACGCCCGCGCCGTATCGCTCGGGCCCTGGCATCACCGGCCCGCCCCTCCCGGCCCGAGGTCCCCCGACCTTCTCGATCTGACGTCGCCGTCGCCCGCCGGTTCCGGCAGCGCGACTCTGTCTGATCGTTGAATTCGGGGCGCCCCCGCGCGCCCGGGGGACTCCCATGAAATCCTGCCTGCTCGCCGGAACGGCGATTCTCACGCTGGCCGCCGCTGATGCGCGCGCCGCCGAACCCACGGACGCCTGGGTCAGCGAACTGGTGGTGACCGCGAACCGCGGCATCACCGCCGCCGCAGCCAGCTCCGCCACGCGCACGGCCACGCCGATCGAAGAAATCCCGCAGTCGATCCAGGCGCTGACGCGCACCCTGATCGAGGAACAGGACCTGCGCATCCTGGCCGACGTCCTGGTCAATGTGTCGGGCGTCGCGCCGTCGTCCCAGGCCGAACTGGTGCTGCAGCCGCCGAAGATCCGCGGCTTTGACGCGGCCTACTTCACCGACGGCCTGCCAAGCTACAATCTGCCTGCCAGCGCCAGCGACTCCGGCGCCCTGGTCAACGTGGCACGCATCGAGGTGGCCAAGGGTCCCACCAGCACCCTCTATGGCGGTGGAACGGGCGCGCCGCTGTCGGGGATCATCAACCTCGTGTCCGCCGATCCTGCGGCCCGCGCGTCGGGCCAGATCGCCGTTCGATACGGATCGTTCAACACCCGCGGCGGCGAGGTCGAGAGCAATCTCCCGGTTGGCGCCGTGCGTCTGCGTCTGGCCGCAGACTACGAGGCCGGCGACAGCTACCTCGACGAGGTCAACCACGAGCGGTGGTCGGTCTATCCGACGGCCGCGATCGACGTCGGCCCCGACACCACCCTGATCGTGCGGGGCCAGTACGCGCGCGTGGCCCAGCTTGAGTACGCCGGGCTTCCGGTCGACCTCGTTGGGCGCGTGGATGACGACACCTTCGCAGGCTCCCCGGACGCGCCGCGCACCGTCGTCGAGAACCGCGCCCTGACCGCGACCCTGTCGCACCGGTTCTCCGAAGCCTGGCGTGGGGAAGTCACCGCACGGCGCTACGTCAACGACTTCGATGAGTTCGGGACGTTTCCGTTCACGGGCGTTCCGGTGTCCGGCACGACCTATGTCTTCGCGGCGGCATCGCTCCCGTCCCGGGTGCGACAGACCTTCGTGACGGCGTCCGTCGAGGGCGAGCTGGGCACGGGAGCCGTCCGCCACCACGTGCTCGCCGGCGCGGACTACGACCACACGAACTACCGGGCAGAGGTCGGTTTCGGCGCCCTGGGGTTGGCGGACTATGCCAATCCTGCCACCAAACTGCCCTTCGTGCCGCCGGCGCTCAGCGACCTCCAGGCCGACGCCATGCGGTCTGTTGCGGTCTTCGTGCAGGATCAGGTGTCGCTCGGCGACCGTCTCGACGTGACCGGCAGCCTGCGCTGGACTCGCATCCGGGTCGAGAGCACTTACGAAAGCGGCGGCGTCCCGTTTGTCGACACGGACCGGACCTATCACCGGCTCACGCCGCGCATCGGCGCGACGTATCGGATCGCGGACGGCGTTTCGGCTTTTGCAGGGTACGCAGAAGGCTTCAAGGGGCTGGTCGCCGCTTTCGGCATAACCAATCCCAAGCCGGAAACCTCGAAGTCCCTTGAGGCCGGGCTCAAGCTCGCATCCCCGATCCCCGGACTGTCGGGGACGCTGGCGGCGTATCGCATCACGCGCCGCAACGTGGCCACCGCCGACCCCGCCAATCCGTTCGCCTCGATCCAAGCCGGGGAACAGCGCGCTCAGGGGTTCGAGGCCGATGTCGCCTATGAGCCGGGCCCGGCGCTGTCGGTCCTGGCGGCCTTCGCCTACACCGACGCCAAGGTCACGGACGACAACACTCTGCCGGTCGGCGACCGGCTGACCCGGACGCCCAAGACCAGTCTGCGCCTCGCGGCGCGCTACCGGTTCCAATCCGCCCTTCGCGGCCTGGAAATCGGCGGCGGCCTGACGGCGGTCTCAAAGCGCGAATTGACCCTGCCCAACACCGCTGAGGTGAAGGGCTCGGTGCTGATCGACGCCCAGGCGTCCTACGATTTCGGCTGGGCGACCGTGGGGCTATCGATCGTCAATCTCACCAACGACGACGCCTATGCGCCCTACCAGTACTTGGCCCGCGCCCTCGTCGTCCCCGTCCAGCCGCGCTCCGCCTTCGTGACCGTCCGCAGGGCCTTCTAGGCCATCCCGTCAGGAGCTCTCAGATGATGCTTTCGCGCTTTTGCGTGGCGGCTCTGACCGCCGCGCTGCTCACAAGCGGCGTCGCCCACGCCGCGCCAGGTCCTGGTCCGGGCCTTGGTGTGGATTTCGACGCCGCCATGACATCCCTCCGGTTTGCGCCCGAGACCGTCGATTCAAACTTCGACGCGAGCGGCAAGCCAAACGGCCTGATCGACGCCCACGAACTCGCTCTGGTCGCCAAGGTGATCAACGACGGGTCCATCGACCTTCGGCGCTCGGGCGGCGTCAGCCACGATCTGACCCTGGCGGCCTTCGTTCGCGCCGAGCTGAGCGCAAAATCCGACCTCGCGGCGCTGGGCAAGACCTGGCCTCAGGCGCCGCGGGTCGCGGCGGGCTACGCGATGCTGGGCGATGCGTCGCTGGCCGCCTTCTCGACCATGGCGGCCGGCTTCGGAACGCCAATGCGGTCCGACTACGCTTCGGCGGCCATGCTGGGGCGCTACTTCGGCCCGGAGGGCGACGCCGATGGGGACGGGGTGTCCAACCGCCTCGAGTACGCCGCCACGATCGGCCAGGGACGCGACGCCTATCTGCGGGCGGCGCTCGATCCCGAGATTCGACCGGCCGCAAGCGCGGCGAAGCCCCCGCCCGCCTCGTCGTCGCGCCGGGTCGTCGGCATCGTCCTCTATCCCGGCTTCGAACTGCTGGATGTCTTCGGCCCGGCTGAGATGTGGGCCAACGTCCCGGACCTGGAGGTCATCCTAATCGCCGAGGCGAAGGGGCCGGTGCGTTCGGCGCAGGGCTTCGACGTGGTCGCGGCGCACGGTTTTGACGACGCTCCCAAGCTGGACATCCTGATGACCCCTGGCGGCGTCGGGACCTATGGCCAGCTCGGCAACGCCCGGCTTCTCGACTTCCTGCGCCAACAGGATCGGCAGGTCGCCTACATGACCTCCGTCTGCACCGGCTCCGCGATCCTGGCCAAGGCCGGCCTGTTGAAGGGGCGCCGCGCCACCTCCAACAAGGCCTTCTTCCAACTCGCCGTGGACCAGGACCCGTCGGTCACCTGGGTGCGTCGCGCCCGCTGGGTCGAAGACGGCAGGTACTTCACCTCCTCGGGCGTCTCGGCGGGAACGGACATGTCGCTGGCCCTGGTCGCGCGCCTGTACGGGCCGGATCAGGCCCGCGCTCTCGCCCGCAACCTGGAGTACCGCTGGGTCGAGGATGCCAACGATGACCCCTTCGCGCGCGGCGTGGCGGAGGCTGCACGATGACCCTCGACCGCCGCACCCTCCTGTCTGGTTTCGCGACCGCCGGCGCGCTGGCGCCGTTCGTCGCGCTGGAGCAGGCCATGGCCCAGACGCCTTCCGACGCCGCGACTCGAGCTGCTGACGCGCACGCGAAGCTGATGTCCGTGCCGGGCTTGGTGATGCACGGCCACGAGCAGGTGGCCATGCTGATCTACCCCGGCTTCACCGCCTTGGATCTCGTCGGCCCACACTACTTCTTCGCCTCGATGATGGGCGCATCCGTACAGCTCGTGACGACCGCCCCCGACTTGGCACCGGTGGCGAGCGACCTGGGCCTGGCCATCCAGCCCACCGTGCCCCTGGACAAGGCCTTCGAGGCCCCGACCGTCCTGTTCGTGCCTGGGGGCACGGCGGGGACTCTAACGGCCGCAGCCGACCCCAAGGTCCGCCAATTCGTCCGGGACCGCGCGGCAAAGGCCAAGTGCGTCACCAGCGTCTGCACGGGAGCCCTGGTCCTCGGCGCCGCCGGGCTTCTGCGGGGTCGTCGCGCCACGACCCACTGGGTCGCCCATGAGACGCTGCGCCACTTCGGCGCGACGCCCGTGGACGCCCGCGTCGTCACGGACGGCGCCCTCGTCACCGGGGCGGGCGTCTCCGCGGGTCTGGACCTTGGTCTGGCCCTCGTCGCCCAGCTGCGCGGCCAGCCCTACGCCGAAGCCCTGATGCTGCAGGCCGAGTACCACCCTCAGCCGCCCTTTGCTGGCGGGACCCCCACCACGACCCCGCCTGCCATTGCAGGCCCCATGCGCGGCATGTTCGCCCCGTTCGTCGAGCAAGCCCTGCGCCTGCCGGTCGATCCATGACGCCCAGCTGCTCTCCCAACCCTCAAGCCCAGACCCGCTCCGAGAGGGGCGGCGTTCCTGTGACCGCGTCCCAAGGATGTCCAAGATGAACCGCTGTACCGCCCTCCCCCGCCGCGCCACGGACACGAAGGCGAACACTGCCGGCCACGCCGGAAAATCCACTGTCGTCCGCGCGATCGCGCTTGGGCTCCTGGCCGCCGCAAGCGCCGAGACCGCGCGGGCGCAAGCGACCGCCAGCCCGATCCCTCTAGGCGAGGTGATCGTCACGGGCGGCCGTTCCGAGCGGCCGGGCAGTCAGTCCTTCCTCGGCGCCGCCGAGATCCGCACCTACGAGGCGGCCCGCGTCAGCGACGCGCTGACTTTGCTACCGGCGGTCCATCCGCAGCCCGGCAGCCGCGGCGGCTCGCGCAATGAGCAGACCATCTATGTCCGGGGCTTCGACCAGTCGCGCGTGCCGATCCTGCTCGATGGCATCCCGATCTACGTCCCCTATGACGGCTATATCGACCTCGCCCGCCTGCCGACCTTCGCGCTGGCGGGCGTCGAGGTGGCCAAGGGCTATACGTCGGTCCTCTATGGCCCCAACGCGCTTGGCGGCGCCATCAACCTGGTGAGCCAGCGCCCGACGTCGGACTTCGAGGCGCAGGCGTCCGCGCGGCTCGACATCGACCGCAAGGGCGACACCCAAGGCTATCGAACCGATCTCACGGTCGGCCTGCTGCGCGACAACTGGTACGCTCAAGCTGGGGTGGCGGTCTTGGACCGCGACCACTTCACCCTTTCCAAGGACTTCACGGCCGGCGTCTTCCAGCCGACGGGCGAGCGCCGACGTTCGAGCTCTCGGGATGTCTCGGCGAATCTGAAAGTCGGGTTGATCCCGAACGCGACCGACGAGTACGCCGTCACCCTCGTCTACCAGGATGGAGAGAAGCAGGCGCCGCCCTACGCCGGGAGCATCGCGGCCAACGGCGTGTTCTTCGACTGGCCGCAGTACGACAAGCGCAGCGTCTACTTCAACGGCCGCACCGCCCTCGGCGGCGGCCTGCTCAAGACGCGGCTGTTCTACGACCGCTTCGAGAACAGCCTGCGCCGCTACGATACGGCCAGCTACACGACCCAGTTCCGGCCCTTCGCCTTCACCAGCTTCTATAGCGACTACACGTTCGGAGGCAGCGCCGAGTACGCCCTGCCGGAACTGGCCGGCTGGCGCACGACCGGCGCCGTTCATGTGAAGAAGGACGTCCACCGCGAGAACAGTCTGAACGGGCCGCGAAGCCGGATGGAAGATGTCACCAGCTCGTTCGCCGTGGCGACCGAACGCGAGCTTGGGACCGGCTGGCGGCTGTTCCTTGGCGGCAGCTACGACCGCCGCGATGCGGGGACAGCGCAGGATCCATCGACGAATGGCGCCACGCGGTTCGCCACACAGGATCAGGACGGTTGGAACGCCCAGGCCGGCGTGGTCGGCGATCTGGGCCCAGGCGCCGTGCGCGCCAGCGTCTCGCGCAAGGTTCGGTTCGCGACCATGTTCGAGCGCTACTCGTATCGGCTCGGCAACGGCCTGCCCAACCCAGGCCTGAAGCCCGAGGCGGCGGTCAATTATGAGATTGGCTATCTCTGGAAGGTCACGCCGACCCTGACGCTGGATGCTTCGGCCTTCGTCTCCGACTTCGACGACATCATCCAGTCGGCGACCGTTCGGGCCGGCCCACCGGTCGTTAGCCAGTCCCAGAACATTGGCGAGGCGCGGATCAGCGGCGTCGAGCTTTCGGCCCGCGCCGAGCTGCCCGCCGGCGTGCGGCTCATCGCCGACTACACCCATCTGGACCGCGACCTGCGCAACCGGCCGGGCCTGCGGCTGTTCGGGACGCCGCATCACACCCTGAACCTCCGCGGCGAGGTCCCCGTCGGTCCCGTGACCCTTGTCCCCAGCCTGCTGGCCCGGTCGTCGCAGGACACCTCGGACCTCGGGGCCGGTGCGCCGATCGACGGCTATGTGCTCGCCAACCTCAAGGCGGCCTGGCGGGTAACCGACCGGCTCAGCCTCGAGGCCGGCGTCACGAACCTGTTCGACAAGGCGCACGCGTACGACCTCGGCTTCCCCGCCGCCGGTCGCGAATTCTTCGTCGGCGTGAAGGCGAGCCTCTGATGCGCAAGATCACAATCCTCCTCGCGGCTGGCCTTGGCTGGGCCTGGGCGGCCACCGCGATGGGCGGCGAACCCGCGCGGCCGATGAGCGAGATGCATGGCGACTGCGCCAACTTCCTCACCGACGTGACGCGGGACATGGCGCTGTGGGCGCAGCCGGCCACGGCGATCGCCGCGAGCGCCACGTCCGGCGCCGCGGCGTCGGCGCCGCTGGAGAAGCGGTTGCGGCTCGCTTTGAAACCGCATCCCGAAGTGCGCTTCCCCGCCGCGCCCGAGCAGATGCGCGGTGCGCCGGACAAGTTCTCCGGCCTGGTCGCCATCACCACCGGACCCGCCGGAGCCTACCGGCTGTCGGCGAGCAACGGCTTGTGGCTCGACGTGGTTGGGCCTGAAGGCCTGATCGCGTCCCGCGCCTTCGAGATGCAGACCAAGTGCGACCGTATCTTCAAGACGGTCACCTACGACCTGCCCGCGAACGCACGCCTGATCGTCCAGCTGAACGGGGCCGCGGCCCCGACAGTGGATCTCCTCGTTCATCGGGTTGCGCCGTGAGGCGCGGACTTGTGGTTCTCAGCCTTGCCGCCCTTCTGTCGGCCTGCGGGCCGTCGCAGGCGAAGGACACCGCGGCGATCCGGCAGGTGATGATCTCCACCTGGGATCGGCCCTATACGCGCCTCGAAGTCGGGCCGGTCGTCACGGATGGCGCGGCGGCAATTGCGGACTGGACGCAGGGTGGGCTTGGCGGCCGCGCCTATCTCATACGCGACGGGCACGGCTGGCGCGTCGCGCTGTGCGGCGGCGATGCGCTCCGGACGCCTGAGGGTCTGGCAAGGCTTGGTCTGCCCGCCGCGACCGCCACGCGGCTCGCGGCGCGCCTCCGCGACGCAGAGGCGGACGCGGCGCCGGATCGGCTGACACGCATGTCCAGCTTCCGCGGGCTGGTGCGCATGGACAGCTCGGCCCATGCGCCACCGACGTCCCCAAGCCAAGACTAGCCGACGGAGACCGCCGTGACCTCCCCTCGTATACCGCTCTGCGCCGCAGTCCTCGGGCTCGCCGCGTCAGCCTGCACGGGCGCGCCGCCGCGTGTGGCCGTGTCGGATGCCTGGTGCCGAGCCTCGCCGCCCGGCGCCGCCGCCGCCGCGTGCTACGTGACGCTGACAGCAACCGGCGGAGATCGTCTCGTCGGGGCCGAGACCGTCGCCGCGGCGCAAACCGAAATCCACACGATGTCCATGGCGGACGGGGTCATGCGGATGCGCCCGCTCGACGGGCTCGACCTTCCGCGCGGCAAGGCCGTCGCCCTGCGGCCGGGCGGCGAGCACCTGATGCTTATATCGCCGACAGCGCCCCTTCAGGCCGGCGATACCGTGACCCTGACGCTTCGGTTCCGCCGGGCCGCCCCAGCCAGCCTACAGGCGCGTGTCCGGGCTGCCCCCGGCTCCTACTCCCACGCCCACGCCCACGCCGGGCACACCGGGGTTCAGCCGTGAGACGTCGCCAACTCCTGACCGTCGCGGCGGCGAGCCTGGTCGCCGCCTGCTCGCGACGCGCGTCGACCGCGACAGCCGATCCATCTGTTCGGATCGGCGGCGCCTTCCAACTCATCGATACCGCCGGACGCCCGGTCACAGATCTCGACCTGCTCGGTCGGCCGACCGCCATCTTCTTCGGCTTCACCTTCTGCCCGGAGGTCTGCCCGACAACGCTGGCGGTGATGTCGGACGTCTTGCCAAAGCTTGGCCAGACTGCCGAGCAGGTCAATGTCGTCTTCGTGTCCGTCGATCCCGAGCGCGACACGCCCGCACGGATGAAGCTCTACCTGTCGAACTTCGATCCCCGCATCCGCGGCCTGACCGGCACGCCATCGCAGACCGAGGCGATCGCCAAGGCCTATCGCATCTACCACAAGAAGGTGGCCAACCCCGGCGGCTACACGGTCGATCATTCCTCGGCCGTCTATCTTTTCGATCGCCGCGGGACATTTGTGGAGCCGGTTCGCTACGGGTCGAGCGCCGATGAGATCGTCGCCCGGCTCAAGCCGCTCATCGCGAGCGGCGCCGCGTGACCGCCATCCTGCTCGACGTGCGCATGACCCCGCACCGTTCGCTGGGGCGCCAGGGGCAGTGGATCGTGCTCGCGATCATGGCCGCGGCGTCCTGCGCCGTCGCCGCGCTATTCGTCGCGCGCGGCTATTGGCCCGTCGCGCCCTTCGTCGGTCTGGACGTCGCCTTGGTGGCCCTCGCCTTCCGAGCCGTGCGCCGTAGCGCCCGCGCCTTCGAGGACGTTCGGGTCCTCGAGAGTGAGATCCTCATCCGTCGCGGCGAAGGCGACACGATTCATGAGGAGCTGCGGCTGCCCGCCCTTTGGACCCGTCTCGAGCGGGACGATCACCCGGAATACGGCTGCCTCGGCCTGCGTCTCGCCCGGCGCGGCGTGGCGACGCCCGTGGCGCCACTGTTGCCGCCGGCCGAGCGGGCCGCGTTCGCCGATGCGCTCGCCCAGGCCCTCGACCGCGCCCGGCGCGGCGGCCTCGCCGCCCGCCCCTTTGTTTCCCGATCAACCCACCCTCAAGGGAGCTCCTCATGACGTTTCGCACCCTGGCCCTCGTGGCGACCCTCGCCGCCGGCGCTCTGCTCGGCCTGGCCGCTCCGATCCCGGAGCCAACGCCCGTCGCCGAATCCGTCTTGGTCGTTGCGCCGACCGTCCCCTGCGCCTGTAGCGCGCACGACGCGCCGGGCGCGCCGCACAGCCTTGCGTCCCGGCGCACCTAACCCTGCGAAATGGAGTTCCCCATGCGTCCCCTTGCGACCCTGGCCACGGTCCTGGCCCTGGCGGCTACGGGTCTGGCCGCCGCCCAAGCCCCAGCTACATCTACGCCTACAGCTAAAGCGACAGCGACAACTCCGACTGCGGCGTCAGCCGCCTTCGCCCTGCCAGCCCTGCCCTATACGGCCGGCGCCCTGGAGCCTGCCATCGACGCGCAGACCATGCAAATCCACCACGGCCGCCACCATCAGGGCTATGTGAACAACCTCAACGCCGCCGTCGCCGCCACGCCGGCGCTGCAGAGCAAGTCGATCGAAGCGATCCTATCGGAGGTCTCAAAGCACGCGTCCGCCGTGCGCAACAACGCCGGAGGCCACTACAACCATAGCCTCTTCTGGCGACTGATGGCCCCTGTGGGACAGGGCGGCGCGCCATCCGCCGCTCTGAAGGCGCAGATCGAAAAGGACTTCGGCTCCGTCCAGGGCTTCAAGGCGGCGTTCGAAGCCGCCGGCGCCCAGCGCTTCGGATCGGGCTGGGCCTGGCTGATCTGGTCCGGTGGCAAGCTTGCGGTCGTCAGCACGCCCAACCAGGACAATCCCCTGATGGACGACGCGCCGGTGAAGGGCGCACCGATCGTAGCGAACGACGTGTGGGAGCACGCCTACTACCTCACGCACCAGAACAATCGCGGCGCTTACCTCGCGGGCTGGTGGACGGTGCTGAACTGGACCGAGGCCAACCGGCTCTTCGACGCCGCCAGGCGCTGATGTTCGCCAACTCCAGCGACAAAAACACGCGTTAAAACAATCTAAAAACAAGGACTCTCATGTATCTTCGTACGCTTCTCGCGGCTACGGCCGCCTGCCTCGCGCCCGCCGCAGCCCTCGCGCAAACCCAGGTCGAAGGTGTCGTTGTCACGGGGCGGCAGCTCGACATCCAACCCGATGTGGCCGGTCGCCTGGCCCTGAGCGATCGCGAGACGCCGGCCGCCGTCGCATCCGTCACCCAGGAAGACTTCCAGCGTCAGGGCGTGCGCAACGCCATCGAGGCGATGAACGCCGCGCCCGGCGTCGCCTCCGGCAATATCCCAGGCTCCGTCGGCGCGGCCACGGTGCGGGGCTTCTATCGCGGGGTGAACTACCTCTACGACGGCGTACGGATGGCCAACTCCGATGTCGGCGTTCGCAACTGGGACGCCTGGTCCTTTGAACGGGTCGAGGTGATCAAGGGACCGGCGTCGGTGACCTCCGGCGAAGGCGCGCTGGCCGGAGCGATCAACTTCGTCCCCCGTCGCCCAGAGCTCGGCCGGACTGGCGGCGAGGTGCTCGCCAGCTACGGCCGATATGACAGCGTGCGACTGGCCGGCGATATCAACGCACCCGTGGGCGACACCGCCGCCGTGCGTGCCGACCTGTCCTACAATCGGTCGTCGGGCTGGATCGAGGACACCGATTCCCGCAGCCTCGCGGGCACCGCGGCGTTCCTGTGGCAGCCCACCGACCACCTGTCGGTGACCCTTTCGGCAGACTACTTCGAGGACGAGCTCGGCACCGCCTACTACGGCACGCCCCTGGTCGCAGCCGGAACGGCCCGCGACCCCTCAAGCGTCATCTCTGGCTCAGCGGGCCTCGTGCTCGACAAGGCGATCCGCAGTCGCAACTACGACACGCTCGACGGCAAGGTGACATCGGACGCCACTTGGCTACGCGCGCGCGCCACGTACGACCTGACCGACGACTGGACGATCGTCTCCGACACCAGCTGGTACGACGCCGACCGCAGCTATCGCGACTCCGACGACTACAGCTTCAATCGTACGACGGGTCGGTTCGACCGCCTGACTACCTTCATCAGCCACGACCACCAGTTCTGGAGCCAGCGACTGCAGGCGTCCTACGATGGCGACCTGGTTGGCCGCCGCAACCGCTTCACCGCCGGCTTCGAGATCGGCGAGACGGATTTCTTTACCGTCCGGCGGTTTGGGACCACGACGTCCGTGGACCCCTACGCCCCGGTCCGCGGCGTCTTCCCGGCAGACACCCCGGCAAACTTCTCGACCCGGCAGGACGTCACGGCTGACGTAAAGTCTCGCGCCCTGTTCGCGGAGGACGCGTTCAACTTGACCCCGGACCTGCTGCTGGTGGCCGGGGTGCGATACGACGACATCTCGCTCGACCGCCGGGTGCTCAATGCGACCAGCGGCGCCGTGCAAACCTATGGGCAGGACTACGACCCGATCTCCTGGCGCGTGGGCGCGGTCTACAGCGTACGTCCCAAGACCCAGCTCTATGCCCAGTTCACGCGCGCCGCCACGCCGGTGAGCGGCCTGCTGTTCCTGAGCGCCGCCAACGCCACCTTCGACCTGACCACCGGGCAATCCTACGAGGTCGGGATCAAGCAGACGGCGCTCGACGATCGCCTGACCCTGACGGCCTCGGCCTACCATATCCGCCAGGACAAGATTCTGACCCGCGACCCGGCCAATCCGGCCCTGACCGAGCAAGGCGGCAGCCAGGTGTCGAAGGGCGTCGAGGCGGCCCTGGACTGGTCGGTCACCGACGAATGGCGCGTCGAGCTCAGCGGCACGCTGCTGGACGCCGCGTTCGACAAGCTGATCGAGGCCGGGGGCGTAAACCGCTCGGGTAACCGTCCCGCCAATGTGGCCGAGACCTTGGCCGACCTTGTGGTCACCTATGCGCCAGAGAGCCTGCCGCTGAACTTCAGCGGCATCGTGCGCCATAGCGGGTCCTTCTTCACCTCCAACGCCAACACGGTGAAGGCGGACGGATTCACCGTGCTTGACGCCGCGGTCGCGTGGGACGCGTCGTTCGGCAGGGTGACCCTGCGCGGCCGCAACCTCGCCAACGCGCTCTACGCCGACTGGTCGGGTTACTCCTCGTATCTGGTCTTCCTTGGCCAACCGCGGAGCTTCGAGATCGAGTTCACCCGCAAGTTCTGAACCCCAAGGGCGGCCCTGGTTCGCCGGGGCCGCACGAGATTCACATGACGGCTTCCCGCCCCAACGCGACCACCCGGCCTCGCCGGCTCCACCTGCGCCCGCTGCTGCGCCACCTTCACCTGTGGCTGGGTCTGGCGCTCGGCCTGTTGTTCACGGTGATCGCTGCGACGGGCGCGGCTCTCGTCTTCTACATCGAGCTGGACGCGGTCCTGCACCCCGAAATCCGCGTGGCGGCGGCGGGGCCGGCGCCGGGCTGGTCGGCGCCCGTCTGGGACCGCGCGCTCGCGACCGTTCGCGCCGAGTGGCCGGGCGAGACCGGCAAGTGGTCATTCGAGGTGACCGGCCAGCCCGGGGCCATTCCGGCCCGATACTATCCCCCTACGGACGCCCACGTGAGCCACCACGCGATCGATCCGCTGATGGTGTGGCTCACGCCCGATGGAACCGAGGTCCTGCGCCAGGCGCGGTGGGGCGACTACCTCATGACCTGGCTCTACGACCTTCACATGAATCTGCTGGCCGGCGACCTCGGCAACGATATCGTCGGCTGGACTGGCGTCGCGACGCTCGGTCTTTTGCTCTCCGGCCTCGTCGTCTGGTGGCCCCGCGGCAGCTGGCGCAAGGCGCTCGCCTACAAGCGCCACGCCGCCGGCAGCCGGCGGCTCTACGATCTTCACAAGTTGTTGGGCCTCGCCAGCCTGATCTTCCTGCTCATCCTGTCGGGCACCGGAGCACTCCTGGCTTTGCCCGCGGAGAAGACGTGGCTGCTGGAGCGGTTGGTGGCCCCTGTCGTACCTGTTCCCGCGCCGGTATCAGACGTCAGCGCGGGCCGCCAAGTCTCGATCGCACAGGTTCTGGCGGCGGCCCAGCAAGCCCTGCCCGGCGCCCGACTAGCCTGGATCGACGTGCCCGGACCCGGCGACGGCGTGTTCCGGATTCGCGCGCAAGTCCCGGGCGACCCAACCCACCGCTTCCCGTACAGCTTCGTGTTCGTGGACCAGCACTCGGGCGCCGTCCTCGCTGTTCATGACGCGCGCAAGGGGACGGCGTCGACGACGGTCAGCAACTGGATCCGACCGCTGCACGACGCGTCCATCGGCGCGCTGCCCACCCGCATCCTCGGCCTGGTCGCGGGACTTGCGCCGGCGGTGCTGTTCGTGACTGGCGGTCTACGCTGGCTGAGCCGCGGGCGTCGACGGAAGGCGCATGCCACTCCCCGCGGGCTGAAGGACGCCTGAGGACCCGTCGCCCTTGATGCGGCCAGCTCCACCGTCCAAATTGGTGGATGGCGAGAGAGGTGTTTTTGGGGCCCGGCGCGGTGACGCCGCTCAGCGCCGCGCTCACGATTTGAGCCCCACACAATCGCCGCTAGGGAACGATTCTGATGACCGACGCATACGCGAACCTGCCTCCGGTGGCCGATGGCGGAGCCGCCGTCATCACCGGCGGCGCCAGCGGCATCGGATTGGCCGCCGCGCGTCGCTTCGCCAGCCTGGGATTGCCGGTGGTGATCGCCGATGTGGCGGGTGAAAGGCTGAGAGATGCCGAAGCCGCCCTGCGGGATGCGGGGGCGAAGGTCGCCGCCGTGCCCACCGACGTCGCGCGGTTCGAGGATCTCGAGCGCCTGCGGGACAAGGCTCACGCCGCCTTCGGTCACGTGTCGGTGCTGATGCTGAACGCCGATTTTCGAAAAGCTGGGTGTGCGACGGCAAAGCCAGTTGCTGCAGGTCCTCACCGAGTTGGCGAGACTTGGGGACGACGACGCGGGCGTGTCATTCAGCGGCGAAGCGCCGACGCAACGGATCCTGCGGCGACCCGATGGCCGAGCCCTGGCCTATCGCATCTACGGCGACCCGCGTGGTCGCCCGGTGCTCGCCTTTCACGAGGGTCTTGGATCCAGCCTACTCCCGCCGCAAACCGACGCGACCGCGGCGCGTCTGGGACTGATGATCGTCGCCGCTGACCGCCCGGGCTTCGGACAGTCCGATCCCCTCAAGCCCTACGACCCAAACACTGTTGCGCACGACATGCGCGCGCTGTGTGATGCGCTGAGGCTCGACGAGATGATCCTGCTGGGCCTGCTGAGCGGGGTCACCCCGATGCTCGCGACAGCCCAGGTACTGCAACCCCGCGTGCGGGTGGTGGTGCTGCTTTCGGGGCGCGCGCCGCAACGCGGGCGGACGATGGCGGACAACCCGTTGACGGCGTTCCGCGCCCGGCTGTTGGCCCATCCTTGGGTGACGCCCACCCTGTTCCGAATCCTCAAGACCCGCATCTCGCCCGAAACGGCGGCACGGATGCTTCGGCGCGCGACCCATCAATCGCCCGGCGACGCGGCTTATCTGGCCGCCAACCCCTGGGTGGCCGACTTCGTCGGCGGCTACGTTAAGGAGGCGCTTGCCGGTGACGGGATTGGGCCGGCCGACGAACTGGCGGCCGAACGTCACCCCACGTCGCAGGGCTTCGCGAACATCTCAGCGCCAATCCAGGTGATCCACGGGTCTGAGGACAGGTTGGCGCCGGTCAGCGCCCTACGCGCCGATCTCGTGGGCCACCCCCACCAGGAAACGGTGTACCCGGGCATCGGCCAGCTCATGGCGCTGAAGCACTGGGTGGACATCCTCGAGCGCCTTTGAGCCCGCCGGGGGCGGCCGAGGAACCGCACCAGCGACGGGCGTTCGAACGCAAGGCGACGACGTCATCGCGATGACGATCGCCCTGGAGCGGGCGTCGTCGCCACCCTGCAAGCTGGTCAAGGCTGTGCGATGCATTGGCGGAAAGCCCGGGCTGGATTTCGCGTCAAGCTGGACCGCGGGCCGCTTGGGACCGCGCGCGGTTGATCCGCACAGTCCCCGGGCGGGCGCACGACCGCTTGCTCGTGTCGGATGCGCTAGGTCGGGACCGGGCCTCGCAGGCGCCGGCGACGCATCAGGCCGCCGACACCCCCGAAGCCAAGGATCATCAACCCCCAGGCGGCCGGCTCGGGAACGGCGGCGGGCGCCCCGCTCGTGGTGAGCGTGAAGTTTATGCCAGTGGAGTCGTTCGAATAGTTGCCGGCCGGACTGACGATGACGCCAATGAGATCGTCCTTGGCGAGCGTGATGGCGCCGCTGACGCTGTAGCTCAGACGCGCCGCGCCCAGGGTGGTGAGAACGGACGTGCCCACCTCGCCGCCCAGGTTGGTGAGGCCAATGATCGCGACGCCCGTAGGCGATCGGTCCAGCACGTTTGCCGTGAAGACGTAGTCGTAGTCGCCGGCGCTCGGCGCACGAAAGAGGATGGCGATGGGATTGGGATTGCCCGGATGGACGAGCAGCTGGTCCGTCGGGATCGTATAGGTGCCCTCCACGCCACCGACGCCAGACTTGTAGACGCCAGGCAAGGACCCGCCGCCTTGCAGGCAGGATGCCGCGGTGACGATACAGGCGCCCGACGGCGCCGTCAGCAGGGTCGCGGGGTCGCCCGGGACGGCGCCCAGCTTCAGGTAGCTGAACCCGCCGGCGCCCTGCGTGCCGTCGAAGCTGGTGAAGGCGTCATAGACCGTGGCGGCGTTCGCCGCCGACCCAAGCGCGACCGCGCCGATCAGACCTGCAATGATTTTCACTTGTACCCCCTGCACCGCCACGCCTGTGGCGCGGCTCTCCCGGTTGCGATGTGGGGCAAGGCTAGGACGCAGCGAATTCATCGCCCATTAGACCAGATGGCTTACTTGCCGGACCGCCAATATGGAGATCGTGCCGTAAGTGGTTCGCTTGACAGGGGAACTTGCGCCCCGGATCGTTAGCCGAATGCTGGGGAACCCATCAATGGCGGACGCCCCCTACCGGGACCAGGTCCTCGTCAACGAGACGCGGACAGAGCTCAAGGGCAGCATCGCAGCGTGGTTCGTGCTCGCCAGTGTGACCTGCTTCCTGGTGTTGGCGTTCGCGGGACGGGCTGAGCCGATCGGCTTCGCGGTCTGGCTTTGCGCCATTGGCCTGTTCCTGAGCGGCTGGTTGGCGGCGTGGATGTCCTTCACGCGAAAGGCGCCGAGCGACGCGGCGATCCTGACGCGCTGGATCCCTGGCGCGAAGGCAGCGATGACGTTGTGCAACCTGGCGATAGCGTGGAGCGTGTGGATCTTCATGCCTGTGGCCGGGCCGGAGTTGCGCGCGCTGTTGCTGATGCTGTTCGCGTGGTTCCTGACCGTGCAGTTCGCCGCCGCGACCGAGGCCACGCAGGTGCTACGCAGGGCGGTCGTCCTGGTGCTGGGATCGCTGACCCTGTGGCTTTTGGTCGAGCAGCCGCCCTATTTCCTGCCAATGGCGCTATTCTTAATGTTGTTCGGCGCGACCCTCGTTTCGATCCGCCGCTTCGTGCGCCAAGCGGTCGTCGCGGCGCGCGTCGCCGAGGCGACGGCGAACGAGGCGCGCGACGCCTTGGCGACGGCCCTGGGGGAGCTGGAACGCGAGCGAGACGCCAAGACCCAGTTCATCCGCGCCGCCTCCCACGACCTGCAACAACCGCTACAGGCGGCGAACCTGTTCCTTGAGCGCATCAGCCCCAGTCGCCGGGCCAGCGATCAAGTGGCGGCGATCGAGGGACTGCGGCGCGCCCTGACCGCTGGACGGACGCTCGTGGGCTCGATGCTTGAGCACCTGAAGCTCGAGAGCGGCGCCGTGCGCGCGGACATCGACACCTTCCCCGCGGCTGATCTGTTCGAACGCGTGTTGCTGACCCAGGCGCCGGCGGCGGCGGCGGCGGGCGTAAGTCTCAAGGTGGTCGGACACCGTCGGGTCCTGCGGGCCGACCTCCTGCTCTTGGCGCGGGCGGTTGAGAACCTTGTCGCCAACGCCATTCGTCATGCGGGTGGCCAACGCGTCCTCTTGGGCGTCCGCGTCCAGAACGGTCGAGCGCTGATCTGGGTCATTGACGACGGTCGGGGACTCTCGCCGGGCGATGCAGCCCGCATCTTCCGTCCGTTCGAGCAGGGCGCCCGCGTGGGTGCACCCGGCGGGTTCGGGCTGGGGCTGGCCGCGACGCGAGATCTGGCGAGCTTGATGGGCGGCGACTGTGGCGTGCTGGCCGACCTGACGAAGGGCGCCGCGTTCTGGATCTCGATGCCGGCGGGAGACAGCGAGGTCGCCATTCAATGCGCGGCCTGATCTGCGACGACCACCCGCTGATGCGGGAGGCTCTGGCGGGGGCTATGCGCGACCGTTGGCCGGGCCTCACCCTGGCGCAGGCAGCCGACTACCCGAGCGCCTGGGCGCTCGCCGACGCCAAGCTGGACGTCTGCCTCGTCGACCTGGACATGCCCGGCGCCGAGCCACTCGAAGGCTTGGCCGCGCTTCGAGCGCGGGCGCCCGACGCAATGATGGTTGTTGTGACCGCCTTGACCGACGAGGGCGTCCTCGAAGCCGTACGCGCCTGCGGGGTCGCAGCGGTGCTGTCCAAGAACAGCGAGGCTGCGGATTTGCTCGATGCGATCGCTCGCCTCGCGCCGAGCCTGGAGGCGCAAGAAGCGTCGCGCTTGCCGCCCCGACAACAGGAGGTGCTGAAGGGCCTCTCCGAGGGCCTGACCAACAAGGAGATCGCGCGAGAATTGGGTATCTCGCCGGCCACAGTGAAGATCCATGTCGCGCGCCTCTCGACTTGGCTCCGCGCCGCCAACCGGACCGACGCCGTGGCACGGGCGCAGCGGGCTCGGCTGCTCTAGGCGAAGATTGGACGCGGTCGGACGCCGAAAGCCCTATTCCCGGCCGCAATCGTCGGGACGAGAGGCGCTCGACGCGCCATGTGCTCGGGATCTCGGCAAGCGCCCGTCCCGCCTACACCGCCAAGGCATTGGCCGAGCGATACGCTCTGAGCTGATTGCCTGGGGACGCGAGCGCGGTTGTCAGCATGCCTGGGTGGCGGCCGAGCTCGACAATCTGCCCGCCACCGAACTTTACACCAGCCTCGGTGGCACGTTGCAGCAGGTCGCATACTTCGAGTTCGACATCAGCGCAGCCGAAGCCTAACCACCGAACGCCGCGTGCGCCCGTGCGCGGATGGGGCCAAGATCCCCTTGAGTCAGCCGGCCTACAGCCGCTTGAAGTAGCGGGCCACCGGCCATCGCTCGAAGCCCGCTCTTTCATAGGTGGCCCGCGACGGCGCATGTCCGGGGTCCCCCCCGGTCTCGACCATGATCATCACCATCCCGGCGGCGCGGGCCTTTGCCGTCGCCGCGTCCACCAACGCGCTAGCGACACCCCGTCGCTGTGCGGCCGGATCGACGGCGAGGATGTAGATTTCGCCCATCTTATCCTTGGGATGCAGGCGAAGGCCGACCCAGCCCACGATGACGTCGCCCTCCCGCGCAACCAACACCTCGGCGTCTCCCTGCTCCAGCAGGTCTAAGATGTCGGCCCGCTGCCGCGTCTCCCATCCGTCTGGGTAGAACGCTTTGTAGACGTAGCCCGGGACTGCCGGCTCAAGCCGTTCAAACACCGGGGCCCAAGCTCGCATGGAAAGGGCGACGATGACGTCGCGGTCCCCCGCGCGGTAGCTGGCGATCCTGATGGACACGGTCGTCTCCCCTATCGTTATGGTCAGCGCGACATCGTCAGGAGGCCGCGGTCCGCCTTGGCCCTGATCGCGCGACGTCCGACGATGCTGTCTCCAAGGACGCTTGGCTCGTCAGACGCGCGCGATCTCCGGCCCTTAACAACCGCCGTCATCAGGCCGGATCTAGTTTAGCGCATCTCCTGGGATCGGAGGACGTTAGGGAGGCGACACCCAAGAAGCATCGGACGGCAAGATGACGACGCAAGAGTCGGCGCGGAGCCCCGCATTCAGCACCCGAATCCCCGGACGTCTGGACCGCCTCCCGTGGACCCGCTTCCATTGGCTGGTGGTGGCCGCGCTGGGCATAACCTGGATTTTGGATGGACTAGAGGTCACGTTGGTGGGCGCGCTCTCGCCCGCGATCGCCGGTCCCGATGGCCTGCATCTCACCGCCACACAGATCGGGCTGAGCGGCAGCGCCTACATCCTGGGCGCCGTGTTGGGGGCCGTGGTGTTCGGCCGGCTTACGGACCACTTTGGTCGGCGGAAGCTCTTCACCCTGACAGTCGGCGTCTACCTGCTGGCGACGATCGCCACAGGCTTCTCCTGGGACTTCGCGTCGTTTCTTGTCTTTCGCTTCCTGACCGGGGCGGGGATCGGCGGCGAATATGGCGCTGTGAACTCCGCCATCCAGGAGCTGATCCCGGCCCGGCGGCGCGGTTACACAGACCTCGCCATCAACGGCAGTTTCTGGCTGGGCGCGGCCCTCGGCGCGATCGGCTCGGTGATTGTTCTCAATCCCGAAATCATCGATCAAAGCGTGGGGTGGCGCCTGGCATTCGTGATCGGCGGGCTGCTGGCGATCATCATCGCGTTTCTCCGACGCTTCATCCCGGAAAGCCCCCGCTGGCTCATGACCCATGGTCGCGAGGACGAGGCGGAGGCGGTCGTCGCTGAGATCGAGGCGCGGGTGGCGCGCCACACCGGCGAAGCGCCCCTCCCCCATGACAACCTTCCAGAAATCCGTTTGCGACCGATGCGGACCACCTGGATGGATATCGTCCGAACGCTCTTCGTGGCCTACCCGCGGCGCACGGTGCTCTGCGTCGTGCTCATGGCGACCCAGGCCTTCTGCTACAACGCGATCTTCTTTACCTACGCGTTGATCCTCACGCGGTTCTACGACGTGCCGCCGGCGTCGATCGGTTGGTTCATCCTGCCCTTCGCCGCTGGCAATTTCCTGGGGCCGTTGCTGCTCGGAAGTCTCTTCGACAGCGTCGGCCGCCGAACCATGATCGCCCTCACCTATGGATTGGCGGGCGCCCTCCTCAGCGTGACGGGCTGGGCGTTCGCGCAAGGCTGGCTTTCGGCTTCGACACAGACGGCCGCATGGACCGTGATCTTCTTCTTCGCGTCGGCCGGCGCCAGCGCGGCCTATCTCACCATTGGCGAGAGTTTTCCTCTCGAGATTCGAGCCGTGACCATCTCTCTGTTCTACGCCTTCGGCACATTGGTTGGCGGAGTCGGAGGCCCAGCGTTGTTTGGCGCGCTGATCGACACCGGCGAACAGGACAAGGTCATGCAGGGCTATTCGCTCGGTGGCCTGCTCATGGTGGTTGCTGCGGTCACGGCCAGGGTTCTCGGCGTGGACGCCGAGCGCCGATCCCTGGAAGACGTCGCCCCGCCGCTCTCCAGGGTGCTGGATGACGTTCCCTGACGCCCGAGATGGCGCAATCTGGTGCCGAGAGCCGCGCGGCGCTGACGGAAACGCCGCAGGTTGTTGGATCTTGAGTCAGCGTGGAGCGCCGACCTGCCTCGCGCGACCCGTCGAAAACGGTAGCCGGCCACGGCATAGCGGGCGCTTCCGTCCAATGTCGCGAAAGTAAGATGCCGTTGCGGACGGACATCCGGCGACATGCCCGTGCGGCGCGATCGCAGGGAAACCGCACCGGACGTCCCCGACGGCCTTCCGACAAAAAAACGTCCAGCAGCCGAAGTTGCCGGACGCAGGGGAGCGCGGGGAGGATCGCGCGTGTCCAGAAGAACGGCCCGGGTCGTTGCGATCAGATTTCGGATGCGGGCCTGACGCTTCGTCGGGCGGCTGACGCGTAGATCGCCGCGCGGACAGCCAGCCCGAGCTCCACGGTTCCCTGCGCCTCAGGTATGACCTGGGTAAGGATCAGGCCCGCGAGGTCGTTTCGCGGATCGATCCAGAAAGACGTGCTCGCCCAGCCATTCCAGCCGTATTGGCCCACGGTCCCGGGCGGCGACGCCGCGTCGCGAAAGACGACGACCGAACCGCAGAGGCCCGAGCTCACACCAGGCGGGCGTCCTAGGGACGCAAGGGGCTGATCGCCAAGTGAACCGCGGAGCTGGTCGGTCAGCATCATGGCGACGCTCGCCCGGGAGATCACGCGTTGTCCGCGGAAGACACCGCCGGCCAGCAGCATGAAGGCGAAGTTCATGAAATCCCGGCTCGTCCCGACCAAGCCGGCGCCCCCATATTCGAGGCGCGGCCGAACGAGGTAGCTGCCGCCGTAGTGATCGGCATCGCGCGCGTTGGCGAGCCCCTCAAAACTGCTGCCGCTGATATAGAGTTGAGACAGGCGGTGCGCCTTTTCGGGGGGCGCCCAAAAATCCGTATCGACCATCTCCAGCGGATCGAAGAGCCGCGCCCGCAGGTAGCTGCCGTAGCTCTGTCCGCTGACCACCTCAATGAGGCGCCCGAGCACCCCCATCGACTCGCCGTAGTTCCAGGCCGCTCCCGGCTGCGCCGCGAGCGGCAGCCGCGCCAAGCGCTTGACGTGCGCCTCAAGGCTCTCGGACAGGCGGTTGCGGATCGCGAAGACATTTGCTGCGCGATAGTCTTCCTGCACGGGGCTCGGCATCATCAGGTATGAAAGACCCGAGGTGTGCGTCATCAGGTGACGGATTGAAATGTCGCGTTTGGAGGGCTCAAGGCCGCCATCCTGGCGACGGACCGTCATGTCGGCGAACTCGGGGAGGTACGCCTTGATGGGATCGTCCAGACCTATCCGACCCTCATCGACGAGCGTCATCACGGCCGCGCCCGTGATCGGCTTCGACATCGAATAGAAGCGAAAGATCGTATCGGGGGCGGTCGGCGTGCCGGACTCCAGGTCCATATGTCCAAACGCTTCCAGGTACGACGTCGCGCCGGCCTGCGAGATATGGACGAGCGCGCCCGGGATGGCGCCCTTGTCGATCTGGCCGCGCACCGCCTGCGCGATCGCATCGGCCGCCTGGCGAACACCGCCATCGGCGCCCATCGACGCAGTCTCAGTCTGCCCGTTCATGATCCGACTCATCTGTATGGCGAAGGCTCTGGGTTCAACCAGATGGGCGGGACGACGCGACCCAGGCGTCGTCCCTCGCCCGGCTAGAACTTGCGAGCGACGCGGGCGAACACTTCACGGCCGCGGGCGACGACCGCACCGGTGTCGGCAAGACGCGACGTGGCCGCGCCGCTACCGCTGCCGGTGAATGTCACGGGGCTGCTCGCACTGAACGTGTACTTGTTGGTGATATTGCGCGCCAGGATCGCGACTTCCCACGTCCGGTCGGCATCCACGAAACGAACGCCGGCGTGGAACTTGGCGAAGGCGCGCTGCAGGTCGCCAGGGGACTGACGGAGGTTCGCGTAGTAGGCGCTGGAATACTCCGCGTCCAAATTGACGTCGACCGACCAGCCACCCGCCAGTTCGAAGTTATAGAGCGCGCTGCCGAAACCGACCAATTCCGGCGCATTGTTTAGACGACGACCCGACATATCCTGCTCCAGGAATGCGCCGGTGACCGGGTTTCGCGTCCGGTTGCAGCCAAGCGCGGGCGTCTGGCCGACGTAGCAGGCGGAGAAGAAGTCCTCGAACTTCGCGTCGTTATAAGCGAGCGAGCCGCGCAGACTGAGACCCGTGAGTGGGGTCCGCCACTGCCCTTCCATCTCGACCCCGCGCACCCGCGCCGCCGCGGCATTGAGCACCTTGAATGAGATGGTCTGGGCGTCGAACGCGCCGACCTGGAGGTCGGTGTAGTCGTACGAGTACGCGGTTGCGCCGAACTCAACGCGGCCGAGGCTTCCCTTCAGCCCGGCTTCCACCCCGCGAACCTTCTCCGGTTCGAAGGTGTTTCTGAACGTCCCCACAGGCGCGGCGCCAATGGCCCCGCCGGTGAACCCGGCGTCGAAGCCGCCGGACTTGAAACCGCGCTTGTACGACGCATAGACCAGCACGTCGTCGTTCACGCGGTAGGACGCCGTGACTTCGGGCGAGAGGTTGTCAAAGGACAGGTGGTCGGTGGCGAGGCGCGACGTGACGTCGGCGCGCTGGAAGAAGAACCGGATGTCCTTCGCCTCGTGCGAATATCGGGCGCCGCCGGACAGCTCCAGCCGGTCGGTCACATTCCAGAGCAATTGTCCAAAGGCTGAGAACGCCTCCTGGCTCTGCCGCGTGCCCTCGAGAGGGAATGCGACCGGCGCCGCGCCCGCGAACGAGACCGAGCCCTGTGCGCCGTCCGTGGTGCGGTGCTCATAGAAGGCGCCGACCGTAAAGTTGACGGGCGTCTCGACGTCGGAGGCGAGCCGCACCTCCTGGGTGAACTGCTTCATTTCGAACGGAAGGAACGACGGCGCGATCGTGATGCGCGGCCCGACGGAGGCGTTGTGCGCGTTGAGCTCGTCGAACCAGTAGTAGCCCGTAACGGATGTCGCCTTGAGATTGGGCGACAGAAGATAATCCACCTGCACGGTGGCGAGAACTTGGTCGTTCGTACGCTGCCCAAGACCATTGTTCGTCGGCGAACCGGGGATCAGCGTGGTCAGCACGGGCGGCGCGCCGCCGAGATAGACATCGCGGCCGGCCTTGCACGCGTACGCCGGCTGCAGTTGCGGCGCGCCATAAGGGCAGTCGATCCGCTGGTAGGTCGTCATGGACCCGCCCTGGACCTCCGAGCGGTTGTAGGTGAGCTTGGCGTTGATCTTCAGCTGATCGGTGGGGTCGGCCAGAAGGGTCACCCGAATGAAGTACTCATCGCCCGTCGGGTACTCGTTGACGTGGGCCGGGATGACGAGCGGATTCCCCGTCCCCTCGACGGTCTTGACGTTGAAGTAGCCGTTCAGCTTGGTGTAGCGGCCGACCAGACGGATGGCGACGCGCTCGGCGATGGGCCCCGAGTAAATGCCCTGGATATAGGCGTCGCCCGAGCGGGCCTCGACACCCGCGCTGACCTCCCCCTGACGGGCGTACGTGGGGTCGGCCGTCTTGAACGAGATGACGCCACCGGGGCTGTTCTTGCCGAAGAAGAGCGCCTGTGGGCCGCGCAGTACTTCGATCTGCGCCATGTCGATCTGCGCGGTCTTCCGGATATTCAACGTTCCGACCTGCATGCCGTCGACGTTGATCGAAACGGCCTGGTCGCCGAGGTAGTTGGAGGAGCCGCTACCGACGCCGCGAAGCGAAATGGTGCCGCCCGAGGACACTGAACCCTCGGCGGACTGCAGGCCCGGCGCTAGCCGTGCGAGCTCGTCCACGCTCTGGATATGGTAGCGCTCGATGTCTGACTTCCCGATGGCGGTGATGGCCACCGGCACGTCCTTGACCAACTCGTCGCGTCGACGGGCCGTGACGACGAGCGCTTCAACTTCGGCCCCGGCCTCGGCGTCCGGCGCGGGCGTCCGGGGTTGGGCGTAGGCCGGCGCGGCTAGGCACGCGGCGATCGCGGAGCACGCGAGAACCTGGTCTCGGAACGACATCTGCAAAACCTCCCCTGTCGGCCCTTCTGGGCTCGTTTCGACGTTTGTGTATGTGAGCATGTGTGAACGACGGAACGCCCGCACGTCAATGAATTTCGACGTTCTTGTATGTGAAAAGTTACCCACGGCAGGTGTCGCGTTCTGGCGTGCGCCGTTGGGTTGCTCTAGGATTTGACGTGGCTGCGCGCTGGAAGAGAGTCTTCCGGGTGTTGGCGCTGAGGAGCCGCCCTGAGAGCGGCTCCGGTAAACGCAGAACCGCAGACCGCCCGGGGGTTTGGAACATCGCGCGACGGGATTTGATTCTCTCTGCGGCCGCAGGGCTGATCAATGACCAGGGTGTCGGAGCTGTTACGCTCTCGACGCTCGCGAAGGCGCTCGGCCTCAGCCGCGCCTCCATCTATTACTACTTCGCGGATGGCCCGGACTTGGTCTTCCGTTGCTTTGAGCAGAGCTGCGTCGCGGACGCCGCGCGGCTTGATCGCGCTGCGGATGAATCGCCCGGCCTGCCGCAGGTGCTGAGTTATCTCGACCAGAGCCTGAGCCCGGAGGCGAACGCTACCGCCGTGGTTGGCTCGACCGGCATCCTCGCCGCGGAACCGCGCGACCTCATCGAACAGGCCATGCAGCGCAATTTCGAGCGGCTGGAAGGCATGATCCGCGACGGTGTCCGAGCCGGCAACATCCGGCCCTGCGACGCGCAACTGATCGCGCGCGTGCTGCCATCCTCGGTGGCCTACTATCGCGTGTCGCACCGATGGGTGGACCAGCGCCGCAACCTCGACAACCTCAGGGCCATTCTCGACTTTGTCGCGAACGGCTCAGCAGCCGACCGTGAGGCGCAGTTTCAGATCCACCACAACGTGGATGTCTTCTCGCGGGCGAACGCGAAAAGCCTCGACGCGCTGAACCTCGCGGAGATCCTCATGGTCGGCTCAAAGCTGATCAACGCCCGCGGCATCGAGGGCTTCTCCATCGATGACGTCGTCGCCGCGTTGGGGGTCACGCGCGGGGTCTTCTACCACTACTTCAAGGACCGCGAGGACCTCGTGCGGCGATGCCTGGAGCGGGGCTTCGACCTCTACGGCGAATTCATCAGCTTCGCGGATCGGCTGGGCCGCAATGGACTCGAGAAGTCGCTGATCGTCTCCCACTTGAACGTGCAGGCGCAGGCCGGATCGCTCCAGCCGGTCGCGGCCTCGATGGGACTCGACGTGCTGACGCCCGAGTTTCGAGGCTCCATATCGGAGCGAATGCAGGGGTTCCTGCACCGCACCGACGCGATCGCCCGCGAAGGGATCGCCGACGGGACCTGTCGGCCATTGGACTACCGACCCATCTTCATCTTCCGGGCCGGCGCGTTCCACGGGCTGCCGCAATGGATTTCCCAGATCGACGACCCCAACCCGTTCCGGGTGGCGGACGAGATCGTCGAATTCTTCAAGTCCGGGCTGGCCGCTTAGCCGCCGCGCGGGCGAAGACGGCCACGGCGTCCACCACGGCCCGCCACGGCCCGCCACGGCCCGCCGTCGCATGGCGTTTACCGCCAAGATCCACCAGCTACGGCGCCTGTCGTCCCCGGCCCCATAGGCGCGGCCAGAACGACACGCCGCCTGCGTGCGTGACGGTCACGCGTCACCCTTGTCACGCATTTCGACATATATGTATGCTTACACGCGTTACCGTCGATTCCTGAGCGCCGTTGGGAGACTGCCGTGCCCCCTGCCCTTCCTGGTTCTCCGGAAGAACGTTCGACGTCGCCCAGCAGCGTCCGCGCCCGCGCAGCGCTACCGATCCTGGTATTGCTGTCGGCGTTTTCACTGCTGGATCGTCAGATCCTAAACCTGATGGTCGATCCGATCCGGCGGGACCTCGGCCTGACGGACCTTCAGATGGGATTGGTCCAAGGCTTGGCGTTCGCTCTGTTTTACGGCCTGGCCGCCCTGCCGCTCGGCTGGGCGGTTGATCGTTGGTCTCGCCGATGGGTGGTGTGGAGCGGCGTCACGGTCTGGTCTGTCGCCGCGGCCTGTTGCGGGCTCGCCCAGAATTTCGGGCAGCTCCTGCTTGCGCGGCTCGGTGTCGGCGCAGGTGAGGCCGCGCTCAATCCGGCCGCCTACTCCCTGCTTGCGGATCTCTATCCGCCGCAGAAGCTCACGTCCGCGATGTCGATCCTCATGATCGGCTCAACCCTCGGGGGCGGACTTTCCATCGCTATCGGCGGCGCCGTCATCGGCTTGGCCGAGGCTGGCGGTGTCTTCCGATTGCCGCTGCTGGGTGAACTCCGCCCCTGGCAGTTCGTGTTCGTTGTCACAGGTCTTCCGGGGCTGCTCGCCGCCCTTCTGATATTTGTCATTCCGGAACCGCCCCGGCGAGACGCGGCGCAAGACGCTGACGCGCCGACTTGGTCCCACACATTCACCTTCCTCTGGGGTCGGCGCAGCTTCTTTGGGCCGCATTTCGCCGGGTTCGGGCTGCTCGCCGTCGTCGGTTATGGCTTCGTGAGCTGGCTGCCCACTCATCTCGTCCGAACCTTCGGATGGACCCCGGCCGAGATCGCGACCCCGCTGGCGTTTATCAACGCCGTCGGCGCGACAGCCGTCGTTCTGGGGGCTGGCGCGCTGGTCGACCGCCTGTTCGCCCGCGGCGTCACCGACATCCACCTCACCCTCTATGCGATCGTGGGGGCGCTCATGGCGGTTTGCGGTGTCGCCGCCAGTCTGGCCCCTACCCCTGTCATGTGTCTCATCCTCGCTGCGCCCGTCGTGTCGGTTCTCACCTTCGCGAGCATCTCGGCCGCCGCGCTACAGCTTGTAACACCACCGCGGATGCGCGGCCGGGTGTCGGCGATCTACCTTCTCGTCATGACCGGACTGGGCCTTGGTCTGGGCCCCCCGATCGTCGGCGCCCTCGTCGACTACGCGTACCCCGGTCCGGGCGGGCTCGGCCGTGCCCTCGCGACCCTGTTCGCAATCGGCGCCCCGCTGGGCGCGGTGTTCCTCATCGCGGGGCGCAGACCGATGCGCCGAGCGATCGCCCAGGTTTAAGGAGCCTGTCGAGAGGGCGCTAGCGAACCTGCCAGCGTATCAACGATGCGACCGGCGCAGACGTTGCGATCAGTCAGGTGAGTGGACCTTCCGGACATTGCTACCGCATGTCCGACTTCGACCTTTCGTCGGCGTCGACAGTGGCTTGCGCTCAATTCGCTGCGGCAATGGTCGCCTGTCGCGCGACGAGCATCCATGCGTCGCCGCGTTTCATCCAGACGTCTGTAAACGGCCGCATCACCTGCTTGCCCGCCCCAGGCCCCTTGGTGGGGACCATCGTGTCATAACCCATGACCACGACGGCGCCTGGCTTCTCGTCGACCATGGTGATGTTCTTGCGGAAGTCCTTGTAGTCTAGAAGGTCGTCGGCCATCGCGGCGATGACCTGGTCGCGACGCAGGACGGTATTGTTGGGCGCATTGACCACGAAGTCTTCCGCCCAGATGGCTTTGACGCCCTCCGCATCGTGGGTGGCGATGGCCTTGCCGAGCCGCCCGTAGGCCGCGCCAATCTCCGGCGGCATCCGCACCGTCGCGGCGGTCTGGGCCATCGCGCCCGAGCCCAGCAAACAGGCGACCAGGGCAATCGCGATCATCGTCTTCGGCACGCGACGCACTCCTGCTCGTCAGATCGCAGGATGGCATCGCGGATGCTCGCTTCCCACCCGTCTCGATGACTCACTCTCAGCCAGGTCTGGTGTCAGCCCTGCGCCAGTTGCTGACATCGGGATCAGGCCGACGAGCGGACATTCAGACGCCCTCGCCACCTAGGGCCGCTTTCGACCCCTTGCTGACGTTGCGGTCCAAGTTACTGCTCGGCTGTGGTTATCGACACGAGGCGACGTCTGCGATGGGTACTGTAAGCCAGGGCGAACCCTTGCAGCGAGGCGGGTGCTGCTGATTCAGGGGCTTATAGGGGCGACGATCTTGCTGGCGGTTCTCTGGCCGTTGATGGGGAGTCGGTTCGTCGCAAACGCTACAGGGTTGCAGATTGCTGTCAGCGTCGCGCTACCGGCCGGCGTATTCGCCGGGCTGCGGGCCTGGGCGGCGGCTTCCTTTGCTGAAGCGCCGGCCAGGCGATGCGTCCACCGACGACCGCTTGGTCAAGGCGTTGGGCGTCGGCCTGTTTGCGAGTTACCTCGCCTTCCTTCTGACCAGCCAAGGTCTCTTAGAAGCTTGGACCGTTGGGACGGGGCAACCCGGCCAGGTGACGGTGCGCTTCGGGAACTATGCCCACTCCCGTCACCAATGTGATGGCTTCGATCTGCGAGACGTCTCACCGCACACCCGGCGGGTCATATGCATTCCGGCTAGCGAGGCGGCGGAGTGGCCGCTCGGCACTCCTGTCGTCCTTACGGGTATGATCTCGCCGTTTGGCATCGCGGTCGATCGGTATTGGATCAGCGGCGTGGCCCCATAGTCGGCATGAAGGCGAATTTGAGGGGCAGGATCAGCTGAACCTAGATGGTGGCAGCAAGGCCCACGACGCCCTCACCATCTCGCGACTATCGTGGACGAGCGTAGGTGCCAACGTCTCCAATCCACCCTTCTCAGACACTCAGCCACCGCCCAGGTCCGATGTCAGCTCGGAGTTACAAACGGGCGCTGGGGTTCGACTCCCCTAGGGATTCACATCCTGGCCCGAGTGCGGACCTTCCCAATGTCTCTGATGAGTCACAAGCGGTACAAACCGGGGCGCAGAAGCTTCTGAGGTCCAGACGATAGCACCAGGAAAGGAGGGAGTGAGGGCCGGGAGGGTCAGGTTAGTTTAACAGGAAGCTCCCGTGACGAGATCTCATGGCCCCCCGACCGCTGAAAGAGACTTCATCCTCGCCGAGATCGGACGGCTCGCTCGGCAACGAGACGGTAAGCCGCCGGGCGAGATGTTGTTTCGAACGGAAACCGGCATCGCCAATACGCGCTGGCGGAGGTTTTGGCCGCGGTGGAGCGCAGCGGTCGCGGAAGCCGGACTTGAACCTAACGTGGCCGCGCCGCGACTATCGCTGGACGAGGTGATGTCCGCTTTGGCGAAAATCGCTCGCCACCACGGACGCCTGCCGACCGAGATTGAGATCAACATCTTCCGCTACGACGACCCTTCGATCCCAGGGCGCACCACCCTTCGTAGACATTTCAAGCGCAAGCTCGACATGGTCCGCGAAATGGCGACATGGGCCGCAGCGTCTCCAGATCGCGCGGATATCGCGGCTATGCTCCCGCCGCCCGCCGAGTTGGCCGAGAACGAAGCGCCTGAGGCCGGAGGCAAGCTGGGGTTTGTCTACCTATTCAAATGCGGCCGCGATTACAAAATCGGCCGCACCGGCGATCTCGAGCGCCGCTTCAAGGCGATTGGCGTCGCGATGCCGGAGCGTCTCGAACTTGTGCACTCTATCAGGACCGACGATCCAATCGGTATTGAAGCTTACTGGCATCGTCGGTTCGCAGACAAACGTCGCAACGGCGAGTGGTTCAGGCTTCAAGCGCGTGACGTCGCCGCGTTTCGACGGCGCCAGTTCCAGTGACTGCCCGGCGCCGCTGTAATCTCGACGGCTGTCGGGGGAGTGCTTGACCGGTTTCACCGGCGACAGCGGCAACCCAAGCTATTTCGACGAAAGCGCCCCCAAATCCGCCCCTAATCCCGAATACGGGCAGCGTAGATTTGATCTAAGTGTTGGAGCGGCCGGGGGGAATCGAACCCCCGACATTCAGCTTGGGAAGCTGACGTTCTACCTCTGAACTACGGCCGCAGCGGGCGCTTCATAGCGGGGGCGGGCGGGCGCGCCAAGGCTTTGAATTGACCCCGGGCGCCGGCGGCCGCACCATCGGCCCAAAGACAAGACCGGAGGAAGCGGCCATGGCCGACGGCGAGATCCAGACCCGCGCCACGTTCAAGGCGATGACCGAGAGCACGGAGGCCGACTGGGCGGCCATCGTCGAGGTGGGCAAGGCGCATCAGGGCGAGCACGTTGATCGCATCCTGTCGCATCTGAAGCTGCTGGGTGGCGACTATGGCGGCTTCAACGTCGACCGGCTGGAGCACAGCCTGCAGACCGCGACGCGGGCGCATCGTGCCGGCCATGACGAGGAATACGTCGTCTGCGCCCTGCTGCACGACATCGGCGACATCCTGCTGCCGGCCAGCCACGCCGAGCTCGGCGCGGCCATCCTCAAGCCCTACATCTCAGACCAGAACCACTGGATGCTGGAGAAGCACGGCATCTTCCAGGGCTACTACTTCTTCCACCACCTGGGCCTCGATCGCGACCTGCGTGACGAATGGCGTGGCCACCCCTGGTTCGAATACACCGCCCAGTTCTGCCACCTGTACGACCAGAACTCGTTCGATCCGGCCTTCGACAGCATGCCGCTCGACGCCTTCGTGCCGATGATGCGGCGGGTGATGGCCACGCCCAAGCGGTCGATCTATCGCAAGGCCGACGCGGCCTGAGGGCGAAGACGAGGCGGTCAGGCCGCCTCGTCCTGGAAGATCTCCTCGATCCGGAGGTCGAACAGCCGGGCGATCTTGAAGGCCAGCGGCAGCGAGGGATCGTACTTGCCGGTCTCCAGAGCGTTGACGCTCTGGCGTGAGACGCCGAGCCGCTCGGCCAGGTCGCCCTGGCTCCAGTCGCGTTCGGCGCGCAGCACCTTGAGGCGGTTCTTCATGTCGCCACCCAGGCGATGACGGCGCCCAGGCAGTAGGCCGCGATCACGCTGGCCGACAGCACATAGAGGGCGGGAGAGCTGCGGCCGCTCATCGGTGCGCCCACCACCAGCCGGCCCAGGTCACCACGTAGCCGATCATCTGGGCGCCCAGCACCAGCATCGCGCCGGCGACGAACGGGCTGGAGGCTGCCTCCAGCAGGAAGGCCGGCGGCGTCATACTGCCGGTGTCGACCATAATCATCACCGTCCCGGCGACGACGATGCCCGCCGAACCGCCCCAGTACCAGCCGAATTTCTGGGCCTCGCGCGCCACCTCGTCGAGCTGCTTCCACCAGTGCAGGCTGAGCGCAGCGCCGACGACGAGAACTGCGGCGATCAGACCGAACCGGGCCCAGCCGACCATCTCGAAACCCGAAAATCGGTCGATACCGATGGCCAGACCCGTGACCGCTCCGATGCCGAAAAGCCCGAGCGCGCTGAGCAAGGCTCCGTTTTGTCGTGTCATTGTGAAGTCCCCTTGTCTTGATGACAAGGAAACACGACACACGATGGCCTGTCAAGCGACCATGACAAAATGTCGAGCGACGATGACAGCCGGTGCTATTCGCCCCAGACGCGGAAGTGCTTGGACAGCTTCAGGCCCTGGCGCTGGTAGTGGGATCCGAGGTCGCCATAGAGCCGCGTCGGCCGCTCGGTGAGCGGCTCATAGACCAGCCGGGCCACGGTCTGGCCGTCCTCAAGGATGAACGGGGTCTCGTGGCTGCGCACCTCGAGCACCCCCTTCGAGCCCTTGCCATGCGCCTCGTCGGTGCCGAAGCCCGGGTCGAAGAAGCCGGCGTAGTGGACGCGGAACTCGCCCACCGACGGGTCTATCGGCGTCATCTCCGCGGCTTCCAGCACCGGGATCTCCACCGCCTCCTTGGAGGCCAGGATGTAGAACTCGCCGGGGTCGAGCAGCAGCTGCCCGTTGCGGGGCGTCAGCGGTTCCCAGAAGTCGCGCGGATCGTGGCCGTCCTCGTGGTCGAGATCGACGACGCCCGCATGGCGGCGGCCGCGGAAGCCGGCGATCGCGCCGGTCAGGTCGACGCTGACGCTCTCGGTGCGCAGCCGCGCCGGCACGCCCGCCTTGAGACGCAGCTGGTTCAGGCGCGTGCCCGACCGCACCAAGACGGAAAAGGTCTGCGGCGCGATCTCCATGTAGAGCGGCCCGTCGTAGCCCTCGTCTACGTCGTCGAAGGCGTCGCCGAAGTCGGTGATCACCCGGACGAAGACGTCCACCCGGCCGGTGGAGCTCTTCGGGTTGGCCCGGGCCGACACGCCTTTGGGCAGCTTCACCCGCTCCTGCAGCTCGGCGATGTACACGCAGCCGCGCTCCAGCACGGCGCCCTGGGTGAGGTCCAGCTCGTGCATGGCGACCTCGGCGATCCGCTGCCGCACCGTGCCATGGCGAGGCAGGAACGAGGCGCGGACGCGCCAGGCCTTGCCGGCCAGGCGCAGGTCCAGGCTGGCGGGCTGCACCTGATCGACGTCGAACGGCGTCTCGGACGCAATGGCGCCGTTGGCGATCAGGGCTTCGATGGATTGGCAGGGCAGGATGCCCGGCATGTTGAATGCGCTCATGGGCCGCGAACCCTTACCCCAGAACCGCCGCGTGGCAAGGCTTGGCGCGGCCCGCGTCGAGGGGAAATGGAACCGCTTGCAGGAAAGCGGCCCTTGACGCCCGCAGGCGCCCGGCGTTCAAGCGGCGTCCTGTTCTGGCAAGGAGGCCACGATGGCTGAAGACCCGCGCGACTGGGAAATCGAGACCCGAGCGGTGCGCGGCGGCCTCATGCGCACCGAACACGGCGAGATCTCCGAAGCCCTCTTCCTGACCCAGAGCTTCGCCTACGACACCGCCCAGTCGGCGGACGAGCGGTTCGCCGGCAATGCGCCGGGCTTCATCTACCAACGGTTCGGCAACCCCACGACCCAGATGTTCGAGGATCGTCTGGCGCTGCTGGAAGGCGCCGAGCAGTGCAAGGCCACGGCCTCGGGCATGGCGGCGGTGCAGTTGTCGCTGATGGGCCTGCTTCGGGCCGGCGACCATCTGGTGGCCGGGCGCGCCCTGTTCGGCTCGTGCCGCTGGATCGTCTCGGAGTGGCTGCCGCGGTTCGGCGTCGAGACCACCTATGTGGACGCCACCGACCTGGAGGCCTGGAAGAACGCGGTCCGGCCCAACACCAAGGTCTTCCTGGTGGAGAGCCCGGCCAACCCGCTGCTGGAGGTCACCGCCATCGGCGCCGTGGCCGAGATCGCGCACGCGGCCGGCGCCAAGCTGGTGGTGGACAACGTCTTCGCCACCCCGATCTTCCAGAAGCCCCTGGCCCTGGGCGCCGACATCGTCGTCTATTCGGCCACCAAGCATATCGACGGCCAGGGCCGGGTGCTGGGCGGCGCCATCCTGGGCGGCGCCGAGCTGATGACCGAGGCCTACAAGGACATGCACCGGCACTGCGGGCCGGCGCTGTCGCCCTTCAACGCCTGGGTGCTGCTGAAGGGTCTGGAGACCTTGGACCTGCGCGTCCGCCGCCAGACCGACAACGCGGGCAAGGTCGCCGACGCCATCGCCGCCCATCCCAAGGCCCGCCGCACCCTCTACCCCGGCCGCGCCGACCATCCGCAGGCGGCGATCATCGCCAACCAGATGACCGGCGGCGGCAATGTCGTGGCCTTCGACCTGGGCGACCGGGCGGCCGCCTGGCGGTTCCTCGACGCCCTGCAGATCGTCGACATCTCGAACAATCTCGGCGACGCCAAGTCGATGGCCACCCACCCCTGCACGACCACCCACCGCTCCATGCCCGAGGCCGAGCGCCTGGAGATCGGCCTCACCGAGGGCTGGGTGCGCATGAGCGTCGGCCTGGAAGGCGCCGGCGATCTGGTGCGGGATGTCAGCCGGGCCTTGGACGCGGCTTAGGCAGACATTCCTCCCCGTCGGGGGAGCAACGGTTCGGCCTAGGCCGTCTCCAGCTCCTCCGGGGCGATCGCATACACGCGGCTGCAGTACTCGCAGGTGACGTGGATCTTGCCGTCGTCCTCGACCATGTCCTCGCGCTCGGCGCGGTCGAAGGACTTCAGCACGGTCTCGATGCGGTCCTGATTGCAGCGGCAGAAGGCGCGCAGCGGCTTGGAGCCGAACACCCGCACGCCGTCCTCGTGGAACAGCCGGAACAGCAGCTTGTCCGACGCCAGCTCGGTGTCGAGCAGCTCGTCCTCGCCGATCGTCTCGAAGAACGCCTGGGTGCGGACCCAGGCCTCCATGGTGTCGCCGCGCGCGTCGTCGGCGGCGATGTACTGGATCATGAACCCGCCGGCCCGCCAGCCGGTCTCGGTCCGCCCCACCGCCAGCCGTACGCGGGTCGGCGTCTGTTCCGACTGGGCGAAATACTGCTCGGCGCACAGGGCCAGGGTCTCGCCCTCGATGGACGTGATCCCCTGGTAGCGGTCCATGTCGTTGCCCTGGTCGACGGTCATCATGAAGACCCCGTCGCCCAGCAGCGTCTTGGCGCCCGGCCGCTGGAAGCCAGTGGACGCGGCGGCCACCTCGTCGGCATCATAGCGGCAATAGCCCCGCAGGCCGCCCGAGGTGTCGTAGTCGGCGACCACGTAGCGCACGGGCCCCGCGCCGCGGGCCTCCACGATCAGTCGCCCCTCGAACTTCAGGTTCGAGCCGACCAGGGCGGCCAGCGCGCAGGCCTCGCCCAGCAGGTTGGCCACCGGCTCGGGATAATCGTGGCCGGAGAGGATCTGCTCGATCGCAGGCCCCAGCCGGGCGACCCGGCCGCGCACGGGCTCACCCTCGATCTGGAACGCGCCGACGAGGTCGTCGGGAATGGTCGTGTCAGGCATGGGGCGCTATATAGTGCGACAATGGCCGGTTGCGAGCCGGCTCTTTGTCCTTAAGGCGCGGAAACGCGCTTGAAGACCATCGAGTAGACGCGGCCATTGGTGAAGCGCAGCGCCTCCGGACGACCCCGCCCATCGCGCTGCACCCGCACGAGATCGCCCGCCAGGAGGAACGCGTCGCGATCCAGCGGCTCGGCGAACTCGACGGCGCTCGGCCGGTCCGCCGGCGCGATGGCGAGACGCCCGCCTGCGACGGTGACAACCAGTTTGGCGCCCGCCTCGTCCGAGGCGTAGGCGCCGGCCACGGCGGTCAACTCGGCTGCGGCCGGCGTTATCGCCGTGACACGCCGATAGGTCGTCACCTCGCCATCGGGAGTCCGCCACACCGCGCCCGCGGGGCCGAACGTGAGGTCTGCGTCGCCGTTGCGGTAGCGGCCGGCGGTCACCGGTCGCAGGACGGCGCCGGCCAAGCGCAGCGCCCCATCCTCGGCGCGGATGCGAAGCAGGCCGCCCGCGCGGTCGTCCACATAGAGGCCCGGAATCCGGGCGAGATCCTCGGGCGGCGGCGCTGCGGCCGGCGGCAGGGCAGGCGTCGCCAACCAGGCGTCGGCGACCCGGCGTCCGAGCACGACAGGACTCGCGTCGCCACGGTTGCACAGCAGGGCCACGGACAATCCCGAGGCCGGCAGCCGGGCTAGCCAGGCGCGGTAGCCGGCGGTCGATCCGCTGTGCGCCACCTCGGCGCGGCCCGCAGCGTCCTGTACGACGAGACCGCGAGCGTAGGGGATGATCCGCCCGTCGGTCAGGACCGCCTGCCGCCGCATTCGCGCATCCAGGCTGGGCGACAGCTGGCCGGCGCTTAGGGCGTCGTTCCAGATCAGCAGATCACCCACCGTGGTCAGCAGGCCGCCGTGCCCGTAGGTGTTCTCGAACGGCATGTCCTGCGCGAAGCCACCGTCGGTCGCGCTGTAGGCCACAGCCCGGCCGGGCACCACGCGCCGGAAGTCGTCGCGCCAAGCTGTGTGGGTCATCCCCAGGGGCCGGAAGATCCGGTCACGTGTAAAGTCCGCCAGGGTCTGGCCGCTCACCCGCTGGACGATAGCCGCCGCCAGGTTGTAGCCGGTGTTGGTATAGGAATAGGCTTGGCCCGGCGGGTAGTTCAGCGCCCGCTGCCGTGCCGTGATCTGCAGCACCTCGGCCGGCGTGTAGACCCGGCTGGTGCGCGGCCATCCCGCGAGATTCATGACCTCGCCCCAGTCGCGCAGACCGCTGGTGTGGCTCAGCAGCATGTCGACGGTGATCGGCCGGCCGTAGTTCGGCATCTCGGGCAGGTACGTCCGAATGTCGTCGGACAGCGCCAGCTTGCCCGCGTCCGCCAACAGGAGGATCGCGGCGGCCGTGAACTGCTTGGAGACCGATCCGGCCTCGAACACGGTGTCGGCCGTGATGGGAACGCCGTGCTCAAGGTCAGCTGAGCCGAAGGCGTTGAAGACCGGCGCTTCCCCCTTCGCCTTGACCCCGACGGCGCAGCCCGGCGTCGCCTGCGAATAGCTCGCGAAGATGGGGTCCAGGCTCACCGGCGCCGCCGTGGCTGGCGAGGCGACCGCGACGGCCAACAACAGCGTAGCGGCCAGCTTCATCGGCGCCTCTCCCCAGCAGACACGGCGACGCTAGCGCCGCGGGACGCCGGCCGGAACCGAAAACGACGGAAGAAGGTCGGAGGAGCCGAGATTATCCGCCGGGCGCTCGGCCGGCTTAGATCACGCCGAAGCACCAGGCCAGGATCGACTTCTGGGCGTGGATGCGGTTTTCCGCCTCGTCCCAGATCAGGCTTTGCGGGCCGTCCATCACCTCGTCGGTCACCTCCTCGCCGCGGTGGGCCGGGAGGCAGTGCAGGAACACCGCGTCCTTTTTGGCGTGGCCCATGAGCTTGGCGTCGACCTGATAGGCTTCCAGCGCCTCGATCCGCTCGTCGTGATCGGTGTCGCCCATCGAGACCCAGGTGTCGGTGATCACGCAGTCCGCGCCGCGGACGGCCTCGACTGGGTCGTGGGTCGTCGTCACATGGCCCTGCTGCTCGGCCGCCCGCGCCAGGTCCATCATGTCGGGGTGGAAGACCGCCGGCGTGGCGATGTTGAGCTTGAAGCCCAGCTTCGGCGCCGCGTGGATGAAGGACGAGCAGACGTTGTTGCCGTCGCCGACCCAGGCGAACGTCTTGCCATGGACGTTGCCGCGATGCTCCTCGAAGGTCATCAGGTCGGCCAGGATCTGGCACGGGTGGCTCTTGTCGGACAGGCCGTTGATCACCGGCACGGACGACCACATGGCCAGCCGCTCGACGTCCTCGTGGACATTGGAGCGGATCATGATCGCATCGACCATCCGCGACAGCACGCGGGCGGTGTCCTCGATCGGCTCGCCGCGGCCCAGCTGCATGTCGACCGCGTTGGAGATGATCACGTCCCCGCCCAGCTGGCGCATGGCGGCGTCGAACGAGAAGCGGGTCCGGGTGGAGTTCTTTTCGAAGATCATCGCCAGCGTCCGGCCGCGGGCCGGGTGGTCCTCGTCCGGCTTGCCCTTGGGCCAGCCGGCGCGGGCGGCCTTCCGGGCCTTGGCGTCCTCGAGGATGATCCGCAGTTCAGTCCCGTCCAGCTTCCACAGGTCCAGGAAATGGCGAACGGGCTTGCTCATGCGGCCCCCACCTTTTCCTTGGCCGCCTTCGCCTGGGCCGCCTCGCACGCCTTCTCCATCAGGCCGATGGCCTCGCGGGCCTCGTCCAGGCTGAGCGTCAGCGGCGGCAGCAGGCGCACGCAGTTGTCGCCGCCGCCGGCGATCAGCAGTTGGTTGTCGCGGGCGTGCTGCATGAACTCGCGGTTGGGCGTCGCCAGCTTCACGCCGATCAGCAGGCCCTTGCCCCGGATATCCACCACCACATCGGGGAAGCGGTCCTTGAGGCCCGAGAGCTGCTGGCTGAAGTAGCCAGCGACCTCGCGGACGTGTTCGAGCAGTTCAGGCTTCACCAGCTCCTCGACCGAGGCGACGCCCACGGCCATGGCCAGGGGGTTGCCGCCATAGGTCGAGCCGTGGCTGCCCGGCGTCATGCCCTTGGCCGCCTCGGCCGTGGCCAGGCAGGCGCCGACCGGGAAACCGCCGCCCAGGGCCTTGGCCACCGCCATGATGTCCGGATCGCCCGCGCCGTCGGCCCACTCATAGGCGAACAGCTTGCCGGTCCGGCCCAGGCCGCACTGGATCTCGTCGTAGATCAGCAGGATGCCGTGTTCGTCGCACAGCTCGCGCAGGCCGCGCAGGCAGCTGACCGGCAGCGACCGCGCCCCGCCCTCGCCCTGCACCGGCTCGATGATGATCGCCGCGGTCGTCGGACCGATGGCCGCCCTCAGCGCCTCGTGGTCGCCGTAGGGCAGGTGCACGAAGCCCGGCATCGGCGGTCCGAAGCCTTCCAGGTAGCTGGCGTTGCCGGAGGCGTTCACCGCCGCCAGCGTCCGGCCGTGGAACGAGCCCTCGAAACCGATGATGTCGATCCGCTCAGGATTGCCCTTGGCCCAGTGATACTTGCGCGCGGTCTTGATCGCGCACTCGATCGCCTCGGTCCCGGAGTTGGTGAAGAAGGCCACATCGGCGAACGTATTGTCCGTCAGCAGCGTCGCCAGCTTCTCCTGGTTCGGGATGCGGAAGATGTTGGAGGTGTGCCAGAGCTTCTCGGCCTGGTCCTTCACCGCCTGCACCAGCTTGGGATGGCTGTGGCCCAGGGCCGTCACCGCGATCCCCGCCATGCAGTCCAGATAGGCCTCGCCGTCGGCCGTATAAAGTCGCGAGCCCTCGCCTCGCTCGAACGCCAGCGGGGCGCGCGCATAGACGCCCATGATGTGATCGCTGGGAACGGGGGCGGTGGTCGGATCGGCCACGGTCATGACCCTCCAAAAAGGAACGTCCCCGCCGCGTGAGCAGCGGGGACCGGAAGGCTTTGCGTTCTCCTATCGGAACGGCGCGACGTCAATGTTTTCCGAAGCCGCGCGAACCGGGTCTCAGGTCTTGATCTTGTAGCCGGCCCTGAACATCCAGAGACAGGCCCACCCGAGGCCCAGGGTCAGGACGGCGGTCATCACGGCGCCGACCACCAGATTGCTCTCGGCCTGGCCGATGAACCCGTAGCGGAAGCCGTCGATCAGATAGAAGAACGGGTTGTAGTGGCTGAACGTCCGGAACGGCTCCGGCAGCTTCTCCACCAGATAGAAGGTCCCCGAAAGGAAGGTCATCGGCATGATGACGAAGTTGGTGACCGCCGCCATGTGGTCGAACTTCTCGGCCCAAAGCCCGGCCATGATGCCGATGAAGCCCATGATGAAGGCCGCGCCCAGGCCGAAGTAGGCGATCGCCCAGGGCTGGGCCAGCGGCAGTCGCGCGAACGGCAGGACCGCCAGCATGCTGATCAGGCCCACGACGATGCCCCGCGTCGCCGCGCCGCCGCCGAAGCCCACGACATGCTCGCCCGGTGTCAGGGGCGGGGTCATGAAGTCGCCCATCAGCCCGTTGAACTTGGCCTGCAGCAGCGACGACGAGGAATTGGCGAAGGCGTTCGACAGGATCTGCATCATGATCAGGCCGGGCGCCACGAACGTGCCGTAGGCCACGCCGTGCACCTCCCGGCCGCCGCCCACGGCCACCACGAACACCAGCATATAGAGCAGGGCCGTCACCACCGGCGCCGCCAGGGTCTGCATCCCCACCTTGATGAAGCGGCGGACCTCCCGGACGTAGAGGGTCTTCAGTCCCTCCCAATTCACGCCGTTGTAGGCGCGCGGCTCGGGCGGAAGGACGGCTTCGTCGGCGGGCATGTCTCGCATAGCCGAGATGTGCGCCGTGCGACGCTGGGGCGCAAGGGCGCCCGATCCCGACTCAATATCTAGTTCCTGTGGATGATCCGGATGGCGCCTATTGTGGCCTTTAGGCATTTGTTTACTACTGATGGTGGTTGGTGAGGGGCGGTTCTGCCCCAGGCCACAAGATGTTGAATCCCGGCGCCGTCTGGGGCCGCGCCGGGCCCTCTGGGTGGGAGGTCGTGACCATGGGCTGGACTGACGAACGCGTCGAACTACTCAAGAAGCTCTGGCAGGACGGCCTCTCGGCCAGTCAGATCGCGAAACAACTGGGCGGCGTCACCCGCAATGCGGTGATCGGCAAGGTGCACCGGCTGGGCCTATCGGGCCGCGCCACGCCTTCCAAGCCGCAGCGCACCGTCTTCAAGGCGCCGCGCCCCGCCCGTCCGGCGGCGGCCTCGCCGTCGGCGCCCCGGCGGATCGCCGAGCCGGTGGCGGCGCAAAGCCATCCGGCCCCGGCGCCGGTGCGCTATGTGGACGAAAGCCCCGGCACGGCCACCGTGCTGACCCTGGGCGCCCACATGTGCAAGTGGCCGATCGGCGACCCGTCGCTGGACAACTTCACCTTCTGCGGCCGCCGCTCGGAAGAACACGGCCCCTACTGCCACGAGCACGCGACCGTCGCGTACCAGCCGGTGCAGGCGAAGAAGAAGTCCGGCGCCGCCGAACTGGCGCGGAGCCTCCGCCGCTACATCTAAATCCGCGCGACCGCGGCCGACGATCCGTTGGGGATGGGGGGCGTGTCCGAGAGCCGAAGCTGCGCCAGCAGCCTAAGGCCCCGGACGCGCCCCTTTCTTTTTGAGCGCAGCCCCCTAGCTTCGTGACCACATGACCGACATCGCCTCCGCTACAGAGACCGGCAACGCCAAGGCCTACTCGGTCTCGGAGCTGGCGTTCGCGCTGAAGCGGACGCTGGAGGACGCCTATGGGTTCGTGCGGCTGCGCGGCGAGCTCTCGAAGGTCACTCACCACTCCAACGGCCACGTCTATCTGACGATCAAGGACGAGCGGGCGGCGATCGACGGCGTGGTCTGGAAGGGCAGCGTCCGCGGGCTGGGCGTTCGCCCCGAGCAGGGGCTCGAGGTCATCGTCACCGGCAAGATCACCACCTACCCGCAGGGCTCGCGCTACCAGATCGTCATCGAGAGCATGGAGGCCGCCGGCATCGGCGCACTCCTGGCCCAACTCGAGCGGCTGAAGGGCAAGCTGCAGGGCGAGGGTCTGTTCGATCCGGCGCGCAAACGGCCCCTGCCCGAGATGCCGGCGGTGGTCGGCGTGATCACCAGCCCCACCGGCGCCGTGATCCGCGACATCCTTCACCGCATCCGCGACCGCTGGCCGTGTCGCGTCATCGTCTGGCCGGTGGTCGTGCAGGGCGAGGCGGCCGCGGCTCAGGTCTGCGGCGCCATCCGCGGCTTCAACGCCATGACCCCCGACGGTCCGGTTCCGCGGCCCGATGTGCTGATCGTGGCCCGGGGCGGCGGCTCGGTCGAGGATCTCTGGGCCTTCAACGACGAGACCCTGGCCCGGACGGTTGTCGAGGGGACGATCCCGCTGATCAGCGCCGTGGGCCACGAGACCGACACGACCCTGATCGACTTCGTGTCCGACCGCCGCGCGCCGACCCCCACCGCCGCCGCGGAGATGGCGACGCCGGTGCTGGCCGAGCTCAAGGCCCTCGTCTCCGACCTCGGGGCGCGGATGCACCGCTGCGGCGGCCGCGTCGTCGACGAGCGGCGGACCCGGATCGCCCACGCCGATCGGGCGCTCAAGCGTGTGCCGGACCTCGTGGAACTGGCCACCCAGCGCTTCGGCATCGTGTCGGGGCGTCTCGGCGCCAGCCTCGCCCGAAACCAGGCCGCCCACCAGCACGACCTGACCCGCATCGCCGCGCGCCTCACGCCCCTGTTGCTGCAGCGTCCGCAGGCGGCGCAGAAGGAGCGGCTGAGCGATGTCTCGGCCCGGCTGGCGGCCGCGCTCGGCCGCAACGTCGCCGCACATCAGCGGGACCTCGCCCAGATCGGCCCCCGCCTGTCGCCCGTCCTTCTGCAGCGGCCGCTAACCGCCCAGGCCGACCGCCTGCAGGTCCTCACCGTCCGGCTGGCGCCCGCGGTCGCGCGCAAGCTGGACCGTCTGGCCGACCGGCTCGACGCCACCGCGAAAGTGCACCGCTCGCTCGATCCGGACGGTCCCCTGCGACGCGGTTTCGCGCGCGTGATGCGCGCCGACGGCTCACTTGTCCGCGCCGGGGCGGCGCTGGCCGCCGGCGAAGGCGTCTCGATCAAGTTCGGCGACGCGGTCACCCGCCAGGCGGTGATTGACGGCTCCACCGACGCCGCTGCGGCCCCGACACCGCCGCCGGCCCCGGCCAAATCCGCCCGACCGAAGCCGAAACCCGAAGGTCCCGCCCAGGGCGATCTGTTCTGACGGCCTCGAAAGCGCTAAATAGCCCGTCATGAACGCCCACGACCGCGACCTCGGCGCCAGCGACCAGGCCAAGCTGCACTATGGCGACGGCGACTACGCCGTGCTCCGCCCCGGCCGTTACGTGCTGTGCGCGGTGACGGGACAGAAGATCCCGCTGGAGCTGCTGCGCTACTGGAGCGCCGAGCTGCAGGAAGCCTATGCCGGTCCCACCGAGGCGCTAAAGCGCTGGCAGGACACCCGCCCCTAGTCCTTCCGGTATTCTTCGTTCGGCCAGCGCCGGTGGACCCAGAACCACTCGGTCGGCCGGGCCCGAACGCGATCCTCGATGAAAGCGTTGATCTGCCGGACCCCGGCCGCGATGTCGGCCTCCCGGTCGCCGGTATCCTGCAGATGGATCTGGTCGTGAACGATCAGCTTGAACCGGGCGCCCGGCCCCGTGCGCTGGACGCTCATCGGCTGGATCGGGATTCCGAAGCGCAGGGCGAAGGTCGCCGGCCCCGGCGCGGTATGGGCCATGTGGCCGAACAGGGGCGCGGCGACCCCGCCGTTGAACTTCTGATCGTTCATCAGAGCCACGGATTCGCCACGCTGCAGGCCCCTCATCAGCTCGCGCGCGCCTTCCAGCCCCTTGGGCGCGAACAGGCGCACCCCGTACCGGAAGCGATTTTTCCGGACGCTCGCGTCCACATAGGGATTATTCATGGCGCGATACGTGATCTGGCATGGGATCCCGGCCTGGATGATCGCCGCGGGCATCAGTTCGAAGCACGAGAAGTGTCCCGAGATGAAAACCACCGGGCCAGCCCCGGCGGCGATGGCGGCCAGCCGGTCCGCGCCATCGACCTCGAGCCGGTCTTTGTCGGCTACAACACGGTCGAGGACCAGGAATTCGGTTAGGGCTCTACCCAGTTCGATCCACTGGGCGCGGAGAAGTCGGTTGATTTCAGCGTCGTCCGCCTGTGGAAACACGATGCGAAGGTTGCGGGCCGCCACGCGATTCGCGCGGGTCAGCGGTCCGAGGAGCCGGAACAACGATCCGCCAAAATTTGAAACAGAATCAATTGGAAATAGGCGAGCTAGGCCCGAGATGGCGTCAAACAGCGCCGCTTCGAGCATCCAAAGTAATTTCGATACGTATGAATGGTTAAGTGCGGCCATCCTCTCTTCCTAGGCATGGTCGACAAGGTGGGCAATGGAGGCGGCTGGCGTGCGAATTGCGATATCTCAGCCACGGAGTCCCGAACCGGGACGAAGGGAAATTATGGTCGGGGATTCCATGGACGAGATCGATATCCATCTTGGCCGGCGCCTTCGCCGTCGCCGCCGTCTTCTGGGTCTGACCCAGCAAGAGCTGGCCCATGCCTGCGGCGTCCGCTTCCAGCAGATCCAGAAGTACGAATGCGCGGCCAACCGCATGTCGGCCGCCCGCCTGTGGCAGCTGGCCGAGGTGCTGGAAGTGCCTGTCAGCTATTTCTATGAGGGCCTGACCCGCGATCAGCGCGAGAGCCTCGAGCGCGAGACGGCTTCGTCCTCGACCGAAACGCTGGCCAGCAAGGAAACCCAGGATCTGATCCACGCCTATTACCAGCTCGGCGAGCGTCCCCGTCGCCGCCTGTTGGACCTGGCCAAGGCGATGAACGGCGAGATCGAGGCTTAAGCCCGTCGCCAAGGCAGGGTAAGCCGAGGGGATGACGACCCTCGAACCCGCCCGCCTCCAAGAGCTCGACGCGTTTCTGATCGAGCTGAACCGGGCCGCCGCCCGAGCCATCCTCCCCCTCTTCCGCGGCGAGCACGGACTTTCCAACAAATTCGACGTGGGGTTCGACCCCGTCACGGAAGCCGACAAGGGCGCCGAGCGGGCCATCCGCGCCCTGATCGCCGAACGCTATCCCGACCATGGCGTCATCGGTGAGGAATACGGCGAGGACCGCCCCGATGCGCCGTTCGTCTGGGTCCTGGACCCCGTGGACGGCACCCGCGCCTTCATCGCCGGCCTACCGCTGTGGACCACGCTGATCGGTCTGCGCTTCGAAGGCGTCCCGATCCTGGGCTCGATCGGCCAGTCCTACCTCGGCGAACTCTACATCGGCCACGCGGGCGGATCGCGCCTGGTGACGGCCGAGGGCGAGCGCCGGCTGCAAGTCCGGCCCTGTCCCAAATTGACCGACGCCATCATCGCCACGACCGATCCGGAGGCCTGCTTCAATGGCGCCGAGCTGGGCGCCTGGACCCAGGTGCGGGCCGCCGCGCGGCTGGCCCGCCTGGGCTGCGACGCCTACGCCTACGCCATGGTGGCGGCGGGCACGATGGACATGGTCATCGAGGCCGGGCTGAAGAGCTGGGACATCGACGCGGCGATCCCGGTGATCGCGGGCGCTGGCGGCCTCACCACCGACTGGCGCGGGGCGCCGGTCGGCGCGCACGGGGGGCAGGTGGCCATTGCGGGCGACCGCGCCTGCCTGGAGGAAGCGCTGGTCGCCCTTCGGCGGTCCGCAAAATAACCGACGTCTAAGCCTTCTTGGCCGGGGCCTTCTTCGCGGGAGCCTTGGCCGCGGGCTTCACCGCCGCCGGCTTTGCCGCGGCCTTGGGAGCCGCCGCCGTGGGAGCCGCAGCCTTCGGCGCCGCCGCTTTCACGGGAGCCTTGGCCTTGGGGGCCGCTTTGGCGGCGGCCGGCTTGGGGGCCGCGGGCTTGGCGGCCGGCTTCGTGGCGGCCTTCGGCGCAGGCGCCGCCTTCGCCGTCGCAGGCTTCGTGGCCGCCTTAGGGGCGGCCTTGGAGGCCGCTTTCGGAGCCGGCTTGGCGGCCTTGGCCGTGGGTTCGGGCTTGGCTGCGGCAGGCTTCGCCGCCGTCTTCGCGGGCGCGGCCTTCGGCGCGGCGGCCTTGGCGGCTGGCTTCGCAGCGGGCTTGGCGGCAGGCGTCGGCGCAGCCTTCGCGGCCTTCGCAGCCGCCGGCTTCGGCGCCGCCTTCGGCTTGGGCGCGGCGGCCTTGGCGGGCGCGGGCTTGGCCTCCGGGGCCTTGGCCGGCGCCGCAGCCGCCGGAGCTGGCGTCGGAGCCGGCGCGGGTTCGGGCTTCGGCGCGGCGGCGACAGGCGGCGCCACGGGAGCCGGAGCGGGAGCCGGAGCCACAGCGGCCTTGGGCGCTTCGGCGGGCTTCGGCGCAGCCTTGCCGGTCAGCGCGTCGAACACCCGCAGGAAGATGTTACGCATGTCGTCCGTCTCCATCAGGATTTCGTGGTAGGCGCCCGGCACGGTGATCAGGCGGCCCTGGGGCAGGTTCCGGGCCGCGGCGGCCTGGGCGGCATTGTCGACGAGCTTGTCCTCTCCCGCGGACACGATGTCCACGGGCACGGTCACGCTGCGCAGGCGTTCGGGGTTGGCCAGGAACGCCGTCGCCTTCAGCGCGAAGTCCAGCCAGCCATAGGTCGGGCTGCCCAGCGCCAGGTCCGGGTTGGCCCGCACCTGCGCCCGGTGGCGAGCGAAGCGACGCTCGTCGTGGGTCAGCGCATTCCCCTCGAACACATCGTCGAAGGGCTTGCCGGCCTGGCCCAGGGTGTACTGGCTCGCCCGGCCCAGGGTCAGGTTCAGCCACGTCAGCGCCCGCGCCGCGATCGGCGCCACCTTGCCGAACTGGATGCCCAGCATCGGCGCCGACAGCACCGCCCCGGCGAACCGCTTCTCGCCGTTGGCCATGGCCAGCAGCGTCAGGCACCCGCCCATCGAATGGCCCACCGCGATCCACGGCTTGGGCAGCCGATCCTCATAAGCGTTCAGCAGCCGGCGGAAGTCTTCGAGGAAGCCCTTGTAGCCCCGGGCGTGGCCCTTCAGCCGGTCCGGCAACTCCCGCGCCGACAGCCCCTGGCCCCGCCAGTCGTGGGCCAGCACGACGAAGCCCCGGTCCATGAAATCGCGGATGGTCTCGAAGTACTTCTCGATCGGTTCGGTGCGTCCGCCGGACAACACCACCGACCCGCGCGCCCGCCCGGGCGGGGTGAACAGGGCGGCCCGCAGCTTCAGGCCGCCGGCGCCGATGACCCAGTCGGCCTCCGCGCCCGCCGGAACGGGATCCTCCGGCACGTCGACGAGCGGCGCGGCGTCCAGCATGGTCAGGCCGCTCGCTCAAAGAGGGCCCGCACCTGCGGCATCAGCCGCATGGCCAGGCTCATGTCGGACAGCTTCAGCCGCCCCGTCATCACCGCGCGCATGGGATCCAGCTCACCCTTGCCCAGCTTCACCAGGTCCGTGCGGCTCACCGATACGGTCAGATCCGCCGGCAGATCGTCGTTGGTCACGGCGGCGCCATCGACGTGGATCACGCCCTCGCCCTTCAGGTCCAGTTTGACCGGACGGCCCAAGCCGTCGCCGGACGCCGCGGCGCGCCGGATCCGGTCGGTCAGTTCCTCCAGCGTGGCCATGCCCCATCAGCAATCGTGAATCGAGGAGCGAGCTTCGCCGCGCGCGTGGGCTGTGTAAACCGCTGGTGACGTTCTCAGGCCGCTTTGACCAGTTTCAGCGTCATTCGGTCGCTTTCGCCGATGGCGTCGTACGGCCTGTGGTCGAAGCGGGGATCGAAGGCCTCGCCCCGCGGCGACGAGCGCCGGACGGGCGGCAGGGTCCAGACGCCGAACGGATGATCCCGGGTGTCCTTGGGGTTGGCGTTGATCTCGCTGGTCGCCGCCAGCCGGAAGCCCGCCTCCTGGCCCAGCCGGATCGCATAGGCTTGGTCCACATAGCCCGTCTCGGCCAGCAGGTCGGGCACGCCCCCCGGCGCGGCGCGGTGCTCCTCGATCCCCAGGACCCCGCCGGGTTTCAGCGCCAGGAAGGCGTCGCGGAACGCCTTCTCGGCGATCCCCGCGGCCATCCAGTTGTGCAGATTGCGCAGGAACAGCACGCAGTCGGCCGTCCCGGCCGGGGCCACGGGCCCGCTGGTGGCCCCGAAGGCGGTGATCTCGACCTTGCCATAGGGCTTGGCGCCGGCGGCGTACTTGGCGCGGTAGGCGTCCACCACCTGGCGGGCGGCGGGATCCACGGGCTCGACCATCTGCAGGTGCGCCGCATAGAGCCGGCCCCCGGTGGCGCTCAGGAACGGGGCGAGGATGTCGCTGTACCAGCCGGCGCCGGGCCAGAACTCGACCACCGTCTGCCCGGGCGCCAGCCCCCAGAACGCCAGGCTCTCAGCCGGGTGGCGCCAGCGGTCGCGGACCCGGTCCTCAGGGCTGCGCCAGGGACCGGCGACGGCGGCGGCCAGGGTCTTGGGCGGGGCGGCCTTGGGAGCCGCCGTCGGGGCGCGGCAGCCGGCAAGGGCCGCGGCGCCGGCCAGCAGCGCGCGTCGGGACATCGGGATCATGGGCGCAGGCTCACTCCGCAAGCGCCCCCCGGCCGACCCGCTGGCTTAGAGCTAGCGGGTCGGCCGGCATGGGTCAAAGCCGCGTGTCAGCCGGCCTTCACGAAGCGCAGGGTCATGCGGTCGCTCTCGCCGATGGCGTCATACTTGGCGCGATCGAACTTGGGGTCGGGCGTCTGGCCGGGCGCCGCGCTCTGGCGGACGGGCGGCAGGGTCCACACGCCGAAGGGATGGTCCTTGGTGTCCTTCGGGTTGGCGTTGATCTCGGACTTGGCGGCCAGCTTGAAGCCCGCCTTCTCGGCCGCGGCGATCACGGTGGCGGTGGAGACATAGCCGTTGGTCACCCCCGGCATCTCCGGTTTCGGGTCCGAGCGGTGCTCCTCGACCGCCAGCACGCCGCCCGGCTTCAGCACCGCGTGGGCGTCGGCCATGACCTTGTCGAGGGTCTTGCTCATCATCCAGTTGTGGATGTTGCGGGCGGTGATCACGATGTCCGCCGACCCCGGCGCGCCCAGCGGGCCCGAGACCGGGCCGAAGTTCACATATTTGATCGGACCGAACTTGGCCGCGTCGCCGTATTTGGCCTCGAAGGCCGCGCGGCCCTTCTTGGCGTTCTCGGACAGCTGCGGATTGGCCAGGTCGGCGGCCGTCGCCACATAGGTTCCGCCGGTGGCCTTGGCGTAGGGCGCCAGGATCTCGGTCCAGTAGCCGCCGCCGGGCGACAGCTCGATCACCGTCTGGCCGGGCTTCAGGCCCCAGAAGGTCAGGGTCTCCACCGGATGACGGGCGGCGTCGCGCGCCTTGTTCTCAGGCGCACGCTGGGCGCCGGCGACGGCGGCCTCCAGCTTGGCGTCGGCGGCCTGGGCCGGGATCGCGGCGGTAAGGGCGAAGGCGACGGCGGCGGCCGTGGCGAAGCGGAGCATGGGGTTTCCTCCTGGGGTTGAAGCGGCGCCAAGCTAGGGCGCGAACGCATACGCGTACAGCCCCAAAGAACGACGATCCCACCCCTTGCGCCCGGTTTTCCCGGCGCCTACCTGAATGCCTGGAGGCGCTGGATGTCCGGGCCTCCTGGGCTGCAGGCGTCGCCGGTTTCGGGTCGCCGCAGGTCCATCAGAACCGCAACCTTGCTTTGACAGAAGGATGTGACCGCATGCGTACGATCGATTTCTCCCCCCTGTACCGCTCCGTCGTGGGCTTCGACCGCCTGGCCGGCCTGCTTGAGACCGCCGCCGCCGACGCCGCCACGGGCTATCCCCCCTACAACATCGAGCGCACCGACGAGACCAGCTACCGCATCGACATCGCGGTGGCGGGCTTCCGTCCGGAAGAGCTGAACGTCGAGGTGAAGGAGAACCTCCTCACCGTCACCGGCCGCAAGGCCGCCAACGACGACGCCAAGAAGTACCTCCATCGCGGCCTCGCCGAGCGCAACTTCGATCGGAAGTTCCAGCTCGCCGACTATGTGATCGTGACGGACGCCAATCTGGCCGACGGCCTGCTGTCGATCAGCCTGAAGCGTGAGCTGCCCGAAGCGCTGAAGCCGCGCACCGTGGCGATCAACACCGCGCCGCAGGCCACGCTGATCGAAGGCGAAAAGGCCGCTTAAACCTGGCTCCCCGTTCCGGGAGCAGCTGAAGTGAGGCGGCGTCCCCCGGGGGGGCGCCGCCTTTTTCCATGGCGCACGGCGTCGCTTGTCCGCCCGTCCGGCCGGCTCAGATCGCCAGGGCCGGCAGCCGCGCGCCCCGCAGGTCGGCGCCCTCCAGCAGGGCGCCCTCCATCCGGGCCGTGGCCAGGTTCGCATAGCGCAGCCGCGCGCCGGTCAGCACCGTTGGCGTCGAGCGCCCCGGCCCGAGATCCAGCGGATCCAGGTTGGCCTGGCTGAAATTGGTCCGCGTCAGGTCCGCCCCGCCCAGTCGCGCGCCACGCAGATCGGCGCCCGTCAGGTTGGCCCCGCGCAGATCGCAGCCCTCCAGGTTCGCGCCCTGCAACTGCACGCCGCTCAGGTCCAGACCGGCCAGATTGGCGTTCCGCGCGCTGATGGCGCTGAGCTTCAGGCCCTTGAGGCCGTCGCCCGCCGAGCGCATGTCGGTGTTGTCGAACCGGGTCGGCGCGCCCGTGGCGCCGCCCGACGCCACCCACGCCCCGTGGGCCTGGGCCTCGATCACCAGCTTCGCCGCCCGTGCCACATCCTCGCGGCTGGGCGGCGCGACCACCTCGTCCAGACGCGCGCCACGGGTGCGGGCCGTGGTCAGCACGACCCCTGCCATGTCCGCGCCGCGAAAATTGGCCTCTTCGAGATTGGCCCCGGAGACGTCGGCCCGGGCCATCAAGGCGCCGTCGAGGTCCGCCCCCTTCAGGTTCGCGCCCTCCAGGCGCGCGCCCACCAACGAGGCGTCGGAGAAGTCGGTTTCGGCGGCGTAGAGACCGTCCAGCCGCGCGCCGTCCAGCGTGGCCCCGGCCAGGTTCGCGCCATCCAGCTCGCCGCTGCGATCTTCGTCGACGGTCGCCGGAAACCCGCGCGTCGGATGCGGCCGCGCGATGACCCCTGGCCGGAAGTCGGCGTCGGTCAGGTCGGCGCCCGCCAGGTTCGCGCCCGAGAAGCACGCGCCGCGCAGGTTCGCCTTGCGTAGATTGGCGTCGCGCAGGTCGGCCCGGCGCAGGTCGCAGCCCGACAGGTTCGCCCCGTCGAGCTGGGCGCCCGTCAGTCGCGCGCCGTCGAACACCGAGCCGGTGAAATCGCCCCCCGACAGCTTGCGCCCCGTCAGGTCCAATCCACTGAAGTCCACGAAGGGCAGATGCGCGCGCTTGCCGCCCTTGCCCGCCAGAAACCGTCCGTGATTGTCCAGCAGGATCGAGAGCTCGCCCTCGCTCAGCCGGCGCCGGCCCGGCAGATTGGGACCGGCCGACGGGCCGTTCGCGCGCGTCATGAGCTGCTAGATGACCTCGTCGAGGCCGCGCGCGCCGTGCCGGACGATGCCGGTGAAATCGGCCTGCTTCAGCGCGGCGCGGGTAAAGTTCGCCCGGCTCAGGTCGGCTTCCACGAAGACGGCGAACCGCACATCGGCGCCGCTCAGGTCGCAGTTCTTGAGCTGGGCGTTGGTCAGATTGGTGGGAAGCACCCGGTCCGCCCCCAGCAGCAGCGGCCCCATCTGGGCCTCGCGCAGGTCGGCGCCCGAGAGCTTGGCCCCCACGAGGCGCGCGCCCCGCAGGTCGGCGCGGCGCAGGATGCAATTGCGCAGGTCGGCGCCTTCCAGGTGCGCGCCCTGAAGCTGCACGCCTTCCATGTCGAGGCCGTAGAAGGTGGCGCCCTTGGCCGACAGCGCGGTCAGGTTATAGCCGCGCACGGACGACAGCGCGCGCAGGTCGGCGTTGTCGAAGGACGAAGGCTTGCCCTCCCCGCCGCCGGTCTCGCACCACTTGGCGTGATCCTTGATCATCTGTTCGTACGGCAGATCGCTGAGCGCCCGGCCCACCGGCTCGTCGGTCAGCGCGCCGGCCATGTTGGCGTCCGAGACGTTCCACGCCACCGTCCGCGCCCCCACCAGGATGGCGTCGCGCATGTCGGCCCCGGCCAGGTCCGCCCCCGACAGATCGGCTCCCGACAGGTTCGCCCCGCGCATGGACGCCTGTTTCAGGTTGGCGCGGATCAGCTTGGCGTCCTTGAGGATGGCGTCGGTGAAGTCGGCCCGCACGGCCACGGCCCCGGACAGGCGCGAACGCTCCAGGTTGGCGCCGGCCAGGATGGCGCCCTGAAGTTCGCCCTGCGCGGGCACGCCGATCTCCAGCTTGCGGAACCCGAACTGCCGGTCGCCGGCGGCCAGGGTGCCTTCGCGCAAGTCGGCCTCGAACAGGTCGGCGCCCGTCAGATCCACATTGCGCATGCACGACCCGCGCAGGTCCGCCCGTCGCATCGAGGCTTCGCGCAGGTCCGAACCGCCGAGGTCGGCGCAGAAGAACGTTGCGTTATCCAGCCGCGTGCCGCGCAGCTTGCAGTCGTTCAGGATCGCGCCCGTGAAGTCGGCGTCGCAGAGGTTGCGGCCGAACAGCACCGTCCCCGAGAGGTCCTTGAAGGCGAACACCGCCCGCGCGCCGCCGGGACGCGAGCTCCACAGCCGGTCGTGCTTGGCGCAGATCTCGTCCACCTCGGCCTGGGTCAGGCGGGCTTGGACGAGCGATCTGGCATTGTCGGCGGACATAAACTTAAGCTTTGGACAGGCGACCGAAAGGTGATGGCAACCACGTTAGGCTGTGGGGATTAACGGCGACTTTCCAGCGTTTTAGCTGGGCGGTAGGCGGCGTAGAGCGTGTTGGCTTCGGCCTCCAACAACCCCCGGTCGGTAACGATACCGGCGTCATGCAACCTGCGGCACCCTTGGCCGTCCGCGAAGGCCGAGGCGTCCGCCGCCGCGATCACCACCCGGGCCACGCCGGCCGCCACCAGCAGTTCGCTGCACGATGTGCCGCCCGCAGAGCGCTGGGCGCAGGGTTCGAGCGTGACATAGGCGGTCGCCCCCCGCGCCGCCTCGCCTGCCAGCCTGAGGGCGACTTCCTCCGCATGCGGCCGGCCCCCGGCGCCGGTGGCCCCCTGACCGACCACCACACCCTCGCGCACCAGGATGCAGCCCACCGCCGGGTTCTCGCCCGTCAGCCCCACCTGGGTCCGCGCCAGCCCGATCGCGCGGCGCATGAACTCTTCGTCCGTCATCCCCACACCATGGCTGCTTCATGCGTCGGGGAGAAGACAGCGAAGGGACGGAGATTGAGTCGCGCCACGTCCGGATCTGACGTAGCGCCGTGCTTCACTTCGCTCATGTCCTTCGAAGACGACATGCGCGCGCGGCACGGACGGGTGCTGGGAGAGCTGGCCGAGACCGGGATGGTCATGGTGCGCAAGCTCAGCGACGCCATGCTGGCGACGGACGACCGGCAGACCCAGGCCCAGTTGGGCCTCGCCTACCATCGCGTGTCGCGCGCCGTGCGCCAGACCATCGCGCTGGAATTCCGCCTCTTCTACGAGCGCCCCCGCGAGGCGCGACCCGCGCCGCCGCCCGCGCCGCCGAAACCCACGCCGCCCCGCCCGCCGGCCATCCGCACCGGCTGGGACGAATACGAACGCGACGACTCCCGCGAAACGCTGGAGGACCTCGACGACCTGCTGGACGCCGAGACCCTCGACATGGACGCGATCCATGAGACGGTCGAAGCCTGCCTGGATGGCATCCGCCGCGACCTCGACATCGACCTTGCGTCGATCCTCCGGCCCACAGCGGCGCCTAAACAACCGCCAACGCCCGCCTTCAGTGCCTGGCCGCCTCCAGGACCTCAGCCAAGCCCCGCCGGCGCCAGCCGACGATCCGCCCTCCTGAGCGCCGGCGGGTCGCTGCCGCCGCCAGCCCTGGGGCCGCCGCGCGCCGCCCCTTGGCGAAGTTCTCCCTGACCTGAAGTCGCGGGCCTAGATCGCCGGCAGCTTGGTCGCCCGCTCGGCGTCCAGGTAGCGCGCCGCCGTGGGCTTCAGCTGGGCGTCCAGCTCGATCACCAGCGGATTGCCGGTGGGAATCTCGACGTCGATGATCGCGTCGTCGGACAGGGCGAACAGCAGCTTGACGATCGCCCGCAGGGAATTGCCGTGGGCGGCGACCAGCAAGGTCTCGCCGGCCGCCAGGCACGGCGCGATCTCGGCGTCCCAATAGGGCTGCACCCGCACCAGCGTCGTCTTCAGGCTCTCGGTCGAGGGCAGCGTCAGGCCGGCATAGCGACGGTCCTTGGAGAAATCGAACTCGCCGCCCGGCGCCAGTTCCGGCGGCGGAATGTCGTAGCTGCGGCGCCAGACCTTCACCTGCTCGGCGCCGTGCTTGGCCGCGGTCTCGGTCTTGTTGAGCCCGGTCAGGCCGCCGTAGTGGCGCTCGTTCAGCCGCCAGTCCTTGATCTCGGGCACGAACGCCTGGCCCGCCGCCGCCAGCGCCAGCCAGGAGGTGCGGATCGCCCGGGTCAGCACTGAGGTGAACACCTTGTCGATGGCGATCCCGGCGGCCTTGATCAGCTCGCCGCCCTTCTTGGCCTGGGCCTCGCCCTCCGCGGTCAGGTCGACGTCCACCCAGCCGGTGAAGCGGTCTTCCAGGTTCCACTGGCTCTGGCCGTGACGCAGCAGGATCAGGGTCGGCAAGGCGGATACTCCTAAAGAGGCGGGAGGTTCGGCTAGCGCGCCTCCAGCAAAAGTGGAAGCCGGTTTTGCGCCCGGGAGGCGCCTGCCAAGCAAAAGCAGCGGGTCCGCAGGGGCGGACCCTGGCGGGGCCTACCCCGTCAACCCGGCGCGGGCTATAGCGGGGCCATGCTCGACCGCTTCTACCTGCCGTTGCTGGCGCTGGGCGCCGCCGCCGCCATCGCCCTGGCGCTGGTCTGGCCGCAGGGCCTGGGCGACCGTTCGCCCGCCCCCTTCGGCCATGAGCCGGTCCAACGCACCCCCGCGATGCAGGCCGCCATGCGCCGCGAGACCGAGGCCGCGCAGCGCCGCGTCGACCAGGCCCGCGAAGCGGTCCGTAACATCCAGAACCAGGCGATCGCCCCCTCGCAATGACCCTGAAAGACACCATCGCCGTCGGCCGCCGGGTGATCGAGACCGAGGCCGACGCGCTCGGCCGGATGGCCGCCGAGCTGGACGCCCCCTTCGCCGAGGCCGTCGAGATCCTGTTCACCGCCAAGGGCCGGGTGATCTGCACCGGCATGGGCAAGTCGGGGCATGTGGCGCGCAAGATCGCCGCCACCCTCGCCTCCACCGGCTCGACGGCGATGTTCGTGCACCCCAGCGAGGCCAGCCACGGCGATCTCGGCATGATCGGCGCGGACGACGTCATCCTGGCGCTCAGCAAGACCGGCGAGACGCGGGAGCTTGCCGACGTCATCGCCTACGCCGCCCGCTTCGGCATTCCGCTGATCGCGCTGACCGCCGCCGCCGACGGCACGCTGGCCCGGGCCGCGGATGTCGTCCTTTTGCTGCCCGACGCGCCGGAGGCCACGGACGCGGTCAACGCGCCGACCACCTCCACCACCCTGCAGATGGCCATGGGCGACGCCCTCGCCGTGGCGCTGCTGGAGCGCCGCGGCTTTCAGCCCCAGGACTTCAAGGTGCTGCACCCCGGCGGCAAGCTGGGCGCCATGCTGCGCACCGCCGCCGACCTGATGCACGGCCGCGAGGAACTGCCCCTCGTCGCGCCCGAGACCTCCATGCGCCAGACGCTGCTGGTGATGACCCAGATGCGTTGGGGGATCGTCGGCGTGGTCGATCCGCAGGGCCGCCTGCTCGGCGCGATCACCGACGGCGACCTGCGCCGCCATATCGACGGCCTGATGGACCATACCGCCGGCGAGGTCATGACCCCCGGGCCGAAGAAGACCGTGGCCCCCGGCATGCTGGCCGGCGAGGCCCTGGCGCTGATGAGCGATCCGCCGCCGGCGGTGACCGTGCTGTTCGTCGTCGACGACGGCCGCCCCGTCGGCATCCTGCACGTCCACGATCTGCTTCGCGCCGGCGTCATGTAACGAACCCAATGCCGCGTTAAGGCTTACGCAGTGGGCTGTGGCTTATCGCCTCGGCTACACACGTGACCAAACGCCGTTCCCTCGGAGTCCCGATGCTGCTCACCCCCCGCGCCGACCTCCTCGCCAACACCTGGGACTACGAGATCACCCCGCTGGTGAAGCCAACCGGCTTCCGCGAGTACGACGCGCGCTGGCTCTATGGACCTGAGATCAACCTCCTGGGCGTCCAGGCGCTGGGTCTGGGCCTGGGCACGCTGATCCACGAAATGGGCCAGAAGCGCATCGTGGTCGGCCACGACTACCGGTCCTACTCCCTCGCCATCAAACAGGCCCTGACCATCGGGCTTGTGGCGGCCGGCTGCGAGGTGTTGGACATCGGCTTGGCCGTCTCGCCCATGGCCTACTTCGCCCAGTTCGACCTGGACGCGCCCTGCGTGGCCATGGTCACCGCCAGCCACAACGAGAACGGTTGGACCGGCGTGAAGATGGGCGCCCAGCGTCCGCTCACCTTCGGACCCGACGAGATGGGCCGGCTCAAGGAGATCGTCCTGGGCGGCAAGTGGGAACAGCGCCCCGGCGGCTCGGTCGCCCACATCGCCGGCGTCGCCGAGCGCTACATCAAGGACGCCGCCAGCCGGGTGAACCTCAAGCGTCCGCTGACCGTCGTGGCCGCCTGCGGCAACGGCACCGCCGGCGCCTTCGCGCCCCGGGCCCTGCGCGACATGGGCGTGGCCGTCGTGATCGAGATGGACTGCGAACTGGACTGGAGCTTCCCCAAGTACAACCCGAACCCCGAAGACAGCATCATGCTGCACGCCATGGCCGAGACCGTGAAGATCCACGGCGCGGACCTGGCCCTGGGCTTCGACGGCGACGGCGACCGCTGCGGCGTGGTCGACGACGAGGGCGAGGAGATCTTCGCCGACAAGATCGGCCTGATGCTGGCCCGCGACCTGTCGGAACTGCACAAGGACGCAACCTTCGTCGTCGACGTGAAGTCGACCGGCCTGTTCGCCACCGACGAGGTGCTGCGGAAGAACGGCGCCAAGACCGTCTACTGGAAGACCGGCCACAGCTACATCAAGCGCTTCAACTTCGAGAACAAGAC
>CAZNPJ010000012.1:0-125415 GCA_964575195.1 uncultured Phenylobacterium sp.
GCGCCCTCGCCCATGACGAAGCCGTCGCGGTCCTTGTCGTAGGGGCGGCTGGCCTTGGTGGGCTCGTCGTTAAAGCCGGTCGACATGGCGCGGCAGGCGATGAAGCCGGCGATGCCCACCGGCACCACGCTGGCCTCGGCCCCGCCCGCGATCATGACGTCGGCGTCGCCGTACTTGATGATCCGGGCCGCGTCGCCGATGGCGTGGGCCCCCGTGGCGCAGGCGGTGACCACCGAGTGGTTCGGACCCTTGAAGCCGTAGCGGATCGAGACCTGGCCGCTGATCAGATTGATGAGCGCCGAGGGGATGAAGAACGGGCTGACCCGGCGGGGGCCCTTCTCATGCAGCTCGATGGCCGTCTCGGCGATGGTGCCGAGGCCGCCGATGCCCGAGCCGATCATCACGCCCGTGCGCTCGCGGCTCTCTTCGTCCTCGGGCGTCCAGCCGGCGTCCCGCACGGCCTCGTCGGCCGCCGCGATGCCATAGAGGATGAAGTCGTCGACCCGCCGGCGATCCTTGGCCGACATGGTCTTGTCGGGGTCGAAGGACCCTTCGACATCCGGGCCGCCCCCGCCCCGCCCGTCGACCCGCGGCACTTCGCAGGCGACCTTGCAGGCATAGTCGGACACGTCGAACGCGGTGATGTTCCCGGCCCCGGACTTGCCCTCCAGGATCCGCTTCCAGCTCAGCTCGGTTCCCTGCCCCAGCGGGGTGAGAAGCCCGATGCCGGTGACGACGACTCGACGCATGGCCCTACCTCAGAAACGAAACCGCCGCGCCATCGGGCTCGAAGTGACCCAGGGACGCGGCGGCTCTTGATCCAGTGCGTGAAGAAACGGCCTTAGCCGCCCAGCCGCTCACTGATGAATTTCACGGCGTCACCGACGGTCTGGATGTGCTCCGCGGCATCGTCGGGGATTTCGATATCGAACTCTTCCTCGAACGCCATCACCAGCTCGACGTTGTCGAGGCTGTCGGCGCCCAGGTCGTCGATGAAGGAGGCCTTCTCGGTGACCTTCTCAGGGTCGGCATCGAGGTGCTCGATAACAATCTTGCGGACGCGTTCAAGAACGTCGGACATTTGGGTAGGTCCCTCAGGGCTTAGTCAGTGCTTGCATCGACGACGGTGAGGTTGAAGTCAACTGCCGCCTTGGTGATCAAATTCCGGGGCCGGGTAGCATGTTCCCCACGGCCGGCGATAGTCAGATCATGGCCATGCCGCCATTCACGTGCAGGGTCTGCCCCGTGACATAACCCGCCTCGTTCGAGGCGAGATACGCGCAGGCTGCGGCCACATCACCACCCGAACCCAGCTTGCCGGCCGGGATCGTGGCGAGGATCTGCGCCTTCTGTTGCTCGTTCAAGGCGTCGGTCATCGGACTGGCGATCATCCCCGGCGCCACGCAATTCACGGTGATTCCCCGGGTCGCCACTTCTTGAGCCAACGCCTTGGAGAAGCCGATCATGCCCGCCTTCGACGCCGCATAGTTGGCTTGGCCCGGGTTGCCGGTGACGCCAACGACCGACGTGATGCCGATGATCCGCCCGAAGCGGCGCTTCATCATGCCCCGCATGGCCGCGCGACTCAGGCGGAAATAGCTTTCCAAGTTGACCTTCAGGACCGTCTCCCAGTCCTCGTCCTTCATTCGCAGCAACAGGCCGTCTTTGGTGATCCCGGCGTTGGCCACCAGGATATCGAGCGGCGCGCCCGCCGCGGCCTCCGCGGCCTCGATCAGGCCGTCGACGGCGGCCGAATCAGACAGGTTCGCCGCCGCGACGGACACCCGTTCGCCAAGCGCGCTGGCCAGTTCGTTGAGCACCGCCTCCCGCGTTCCGGAGAGCACCACGTGCGCGCCTTGGTGGTGCAGGGCCTTGGCGATTTCTGCGCCGATGCCGCCGGTCGCGCCGGTGACCAGGGCGGTCTTGCCAGTCAGATCGAACATGAGGGGCCTTTCAGAGCGACTTGGCGAAGGCTTCGAGATCGGCGGGACCGTTCAGCGGCACGGCTTCCGAATCGGGGGCGATCCGCTTGGCCATGCCGGAGAGCACCTTGCCGGCGCCCGCCTCGGCGAAGCGGGTGATGCCGCCGGTCTCGGCCATCCAGATCATGCTTTCGCGCCAGCGGACCCGTCCCGTCACCTGCTCGACGAGCATCCGACGGATCGCCTCGGGATCGTTCGTCGGCGTGGCGATGACATTGGCGACGAGCGGCGCCCGCGGACTGACGATCGGCGCGGAGGCAAGCGCCTGAGCCATCTCGTCGGCCGCCGGTTGCATCAGCGGGCAGTGGAACGGCGCCGAGACGTTCAGCGGAATCGCCCGCGCGCCGAGTTCCTTGGCCTTCTCAATGGCGCGGTCGACTGCCGCCTTCTCGCCGGAGATGACCACGTTGCCGGCGTTGTTATCGTTGGCCACGACGCAGACGCCGACCTCCGCCCCGGCCGCCGCGGCGGCCTCGGCCAGCGCGAGGTCGGTCTTGGGGCCGATGAGCGAGGCCATCGCGCCCTGCCCCACCGGGACCGCGCGTTGCATGGCCTGGCCGCGCAACTTCAGCAGCCGTGCCGTATCGGAGAGGCTGATAGAGCCCGCGGCGGCTAGCGCCGAGTACTCGCCGAGGCTATGGCCGGCCACGAAGGCGGCCTTGTCGATGCCGACGCCGAATTCGTTTTCGAGAGCCCGCATCACCGCGACGCTGACCGCCATAAGGGCCGGCTGGGCGTTCTCGGTCAGGGTGAGCTGATCCTCGGGCCCATCCTTCATGAGCGCGAACAGCTTCTGCTCCAGCGCGTCGTCGACCTCCTGGAAGACCTCTCGGGCCGAAGCGAAGGCCGCGGCCAGGTCCTGCCCCATGCCGACGGCCTGGCTGCCCTGTCCGGGGAAGAGAAACGCGAGGGTCATGCGATCCCGCTCCTAGTGATTCCGCGGCGCGAGGGTTAGGGGATAGAACTGACAAGAACAAGAAAGACGCGTTGGGGAGACGTCCATGAAAGCTGTAATTCGCCGGGACAAGCGCCTGATTTGCGACGAGATCGCCGATCTCAAACCGGGCGAAGGCCAGGTGCTGGTCCGAACCCTGGCCTGCGGGATCTGCGGATCCGACCTCCATGCGCTGCATCACATGGAGCACATGATCGACCTGTCCCGCCGCGCGGGCGCACCAGACAATGGCTTCGACCCGGCCGCCGATACGGTCTTCGGGCACGAGTTCTGCGCCGAGATCCTGGATCATGGTCCGGGGTCGCCCAGGACGCTGAAGGCCGGGACCCGGGTGGTCAGCGTGCCGGTCACCATGCACGGCGGCGGGATGGAGGCGCTGGGCTTCTCCAACCGGCTGCCGGGCGGGTTCGCCGAGCAGATGCTGCTGAGCGAAGCGCTCGTTCTTGAGGTGCCGAACGGCCTGCCCACCGACAAGGCCGCCCTGACCGAGCCGTTCGCGGTCGGCGCCCATGCCGTCGCCAAGGCGCGGCTCGAGCCGAAGTCCGTGGCGCTGGTCGTCGGCTGCGGTCCGGTCGGGCTGGCGGTAATCGCGGCGCTGAAGGCCCAGGGACATGGCCCCGTCATCGCCGCGGACTTCTCGCCCAGGCGGCGGGCCGCGGCCGAGAAGCTGGGCGCGGACATCGTCATCGATCCGGCCGTCGAGAATCCGCACGAGCGTTGGGAGACGCTGGGCGTTCCGCGCACACGCGCGGCCCAGACCATGATGCGGATGATGGGCAATCCGGTCGCCCAGCCCGTGGTCTTCGAGTGCGTGGGCTCGCCGGGGGTTGTCCAGGCGCTGATCGAAGCCGCGCCCGCGGGCTCGCACATCGTTGTGGCGGGCGTCTGCATGGAGACCGACCGCATCGAACCGTCGATCGCCATCACCAAGGAGATCGAGCTGACGTTCGTCTTCGGCTACTCCCCCGAGGAGTTCGCCCTGACGCTGCGCCAGCTGGCCGAGGGGGTCATCGATGTCTCAGGCCTGGTCACGGGAACCGTCGGCTTGGACGGGGTGGCCGGCGCGTTCGCCGCCCTGGGCGACCCGGAGGCGCATGTGAAGATCCTGGTGCAGCCGAACGGCTAGCGCCCGGGCAGGCCGCCAGGGTGATCGCGGACGTAGGCCTTGGCGGCGGCGCTCAGATCGGCGGACACGACGCCATCGATCGGGCCGATGTAGTAACCCTGCTGGGCCAGATAGCGCTGGGTGTCGGCGACGGACGGACTGTCCGTCGCAGGCTCCGGCGCTGCTGTAGGTGACTCAAGGGCGGCGACTTTGGTCGCGGCGGCGGCGTCGCCGGCCTTGGCGGCCAGGCCGAGCCAGCGGCGCGCCTCGGTCGCATCCTTGGCGACCCCGCGACCGCTCTCGTACATCAGGCCGAGATTGTACTGGGCGTCCGTGACGCCGCGATCGGCGGCGCGGCGGAACCAGACGGCGGCCTCGTCCATGTCCTGTTCACCGCCCTCGCCTTCCATCAGGAACACACCCGCGTTGTACATGGCCCGGCGATCGCCGCCGCGCGCGGCCCGCAAGGTCCAACGACGCGCCGCGGCAAGGTCCTGGGACAGGCCGCGTTCGCCGGCCTCATAGAAGTTCGCCAGCTGAAGCTGGGCTCGGGTGTCGCCCGCCTGGGCCAGGGCGCTCAAGCGCCGGACCGCGGTCGGCTCGCCCCGCGCCAGTGCGGCCGACACCGTGGCGAAGGTGTCGGACGTCCGGTGGGTGGTCGGCGCCGACGGCGGCGCATCGGGGATGGCGGCGTAGACGGGCGGCGCCGGCGCAGGGGCCGCAGGGAGCGCCGTTGTCTCCGGCGCGGCAGGCCCCTCTGCCATAGCTGTCGGGGGTTCAACCGGCGCCCGCATCGCCGTGGCCGGCGCTTCGGAGGTCTTGGGCCTGGTCAGCGCGCCGACCCCGACAACCGCGCCGCAGAGCAACGCGCATAGCGCGGCGGCGGCCAGCACCAGGCGCACGGCGCCGGCGCTGAAGAGCGGGCGTTTGGCCGCCCGCGCCTGGGCCAGTTCGGCAAGCGTGGCGTCCAGCCGTGCGGTGAGCTTCGCCTCGCGGGCGGCGGCGGCGGCCAGTTCCGTTTCCAGGCGGGCGTTCAGCGCCGACAGCGCGGTCGACAGGTCCGAGGCGCGGCCTTTGAGTGAGTCCTCGTCGCTGCCCATCCGGGCCGCCAGCCGCTCCATCTGCTGGACCAGCGCGACCGCCGTCTCGCGACGCATCGGCTCGGGCGACGCCAGCCGACGGGTGAACTCCGCCAGCACCTGCTCGAAGCGGAGGCGCGCAGAGCGTGTGTCGCCGGTCCCGCTCAGCAGGACATCCGGGCCGCTCAACCAGCTACCGTCGTCGGGCATGCCGTCTCCAAGGACGCTTTGCGCGTCACAACGAGCCCACCCTTAGGGCGACAGGACTGCCATATGGTAAACGCGACGGTCACCTTTGCCGGGTGAACGCGACCCGCCAGGCGATCACTGATCGCTTGCGCGCGTCGAAACGCCGGTATTCAACTGTCCGGCTGCTACTCTCCCAAGGAAACGACACATGCGCTTCGTTCTCGCCGCCGCCACGATCGCCGCGCTCTGCGCCACCCCGGCTCTCGCCGCCCTCAAGGCGGGCGACAAGGCCCCCGACTTCGTCGCCGATGGGTTCCAGGCCGGCAAGGCGCTGAAGTTCTCGCTGGCCGACGCCCGCAAGAAGGGTCCGGTGGTGCTGTATTTCTTCCCGGCGGCCGACACCAAGGGCTGCAACCTGGAAGCCAAGATGTTCGCCGACGCCATGCCTCAGTTCGCCGCCAGCGGCGCCACGGTGATCGGCGTCACCGCCGGTCAACTGAACAAGCTGCAGCAGATCTCGGCCGACACCGACAAGTGCTCCGGCAAGTTCCCGGTCGCCGCCGACCCGGGCGCGAAGATCGCGCGACAGTACGACAGCGTGCTCGCGGCCAAGCCTGACTGGTCGGACCGCACGTCGTACGTGATCGCGCCGAACGGCACGGTGATCCATGCCTACTCCAAGCTCGATCCGACCGAGCACGTGTCGCAGACGCTGGCGGCGGTGAAGTCTTACAAGACCAAGAAGTAGGACCTCGCGGCCCCGGACTCGGGGCTGCCGTTGGCACAGGAGGGGTCTGGCCGCGAGGCGGCAAGGGTGAAAATCCTTGCCCGCGCGCGGCTTTTCCCCTATCTGCCCGCCTCTTCACGGATGGCGGTCTCTTCGCGGAACGCAAATGGGTCGGGAAACTCCCGGCCGCCGCGCCAGAGATCCATCGCGTCCGACGGACTTCCGCCGTCGGCTGCGCCGCCCTCCACAACGGAAGAAGGAAACCATGGCGCTCTACGAGCACGTCGTTATCTCGCGGCAGGATATCTCGCCGCAACAGGCCGAAGCCCTCAACGATCAGCTGAAGACCCTCATCGAGGAAGGCGGCGGCAACGTCGCCAAGATCGAGTACTGGGGCCTCCGCAACCTGACCTACCGGATCAACAAGAACCGCAAGGGTCACTACTCCCTGCTCGCGATCGACGCCCCGTCGGACATCGTGAAGGAGATGGAGCGCCTGCTGTCGATCAATGAAGACGTGCTGCGCTACATGACCGTGCGCGTCGACGAGCTCGACCTGGAGCTCTCGCCGATCCTCGCCCGCCGCGATCGCGACCGCGAACGCCGCGACGACGTTCCTCAGTTCTAAGAAAGGGAGGCTCTCGCTATGACCGACGAAACCTCCGCCGCCGCGGCTCCGACCGCTGGCGCCGCCGCCGGCGGCCAACGCCGCCCGTTCTTCCGTCGCCGGAAGGTCTGCCCGTTCTCCGGCGCCAACGCGCCGAAGATCGACTACAAGGACGTGAAGCTGCTGCAGCGCTACGTGTCCGAGCGCGGCAAGATCGTGCCGTCGCGCATCACCGCCGTGTCGGCCAAGAAGCAACGCGAACTGGCCAAGGCCATCAAGCGCGCCCGCTTCCTGGCTCTGCTCCCCTACGTCGTGAAGTAAGGGAGCCGCACAGATGAAAGTCATTCTGCTCGAACGTCTCGAAGGCTGGGGCGCTCTCGGTGACGTCGTCACAGTGAAGGACGGCTACGCCCGTAACTTCCTGCTGCCGCGTCAGAAGGCGCTCCGCGCCAACGCCGCGAACCTCAAGGTGTTCGACGCCCAGCGCGCCGACATCGAGGCCCGCAACGCCAAGGCCAAGGAAGCCGCTGGCGTGGCCGGTGAAAAGCTGGACGGCACCTCCTACGTGATGATCCGTCAGGCCGGCGAGTCCGGCCAGCTGTACGGGTCGGTCGCCGGTCGCGACGTGGCCGATGCGGTCAACGCCGAAGGCGGCAAGATCGAACGCTCGATGGTGGCGCTCGACAAGCCGATCAAGACCCTCGGCCTGCACGAAGTGAAGGTGCGCCTGCATTCGGAAGTGACGGTCACCGTCATCCTGAACATCGCGCGCAGCCAGGACGAAGCCGAGCGCCAAGCGCGCGGCGAGAACGTGATCAACGCCCAGTTCGAGGAAGAACGCGAAGCCGCCGAACAGGCTGCCGCGGATATGCTCGAAGGCGGCGCTGGCACGCACGAAATGTCGGGCTACGACGCCTAAATCCACACGGATCGACACGACTGAAACGGCGCGGAACCCCGGTTCCGCGCCGTTTTTCGTTCTGGGCTGGACCCTGCGCCTACGTCCGGAATTGACGCCGACGCGAGCCAGATGTCCCGTCTGGGCGTCCGCACCGGCGCACGGACCCCGCCGCCCTTGTCCACAGGCGCTCAATCGTGTGTGGACAGGTCCCACTTTGTGCGACGCGCCGCAGTGCTGCGAGGCTCGCTGTTGTCTATCCGTAAACCTATGGCTCTCGTTCCGGCGCTCGACCTCCGCACCGTCTCAAACGACATCGCAATCCCGCACGCTCCGTCGAACGTCGAGGCGGAGCAGGCCCTGCTGGGCGCCCTCCTCTACGACAACGCCGCCTTCGAGCGGCTGGGCGACAACCTACAGCCGTCGCACTTCTACGAGCCGTTCCACCAACGGCTGTTCCAGGCGATCTCGAACAACATTCGCAAGGGTCAGTTGGCCGAGCCGATCCTGCTGGCCGAGCAGTTCAGCCGCGATCCGGCGTTCGAGGAACTGGGTGGCGTTCGCTACCTTGCCGACCTGGTCGACCGCGCGCCGCCCGCCGCCAACGCCCCGGACTACGCCAACGCCGTCTACGACCTAGCGCTGCGTCGCGAACTGATCCGGATCGGCGGCGACATCACCACCACCGCCCACCAGGGCGACGCCGACATGGACGCCCGCGATCAGATCGAGGCGGCGGAACAGCAGCTCTATCAGCTCGCCGAGAGCGGCGGCGTGTCCCAGGGCTTCGTGAACTTCGCCGACGCCTTGCGTGGGGCCGTCGCCATGGCCGCGGAGGCCCACAGCCGCGACGGCGGTCTGGCGGGCCTGTCCACCGGTCTGATCGACATGGACCAGAAGATCGGCGGGATGCACCCCTCCGACTTGATGATCCTGGCGGCGCGTCCCTCGATGGGAAAGACGTCGCTGGCTTGCAACATCGCCTTCGACGTCGCCCGCAACTACGCCTGGGAGCCGCAGCCGGACGGCTCGAAGAAGACGGTGCGTGGCGGCGTCGTGGCGTTCTTCTCGCTGGAAATGTCCGCCGAGCAGCTGGCCATGCGCCTGCTGGCCGAAGCGTCGGGCGTCTCCGGTGACCGCCTCCGTAAGGGCGAGATCGACGCCTCCGAGTTCGGGCGCATTCGGGACGCCGCCCTGGAGATCCAGGAAGCCCCCCTCTACATCGACGCCACCGGCGGCATCACCCTCGCCAAGCTGGTCGCCCGGGCGCGGCGGCTGAAGCGGATGGTGGGGCTGGACCTTGTCATCGTCGACTACCTTCAGCTGATCACCACCGGCGCCGGCGGCCCGGAGAACCGGGTGCAGGAAGTGTCGATGATCACCCAGGGCCTGAAGGCGCTGGCCAAGGAACTCGCGGTCCCCGTGTTGGCGCTCAGTCAGCTGAGCCGCCAGGTGGAGAACCGTGAGGACAAGAAGCCCCAGCTGTCCGACCTGCGCGAATCCGGCTCGATCGAACAGGACGCCGACATGGTCATGTTCGTGTACCGCGAGGAATACTACCTCAGCCGCCTGGAGCCCCGCGAAGGCACCGAGGAGCACTTCCGCTGGCAGGAACAGATGGATCAGGTGAAGGGCCTGGCGGAGCTCATCATCGGCAAGCAGCGTCACGGCCCGATCGGCACCGTCCGGCTGTCGTTCAACTCCGACACGACCAAGTTCGGCAATCTCGCGCGTGACAGCACTCGCTACGACCCGCACTGAGGCGGCATGACCGCCCCCGACCGCGCGCGCCTGACCATCGATCTCGACGCGCTGGCGCACAATTACGCCGTCATCGCGGAAGAGGCCGCGGGCGCCGAGGTCGCGGCGGTCGTGAAAGCCGATGGTTATGGGTTGGGCGCCTCTCTCATCGGCCGTCGTCTGCATACGGCGGGCGTTCGGCGCTTCTTCGTGGCGCGGGTGAGCGAAGGCGAGGCGCTCCGGGCCGGGCTGGGCGACCTGCCGGCTGAGATCTATGTGCTGGACGGGCTGCCCGCTGGCGTCGCCGATCGTCTGTCGGCCGCGCGCCTGACCCCTGTGATCGCCACCCTGCCCCAGGCCCATGCGGCCATCGCCCTGGCCGTGAGCCGGGGACGCTACAGCGTCGCGCTTCAGGTGGACACGGGGATGAACCGGCAGGGCCTGACGCTCGCGGCGACGCGCGCGCTTCTGGACGAGCCTCGGGGTCTGCGCAGCCTCGACGTGACGCTCCTGGTCAGTCACCTGGGCTCCGCCACGGAACCGGGCGACACCCGCAACGCCAACCAACTCGCCGAATTCGAGGCGGCCCGGGCCCTCTTCCCCGGCGTGCGCGCCAGCCTTTCCGCCTCGGCGGGCGCGTTCCTGGGGCCGGCGTACCGCTTCGACCTCGTGCGCGCCGGCATTGGCCTGTTCGGGGGCGGCCCCGAAGAGCGGCCGGACCCGCGCCTGCGGGCCGTCGCCACCCTGACCGCGCCCGTCGTCGATATCCGCAACCTGCGGCCGGGCGATCGGCTCGGCTACGGATCGGCGTTCACCGCCGCAAGCCCGACGCGCGTGGCGGTGGTGGGGGCCGGCTATGCGGATGGCGTGATCCGCGCCGCCATGGGCCACGGCTATGCCTGGGCCGCCGGCGCACGGCGGCGCCTGCTGGCGGTGAACATGGACCTGCTGGTCATCGACATCGGCGACGCCACGGTGGGCGTCGGGGCGCACGTGGAACTGTTGGGGGACAACGTCCCGGTCGACGACCTCGCCGCCGCCGCCGGCACGGTGGCGCACGAGGTCCTGGTGCGTCTCGGCGGACGGGCCGAGCGCGTCTATCGCGGCGCGTAGGACGCCGAGAGCGGTCCGCCCACCTCAGCCGCCTTGGCGGTGATCGCGCCGCGGGCGAGCCCCAGCCCGAGGACCACGACAAGGATCGTCGCATAGGCGGTCAGCCGGCGGTCCTCCGGCACGCGCATCAAGGTCGGCAAGCCGAGATAGAGCGCGTACAGGCTGTAAAGCCCCGCGAGGATGCCGACCGGGATCGCCAGGCTGGGGTAGAGGCCCGAGAGGCCGCCGACCCAGCTCGCGGTCGCAGCATAGGTCACGAGGTTCATCGCCGCGCGGCGATCCCGCGCCCCACCGAACACCGGCGCCAAGCGGTCGACCACAACCGCCAGGGCGACAACCGCGGCGATCGTGAGGACGAGATTGGCCACCGCGCCGAGGATCAGCCCCACAACGCTCATGTGGACGCCGATGTTGGCGATGTTGAAGCCGAACACCAGAACGCCGACCACCTCGCAGGCCGCCTGCATCGCAGCCAGCGGGACGGCGTAGCGCAGGATGAGGTGGCGCGGCTCGACCGGCGCCTGGGCGATCAGCGCCCAGGTCGCGGCGGGCCGAAACAGCAGTCCCAGCCCGCGCGCGAGACCGCCCGACGGCCCCGTCTCGGCCTGCATCCCACGATCGCCTGTCACGGCGCCGGACCTAGCCGGCCTTGGCGAGCCCTTCCAGCCGCTTCTGATCGACGGCGCCCACGGCGGCCTTGAGGTCCTCAATGGTCACGCCATCGCCCTCGGCCGCGACCATGAAACGCTCGCCGACGAGCACGCTGTACTCGCCATGCCGCGCCTGGCGGTCGTAGCTTTCCTGGGTCATCCGACCGCCGACCATGCCGACCTTCTCGTAGCCGGTCGCCGTTTCCTTGGAGGATTTCACATTGAAGGCGCTGGCCATGCCGGCCAGGGCGCCGGCGGCGCCCAGATCCGTCACCTGCAGGCGAAGGCTCGCCTCGCCCTTCGTGTAGCGCCCCTCGGCCTGCGAGCCCTGAATGCCGGCCGCGCCGCCGCTGGACGCGCTCAATTCCGCACGCGCGAAGCCGGCGATGGTCGCCGGCAGATAGGCCTTCAACGACTCGGGATCGGTGGCGACGACCTCACCGCTCTCGGCCTTCTTCGCGGCCGCCTCGATGGCCTTGGAGGCCGCCTCGAGCTTGGCCAGATCCATCTCGCCGCCGCCGGGGACCTTCACGGTGCCGGAGACCGAGCCGATGGCGGCGGGCGGGGTCAGACCGCGACCCAGGGTCGCGATGCTGGTGGTCGCAACGGCGATGACCACCCCGACGACGATGGCCGCGATCACCACGACGGCGGTGTAGGGCGCCGCCCGGTCCTCAGGCGTCTTCATCAGGCGGGGCAGGCCTTTGAACAGCAGGAACAGGCTGTAGAGCGCGCCGAGAACACCGAGCAGCCATAGGGCCGGCACCAGCGCGAACACGCCCGCGACCCACGACCCCGTCGAGGCGTAGGCCGCCACCTTGAACGCCTGGACCCGGTCCTTCACGCCGCCGAAGCTTGGCGCCAAGCCCTCGATGATCAGCGCCATGACGTAGCACATGGCCAAGGTCAGCCCGAACTGCACGACCGCCTGGGCCACGGCCCAGAAGCCGCCGATCCCGAAGACGAGCAGGCCGATCAGCCCGCACACCGCGGGGATCGCCGCCAGGGGGATCACGTAGCTGCGGTAGAGGCCGCCGATCGTCGCCGGCTCTCCATCGATGACGGCCCAGGTCTCGTCTGGCTTCAGAAGGATCGCCTTCACCCGCGCCACAAGACCGGCGTTCGCCGCGCCCGGTTCCATCACACTCATTGTCGTCCCAGCCCTTGTCTCGCCACGTCCCCGACGTCACGTAACCCTATCGCAGCGGCCCGCCACGGCAACCCACCGCACAGACCCGGATCGCCGGGTCCGCTAAGGTCCGCACAGTCGAATCAGGAGACCTCATGGCCCGCGACGGCGCCGTTTATGCCTGTCAGTCCTGTGGCGCGGTCCAGACCAAGTGGTCGGGGCAGTGCCCTGCCTGCGGCGCCTGGAACACGCTGGTCGAGGAGCTGACCAGCAGTCGGCCGCCCGGCGCCCTGAAGCCGGCGCGCGGCGCCAAGGGCCGCCACCTGGCCTTCGAGGGTCTGGATCAGGTGACGCCGGCGCCGCCGCGTATCGCCACGGGCGTCAGCGAGTGGGACCGGGTCTGTGGCGGCGGGGTGGTGCCGGGCTCGGCGATCCTGGTCGGAGGCGACCCTGGCGTCGGCAAGTCCACCCTGCTGCTGCAGGTCGCCGCCGAGGCCGCCCGGCGCGGATCGCGGTGCGCCTACATCTCCGGCGAGGAAGCCATCGAGCAGGTGCGCAGCCGGGCCCAGCGCATGGGTCTGGCTGACGCGCCGGTGAAGCTGGCGGCGGAGACCTCGCTGCGGGCGATCATCGACGGTCTCAAGGCGGAACCCTTCGATCTGGTGGTGATCGATTCCATCCAGACCATGTGGAGCGACAACCACGAAGCGGCCCCGGGGTCGGTGACCCAGGTCCGGGCCGCGGCGGGCGAACTGGTGCGGCTGGCCAAGAAGGGCACGATGGCGGTGATCCTGGTGGGCCACGTCACCAAGGACGGCGCCATCGCCGGACCGCGGGTGGTCGAGCACATGGTGGACGCGGTCTTCGCGTTCGAGGGCGAGCGCGGCTATCCGTTCCGCATCCTGCGCGGGGCCAAGAACCGCTTCGGCGCCACCGACGAGATCGGGGTGTTCGAGATGGGCGACGCCGGCCTGACCGAGGTGAAGAACCCCTCGGCCCTGTTTCTCAACACCTCAGGCGAGCGCGCGGCCGGCGCGGCCGTCTTCGCCGGGATCGAGGGCTCGCGGCCGGTGCTGGTGGAAATCCAGGCGCTGGTGGCGCCGTCGGCCTATGGCACGCCGCGCCGGGCGGTGGTGGGCTGGGACTCAGGGCGCCTGGCGATGATCCTGGCGGTGCTCGAGGCCCGCTGCGGCTTAGGTTTCGGCGACAAGGACGTCTACCTCAACGTGGCGGGGGGCCTGCGGATCTCCGAGCCGGCGGCCGACCTTGCCGCGGCCGCCGCCCTGGCCTCCTCCGCCTTCGACGTGGCCCTGCCCCAGGACTGCGTCGTCTTCGGCGAGATCAGCCTGTCGGGCGAGGTCCGCCAGGTGAGCCGCATGGACGGGCGCATGAAGGAGGCGGCCAAGCTGGGCTTCCGCCGCGCGCTTGGGCCCGCCGACGTCGAGAAGCCGGCGCTGGACTACACGGGCGCGTCCCGCCTGGCCGACGCCATCCAGCGGATCCACGACGGCGCCTGGGGCGACCCGGCGTGACGCAGTTCGACGTCCTGGTCCTGGGCCTTCTGGCGATCTCGGGTTTCGTGGGCTTCGCGCGGGGCGCCGTGCGCGAGGTCTTCGCCCTGGTGGCACTGGTGGTCGCCGCGGGGCTGGCGATCTTCGGCCTGCCGGTGTTCGGGCCGATCTTCCGCGATCTGATCCGGCCGGGCTGGCTGGGCACGGCCGCGGCGCTGGTGGTGGTCTTCGCGATCGCCTTCATCGCCCTGCGTCTGATCGGCGCAGGGGTCGCGCGCCAGGTCCAGAGCACCCAGATGCTCGGCTTCCTGGATCGTTCGCTCGGCCTGCTGATCGGCCTGGGCCGCGGATTGATCGTGCTGGGAGCGCTCTACCTCATGTTCAACGCCGCGACGCCGGAAGATCTGCGTCCCAAATGGATCACCGGGGCCCAGTCCTGGCCGGTCGCCAGCAACATGGGACGGCTCCTGGAACGCCTTGCGCCGCAGGGCCTCGACCTCGCCGGACGCCTAAAACCCGCTTTTGAGCGCGCCGTGGGCGAAGGGTCAGGTGACAGATCGGCGACAGAGGCGTACGAGGCGCGCGAACCTTCACACCCCGAACGCCCGGAGCGATCCCGATGAGCCCCACGCACGAGCGTTGGTCACCGCCGGCACGCGACCCTGATGACGACACCCTCCGCCTCGAGTGTGGGGTTTTCGGGGTCTTCGACGTGCCCGAGGCCTCGGGGATCACCGCGCTGGGGCTCCACGCCCTGCAGCACCGCGGCCAGGAGGCCTGCGGCATCGCCTCGTTCGATGGCCAGCGCTACCATACCGAAAGGCACATGGGTTACGTCGGCGACGCCTTCGGCGGCGGCGACCTGAACAAGCGCCTGCCCGGCCACGTCGCCATCGGCCACACCCGCTACTCCACCGCCGGCGGCAGCTTCATCCGCAACGTTCAGCCGATGTTCGCCGATCTCGAAGCCGGCGGCATCGCCCTGGCCCACAACGGCAACCTCACCAACTTCCACACCCTTCGCGAGCAGCTGGTCCAGGAAGGCGCGATCTTCCAGTCGACCTCCGACTCCGAGGCGATCCTCCATCTGATCGCGCGCTCGCGCCGGCCCAAGTTCCTGGATCGCTTCACCGAGGCTCTGCAACAGATCGAAGGCGGCTACGCGCTGGTCGCCATGACCAACAAGAAACTGGTCGGCGTCCGGGATCCGCTGGGCATTCGGCCCCTGGTGCTGGGGGAACTGAACGGCAAGTCGGTGCTGGCGTCCGAGACCTGCGCCCTCGATATGATCGGCGCCAAGTTCGTCCGCGACGTGGAACACGGCGAAATGGTCGTCATCGATCATCAGGGCGTCCGCAGCTTCCGCCCCTTCCCGGCGCAGCAGGCCCGGCCCTGCATCTTCGAGTACGTCTATTTCGCGCGCCCCGACTCGGTCGTGAACGGCCGCTCGGTCTATGAAGTGCGCAAGCGGATGGGACGCCGCCTGGCGCAGGAGTCGCCCGCCGACATCGACGTCGTGGTGCCGGTCCCCGACTCCGGCGTTCCGGCGGCCCTCGGCTTCGCCCAAGAAGCGGGGGTGCCGTTCGAAATGGGCATCATCCGCAACCACTACGTCGGCCGCACCTTCATCCAGCCGACCCAGGGCGAACGCGAGCTGGGCGTGCGGATGAAGCTCGCGCCGAACCGCTCCGTGCTGGCGGGCAAGAAGGTGCTGTTGGTGGACGACTCGATCGTCCGCGGCACCAATTCGATCCGCGTCGTGAAGATGGTTCGGGAGGCCGGCGCCGCCGAGGTCCACCTGCGCTCGGCCTCGCCGCCGATCCAGTGGCCCGACTACTACGGCATCGACATGCCCGACCGCGAAAAGCTGCTGGCCGCCAACCACACCGTCGACGAGATCGCCAAGATCCTGAACGTCGACTCGATGGGCTATCTGTCCGTCGAGGGGCTGTACTGGGCGATGGAAGCCGTCCGCGATCCCAACAACCCGCAGTACACCGACCACTATTTCACCGGGGAGTATCCCACCCGGCTGCTGGATCGCGAGATCGCCCTGGGCCGCAACGAGCTCACCGAGCGCCAGCTCTCGTTCCTGGTCGACGCGTGAAGCCAAGGCTGCTCGGGCGGTTCAAGCCCGACTGGTACCTCGTCCTGATCCTGCTGATGGCCGGGGCCGCGGCGGTGCTCCCGGCGCGCGGCGAGGTGGCGGTCTGGCTGGGCTGGATCACAAAGGCGGCGATCGCCCTGGTCTTCTTCCTGCATGGGTCGCGCCTGTCGCGGGAGGCGGTCGTGGGCGGCCTGACCCACTGGCGGCTGCACCTGCTGGTGTTGGCCTGTACCTTTGCCCTGTTCCCGCTGCTGACGCTTGGCATCGTCGCCCTGCCCGCCGGGATCACGCCGCCGGAACTGGCGACCGGGATCATCTACCTCGGCTGTCTGCCCTCGACCGTGCAGAGCTCCATCGCCTTTGTCAGCGTCGCGCGGGGCAACGTGCCAGCGGCCGTGGCGTCCGCCTCGGCGTCCAATCTGCTGGGCGTCTTCCTGACCCCGCTCCTGGTGGGCGTTCTGCTTCACGCCCAGGGGGCGATCAGCGCCTCGTCCTTCTGGGAGATCCTTCTGCAGCTGCTGGTCCCGTTCGTGGCCGGCCAACTCCTGCGCCCGTGGATCGGCGACTGGGTCCGGGCGCACAACGGCGTCCTCTCCAAGCTCGACCGGGGCTCGATCCTGCTGGTCGTCTACACGGCGTTCTCGGGCGCGGTCGTGGCCGGCGTCTGGAACATGCTGAGCGCCCTGGATCTGGCGCGGTTGCTGGCCATCTGCGCGATCCTGCTGGCCGTCGTCCTGGGCATGACCGCGGTCCTGGCCCGCACGCTCGGCTTCTCGAAGGCGGACGAGATCGCCATCGTCTTCTGCGGCTCGAAGAAGTCCCTGGCCAGCGGCGCGCCGATGGCGGCCGCGCTGTTCAGCCCCGCTGTCGCCGGGGTCGCCCTGATCCCCCTGATGATCTTCCACCAGATCCAGTTGATGGCTTGCGCGGCCATCGCCCAACGCTATGCGGCCCGGCCTGACACCGAGGCGCAAAGCGGCTAGAGACCCGCCCCATGTCCGACCTGCCTCTTCACGATCGTATCGCCCTCGTCACCGGCGCCAGCCGCGGCATCGGCAAGGCCGCCGCCCTGGCGCTCGCCCAGGCGGGGGCCCACGTGGTCGCGGTGGCGCGAACGCCTGGCGCGCTCGAAGCCCTGGACGACGAAATCCGCGCCGCCACCGGTCAGCCCGCAACCCTCGTGCCGATGGACATCGGCCAGGTCGATGGTCTGGATCAACTGGGCCGCGCGATCCACGATCGCTTCGGACGCCTCGACATCCTGGTCCACGCCGCTGCGCTATTGGGCTCGCTGACCCCGGTGTCGCACATCGAGCCGGTCCATTGGGACCGCGTGGTGGCCGTGAACCTGACCGGGACGTTCCGCCTGATCCGCAGCGTGGAGCCGCTGCTGCGCGCCTCCGAGCACCCGCGTGCCATATTCCTCACCACGGGCCGCGTGGCCCGGCCCAAGGCGTTCTGGGGCGTCTATGGTGCGACCAAGGCGGGGATGGAGCACATCGTCCGGACCTGGGCCGACGAGCTGGAGCAGACCAAGATCCGCGCGGTCCTGCTCGACCCCAACGCCATGCGCACGCGCATGCGGGCCGAGGCCATGCCCGGCGAGGACCCGTCCCACCTGCCGGACCCCGCCGAAATCGGCCCACTGATCCTGGAGCTGGCCCAGGTCGACCTGGGCCTGCCCACGGCTAACGTGGTCTTTTCGGACTGGAAGGCCGGGAAGCTCGCTTCGGCTTAGTCCCGGGGCGCAGCAGCTTGGCCGCCCGGCCGCGGGGGTTGCCGACCTTGGGCTTCTTGGGTCGAGACGCCGCCTTGGGCCGCCCTTCGGCGCCTTCCTTGGCCTTCGCGGCCGCCGCCCGGCGCACCTTGGCCGCCAGCCCGGTCTTGGCCTCCGCCGGCTTGGCCCGCGTCAGACCCGAGCCGCTCTTTTCCTCGCCCTCGGCGAAGGGATTCTTGTTCGAGCGCACGGTCAGCCGGATCGGCACGCCCGGGAGGTCGAAACTCTCGCGGATCGAGTTCACCAGATAGCGGCGATAGTGATCCGGCAACTGATCGGCCCGGCTGGCGAACAGCACGAAGGTCGGCGGCCGCGCCTTGGTCTGCGCCATGTACTTGGGCTTCACGCGGCGACCGCCGACAGCCGGCGGCGGATGCCGCTCGACCGCCATCTTCAGCCAGTCGTTCAGGTCGCGGGTCTTCACCTTCGTCGACCAGTCGGTGTGGGCCTTGATGACCGCGGGCATCAGCTTGCTGAGGCCGTAGCCGGTCTCCGCGGACAGCGCCACGACCGGCGAGCCCTTGAGCTGCGGAAGGAGGCGCGCGGCCTCTTCGACGAACTCCTGCAGCTTCGAATGCGGGTCCTCGACAAGGTCCCACTTGGCCAGGCAGTAGACCAGGGACCGGCCTTCCCGCTCGACCAGGTCGGCGATCTGCAGGTCCTGAATCTCGAAAGGATGCGTGGCGTCCATCACCAGGATGACCACTTCGGCGAAGGTGATCGCGCGAATGGAGTCGTGGGTGGAGAGCTTCTCGAGCTTTTCCTGAACCTTCGCCTTGCGGCGCAGGCCAGCGGTGTCGACCAGCCGGATCGCGCGCTCATCCCAGGTCCAGTCGACCGGAATGGCGTCACGGGTGATCCCGGCTTCGGGGCCCGTCAGCATACGATCTTCGCCGATCAGGCGGTTCACCAGGGTGGACTTGCCCGCGTTCGGCCGACCGACGATGGCGATGCTGATCGGCTTGTCGGCCTCCTCAGCGTCCTCATCCTCGTCTTCGTCCAGCTTCAGAGCCAGGACCGCCTGATAGAGGTCGGCCATGCCCTCCCCGTGCTCGGCGGAGATCGGGATCGGCTCGCCAAGCCCCAGGCCAAACGCTTCGAGCACGCCCGACTCGGAGGCCTTGCTCTCGGACTTGTTGGCGCAGAGCACGACCGGCTTGTTCTTGCGACGGAGCACGTCGGCGAAGATTTCGTCGGCGGGCGTCACGCCCTCACGGGCGTCGATGACGAACAGCGAGGCGTCGGCCTCATCGACCGCCAGCTCGGTCTGGGCCCGCATCCGGGCTTCAAGGCTTTCGTCGGTGACGTCCTCGAAGCCGGCCGTATCGATCAGCTCCAGATCGAGGTCGCCGAGGCGGCCCGTCCCGAAGCGTCGGTCACGGGTGACCCCAGGCTGGTCATCGACGATCGCAAGCTTGCGGCCTGCGAGCCGATTGAACAGGGTGGATTTGCCGACGTTCGGTCGCCCGACGATCGCGAGTTTCAGCGCCATATCGGGGACTGTACCTTCCTGATCAGCGAAGCGCGATCAGGTCGGCCTCCTCCGTGACAATATAGACGGTGTCGCCCATGGCGATCGGCGCCAGGATGGCCGGATCCTTGATGTCCACGCGGGTTTCGACGACGCCGGTCTTGGCGTTCAGCGCAACCAGTTGACCCGTCTGGCCGACGATCAGCAGCTTGTCGGAGGCGAGCAGCGGGCCCGACCAGATCGGCTTGTTCTGCCGCTGGCCACCGATCCCCAGGATCCCGCCCGTCTTCTTGGCCTTGAAGCCTTCGTTCAGGTTGCGGATCCAGTAGATCTGGCCGTTCTCACGGCTGGCGCAGATCACGTCGCCCGTCTTCGACACCACATAGACCACGTCGCCGGCCGGCAGCGGGGCGGTGACGCCCACGACCGGCAGGGTCCAGCGCGCCTGGCCGGTGCGCAGGTCGGTCGCCGCGAAGACGCCGGAGTGGCTCACCGCGAAGACGTCGCCCTGATAGATGACCGGTCGGCCCGGAATATCGCGAATTTCGGACAGCGCGCTGGTGCGGCTGGCCCGCGACAGCGCCTCGTTCCACAGGTCGTTGCCGTTGGACGTCCGCAGGGCCACCAGTTCGCCGGAGCCGAAGGCGGCCACGACGGTGTCACCCGAGATCGCCGGGCTGGACGCCGAGAGGATACGCGCGGTCTCGGACAGCGCCTGATAGGTCCAGGACGCCGCACCGGTGGCCGCGTCGAAGGTCAGCAGGGTGTTGTCCAGCGACACCACGAACACGCGACCGCCGGCGACGTTCGGCGCGCCGTGGATCGATTCCGAGGTCTTGGTCCGCCAGCCGACCGCGCCCGTCTGGGCGTCGATCTGCATGACTTCGCGGAAGCCCGACGAGACGTAGAGCTTGCCATCGGCGTAGGCGACGCCACCGCCGAAGGCGAGTTTGTCGCGCTTGTTGTCACCGGGGTTGGTGGCGGTGCGCCAGAGCTGGGCGCCGGTACGGGCGTCAACGGCGACAACGCGCGCGTCGGCGTCCATCAGGAACACCTTGCCATCGGCCGCCACCGGCGGCGCGGTCACATAGCGTCCGCGCTTCTGTCCCTGGCCGAAGTTCTTGCGCCACGCGATCGAAAGGCCGCTGCCGGCCGCGACATTGCCGACCGACTGCTCGCTCGTACCGCCGGGCAACGGCCAGGCGGCCACGGTCTCGGCCGCCGGGAGGGCGAAATCCACGCCCTTGAGCGCGTCCGCTGGTTCGAGGATCTGGTCGGCGGGAATGATCGAGATCCGCTGGCCTTCGCCAGCGAGCTCGGCTGGACCCGCATCCTTCTTCCCGAACGGGTTCAGGCCGCTGATCGTCGAGCATCCGCTGACGCCGAGCGCCGCGATCAGGGTGGCGGCGAGGATCGTCTGACGGGCGGTCATTGCGGAGCGGGGCCTTGGGGTTGCGGCTGGCCGGCGCCCTGGGGCGGACCGAGCATGGCGGCCGGATCGACCATCATCTGCGGCGGCAGCGCCTGCGCGGCCTTCACGACGGCGGCGACGGACTTCGCCGAGCCGGAATCGATCAGGCTGATCGCGGCCTGGGCGCGCGCCTGGGCGCCCTGCTGGGCGTCGAGCGACTGCGAGATCAGGACGAAATCGCCGCGGGCGCCTGCCAGATCTCCGGCGTTGAGCTTGGCGAACGCCAGGGCCTCGCGGGCCTGGACCCGGTAGGGGTGGCCATCTTCCATCAGCGGCTTCAAACGCCCCTCCAGATCCTTGAGAGGAGCGGTGTCGAGGAGCGCGAAGGCGGATTTGAGGCGGGCGGCGTCACCGATGACCGGATCCGGCGACGCGGCGGCGGCTTCATCGAAGAGCTTCACGGCGTCGGCCGGCTTGTTGGCCTCCACCGCGAAGGCCCCCAGGTGCATCAGGGCCAGCGACTTGTAGGCCTTGGCCTGCGACTGAGAGACGGTCGTCCACAGCTGCTGCGCCTTGGCCTTATCGCCGGCGGCGAACGCGTCCATCGCCGCCGAATACTGCTCGGAGGCGGTCGCGATCTGCTTGCTGCGGTAGCTGTCGTAGCCCCAGTAGCCGAGGGTGGCGATGAGCGCGGCGGCGGCGATCCCCAGCATCCACGGCAGCGCCTTGCGGGCGAACTGCTTGTAGCGGTCGGAGCGAAGCTGCTCTTCGACCTCTTCGAATAGATCCGTCACGTCAGGGGAGCTCCGGCGGCGCAGTCGCGTAAATGAGCGCGGAACCTATAGCGGCGCGCCGCCCGCCTCAAGTGCGGGTGGTGAAGAGCCGTCGCGGTCAGGCCGAGAGCGCCTCTTCAACCCAATCCAGCCGGTCCTGACCGAAGTACATGGCGTCGCCCACGAAGAAGGTCGGGGCGCCGAACGCGCCGCGGGCCACCGCCGCCTGCGTCGCCGCCTTCAGCCGCGCCTTGGTCGCGTCCGCGCCGATCAGCGCCGTGAACGCATCGCCGTCGATGCCGGCTCGCGCCAGGACCGCCGGCATCTCGGCGGGATCCCCGAGATTGCGCGGTTCGCGCCACATGGCGTCGAACACCGCATCCAGATAGGCCGTGAACCGCGGATCGTCCTGCAGCCCGGCCGCGCCCCGCATCAGATGCAGGGTGTTGATCGGGAAGAACGGGTTGCGGGCGAAGGCCACCCCGAAGCGCGCGGCGTGGCGGGCAAGATCGACGCTGGTCCAGGCGCCCTTGGCCGGGACCTCGGCCGGGGATTGATTGCCTGTCGCCTTGAACACCCCGCCCAGCAGGAAGGGCTGGTAGTCGATCGTCGCGCCGGTGCGGGCCGCGATCGCCGGGAGGCGGCGATAGGCGACGTAGCTGGCGGGGCTGCCGACATCGAAGAAGAATACAACGGTCCGGGCCATCAGAAGGTCTCCATCCAAGGCCGCAGATCCAGTTCGTGCGTCCAAGCGTCCCGCGGCTGGGCGTGGAGCACCCAATAGGCGTCGGCGATGTGGTCCGGGTTCAGGATGCCGTCCTGGTCCTTGAGCGCGTAGCGCGCTGGAAAATTCTCGGCGATCCAGGCGGTGTCGATGGCGCCGTCGATGATGGTGTGCGCGACGTGGACGCCCTGCGGCCCCAGTTCCCGCGCCATGGACTGGCTCAGCGCCCGCACCCCATGTTTGGCCGCTGCGAAGGCCGCGAAGCCCTTGCCGCCACGAATGGATGCGGTGGCTCCGGTGAAGATGATGGTTCCGCGGCCGCGCGGGGTCATGTGGCGCGCCGCTTCCCGGCCCGTCAGGAAGCCGGAGAAGCAGGCCATCTCCCACACCTTCGTGAAGACCCGGGCGGTCGTCTCGACGATGGGGAAATTGACGTTCGCCCCGATGTTGAAGACGCAGGCCTCGATCGGCGCGATCTCGGCCTCGACGCGGTCGAACAGGGCGACCATCTGGTCCTCCTGCCGCGCATCGACGCCAAACGGGTGCGCCTTACCGCCCGCGGCGCGGATCGCGTCGGCCAGCGGCTCGAGCTGATCGGCGTGACGGCGGACGATGACGGCCTCGAAGCCTTCGCGGGCGAATCGCTTGGCGATGGCGCCGCCCAGGGCGTCGCCTGCGCCGATGACGATGATGGACTTACTCATGCGCCGATTAAATGACGACCATCATGCAATGGCAAGCCGGACCTAAGAAAAAGGCCCCGCAGGTGTCCTGCGGGGCCTCCATCTCGGTCGGGGTGCGCGCGCCGGTCAGGCGGCGCCGCCCTTGTCGCGGCGTTCGGCGTAGATGATCAGCGGCTGGGCGCGACCTTCCACAACCTCGGCGTTGACCACCACCTCTTCGACGCCGTCGTAGGTGGGCAGCTCGTACATGGTCTCGAGCAGGATGCCCTCGAGAATCGAACGCAGACCGCGCGCGCCGGTCTTCCGCTGGATGGCCTTGCGGGCCACGGCGTTGAGCGCGTCGTCGGTGAAGGTCAGGCCCACGTTCTCCATCTCGAAGAGGCGGACGTACTGCTTCACGAAGGCGTTCTTCGGCTCGGTGAGGATCTTCACCAGGGCCTTCTCGTCGAGGTCGTCCAGCGTCGCGATCACCGGCAGACGGCCGATGAACTCGGGGATCAGGCCGAAGCGGAGCAGGTCGTCCGGCTCCACCTGGCGGAAAATCTCGCCGGTGCGGCGTGCGTCGGGATCGGCCACCTTGGCCCCGAAGCCCACCGAGGTGCCCTGCCCGCGCGCGGAGATGATCTTCTCCAGGCCGGCGAAGGCGCCGCCGCAAATGAACAGGATGTTTGTGGTGTCGACCTGCAGGAACTCCTGCTGGGGATGCTTGCGCCCGCCCTGGGGCGGCACGGAGGCGACGGTGCCTTCCATGATCTTCAGCAGCGCCTGCTGGACGCCCTCGCCCGACACGTCGCGGGTGATCGACGGATTATCGGACTTCCGGCTGATCTTATCGACTTCGTCGATGTAGACGATGCCGCGCTGGGCCCGCTCGACGTTGTAGTCGGCCGCCTGCAGCAGCTTCAGGATGATGTTCTCGACGTCCTCGCCCACATAACCGGCTTCGGTGAGCGTCGTCGCGTCGGCGACGGTGAACGGCACGTCGATGATTCGGGCCAGGGTCTGGGCCAGCAGCGTCTTGCCGGTGCCGGTCGGGCCGATCAGCAGGATGTTGGCCTTGCCGAGTTCGACGTCGTTGTTCTTGGTCGCGTGGTTCAGGCGCTTGTAGTGGTTGTGCACCGCAACAGACAGCACCTTCTTAGCGTGGTCCTGGCCAATTACGTAATCGTCGAGGACTTCGCGGATCTCCTTCGGAGTCGGCACGCCGTCCTTGGACTTCACGAAGGAAATCTTGTGTTCTTCGCGGATGATATCCATGCACAGTTCGACGCATTCATCGCAGATGAACACGGTCGGGCCCGCAATCAGCTTGCGGACTTCGTGCTGGCTCTTGCCGCAGAAAGAGCAATACAGCGTGCTCTTCGAATCTCCGCTGGCGGCCTTGGTCATGATCTCATCTCACTCTTTCGACGAAGCCGGCCGGTGGTCTGGTGGCCTCGCCCCGGGCATCAGCGCCCTGTGCTAGCAGGAATACGCGCCTCGGGTTGTCCAAGTCTTGACATTCCCCGATCCGCGCCGGGATCACAAGCCTTCGCTGACGGCAGCGACAATCCGCGGCGCGAAGCTTCGACCTTGGGCGCCGCGTCTTACCAAATGGGAAACACGCCGAAATGGCACAAGAGCGTGAACCGGCCGGACCGCCCCCGCCCGTGGTGGCCTTCGACTTCGATGGCACCCTGACCGTTAGGGACAGCTACACCGCCTTCCTCAAATGGCGGACGCCCCGGGCGGCCTGGATCGCAGGCGGGGTCAAGCTGATCCCGGCCGCCCTCGCCTACCTGGTGCATCGCGACCGCGGCCGGATCAAGGCGGCGGCGACCAAGGTCTATCTGGGCGGGGTCGGCCGCGATCGTCTCGAGGCGGACGCCCGTCGGTTCGCCGAACTGCATTCGCGCAGCCTGCTTCGCCCCGACGCGGTGATCGCCTGGAAGCGCTGGCGCAAGGAGCGCGTGCGACTGGTGATCGTCACGGCGTCGCCGGATCTGGTGGTCGCGCCGTTCGCGCGCGGCCTTGGGGCGGACGACCTGATCGGCACCCCGCTGCATTTCGACGACCGGGACCGGGCGACCGGCGGCTTCGCTGCGCCGAACTGTCGCGGGCCGGAAAAGGTCGTTCGGCTGCAGGCGGCCTATGGCCCCGACCTGCGAGTGCGCGCCGCCTATGGCGACACCAGCGGCGACACGGAGATGCTGGGCATCGCCGAGGAGCCCTATTTCCGCGTCTTCACCGGCCGGCCGTAGGGCGCCGCGACAACGAAAAAGGCGCCCGCCGGGGCGAGCGCCTCTCAACGCGGCCGAATCGCCGGGGTCAGTCGTCGCCGTCGCGGCGTTCCCAGACGTTGTCCACGAGGCCCCAGTCCTTGGCCTCCTGGGCGGTCATGAAGTGGTCGCGGTCGAGGGTCTCTTCGACGACCTCGATCGGCTGGCCGGTGTGCTTGGCGTAGATCTCGTTCAGCCGGCGCTTGGTCTTGAGGATGTCCTCGGCGTGGCGGCGGATGTCCTGCGCCTTGCCCGAGTAGCCGCCCGAGGGCTGGTGGACCATGATCCGGCTGTTCGGCAGCGCGATGCGCTGGCCCTTCTCGCCGGCCATCAGCAGGAACGAGCCCATCGAGGCCGCCATGCCGAGGCAGAGCGTGATTACCGGGCTCTTGATGTATTGCATGGTGTCGTAGATCGCGAGGCCCGACGTCACCACGCCGCCCGGCGAGTTGATGTACATCTGGATCTCTTTCTTGGGGTTCTCCGCCTCAAGGTGCAGCAGCTGGGCGCAGATCAGGCTGGCCATGCCGTCTTCGACGGGGCCGGCCAGGAAGATGATCCGGTCCTTCAGCAGGCGGGAGAAGATGTCATAGGCCCGCTCGCCCCGGCTCGTCTGCTCGACGACCATCGGCACGAGGCCAAGGGCGGTGGTGACGGGATCACTCATGAGAAGTCCTTCTGGGATATCGGGAGCGAGCGTGAACGCCCGCGCTCATACCCGATATCGCGTGCCACGCGGCGCTACGCAAGGCGGCAGGGCGGCGGCATAAGCGCCACCGCCCCGTCGCGGGCCGTCAGACGAACAGGAAGTCGCCCGCATTGAGGCTGGCCACGTTCACGCCAGCGAGGGTGATCGTGTTGCTGGCGTCGAGGGTGATCACCGTATCCAGACCCACCTGCACGGCGTTCGATTGCACGGCCGCGAAGTTGGCGAACTTGGCCGCATCCAGCTGGATGACGTCGTTGGATTCGAAGTCGGTGATCACGTCCTTGCCGAACGCGCCGGTGAAGATGAACCGGTCGGCGCCCACGCCGCCCGTCAGGGTGTCGGCGCCCAGGCCTCCGTTCAGGGTGTCGGCCCCGGCCGCCCCCACCAGCTTGTCGGCCCCGCCGACGCCGTTCAGGACATCCTCTCCCGCGGTGCCGGTCATGGTGTCGGCGTTGGCCGTCCCGGTGCGGGTCGGCGCATCGGCCACCCCGCGCACGGTGACCGAGACCGTGCCCGTGCTGATCGCCCCATGGCTGTCCTGAACCCGGTAGGTGATCGTGTCGACCGCCGTCTGGGGCTGCTTCAGGGCGTCGATGGCGTCGCTGTTGGCCGTGTAGACCACCTTGCCGCCAACGATGCTGACCTGCCCGCCAAGCGCGCCGGCGGTGACGCCGACCAGGGTCTTCGTGTCGCCGACGTTGCGGTCGGTGTCGTTGGCCAGGACGTCGATGGTGACGCTCTGATTCTCGTTCACCGCCGCCACGTCGGCCACCGCCGTCGGGTCGAAGTTGATGAAGAAGCGCGCCACCGAACCGTCGTGGTCCGAGGTCTGATTGACCGGGGCCTGGTTGCTGTTGATGTGAACGATGTCGAACTGGGCGCCGGCGTACAGCTCCGGCGAGGCCAGCATGTGGTCGATCTGCTGGTTGTTGCCGTCGAAGTTGTAGGAATAGCGCTCGTTCACCGGCAGCAGGTTGGTGAGGTTGGTAAGCGCCCCGCCACTTTCGAGCTGCGTCAGCGACGTCTCGAACTGGAAGGCGTTGAAGTCGCCCATCACCACGACGCGCGCGTCCGGGTCGCCGGCGACCAGGGCTTCGACGTAGGTCTTCACGAATGAGGTCTGCTCGATCCGGCGAGCGTCGCCGGCGTTCTCGGCCGGCTGCTGCTGGCCGAACAGGCCTTGGCTGCCGAGACGCGAGGTGTTGTGAACGTCGATCAGGGTGACGGTCTCGCCCTCGAAGCTGAACACGCCCACCAGCGGCTTGCGGCTGTTGGCGTACGCGTCACCGTTGGCCGGCGTGGTGTCGGTGATCTGGCTGACCGAGACGAAATCCACGCGGTCCGGGTTGTAGAGATAGCCCTGACGAATGTTGCCGTTGCTCTCGCCGCCGCTGACGTTGTTCGCTGTCGGCGCGACCTCGACGTAGACGTAGGTCGGACCGCCAGCGGCCTTGATCGCCGCGATCAGCTTGTCGGCCGTCGGATGCCCCGAATAGTTCGTGCCGTTCCCGGCGCCGTCGGCGTCCTGCACCTCTTCCAGGCCGACGATGTCCGGCGCGCCCAGGTTGTTGACGATGTTGGCGGCCAGGGCGTCGAACTTCGCCTGCGGATCGGTCGGATCCAGATTTTCCACGTTGAGCGCGCCCACCGTCAGGTGTTCGGCGTCGCCGGTCAGCGTGGTGGTTTCTTTCGGCAGGACGATCGGGCCGCTGCCAGTCGAACCGATCGCGGTGGGGATCAGCTCATAGTCCCCGCCGAAGTAGGTGAAGATGCCGGTGATGTCACCGAGGTGGTCGCCAGTGACAGCGTTGGGCTGGACGCCCGCCGGCGACACGCCCGAGTCGAAGAAGATCTGGATGCGCTCGGGGTTGAAGTCGCCGGCGCTGATGGTGATCCCGCCCGCCGCGTTCATGCCCGTGGCGTTGGCGCCCAGGTCACTGACGACCCAGGTGGAGTTGCCGTTCGTGGGCCCGGTCGCCTGCGCGTTCGAGACCGTGACGCGCATGCCTTCCAGCGTCTCGTAGAAATCGAGAGCGTCGGTGGTCGGGTCGTAGGTGGTGTTGCCGTCGTTATCGATCACCTCGGTCGGCGGCAGGCGGCCGCCGGTCCCCAGGATGGTCGCCGCCGGCAGCGCGGAGAGCGCGCCGCCGTTCAGCACGGTGACGACCGGCGAGTCGATCTCGGTGATGGTCAGGTTGTTCGTGTCGCTGCCGACGAATTCGTTGACGTTGCCCTCGACCCGCACGGTCTGGCCGACGGTGACGGTGGGGACCGCGCCGGTGAAGACGAAGATGGCGTCCGAGGTCGCGCTGTTCCCGTCACCGGACGGGTCCTGAATCCAGAACCCGCGGGCGCCAGTGGTGTCGATGGCGGTGACCACGCCCTCGGTGAACACGTGGGCGCCATTGAACGGCGAGGTGTGACCCGCGCCCTGGATTTCATAGATCTTCAGCAGCGAGACATCGTCGTTGACGATCGTGCCGACGCCGACGCCCGAGCCCTGGATGGTCGCCGACCCGATGGTGGCGGAAACATTCGACAGGGTGACGTTGTAGAATTCGGTCGGCTCGACCGTGGTGTCCCCAAGCACGGCCACCGTCACGGTCTGGGTGTTGGGTCCGCCGGCCGTGAAGTGGATCGTCCCCGATGTGGCGACATAGTCACTGCCGGCGGTCGCCGTGCCGTTCGACGTCCCGTAGTCGACGGTGAAATCGCTGCTGGTGTCGCCGCCGCGGGTGACCTCGAAGGTCATCAACGTCGTGCCGGAATTGCTCTCGGCGATGGAGACGTTGTTGATCGCGACCGTCGAGCCGGCTTGGGGTTGGCTGCTGACGACGATGTTATCCAGACCGATCCACTCGTCGTTGCCGGCGGCGTTGGTGGTCATGAGGCGGATCTGCACCTGGCCCTGGCCGTTTGCGGCCGCCGGCAGATCGACGGAGACGTGCGTCACCAGGGTGGCCAGCGACGGGCCCGTCGTGGCGTCGGCGATGTAGCCGTTCGGAACGTTGGTCCACGCTCCGGTTTCGCCGATCCGGTATTGGACGTTGAACGATTGGGTGGCGTTGTCGGTGGAGGCGTCGAGGTCGCGGACGTCCAGTTCGAGGTGGATGTCCTTGCGGTTGGTGGCATCCAGATAAAGCACGATGTAAGGCGCGTCGGCGGTGCCGGAGCCGGTCAGGGCGATCGTTGGATCGGCGAGCTGAAACTCAGTGACGCCGCCCGTCGTGAAGGTGTTGGGGTTGGTCTGGTTGGCGTTGACGTCGATGGTGACCGTGCCGTCGCCCGTAAGCGTGCGCGGATCAGCGCCGGTGGCGCTGGTCACGTCATCGCCACGGAAGCCGACGATGCTTGGAACGCCCGACCAGTCGTCGTTCGTCCCGATCAAGCCGGTGTTGGTCCAGTCCTGCGAAAAATTGCCGGTCGCCAGGCTGAAGTACGCGTTGCTCATCGAAGCCCCCAAAAACCCACTAACGGCCCCTCCCCAGAGGCCGGTCGACCATCCCACAATGGTTAACGGAGCTTCGCAAGCGCCAGCTTCGATTCACACACATGCTGTGTGGTTTTCGAGCGTCGACGCCCGCGCGACGGCTCGCGCTGCCCAGGATGTCGGCGATGGCCTACACGTCGACCGTGACAGGGCTGCGACGCTCTGATCAATCTGGCCCGGTTGGCGCGAGCCAGCCAGCCTTCTCGACTCGGGGATCCTTTTCGATGCGATATCTTGCGATGGCTGCGGCCATGACCACGGTTTTGGCCAGCCCGGCGGCCGCCGGGCCGAAGCCCGTGGCGAAGGATGTCCGCGTCTGGGCCGCCGCCGAGAAAGCGCGCCCCGATCAGCTTCGACTGCTGGAACAGGTGGTCAACATCGACTCCGGCACCGGCGACGTTGACGGCGGTCGCAAGGTCGCGGCCCTGCTGATCCCGCGCCTCGAGGCCTTGGGCATGACCGTGGAGCGGGTCGCGGCTGAGGCGCCCAACCTGCCGGAGAACATCGTCGGGCGGCTGAGCGGGTCGGGCAAAGGCCGGATTCTGTTGATCGCCCACCTGGATACGGTGTTCGAACCTGGCACGGCGGCCAAGCGCCCTTACCGGATGACGGACGACCGCCTGACCGGCCCCGGTGTCGGCGACGAAAAGGGCGGCGTGGTCCAAGGGATCTACGCCCTGCAAATTCTCAAGGACCTGGGCTTCAAGGACTTCGCCCAGATCACCTTTCTGATCGAGACGTCGGAGGAGCGCGGCTCGCCCGGCACGCGCAAGCTGATCGACACGCTTCTCAAGGACGCCGACGTCGAACTTAACCTTGAACCGGGCGATCCGCCGGACGTGCTGACGGTCTGGCGCAAGGGCTCCAACAGCTTCTATGTCGATGTGAAGGGCCGCCCGGCCCACGCCGGCATCGCGCCGCAGGATGGTCGCAACGCCGCCTGGGAACTGATCCACCAGTTGGAGACGCTGAAGCAATTCCCGACCAGCGGCGAAGGTCTGACGGTCAACCTGACCCTGATGAGCGCCGGCGCCCGCTACAACATCATTCCCGAGGACGCCTCGGCGGCGATCAATGTCCGTGTGCGTGACAAGGCCGACGTCGAGAAGGTCGCCGCCGCCCTGGAGACCAGCGCCAAGACCCCGACGATCCCCGACACCAAGGTCATCATCCGCCGGGAGGCCTCCTTCCCGCCCCTGCCCAACAATGCCGCGACCGACGCCCTGGCCGACCGCGCGGCCGCCATCTACGCCGGTCTGGGTCTGACGATCGGACGGGGCGGCAATGGCGGCGCATCGGAGTCGGCCCTGGCGTATGAAGCCGGCGTCCCGGCGCTGGACGGCCTGGGCCCGGTCGGCGGCAAATTCCACTCCGAAGACGAGTACGTGGACCTGAAGAGCGTGACGCCGCGCCTCTACCTGTTCACCAAGCTGATCATGGAGCTCGGCCGCAACCCGCCGGCGCGCATCAAATAGCTAGGCGGCGATGCTGGCGATCCAGTTTCGCAGGACGCCCAGCACCTGTTCGCCCGGCGCATAGCCCCGCGTGACGACGCCGTAGACGCCCTCGGCGTTCGGGCCGCCCACCAGCGTCGGGAAGCCGGTGACGCCGGCGTTCTGGGACATGGCGTAGTCGCGCCAGGTTTCCTGCTTGGCCGCCTCGGAGCCCCAGGCCTCGAGGAACGCCGCGCGCTCGAGCCCGAAGTCTTCCGCCAGGTCGGCCAGGACCGCGCCGGAGGTGACATCGCGGTTCTCTGAATAGAAGGCCCGTTGCGCCGCCGCCAGGTAGCGGGCGGCGACATCCTCGCCGGCGCGCCGGACGACAACCACGGCCCGGGCCGCGGGATCGGTGTCGTAGATGAACCCCTCCCGATCCAGAACGGTAGGATCGAAGGGCAGGCCCGAGGCCTCATGCACGTGGACCCAGTGGCCGGCGACGGAGGCCTTGGCCTCGGCGGTCATGGGTGTGTCCGTGCCGGGCCTGAGCCCGCCCATCACCACGCGCACCGGCAGCGCGTCGCCATAGGCCCCACGGATCTGGTCGATCACCGGGGAGAAGCCATAACACCATGAGCACATGGGGTCGGCGAAGTAGATCAGATGCGGACCGTTCATCCCGGCCTCCTCGAAGGCGGAGAATGACAGGCAATTTGTTGAGGGTCACGACCCTGTCACACGCCATCGGAACCTTCACCGTCGCCGTACGCTGACGCTTGAAGGAGACGACGATGGTGCAATACGCGGTGACGCTGAAGGACGGCGACTGGACCGTGTTCAGCGAGGGCCAGCCCGTCGCGGGCGGGCTGTCACGGTCCGCCGCTGTGCAGATGGCAAAGGACCTGGCGTTCGAGGCCGAAGCGCGCGGCGAGGCCGTCGAACTGTTGATCCAGGGCTACTACGGCGAGGTGAGCCGGCGGCTGACCGGCTCGGCCGACGTCTAGCCGCGGCGCATCTGCGACTTCTGCTCGCGCTTGGCGCGGGCTTCGGCCTTGGCGGCCGCCTTGCGGGCCTTGCGATCGTCACGCTTGAGCTGGAGCATCAGCTCTTCGTCATTTTCCATCGCGATGCGCGCTTCTTCCTCGGCCTTTTCCTTGGCGAGGCGGGCGGCTTCCTTCTCGGCGGCGCGCTTGGCGCGCACCTCCTCGAGTTCGCGGGCCTTCTTCTGCTCGCGGGTCTCGAAGACTTCGGCTTGGACGGTGGGCTTCGGCTTGAACTTCGCCAGAAGGGCTTTCCGAGCCTCGGCCTGGTGGGCGAGGCGATCGGAGAAACCAGGCATAACCTTGTTTTCTCGCATGGTCACTTATGGCAGTTGGAAAGGGGTGGTCCGCGGGGATAACCCCGCGGAGCCGGACGCGTTGCGTCGGATCAGCCGACGATGTCGGCATCGGTGAAGAACTGCGCGATTTCGATCGCGGCGTTTTCAGCGCTGTCTGAACCGTGGACCGAGTTTTCGCCGACGTTGACGGCGTAGAGCTTGCGGATGGTGCCTTCGGCCGCCTGCTCGGGGTTGGTGGCGCCCATCACTTCGCGATAGCGGGCGACGGCGTTCTCGCCTTCGAGGACCTGAACCACGACCGGGGCCGAGGTCATGAACTCGACCAGTTCGCCGTAGAACGGACGCTCGGCGTGGACTTCGTAGAATTTCTTGGCTTGGGCGTCGGTCATCTTGATCCGGCGCTGGGCCACGATCCGCAGTCCGGCGTCCTCGATCACCGCATTGACCTTGCCGGTCAGGTTCCGACGCGTGGCGTCCGGCTTGATGATCGAGAAGGTGCGTTCGGTCATGGGCTCCGCTGGGCTCTTGTAAAAAGGGGGGTTGCGCGAAAAGGCATCGCGCGGTGGCGGGGTCTATATCGTCATCCCGCACTGCGAAGCAACCCGCCCTGCGCGCATGACGCAGGTCATTTCGTCTGGTAGAGGCCCGCCCACTCATGCTCCAGATCAAAGACCTTGTCCTCGACGCGTGGGGACGCCGCTTCTTCGACCACGCCACGGTGACCTTGCCCAAGGACGCCAAGGTCGGCCTCGTGGGCCGCAACGGCGTCGGAAAATCCACGCTGTTCAAGGTGATCCTGGGCCACCTCACGCCGGGCGGCGGCGAGGTCGGCGTCCCCAGGGCGGCGCGCATCGGCTCGGTCGATCAGGAACATCCCGCGACGCCGGTGACGCTGCTGGACACGGTGCTGGAGGCTGACGTCGAGCGCCACGATCTGCTGCAGCGTCTCGAAACGGCCGACCCCGAGGACATGGGCGACATCTACACGCGCCTGATCGAGATCGACGCCGACCGGGCGCCGTCGCGGGCCGCGGAAATCCTGGCCGGCCTCGGGTTCAGCCAGGCCGACCTGCAGCGGCCGATGGCCGAGTTCTCGGGCGGGTGGCGGATGCGGGTGGCCCTGGCGGCCAGCCTGTTCGCAGAGCCCGACCTGCTGCTGCTGGACGAACCGACCAACTACCTCGACCTCGAAGGTGCGCTCTGGCTTGAGGCGCGGTTGAAGAAGTATCCGAACACCGCCATCGTCATCAGCCACGACCGCGAGCTGCTGAACAATTCGGTCGACCACATCCTGCATCTGAAGGACGGCAAGCTCGACCTGTATCCGGGCGGCTACGACAACTTCGAGCGCCAGCTCTCCGAGAAGCTGCGCCTGCAGGAGGCCAACCGCGCCAAGGTCGAGGCCCGCCGCGAGCATCTGCAGGCCTTCGTCGACCGCTTCCGGGCCAAGGCGTCAAAGGCGACCCAGGCCCAGTCGCGGCTGAAGATGATCGCCAAGCTGCCGCCGGTCTCCTACGTGATCGAGGACCGGGTCGTGCCGTTCTCCCTGCCCTCGCCGGAGCGTCCGCTGGCGCCCCCGCTGCTGCGGGTGGAGGGCGCGAACGTGGGCTATGGCGGGGCGCCGATCTTGCGTCGGCTGGATCTGCGCCTGGATATCGACGACCGGATCGGGCTGCTGGGGGTCAACGGCGCGGGGAAGTCGACCTTCGCCAAGCTGGTCGCCGGCGCGCTGGAGGTCGAGAGCGGCAAGCTGCACCGCAGCCCCAGGCTCAAGGTCGGCTGGTTCCACCAGCACCAGATCGAGGCGATGGATCCCACGGACACACCGTTGGACATCATCCGGCGGGCCCTGCCCGACAGCACCGAGGCGGCGCGGCGATCGCGGCTGGCGCAATTCGGGATCAGCTTCGAAAAGTCGGACACCACCGTCGCCAACCTGTCGGGGGGCGAACGCGCGCGGCTGCTGCTGAACCTGGTGGCGATGGAGGCCCCCCACCTCCTGATCCTCGACGAACCGACCAACCACCTGGACATCGACAGCCGCCGCGCCCTGCTGGACGCGTTGAACGACTACGAGGGCGCGGTGATCCTGATCACCCACGACCGGTCGCTGATGGAGCTGGTGGCGGACCGTCTGTGGCTGGCCGCCGATGGCGGGATCGAGCCGTTCGACGGGGACATGGAGGACTACGCGGCCTTCGTGCTGGAGAAGGCTCGCGTGGCGTCCCGCGCGCCGACGCAGATCAAGGCCGAGGCGGTCGCCGTGGCCCCGCCCCCGCCGCCGGCGCCGAAGGCCAAGGTCCCGACGGGCACCGCGCGCCGCCGCGCCGAGAGCGCTGAAGCCGCGCTCGCCAAGGCGAACGAGTTGGTGGCCGCCATCGATCGGACCCTGACGGACCCGGCGACCTTCGCGGCGGGTCCCGCCAAGGCCGCCGAACTCGCGCGCAAGCGGCAGGCGGCGCAGATGGCGCTCGAAGCCGCGGAGCAGGAATGGATCGTGGCCCAGGAGGCCTACGAAGCCCTCCTCAGGTGATGTGCTTGGGGCTGATGGGGTCGGAGCCCGGGAAGGTTTCTTCGATCGCCTCGTCCAGCAGGGCTTCCTGACGATCTTCCGACTGGGCCTCGCGTTCGGCCAGGTGGTCGTGCTTCTCGCCCTTGGGCGAGGGGTCAGCCGGACGGGACGACGGGGTGTCTTGGGTCTGTTCAGTGGGCATGTTCGCTTCCTCGAAGTGTCGCTCCGGAAACGTCCGCAGGCCCGATCAGTTGCCTTGACCTTCGCCGTAACTAGGGCGCTTTGGGGCCGCCCAGCAGGATCTGACCCTCGGTCCGCAGCCGGCCTTTCACCTTGTTGGCGATCATGGCGAAGATGCCGGGCAGATGAACCTCCAGCCGGGCCTCGCGGTCCATGATGTCGACGGTTCCCGACACGGTCTGGCCGATGGCCTGAAGCGAAAACCGCAGGACGTCGCCGTCCCAGGCCTGCTTGATTTCACCGACAGCGCCGATCTGGGCGGTCAGTTGGCCCAGGCCTTCGTCGATGCGACGGCGGGCCTCGACCTTGCCGAGTTCGTGGGGGATGGAGACGACGACAGGCTTACTCATATCGCATCAACGGCAAAGGCCCCGGTGGAAGTTCCCGCCGGAGCCTAGCCTGCGTTTCGAGCGACGTCGCTAGAGGAACGTCCAGCGGCCGCGGTCGCGGGGCTTGAGATTGTTCTGCACGTTACGGACGCCGTCGATATCGGCGATGTCCTCGATGCGCCGCTTGTCGGCCTTGTGCCGGACCACGCCGTTCAGGATCACCTCGCCGTCCACCACCTCGACCTCGACGTCGCGCAGATCCAGCCGCCGCTCGGCGTCCAGCCGCTCCATGACCACGGCCCAAAGAACCCGATCGCTGGGGCCGTCGCGTCGTGCGCGCACGTCGCGGCTGTCGCGCGGGGCCATCGCCCGGGGCTCGTCGGCGCGGTAGCCGGCCCGCGTCCGCGGGTCGTAGCCGTACATGTCGGAATAGTCGGCCTGACCGAAGTCGTCCCGGTCGCGATCGCGCAGGCGCCGCAGCCGATCGGCCTCAAGATCGCGAATGTCATCCCGCCGCATCGATCTGCTCCCTATAAATACGTCTTGAACCTGCGAGAAAAAGGCGTCGCCTCGTGCTTCGGTTCCGCCGCCCGACGCCACGCCCGTGTTCGATTTGGGAAAGTTAAGCGCCTTGCACCGCCGCGATAACGACACCCGGCCGCCCCACGCCCCCGACGACGTCGAAGACGAACTGGCGGCGGCTCTGCCGGAGACCCAGGGCGCGCGCTTCTTCCCGATGCTCCGCGGGCTGGCCTGGCGGCTGCTCGCGCTGGGGCTGCTGACCGCGGCGGGCGTCATGCTTTGGCGCGCGTTTCACGACCTGAGCCCACAGGAGGTGGCGGAAGCCATCCGGGCTTGGGGATGGGACTCGGTCGCCCTGGCCGTGATCTTCTCGGCCACCAGCTTCCTGCTGATGGGGGTCCTGGAATGGATGGGCCTGCGCTGGGCGGGGGCGCGGGTGCCCCTCCCCTCCGCGCTGGCCGGCTCGTTCATCGCCAGTTCTCTCGCCCACAGCCTGGGGGCGAACCTTCTCGTGTCCGGCGCGGTGCGCGCGCGGTTCTATGCGAAGCACGGCATCAATTTCCGCCAGGTGGCGGCCACCACCCTGTTCCACGGCTTCTCCTTCACGATCGGGCTTTCGACCCTGGCGGGTTTCGCCCTGGTGCTGGCGGGCAGCCAGGACGTCGCCGCGGCCAGCCGGATCGCCAACCCGGTCGCCGATGGTCTGGGCACGGCCCTCCTGGTGGCCGTCGGTGGCTATGTGGTCCTGTGCGCGACCCTTACACGGCCCTTGCGGGGGTTCGGGCACAGCGTGCGGCTGCCCTCGGTGCGAACCGCCCTGGCCCAGATGTTCATCGGCGCGGTGGACAATGCGGTGGCGGCGGCGATCCTGTGGGTGCTGCTGCCCGCGGGATCCGTCGGCTACTTCACCTTCGTGGCGGCCTACGCGCCGTCATTGGTGCTGGGGCTGGTCAGCCACGTTCCGGGCGGGGTCGGGGTGTTCGAGGGATCGCTGACGACCCTGCTCAAGGGCCTGGAGCCGGCCGGGCTGGCGGCGGCGTTGCTCGGCTATCGCCTGGTCTTCTTCGTCCTGCCGCTGATGCTGGGGACCTTGGCCCTGGCCATCGACACCCTTCGGCAGCGCGCCGCGAAAAAAATCTGAAAAATAATTCTACCAAGGGGTGCATCCGCTGCATCCATGACGCTCAAGCCTCCGTATCTCCTCATGTCCGTGCATCCCACCATTTGGCGGACAAATCGCGGCGGCGGCCCTGTTCCCCGACAACCGTCGCCGTACGCCCCGGCCCCCGCCTCCCGTCGCGGGGCCGGGGCGACCCTAAACGGGTCGTTCCCAGCGCAGGCTTAGAGGATTAGGACAACGGCCATGAGCCGACCCCTCGCCGTCTTCGCCTATGACTTCGATGGCACCCTCGCCCCCGGAAACATGCAGGAACACGCGTTCATTCCCGACGAACTGGGGATGAAGCACGAGGACTTCTGGGCCGAGGTCCAGGCCCTGGCCAAGGCGCAACGGGGCGACGGCATCCTCTGCTACATGCACCTGATGCTGGCGAAGGCCCGCGAGAAGGGCCTGGAGCTCAGCCTCGACAGCTGGCGACGGCGCGGCGAGACCCTGAAGCTGTTCCCGGGCGTCGAGGATTGGTTTCCCCGCCAGAACGCGCGAGCCCAGGCTCTGGGCCTGGACCTGCGGCACGTCATCATCTCATCTGGCAACCGGGAGTTGATCGAAGGCTTGCCGATCGCTCGGTGGTTCGAGCGCATCTACGCCTCGGCCTTCATCTTCGATGAACGCAACGACGCCGTCGGCGTCGCCCTGGGGATCAACTACACCTCCAAGACCCAGTTCCTGTTCCGCATCAACAAGTGGACGCTGGAGGAATGGGATGCGGACGCGATCAACAAGGTCCAGGCCCAGGACGAGCGACCGGTCCCCTTCGACCGCATCGTCTTTTTCGGCGATGGCGCCACGGATATTCCCACCATGCGCGTGGTGACCGACCAGGGCGGCCACGCCATCGCCGTCTATGACGCCCAGGACGAGGGCCGGAAGGCCGCGGCGCGGAGCCTGTTCAACGACGGCCGGGCGCAGCTGGCCGGCCCAGGCGACTATTCCGAGGACGGCCACCTCGACCGACTGGCCGCCGCGCTGCTGGATCGCATGGCGGCCGGCGTGCGCGCCCGGGACGCCGCGACCTGGCCGGCCTAGACGATGCTTGAGATCACCCCGGCCCTGATCGAACTTTTTCGCGAGCGACGGATCTACAGTCGATTCGGGGGCGGCGAGCGTTGGCGGGTCGGGGATCGGCTTCTGATCCGCAAGGATGCGGCGCTGGAGCCCTATTGCCATCCCTTTCACGGCGACAGCCTGCCACGCCGCATGGGAGCCTTCAGTTACGCCCTTAGCGCCCTGCGGCCGCACGTGGAGGTCGGTCGCTACAATTCCATCGCCAGCGGCGTGGAGTTCATCGACTCCGAGCATCCGACCGACTGGGTCTCGAGCTCGCCCTTTTCCTATTCCCCCTACGGCCTGCAAGGCCTGGCCGACTATCTCCGCGCCAGGGGCGAGACGTCGTTCATCCTCCACCCGGCCGGCGCGTTTCAAGCGAAGCCCGTCGTGCTGGGGCATGACGTGTGGGTGGGCCAGGGCGCCATGTTCTCCGGCGGGGTGACCGTGGGCGACGGGGCGATCGTGGCGGCGCGCGCCATGGTCACCCGCGATGTGCCACCCTATGCGATCGTGGCCGGCGTGCCGGCGCGGGTGATCCGGATGCGGTTTCCGGACCCCCTGATCCAACGGCTACAGGCGCTCGCATGGTGGCGGTTTGGTCCCGAAGTGTTGCAGCCGCTCGACGTCCGCGACCCGGAACAGTTCACGGAAAGGCTGGAAGCCCGCCTCGCCAACGACCCGCCGGAACCGTTCGCCCCCACGCCCCTGACCTATGCCGAGATGGAGGCGGCGGCTCAGCGCTCGTCGTAGAGCCGACGCAGCACCGTCGGCGTCAGGCCCGGCAGATCTTCTGAGATCAGGCCCGGGCCGTGCAGTTCGCCCGCCTCGGCGTGGATCCAGGCGCCGGCGCAGGCGGCCTCGAAACTCTCCATGCCCTGCGCCATCAGCCCGCCGATATAGCCCGCGAGAACGTCGCCGGAGCCTGCCGTGGCCAGCCACGGCGACCCGTTGATGTTGACGGCCGCCCGGCCATCCGGCGCAGCGATCACGGTGTCGGGGCCCTTCAGCAACACCACCGCCCCCGCCTTGGCCGCCGCCGCCCGCGCCGCCTCTACCCGCTGGGGCGCCGCCGTCAGCGATCCTGGGAACAGGCGCTCGAACTCGCCCGGATGCGGGGTCAAAACATCGTCGCGGTCCAGGACCGAGAACAGCTGCTCGGGATCGTCACGGAAGACCGTGATCGCGTCGGCGTCCAGCACCAGGGCGGCGCCGGTACGGGCCAGGGCCAGGACATTCATCAGAGTCCGCACGTCCACACCGGCGGCCGGACCGATCACCGCGGCGTCGGCCTGGTCCGCCGCCCGCTCCAGATCCGCGTCCGTCATGAACGGCTTCAGCATCACCGCCTCCAGATGGGCGGCGTTGACGGCCAGGGCGTCGGGTTCGGCGTAGAGCGTCACCAGACCCGCCCCGATCCGCAAGCCGGAGCGGGCGGACAGCCGCGCCGCGCCGGTGTTCCACGCCCCACCGCTGACCACGATGAGCCGGCCCCGTGCGTGCTTGTGCGAGGCGGCTGTGGGCCAGGGAAAGCGCGACAGCCAGAGATCCGGCCCATTCTCCACCAGACGACCGGCCGAGGGCGCCAGTCCGATGTCGGCCACGACGATCTCGCCGCACATGCTGCGGCCGGGCTCCAGCACGTGGCCGATCTTGCGGGTGTGGAAGGTCACGGTGAGCGCGGCGCAGATGGCGGGTCCCTTGGGATCGCCGGTGTCGCCCGGTAGTCCGCTGGGCACGTCGATCGCGACCACATCACCCGCCCGACCGGCCAGCTGCGCAACGACCTGGGCCGCAACGCCGTCGAGGGGCCGGGTCAGGCCCGCGCCGAACAGGGCGTCGATGACCAGGCCGCTCATCGGCGCGGCCGTCAGGGGCAGGACGGAGCCTTCCCAGCGGGCGGCCATGGCCCTGGCGTCGCCGGTGGCCGGCTCGCCCAGGGCGCGGACCTCGACCGGCCAGCCCCGCTGGCGCAACAGCCGCGCCACTACATAGCCATCGCCGCCATTGTTGCCCGGACCGCAGAGCACCACGGTCGGCTGCGGCCGGAAGCGCTGAGCCACAGCGTCCGACACCGCACGGCCCGCCCGCTCCATCAAGTCCACCCCCGGCGTGCCGGCGGCGATCGCCAGGCGGTCAACCGCCGCCATCTCGGCGACGGTCAGGATGGGACGGGCGCTCAAAGGACCCCCGTCGTCGCCTCGGCTCCCCTTTCGACGAGCCGCACCGTCTGGCCGTCCGTCTCCAGGACGGTGATGGAGGTGTGATCGGGGCGGAAGGCCAGGACCTCGTCCACTCCCAGCAGGCGCGACACAGCGGCGTTGATCGCCACGTAGTGGGAGAAGACCGCGGTGTGCCCGCGCGTCGCCAGGGACTGGACGATGTCGGTCCGCCAGGCGTCGTAGTCCATGTCGCCGTCAATGGCCGCCCAGGTGCCCTGAAACGCCTGTCGCAGCCAGGCCGGCCGTTCCTCGCCGCTGAGCCCCTTTGGGGTCGGTATCTCACCCACCACCGGATCGATTTCGATCGCCACGCCCAACGCTTCGGCCGTGGGTTCGGCGGTTTCGCGGCACCGGCGGAGCGGCGAGCTCACCACCGCTGTCGGCCGTTCGTCGGCGGGACGCGACAACAGCCAGTCGCGCGCCGCCCGCGCCTGGTTCTGCCCCGTCTCGTCCAGGCCCGGATCGTCATCGTGGCCGCCCCAGGTGGCCGAGGGCTTGCCGTGCCGGATCAGGTAGAGACGGGGCATGTGAGGATCAGTCCGGGGTGAAGATGTTGAGGTCGCCCTGCTGAACGACCGTACCAGAGCGCCCGATCTGCTCGCTTGCCTCCAGGCTGGCAAGGGTCTGCGGATCGCCAGGCGTGTTCGCCGCGAACCGGCGTCCGTTGGCGTCGCGGCCGACGATGATGCCCAGGAACGGTCCCTCGCGCTTGTGGACCACGGTGTAGGTCTCGATGACCCCCCGCCCCTGCGGCGTTTCGATGACCTCCGGGTGCGGCAGAGCGTCGATCTCCGCCTGCAGCACCTTGGGATCCTCCCGTTCGAAGGGCTTGTCGGGGGCCTTGGTGGAATAGATGCCGGTGGATTGCTTGGTCAGGAACCAACCGTTGCCCGTGACGAGGCCATACGCCTTCGGCTTGGCGCGTAGACGATCCATCATCACCGCGATCGAGTGCATGACGTAGTTGTTCCCCGGCCCCCCGGCATAGGACAGCCCGCCCGTCACCGTCAGACCGCGCGGGTCGTCCAGCGACAGACCCAACTCTTCGGCCCCGACCTCCACCGCCACCGGGAAGCAGGAATAGAGGTCGATGACGTCGATGTCGGCCATGGTGACGCCCGCCATCTCGAAGGCGCGCTTTCCGGTCAGACGCATGGCGGGGCTGGAATGGAAATCCTGCCGGTCCAGCGGATACCAGAGGTCCGTCGCGTCCGCGCAGCCGTGCAGATAGACCCACTTGTCCTCGGGCACGCCAAGCTCGCGGGCCGCCTTGACGCTGGCGATGAGAACGCCGGCCGACTGATCGACCTCCATGATGGCGTTGAGCAGCTTCGGATACGGGAAGCCGATCATCCGGTTCTTCTCGGAGACGTCGACCAGCTCTTCGGGCGTCCGCGGGGTGCGGAACCAGGCGTCCGGGTTGTCCACGGCCACCTTGCTGAACGCGGAGAACAGCTTGCCCAGGCGCGCCTGGTGATCGGGAATGGAGCGGCCGTCGCGGGCCCGCAGCGCATTCTCGAACAGGGGGTAGATGTTGATCGGACGGCTGAGACCATGGCGGATCTCGTAGGGGGTGCTGCCGTTTCGCGGATCGCCGACCCGTTGGGGCAGGTCCAGGGTCTCGTCCTCGACGGCCTTCCAGTCGTCGAAGCTCAGGCCCTTCACGGCCCGCTTGGTGGCCGATCCCAGAAACTCGCAGCCGACGGCCAGGGCCAGGTCTGTCTCGCCGCGAGCGATCCGCTCGGCCAGCATGTTGACCAGATACTGGGGCGTATTGCCGCCCATCTCCGAATAGACGCTCCACCGGGGCGCAGCGCCGAGGTGGGTCGAGAGGGTGGCCGGCGGGTTGGTGGCGTGGGGGATCATCCCTCGCTTCGACCCCGGCGCGTCGATCGTGTAGCCGACGACCGCCAGGCTATCGATCGCGGCCAGACCCTGGGCGCCGATTCCGGCGTCAGCCGCCGCCCGTTCCGCCGCAATCTTCAGCAACTGGGTAGGGGCCGGCGACACCGCGGGATCGCCCCGGTATGTGAATTGGCCCGCTCCGATCAACACCGGGGTCCGTTCGTCCATACTTCTAGCGCCTCCCAAACACGTTTCGCAGCGATCCTAGGGGTCGAAAACCGCCGGACAAGGCGATTTCCCCATTGGTCATTTTCTGAACTCATGGCGCCTATTTTCTAGGCGACACACTAGTTTCCCAGCCGGCCCCAACGGCAGGCAACCGAAGCGTGCTTGTGGCCCACCGCCCCGCCGTGCTGGTTCCCCCGCGAACACCCCGGGCGTCTGACGTCGTTTGTCCAAGTCGAGCGCATGAAAAAGATCGAAGCCATCATCAAGCCGTTCAAGCTCGACGAGGTGAAGGAAGCCCTGCAGGAGCTGGGCGTCCAGGGGATGACCGTCATCGAGGCCAAGGGCTATGGCCGCCAGAAGGGTCAGACCGAGCTGTACCGCGGCGCCGAGTATGTCGTGGACTTCCTGCCCAAGATCAAAATCGAAGTCGTGATCGCCGACGATCAGCTGGACCGCGCGCTCGAGGCGATTTCGACGGCGGCCCGTACGGGCCGCATCGGCGACGGCAAGATCTTCATTTCCGAGGTTCTCGACGTGGTGCGGATCCGCACCGGCGAGACCGGAACGATCGCCATCTGACAACCACACCTACGCGCTTCAAGAAGGGGATTATCGCCATGGCTTCCGCCAAAGACATCCAGAACCTGATCAAGGAAAAGGACGTCAAGTACGTCGACGTGCGCTTCACCGACATCCGCGGGAAGATGCAGCACGTGACCTTCGACATCGACCTGGTCGACGAGGACTTCCTCACCGACGGGACCATGTTCGACGGCTCCTCGATCGCAGGCTGGAAGGCCATCAATGAGAGCGACATGAAGCTGCGTCCGGACCTGGACTCGGCGATCATCGACCCATTCTACCAGCAGACCACGCTGGCGCTGTTCTGCGACGTCGTGAACCCCGACACGGGCACCCCCTATGAGCGCGACCCGCGCTCGATCGCCAAGGCGGCGCTGAACTTCGTGAAGTCGTCGGGCATCGGCGACACCGTGTTCTTCGGCCCGGAAGCCGAGTTCTTCCTCTTCGACGACGTGAAGTGGTCCACGGCTCCGAACGACACCAGCTACTCGTATGACGACCGCGAGCTGCCGACCAACTCGAAGACGACCTATCCCGAAGGCAACATGGGCCACCGCCCGGGCCCCAAGGGCGGCTACTTCCCGGTGAACCCGGTGGACAGCGCCCAGGACCTGCGCGGCGAAATGCTGGCCGTCATGGGCGAGTTGGGCATGAAGCCGGAAAAGCACCACCACGAGGTGGCGCCCGCGCAGCACGAACTTGGCCTGAAGTTCGACACCATGATCGTCATGGCCGACCGCCTGCAGCTCTATAAGTACGTGATCCACAACGTGGCCCACGCCTACGGCAAGACGGCCACCTTCATGGCCAAGCCGATGTTCGGCGATAACGGTTCGGGCATGCACGTCCACCAGTCGATCTGGGGCGACGGCAAGCCGCTCTTCGCCGGCGACAAGTACGCGGGCCTGAGCCAGATGTGCCTCTGGTACATCGGCGGCATCATCAAGCACGCCAAGGCGATCAACGCGTTCTCGAACTCGACCACCAACTCCTACAAGCGTCTGGTGCCCGGCTACGAAGCGCCGGTGAAGCTGGCCTACTCGGCCCGCAACCGCTCGGCCTCGATCCGCATCCCGCACGTGGACAGCCCGAAGGGCAAGCGTCTGGAAGCCCGCTTCCCCGACCCGATGGGCAACCCCTATCTGACCTTCACCGCCCTGCTGATGGCCGGCATCGACGGCATCATCAACCAGATCGACCCGGGCGCGCCGGCCGACAAGAACCTCTACGACCTGCCCCCGCGCGAACAGAAGAAGATCCCCGAGGTCTGCGGTTCGCTGAAGGAAGCGCTGGAAAACCTCGACAAGGACCGCGCCTTCCTGAAGGCCGGCGGCGTCATGAGCGACGACTTCATCGACGCCTACATCGAGCTGAAGATGGAAGAGGTCATGCGCCTCGCCCTTCACCCGCACCCGGTCGAATTCGACATGTACTACAAGTGCTAGTCGGCGAACGCTGACGAGCCAGGGCCGCGGAGTGATCCGCGGCCCTTTTCGTTTCGGAACGCCGTTGCGCCAGCTTCTGTTGAGCCCCGCGCCGCGGCGGTCCTAATGTGGTCGCCACCGTTCCACCTTGGGTGCCCTGCCTTGAAGTCCGCGCTGTTCGCCTTCGCCGCCGCCATCGCCATGGCCGCCCCCGCCGCCGCCGAGACCTCCGCCGGGCCGCAGCCCCTTCCGATGCCGGCCCCGATCGCCACGCCGCGGGACGTGGCTTATCCGGCAGGGACGCTGAAGCTTGAGGTGGACGCGACCGACGTCGAGCGGCGCATCTTCAACATCCGCCAGACGATCCCCATCGTCGCGGGCGGCGGACCGGTCACCCTGCTCTATCCGCAGTGGGCGCCGGGCGGGCATTCGCCGCGCAACCCGATCTTCAATGTCGCCGGGCTGGTGATCAAGGCGGACGGCAAGGTCGTGCCTTGGACCCGCGACCCGGTGCAGGTGTTCGCTTTCCACGTGACCCCGCCCGCTGACGCCAAGGCGCTGGAGATCGAATTCCAGTACCTGTCGCCCACCGCGGGCGATCAGGGCCGGGTGGTGATGACGCCCGAGATGCTGAACGCCCAGTGGCTCAGCCTGGCGCTCTATCCGGCGGGCTACTTCACCCGGCGGATCAACATCGACGCGGCGATCAAGCTGCCCGAGGGCTGGGGCTATGGCACGGCGCTGGAAGCGGCGAGCGTCGATAAGGGTTGGACCCGGTTCAAGACCGTGGACTTCGACACCTTCGTGGACTCGCCGATGTTCGCCGGCCGCTACTTCAAGCGCTACGACCTGGACACCAGCGGCAAGTCGCCCGTCCGCCTGAACATCTTCGCCGACCGGCCGGAGCTGCTGGACGCGACGCCCGAGCAGATCGAGCTGCACCGCGAACTGGTGCGCCAAGCCGACAAGCTCTACGGCGCGCGGCACTTCGACCGCTACGAATTCCTGCTGGCCCTGACCGACCGGATGGGGGGCATCGGTTTGGAGCACCAGCGCTCCAGCGAGAACGGCACGACGCCGGAATACTTCACCGAGTGGTCGAAGAAGGCGCCGTCCCGCAACCTGCTGCCGCACGAGTACAACCACTCCTGGGACGGCAAGTACCGGCGGCCGGCCGACCTGTGGACGCCGAACTACAACACCCCCATGCGCGACAGCCTGCTGTGGGTCTACGAGGGCCAGGACCAGTACTGGGGCTTCGTGCTTGGCGCGCGCTCCGGCCTGGTCACCAAGCAGCAGACGCTGGACGCGCTGGCGATGACCGCGGCGACCTTCAGCGAGGGGCGGCCCGGCCGGTCGTGGCGCTCGGTGGAGGACACCACCAACGATCCGATCATCGCCCAGCGCCGCCCGCAGCCCTGGACCAGCTGGCAGCGCAGCGAGGACTACTACTCCGAGGGCCAGCTCATCTGGCTCGACGCCGATACGCTGATCCGGGAGAAGACCGGCGGCAAGAAGTCGCTCGACGACTTCGGTCGCGCCTTCTTCGGGGTGAACGACGGCGACTGGAAGCAGCCCCTGACCTACACCTTCGAAGACGTGGTCAAGACGCTGAACACGGTCCTGCCCTACGACTGGGCGACGTTCCTCGACACCAAGGCCCGCAAGGTGGCGCCGGCCTACCCGCTCGATGGCCTGGCCCGCGGCGGCTACAAGCTGGTCTACACCGACAAGGCCACCGACTACTGGAAGGATACCGAGGCCAGCCGGAAGATCGTGGACCTGACCTATTCCCTGGGCCTGGTGCTGAACCGCGAGGCGACGATCACCGGCGTTCTGTGGGACAGCCCCGCGTTCAAGGCGGGCCTGACGGTGGGCGACCGGATTCTGGCGGTGAACGGCATCGCCTACGACACCGATCGCCTGAAGGAGGCCATCACCGCGGCGAAGGGCGGCAAGGACCCCATCACCCTGATCGTCAAGGACGGCGACCACTTCAAGGTCCAGGCGATCGACTACCGGGGCGGCCTCCGTTACCCGCGGCTGGAGCGGATCGAGGGCAAGCCCGACCTGCTGACCCGGATCTACGAGCCGCTGAAGTAGGCCTGCCCCCCTATGCCGCGAAGGTGTCGTCCATCCAAACGCCCGCGAGCTTGATGGCCCGGCGCGCGGCCTGAAGGCCGCCGCCCCAGGCGTGGAAGACGTGGATCATCTCGGGCCACACCTCCAGCCGCACGGCCACCCGGGCTTGTCCCAGGACGTCGGCCATCGTGATGCTGTCGCTGAGCAAGGCCTCCTCCGATCCGGTCTGGATCAGCACTGGCGAGACGCCCGTGAAATCGCCGAACACCGGCGAGGCCAGCGGGTCGCGCGCATCCGCGCCGCCCAAGTACATCTGGGCGTTGTCGTCCAGGCCCGCCTTGGTGATCATGGGATCCGTATCGGCCTTCGTGAGATAGCTGGCGCCCGACTGGGTCAGGTCCGCCCAGGGGCTGATGACGAAATAGCCTGCCGGCTGGGGCGCCCCCTCGGCCTTCAGCGCGAGCGCGAGGGCCAGGGCCAGGCCGCCGCCCGCCGAATCGCCGGCGACGATCAGCTGGCCGGGGTCCGTCCCGTCGGCCAGCATCGCCCGATAGACCGCGACCGCATCCTCGACCGCCGCCGGGAACCGGTGCTCCGGCCCCATACGATAGTCGGCGACGACGGCGACGGTCCGCGCCGCCTCCGCCAGCCGGGCGACCATCGGGCGGTGACTGCGCGGACTGCCGGCGGTGTAGGCGCCGCCATGCAGATAGAGCATCGCCCGGCCCGCCACGGCCCCCTGGGGCGTGACCCGCTCGCACCGGACGCCGCCGACCGTGGTGGGCTCGTGGAAGCAGCCGGCGGGCAAGGCGCCCATCTCGCCGGTGGCGTCCATCGCGAGGCGCCGCTCGGCGAGCGTCGGCGCTGTTCCATCAGGCGACGCCGCCCGCGCCGCCAGCAGCGCCCGAACCCCTGCGATCTCCCGATCCGTCCAAGCCGTCATGCCCGTCGCCCGTCCCAACGTTCGTCATGTTTCCGTTGTGCAACCGTCGCGGAACCGTGACCCTGCCGCCCTATCCCCGCCCTGCGCCGGAATGAGCGCAAAAGGGGATAGGCATGAATTCTGGAAACGGGACCAGCCGCCGGACGCGGCTCTGTTCGACTGTGGCGGTCGCCACCTTGCTCGCCAGCGCGGCCCACGCCGCCGGCACCGCCGCCGCCGCTGACGCCACGGCCGCGGACGCCGAAGTCGGGGTGTCCGAAGTCGTCGTCACAGGCATTCGAGAGACCCGCTCGACCGTCGCCTTGGAAAGCCAGCAGATCCAGCGCGTCCTGCCAGGCGCCAGCCCGCTGAAGGCCATCCAGTTCCTGCCCGGCGTGATCTATCGGACCGCCGATCCCTGGGGCAACAACGAGCAGAACCTGTCCCTGTTCGTGCACGGCTTCTCCACCCAGCAACTGGGCTACACCCTGGACGGAGTCCCGCTCGGCGACCAGCAGTACGGCAACTACAACGGCCTGTCGGTCTCCCGCGCGATCAGCAGCGAGAACGTCGCCCGCGTGACCCTGTCGTCGGGCGCCGGCTCGCTCGGCGTGGCCTCCACCAGCAACCTCGGCGGGGCCATCGAGACGTTCAGCCGTGACCCATCGGCGGAGCGCGGCCTCAACGTACGCGCCACCGTGGGCAGCCACGAGGCCAACCGCCAGTTCATCCGTTTCGACAGCGGCGAGATCGGCTACGGCTTCCGCGGCTACATCTCGTACCTGCATCAGGATCAGCGCGCCTGGGACTTCGACGGCCATCAACGCGGCCACCAAGTGAATCTGAAGGTCATGCGCGACGACGACCACGGCACCTTCACCTTCTACGCCGACTGGCAGATGAAGGTTGAGCCGAACGAGGACGCCACGGCGTTCGGCAACCAGCAGACCGCGGCCGCCCAGGGCTTCACGCCCTACAGCCGCGCCTTCATCTATCCCGACCTGGCGCGCTGCTCGAGCAGCCTGACCGGCGGCCCGGGCACGCCCAACCCCGCGCTCGGCAACAACTTCTCCAACTGCTTCAGCGCCGCACAGCGCGAAGACATCCTCAGCTATGTCCGTTACGCCTGGAAGCCGGTCGAGGGCCTGACCTGGACCAACACGGCCTACTATCACTACAACTTCGGTCGCGGGATCGTGGCCGGGCCGATCAACACGGCCGGCCTGCCGGGGCTCTTCGCCACCTACTATCCGAACCTCGTGGTGGGGACGCCCACCAGCACGGCGACCCTGCAGAACATCGTCAACCTGTTCGGCGGCTCGGGCAACGCGGTGCGGACCACCGAGTACCGGATCAACCGCGGCGGCCTGCAGTCCAACGTCGTCTGGCAAGTGGGTGACCACAACATCCAAGCCGGCGCCTGGCTTGAGCACAACGAGCCGGCTCAGCACCGCGTCTGGTATCCGATGACCGCGGCCAACAACAATCTGTCGCCCTATGACGTCCCGCGCGGCAACAAGGCGCTTACCCAGTACGCCGCCGAGTTCTTCACCAACGATATCCAGCTCTATCTGCAGGACCAGTGGAAGGTGCTGCCCAACCTGACCCTGCAGGCGGGGTTCAAGTCGAGCCTTCAGGACGCGACGGGCAAATTCCCGATCAACCAACGCAACCTGCCCACGGTGGCGGTGCCAGTGAAGTATCCGACGGGCAGCATCACCTCGAACAAGTGGTTCCTGCCGCAGATCGGCCTACTGTGGGATCCGACCGAAAACGAGCAGGTGTTCGTCAACGCCCAGGAGAACATGCGCCAGTTCATCCCTTACGGCGCGGGCAGCGGCTTCTACGGCTTCTCGGCCTGGAGCCTCGGCACACAGGCGGCGTTCGAGTTGTTCAAGGACACGGTGAAGCCGGAAACGTCCTGGACCTATGAAGCCGGCGTCCGCACTCGCCGCACGTTCGACAGCGGGTTCATCACCGGCCTGGACGGGCAGATCACGGTCTATCACGTGAACTTCCGCAACCGCCTGCTGAACATCGCGCCGTTCAACTTCATCAACCCGGCGCCGGCCATCCTGGCCAACGTCGGCGGCGTGACGACGAACGGCATCGACGTGGCCGGCACCGTGCAGTTCGGACCGCACTTCAGCCTCTACAACGCCGTGTCGTACAACAAGTCGAAGTACGACTCCGACTATCAGAGCGGCACGACCGTCGTCGGCGGTGTGAGCCAGCCGTTGACCGTGGCCACGGGCGGCAAGCAGGTCCCGCTCACGCCGAAATGGATGAACAAGACCGTGGCCCGTTTCACCTGGGGCAATTTCGGCGCCTCGCTCTCAGGCGACTACGTCGGCAAGCGGTACGTGACGTACCTCAACGACCTCTCGGTGAAGTCGAGCTACCTGTTCGACCTGGAGGCCAACTACACCTTCGACGTGCCCGACCAGGGCGTGATCAAGGGCGCCCGCCTCAGCGCCAACATCACGAACCTGTTCGACAAGAAGGGTGTCTCGACCGCCGTCGTCACCGGCAACTCGGGGGGCTACACGGCCTTCCCGATCGCGCCGCGCATGGGCTTTGTGACCCTGTCGGCGGACTTCTAGTCACGCTTTGCGGCCGCGCGGCGTTTCGTCCGCGCGGCCGCATTGCCCTTGCCCTCGCGGCAAGCCATACGGGACGTCGAATCGGATCACGATACGTTCCCCATGTCCCAGCCTGCCCCCAAGTCTCTCCCCGACCTTTTCGGCGACAACGCCCTGAACCCGACGCCGGCCGCGCCGTTGGCTGAAACCCATGAGCCGCGGGCGGATACGCCGGTCTCCGGCAAGCCCTCGGGCTACTCGGCCGCCGACATCGAGGTGCTGGAAGGGCTGGAGCCGGTCCGCAAACGGCCGGGCATGTACATCGGCGGCACCGACGAGCGGGCGCTGCACCACCTGTTCGCCGAAGTCCTCGACAACGCCATGGACGAGGCTGTCGCCGGCCACGCCAAGTTGATCACCGTCACCCTCGAAGCCGACGGTGCGCTCACCGTCACCGACGACGGCCGCGGCATTCCGGTCGATCCCCACCCCAAGCACCCGGGCAAGTCGGCGCTCGAGGTCATCATGACCGTGCTCCACTCGGGCGGGAAATTCTCGGGCAAGGCCTACGAGACCTCGGGCGGCCTGCACGGCGTCGGCGTCTCGGTGGTCAACGCCCTGTCCGAGCGCGTCGAGGTCACCGTCTGGAAGGATGGCTTCGAGTGGCGCCAGGCCTTCACCCGCGGCAAGCCGATCGGATCGATCGAGAAGCTGGGCCCCACGCGGAAGAAGGGCACCCAGATCAGCTTCCAGCCCGATCCGGTGATCTTCGGCGACGGCGTGGCCTTCAAGCCTGCGCGCCTCTACCGGATGGCCCGGTCCAAGGCCTATCTGTTCGGCGGCGTCGAGATCCGCTGGACATGCGATCCGGCCCGCATCCACGACCAGACCCCGGCCGAGGCCACCTTCCGCTTCCCGAACGGCCTGGCCGACTTCCTGGCCGAGCGGATCAAGGGTCTGGAGACGGTGACCCCCGAGCCCTTCGCCGGCCGCTTCGCCCGTCCCGGCGAGGCCGGCAAGGTCGAGTGGGCCATCGCCTGGACGCCGGCCGGGTTCGGCGAGGCCGACAGCTTCATGCAGTCCTACTGCAACACCGTACCCACACCCGAAGGCGGGACGCACGAGGCCGGCCTGCGGGCCGTTCTGACCAAGGGTCTGAAGCAATACGCTGAACTGACCGGCGAGAAGCGCGGCGGCCTGATCACCGCCGACGACGTGATCTCCCAGGCCGGCGCCCTGGTCAGCGTCTTCATCCGCGATCCGGAATTCCAGGGGCAGACCAAGGAAAAGCTGTCCTCCACCGAGGCCCAGCGCCTGGTGGAGAAGGCGCTCGCCGACCCGTTCGACCATTGGCTTACCGCCCAGCCCAAGTCCGCCAGCGCGCTTCTGCAATTCGTCGTCGAGCGCGCCGAGGAGCGTCTGAAGCGGCGGAAGGACAAGGAGGTCGCCCGCGCCTCGGCGACCCGCAAGCTGCGCCTACCAGGCAAGCTGGCGGACTGTTCGGGTTCGGCCACGGGCGGCACCGAACTGTTCCTCGTCGAGGGCGACTCGGCCGGCGGCTCGGCGAAACAGGCCCGGGACCGCAAGACCCAGGCGATCCTGCCCCTGCGCGGCAAGATCCTGAACGTCGCCTCGGCCTCCATCGACAAGTTCGGCGGCAACAAGGAGCTGTCAGACCTGCTCCTGGCGCTCGGCGCCCAGACCGGCGCCAAGTTCAAGGACGAGGATCTCCGCTACGACCGCATCGTCATCATGACGGACGCCGACGTGGACGGGGCTCACATCGCCAGCCTGCTGATCACCTTCTTCTACCGGACCATGCCGGACCTGATCCGCGGGGGCCGGCTGTACCTGGCCCTGCCGCCGCTCTATCGACTCAGCCATGGCGGCAAGGCGGTCTACGCCCGCGACAACGAGCACCGCGACCAGCTCCTGGCCACGGAGTTCAAGGGCAAGAAGCCCGAGATCAGCCGGTTCAAGGGTCTGGGCGAGATGATGCCCGCCCAGCTCAAGGAAACCACCATGGACCCCAAGAGCCGCACGCTCGCCCGGGTCACCCTACCCCGCGCCGAGGAGGTGGTGGAGGACCTGGTGGAACGGCTGATGGGTCGCAAGCCCGAGGCCCGCTTCCAGTTCATTCAAGAGAACGCTGAGTTCGCCGCCGCGGACCTCGATATCTGAGCCACCGCGGCGTCGCGGGGAGCCTCGCATCGCGCTGTGCGTTGACAGCCGGACCGTGCGCCGTATGTTCCGCGCGCGTGCCGATCTCCGTCCACGCCACAGCGTCGCGCCATACCCGTCTTGCGGGAGCGCCCCGCACCATCGTTAGCGAATGACCGAATTTTTCGACCTGGGCCTCTCGCCCGCGACCCTCGCAGCCGTCGCAGAGACCGGCTACACCACCGCCACGCCGATCCAGGCGGAGGCGATCCCGGTCGCCTTGCAGGGGCTCGACGTCCTGGGCATCGCCCAGACCGGCACCGGCAAGACCGCCGCCTTTACCCTGCCGATGATCGATCGCCTGGCCGCCGGCCGGTCGAAGGCGCGCATGCCGCGCGCCCTGGTGATCGCCCCCACCCGTGAGCTGGCCGACCAGGTCGCCGCCTCCTTCGAGAAGTACGCCAAGGGACAGAAGCTGTCCTGGGCTCTGCTGATCGGCGGGGTGTCCTTCAAGGACCAGGAACTCAAGCTGGACCGTGGCGTGGACGTTCTGATCGCCACCCCCGGCCGCCTGCTCGACCACTTCGAGCGCGGCAAGCTGCTGATGACCGGCGTGCAGATCATGGTGGTCGACGAAGCCGACCGCATGCTGGACATGGGCTTCATCCCTGACCTGGAACGCATCTTCAAGCTGACGCCGGCCAAGAAGCAGACCCTGTTCTTCTCGGCGACCATGCCGCCGGAAATCACCCGGCTGACCAAGCAGTTCCTGCGCGATCCGGTCCGCATCGAGGCCTCGCGTCCGGCGCAGACCGCCGAAACCATCACCCAGAACCTGGTCCGCATCCCGACCGCCGATCCGAAGGCCAAGCGCACCGCGCTGCGCGAGCTGATCGCCCGGGCCGACGTCAAGAACGGCATCGTCTTCTGCAATCGCAAGGCCGAGGTCGATATCGTCGCCAAGTCGCTGCAGAAGCACGGCCTGGACGCCGCCCCCATCCACGGCGACCTGGATCAGCAGACGCGCATGCGGACGCTGGAGAGCTTCCGCAATGGCTCGCTGCGTTTGCTGTGCGCCTCCGACGTCGCCGCGCGCGGTCTGGACATCCCGGCGGTCAGCCACGTCTTCAACTATGACGTGCCGCACCATGCGGACGACTACGTCCACCGGATCGGCCGCACCGGCCGCGCCGGCCGCCTGGGTCAGGCGTTCATGATCGTCACGCCTGCCGACAGCCGCAACCTCGACAAGGTGCTTAAACTTATTGGCATGGCGCCCGAGGAGATCACCATCGAGGGGATCGACTGGGCCAGCATCAAGGATGAGCCTCGCGCCGGCCGCGGCGGCGGTCGCGACCGAGATCGTAGCGGCTCTGGCCGCGGCCGTGAACGCGGCGGCCGGGAGCGCGCCCCGCGCGAGGACCGCCCGGCCCGGGTCGAGGCGGTCGAAGCCGACGCCGCCACCGTCGCCCCGCCTGCCGAACGCCCCATCGAAGCGCCCGCCCCCCGCTCGCGCCGCGATCGTGGTCGTGTCGCCCCGCAGCCCCGCGTCGAACCGGTCGAGGGTGTGGAACCCGCCGAAGCGCCCGCGCGTGCGGAACGTCGTCCCCGCCCCGAACGCAGCGCCGGCCTGGACCGTGTGGAACGTGGCGGCCGTCCCGACGTCCGACCCGTCCGCGCGGAGCGGTCGGAGCGCCGCCCGGACCGCCCGGAACGTGGCCGGGATCGCGATCGCGACGATGACGATCGGGACCGGGTCGTCGGTTTCGGCGGCGACACGCCAGCGTTCCTGATGCGCGCCCCGCCGACGCGGCCCAGCGAAGATTAATGTTCGCCTTTAACGCGTCGTTTGGGGTCCGCGCCTAGATTGCAATCCATGTCGTCCGACATCGATTCAATTCTCCGCAGCCCCAAGGCCTATATCTGGGCCCAGAAGGCGATTGAGGCCATGGAGACCCATAGGGTCTGGCCGACCGCGCTCAACTTCGAGCTGTGGCTGCACTACGTCGCGGCCAAGGACAGCAACGTCGCTGCGGAGATCCATACGGTCTTGCAGTCCGGCGCGCCGTTCACCGATCAGGTCGGCGAGAAGATCGCCGCCCAGCATCTGCCCGCGGTAAAGCTGACCGGCGAAATCCTGGATGCGGGCAAGAGCCTGTCGGACGAGTTGGACAGCGTCCATCGCGCCATCGAATCGGCTCGCGAGACCAGCGAGGCCTATGGCCAACAGCTGGCCACCGCCAGCCAATCGCTGGACGACCAGGACACCGACGCCGTGCGCTCGATGGTCGAGAGCCTCAGCATCGCCACCCGCAAGGTCCGCGAAGAGAATCAGGCGCTGGAAAGCCAGCTGGCGGACACCACGGACGAACTGGGCCGCCTGCGTGAACACCTGGAACAGGTCCGCCGTGACGCCATGACCGACGCCCTGACCAACCTCGCGAACCGCAAGGCCTTCGACGAGACGCTAGAGCGCACCTGCACCCAGGCCGAGGCGAGCGGATTGCCCTCGACGCTGGCCATCGTCGACATCGATCATTTCAAGCTGTTCAACGACACCTGGGGCCACCAGACGGGCGACCAGGTCATCCGCTATGTCGCCAGCGTCATCGGCCGCGTCGCATCCGGCGCCCGATTCTCCGCCCGCTACGGCGGAGAAGAGTTCGCGGTGATCTTCCCCGGCGAGAACAGCGCGGCGGCCCTCGCCGCCATGGAGACCGCGCGCGAAGAGATCTCATCGCGTGTCCTCAAGCGCCGGTCCACCAACGAGGACCTGGGCGCGATCACGATCTCGACCGGCATCGCCGAGTTCAAGGACGGCGACACGCCAGGCGGTCTGCTGGAGCGCGCCGACGGGGCGCTCTATGCGTCCAAGCGCGCCGGCCGCAACCGAACCTCCCTCGCCGACCCCGGCTCCGAGGCGACCCGCGCCGCCTGACGCGGATCCACACGCGGTTTGTCCTTGGCTGACGCCGGGGTATCTTGCCTTGAGTTGAACGCAAAGAAGTTCACCCAAGGAGGACGCCATGGACGGCGCGCAAGCCAGCCCCAAGGTCAAGACATCCACCGACGCGGGGGTGGGCATCATCACCCTCTCCGATCCCGGCACGCTGAACGCCGCCGGCCTCGATCTGATGGCCGACCTGACGGCCGCGTTCGAGGACTTCGCCTATGGCGACAAGGTCCGGGCAATCGTCATCACCGGCGAAGGGCGCGGCTTCTGCTCGGGCGCCAATCTGTCCGGCGGCGGCGGTGCGGCCCGGCCGGCGCCCTCGGGCGCACCGAACCAGGCGCTGCTCAGCACCTTCAACCCGTTCGTCTCCGCGGTTCGCAAGTCGCCCAAGCCGCTGGTCTCCGCCGTGAACGGCGTCGCCGCCGGCGTTGGCGTGTCGCTCGCTCTGGCCGCGGACCTTTGCGTCGCCGCCGAGAGCGCCTATTTCCTGCTGGCCTTCCGCCGCATAGGCCTGGTGCCGGACGGCGGCGCCACCTGGATGCTGCCGCGCCTGGTCGGCAAGGCGCGCGCCATGGAGCTGATGCTGCTCGGCGAGAAGCTGCCCGCCAAGACCGCCGTGGAGTGGGGCCTGATCAACAAGTGCGTGCCCGACGCCGAGCTGATGGCCGCCGCCATGCAGTACGCCAACGCCCTGGCCGAAGGTCCCGCCTCGCTGGGCCTGACCCGCAACCTGGTCTGGGACGCCTTCGACTCGGCCTGGCATGAACAGCTCGAAGCGGAAGCCTATGCCCAGGGCGTCGCCCAGCGCAGCAGCGACGCGCGAGAAGGCGTCATGGCCTTCGCCGAGAAGCGCCCGGCCAAGTTCACCGGCCGCTAGGCGAAGACACCGCTTCCACGGTAGAGACCCTCGCAAGCCGCTTGCGAGGGTCTTTTCGTGCTCACCGTCCATCACCTGAACAACTCGCGCTCGCAACGCGTGCTCTGGCTGCTGGAAGAGCTGGAGACGCCCTACGAGATCGTCCGCTACGAGCGCGACGCGGTCACCATGCTGGCGCCGCCCGAGCTGAAGGCCATCCACCCGCTGGGCAAGTCACCGGTGATCACCGACGACGGCGAGACCATCGCCGAAACGGGCGCCATCATCGAATACATCCTGGACCGCTACGGCGCCGGTCGCCTCGCCCCGCCGGCAGGCACGCCCGCGCGCCGGCGCCTGACCTACTGGCTGCACTACGCCGAGGGCTCGGCCATGCCGCCGTTGTTGATGAAGCTGGTGTTCAGCGCCCTGCCGGCCCGGGCTCCGATGCTGGTGCGCCCCATCGTCAACGGCATCGCCAAGGCCGCCCAAACCGGCTTCATCGACCCGCAGCTGGTCGCCCACTTCAACTACTGGGAAGACGAGCTGAACAAGGGCGAGTGGTTTGCCGGCGCGGACTTTAGCGCCGCCGACATCATGATGAGCTTCCCGCTGGAAGCGGCCGCCGACCGGGCCGCGGCGCGGGTGGGCCGCCCCAAGCTGGCGGCGTTCCTGAAGAAGATCCACAACCGCCCCGCCTATCGCCGGGCGCTGGAGCGCGGCGGGCCGTACGCCTACGCCGGCGACGACGTCGGCTAGCCGCGGGTCCGGCGCAGCTTTTCGAGTTCTTCCTCGATCAGGCGATCGCGCATGCCTTCGCCGTTCATATAGACCGACGCCGCGTGCGAGCCGAGGCCAATGCCCCAGCCCAGCATGGGCCAGATCGGCCAGAAGTAGCCGCCGAAGGAGGTCATCAGGTAGATCGCCGTGAGGCCGGCGTTCACGACCACATAGGCCATGAGGTGGCTCCGGAACGCCAACTTCATGTCGGCGCGGCGGATGGCCAGGCGGCGCAGTTCGGCGTCGTCGCTCATGTCAGTCCCTGAGTTGCTCGTCACAGGATACCTGCTCCGCCGCATCAGTCGAGTTTCGCCGGTGTAATGGTCACGCTTTCGCCACAGCCGCAGGCATCGGTCTCGTTCGGATTGCGGAACACGAACTTGGCCGACAGCTTGGTCACCTCGTAGTCGATCTCGGTCCCGACCAGGAACAGCACCGCCTTGGGCTCCACCAGGATGGTGACGCCCTTGTCCTCCACCACCTCGTCCAGCGGACCGGCGGTCTCGGCGTATTCCAGGACATACTCCTGGCCGGCGCAGCCGCCGTTCTTCACGCCCACGCGCAGCCCGGCATAGGGTTTCTCGGCCCGGTCCATGATTTCGCGGACCCGCGCGGCGGCCGTCTCGGACAGCGTGACCACCTTCGGCCGGGGCCGGCGGGGACGGGGCGTCGGCGTGATGTCGATGTGGGTCATCAGAACATGTTCAGTGCGAGTTTGGCCTCGTCGCTCATGCGCGAGGGGTCCCATGGCGGATCGAAGACCAGTTCCACCTTCACCGAGCGGACTTCTTCGATCTCTCGGACCGCGTCCTCGACCCAGCCCGGCATTTCGCCGGCGACAGGGCAGCCTGGCGCGGTCAGGGTCATGTCGATGGCCACGTCCTTATCGTCGGACACGTCCACCTTGTAGATGAGCCCCAGCTCATAGATATCGACCGGGATTTCCGGGTCGAACACCGTCTTCAGCTTCTCGATGAGCTGGTCCGTCAGCGCGTCGAGCTCCGCCTGGCTGAGCGGCGGCGTCTGGCTTTCGATCGGGGCTGCTGCGTCGTCCATCGGGCTCATGCTTACGCGAAAAAGGCTTGGGTCTTGGTCAGGGCGTCCACGAACGCGTCCGCCTCGTCCAGGGTGTTATATAGGGCGAATGAGGCCCGTGCGCTCGACGTGACGCCGAAACGCCGCATCAGGGGCTCGGCGCAGTGCGTGCCGGCGCGCACCGCCACCCCGTAACGGTCCAGGATCTGCGCCACGTCGTGGGCGTGGGCGCCGTCGACAGTGAACGACAGGATGGCGCCCTTCCCCGGCGCCTCGCCGATCACCCGCAGCCAGTTGAAGCCGGCCAGGCGCTCGCGGACGTGGGCATAGAGGCGGTGCTCGTGATCGGCGATGGCGGCCCGGTCCTGGCTGGACAGCCAGCCGATGGCCGCGCCCAATCCGATCGCCTCGATGATCGGCGGCGTTCCAGCCTCGAAGCGGTGGGGCGGATCGGCGTAGGTGATCTCGTCCTGCATCACGCTGGCGATCATCTCGCCCCCGCCCTGATAGGGCGGCAGGGGCGCCAGGGCGTCGGCCTTGCCGTAGAGGATGCCGATGCCGGTCGGACCGTACAGCTTATGACCGGAGAAGACGTAGAAGTCGGCGCCGATATCCTTCACGTCCACCGACTGGTGAACGATGGCCTGGCAGCCGTCGAACAGCACCAACGCGCCGGCCGCGTGGGCCATCTGCGTCAGGGCTTTGGCGTCGTTGACCGTGCCCAGGACGTTGGACATGTGGCTGAGCGCCACCACCCGCGTCCGCGGCCCCAGCAGAGCCTGATACGCCGCCACGTCCAGCCGGCCGTCGTCCAGCACCGGAACCCACTTCAGCACGACGCCCATGCGTTCGCGCAGGAAGTGCCAGGGCACGATGTTGGCGTGGTGCTCCATCTGCGACAGGACGATTTCGTCGCCGGCCTCAAGGCTGGCGCCCAGGCCGCTGGCGACCAGGTTGATGGCCTCGGTCGCGCCCTTGGTGAAAACGATCTCGGTTTCGGCGGCGTTGATGAAGCCCGCCACGGCGCGGCGCGCGGCCTCGTAGGCGTCCGTCGTCTCGTTGGCCAGGATGTGCAGGCCGCGATGGACGTTGGCGTACGAGTATTCCATCGCATGCGTCATCGCCTCGATCACCGCCCGCGGCTTCTGGGCCGAGGCGGCGCTGTCCAGATAGACCAGCGGCTTGCCGTTCACCTGTCGGGACAGGATCGGGAATTCGCGGCGGACGGCTTCGGCGTCGAAGGCCATGCTCAGACCCGCAGCCGCTGGGCGGCCCAGGCGCGGACGATCTCGCGCGCGGGCTCATGGTCGATCCGGTCGATGACCTCGCCGATAAAGGCCTCGGTCAGCAGGGCGCGGGCGTCAGTCTCGGGCATCCCCCGCTGCCGCGCATAGAACAGCGCGTCCTCGTCCAGCGCGCCGACCGTATTGCCGTGCGCGCAGGAGACGTCGTCGGCGTAGATTTCCAGCTCCGGCTTGGCGTCGACCTCGGCCCGGTCCGACAGGATCAGCGCATGGTGGCCCATTCGCGCGTCCGTGCGGTCGGCGCCCTCGGCCACGATGATCTTGCCCTGGAAGACGGCGCGGGCCTGGTCGCGGACGACGCCCTTGGTCAGCTGCTGGGTCGCCCCGTCGACATCGGCGTGGGTGACCACCGTCGTCAGGTCGGCGTGCCGCTTGTCGGCCAGCAGGTAGACGCCATCCAGGCGGAGATTGGCGTGACCGCCGGGGTGGCGCACCAGCGTCTCCAGCCGCTGGCGACGCGCGCCGCCCGTGATCAGCGACTGCGCGAAGGCGGCGCCGGGCGCCAGTTCGACCTCGGCTTGGGCGACCGTGACGCCGTCGGCGTCGTCGGCGGCCAGCACGATGCGCTCGACCGTCGCGCCCTTGGCCAGGCGGATGATCATCCCCGTCTGGCCGAGATAGGCGCCCTCGCCCTCATAGGTCTCCAGGAGAGTCAGCTTGCCGCCAACCTCGACATTCACCGCGATGCGGGCCGCGTGCGACCCGCTGCCGCGCGCCACGACCCGCAGGGCGACGACCTTGGTCTCGCCGGGCTCGACCCCGATATGCGCCACGCCGACGCCATTGGCGATGATCAGGACATCCGGCGTCAGCCCATCGAACGGCCCCGCGGGCAGCGAGGCCGGGTCCAGCGCCGCCGACGGCGCCGGCACCTCGCGGATCAGGCCGCGCAGGTCGGTCCAGCGCCAGTCCTCATCGCGCTTGCCGGGCAGCTCGGCCGCGTCGCGGGTCTTGATCGCGGAGAGGACGCTCACGCCGCCCTCGCGTACTTCTCGTAGCCTTCGCGCTCCAGCTCGAGCGCCAGTTCCGGACCGCCCGACTCGACGATGCGGCCGCCGGCCAGGACGTGAACCCGGTCGGGTTTGATGTAGTCCAGCAGGCGCTGGTAATGGGTGATCACCAGCATGGCGCGCTCAGGGCTGCGCAGCGCGTTGACCCCGTCCGCCACGATCCGCAGGGCGTCCACGTCCAGGCCGGAGTCGGTCTCGTCGAGGATCAGGAAGCGCGGCGACAGCATCGCCATCTGGAAAATCTCCATCCGCTTCTTCTCACCGCCCGAGAAGCCGACGTTCAGCGCCCGCTTCAGCATGTCGAAGTCGATCTTCAGCTCAGCCGCCTTGGCGCGCGCCAGCTTGAGGAACTCCGGCGCGGTGATCTCGGCCTCGCCGCGCGCCTTGCGCTGTGCGTTCAGCGCGGTGCGGATGAAGGTCAGCGCCGGCACGCCGGGGATCTCCAGCGGATACTGGAACGACAGGAACACGCCCTTGGCCGCCCGCTCGTTAGGCTCCAGCGCCAGCAGGTCGTCCCCGTCCAGCGTCGCCCCGCCCGCGGTCACCTCATAGCCCTGGCGGCCGGTCAGCACGTAGCTCAGCGTCGACTTGCCAGCGCCATTCGGCCCCATGATCGCGTGGACCTCGCCCGCAGGCACGTCGAGGGTGAGACCCTTCAGGATCTCTTTGTCGTCGACAGTGGCGTGGAGGTTGGAAACAGACAGCATTCAATGGGTCTCATCGGCGAGGAAACGGGCCATGACCTGAAGGGCGGCGTCGACGCCCTCCACGATCTCTTGCTTGCGCGGCGCGGCCGAGCCGGCGGCGACGCTGCGCTTGTCGGACTGGGTGACGCTGACCTTGCCGCCCTCGACGTAAGCCGCGATGCGGAAGTCTGCGTGTTCGAGCGATACGGTGTAGCGGCGAAGCTCGGCGGTGAGCCCGTGCTGCGCCAGAAACCCGGTGTCTTCGCCAACGGCGCTGTGCAGTGCGGCCGCGCCGGCGAGGTCGGCCTCCTGCTGTCGGCGGACCGCTTCGTCGTGGGCGCGACGTTCTGCCGCGCGACGCGCGAACTCGGTTTCGAACGCCGCCTTCAGCGTCTTCACCTGGGGTTCGCGCGTCTCGCCGGTCACAGTTCGACGGCCTTCTTGTCTTCGATACGCTCGACGACACGGACGTCCGCGCCGACGCCGTGGGCGAAGGCGTAAGCCTCACCGGCCTCGTCGAGATAGCACTCCAGATCGAACACGCCGGCGTCGGGATCCAGCAGGGTGATCGCGGTGGCCCGCGTCCCCGCCGGGATCTCGGTGGGCGCGGGATCCTGGTTCCCCGCGGCGGTGACCGCGAGGGCCCGAACGAGGACGACGCCGTCCCATTCGCGCAGCGTGGCGCCGTCGGCGTCCAGCGACGTGATCTCGCCGTCGTGAAGCGGCCGCGTCATCCGACGCTCCCCTCTAGCGAGATGGCGACAAGCTTCTGAGCCTCAACTGCGAATTCCATGGGCAGTTCCTGCAAGACGTCTTTCACGAAGCCATTAACCAACAACTGGACGGCTTCTTCCTGACTGAGACCTCGTTGCATAGCGTAGAATAGTTGATCCTCGGACAATCGCGTCGTCGTCGCTTCGTGCTCGAACTTGGACTGTCCGTTACGCGCTTCGATGTACGGCACAGTGTGCGCGGCGCACTGTTTGCCGATCAGCAAGCTGTCGCACTGGGTAAAGTTGCGCGCACCCTTGGCCTTGGGGTGCGCCGACACCAGGCCCCGGTAGGTGTTGGACGACTTGCCCGCCGAAATGCCCTTGGAGATGATCCGCGAGCGGGTGTTCGCCCCCAGGTGGATCATCTTGGTGCCGGTGTCGGCCTGCTGGCGGCCGTTGGTGATGGCGATGGAGTAGAACTCGCCCGAGCTCTCGTTCCCGCGCAGGATGCAGGACGGGTATTTCCAGGTGATCGACGATCCCGTCTCGACCTGGGTCCAGCTGACTTTTGAGCGGTCGCCGCGGCAGTCGGCGCGCTTGGTGACGAAGTTGTAGATGCCGCCCTTCCCGGTCTCCGGGTCGCCCGGGTACCAGTTCTGGACCGTCGAGTATTTGATCTCGGCGTCGTCCATCGTCACCAGCTCGACCACGGCGGCGTGCAGCTGGTTCTCATCGCGCATGGGGGCGGTGCAGCCCTCCAGGTACGAGACGTAGGCCCCCTTGTCGGCGATGATCAGGGTTCGCTCGAACTGGCCCGAGTTCTCGGCGTTGATCCGGAAATAGGTGGACAGCTCCATCGGGCAGCGCACGCCCGGCGGCACATAGACGAACGATCCGTCCGAGAAGACCGCCGCGTTCAGACAGGCGAAGTAGTTGTCGCTGACCGGCACCACCGAGCCCAGGTACTGGCGGACCAGTTCCGGGTGCTCGCGGATCGCCTCGCTCATCGAGCAGAAGATGACCCCGACCTGGGCCAGCTCCTTCTTGAAGGTGGTGACCACGCTGACGCTGTCGAATACGGCGTCCACGGCGTAGCGCGGTGCGCCTTCGACGCCCGCCAGCACCTCCTGCTCGCGCAGCGGGATGCCCAGCTTTTTGTAGACCTCGAGGATCTCGGGATCGACCTCGTCCAGGCTCTTGGGTCCGACCTTCTCCTTGGGCGCGGCGTAGTAGTAGCTGTCCTGATAGTCGATCCGCGGGAAGTTGACCTTCGCCCAGTCGGGCTCGTCCATCGCCAGCCAGCGCTCGAAGGCGTCCAGCCGCCAGTCCAGCATCCACTGCGGCTCGTCCTTCTTGGCCGAGATGAACCGGACGATATCGGCGTTCAGCCCCTTGGGCGCGAAGTCCTGCTCGATGTCGGTGACGAAGCCGTGCTTGTACTTCTCCAAGCTGGCGACATGTTCGACGGTCTGTTTGACGGCGGCCATCAAGCGACTTCCTTCCGGCGCGCGGCGTGGCGGACGTAGGCGTCGAGCCAGACGTCGGCGAAGCGCGCCCAATCCTGTTCAGTGGTGTTCCAGCCGCCCGAGACGCGGATCGCGCAGGCGGCGAGGTCGGCATGGCCCATGGCGGTGAGTACGTGGCTGGCCTTGACCTTGCCGGACGAGCAGGCCGAGCCGGCGCTGACCATCACCCCGGCCAGGTCCAGGGCCATGACCTGTCGCTCAGCGTCCCAGCCCAGGGCGGCGACGCACAGCGTGTTCGGCAGGCGCGGCGCGCCCTCGCCCAGCACCACAGCGCCGGTGGTCTTCAGGCGCTCGGCCGCGGCGTCGCGCCAGGCGGCCTGCGGGCCCAGGGACGCGACCTTCGCCGCAGCCCCGAAGCCGGTGATGCCCGGGATATTCTCGGTGCCGGCGCGTCGGCCGCGTTCCTGCCCGCCGCCGTGCTGCACGCGGACCATGGTGGCGCGGGGGCCAAAGGTCAGGGCGCCAACACCCTGGGGTCCGCCCAGCTTGTGCGCGGAGATCGCCAGGGTGTCGGCGCCCAGCGCCCGGCTGTCCACGGGGATCTTCCCGGCGGCCTGGATCGCGTCAATGTGCAGCCAGCCGTTGGCGGCGCGCACCAGCTCGGCGGCTTCGGCCACGGGCTGGATCACGCCGGTCTCGTTGTTGGCCAGCATCAGAGCCACGAACGGACGACCGTCGGCCGCGTCCCAGCGGGCCAGGCGGTCGGATAGCCACGCCAGGTCGGCCACGCCCTGGGCGTCCACCGGCAGCAGGTCCACCACGGCGCCCGAGGCCTTCGCACTCTCCAGGACGCTGTCATGTTCGATGGCCGAGACGATCAGCCGGCGCGAGCCTGTCGCCACCGCGCTGAGGATCGCCAGGGCGTTGGCTTCCGTCCCGCCGCCCGTGAAGATCACCGTCGAGGCGGGCGCCGCGATCAGGGCGGCCACGTCCGTACGCGCCTGCTCCATCGCCGCCCGCGCGGCGCGGCCGGCGGCGTGGACGGACGAGGGGTTGCCCACCGTCTCAAGCGCCTGGGTCACCGCCGCGATCGCCTCGGGGCGAACGGGGGTGGTGGCATTATGATCGAGGTAGACGCTCATGCGGCGCGGCGCAGCCGTCCTCCCACCACGTCGGCCAGGCTGACCGAGGCCAAGTAGTCCTCGATCTTGTCGCCCAGATCGGCCCACAGGTCGTGCGTCAGACAGCGTTCGCCACGGATCATGCAGCCCTGCCCAAGCTTTTCACAGCGGGTGGCGTGCAACGGCTCATCCACAGCCTGGACGATCTCGGCGATGGTGGTGGTGTCGGCGGTCCGCGCGAGGCGATAGCCGCCGCCGGGTCCACGGGCGCTCTTCACCAGACCCTTGCGGCGCAGGCGGGCGAAGAGCTGTTCCAGATAGCTCAGCGAAATCTCCTGGCGCGCGGCGATATCGGCCAGGGCCACGGCGCGGCTCGCGTCGCTTTCGCGGCGCGCAAGGTCGGCCATCGCCATCACGGCATAGCGGCCTTTCGTGGAGAGACGCATGGTTTTGACCCGATGCAGTTTTCGCGCGCATCCGGGGCCGCCTATGTTATTAGCCCCGCCTCGCGCAGGGCTCCCAAATAGGTCGCGCCGGATCGGCTGCGACTTAGGAAGACCCAGCACAGCAGTCAAGTATTCCGGACCCAGAGAGACCAAGAATGCCAGAGATAGTCCTGACCGGCGCCGCCGGGCGGATCGAGGGGCGCTACACCCAGGGCAAGAGCGAGACCGCACCGGTCGCGCTGATCCTGCACCCCCACCCCAAGGCGGGCGGCCAGATGAACAATCCCGTGGCCGTGCAGCTCTTCCATCTGTTCATGAAGCGCGGCTTCTCGGTTCTGCGCTTCAACTTCCGTGGCGTGGGCCGCTCGCAGGGCGAGTTCGACGGCGGCATTGGCGAGCTGGCCGACGCGGCGACCGCGCTCGATTGGCTGCAGTCCACCAACCCCGCCGCGTCGCAGTGCTGGGTCGCCGGCTATTCGTTCGGCGCCTGGGTCGGAATGCAGCTCCTGATGCGCCGGCCCGAGACGGACGGCTTCATCTCGGTCTCGCCGCCGACGAACGCCTACGACTTCTCGTTCCTGGCCCCCTGCCCGGCCTCGGGCCTGATCCTGCACGGCCAGCAGGACACCGTCGTGCCGCCGCTGGACGTGGAGCGGGTCGTTTCCAAGCTGCGCACCCAGAAGGGCATTGTCATCGACTACGACGTGGTCGACGGCGCCAGCCACTTCTGGATGGAAAACCTGCCGGACGTGGAAAAGCGCGTGGGCGACTACCTCGACAAGCGTCTGGCCGCGAACCCGGCCTGACGTCCGTGCTGGCGGCCGAGGACGCCATCCGGGCGCGGCGCAAGCTGACCAACAAGCTGATCGCGGCCCATGCGGCCGCGCGGCTGCGCCCCTTCTTCTGGCCCGAGGTGACCCTGATCGTTGGCGACGGCGGGCTGATCCTGGGCGCGGACGCTGTGATCGCGGCCTTCGCGAGCCAGTTCGCCGACCCGGGCTTCAAGACCTACATCCGCGAGACCGACACCGTAAGCCTCGACGCCGAGGGTCAGCGCGCCGCCGAGGCCGGCCGCTGGACCGCCCTTCACGCCGACGGCGACCTCGCCGGCACCTACCTCGCCACCTGGCGCAAGGTCACCGGCCAGTGGGTCATCGAGAACGAGCTCTACGTCACCCTGAGCTAGTCCGCCCGGGGCAGGATCACGCGGAAGACCGCCCCGCCATCGCCCTGGCCCAACTCGATCCGCGCATGCGTGGCCGCCAGCAGGGAGCGGGCGATGGACAGCCCCAGGCCCGTCCCGCCTTCGGCCCGGCGGCTGGTGAAGAAGGGCTCGAACAGGCGCTCGCGGTCCGCCGCGGGCACGCCGGGTCCGTCGTCCGTCACCGTCAGCACAACATCGGCCCCGGCGGCCTCTGCGGCGATCGTCGCCTGCTTGGCGCCGGCCTGGCGTGCGTTCTGCAGCAGGACGGTCAGGACGCTGTCCAGGGTCGTGACCGGGGCGGCCACCGGCGGGATGTCGCGGCTCACGTTCACCGTCACGGGGAAGCCCGCCGCATCGGCCGCCCGGCGCACCGGTTCGGCAAGATCGGTCGCGGCGCCGGCCTCCGGCGAAGCCATGTCGGCGCGGGCCAGGTCCAGCAGCCGCGTGACCAGCTGGTTCAGCCGCTCGCTGTCACCGGCGATGTTGTCCAGGAAACGCCGCCGCTCGGTCGGCGACATGGTCTCGAAGTGGTCCTGCAGCAGCTCCACCGCGCCGGTGATCCCGGCCAGCGGGGTCTTGAACTCGTGGCTCACCGCCGCCGCGAAATCGCGCAGATAGCCCGACCGGCGCTCGATCCGTTCCGCCATGGCGCGGAAGTCCTGATAGAGGTCCCGCACCTCGACCGCCGCCGTCCGTGGGGTCCGCGGGATCTCTCCGCCACCGCCCGCCACCTCCCGCGCCGCCGCGCTGAGCGTTTCGATCGGCCGCGTGACGCCGCGCGAGATCAGGCTCGCCATCACACCCACCAGCACCAGGATCACCGCGGCCGCCAGAGCGAACTTCCCGCGATCCTCATAGAGGCCCCGGAACAGCGCCCGCGGGCTGCGGGAGAGCAGCACGACGCCCTCGACCCGATCTCCGACGATGATCGGCCTGGCGTGGTGCAGGCGGATGCCCCCGGCCTTGGACAGCCACTCGAACCGGTACCGGCGCTGCAGTTCGCCGTTCTCGCGCAGCACCGTGCGCGGGCGGCCGGCCAGGGCGGCCTGAACCTCCGGGAGCCCCGAATAGTCCTCACCGCTGGCCGCGACGCCATGCCGGTCCAGCACCTCGGCCGAGGCCAGGGTCGTGCGCGTGGTGCGCTCGACGATCGGCTCGATCTCTCGGGCGATGGCCACCGCCTGCGGATCCGCCGGCTGGCCGGCCTGCGGCAACACCGGGCGTTCGGGCAGAACCGGATCGCGGCTGAGGTCGATGGTGGTGAACTCGGGCCGAAAGTAGCCGTCCGGCGGCTTGTCCGGCCGCGCGACCGGCGCCGGCGCGCCAGGCCAGCGCGTCGCCGCAACCGCGACCATGGCGGCGCCCTGCGCCACCAGCTCGGCCTCGGTCTGCCGCACCAGGGTGTTCTCGTACACCCGCAGTGAAATCGCGCCGATGGCCGGCATGGCGGCGGCGAAGGCCAGGACGCCGAACAGGATGGTCCGCAGGCGCATGACCGGCCACCAGGGCGCGATCAGGTCCTTGAGACGTTCGATCACGCCGTCTGGCCGAGGCAGGGCCCGAGGCGATAGCCGACGCCCGCCCGCGTCTCGACCACGTCACCGCCGCCCAGGGTCGCGAACTTGCCGCGCAGATTGCGCACGTGGCTGTCGATAGTGCGGTCGGTGATGGCGAAGCCGGGGCCGTGCAGATTGTCGATGATCGCATCGCGGCTGAACACCCGCGACGGGGCGCCCATGAGAATGCGCAGGATGCCGAACTCGGTGACCGTCAGCGCCACCTCGGTGTCGCCCCAGCGGGCGATCCAGCTCTCGGGGTCCAGGCTCAGTCGGCCCTGCCGAAGCGTCGGCTTGGCGGCCGCGGGCGCGGCCGGTCGGGCGCGGCGCAGGATCGCCTGAACGCGCGCCACCACCTCCCGCGGGCTGAATGGCTTGACCACATAGTCGTCGGCGCCCAGCTCGATGCCCAGGATGCGGTCGATCTCGTCGTCGCGGGACGACAGGAACAGGATCGGCAGTTCGCCCTGCGCCCGAAAGCGTCGGCAGACCTCCAGCCCATCCAGCTTGGGCATGTTGATATCCAGCACGACCAGGTCGGGCCGATGCTGGTCGACGCTGGCCAGCGCCGCCTCCCCGTCCTCGGCCTCGCGGGCGCCGAGCCCCGCCTTTTCCAGGGCGAAGACCAGCAGCTGCCGGATATGGGGATCGTCGTCGACGACCAGGACCTGTGGCATGGGGCGCATGTTCCGGTTCGCGGGCGCGGCGTCAACCGCGCCGCACCCCCCGTCTACCCCAGGCGCTCAGGCCCGGGGTGCAGCGGGCGAACCGTTCATGTGCAGACCGCGTGCAGGCCTATCGGGTGAGTTCGAGGCCCTTCAGCTCGCCCTCGGCCCGCCAGGCTTCGAGCACCTTCACGAAGGCCACGGGACCCGCGCCGTACGAGCCGTTCTTCACGGTCATCGCCTCGGGCTGGCCCTCGTTGTTGTAGTAGCCGGGGGTGCATTCCTTGAGGAACGCCTCACGCATCACCGCCAGCTTGACGATGGTGTCGACCCACGCCGCCTCCGCCTCGGCCGAGGGCTCGACCGTGCGGACCTGATGGTCCAGGGCGTGCTTCATCACATAGGCGATGTGCTTGGACTGCTCGTTGATCATGTGCGGGAAGTTGGCGCTGAACCCGGACTGCACGTTCGAGACGATGAAGCAGTTGGGGAAGTCGCGCGTCAGCAGGCCGTGCAGGGTCTCGGCCCCATTGGCCCACTTCTGGGTCAGGGTCTTGCCGCCCTTGCCGTACAGCTCATAGCCCGACCGCCGGGTATAGTCGGTGCCCACCTCGAAGCCGGTGGCGTAGATCAGGCAGTCGACCTCGTACTCCTGACCCTCGACGACGATACCGTGCTCGGTGATCCGCTCGACACCTTTGCCCTTGGTGTCGATCAGGTGGACGTTCGGACGGTTGAAGGTGGTCAGGTACTCGTCGTGGAAACAGGGCCGCTTGCAGAACTGGTTGTACCAGGGCTTCAGCGCCTCGGCCTTGGCCGGGTCCTCGACCACGGCGTCGACGCGGGCGCGGACCTGCTCCATCTTCTTGAAGTCGGCCAGCTGCATCAGTTCGGCGGGGTTCTCGACCTTCTCGCCCGCCTCGGCCTTGCGCCGCGCCAGCAGCAGGATGTTGCCGATGATGTCGGTCCAGCCGTCCTGCACCAGGTCCTTGTCGGCGAAGCCGCCTGAGACCAGCACATTGAAGTTATCCATCCGCTCCTGCTGCCAGCCGGGCTGCAGGCTGGCCGCCCAATCCGGGTCTGTCGGGCGATTATTGCGCACGTCGATGGACGAGGGGGTGCGCTGGAAGACGAACAGCTCCTTGGCCCACTCGCCCAGGTGCGGCACGCACTGAACGGCCGTGGCGCCGGTGCCGATGATCGCGACCCGCTTGTCCTTCAGGCCGGTCAGCCCGCCGTTCGAGTCCCCGCCGGTGTACGCATAGTCCCAGCGGCTGGTGTGGAAGCTGTGGCCCTTGAAGCTCTCGACGCCGGGGATGCCGGGCAGCTTGGGGCGGTGCAGCGGCCCGTTGGCCATGACCACGAACCGCGCCTTCAGCGCGTCGCCGCGGTTGGTCGAGACGGTCCAGCGGGACGTGTCCTCGTCCCACCGCATCTCGGTCACTTCCGTCTGGAACAGCGCGCCGCGGTACAGGTCGAACTTTTCGCCGATAGCGCGGCTGTGGCGCAGGATCTCGGGCGCCTTGGAGTACTTCTCGACCGGCAGGTAGCCGACCTCCTCGAGAAGCGGCAGATAGATGTAGCTCTCGATATCGCAGGCCGCGCCAGGATAGCGGTTCCAGTACCAGGTGCCGCCGAAGTCGCCGCCCTTCTCGATGATGCGGATGTCGTCGATCCCCGCCTCGCGCAGGCGGGCCGCCGCCAGCTGGCCGCCGAAGCCGCCGCCGACCACAACCACCTCGACGTCGTCGGTGACCGGCGCACGCTCGATCTTCTCGACGTAGGGATCTTCCAGATAGTGGGCGAACTGGCCGGCGATCTCGACATACTGCTCGCTGGCGTCGGTCCGCAGCCGCTTGTCGCGCTCGGCCCGGTACTTCTCGCGCAGGGCGTTGGGGTCAAAACCCAGATCATCCGCCGCCATGGTCGTCCTCCACCCGTATGTTATCGGCGTTCAGCCTGCCGAACGAACGTTTGACGGGCAAGGGGGACGTTAGGTCAGGATTTCGCGGCGCCGCGCCTACTTCTTCAGGCTGGCCAGGTAGTCGAGCGCCGTCAGCGCCTGCGCGCGGACCCCGACCTCCATCGCGCCCTCGTCGACCACATTGAAGAACGGCGAGTGGTTCACGCCCTTCGGGAAGCCGATGCCCAGGTCGTAGAACACCCCCGGAATCTTCTGCTGGTAGTACGAGAAGTCCTCGGCGCCGGTGATGAAGTCGATGTCGTCCTTGATCTTGCCCTTCGCCGCGCGACTAAGCGTGGGCTTCATCCTGGCCGTCAGGGCTGGATCGTTGGCGGTGACCGGGTTGGGGGTGTTCCACACGACCTTGGCCGACCCGCCGTAGCGGGTGGCGATGGAGTCCGCGGTCTTCTCGATCCGGTCGATGATGTCCTTGCGCAGCGCGGGATCGAAGGTGCGCAGCGTGCCGCCCAGGGTCATGTCGTCAGGGATGATGTTGCCGCGAACGCCGCCGTGCACCGTGGCCACGGTCAGGATCGTCGGCGTACGGGTGACGTTGATCTGACGCGCGGCGATCTGGTTGAAGGCCAGGACGATCTCGGCCTGCATCGAGGCGATGTCGATGCCCGCCGAAGGACTGGCGCCGTGGGTCTGCTTGCCCTTGAGCTTGATCTCATAGCCGTCGGACCCCGCCATCATCGGGCCGGATCGCCAGAACAGCGCGCCAGGATCGCCGGGGACGACATGCAGTCCGAAGACCGCGCTGGGCGTGGGGTTTGCGAGCGCCCCGTCCTTGATCATGAGCGGCGCGCCGCCCTCCTCGCCGGCCGGCGGCCCCTCCTCCGCGGGCTGGAACAGGAAGACCACCGTGCCCGGAATCTGGCTCTTTATCGACGCCAGGACTTCGGCGGCGCCCATCAGGATCGCCACGTGCGCGTCGTGCCCGCACGCATGCATCACCCCGACCGTCGCGCCGTTGTAGGTGGCCGTTGCCTTCGAGGCGAAGGGGAGGTCCGTCTGCTCGGCCACCGGCAGGGCGTCCATGTCCGCCCGCAGCGCGACCACGCCGCCGGGCTTGCCGCCCTTCAGCACCGCCACCACGCCGGTCTTGGCCACGCCGGTGCGCACCTCGAAGCCCAGGGCCTTCAGGTGATCGGCGACCAGCTTGGCCGTCCGAACCTCGTTGTTGCCGAGCTCGGGATGCTGATGGATGTCGCGCCGCCACGCGACGACCTTGGGCTGGACGGCCTTGGCCTTGGCGAACACGGCCGCATCGAAGCTTTGCGCCGAGGCCGGCGTCGCCAGGGCCAACGCCAGCGCGCCGGCGATCCAGTGAGACTTGCGCATCAAACTTCCCCTTCGGGCCGGACGATCCGGCCGCCAGCCATCGGCGCAGGCACGCCCGTTGTCTTCGGAAACGAGATCGGCAACCCACGGAAGGTACGGGCAGCCAGGTAGGCGAAGGCCTCGGCCTCGATCGCATCGCCCCGCCAGTCGTGGTCTTCGGCAGTCTTCACCGGCATCGGCAGCCGCTCGCTGAGCGCCTTCATGATCTCGGGATTGTGCCGGCCGCCACCGCAGACGATCACCTCGGTGGGCGCGGCGCCCATCATCTCGAAGCCGGCCTTCACGGCCTCGGCGGTGAAGGCCACCAGGGTCGCGGCGGCGTCCTCCAACTGCAGCGCCTCGAGGGGCTCCAGCGAGAAGTCGAAACGGTCCAGCGACTTGGGCGGCGGCGCCTGGAAATAGGGGTGGGCCAGCAGCGCACGCACCACGCCCTCGTCCACGCGTCCGACGCTGGCGTACTTGCCGCCGGCGTCGAAGCGGCCCGCACCGCGTGCCTGGACCAGCAAGTCAATCATGCCGTTGCCGGGACCGGTGTCGAAGGCGGCGATGTCGTCGCCGCCCGTCCAGAAGGTGACGTTCGCCACGCCGCCCACGTTCAGCACCGCCAGCGGCGCCGACAGGCCGGACGCCCGCGCCCGCGCCAGGTGATAGATCGGAGCCAGCGGGGCCCCCTCCCCGCCGGCCGCTACGTCGGCGGTGCGGAAGTCGAACGCCACCGGCCGGCCCGTAAGCCGCGCCAGCGACGCCGCGTCGCCCAGCTGCACAGTCCGCCCTGGCGCGCCGTCCTTCGGCCGTTCGTGCAGCACGGTCTGGCCATGCATCCCGATCAGGTCGATGTCCGGCCAGGACAGATCGTTGGCTTGCAGGAAGGATTCGGCGGCGGCGAAATGCTCCTCGGCCACCGCCGCGGCGGCGCGGGCGAAGATCGGCGGCTCCGGCGTTCCGCGCGCCCACGCCAGGGCCTGCTGCGTCGCCTCCAGCAGCACGTCGCGCGTCGCGTCCGTGAGCTTGCGCTCACCGGCGGGCCCAAAGGCCTGGATCGTCTCCCCATCGGTCTCCAGGACCGCCATGTCCACGGCGTCCAGCGAGGTCCCGGTCATGAATCCCAGCACGCGCATGAGCGTTGACTGCCATGACCCGCGCCGGGTAGCTAGTCCGCCACGATCGGTCCCGCCGCCCATACCGGCCGCTATTACCGCCTGCCCTTCTAGCAGGCGTCCGATCCCACGCGCCTGCCCTCACCGGCTGGCGCATCCCGAACATTTCCGAGACCGCCGGCCTCCACGATCCCAAGGAGCCCGCCATGTCCCTCGAAATCCTCAGTCCCGCTGTGCTAGAGCGCGCCGGTCCTGCCGCAGAGAATCCGTCGATGTCCGATCCCGCCTTCAAGTCCGAGTTCCTGCAGACCATGCAGGCGCGGGGCTACATCCATCAGATCACCCACCCGGCCGAGCTGGACGCCGCCGCCGCGGGCGGTGTGGTGACCGCCTACATCGGGTTCGACGCGACCGCCGCCAGCCTGCACGTGGGCCATCTGATCCAGATCATGATGCTGCGGCGCCTGCAGCAGGCGGGTCACAAGCCGATCGTGCTGATGGGCGGGGGCACGACCAAGGTCGGCGATCCCACCGACAAGGACAACCAACGCCCGCTGCTGACCCACGAGCAGATCCAGGCCAACATCGCCTCGATCAAGGGAACGTTCGCCAAGTTCCTGACCTTCGGCGACGGGCCCAGCGACGCCATCATGGTCGACAACGACACCTGGCTGTCGAAGTACGGCTACGTCGATTTTCTGCGCGAGTTCGGCGTGCACTTCACGGTCAACCGCATGCTTGCGTTCGACAGCGTGAAGGCGCGGCTGGAACGCGAACAGCCGATGACCTTCCTCGAGTTCAACTACATGCTGATGCAGTCGGTGGACTACCTGGAGCTCTCGCGCCGCGACGGGTGCGTGCTGCAGATGGGCGGCTCCGATCAGTGGGGCAACATCGTCAACGGGGTGGAGTTGATCCGCCGCGTCGATCACAAGCCGGCCTTCGGCCTGACCACGCCCCTGCTGTCCACAGCGTCCGGCCAGAAGATGGGCAAGACGGTGGGCGGCGCCGTCTGGCTGAACGCCGACATGCGCAGCCCCTATGACTACTGGCAGTTCTGGCGGAACACCGAGGACGCCGATGTGGGCCGGTTCATGAAGCTGTTCACCGACCTGCCCCTCGACGAGATCGCCCGGCTGGAAGCTCTGCCCGGCGCCGAGATCAACGAGGCCAAGAAGGTGCTCGCCAACGAGGCCACGCGGATGCTGCACGGCGAGGCCGAGGCCCAACGCGCCGCCGCCGCCGCCCAGATGGCGTTCGAGCAAGGCGGCCTCTCCGTCGACCTGCCGACCCACGAGATGCCGGCCGCCGAGCTCACGACGGGCGTCCAGCTTGCGGACTTGGCCGTCGCCGCCGGCCTGGCGGGCTCCAAGGGCGAGGCCCGCCGCCTGGCCCAGGGCGGGGGGCTGCGGGTCAACGACAAGGCCGAGCCGGACGCCAACCGGATCATCACCGACGCCGACCTGGCGGACGGCGTAGTGAAGCTGTCGGCGGGCAAGAAGAAGATCGTGTTGGTAAGGCCGGTCTAGAAGCGCGGCCGGTCGAGGGGCAGATGAGGATGGCGAGACCTTTGACGGCGTCGCTCCTGGCGGCGGCTCTATTCACCTGGGCGATTCCTGCCCACGGGCAGGATGGCTGGCTGCGAGATGAGGGACGTTATCAGGGCAAAGATGCCGCGCAGTCCAAGGGCTTCGCGGTTCTCCAGGTCGCGACGACCGAGCCGGACCAGTTCATGGCTGACTGGGAGAAGCCTGGCCCCGGTGTCAGACTTGTTCCTCAAGACAAGGTCGGCCGGGGACGACCCATCGTCACATTCATACTTTTTCGCGGTTGCAGACCAGCGCCTAGAGGCGGGTGCAACGTCACGGTGGACTTCGTCACCACGGGACCATCCGGCAAGGTCTACGACGAAACGAAGGCTGCGGAGGTATGGGTCGGCAAGCCACCTCCGCCGGACCGCGCAATCCAGCTCTCGGTGGGCGGCCTGGGTCTCGCCTTCGAAGAAAAGGACCCGGCCGGCGCCTACCGCGTGGTCGCGCTTGTCACCGATCACGTGGCGGGCATAACCCTCAAAACTGAGAAGTCGCTTACACTTCTCGCTGACTAGCGGAGACGAACGTGAGTGGACCAACCGAAGGCGCGCCCGCGCCGGACTTCGACCTCGAAACCCCGGACGGCCGGGTGAAGCTGGCCGACTTCGCCGGCAAGACGCTGGTCCTCTATTTCTATCCGAAGGACGACACCGCCGGCTGCACCAAGGAGGCGCAGGAGTTCACCGCCCTGGCGCCGGAGTTCGCCAAGGCGGGCGTCACGGTGATCGGCGTGTCCAAGGACTCCATCGCCGCCCACAAGAAGTTCCAGGCCAAGTACGATCTGGCTGTCAGCCTGGGCTCGGACCCCGAGGGCGCCGTGATCGAGGCCTACGGATCCTGGGTCGAGAAGAGCCTCTACGGCCGCAAGTACATGGGTATCGACCGTTCCACATTCCTGATCCGCGACGGCAGGCTGGTGAAGATCTGGCGCAAGGTGAAGGCGCCCGGCCACGCCCAGCAGGTGCTGGCCGCGGCGACGGCGGCGTGACGCTTTTCACTGATAAGCGATGATCGCTCTGCGGCGTTGGGCCGGTTTGGGGGCCGAACTGTCCCAAACCGGCTTGCCTGTCGCAAAGAAGTCGTCGCATATCGCCGACACCGAGGGTGTGGGGACTTCCGGCACAGTATGAAACGTCTGGCGCAGCTCGGCCGCTCGCTCGTGGAGTTGTTCCCGGAACGGCATCTCTACGTCCGCTCCGGCGGCGCCATGAAGGCCTTCGTCCTCACCACCCGCAAACAGCTGATCATCGCCGGCGGCGTCGCGGGCGGCGCCATGTGGATGGGCGTCTGCACCGCCGCCATGCTGGTCAACCTGATGTCGGCCTCCACCGCCGACCGCGAGATCGCCAAGCTCAAGGCCCAGTCCGAGCGCTACGTCGCCGACCGCCAGGCCCGGCTGGACAGCGCCATGGCGCGGCTGAACGCCAGCTCGGGCTCCAACGCCGACGCGGCCAGCTCCATCGAAAAGCGCCACGCGGCCCTGGCCCTGCTGCTGACCGATATGAAGGGCGCACCCGGCGCCGCAGAAGCCCTGACCCCCGCCATCAACCGCGCCCTCGCCGGCCAGGACGTCAATCCCGTCCGCCGGGTCGAAATGGTGCGCATCGGCCAGGAGCAGTTGCTGGACGCCGCCGACGGCTACGCCAAGGGCCGTGCGGACCGTCTGCGCCTGGCGTTCCGCATGGCCGGCCTGTCGCCCACCGCTTTCGTGGACGGCTCCAGTGCGCTTGGCGGCCCGTTGATCGAGTCTAAGGATCCCCGCGCCCTCGCCGCCGTACTGGACGTGGACGACGATTTCGCCGTGCGGATCCAACGGGCGGCCCGCGATCTCTCCGAGGCCAAGGCCCTGGCGGACGCCGCCAACGACCTCCCCCTCGCCCGCCCGACCGTCAACGCCCAGCAGACCAGCGGCTTTGGCGTGCGCTTCGATCCGTTCACCCGCCGGCCAGCCTATCATTCCGGCCAGGACTTCGCCGGCGGCTACGCCACCCCGATCTACGCTACCGGCCCTGGCGTCGTGGCGTTCACCGGCCAGCGCTCAGGCTATGGCAATGTGGTCGAGATCGATCACGGCCGCGGCCTCAAGACCCGCTACGCCCACCTCTCCGGCTTCGCCGTGCAGCGCGGGCAGCGTGTGGCGGTCGGCCAGCGGATCGCATCGATGGGCTCGACGGGCCGCTCGACCGGCACCCACCTGCACTACGAGGTCTGGGTGAACGGCCGCGCGCAGAACCCCAGCCGCTTCCTGAAGGCCGGCCAGTATGTTCTCCAAGCCGCAGACTAAGGCCGCCTCGGCGTCCGGCGACGCCGCCCCGCCGCGCAAGCTGGCGGTCGCCTCGCTCATCGCCGACGGCGTCACCCTGCGCGGCGACTTCGCCACCGAGGGCGACCTGCACCTCGACGGCGCGCTCGAGGGCGATGTTCGGGTCAGCCACCTGACGATCGGCGAGACCGGCGTGGTCACCGGCTCGATCCTGGCCGACAGCGTCGAGGTCCGCGGCGTGGTCACGGGCACCATCTGCGCCCGTCAGGTCCGCCTCTGGGCCACCGCCCGCGTCGACGGCGACATCAGCCACACCGAACTCGCCATCGAGGCCGGCGCCCACTTCGAAGGCCGCAGCCTAGCCCTCACCCCGGCGAAGGCCGCCGCCGAACCGTTGAGCGTCGCCGCGGAGTAGCTAGCTCCGCGTCGCGCCCACACGCTGCGCCAGGGCGGCGCCCATGAACGCGTCCAGGTCGCCGTTCAGCACGCCATCGGTGTCCGACGTCTCCAGCTCGGTCCGCAGGTCCTTGACCATCTGATAGGGCTGCAGGACGTAGCTGCGGATCTGGTGACCCCAGCCGATGTCGGTCTTCTGTTCCTCGATCGCCGCCCGCTCGGCGTCGCGTTTCTGCAGCTCCAGCTCGTAGAGCCGGGCGCGCAGCATCTTCCACGCCTCTTCCCGGTTCTGATGCTGCGAGCGGCCGGCCTGGCAGGCTACCGCCACGCCGGTCGGGATGTGGGTCAGGCGCACCGCGCTGTCGGTCTTGTTGATGTGCTGGCCGCCCGCGCCGGACGCGCGATAGGTGTCGGTCCGCACGTCCGACGGGTTGATGTCGATGACGATGTTGTCGTCCACCACCGGATAGACCCACACCGACGCGAAGCTGGTGTGGCGCTTGGCGGCGGCGTCGAACGGCGAGATGCGCACCAGCCGGTGGACGCCCCCCTCCGACTTCAGCCAGCCGTAGGCGTTGGGACCCTTGATCTGCAGGGTCACCGACTTGATCCCGGCCTGTTCGCCGGGCGTCTCTTCCAGGAACTCAACCTCCATCCCGTGGGCGTTGGCCCAGCGGCTGTACATGCGCAGCAGCATGCCGGCCCAGTCATTGGACTCGGTGCCGCCGGCGCCGGAGTTGATTTCCATGAAGGCGTCGTTGCCGTCGGCCTCGCCGGACAGCAGCGCCTCGAGTTCGGCGCGACCGGCGCGTTCCCGGATCGCCTTCAGCTGGCCGCGGGCCTCCTCGAGGCTGGCTTCGTCGCCCTCCTCGTCGGCCATCTCCGCGTAGCCCAGGGCGTCGCCCAGGTCGCGCTCGAGGCTCAGCACCGCGTCCACCTGGCTCTGCAGCCGGGTGCGTTCGCGCATCAGGGCCTGGGCGGCCTCGGGCTTGTCCCACAAGGTCGGGTCTTCGACCCGGGCGTTCAGTTCGTCGAGTTTTCGGAGGGCTGGATCCCAGTCAAAGACGCCTCCTGAGCAGTTCGATCGACTGCTCGATGTCGGCCTTGGCGGCCTCGACATCCGCTCTCATGGAGAGACTCCCAAATACACAAGCGTGACAGCCAAAAGTGGCTACCGGTTTTGGCGACCGTCACGCTCAAACGAAAGATTTGAGCCTGCCGCAGGCAGGCTCGGAGGCGGCGGCTCTAGCCTGCCCCGACCCTCAGAACAAGTCGGACAGGTCGTCCTTCTTCTTCGGCGGCGGCGCGGCGGCGGGCGCCACGGCGGCGGCGGCGTTCGGCGCGCCGGTCACCTGGCCGTTCCCGAACACCTGGCTGTAAGGCTGCGGGCCCGACGGCGCCCCGGCCGCGCCCAGCGTCGCCGTCGAAAGCGACGGCTCCGTCCCGGGCCGGAACGCCTCGCGGATGCCGCGGATCATGGCGTACTTGGCGTTGGCCGGCGCCTTGAACGGCTCGGCCGGCTTGTCCTTCAGCGCCTGGCCCATGAACTCCACGAAGATCGGCACGGCCGCCACCGATCCCGTCTCGTTGTTCCCCAAGCTGCGATTGTCGTCGAAGCCGATGTAGACCCCCACCACCAGGTTCGGCGAGAAGCCCATGAACCAGGCCGATCGGTAGTCGTTGGTCGTGCCCGTCTTGCCGCCCAGCGGCTTGCCGATCGACGAGGCCGCCGTCGCCGTGCCCCGCTGCACCACGCCCTCGAGCATCGAGGTGATCTGGTAGGCGGTGATCGGGTCCATGACCTGGTCCCCGGTGCGCGGGATCCGCGGGCTCTCATCGCCCAGGAAGCCGCCGTCGCAGCGGTCGCACTGACGGCGGTCGGCGCGCCAGATCACCTTGCCGTTGCGGTCCTCGACCAGCTCGATCAGGTGCGGCTCCACCAGCTTGCCGCCGTTGACGAAGGTCGAATAAGCCGCCGCCATGCGGAACGTGGTGGTCTCCCCGGACCCCAGCGCCATGGCCAGCACCTTGTCCATCTTCTTGGTCACCCCCAGCCGCTCGGCCAGGCTGGCGATCTTCGTCATGCCGACGCTCTGCGCCAGGCGCACGGTCATGGTGTTGCGCGACAGCTCCAGCCCTTTGCGCAGGGTCAGCGCGCCATAGTAGTCGCGGCTGTAGTTCTCCGGGCTCCAGTCCTGCCCGCCGTAGCCCTTCAGCGTGATCGGCGCGTCCAGCACGGTGCTGGCCGGCGTGTAGCCGCTCTCCAGCGCCGCCGCATAGACGATCGGCTTGAACGACGAGCCCGGCTGCCGCAGCGCCTGGGTGGCCCGGTTGAAGCTGGACAGCGAGAAGGAATAGCCGCCCACCATCGCCACCACACGGCCCGAATAGGGCTCCATGGCCACCAGGGCGCCGTTGACGGCGGGCACCTGCTTCAGCCGGAAGCCCCCGCCCTTGCCCGGCTCGACGAAGACCAGATCGCCGGCTCCGATGCCCTTGCCGGCCCGGGCCCAGGCGACGTCCTGGCTGGCCAGCGCGCCCGTGGCGCCGTCGATGGTGCGGATCGTCACCGCGCCGCCCGCCACGCTGGTGACCAGGGCGCGCTTCCAGTCCTGGCGCTCGCGTGGCTTCACGGTCTTGCGGGCGATGTCTTCCCAGCCCTCGGTGGTGGTCACCCGCCCCCAGGCGCCGCGCCAGCCGTGGCGGCGGTCATAGCTCTCCAGCCCGTTCATCAGGGCCAGCTTCGCTTCGCTCTGGAGCTTGGGGTCCAGGGTGGTGCGCATATAGTAGCCGCCGGCGTTCAGCCGCTCGTCGCCCAGCTCCTTCATGTTGAGCGAGATGCGGCGCACCTCCTCCACGAAGTAGTCGGCGTCGCGGTACTGCGAGCGGCTGGGCGAGGCCTGGACCTTCAGGGGCTCCAGCTTGGCCGCCTCGGCCTCGGCGCGGGTCACCCACCCCAGCTCGGCCATCTGGTCGATGACCCAGTTGCGACGGCCAATGGCCGCCCCGGTGCGGCGCAGGGGATGGTAGTTGTCCGGCCCCTTCGGCAGGGCGGCCAGATAGGCGCTCTCCGCCAGGGTCAGTTCGCTCAGCGACTTGCCGAAGTAGTTGTAGGCCGCGGCGCCCACGCCGTACGACCGATACCCCAGCCAGATCTCGTTCATGTACAGCTCGAGGATCCGCTCCTTCGAGAGCGTCTGTTCGAGCTGGGAGGCCAGGATCGCCTCCTTCAGCTTGCGACCGATCGTCTGGTCGCTGTTCAGCAGGATGTTCTTGGCCACCTGCTGGGTGATGGTCGAGCCGCCCTCCAGCCGCCGGCCCTGGGCCAGGTTGATGACGTTCTTGACCATGGCCCGGCCGAAACCGCCAACGTCCACGCCACCGTGCTGGAAGAACCCATGGTCCTCGGCCGCCAGGAACGCCTGCGCCGTCTGGGCCGGGATGGCGTCATAGGGGACGAAGATCCGCCGCTCGCGGGAGAACTCCCCGATCAGGGTGCCGTCCCAGGCGTAGGCCCGGGTGGCGGTCGGCGGGTGATAGTCCACCAGGTCGCCGGCGTCGGGCATGTCGTGGAACAGCCAGGCGGCATAGATGCCCACGGCCACGGCCGACATCGCCACGAAACTGAGGACAATGACGCCCGTGACTCCGAGCCACCGCCGCGGCGGTCGGCCCGGCGCGGCGGGCGCATTCGACTGAGTCTGGCCGGGCGGGCGCTCCACCGGGCTCGTCTAGCCTGTGTCGGCGCGGGCGCCAACGCCCCAGCGTGGCATCATCAGGCCACGATCCTGCGCGATGGCTCGTACATCGCTAGGACAAAGTACGGCGTTCGAGGCGCCCGAATCGTCACGCTCCGAATATCCACCCAGCGGTCAGAGTGCTCGCCTGCACGCCCACCAATATCATCTGCGCGCCGCCACTCATGCTGATGACCGTGTCGTCGCCTGATTGGGTGACCGTGTACTGCGTGCCTGGGTCAAGTTGCACCCGATCGCCTTGGGCGAGGTTGAAGTCGGTGACGCGGTCCAGACCTGCATCGCCAAAGGTGTGAAATATGTCGGCTCCGGCGCCGCCTGTGATGGTGTCGGAACCCTTGTCCCCCGACACGAAGTCGTTCCCGGCGCCGCCCATGCACACATCGTCGTCCTGGCCGCCGCGGACGATATCGTTACCGTCTCCGCCGTCGCAGGTGTCGGCGCCGAGATTTCCATAAACAAGGTTCTGACCCGAACCTCCGACCAGACTGTCGTTGTCACGCCCGCCGACGACCCAGTCGTCACCATCGCCACCAACACAGGTGTCGGCGCCCATGTTTCCGTTGATGTCGTCGAAGTCGGCGCCGCCGGTAATCGAGTCATCACCCTCGTCGCCGCGGAGGTAGTTGGAGCCACTGGTATCGACGATCGTATCATTCCCCGACCCGCCACTGACGGTGTCGTTCCCGGCGCCGGCGTCGATTCTGTCGGAGTCTCCAAGTCCAGAGATAGAGTCAGCCCCGCCGTAGCCGAGCAGCACGTCGCTCCGTCCAGTGCCTGTCATCAGATCGTCGCCGCCAAACAGATACCCAAAGTATCCGCTCGCACCTTGCCCGGTGGCCAAGATCGTCTGGGCCGCCGCGACGGAAAAACCCAGGCCGGTCGCCAGGTGATCGGAAAGCGACGCTGCACCTTGCGCGTAGACATTTACACGCGAGACCAGGCCGCCGGTCAGATATAGAGAACCACCGTCATTTACAAATGTGAAGCCGGCGCCCGTGAACTCGAAAAACGTACTGTTGCGAAGATACGTCACAACAGTCTTGTCGGCGCTCACTTGATATATATCAGTGATGAGGGGAAGCGGGTCGATGGTGCTCATGTTGAGCCCGCCGTAACTCTTGGGTTCGTACTGTAAGCTCACACTGGCCATATCAAACCCACTACACTGGACTACCGCTTGCGCGCTGCTGGGCGTAGCCAGGGAACATGGCCGGCCGCGCCTCCCAGGGACGCCCCCAAGACAACCGATCGGTGCCGCAATTGAAGCCGCACGGTCAAGCTGCGAGTGGCCCGGTGTTAGGCAAACGCCACGGCAAAGACCCGCTTACCCCTGACCACCCGGGAATGGATGGGGCGGAGCCCCGCCCCTACCGTGACGCCAGCTTCATCTGTTCGCCGAAGTGGGTGTCGATGGCGTTGGCGACGGCGCGCATCAGGCGGGTGCGGGCGGCGGGATCGCGCAGGCGCGCCTCGTCCTCGGGGTTGTTGACGAAGCCCATCTCCAGCAGCACGGCCGGGACATCGGGCGCCAGCAGCACCATGAATCCGGCGTCGCGATGGCTGCGACGCAGCATCGGCGCCTTGCCCTCGATGCTGGACACCAGGGTCTGGGCGAAGATGGCCGAGCGGTTGCGGGTGGCGCGCTGGGTCAGGTCGAACAGGATGTCGCGGACGCCCTGGTCGCCGCTCAGGCTGGCCTTCATGAACCAGTCGTCACGGCTGACAAACCGCGTCGCGCGGGCCGAGGCCTTGTCGGACAGGGTGTAGACGCTGGCCCCCTTGAGGTTCGTTTCGGGCGCCGAGTCGGAGTGGAGCGAGATGAACAGGTCCGCGCCGGCCCGCTGGGCCACGCGCACGCGGTCCTCCAGGGGCACATAGACGTCCGACGACCGGGTCAGCACCACCTTGTAGCGGCCGGATTTGCCCAGCTGGTCGGCCAACGACAACGCGGCGGCGAGGTTCACGTCCTTCTCGAAGCCCGCGGCGCCCGAGGCGCCAACATCTCGGCCGCCATGGCCGGCGTCGATGACCACCACCTTCTTCAGTGGCAAGGCCGGCTTCTTCACGGGCACGAATTGGGCGCGAATTGGCGGGGTCACCGGCGCGGCGACAGCGGTCGTCGAGGTCATCACGGCCTTGGGCTGGCTGGCGGCGACGTCGATCACATAGCGATAGTTGGCGACCCCATCGGCCGGCGGCAGCAGGAAGCGCCGCTTCAGCCGGGCGTCGCCCGACAGGTCGAGCTGCAGCCGCGCGCCGCCCTGGACCTGATCCACCATCCAGGCGCGCACGACGCCCTTGCCCGCGCCCTGCTGGGTCTGACCGGCGATGACGTTGGGCAACATGATGACGACGCGACGATCGGCGGCGCCGTCCGAAACGATCTTGGCGCTGGTGGCGCCGTCCAGATCGATGACCAGGCGGGTCTCGGCGGAGTCGCCGCCCATGCGGACCTTGATCAGGGCGGCGGTTTCGGTGGCGGCATGGCCTACCGCGAAGGCGGTCAGGCCCACGGCCACGGCGGCGCAGGCGGCGATGAGGCGCCCCCGACCGTCTCGCACCATGCCCTTGAGCCGCCCCAGCATGCTAACGCCCCGAAAAGACGGAGATTCGCGAAACGCGAACCGAAGAGCCATATAGACCCCGGCCCCGTAGACAAAGGGTTAACGAGGTCTTGCCGACGATGGGTGGCCGCGGTCGGCCTTACAAGCTTCCGTGAACCGCGCTGCGTGACCGATCGATGAAGCGCGGCTTTCCTTTTGCATCCCACTGTTGCAATGTCGCGCCGCGTGACATCGGAGCGCCCGATCCGGCCCCGTTCGCCACGCGACAAAACCAGCCGGCGTCGGCTTCGACCGAGTCCTCGGTGACGACGCATCATCCGATCCGCATCCCTCGGGACGCGCCTAGGAACACACCCGATGAGCTGCGCAGCTCGAGCCACATCTGGCCCCAAGGCCTCCCGAACCGCCGTTTCCGGCGTGTTCGAGGGTCACGCGCGCGCTCATCCCACAAGCAGGCAGCGCCCGGGCCGATCGGCCCCCGCGCGCCGCGGAGAACATAATGCCCAAGACTATGTTGATCGACGCAGCCCACGCGGAAGAGACGCGTGTGGTGGTCGTCGACGGGAACCGCGTCGAAGAGTTTGATTTCGAAAGCCAAAATCGGAAGCAGCTTCGCGGGAACATCTACCTCGCCAAGGTGACGCGCGTTGAGCCGTCCCTCCAGGCGGCCTTCGTCGAATATGGCGGCAACCGCCATGGCTTCCTGGCCTTCAACGAAATCCACCCGGACTACTATCAGATCCCAGTGGCCGACCGCGAAGCGCTGCTCCGCGAAGAGGCCGAGGATCATGACGACGACGAGCGGCCCGCCCGCGGTCGCCGCGGCGCGTCCGAGGATGGCGACGAGGACGACGCCGACGTCCACGTCTCGGACGACGAAGACGATGTGATGGAAGAAGAGCTGGCGCGCCGTCGCCGCCGGCTCATGCGCCGCTACAAGATCCAGGAAGTGATCCGCCGCCGGCAGATCATGCTGGTCCAGGTCGTCAAGGAAGAGCGCGGCAACAAGGGCGCGGCCCTCACCACCTACCTCTCCCTGGCCGGTCGCTACGGCGTCCTGATGCCCAACACCGCCCGTGGCGGCGGCATCTCCCGCAAGATCGACACGGCCACCGACCGCAAGCGCCTGAAGGGCGTGGTCGCCAGCCTGGCCGTGCCGCAGGGCATGGGCCTGATCGTCCGCACGGCCGGCGCCAAGCGCACCAAGGCCGAGATCAAGCGCGACTACGACTATCTGCTGCGCCTCTGGGAGAACATCCGCGAGAAGACGCTGCACTCGATCGCCCCGGCGCTGATCTACGAGGAAGAAGACCTCGTGAAGCGCACGATCCGCGATCTCTACGACAAGGACATCGACGAGGTCTGGGTCGAGGGCGAGGCCGCCTTCAAGGAAGCCCGCGACTTCATGCGGATGCTGATGCCCAGCCAGGCCAAGAAGGTCATGGCCTACCGCGAGCCGACGCCGCTGTTCGTGAAGCACCGGGTCGAGGATCACCTCAGCCAGATCTACACGCCGGTCGTGCCCCTGCGCTCGGGCGGCTACCTGGTCATCAACCAGACCGAGGCCCTGGTCGCCGTCGACGTGAACTCCGGCCGCTCTACCCGCGAGCGGAATATCGAGGCCACGGCGCTCAAGACCAACATGGAGGCGGCCGAGGAGGCCTGCCGCCAACTTCGCCTGCGCGACCTCGCCGGCCTTATCGTCATCGACTTCATCGACATGGATGAGTCGAAGAACAACCGCGCCGTCGAGAAGAAGCTGAAGGACGCGCTGAAGGACGACCGCGCGCGGGTCCAGATGGGCAAGATCAGCCCGTTCGGCCTGATGGAAATCAGCCGCCAGCGCCGCCGCACCGGCGTGCTGGAAGGCACCACCCACGTCTGCGAACACTGCCAGGGCACCGGCCGGGTTCGCTCGGTGGAGTCCAGCGCCCTGGCCGCCCTGCGCACCCTCGAGATCGAGGCGCTGAAGGGCGGCGGCGAGGCCTCTCTGCGCGTGCCCCGCGCCGTCGGCCTCTACATCCTGAACGAGAAGCGCGCCCACCTGGCCCGCCTCAACCAGACCTTCGGGCTCTTCGTCACCGTGGTGATCGAAGACGAGATGGCGCACGCCGAACACGTCATCGAGCGCACCTCGATGGAAATCCGGCCCGACCACCTGCCGTCCGTCACCACGTCCCTGCAGCCCTATGAGCCGGCCGCCGAAGACGACGACTTCGACGACGAGGCCTACGACGACGAGGACGAGCTCGAGGACGAAGACGACGACGATGTGGCCCTCGAGCGCGAGGACACCGACGACGACGCCCCTCACGCCCGCAATCCCCGTGAAGACGCCGCGCCGCGCGGCGACGACGACGAGGACGGCGGCCGGCGTGGCCGTGGTCGCCGCCGCCGTCGCGGACGCCGGGGCGACGAACCCCGCACGGACCGTGAGCCGCGCGCCGCCGACGCCGAGGCGCGTCCCGAGCGCGAAGCCCGTCCGCCGCGCGAAGGCGACGAGGATCGCGACAGCCGTCGTCGTCGTCGTGGCCGCCGTGGCGGTCGCCGGATGCGCGAGGACGTTCGTCCGCAGGACGCCTTCTCCTGGGTCCGCCCCTGGGTTCCCTACGGCGACGATCCGTTCGTCTGGTACGACCCGGCGGAAGACCTGAAAATCGCCCCGGTGGCCGACAGCCCCGCGCCGGCCCCGGCCCCAGCGCCGCAGGTCGAGGCCGTGGCCGCGTCCCCCGTCGTCGCCCGCACGTCGGACAGCGACGAGGACGTCTGGGTCGAATTGCCCGAGGTCGAGGACAAGCCGAAGCGTCCGCGCCGCGCTCGCGGTCGGGGTCGTGGCCGCGACGGTGACGCCGCCGCCGCCGAGACGGCGCCGGCCGCCGAGGCCGTCGCTGCGCCGGAACCGGTGATCGCCCCGCCGCCTGAGCCAGAAGCCGCCCCCGTGGCGGAAGAGGCCCCGGCCAAGCCGAAGCGCTCGCGCAGCCGCAAGGCCGCGCCGGTCGCCGCCGAAGCTGTCGCCGCGCCGGAACCGGCGCCGGAGGCGGTCGCCGCCGCGCCTGAACCTGCGCCCGAAGCTGCCCCTGAACCCGAACCCGAGGCGCCGCCCGCGCCCCGCGCCCCCGATCCGGCCGAAATCTCCGGCCCGGCCCCGGCGCCGAAGCGCGGCTGGTGGCGCCGCGGCTGATCGATCGCCATCTGACAACTCCGGTCCCGTCAAAGCTGTTTCCAGTTTTGCGGGACCGGGGCTAGCATCCGGCCGGCATGGGGGCGTCGGACTACGATAGAGTGTCGAGCATGATCTCCCCTTTCCGGTCGGTATCGCGTCTGGCGCTGACAGCCGTGGCCGCCACGGGCGTCGCGCTAGCGGCCGCCCCGGCCTCGGCCCAATCCCTGATCCGCGACACCGAGATCGAGGAAATCCTCTCGCGCGACGCCGAGCCGATCCTCCGCGCGGCGGGCGTCGACCCCAAGAACGTCGAGATCGTGATCGTCGGCTCCAAAGAGTTGAACGCCTTCGCCGGCCCCCGCGTGATGGGCTTCAACACCGGTCTGATCCTCGAATCCGACGATCCCAACGAACTGCAGGGCGTCATCGCCCACGAAGTCGGCCACTTGGCCGCCGGCCACAGCGCCCGCTCGGGCGACATGCAGTCCGCCGGCATGAAGCCCTTCCTGTTGACGATGGGCCTGGGCGTCTTGGCCGCGATCGCCGGCGCGCCGGAGGCTGCCGCGGGCCTGGCCGGCAGCGCCAGCTATTTCGGGACCTTGGGCGCCATGGGCTACAGCCGCGAACAGGAAAGCCGCGCCGACCAGGCCGGCGCCACCCTGCTCGACAAGGCCGGCCTCTCCGGCAAGGGCCTGGCCGACTTCTTCGATAACTTCCGCTACCAGGAAGTCTTCGACGAGGCGCGCCGCTATGCCTACTTCCGCAGCCACCCGATCTCGTCGGACCGGATCGAGGGCCTGCGCCGCAAGGTCGAGGCCCAGCCCAACTACAACAAGGTCGACAGCCCCGAGGCCATCGCCGAGCACGCGATCATGAAGGCCAAGCTGGACGGCTTCCTCAACCCGCAGGTGGCGATCACCAAGTACGACGAGAAGGCCACCGACTATCCGTCCCGCTACGCCCGCGCCATCGCCTACTACCAGCTCAAGGAGCCGGACCGGGCGCTGAAGCTGATCGACGCCCTGCTGCAGGACCAGCCCGACAATCCCTACCTCTGGGAGCTCAAGGGCCAGATCCTGTTCGAGTTCGGCCGCACCGAGGAGGCCGAGGCGCCACAGCGCAAGTCGGTCGCCCTCAAACCCGAAGCGCCGCTGCTGCGCGTCAACCTGGGCCAGACCCTGATCGCGCTCGACGACAAGGCCAAGATCGCCGAGGGCGTCACCGAGCTGAAGCGCGCCATCACCCAGGAAGAGGACAACGCCGTCGCCTGGCGCATCCTGGCCGAGGCCTACGACAAGCTGAACGAGGACGGTCTCGCCCGCCTCGCCACGGCGGAATACAACTTCTACGTCGGCGACAAGCGCCAGGCTCGGGTGTTCGCCATGCGCGCCCGCGAGATGCTCACCCGCGGCACCCCCGAATGGCGTCGCGCCACCGACATCGTCCTGGTCGCCGAACCCACCCGCGAAGACCTCAAGGACCTGGCCCGCGAGGGCTCGATCGCCGGGGCCACGCGCTGAGCCGACGCCGCCCCGACCGATCCCCGCTCGCCTAAACCCGGCCCCCCGCCCGATCTGGAACACATGAAGCTGACCGCCCCCCTCGCCGCGACTCTCGCGGCCGCCCTCGCCCTGACCGCCTGCAACAAGCCCGCAGAGGCCGACGCCGCCTTCGGCGCCAAGGTGCGCGCCTATCTGCTGGAGCACCCCGAGGTGATCGAGGAGGCCGTGGTCAAACTGCGCCAGAAGCAGACGCTGGAACAGGCCAAGGCCTCGGCCTCGACCCTCGCCAAGTACCGCCAGCAGCTGGAGCGCGACCCCCGCGACCTGGTCATCAACCCGAATGGCGAGTTCACCGTCGTCGAGTTCTTCGACTACCGCTGCGGCTACTGCAAGGTGGTGGCGCCCGAGGTGGTGAAGCTGATCCAGGAGAACCCGGACGTCCGCTTCGTCTTCAAGGAATTCCCGATCTTCGGCGAGGTCTCCGACACCGCCGCCAAGATGGCGCTGACCCCCCAGGGCAAGACCAAGGGCGTCGAGCTCTACAAGGCCTGGATGGCCGACAAGGGCCTGGACGAGGCCGCCCTGGACCGTCACCTCGCCGAAGCCGGCCTCGACCCCGCCGCCGTGCGCAAGGCGATGAACGATCCGGCCATCGCCACCCAGCTGCAGGACATCCGCCTGCTGGCCGGCGCGCTGGGCCTGCAGGGCACCCCCGCCTTCGTCGTGGGCGACTATGTGATCCCCGGCGCCGATATCGGCTCGGTGCGGGCGGCCCTCGCCAAGGTCAAGGCCGGCGCGCTGAAGCGCCCCTCCGGAAACCCCACCTAGACCCTCTCGCGGCGTCAAGATCGACCTCTGCTATGATGTGGGCCTCACGTCTTGATGGGGTGCGACATGGTCGAACGGGTTGTTGTGATCGGCGCGGGGATGGCGGGTCTCTGGAGCGCCATGGCCTTGGCGGGACCGGACCGCGAGGTCACGGTGCTGGATCGCGATCCCCCGCCGCCCCCCGGCGGCGCCGACGCGGCCTTCGATGACTGGCAGCGCCGCGGCGTCGGCCACCTGCGCCACAGCCACGCCTTCCTGGCCCGCCTGCGCACCCTCGCCCGCGACCGCCACCCCGGCCTGCTCGACGCCCTGCTGGCCGAGGGCGTGCGGGAGCTGGGCTTTGAGGGCTCGCTCACCGACCAGCACAAGCGCGGGTATGTCCCCGCCCCGATCGACCGCGATCTGGCGATCCTGACCAGCCGGCGCACGACGCTGGAGCTGGTCATGCGCCGCTACGCCGAGGGTCTGCCGGGCGTGACCATGCGGCCCCAGACCTTTGTGAAGGGCCTGACCACCGTCACCGGCGAGACCCCCATCGTCACCGGCGTGGTGCTGGAGGATGGCTCCGAACTCGCCGCCGACCTGGTCGTCGACGCCCAGGGCAAGGGCTCGCTGGCGTACGAGTGGCTCGAAGGCCTGGGGGTGAAGATCCCCGAAAGCGCCGAGACCTGCGGCGTCATCTACTTCACCCGCCACTACCGCCTGCGGCCGGGCTTCGAGGAGCCGCCGCGCGGCACGGGCTCCACCACCGGTGACCTGGGCTTCCTGAAGTTCGGCGTCTTCCCTGGCGACAACGGCTGCTTCTCGATCACGCTGTGCGTACCCGAGGTCGAGGAGGAGATGCGCAAGGCCATCGTCGACCCCGAGGTGTTCGACGGTCTCTGCCGCCAGCTGCCGGGCCTGGTCCCCTGGATCGACCCCGAGCGCGCCGAGCCCACCAGCCGCGTCTTCGGCATGGGCCAGCTGGAAAGCCGCTGGCGCGAGATCGCGCCCGAGGGCAAGCCGGCCGTCCTGGGCTTCTTCCCGGTCGGCGACGGCGTGGTGCGCACCAACCCGCTCTATGGCCGCGGCTGTTCCTTCGCGGCGGTCAGCGCCCACCTGCTGGCCGACGCCCTGGCTGCGACCAAGGACCCGGCTCAGCGCCTGATGACCTACCGCGCCGGCGTCGAACGCGAGCTGCGCCCCTACTACGAGGTGATGCGCAAGGCCGACCGCTCGGCCATCCGCCGCGCCCGCGCCGCGCTCTTGCCGCCCAAGCCGCCGACGCTCAAGAGCAAGCTGGCCAAGAGCTTCCTTGAGGATGGCGTCGCCATCGCCATCCGCGAGGATGTCGAGCTGCTGCGCGCCTTCCTGCGCGGCTTTCACATGCTGGAGCACCCGGAAGCCTGGCTGAAGCGCCCGAAAAACCTGGTGAAGATCCTCAAGGTCTGGGCCCGGGGCAAGGCGGCCAACGCCGACCTCTATCCCGTGCTGGGCGCCCCCGACCGGTCGGCCATGCTCCAGACCGTGGGCGTGTCCCCCGACGCCGACATGCAGCGGGTGCGGGCGGCCGCCTAGGTCCCCGCGCTGCGCGCGCGTCGCTGCCGCCGATCAGGGCGCCAGGCGCGACGCGGGCAGCGTCACCCGCACCTGCAGTCCGCCCGGCAGCCACTCGCGCGCCAGGACGCCACCCATCTGGCGGCGCACCGCATTGTCCATCAGCGTCGTGCCAAACCCGTCGCCCGCCCCAACGGCCCGTGGCGCGGGCTTGGCCCCATGCTCCTGCCACAGCAGGTCCAGCACGTCGCCCGATCGGCTGGCCGTCACGGTCACATGCCCGGCGGGCGTCGCCAGCGCGCCGTACTTCAGCGCGTTGGTCGCCAGCTCGTTCACCAGCAGCGCCATCGACGTCGTCGCCCCGCTGCTGATCGCGAGATCGTCGCCGGACACCGCGATCCGCCGGGTCTCCCCATCCTGGTCGCCGTAGGGCCCCAGCAGTACGTGCAGCAGGCCCTGCAGGGTCTGCGTCGCGCCCGACGTCACCGCAGCCGACGGCGAGACGTAAGACACCGCCCGGCCCAGCCCGATCAGCCGGTCGCGTAGGGCCGAGGCGAAGGGCTGGATCTCCCGCGTCGCCGCCCGCGCCGACAGCGAGATCACGCCGTCCACCACCGCGAACATATTCTTGATCCGGTGCGCCAGCTCGCGGACCAGCAGGACGTTCTCCGCCTGCACCCGCAGCGTGTCGGTCACGTCGCGGGAGATCGACACCAGCCGCGCCGGCGCGCCGGTCTCGCCTAGGACCGGCGACACCACCACATCCCACGACTTGAGCGCGCCCTTGGCCGTCGGACAGTCGGCCGAAAACCGTGCGACCTTGCCTTCGACCGCCTGAGCGACCGCCGCGGCGATCTTCGGCTGCTCGGCCTCGGGCCAGAGCGACGCCCAGCTGCGGCCCCGCACCGATTCGAAGTCGTCGATCTCCATCAGGCACAGGCCGTTGACGTTCATACCCTCCAGGGCGCCGTCCAGGCTGACCAGCTTGACGCAGTCTTCGCTCGCCTCGAACAGGCTGGCGCCAAGGCCCCCGGGCGGTGCGGTCGGCGGGGAAGGAGTCAAAGGCGCAACTTTCGCGGCAAGACAGGTTGGTCAACATATTACATCCCGACCGGCCCCTCAAATCGTCGATCCGCCCGTGACGCGTCGCCGCGGCTTGACCGCCCCTGCGTAAGGGGTGTCGCCTGCCGCCAGAACAATCGCGGGAGGACGCCATGTCCGAATACAAGCTGCTCATCAACGGCGCGCTGGTCGATGGCGACGCCACGCTCGACGTCGTCAATCCCGCCACCGAGGAGCCCGTCGCCACGTGCGCCCGTGCCTCCACCGCCCAGTTGGACCAGGCCGTGGCCGCCGCCAAGGCCGCCTTCCCCGCCTGGAGCAAGACCACGATGGACGAGCGCCGCAAGGTGCTGGTCGCCATCGCCGACGTGCTGCAGGCCAACGCCCCGGAACTGGCCCGCCTGCTCACCCTTGAACAAGGCAAGCCGCTGGGCGACGCCACCGGCGAGGTCTATGGCGCCTCGGCCTTCTTCCGCTATTTCGCCAGCCTCGACCTGCCGGCCAAGGTGGTCTCCAACGACGACAAGGGTCGCGTCGAGGTTCGCCGCAAACCGCTCGGCGTGGTCGCCTGCATCGTGCCGTGGAACTTTCCGGTCATGCTGATGGCCTTCAAGGTCCCCGCCGCCCTGCTGGCCGGCAACACCGTGATCCTCAAGCCCGCCGCCACCACCCCGCTGACCGCGCTCAAGTTCGGCGAGCTGATCAAGGATCTGGTCCCGGCCGGCGTGGTCAACGTCATCGCCGACAACAACGACCTGGGCGGCGCGCTCACCGCCCATCCGGACGTCCGCAAGATCAGCTTCACCGGCTCCACCGAGACCGGCAAAAAGGTCATGGCCAGCGCGGCCAGCGCGCTGAAGCGCATCTCCCTCGAACTCGGCGGCAACGACGCCCTGATCGTGCTGGACGACGTGGACGTGGCCGCCACCGCGCCCAAGGTCTTCGGCGCCGCCATGCAGAACGCCGGCCAGGTCTGCATCGCCGCCAAGCGGATCTACGTCCACGAGAGCATCTACGACGCCATGTGCGACGAGTTCGTCAAACTGGCCGACAATTGGGTCGTCGGTGACGGCCTGGAACAGGGCACCCAGATGGGCCCGCTGCAGAACAAGGCCCAGTTCGAGAAGGTCATGGGCTTCCTCGACAGCGCCAAGAAGGACGGCAAGGTCATCGCTGGCGGCGGCCGCAAGGGCGACAAGGGCTACTTCATCCAGCCCACCGTGGTCCGCGACATCGCCGAGGGGTCGCAGCTGGTCGACGAGGAACAGTTCGGCCCGGTCATGCCGATCATCAAATACTCCGACCCCAAGGACGCCGTCGCCCGCGCCAACGCCTCGATCTACGGCCTGGGCGGATCCATCTGGTCCAAGGACGGCGAGCGCGCCTGGGGCCTGGCCGAGGACATGGAGTCGGGCTCCGTCTGGATCAACAAACACGCCGACCTTCGCCCCGACCTCCCCTTCGGCGGCTCCAAGTTCTCCGGCATCGGCAGCGAACTGGGCGAAGAAGGCCTCAAGGAGTTCACCCAGGTCCAGGTCCTGAACATGGCGCGGTAAGGGCTGGCCAGATTCCGGTCCTTGCCGTTGCCGCGACGCGTGCCGAAAACCTCGGCCCGCGCCGCCGCATGGCGGGATGATTCCAACCCGACGAGGCGGTCGTGAAACAACGGGTCGACTGCGGCGCCGGCTGTCACGCCGCGCAGAAGCCGCCGTCGACCACCAGTTCGGCGCCGGTCAAATGCGGCGCGTCATCCGACGCCAGATAGAGGCAGGCTGCGGCGATGTCCTCGGCCTGGCCGGAACGGCGCAGGGGCGCCACCTGGGAGGCCAGCACGCGGATGTCTAGCGCCGCGTCTCCGACCGGAGCGCGTCGCTCTCTGTCCTCGGTTCGGGGGATTGAGCGTCAGGCGGCCGGAAGGCGGGCCTTCGCCTCGGCGATCAGCGGATCGAACACGCGCCGCGCGTCAGCCATCGTCAGGAACTCGGCGCGGGGACATTCCACGAGCGTCGCGGTCGGTGCGGGATAGACCCGTTCGCCGATCATCCGGCCTCGATCGTCGTACGGCCAGATCATGCCGATCCACCGCGCCTCGATGTAGGTCCCCTCGGGATCGGCGTCGGCATGGCCCCGCGCCTGCGCCGCCGTCCCTGTCATGAAGGAATGATACAGCGCCTCCGACGCGAACCCGTGATCGTCGATCACGAGGTTCTCGTGTTCCAGGATCATCACTGTCGCGTCGGCGGCTTCGAGGCCGCGGTAGAATGTCTGCACCGCCTCGGCGCCATCCAACTCCAGCAATCCGGTTGGACCCGCGACCCGATAGAAGGGGTGCTCAACCGTCATGCGTGGCTCGAAGATTTCGGACCACCGGCCCGAGACTTCCAGCATGGCGTGCAGGCGATAGTTCGCCGCGATGGCCCGGTGGCGTGGATTGTCCAGCCGCGCCAGCGCCTTGTCGGCCGCCAGGGTCAGCAGCGTCAGGTCCCAGCTCATGTGCGCCTCATGTTTGCCCGGCTCAGCCGAGGGTGCGAATGGGGTCGGCGCCGTTCCAGCCAGCGGCGCTCGCGCGAATGAATTCGAAGGTCTGGCGGACCGGCTCGGTCACCTCGGCCACCTCCAGGAGGGGACGGTCGAGGGCGCCAGCCTGGAAGTAGACGTAGCGCGCCCCGCCCAGCACCTGGCCGCGAGCCTCCAGCTCCAGGCCCTGGCCAAGCGCGGCGTCCATGGTGGCGTCGAAATCGGCGGTCCAAACCGAGGTGTGGTGCAGTCCACCGCCGCGCTCGGCCAGAAAATTGTGCCACGTGGAGCGGCCTTCGCCGTGCGGGCAGATCAGCTCGATCTGCAAGTCGCCCCAGTTGCCCAGTGCGATCGACATTTGGGGCGAAGGAAGCGGCGTCTCGCGCTGCAGAAAGTCGATGTTCTGCAGATCGTCGAACCGGAAGAAGGGCCCGACGCCAAGCGTCTCGGTCCAATAGGCCAGCGCAGAGTCCAGGTCGCGCACCACAATCCCGTTTTGCCGGGCGGGTCCGAAAAGGCGGCTCATTCGGGTTCCCCCTTCGACCGCGGCGCTCGGGCCGCTTGCGTCGGGGCCAATATGGCGGCAAGCCTCGGCGCGTTCTTGACGGATCACGACAAGCCAAGACATGGAGCCCCGCGCCCACGCCAGTTCGCTTCGGCAGTTCATGGCCTTCGCCGACGCCATGGGCCTGCAGAAGCCTGCCGCGCCGGGACTGGATTGGGCCGCGATGGTCCACCGGTCGGCGACAGCCGACCATCTCCCCGCCGGCATGATCGTCGACCTGATGCAGGCGTGCGCGGCCGTCAACGACCGCCCCGATCTGGGCGCCGCCTTCGCCGCGTGGGGCGACATCACCGGCTATGGCCCGCTGAGCCGGCTCCCAGACCAGTGCGAAAGCGTCGCCGAGATCGTCGAGGCCGGAATACGCTTCATGCATCTTGAGAACGGCGCCTTGGCCAGCGACATCCAGGATGAGGGCGAGGAGATCGCCCTGCGCTCCCTGATTATGATCGAAAGCCGGGAGGGCAGCGCACAGTTCGCCGAGAGCATCCTGATGCTCACGGTGCGGGTTGTCCGCCGGATCCTGGGCCCACTCTGGACGCCCCTGCGGGTGGAATTCGCCCACGCGCGCCCTGCCGACCTGAAAGCGCACCGCCGGCTCTTCCGCTGCCGGCTTCAGTTTGGCGCGGAACGCCACGCCGTGATCCTGACGCGGCGCGACCTGCATCGACCGGTGCGCCTCGGTGATCCCGGCGAGCGCCGGACCATCGAAGCGCAGTTGGCAGACCTCGACAGATTGTCGACCCGCACTGTCGGTGATTTAGCCCAACGGTCCGTCGCGGCGGGGCTGGGTTCGGGCGAAGCCACGCTCGACCGCGTGGCCGCCAGCCTTGGTCTTGAACCCCGCACGTTGCAGCGACGCCTGGCGTCCGAGGATCTGAGCTTCACTGCGGTGCTCGATGCGGTCCGCCGTCGCGAGGCTCTGGACTACCTGCGCGGCACGCCCCGCCCGGCCCTCACCGACCTCGCGGCTCGGCTTGGATACGCCGACGCCAGCGCCGCGAGCCGCTTCCTCCGCCTCCGGCTAGGCTTGGGCGTGCGGTCGCAGCGCCAGGGATGGCGCGCGTGCCACAAGGGCGAGGAGACTGCCGGAGGGCGTCAAAATCCTCGCTCTGCCCCAACCTGACGTCCAACGCCCGCATGAACGTGATCGGGCGGGGCACGCCACGCACAACAACTTTGACTTCCTGTGGCCGCTATGTTCACTTTTCGTTCATGGCGAACAGCCTCACCTTCAACGACGCCGAGCAGGCCAACCTGTCGGAGCTCGCAGAGCTCGACATGTCGCTGGCGCGGCATGCGCACGGCCAGGCCCTGGCGTCGGACGATCCGGCGACCATCGCCGAGCTGGGGCGGACCTATCAGCGCGCCGCCCGTTCGGCCCGGCAGAGCATCGCGCTGGCCGCCAAGCTGCGGCGTGACGCGGCCCAGGACGCCGCGGCGGCCGAACGCCTGGCCGAGCGCGCGGCGGTGCTGAACAGCTTCACCCGCTTCGCCGAGCCGGAAGGCGGCGACACCGGCTGGTTCGGCGACGATGAGGACTACGAGGACGAACACGAGGACGAGGACACCCCCGCGCCGCGCCCGCCCATCGACCCCGCCATCCTCGAACGCGAAGCCGAGCTGCGACAGGCCGTGCGCCGGGTGATCTGGGACGAGCGTGAGCGCCTGGAGATCGATGAGACCCCCGACGAGCTCTTCGGTGTCCTCGAAGAACGCTTCGAGTCCCGCCGCCAGCGCCCGGCCACGGACAAATCCCTCGACGAGGAGGTCCTCGAACTCTGCGCCGCCCTGGGTCTCCCCACCGACCGCGCCGCAGACTGGCGGAACCTTCCCGACCCCGAGGTCGATGAGGCGCCAGAGGTCACAGCGGGCGCCGACTCGAGTTGACCGAGCAAGCGGGGATGGATCGACCACACGAACCGCACTCGCACACCGGCCGCGGCGGATCGGTGCGTGGTCAAAACCGACGAAGCGCGAATGCCCTTAGATCAACCCGCTCAATGGCGACGACGGGTCGGCGTACATGCGTTTGCCCATGCGCCCTGCCAGGAACGCCTCGCGTCCGGCGATCACCGCGTGCTGCATGGCGCGCGCCATGCGGATCGGGTCCTTGGCCTCGGCGATGGCGGTGTTCATCAGCACCGCGTCGCAGCCCAGTTCCATGGCGATCACCGCATCCGACGCCGTGCCGACGCCGGCGTCCACCAGCACTGGCACCTTGGTCTGTTCGATGATCAGCCCCAGGTTCAGCAGGTTCTGGATACCTCGGCCCGAGCCGATTGGCGCGGCCGCCGGCATGATCGCCGCGGCGCCCGCGTCCTCCAGCTTCTTCGCATAGACCGGATCGTCCGAGCAGTAGACCATCACCTGGAAGCCGTCGGCGATCAGCAGCTTCAGCGCCCGCAGCGTCTCTTCCATGTCCGGCAGCAGGTGCGGGGTGTTCGACAGCACCTCCAGCTTCACCAGGTCCCAGCCGCCGGCCTCGCGGGCCAGCCGCAGCAGGCGCACCGCATCCTCGCCCGTGTAGCAGCCGGCGGTGTTCGGCAGATAGGTGAAGCGGTCCGGCTTCACGAAGTCGCTCAGCATCGGCTGGTTGACGTCCGACAGGTTCACCCGCCGCAGCGCCACGGTGACGATCTCCGCCCCCGCCGCCTCGGCCGCCGCCGCGTTCTGCGCGTAGTCCTTGTACTTGCCGGTGCCGACGATCAGGCGCGACCGGAACGTGCGCCCGGCGACCGACCAGCTGTCGTCCGTGTGTGTGGACCCGTCCATCTCAGCCGCCTCCGACAAAAGCCACGATCTCGATCCGGTCGCCGTCGGCGAGCGGGGTCTTCGCATAGGCCGACCTGGGCACGATCTCCAGGTTCCGCTCCACGGCCACCTTGCGCGTATCCAGCCCCAGCGCCGCCACCAGCCCCGCCACATCGGCGACGTCCGCGAACGCCCGGACCTCTCCATTCACCGTCAGGTTCATCGCCTGCTTTTGAGCGCCGCAGCCTGCGAAGACAAGCATGGGCGGCGCACAGACGCGTTCGAAAGGCCCCCAGGCGCCGCCGTCCTTGTGACGAGGGCCGTTGATGGCTAAAAGTCCCCGGAATCGACGGCGGAGCCGAATGCCGAAACCGATCTATGTGCTGAGCGGCCCCAACCTCAATCTCCTGGGGACCCGCGAGCCCGAGATTTACGGACATCAGACCCTGGACGACGTGCGTGTCCTCTGCGAGGCGCGGGCGAAGTCCCTGGGCTATGAGGTCGTGTTCCGCCAATCCAATCACGAGGGCCACCTCGTCGACTGGATCCAGGAGGCGCGCGAACAGGCGTCTGCCCTCGTGCTGAACCCGGCGGCCTACGGCCACACCTCCATCGCCATTCTCGACGCCCTGAAGATGCTCTCCATCCCCATCGTCGAGTGCCACCTGTCGAACCCCGCCGCCCGCGAGGCGTTTCGCAGGGAGACCTATGTGTCCCTGGCCGCCACCGGGCTGGTCTCCGGGTTTGGCGCAAAGAGCTATGAACTGGCCGTCGAGGCCGCCGCGGGCCTGCTGGCCCGCTAAAGATCAAACCAGATAAGGGCCGACACATGGCTAACACCCCCAAGGCGCCTGCCGATCCGTTCGACGCTCGCCTGGTGCGCAAGCTGGCGGACATCCTCACCGAGACCGGCCTCAGCGAGATCGAGGTCGAGCACGGCGAGCTGAAGATCCGCGTCGCCAAGCAGCTGACCGCGGCCGCCCCCGTCCAGTACGCCGCCGCACCCGCTCCGGCGCCGGTCGCCGCTGCGCCTGCGCCAGCCGCTGCGCCCGCCGCGGCCCCGGCCGCCCCCGCCCGCACCGCGGGCGACGAGGTCAAGTCGCCGATGGTCGGCACCATCTATCTGCAGCCGAACCCGACCTCGCCGGTTTTCGTGAAGGTCGGCGATACGGTCGAGGCCGGCCAGACCCTGTTCATCGTCGAGGCGATGAAGACCATGAACCCGATCCCCGCGCCGCGCGCCGGCAAGGTCGTGGAGATCCTGGTCAGCGACGCCCAGCCCGTGGAGTTCGGTGAACCCCTGGCGATCATCGAGTAGCCGGATGTTCGACAAGATCCTGATCGCCAACCGCGGCGAGATCGCCCTGCGCGTCCACCGGGCGTGCAAGGAGATGGGCATCGCCACCGTGGCCGTGCACTCCGAGGCCGACTCCTCGGCCATGTGGGTGCGGCTGGCGGACGAGAGCGTCTGCATCGGCCCGCCGCCGGCGGCCAAAAGCTATCTGCACATCCCCGCGATCATCGCCGCCTGCGAGATCACAGGCGCCCAGGCCGTGCACCCCGGCTATGGCTTTCTCTCCGAGAACGCCCGGTTCGCCGAGATCGTCACCGCCCACGGCTTCACCTTCATCGGCCCCAAGGCCGAGCACATCCGCATGATGGGCGACAAGATCACCGCCAAGCAGGCGGTGAAGGCGGCCGGCATCCCAGTCGTGCCCGGCTCGGACGGCGCGATCACCACCGAGGAAGAGGCCATCGCGGCGGCCAAGGACATCGGCTTCCCCGTCTTGATCAAGGCGGCCGCTGGCGGCGGCGGTCGCGGCATGAAGGTGGCCAAGACCGAGGATGACCTGATCGAGGCGGTCCAGACCGCGCGTTCGGAGGCCAAGGCGGCCTTCGGCGACGACGCGGTCTACATGGAGCGCTATCTCCAGACCCCCCGGCACATCGAGCTGCAGGTCGTCGCCGACAGCCACGGCAACGTGGTTCACCTGGGCGAGCGCGACTGCTCGCTGCAGCGCCGTCACCAGAAGGTGCTGGAGGAGGCCCCCTCCCCCGTCATCGACGCCGCCGCCCGCGCGAAGATCGGCAAGGTCGTGGTCGATGCGGTCAAGGCGATCGGCTACCTCGGCGTCGGCACCATTGAGTTCCTGTACGAGAACGGCGAGTTCTTCTTCATCGAGATGAACACCCGCCTGCAGGTCGAGCACCCGGTCACCGAAGCCATCACCGGGATCGACCTGGTCCGCGAACAGATCCGCATCGCCGCGGGCCTGCCGCTGTCGTTCAAGCAGTCGGACGTGATCTTCGAAGGCCACGCAATCGAGTGCCGGATCAACGCCGAAAACCCCAAGACCTTCGCGCCGTCGCCGGGCCTGGTCACCGACTATCACGCCCCCGGCGGCCTGGGCGTGCGCATGGATAGCGCCCTCTACGCCGGCTATTCGATCCCGCCCTACTACGACAGCCTGATCGGCAAGCTGATCGTCCACGGCCGCGACCGCGAGGAGTGCCTGGCGCGCCTCAACCGTTGCCTGGGCGAGATCGTGGTTGGCGGCATCGACACCAACATCCCGCTCTTCCAGGACCTGCTCCAGCAGGAGGACATCCTGAAGGGCGACTACAACATCCACTGGCTGGAACGCTGGATGGCGAGCCAGGCGGGCTGACAGGCGCGTCAGGCCGGGAAGCGGATCGTCACCCGTAGGCCCGGCCCGGCTTCGCCCAGCGTGACCGTCGCCCCGTGCCGCTCGGCGGCGGCGGCCACCAGGCTCAGCCCCAGGCCGAACCCGCCAGGCTCGGCGCCCGGGCTGCGGTAGAACCGCTCGAACACGCGCTCTCGCTCCTCGGGCGGCACGCCAGGTCCATTGTCCGAGACGACCATCTCGATCGCCGCGCCCCGCCGTTGCGCAACGACACCGACACGGCCGGCGTCCGGCGCGAACTTCACCGCGTTGTCGAGCAGATTGCTGACCATCTGGAAGATCAGGTCGCGGTCACCCTGGATCGCCAGGTCGGCGGCGATCTCGGCCGACAGCGTCTGGCTCCGGTCCTCCGCCGCCGGCCGATGCAGCTCCACGGCATCCTCGAGCAGCGCGCTGAGATCCACCCGCGCGGTCGCCGCCGCCGGCCCGCTCTGCAGTCGCGCGATCCGCAGCAGCGCCTCGAACATCGCCTGCAGGCGCACGGCCTCGTCCAGCGCCGCCGTCGTCCGGGCGCGGATCTCGCCCGCATCGTCGCCAGCGTCGGCCAGCTCCTCGAGCTCGGCCCGCAGGCGCGTCAACGGCGTCCGCAGCTCATGAGCGATGTTGTCGGACACCCGGCTGATCGAGGCCACCAGGCCCTCGATGCGCGCCAGCATCTCGTTCAGCGTCGCCGACAGCTGGTCGAAGTCGTCGCCGCTGCCGTGCAGGGCGACGCGGCCCGACAGGTCGCCAGCGATCACCGCGCGCGCCGCCCGGTTGATCCGGTCCAGCCGCTGGCTGACCGCGAAGGTCATCACCATGCCGCCGAGCAGGCCCAGCGCCAGCGTCATGCCGACGCCCCAAGACAGCGCCTCGAAGATCAGGTCCTCGCGCTCATCCAGGTCCTCGGTGTCCAGGCCGACCAACAGCCGGTATCCGCCCGCCAGCGGCACGTCGCGAACGACGGCCTCGTGCTCCTCTTCGGTGCCGGTGGCGTAGGTGCCGAATTCGTAGCGCAGCCACTCGCGACCGCTGACCCGCGGCCAGTCCAGCAGGTTCGACGCCACCACCGCCCCGCCGGGCGCGATCAGCACGTGATACGGCCGCCGGCCCGTCGCCGTCGCGACGCGACGTTCCAGGGCTCGGATCAGGGCGTTGCGCCCCTCGGCGCGATAGAGCGAGGCCAGCCCATCGCTTTCCCGCCGCACCGTGGCCTCGACCTGCTGCAGCGGCCGCCAGACCCCACCGACATAGGTCACCGCCAGCATGATCCCGACGGACGCGCAGAACAGCGCCATGTAAACCAGCGTCAGGCGCAAGGTCAGGCTGCGCAAAGCCGGAAGCCGCGGGCCGATCATGCGCGGAGGCTGTAGCCCATGCCGCGGATGGTCTGCAGCAACGGCGGATCGAAGTCCTTGTCCAGCTTCTGGCGCAGGCGGCTCACGTGCTGATCGATGATGTTGGTCTGCGGATCGAAGTTGTAGTCCCACACCGCTTCCAACAGCATCGAACGACTGACCACCCGGCCCGCGTTGCGCAGCAGATACTCCAGCAGCCCGAACTCGCGCGTGGTCAGCTCGATCGGCTTGCCCCGCCGGGTGACGGTCCGGGTCAGCAGGTTCATCTCCAGGTCCGCCAGGCGCAGCTCGGTGGTCTCTTGCACCACGCCCTTGCGGCGGCTGAGCGCCTCGACCCGCGCCAGCAGTTCGGAGAACGCAAAGGGCTTGGCCAGGTAGTCGTCACCGCCGGCCCGCAGGCCCTTCACCCGATTGTCCACGTCGCCCAGCGCCGACAGGATCAGCACCGGCGTGCTGTCTCCCGCCGCGCGCATGGTCTGCAGGATCTTCAGGCCGTCCACGTTCGGCAACATGCGGTCGAGGACGATGACGTCGTAGGTCTCGGCGGCGACCTGGAAGAGCGCCTGGCGGCCGTCGGCCACATGGTCGACCAGCCAGCCCTCGCCTTTCAGGCCCTTGACCACGTGGCTCGCGACCCGTTCGTCATCTTCCACGACCAGCACGTGCACGGCTCTGAAGGCTCCGGTCAGTCGCCGATCAGCGGCGTGATGGCGCCGGTGCGGATGTCGACCAGGACGTCCCGGTCCTGGGCGCCGACCAGCTCGATTTCGTAGTAGTGGCGTCCGCCGCGACGCTCCAGCCCGATCTCGGCGACCTTGCCCTTGGTGGCGTCCTCGACCATCGCGATGGTCTGGGTCAGGGTCCGCGGCGCCGTCTGAGCCGCCTTCAGGTGCTCGCCAACGATCGGCAGGCGGGCGCGCAAGGGCTTCGCCTGATGGACGATCTGGCCTGTCAGCGCGTCCACCCGAACTTCCATCGGCTTTCCGTTCTTCACGAGGCCGATCTCGTAGACCATGTCGCCCAGATCCATGTCGAACTCGGCGTCATAGGCGCGGGCGCCCAGATCGCGCTCGGCTGTCGCCACAGCCTGGGCCAGGGTCACCTTCGGACGGACCACCTGGGCGACGGCTGGCGCCGTCACAGCCGCAGCCGCGGCCGCAGCGAGAAGGATGGTGCGAATACTCATGTTGTTACTCCGTGTCTGTCCCCGCAGCGAACCAGATAGGCCCCGCAGATGGCCGGCGGGTTCGGGCCACATTTGATTTTCGTCATCTGCCGTGCGCGCGGCGGGGCGGCCGGCTAGAGAGGGGCCATGTCCGCGTTCGACGCCCTTGACCTGCTCGATTGTTACGCCCGCGGCGTCTTCCCCATGGCCGACGCCCGGGAGGATGCGCGGGTTTTCCTGATCGATCCCGAGCGGCGGGGTGTCATCCCCTTGGATCGCTTTCATGTGCCCAGCCGGCTGGCCCGAACCGTGCGTGGCGATCCGTTCGAGCTCAGGTTCAGCACAGCCTTCCATCGCGTCGTGCTGGAATGCGCCGCGTCAGGACCGGGGCGAACCGAGACGTGGATCAATCGCCCGATCGAGAGCCTCTACCTGGAGCTCCACGCCATGGGCTACGCGCACAGCGTCGAGTGCTGGCAAGATGGCGAGCTGGTCGGCGGGCTCTATGGTGTGTCCCTGCGGGGCGCCTTCTTTGGGGAGAGCATGTTCTCCCGCCGCCGCGACGCCTCGAAGGTCGCTCTGGTCCACCTCGTGGCGCGGCTGATTGCTGGTGGATACCGCCTGTTGGACGCCCAGTTCATGACCGATCACCTCAGTCAGTTCGGCGCGGAAGAGATCACGCGGGCCGCCTACCATCGCCGCCTAAAGGCGGCGATGGCGGTCGAGGCCGACTTCTACGTCGAGGGCGGCGACGGGGGCGGCGCGACGGCAGGCGATGGCACGGGCGCCGCAGGCTTGGGCTCCGGCGTGACCGCAGGCGAAGCCGGGGCCGACGCGGGCGCGGCCGCGGGGAGCTCCAGCACCTTTGGCGCGGCTGTGGCCGGAGCCTTGGCGACGGGCGCGCGCTCGGGGGACGTCACGGCCAGAGCCGGCCCCGGCGCAGCGGCTCTGCAGCTGATCGCCCAGGCGTCGTAGGTGGCGTGCTCCAAGGGGTTCAGCCCCGGGGACGACGCGAACATCCAGCCCTTGAATGCCTGGCGCGGCGGGGGCGTCGGCCGCCCAGGTTGAGGTCGCGGCTGGGAGTCCACCGTAAGATAGACGATGGCGTCGTCGATCGCCTCGTCCGGCGCTGATCGCTCGCAGGCCCGGACGGTGAAGACCAGGCCTTTCCAACGGACCGGCTGGCCCACGGCGGCTTCGAAGCGGAGCGTTTCGGCGGTGACCTTGTCCAGCGCCTGGAGGACCGCGACGTTATAGCGGGCGCGGCGGATCGGGGCGGCGACAGGCTTCTCGGCGACCTGAGCCTTGGGCGCAGCGGCGGGCTCGACCTCGTCGGCCTTGACCGGCGGCGCGACGCTCGGCGCAGGAACCCCCACGGTCGCGGGCGGGGCTTCTTCCGGCGGGCCAGCAACGGGCGATGCGGGCGCCTCGGCCGCGGCGGGCGGAACGGGCGCTGTCGGTTGCGCCGCCACGATTCCTGTCAGCAGCGCGCCTACGCCCACGCCCAGCGCGGCGCGGCGAACCAGCGGGTTTGGAATGAGGCGCGGACCCACGACTATTCCGGCGTCCAGGCCTCGTAGTCACCCGTGGAGGCCTGGCGATCACCGCCGCGCGAGATCGCACCCTTGGGCTTCCGCGCGTAGATCGTGCCGGTCAGGTTCGGGAGGTGGCTCTTTTCCCACGGCTTGACCACGAAAGGCTCGACCGTCGGCGGCTCGTCGAAGGTGTAGCGAAGCCAGCCGTGCCAATCGGGCGTAACCTTGGAGGCGTCGGCATAGCCCTTGTAGATCACCCAGCGGCGCTTGCGGCCCTTGTCGTAGGCGTCGTGGTCGTCACGGGCTTCGTAGTACTTGTTACCCAGCTCATCCTGACCGACGAAGCGGCCGCGGCGGGCGACGGTGAAGTGGATGCCGGTCGTGGCGCCGTTCCACCAGGTGAAGATCGTCTTCAGGACGGACAAATCAGGGCTCTCGCGGCTCGAATTTCGCGCGGACTATAGGCGGGCGCCCCCGGAGCGTCCAGCGAAGCCCGCGTCGCAGCCAAAGGCCAATATGTTGGGGATAAGGGCGAGCGACCCCCTACATCTATTGCTTAGGGCCCGCAGCGACGCTTAGGCTGACCTGTCAGGGAGTCGAGCCGCATCATGAGCGAAATGTCGCGCGCGGGAATCGAGGGGCGAATCCTGGAGCTGGGCGACCGCCTGGTCGAGGTTGAGGCTCCCGCCCACTTCACCAATGCCCGGGTCGAGGCCTGGATGGATTGGGCTGGCGGACGCACGGACCTGCCGGCGGCGGTTCTTCAGTACGCCTATGCGCTGGCCGGCAAGGCTCAAGCAAAGGGTCTGACCAAGGATCTCAAGAGCCGCACCCGGTTTCGCGAAGCGATCACCGAGGCGATGACGCTGGGCGCGATCGCCCTGACGCCTGCCACCGAGCCGCTGCGCGTGCTGGATGCGGGCGAAGCGCATCTGGATCGGATGACGGCGTCGCATCGCGGACGGGAAGCGGCCCAGGCCGCCGCCCGGCTGCTGGGCGCGCGGCTGCAAGCGGTGATGGACGCCGTCCTGCGCTGCGAGGGCGGCCCGGAGGCCTGCGCGGACCCGACGCGCAACACCAGTCTAGCTCGCGCCGCTGAGGCGGCCCGGTCCGTGGGCGCCGCCGACGAAACGATTTTGGACGCGGTCGCCCTGGCGCGCGCGGGCGAGACGACCTGGCTGAGCGCCCCGCCGCCGCCCGCGCCAGCGACGCCGCTGGTCGCGCTGGCCGGTGAAGGCGCAACCGTCGCCCGCGCCGCCTGGACCACCGGCCGAGTGATCGCCGCCGCCAACGAGATGACCGCCTCCGCGATCGCGGAGGCGGCCGGCCTCGCCAAGGCTGGCGTAGAGCTGATGGCCTATTGGCGAAACGATGCTTTCGACGAAGCCGCCTTCGCGGCGGGCGTCAATCTGGCCGCAGTCGCCCTGGCGGCGGAAGCCGACGGGCCGATGATGTTGGGCCTGGGCGGCCTTGGCGACTGGCTGGTGGCGCAGGGCTTCGACTACGACAGCGAAGAAGCGCGACAGGCCGTCCGGAACCTGTTCCAGGCGGCGCGAGCAGCGACAGACGCGCTGGATTTCGACCTGCGTCTGGGTCTCGTCAGCGATCCCGAGCTCGCGCTCCGGCTCGGCGTCAGGCTGGACGCGGCGCCCTGGAACGGTCCCGTCACCTTCGCGGAGACGGCGGACGGCGAGACGGTGCGTGTGCTGTCGGAGGCCGCCATCCTGGGCGCGATGGCCACTGGCGCCGATCTGGCGCTCGTCCGCGACAGCCTGTTGGGACATCGCAGCCTCGCAGACGCACCTGGCGTAAATCACCAGACCCTGGCCGCGCGGGGATTCACCAGCCTCGAAATCGCCGCCGCCGAGGCCGAACTGCCCTTCGTTCGCCAGCTATCGCAGGCGTTCACCGCCAACGTTCTCGGCGAGGGCTTCCTGCGCGACGTCCTGGGCGCCACCCCGGCCCAGTTGGCCGACCCCGCTCTGGATGTGCTGTCCCTCGCCGGCTTTGCACCTGACGAGGTCGCGGCGGCCCACGCCCATGCGCTGGGCGCCGATGATCTCGGGCAGGCGAGCGCGTTGACCCAGGATCAGCGCCGGGTCCTGCGCGCCGCCGGCGAACTGCCGGACACGGCAGAGGCAGCAATGCTCGCAGCGCTTGCGCCGGTGCTCGACGCACCGCCCGTGCTGGATGTCACCCTCCCCTGGGATGCAACCGTCGAAGAGGTGCGCGAGCTCATCGCCAGCAGCCCCGTGGCCATCCGGGTGCGCCGGGCCGCCCCGCCCGCGGCGCTGACTCTGGACATTCCGCCGGTCAGTCACCTGACGGCTCGCCCCGCTGCGCCGCCTCCGCCGCAGACGGAAGAACGGATCGTCGAGCGCATCGTCGAGCGCGAGCGAACCCGCCAAAAGCTGCCTGACCGTCGAAAGGGCTACATCCAGAAGGCCAGCGTCGGCGGCCACAAGGTCTATCTGCACACCGGCGAGTACGACGACGGCCAGCTCGGCGAGATCTTCATCGACATGCACAAGGAAGGCGCGGCCTTCCGCTCGCTAATGAACAACTTCGCGATCGCGATCTCCATCGGCCTCCAGTACGGCGTGCCGCTGGACGAATTCGTCGATGCCTTCGTCTTCACGCGGTTCGAGCCGGCGGGATCGGTCACCGGCAACGACACGGTGAAGTCGGCGACCTCGATCCTCGACTACATTTTCCGCGAACTCGGGATCAGCTACCTGGGCCGCAAAGAGCTGGCCAGCGCCGACCCGGGCGAACTCAACGCCGATGGCCTAGGGCGCGGCAAGGCCGACGCCACCGGGGTCGAGGACGCCGAGCCCCAGCCGCAGTTGGCCTCTCGATTCATCTCCCGCGGCTTTGCCCGAGGCGCCGCCCCGGACAACCTAGTGTTCCTGCCCTCCGCCAACCGTGGGCCGGGGCCGGCTGCACTGGCCGCCGCGGAGGTGTGCGCCGCCTGCGGCGATATCGCCGTGGTCAAGAAGGGCCAAGCCTTGATCTGTGAGACCTGCGGGACGCGGGCGGCGCGTGCCCCAGAGGATCAGACGGGCTAACCCGCGCAGCTAACTGGCTGGAAGTTACCGCGATTTAAGTGGCGCCGCAGGGGCTCTGCGGGCAGAGGTGACCGTGAGCTGATCAAGGAACCCCCTCACGGATGTCCCGAACCGCCCGCCTCCTGGCCGCAACGGCCGCCGCTCTGGCGATCGTCCCGATCGCGGGGCAGGCTGTGGCCGGCGAAGACAAGGAGATCCGGCGGCAGGACTCGTTCGGCGGTTCCTGTGTGAAATGCGAGCTTTCCGGCCGCAACCTCTCGGGCGCGCGGATCATCGGGGCGAACTTCTCCGGCGCCTCGATGATGGGGGCGAACCTCCGCGACGCGAAATTCCTGGCCTCGGTGTTCGTTGGCGCGGACCTCACCAAGGCCGATCTCAGCGACTCGGCCATGACTGGGGCGAACTTCACGAGCGCCAACCTCACGAACGCCAGGCTGCGATCCAGCGAGGCCAACGGCGTGGTGTTCGGCCTGGCGAACCTGAGCCGAGCCGATCTGTCGGATGTCGAGGCCACCGGAGCCATTTTCCGCAAGGCGATCATGGTCGGAGCGGTCCTGCGCTCGGCGATCCTGCGGGGCGTGATCTTCGAAGGCGCCGATCTGAGCCGCGCGGTCCTGACCGACATCGAGGCGACGGGGGCCAATTTCGTCAGATCACGGCTGACGGGCGCCAACTTCCGCTCGGCAGACCTCACCGCCGCCAACCTTAGCCGCGCCGACGCCCAGGGCGTCACCTTCCAGGACGCAGAACTCAGCAACTCCACTCTGTCGTACGGAACGTTCAACCAGGCCTCGTTCCGCTCGACGGACCTGACCAACGCCAACCTGACCGGCGCGATCGTCGAGGGCGCCGATTTCCGGGACGCAGACCTGTCCCGCACGATCTTGCATGGTGTCGACCTCTCCGGGGCCCGTGGCCTGACTCAGGATCAACTGGACGACGCCTGCGGCGACGGCCGCACCAAGGCCCCGCGCGGCCTGACGGTGCGGATCTGCAACGGCGTGCGGCTCATCATGCGCCAGGAGCCGCCGCGACCGGCGATGCGGATGGTTCCAGCGATGCCGGCCAAGGCGCCCGCACCGCCAGCAGCGCCACGGTACTTTACAATCCTCGACCGCTAGAGGGCGGCACGCCGAGCGGGTGACCGCCCGGCGCCGGCCCTAGCTGGCCTTGAGCGGCGGCGCCAGGCGGATGTGCAGCTCTTTCAACTGCTTGTCCTCGACCTCGGAGGGCGCGTTCATCATCAGGTCCTGACCCTGCTGGTTCAGCGGGAAGGCGATGACCTCGCGGATCGCGACCTGGTTGGCCAGCAGCATGACGATCCGGTCGATGCCGGGCGCCAGACCGCCGTGCGGCGGCGCGCCGTGGCGGAAGGCGTTGAGCATGCCGCCGAACTGCTCCTCGACCACCTCGGGCCCATAGCCGGCGACGGCGAAGGCCTTGAGCATGATCTCCGGCAGGTGGTTCCGGATGGCGCCTGAGCACAGCTCGTAGCCGTTGCAGACGATGTCGTACTGATACGCCAGGATATCGAGCGGATCCTTGGTGTTCAGCGCTTCCAGCTCGCCTTGCGGCATCGAGAAGGGGTTGTGGCTGAAGTCGACCTTGTTGGTCTCCTCGTTCATCTCGAACATCGGGAAGTCGACGATCCAGACGAACTCGAAGCGGTTCTCGTCCACGAGCTTCAGGTCCGTGCCGACCTTGGTCCGCGCCGACCCGGCGAATTTGGCGAACGCCTTGGGGTCGCCGGCCACGAAGAAGGCCGCGTCGCCCTTGCCAAGGCCCAGCTGGCCCATAACGGCGTCGGTCTTCTCGGGGCCAAGGTTCTTGGCGATCGGGCCGCCCCAGCCGCCCTGATCGTCCGACCAGAAGATGTAGCCCAGGCCCGGCTGGCCCTCGCCCTGCGCCCAGCTGTTCATCCGGTCGCAGAACGCACGGGAGCCACCGGTCGGCGCAGGGATGCCCCATACCGCGTTCTTGGCGTCTTCCAGGATGCGGGCGAACAGCCCGAAGCCGCCGCCCCGGAACGGGTCGGAGACGTCCTGCATGATGATCGGGTTGCGCAGGTCGGGCTTGTCCGTGCCGTACTTGCTCATGCACTCCCGATACGGGATGCGCGGGAACGGGTACGGGGTGACCGGCTTGCCCTCGGCGAACTCCTCGAACACGCCGTGCATCACGGGCTCGATCGCCGCGAAAACGTCTTCCTGGGTGACGAAGCTCATCTCGACGTCGAGCTGGTAGAACTCCAGGCTACGGTCGGCGCGCAGGTCTTCGTCGCGGAAGCAGGGGGCGATCTGGAAGTAGCGGTCGAAGCCCGACACCATCAGCAATTGCTTGAACTGCTGGGGCGCCTGCGGCAGCGCGTAGAACTTCGACGGATGCAGTCGCGACGGCACCAGGAAGTCGCGCGCGCCTTCCGGCGACGACGCCGTCAGGATCGGGGTCTGGTACTCGAGGAAGCCCTGGCCGATCATGCGGTTGCGGATCGATTGGATGACCTTCGACCGCAGCACGATGTTTTTGTGCAGGGTCTCGCGGCGCAGATCCAGGTGGCGGTTCTTCAGCCGGATCTCTTCCGGATAGTCGGGCTCGCCGAAGACCGGCAGCGGCAGCTCCGAGGCTTCCGACAGCACCGTGATCTCAGCGGCGCGGATCTCGATCTCGCCGGTCGGCAGGTTCGGGTTCACCGTCTCGGGCGAGCGGGCCAAGACCTCGCCGTCGACGCGGATCACGCTCTCGGCGCGCAGGCGCTCGACCACCGCGAACCCAGGGGTGTCGGGGCTGATCACCAGCTGCGTCAGGCCATAGTGGTCGCGCAGGTCGATGAAGACGAGCCCGCCGTGGTCGCGCTTGCGGTGGATCCAGCCTGAGAGGCGGACCGTCTTGCCGGTGTCGGCGGCGCGAAGCGCGCCGCAGGTGTGGGTGCGGTAGGCGTGCATTTTCCGGGGGAAATCAGCTGATTTAAGAGGCGCGGAAGGGCGCATGGGGGGGCTCGAAAGTCAAGGCGCGGTGCGGGCGGCCCGCTTGACACCCGACGCGAGCGCCCGTCCCATCGTCACCTTGATCCGGGAATTTCCAGTGCATAGAGCCTTCGGCGCCGCGCTTGCGGTGATCGCCAGCGCAAGCCTCGCCGCCTGCGCCACCGCCACGCCGTCGGCTGGCAAAAGCACGGGGGCGACGCCGTCCGCCCAGGCAAGCGCGCCGCTGCCGAAGGGGCTGGACCCCGCGGCGTCGAAGGACCCCTTCCCCAGCACCTATCGTCCCCTTCCCGGCCGCGCGACCGCGCTGGTTGGAGCCACCGTGCTGACAGGCACAGGCGCGCGCATCGAAAATGGCACGGTGCTGATCAAGGACGGCCGGATCGCCGCAGTCGGCGCCGGCTTGCCGGTTCCGACGGGCTATGAGGCGGTCGATGCGCGCGGCAAATGGGTGACGCCCGGCCTGATCGACACCCATTCGCACCTGGGGGTCTATCCGGCGCCGGACGCGCCGGCGCATTCCGATGGCAACGAGGCCACCGATCCCAACACGGCGCAGGTCTGGGCCGAGCACTCGGTCTGGCCGCAGGATCCGCAGTTCAACCTGGCCCGGGCGGGCGGGGTGACAACCCTGCTGGTGCTCCCGGGGTCGGCTAATCTGTTCGGCGGGCGGGGCGTCACCCTGCGCAACGTGCCCGCGCGCACGACGCAGGACATGAAGTTCCCCGGCGCGCCCTACACGCTCAAGATGGCCTGCGGAGAGAACCCCAAGCGGGTCTATGGCGGCCGGAGCCGGTCGCCGTCGACGCGGATGGGCAACGTCGCCGGCTATCGCGCCGCCTGGATCAACGCCGCCGACTACGCGCGCAGGTGGGACGACTATCGCGCCAAGGTCGCCCGCGGCGACAAGGCCGATCCGCCGAAGCGCGACCTGCAGCTCGACACCCTGGCGGGCGTGCTGAAGGGCGAGATCCTGGTCGAGAACCACTGCTACCGGGCCGACGAGATGGCCCAGATGATCGATATCGCAGCCGAGTTCGGCTATCGGATCACCGCCTTCCACCACGCGGTCGAGGCGTACAAGATCGCCGACCTGCTGGCCAAGAACGACATCTGCACCGCGACCTGGACCAACTGGTGGGGCGGCAAGCTGGAGTTCAACGACGCCATCGAGGCGAACGTCCCGCTCATCGACGCCGCCGGGGCCTGTGCGATCATCAAGTCCGACGATCCCGATGTGATCCAGCGGCTCAACCAGGAGGCCGCCGAGGCGATGGCCGCCGGCCGCGCCGCGGGCCTCGATATCAGCGAAGCCCACGCGATCCGGTGGATCACGGCCAATCCGGCGAAGGCCTTGGGCATCCTGGCCGAGACCGGCACGCTGGAGGCCGGCAAGCGCGGCGACGTGACCCTCTGGGACGCCAACCCCTTCTCCATCTACGCCCGGGCCCAGCGGGTCTGGATTGACGGCGGCCTCGCTTACGACCGCACCGATCCGCGCTTCCAGTCGCGTTCCGACTTCGAACTGGGCCTGGAGGTCCGCCGATGATCCGCCGTCTCGCAACCCTGCTGGCCGCAACCGCCCTCGTCGCGGCGTCCAGCGCCCAGGCGGCCACGATCGCCATCGTCAACGCCCGCATCCTCAATCCCGGCGCGGCGGAGATTCCGAGCGGAACCGTGGTCGTGCGCGACGGCAAGATTGTCGCCGTGGGCGCCAACGTGGCCACCCCGGCCGGCGCTGAGCGCGTCGACGCAAAGGGCGGCGTGCTGACCCCCGGCTTCGTCGCGGTCAACAGCCTGCTGGGGGCGGTGGAGATCTCGTCCCTCGGTGACGACGTGGACGTGAAGACGCCCGATATCGGCGCCGCCTTCGATGTTCAGTACGCGCTCAACCCGGACTCGAACGTCATTCCGGTCGCGCGGCTCGGCGGGATCACGACGGCGGTAGTGACGCCCCGGGCCGAGGGCGGCCAGGGCGGCGCCGGCGAGCACGATGACAGCGGGGCGGACGCCACGTCCGGCGCGCCGTCATCCGAGAATGCGCACCACCTGTTCGCGGGACAGGCGGCGGTGATTCAGCTCGCGCGCGGCCAGGACATGCTGCTGAGGCCTAAGGTGGCCATGGTCAGCCCGTTCGGCGACGCCGGCGCGCGGGTCGCCGGCGGCGCCCGCGGCGCGGAATTCGTCCTGCTGAAGGAAGCCCTGGCGGACGTGCGGGCCTACATGCGCAACCGCGCCGCCTACGAGCGGGCGGGCTATCGCGACCTGAGCCTGTCGCGCGCCGATCTGGAAGCGCTGATCCCTGTGGTCCAGGGGCAGATGCCGCTGATCGCGGTGGCCAACAAGGCTTCCGATATCCGCGCTGTGCTGAAGCTCGCGCGGGATGAGAAGCTGAAGCTGATCCTGTCAGGCGCCGCCGAGGCATGGCGGGTGGCGCCCGAACTGGCGGCGGCCGGCGTGCCCGTGATCCTGAACCCAATCCTGAACCGTCCGACCAGTCTGGAGACCCTCGGCGCGACGATGGAGAACGCCGCCCGCCTGGAAGCCGCCGGCGTCATGGTCGCGATCGAAGGCAACAGCGGCGCGCACCGCGCCCATGAGATGCGCTACAACGCCGGCATCGCGGTCGCCAACGGCATGACGCCGCGCGGGGCGCTCGCCGCCGTCACCCTGAACCCCGCGAAAATCTTCGGCGTCGCCGGCCGCGTGGGTTCGCTGGAGCCTGGGAAGGACGCCGACCTGGTTATCTGGTCAGGCGATCCCTTCGAACCGCTGTCGAAGCCCCAGCTCATCCTGGTGCGCGGCGAGGCCCAGCCGCTACGCTCACGGCAACTGGAGCTGCGCGACCGCTATCTGGACCTGAAGCGCCCGATGCCGCCGGGGTACACGTACTGAGGCGATCCCTCCCCAAGCGCTTGGGGAGGGATCGATCACTCATTTTTCGGGGTGCGTCAGCGCCTGATAGGTCAGCGTCCGGGCCATGCCGCCCAGATCGTCGCCGCCAGTGCCGCCCATCCGCTGGATCATGCCAACGAAGATCACATCGTTGGTCGGATCGACCCAGAACCAGGTGCCGGCCGCGCCGCCCCAACTCATGGTGCCCTTGCCTTCGAGCGTGCCCGCCGTGCGCGGATCCTTCACCACCATGAAGTCCAGGCCAAAGCCCACGGCCTCGTTGAAGCGCGTGCCAACCGAGCCGTTGGAGGAGACCAGCGCCTCCTTCGGGATGGCGTTCGTGCCCATCAGCTCGACCGACGCCGGCGACAGGATCCGAACGCCGTCCAGCTCGCCCTTGTTGGCGATCATCTGGGCGAAGCGGGCGTAGTCCATGGTCGAACCCACGAGACCGCCGCCACCGGATTCCATCGCGGGGGGCGTGAGATAGGTCGGCATGTCGTTGCCGAAGATGTTCTTGGCTTCCTCGATCTGCTTCGTTTCCTTGTTGCCCACGTAGACGGCCGCCAAGCGGTCGGCCTTTGCAGCCGGCACAAAGAAGGCGGTGTCGTTCATCTTCAGCGGCTTGAAGATCCGCTGCTCCATGAACTGGCCCAGGGTCTGACCCGACAGGCGCTCGACGATCGCCCCCTGAATGTCCACCGAGGACGAGTAGCGCCAGGACGTCCCGGGCTGGAAGACCAGCGGGATCGTCGCGGTGCGGTCGATCATCTCCTTGAGGCTGCTCGAGCCAAGGACCCTCTTCTCGCGGTAGAGCTTGTCGACCGGATGCTCGTCCTGCAGGCCATAGCCGAAGCCGGCCGTGTGGCTCATGATCTCGCGCATGGTCGGCGGACGCTTGGCGTCCTCCAGGATCGGCTTGCCGTTGCCGTCCGTGCCGGTCATCACCTTCAGGTTCTTGAACTCGGGGATGTAGCGCGTCACCGGATCGTCCAGCCGCCACTTGCCCTCTTCGAACAGGATCATCATCGCCACGCCGGTGATCGGCTTGGTCATCGAATAGATCCGGAAGATCGCGTCCTGAGTCATCGGCGCGCCGGTGGCCAGGCTCTTCTTGCCGTAGGTCTTGTAGCTGACGATCTTGCCGTGGCGGGCCAGTAGGGTGGTCATGCCCGCGACACGGCCCTGAGCGACCGTGCCGGCCATGTAGGCGTCCAGCTTGGCGAGGCGCGCGCTGTCGAAGCCGACGGATTCGGGGCTGGCGGCCGGCGACAGGCCGGCGGCTGCGGCGGTGGCCGCAGGCTTCCTGGCGGTCTGGGCGTAGCCTGCCGTAGCGGGCGTCAGCACCAGCGAAATGGCGGTCATCGCGACCGCAAAGCGGGTCGTCGTTCGAAGCATGGGGGTCCCCTCCCGGACTGATTGTTGGCGCGGAGCTTAGGGGCGTGTTGTGACGGCGCAAGCACAGGTGCGTTTCATCCGCGCAATCCGCTAGCTTCGGGCCATGAAGCAACTCCTGATCGTCTGGCATTCGCGGACTGGCGCGGCGCGCGCGATGGCCGAGGCGGCGGCGAGCGGCGCATCGATCGAGCCGGACTGCACGGTTCGAACAGTGGCGGCCGAGGAGACCGGGGCCGAGGATATTCTGTCGGCCGATGGCTACCTGTTCACCTGTCCGGAGAACCTCGCGTCGCTGTCAGGGGCGATGAAGGAGATGTTCGACCGCACCTACTACCCGCTCTTGGACCGGCTGAACGGTCGGCCCTACGCGGCGATGGTGGCGGCGGGCAGCGACGGGACCGGCGCGGTGCGGCAACTGTCCCGCATCTGTCAGGGATGGCGACTAAAGCCGGTCGCCGAGCCCCTGATCCTGGTCACCGAAGCCCAGACGCCTGAAGCGATCCTCGCGCCGAAGGCGCTTAGCGACGTTCGGCTCAAGCCCTGTTTCGAACTGGGCGCGGCGATGGCGGCCGGCTTGGCGCTAGGCGTCTTCTAGATCAAGCGTGGCCTGACGCGACGCGCGCGGCATGTTAGCGTGCCGCCGGGTGAAGCCGCGCTTTGGGGAGGCTGGCGGTCGTCATGTTGGGGATTCAGCTCGAGGCTTTGAGCGTCGCGGAGATCCGGCGGCTGCTGGACCGGGCTCGCGCTCGCGGACAGGATGGACTGGCCCGCCAGCTGGAGGCCGAACTCGCCGCGCGTCCGGGCCGCGGTCCGTTGCGTCCAATGGTGGCCTCCGACCTCGTGGAGCCAGCCCCTCGGCGCATGACGGTCCCGCCGGCGCGCCAACCGACCCCGGTCGTCCGACGCCGCCGGAGCGGCCCGGCGGTCGCCGTGGCCGGGATCGCCGGGGTCGTCGGCGCCACGCTCGCCTGGGGCATCAGCTTGACGCCGCCCCAGCCGTCGCGACAGCCGGCCACGCTCACGGCAGGCGCCGACGACTCCGCGCCGCGTATCGCGGTGGCCCTGACGACCACAGCCTTGCCCGAGGAGGCGCCCGAGCAACCAGCCGAGGAGCCATCGGCGCCCGCGCTCACAGCGGTTCAGCCGCGCGAGACGCCGCGGGCTACGAGTGCCAGCGCCAATCCCTGCCTCGACTTGCCGACCGCCCAGGAACGGCTGGTCTGCGGCTATCCCAGCCTGGCGATCCTCGACCGCCGGATGAACGCGGCCCTGGCCCGGGCGCGATCCAGTGGCGCCGACCTCGAGGCCATCGAAGACGCCCAGTCGGACTGGCAGAAGGCCAGCGCCAACATCTCGGACCGTCTAGTGCTCAACGCGCGCTACGCTCGGCGTATCGCGGAACTCGAGTCGCAATAGGCCGGCTCAACCGCCCATCAGGTGCGCGGCCAGCGCCTCGTAAGATGGAATCGACACCCGATCGAGCGGCCCGTTGCCGTTCGCAGCCGTCGGATGTGACGCGAAGCGGGCGATAACCATCTCAGCCCCCGGCGCCACGTAACAGACCTGGCCGTGGATTCCGCGCGCCGAATAGGCGCCGAAGCGGTTGTGACTGACCCACCACTGATTGCGATAGCTCCAGCCCGGCAGAGTGACATAGCCGGCCTTGGCGAAGTCCGCGGTGCGGGCGCCGCCCGCGATGTCGGCGACCACGGCCTCCGGGACGATCTGCTGGCCGTTGTAGCGCCCGCCCAGGCGCATCATTTCGCCGAACCGGGCCAGGTCGCGGGTGGTGACGTTGAGACCCCCGCCGCACATGGCGAAGCCGGTGGCGTCGACCATCACATAGCCGTCTTCTTCCACGCCCAACTTCTGCCAGATCCGCTCGGACAGCAGCTCGGCGAACGGCCTGTCGGCGACCCGCTGGACGATCCACCCTAGGACCTCGGTGTTGCAGGTCTTGTAAGCGAACGCCTCGCCATGCTCGCCCTGCTTCTGCAGGGTCTTGAGGAAGTCGAAGATTGTGGTGGGGCCGCTGTAATTCTTCCGCGGCGGCGAAACCCCGGCGGCGACGCCGTAGAAGCGAACTTCCGCGTCGGGATCGACGTAGTCTTCCCGATAGCGGACCCCAGTCGTCATATCCATGACCTGACGGACAGTCGCGTCAGCGAAGGCCGTACCCGCCAACTCCGGGATGTAGCGGGTGACATGCGCCGAGGGGTCGATCGCGCCCTCGTGGACCATCATCGCCGCCAGCAGGCCCGCGAATGACTTGGTCACGGACATCGCCAGGTGGGGCGTGTGCGGCGCGAGCGCCCCACGGTAGGTCTCATAGACGATCTGGCCGCGGTGAAGCACGACGAGACCGTCGGTGAAGTTCACGTCGACCGCCTCGCCCCAGGTCATCGCCTGACCGTCCTGGGTGGTGAAGGCGACGGCGTCCAGGTCGTCGCGCAAGGCCATGGGCAAGACGCTGGGGGCGGCTGGGCCGCGCCGGATGGCGGCGGAGGCGCCCAGCTCCCGTTGATGGCTGAAACTCCAGCGGATGTTGGGAAAACGCCAGCTGGTGGTATCCGCGAGCCGCACGGTGCGGTCGGCCGGCGGGGGAAACCCCTTCATCAGGCCGGCGGCCGCCGGGTCGGTGGAAGCCGCGGTCGGAGCGGGTTGAGCGGTGTCGGCCATGATCGCGTCCAGGGTTGAGGCGAACATGGGACCTCGGATCGCCGCCGGCGGCAACGTTGAATTCTGCGTATGGTCCGAGGAATTCTGTGGGTGCGGCGGGCTCAGGGATGCCTACCTGAGCGTCACCTCTTATCCGTCACAGGACTAACCGATGCCCACGCTGTTCGATCCGCTGAACGTTGGCGACCTCACCCTGAAGAACCGGATCGTCATGGCGCCGCTCACCCGGGCGCGATCGGGCGCCGCCCGCACGCCCGGCCCGATGGTCGCCGAGTACTATGCCCAGCGCGCGTCCGCCGGCCTGATAATAAGCGAGGCGACATCGGTGACGCCGCTGGGCGTGGGCTATGCCGACACGCCTGGGATCTGGTCCGAAGAGCAGGTCGAGGGCTGGAAGCTCAGCACCAAGGCTGTTCACGACGCCGGCGGCCTGATCTTCATGCAACTCTGGCACGTTGGGCGGATCTCCGACCCCAGCCTGCTGGGCGGCCAATCGCCGGTCTCCGCCAGCGCGATCGCGGCCAAGGGCGAGGTCAGCCTGCTGCGGCCCAAGCGCCCCTACCCTGTCCCGCACGCCCTGACCCTCGCGGAGATCGACGAGGTCATCGAGGCCTATCGGACGGGCGCGGAGAACGCCAAGCGAGCCGGGTTCGACGGGGTCGAGCTGCACGGGGCCAATGGTTACCTTCTGGACCAGTTCCTGCAGGATGGCTCGAACCAGCGGACCGACCAGTACGGCGGCTCGATCGAGAATCGCGCGCGGCTGATGCTGGCGGCGGTGGATGCGGCGATCTCGGTCTGGGGCCCCGACCGGGTGGGCCTGCACATCGCGCCGCGCGCCGACAGCCATGACATGGGCGACAGCAACCTGCCCGCGACCTTCGACTATGTCGCCGGGGCGATGCGCGAGCGGAAGATCGCCTTCCTGATGGCGCGCGAGCGGGTGGCCAGCGACAGCCTGGGGCCGCAGCTGAAGGCGGCGTTCGGCGGGGTCTACATCGCCAACGAAGGCCTGACCGGCGAGACCGGCCAACAGCTGCTGGACGCGGGCGAGGCCGACGCCATCGGCTTCGGCAAGGACTTCATCTCCAACCCGGACCTGCCGGCCCGCCTGAAGGCCGGCGCCCCGCTCAATCCCTGGAAGATGGAGACGTTCTATGGGCCGGGGCCGGAGGGCTACACGGACTATCCGGCGCTGGAGGACGCGGTCGCTTAGGGCGGCCGCGACTTCATGTGTTGCCAGTCTGCAACTCGCCCCTCAGGGTATGTCGGCTTGCAGCGCCGCGGCGGACTGAACACGTTCGACGAAGGCCGTCCGGGGATTCAGGCGGCCGCACTTCAGGGGTAACGGGATATGATGAACTTCAAGCTCACCGCCGCGGTCGCGGCGGCGGCGCTCGGTATGGCCGGCACGGCGTCGGCGGACACGGTGCTGAACACCGAACTGGGCGCGGTCGCCGCGCCTGGCACGACGACGACGACGGCGACCGGCACCCGGTCCACCAACAGCACCGGGTCGAATGTCGCAGAGGCCCCCGCGCCGGATCAGTGGCAGCAGCGGAACATCCGCGGCGACGGCGTGGTGGGTATCACCACAGACTACGCCCGCAGCGGCAACGGGTCGATCTTCTTCTCCACCACCGGCGGCGGGTCGAAGGCGGATATGGAGTACTACTTCTCGGAGTCGCTGGCGTTCAGCGACTTCGAGGGCGCGACCTATGACTGGTATCGCGACGGGGTGTCGGGGAACGCGGGCAACCAGGTCCCGTCGCTGCGCCTGTTCACCAGCGCCAACACCTATCTGATCTATGAGCCGGTCTACCAGTCGGGCGCGACGTTCCCGGTGAACACCTGGGTCACGGAGAGCATCGGCAGCGGCGACTTCCTGTGGGCCAACAACCCGGGCGGCCTCAGCGTGCCGGCGAACCAGGCCTGCACGCCCGGCGGCCAGTGCGCGTCGACGGCGGCGTGGCAGACGGCCAACCCGGACCTCCGGATCCTGGGCTTCTCGACCGGCGTCGGTTCGGGCTGGAACGGCGGGGCGTTCCGTGGCGCGGTGGATAACATCAGCTTCACCTTCAACGAGACTACGGTGAGCTACAACTTCGAGGTCGCCAGCGCGGGCGGCGTCGTGCCCGAGCCCAGCACCTGGGCGATGATGCTGCTGGGCTTCGGCGGGCTTGGAGCCGCGATCCGCCGTCGCCGGGCCAGCCTGCTGGCCGCCTAGACAGAGCCCCGCTCTATCGCGAATGTGAACGCCCCGGCCGCCGCCGGGGCGTTCTGCGTTCAAGGGAGAAGGCGTGACCGATTTCCTGGTTCGGCAGATCGCGCGGCAGCCGCGACACCTGGCGGCGCGGGTGGCGCTGGGCCTGGTGATGGCGGCGCTGGGCCTGGGGCTGCGGATGGCCCTGGCGCCCTGGATGGGCAACACCACGCCGTTCGCCACCTTTGTCCTGGCGGTGCTGGTCGCCGTGGTGTTCGGCGGGGCGGCGGCGGGGGCGGCCTGCATGGCGGCGGTCACGGCCTTCGCGCTCTTCGTGCTGCAACCGCCGGTCGCGGGACCGATGGGCGTGCGCCGCCTCTACGCCGGCCTGGTGTTCTTCCTGGCCAGCGGCAGCTTCGTCATCTGGATCGTCTCCCTGCTGCGGGCGGCGCTGGCGCGGGAGGTGGCGGCGCGGGAGGCCGAGCGGCTGTTGAAGCTGGAGCTGCACCACCGGGTCAAGAACACCCTGGCGGTGGTCCAGTCCCTGGCCGACCAGACCTTCCGCAACGCCCGCGACCCCCAGGCCGCCCGCGCCGATTTCGGCGCCCGCCTGACCGCGCTGGCCGACGCGCACGACGTGCTGGTCGACGCCGGCTGGGGACCCGTCACCCTGGAGACCCTGGCCGAGCGGACGCTGGCTCCGTTCCGTCCGGCCCCGGACCGGCTCGCGCTGGCGGGTCCGCCCGTCACCGTCGCCCCGGAAGCCGCCGTGGCCCTGACGCTGTGCCTCCACGAACTGGCCACCAACGCCACCAAGCACGGGGCGCTGTCGGCGAAGACCGGACAGGTCAATCTGTCCTGGCGCACGGACGAGATCGGCGGCCGGCGGCGGCTGTCGCTGGAGTGGACGGAAACCGGCGGCCCGGCGCCCTCACCGCCGGACGGCCGCGCGGGCTTCGGCTCACGCCTGCTGACCCGCGCCCTGGCCGCCCAGCCCAACGCCGAGACGCAGCTGAGCTTCCCCGCGCAGGGGGTCTGCTGGCGGGCGACGTTCGATCTCTAGGCGGTCAGGCGCCGCGGCGCGCGCGGCGGCTCAGTAGCCGGAGCCGCCGTGGAAACGGGCGTTGGGATGGCGCTCCCAGGGCGGCACATAGGGTTCGGCCGGCGGTTCGGGCGGCGGCGGGAGTGGCGGGGGCCGCGGCGGCGGGTCGGGCTCGGGCTCAGGCTCAGGCGCAGGAGGCCGTGGCGGATCGAAAGTCAGCGCCGGCGGGACGGCCGGCGGCGGCGGCGGCGGATCGTCCGGCTGGTCATCGTCTCCCGCGTCGTCGTCCTCGTCGCCGTCCTGATCATCCTCGTCCTCGTCCTCATCGTCGTCGTCATCCGCCTCGTCCGGCGTGTTGGCCAGGATTTCGGCGAAGGCGCGGGACAGGTCCGACGCCGAGCGCCCGGCGGGCGGACGGGGCGTGCGCAGGCTGCGCGGCGTATAGCCGTGCGCCGCCTCGCCGGTGAGGCCCAGGTCGGCGGACAGACGCTCGATCTGATCGTCCAGATCCTCGTCGTCGAAGCCGTCGTAGAGCGCCTCTTCGTCCAGCCGCTCGTTGAGGTCAGCCAGGAAGGCCGGCGCGTCGGCGGGATCCAGTTCGGTGAAGATCCGCCGCTCAACCACGGCGCGCACCTGGTCCTGGCGGCGTTGGACGGCGGCCTTGGCTTGCTGGGCGGCGTCGGCCGCCCGTTCGCGCACGAACCGCGCCTCCAGCGCGATCGACTGGCGCATCGCCCGGCCCAGCTTCTGGAAGCCCACCACCAGGCGCGCCTTGCTGTCGGGGTCCTCGGCCGCCAGGGCGGAGGCATGCACGTCCTCCGCCAGCTCGAGCGACAGCTCGGCATAGCGGGCCAGCATGCGCGCATGGCGCGCGGCCATGTCGCCGGAGGGGTCCGGGGCGGGGTTCATCGTGCGCGAGCTTAAACCCCCGCTGCGTCAGAAGCGGTCGCAACGGCCACAACCGGTCGACGGGGGCGGCGGGAGATGCCAGCCTGGGGCGACCCCCGCCCGGAGCCCGTCGCCTTGGATTTCATGAAGCTCCTGCGCAGCTTCGAAGACTTCATCTTCGAGGCGGTCAGCTGGCTGGTCTTCTATCCCCTCACCGTCTGGCGGATCGTCAGCCGGCCGCTGACCACCATGGCCTATTCCGACGCCGAGCAGGGCGACGGCGAGGACCGCCGGTACGACGACACGCTGTCGCCGCCGCTGTTGTTGCTGGTGACGGTGGTGATGGTGAACGCCGTCGCCAACGCCCTGCACTACGCCGACCTCAAGGCCACGTCGCAGACCACCGCCGCCCTGCTGGCCTCGCCGCAGAACCTGACCCTGTTCCGGGCCGGCGTGTTCAGCCTGCTGCCCCTGGTGGCGGCCACCACCCTGCTGCGCCGCCAGCACATCCGCCTCTCGCGCGAGACGCTGCGGCCGCCCTTCTACGCCCAGTGCTACCTGGCGACGCCGTGCTCGCTGTTCCTGGGACTGGCCCAGGCGATCTTTCACCGCAACGACGTGCCGGACGCGATGGGCGTGGCGGTGGGGATCGGGGGCGCCGCCTGGTTCCTGGTCACCCAGACCCGCTGGTTTCACAGCCGACTGGGGGTAAGCTGGCTCAACGCCACGTTGACCACGGCCTGGGCCGTGGTGCGCGCGGCGGCCTATCTGGTGCTGATCCTGCTGCCCGTTGCGCTGATCTGAGCGGCGGCGGCGCGACCAAGGGAGACCCGAAGATGACCAAGACGATCCTGTTTGGCGCCGTGGCGGCGGGGAGCATGCTGGCCGCCGGCCTGGCCGTGGCGCAGGTGACGCCCTCGGACGTGCGCGACCTGGTGGGCGCCCGCGCGGCGGGGGGCGAATCCGAGCTGGCCGCCCGCGGCTATGTGAACACCGGCGGGCGCACCGGCGACGACCGCAAATGGACCTATTGGTGGAACGAACGGCGCGGCGTCTGCCTGTCGGTGGCGACGGCCGAGGGCCGCTATGCGTCGGTGGTTTCGACCCCGGCGGCGGACTGCGACCAGGGTCGGGACCCGGCGCGCGACCGGGGCCGCGACGATCCCGCCTTCCGACCCGACGACGCCGGCCGCTATCGCGAGCACATCGCGCTCGTCTGCTATGGCGAGGGCGAGAAGCTGACCAACGAATACCGCAGCGGCTATGAATGGGACCGCGACAAGCGGCGGTACATGCCCAAGTCCGGCTATGAGCTGACCCGCAAGGACTACGAGACCTCGGTCACGATCCAGATCGACGGCGACATCGGCCGCATCCGGCCGGCGAAAAACATGCTGCCGCCGGTGCATTCGGACAGTGACGGCGGCTGGTACGACATCCGCAATCTGTCGATCTCCCGCGACCTGATACGCGGCGAGTTCAAGCTGAACGGCCTCAACCGCCCGAAGATCAGCATCGACCGGCGGTCAGGGCGCATCCGGCTGGAGGGCCTGACGACGTTCAGCGGGACGTGCGATCCGCTGGATGGGGATCGGAAGTTTTAGGGGGGGGGCGTCGCCCGTGCTGGTCGGGTATGATAAAATCATACCCGACTCCGAGAAAGGTCCCCCATGTCCGCGGTCGCCAAACGCACGGTCAGTCTGCCCGAAGAGCAGGCCGCCTATATCGACGCCAAAGTGGCCGCCGGCGACTACGCCTCGGCCAGCGAGGTTGTTCGCGCTGGCCTGCGGGCGTTGAAGGAGCGCGACGCCGCGGTGGAGCGCTGGCTGCACGGGGATGTGGCCGCTGCCTATGACGCCCTCGCTTCCGATCCGTCGCGCGCGATCCCGGCCGACGATGTGCGCGCCGCGCTGCTGGCGCGCCACGCAGAGCGCACCAGGCGTTGATCCGCCGGTCGGTGGTCTATGCGCCGGAGGCGCGGGACGACCTGCTCGCCCTCTATGACCGGATCGCGGACGCGGCGTCGGCGCAGACAGCTCTGACCTATGTCGCGCGGCTTGAGGGGTGGCTGGCTGCCTTCGCAACCGCGTCGGAACGCGGAACCCGCCGCGACGACGTTCGCGAGGGGCTCCGGATCATAGGGTTCGAGCGACGCGTGACCGTGGCGTTCACGGTGAGCGACGCTCAGGTGGTGATCCTGCGCCTGTTCTATGGCGGGCAGGACTGGGGCGAGGTGCTATCGGAGGCCTGATCCTCAAGGCCGCGCCGGGCGCGTGCCCGCCGCAGCGCTGCAATCTGCGCGTTTCGGACCAACGCGCTTGCCGCGCAATACGAAATCTCCTCAACTCATGGCCGTGATTGGTGAGGGGGAGACGGGATGAAGATCGTAGCGTCATTGGCGGCCGGCATGTTGGCCCTGGCGGCGGCATCGGCTGCCCAGGCGGCGGGCTTGCTGGACCAGTCGAACCCGGGCGGGAGCGCCGGCCTGAACGGCGTCGGGCATCGGTGGCAACAGGAGGTCACGGCGGGCGTCGGCGGAAGGCTAACCGGGATCATGCTGTGGGGCGAAGGCGCGATGCGTGTGCGGATCGCCGAGGGCGACGCCTTCAGCGCTGGCCCGTTTGCGTTTTCGCAGTTGGTCGCCTTCGAGGCGAACAGCCCCGCTGGGCTGTTCATCGACACCCGCGCGGCGAACATCATCCTGTCGGCGGGCGAGACCTTCGTGATCGACCTGACCGAGGGGACGGAGGGCTACACCGCCTCGATCACGCCTTATGCCGGCGGGGACCTGTGGCTGGCGGGCGGCGGGTGGCCGACGACGTTCGACTTCACAGAACGGTTCGGGACCTCGCTGGCGTTCGAAACCTACATGGGCGCTGTGCCGGAGCCTGGGGCTTGGGCGCTGATGATTGTGGGGTTGGGGCTGGCGGGCGCGGGGGTTCGGCGGAAGCGGAGCGTGGCGGCGGGCTAGAGCGCGCGGCTGAGTCAGCGCTCAAGGTCCGGGCGCGGAGCGTGCCCGGCGCCTTCGCCGCGTCAAGGACGCGCTGGCGCGCGCCGCTGGTGCGGCCGGGCGGCGCCCGGTCCTTGACCCGGCTGCGGGGCCGGGCCGGTGGGCTGCCGTGGACTTAAGGCGGGGTGGCATCTGGGGATGCTATCCGTAACCTCTCAGATTGCCTCTCCGATCCGCTACCGCCAAGGTGCGATACACGCCTAGCTGGCCGATTCGAATTGCACGCGCGTCGCGATAATTTGGGGGTAAAATTGAGATTGAAGAGTTACGCGGCAGCCGCGCTGCTGTCGCTTGCTGCGCTTCTGAGTTTGCCATCGTTCGCACAGGCGACCGGCTACGATCGCATCCTCGCGACATTCTCGGGATCGTCGCCCCAGGTCGTATGGAGCGGGATGCCAGACGCGGGGTACGGCACCCTGGTCGTTGAAGGTCAAATCCTGCTTGAGGCCGTACCGCTCCTCGGTGGCGGTGGCTTCGCCTATGTCGCGGTCCCGGACGATCCTCTCACCGAGATCACCTATGCCATCGCCGGATATGTGTACCGGCTCAGCGAACTGAATAGCTTCTACTTCTACGACGCCTGCTGCTTCGACAGCGCCCACATCTATCCGAGTAGCTTTGTCCTCTTGCTGGAGGAAGCACGGTGGGCGGCCACGGCCACTCGCCCCAGCTTTGTTGTCGGCCATGACGGGACCTACTTCCTCCATGATGAGGGTCCCAACCTCTACTATGGCCAGTTCGGGGACATGACGATCACCGACCTAAGGAACCCTGACGCCGTGCCTGAACCCGAGGCGTGGCTGCTGCTGATCGTTGGGTTTGGGGTGCTAGGGATACGAATTCGCAGAAGCCGCCGGCAGAGCTTTTGTGCTGGCTTATCGTGAGACAGAACTGTCTCGACTGGAGCCAAGCAGCTTCCTTGAAGCTACGCCCCTACCCCCCGCAGCCTGCACCGTTTCGTGGGAGGGAAGCCCTTGGACGTTGGCGGCCGTCGGCGGTGACCCGGCCGGAGTCTTCGATGGCGCTGTAGGCCACGGCGCCGGGCGGGCCGACTTCGCGGTAGGGCTGGAGCCTTGCCGCAGGGCGTCTCGGGCGGTTCGGCGGCGGGGCAGACCGGGATCTTGCCGTCGTCTCAGTGGGGGCGCTGCTTGCGCCCCCTCCGGCCGCTTTCGCGGCCACCTCCCCCGTTTTACGGGGGAGGTGCTGTGGGGGCGGGGTGGCGGGGGCTCAGGCCCGCGCCACGCCCCTAACCCGCCGCAGCCTCGCCCCCGCGACCGCGAAGCCGCCGATCATCAGGGCCCAGGTTCCGGGTTCGGGGACGCCGCCGGGGGTGGCGGTGACTTCGAAGAGGGCCAGGCCGGCGATGTCGAAGTAGAGGGTGTCGACATTGCCGATGAAGGGGCCGATGCCGGTGAAGTTGGGTTCGTCGACGCCGCGGATATAGACCTGGAAGGCGTCGGGCCAGAGGATGGGCGGCGCCTCGGCGGGCATGCTGGCGTCGCGGAAGCCGACGAGGTCGCTGAAGGCGCCGGAGAAGAGCTGGCTGCCCAGCAGCGTGCCCGGCGCGGTGAAGGCCTGGGTTCCGAAATTGTAGTCCACGCCGTCGACCACCAGGGTGGTGATCTGGGTTCCCTGCCGGGAGGCGTGGGAGTCGAGCAGGCGGAAGGTGAGGTTGGTGGGCTGGAAGACGGTGACCTGGGCCGGGCTGGCCAGCTCGACCGTGACGCCGATGCCGGCGAGGTCGGCGGCGTAGGGACCGCCGGCGCCGGTGGGGAAGTCGGTGGTCACCGAGAAGGCGCCGGCCGCCAGGGCCGGCGTCGAGAGCGCGGCGAGGCCCGCCGCCAGGGCCAGGGCGGCGATTGGGGTCCTGAACATCCGACGTTGCTCCCGCTGGGCCCGGCGGGCGGCCAGGGCCTTGCGGGCAGTTGACGCTCGCATAACGCGGGGATCAATCGGGTTTCGCCTTTGAGGCGAACTGGGATGGCGGGTGGGGTTGGGTGGCGCTGTGCGGCGGCTTGGGCGAAAAACCCCCCCCCCAAAAACCACCGGGCACCCGGGGGGGCCCCCAAAACCACC
>CAZNPJ010000012.1:125425-126371 GCA_964575195.1 uncultured Phenylobacterium sp.
TGCCCTCTCCACCCCCCGCTCTTCGCCTGCGGCTCGGCGGGCGGTCCCCCTCTCCCACGTCGTGGGAGAGGAAGGCGCGCTACCCCTTCGGCCTGAACCGCTTCGTCGCCGGGAAGCCCTTCGGCGCGAGCTTCCCAGCTCCGGCGCGTTTGCCCACCCAGTCCTTCCATTCGGGCCAGGCGCGCTGGCGGCCGTCGGCGGTGACCCAGCCGGCGCCTTCGAGGGCGCTGAAGGCCATGGCGTCGCGCAGGCCGCCTTCGCGGTAGGACTGGAGCTTCACGCCCTTGCCGCGGGGCATCTCGGGCAGTTCTTCCGTGGCGAAGACCAGGATCTTGCCGTTGTCGCCGACGACGGCGAGCTGGTCGGCGTTGCCGAGCGGGAGACAGACGGCGGCGCCCTCCCCCTTCTTCGACGGGTCGCCGGCGTTGAGGACCTGTTTGCCGGCGCGGCGGAAGGCGATGGCCTCTTCCTCGGGCAGGATGAAGCCGTAGCCCTGTTTGGAGGCCAGGACGCGCTTGGACCCCGGCCGGTGGGGGAAGACGTCGATCAGGCCCACCTTGTCGTCGAGGTCGATCATCAGGCGCAGCGGCTCGCCGTGGCCGCGGGCGCCGGGGAGCTTGTCGCAGGCCAGGGTGAAGAAGCGGCCGTCAGAGGCGAAGATCAGCAGCTTGTCCGTGGTCTCGGCCGGGACCAGGAACTGGAGCTTGTCGCCCTCCTTGAACTTCAGTTCCGAGGGGTCCTCGACGCGGCCCTTGGCGGCGCGGATCCAGCCGCGTTCGGAGAGGATGATGGTGATCGGCTCGCGCACGATCATCGACACGACGTCCTTCGCCGTGGGCGAAACCTGGTCGTAGATCTTGTCGACCGCCTCCGCGTGCCAGCGCAGCGTCTCGACGCTGTCAGGCAGATCGACGTTCAACGAATCGCTGATCGGCTTGCCGCAATC
>CAZNPJ010000013.1:0-121076 GCA_964575195.1 uncultured Phenylobacterium sp.
GCGGGGCGAGGACTGGACCTTCAGGGCCTCGAAGGTGGCGCGCACCATGTTGTAGGGGTTGGACGAACCGACAGACTTGCCGACCACGTCCTGAACACCCAGGGTTTCAAGCACCGCGCGCATCGGACCGCCGGCGATGACGCCGGTGCCGGGAGGCGCCGCGCGGACCATCACCTTGCCTGCGCCCCAACGACCGTTGCCGTCATGGTGCAGGGTGCGGCTTTCGCGAAGCGGCACGCGGATCATCGACTTCTTGGCTTCTTCGGTCGCCTTGCGGATGGCTTCCGGCACTTCGCGCGCCTTGCCGTGACCGAAGCCCACGCGGCCCTTCTGGTCGCCCACAACCATGAGGGCGGCGAAGGAGAACCGGCGGCCGCCCTTAACGGTGGCCGCGACGCGGTTGATGTGCACCAGCTTTTCGACGATTTCGCTGTCGCGTTCTTCTTCGGGGTTCCGATTGCGACGATCGCCGCGCTGTTCGTCTCTGCGAGCCATGATCGTTATCCTTAGAAGTTCAGGCCGGCTTCGCGCGCGGCGTCGGCCAGGGCTTTCACCCGGCCGTGGTACAGATAGCCGCCCCGATCGAACACGACGTCCTTGACGCCCTTTTCGATCGCGCGCTGGGCCACAAGGGCGCCGACCTTGGCGGCCGCGTCCTTGTCCGAACCCTTGATCTTGCCCGCCTTGGCGCCTTCCAGCGACGAGGCGGCCGCCAGGGTCACGCCGTTCTCATCATCAATGACCTGGGCGTAGATGTTCTTCGCCGAACGGAAGATCGACAGGCGCGGACGACCGTTGGCCACCTTCTTGAGGTGGTTGCGGACGCGCTGGGCGCGGCGAAGGGTGGATTCACGAGGAGAGAGCGCCATGGCTTACTTCTTCTTGCCTTCTTTGCGCCGGACCGTTTCGCCCTGATAGCGCACGCCCTTGCCCTTGTAGGGCTCCGGCGGACGAATGCGACGGATCCGGGCGGCGGTTTCGCCGACCATCTGCTTGTCGATGCCCGAGATCTTGATCTCGGTCTGCTTCGGCACGACGAACGTGATACCCGCCGGCGGCGGAATGTCGACGTCGTGGCTGAAGCCGAGCTGCATGGACAGCGACTGACCCTTCAGCGCGGCGCGGTAACCCACGCCCACCAGTTCGAGGGTCTGCTCATAGCCCTGGGTGACCCCATGGACCATGTTGGCCACCAGCGTACGCGACAGGCCCCACATCGCTTGCGCGCGCTGGGTCTCTTCGCGCTTGGACAGCGTCAGTTCGCCGCCCTCCTGCTTGACCTCGATTTCTTCGGCCACGGTCCAGGCGAGTTGGCCCTTGGGCCCCTTCACCGTGACGGTCTGGCCGTCGAGGGTCACCGTCACCCCACTCGGGACGGCGACCGCCTTCTTACCGATACGGGACATCTTAGTAGACCCTGCAGAGCACTTCGCCGCCCACGTTCGCGTCGCGCGCGGCCGTGTCCGACATGACGCCCTTCGGCGTCGAGAGGATCGAGATCCCAAGACCGTTCTTCACGGGCTTCAGGTCCTTGATCGACGAATAGACGCGGCGGCCGGGCTTCGAGACGCGGCTGATTTCCACGATGACCGGCTGGCCATCGAAGTACTTCAGCTCGATTTCGAACTCCGGGAAGGCGCCGGGCTTTTCCACCAGGTGGTAGCCGCGGATGTAGCCTTCGTCGGCCAGCACATCGAGGACGCGCGCGCGCATCTTCGAGGCCGGAGCCGTCGTCTTCGAACGGCCGCGCATGGCGGCGTTTTTGATCCGGGCGATCAGATCGCCAATGGGGTCGTTGACCATCTTGACCCTCCCTTACCAGCTCGACTTGACGAGACCGGGGATCAGACCGGCGGACCCGAGGTCCCGCAGGGCGATCCGGCTCATCTTCAGCTTGCGATAGTACGCACGCGGGCGACCGGTCACTTCGCAGCGGTTGCGAATCCGGGTCTTGGACGAGTTGCGCGGCAGCTCGGCCAGCTTCAGGCGGGCGTCGAAACGCTCCTCCAGCGGCAGGCTTTCATTGACGGCAGTCGCCTTCAGCGCGGCGCGCTTGGCGGCGTGCTGCTTCACGAGTTGCTTGACCCGTTCGTTGCGATTGACAGCGCTTTTCTTGGCCATGTCTCTGTTCCTTCCGCCGCTTAAGCTTGCGCTTGGACGAACGGGAACTGGAATTCCCGAAGAAGCTCACGAGCCTCGTCGTCGGTCTTCGCAGTCGTGGTGACGATGATGTCCATGCCCCAGATCTGGTCGATCTGGTCGTAGTTGATCTCCGGGAACACGATGTGCTCCTTCAGACCCATGGCGTAGTTGCCGCGGCCGTCGAAGGACGTGGGCTTCAGACCCCGGAAGTCCTTCACGCGCGGCAGCGCGATGGTGATCAGGCGATCGAGGAACTCGTACATCTGATCCTTGCGGAGGGTCACCTTGCAGCCCACCGTCATGCCTTCGCGCAGCTTGAAGCCGGCGATCGACGTGCGGGCCTTGGTGGCCACCGGCTTCTGGCCGGCGATCTTCCCCAGGTCAGCGATCGCGGAGTTGATCTTCTTGGAGTCGGCGACAGCTTCGCCCACGCCCATGTTGATCACGATCTTGTCCAGCTTCGGGATTTGCATCTCGTTGCTGTAACCGAAGCGTTCCTTCATCGCCGCGCGGATGCGCTGGCGATACTCAGTCTTCAGCCGCGGTTCGTAAGCTTGCTCAGCCATTGATCACCTCGCCGGTCGTCTTGGCGATCCGGACCTTCTTGTCGCCTTCCACGCGGAAACCGACGCGGGTCGGCTTGCCCTTGGAGTCCACGACGGCCACGTTCGACAGGTGGAGCGACGCTTCCTTGTGCTTGATGCCGCCTTGCGGATCCAGCTGGCTCGGACGGGTGTGACGTTGGACCATGTTCAGGCCCGACACCACGACGCGTTGCTCCTTGGGGAGCACCTGCAGGACAGCGCCCTGACGGCCCTTGTCCTTGCCGGTGAGGATCACAACCTGATCCCCCTTCTTGATCTTAGCCGCCATCACAGCACCTCGGGGGCGAGCGAGATGATCTTCATGTGGTTCTTGGCGCGCAGTTCACGGGGAACCGGGCCAAAGATCCGCGTGCCGATCGGCTCGGATTGCTTGTTCACGATCACCGCCGCGTTCTTGTCGAAGCGGATGACCGAACCGTCCTTGCGCTTGATGGCCGAAGACGTGCGGACGACGATGGCTTGCAGCACATCGCCCTTCTTCACGCGGCCGCGCGGGATCGCTTCCTTCACGGACACGACGATCTTGTCACCGACGCCGGCGTAACGGCGCTTCGCGCCGCCCAGCACCTTGATGCACATGACTCGGCGGGCGCCGGAGTTGTCGGCGACGTCCAGGTTAGTTTGCATCTGGATCATTGATCAGATCCCTTACGCTTGGGCCGCGCTGCCAACCGGCAACACTTCCCAGGTTTTGGTCTTGGACTTCGGCGCGCACTCAACGATGCGGACCTTTTCGCCGACCTTGCAGGCATTCGCCTCGTCGTGAGCGTGGTACTTCTTCGACCGACGGACGGTCTTCTTCAGCACCGGATGCAGGAAGGTCCGTTCGACCTTCACCACGATCGTCTTGTCGCCCTTGTCGGAGACGACCTCGCCTTCAAGAATTCGCTTGGGCATTTGTCGCTTCTCCTCAGGCCTGAGCCTGCTTGCCGCGCAGAACCGTCTTGATGCGCGCGATGTCCTTGCGCACCTGGTCCACACGGTGGGTCTTTTCGATCTGGCCGGTCGCCTTCTGGAAGCGCAGGTTGAACTGCTCCTTCTTCAGGGAGACGAGCTGGTCGGCCAGCTGATCGGGGGTCAGGCCCCGGACTTCTTCAATCTTCATCACGCGTGCTCCGCGACGGGGGCATCGATCCGGGTCACGATGCGGGTCTTCACCGGCAGCTTGGCCGCACCGAGGCGCAGGGCTTCACGGGCGATATCGTCCGGCACGCCGTCGATTTCGAACATGATCCGACCGGGGTGAACGCGAGCGGCCCAATGGTCCACGGCGCCCTTGCCCTTACCCATCCGGACTTCCGCCGGCTTGCCGGTCACGGGAACGTCCGGATAGATCCGGATCCAGACCCGGCCCTGACGCTTCATCTGGCGGGTGATCGCGCGGCGGGCCGCTTCGATCTGACGCGCCGTGATGCGCTCGGGCTCAACCGACTTCAGCCCATACGAGCCGAAGTTGAGGGTGAAGCCGCCCTTGGCCAGGCCGTGGATGCGGCCCTTGAACTGCTTGCGGTACTTGGTTTTCTTCGGAGAAAGCATCTCTGCGGATCCTTAGGCGTTCGCCGTTTCGCGGCGATCGCGGCGGGGGCCACGGTCAGGACGATCACCGCGCTCGCGGCCACCACCCTCACCAGCCGGACCGCTCTCGCTGGCCAGACGCTTGTCGAGAGCCATCGGGTCGTGGTCGAGGACCTCGCCCTTGAAGACCCACACCTTGACGCCGATGATGCCGTAGGTGGTCTTGGCTTCGGTCACGCCGTAGTCGATGTCGGCCCGCAGGGTGTGACGCGGAACGCGCCCTTCCTGATAGGACTCGGCCCGGGCGATTTCCGCGCCGCCGAGACGGCCCGACACTTCGATCCGCATGCCCTTGGCGCCCAGACGCATGCCGCTCTGCAGCGACCGCTTCATGGCGCGACGGAACGCGACCCGGCGCTCGAGCTGCTGGGCGATGTTCTCGGCCACCAGCTGGGCGTCGGTTTCCGGCTTGCGGATTTCGACGATGTTCAGGTGGATCTCGCCGTCCGTCATGGCGGCGATGTCCTTGCGGAGCTTGTCGATGTCCGCGCCCTTCTTGCCGATGATCACGCCAGGGCGCGCGGCATAGATGGTGATGCGGCACTTCTTGTGCGGACGCTCGATGATGATCCGCGACACGCCGGCCTGATACAGGCGCTTCTTCAGCTGCCGGCGGACTTTGATGTCTTCATGCAACAGGCGGCCGTACTCGGGACCGTCGGCGAACCAGCGGCTGTCCCAGGTGCGGTTGATGCCGAGGCGGAGCCCGACCGGATTGACTTTGTGACCCATCAGGCGGCCTCACCCACTTCGCGGACCACGATCGTGATCTCGCTGAACGGCTTCTCGACGCGCGACGCACGACCGCGGGCGCGGGCGTGGAAGCGCTTCATCACGAGGTTCTTGCCCACGTAGGCCTCGGCGACGACCAGCGAGTCGATGTCGAGGTTGTGGTTGTTTTCGGCGTTGGAGATCGCCGAATACAGAGCCTTGCGGACATCCAGCGCGATGCGCTTGGAGCTGAACTCGAGCTCGTTGAGGGCGCGTTGCACCTTCAGGCCGCGGATCGACTGGGCCACGAGATTGAGCTTCCGGGGGCTGATGCGGATGGTCCGCACCTTCGCCACCGCTTCGGCAGCCGTGTAACGGCGAGCCTTGGCTTCTTTGCTCATTTACTTCCTCTTGGCCTTCTTGTCGGCCGCGTGACCGGGGAAGAAGCGGGTCGGCGCGAACTCGCCGAGCTTCATGCCCACCATGTCTTCCGAGACGAGCACAGGGACGTGCTTGTGGCCGTTATGCACGCCGAACGTCAGGCCCACGAACTGGGGCATGATGGTCGAGCGGCGCGACCAGGTCTTGATCACATCCTTGCGGCCGGAGCTTTGAACGGCCTCGGCCTTCTTGAGCAGATACCCGTCGACGAACGGGCCTTTCCAAACGGAACGGGTCATGGCTTAGCGAGCCTTCCGAGCGTGACGCGAACGGATGATGAACTTATCCGTCGCCTTGTTCTTGCGGGTCTTGCGGCCCTTCGTCGGCTTGCCCCACGGGGTCACCGGGTGGCGACCGCCGGAGGTGCGGCCTTCACCGCCGCCGTGCGGGTGGTCGATCGGGTTCATGGCGACACCACGAACGTGCGGGCGACGGCCCTTGTGACGCGAACGCCCGGCCTTGCCGAGGTTCTCGTTCATGTGGTCGGGGTTCGAAACCGCGCCCACCGTCGCCATGCAGCTGTCCATGACCATGCGCAGCTCGCCCGAGTTCAGGCGGATCTGGGCATAGCCGGCGTCGCGGCCGACCAGTTGCGCGTAACCGCCGGCCGAACGGGCGATCTGCCCGCCCTTCCCCGGCTTCATCTCCACGTTGTGGATAATGGTGCCGATCGGCATGCCACGCAGCGGCATCGCGTTACCGGGCTTCACGTCAGCCTTTTCGGCCGCGATCACCTGGTCGCCCGTCTTCAGGCGTTGCGGGGCCAGGATGTAGGCCAGCTCGCCGTCGGCGTACTTCACCAGAGCGATGAAGGCCGAGCGGTTCGGATCGTACTCCAGGCGTTCGACCGTCGCGGGGACGTCGAACTTCCGGCGCTTGAAGTCCACGATGCGGTACAGGCGCTTGGCGCCGCCGCCGCGGAAGCGGACCGCGATGCGGCCGTTGCCGCCACGACCGCCCGACTTGGTCAGGCCTTCGACGAGCGACTTTTCCGGACGGCCCTTGTGGAGCTCGGACTTGTCGACCAGGACCAGCTGACGGCGGCCGGGCGAGGTCGGGTTGAATTGCTTCAGAGCCATCGACTTAAAGCCCCGTAGTGATGTCGATCGACTGGCCTTCGGCCAGCGTCACGATCGCTTTCTTGACGTCCGAGCGCTTGCCCATGATGCCGCGGAACCGCTTGGTCTTGCCCTTCACGTTGATCGTATTGACCTTCGTGACATTGACCTTGAACAGCGCCTCGACCGCAGCGGCGATCTCGTCCTTCGAAGCGTCCCCGGCCACGCGGAAGACGACCTTGTTCTGCTCCGAGAGCAGCGTCGCCTTCTCCGTGATGATCGGAGACAGGATGGTGTCGTAGTGACGAACGGTAGGTTCGACAGCCATTACGCAGCCTCCTCAGGCTGGAAGCGCGCCTGGATCGCAGCGACCGCATCCTTGGTCAGGACCAGGGTGCGGCGGCGCAGTACGTCATAGACGTTCAGGCCGGCGTTCGGCAGCACATCGACGTTCGGAATGTTCCGCGCGGCGAGCTTGAAGTTGTTGTCGACCTCGGCGCCAGCGATGAACAGCGCGTGGGTGATCCCGATCTTGCCCAGTTGGTCGCGAAGCGCGGCCGTCTTGGGGTCGGTCAGGGTCACGTTGTCGACGATGACGAGCGAGCCGGCCTTCGCCTTGGAGGACAGCGCGTGGCGCAGGGCCAGGGCGCGAACCTTCTTGGGCAGGTCGAAGGCGTGGCTGCGAACGACCGGACCGTGGGCCCGGGCGCCGCCGACGAACTGAGCCGCCCGGCGCGAGCCGTGACGGGCGCCGCCGGTGCCCTTTTGCTTGTACATCTTCTTCGAGGTCCGGGAGACTTCGTTCCGGACCTGAACCTTGTGGTTGCCCGAGCGGCGCTTGGCGAGCTGCCAGGTGACGCAACGCTGCAGGATGTCGGCGCGGATTTCTTCGATGCCGAAGATATCGTCGGGAAGCTCGATCGAGCCGCCCTTCCCGCCGTCCAATTTGATGACGTCGAGTTTCATTACGCTTGATCCCCAGCTTCGGTCGCGGCGGCGTCTTGCGCCGGCGCTTCGGTCACCGCGGGTTCCTCGGCGGCGGCCGCGGCTTGCGCCGGCTGGCCAGCGGACTTGAAGGCGCCCGGCTTCGGGGCTTCAGCCGGCAGCGCCGACTTCACCGCGTCGCGGACCTTCACGTACGTGCCTTCGGTGCCGGGGACAGCGCCCTTCACCAGGATGAGGCCGCGCTCGACATCGACACGCCAGACGGTGACGTTGAGGGTGGTGACGGTTTCCTGGCCCAGGTGGCCAGCCATCTTCTTGCCCTTGAAGGTCCGGCCCGGATCCTGACGCTGACCGGTCGAACCGTGCGAACGGTGCGAGACCGAGACCCCGTGGGTTGCGCGCAACCCGCCGAAGTTCCAGCGCTTCATGGCCCCGGCGAAGCCCTTACCGACCGTCGTCGCGGTGACGTCGATCTTCTGGCCCGGAAGGAAGTGGTCGGCGGTGATTTCCGCGCCCACGTCGATCAGGTTGTCTTCCGACACCCGGAACTCGACCAGCTTGTGCTTCGGCTCGACTTCGCCCTTGGCGAAGTGACCGCGCATGGCCTTGGAGGTGTTCTTCGGCTTCTTGGAGCCGGCGCCGAGTTGAAGGGCGACATAGCCGTCCTTGTCCTTCGTGCGCTGAGCGACGACCTGACAGCCCTCGAGGCTGAGCACGGTCACCGGTACGTGAGCGCCAGCTTCATCGAAGAAGCGGGCCATACCGAGTTTCTTGGCGATTACGCCGGTACGCATCGGATCAATCCCCTTAGAGCTTGATCTCGACGTCCACGCCGGCGGACAGGTCGAGCTTCATCAGCGCGTCCACGGTCTGCGGGGTGGGGTCGACGATATCGAGCACGCGCTTGTGCGTGCGGATTTCGAACTGCTCGCGCGACTTCTTGTCGATGTGCGGCGAACGGTTGACGGTGAATTTTTCGATGCGCGTCGGCAGCGGGATCGGTCCGCGCACAGCGGCGCCGGTCCTCTTGGCCGTGTTCACGATCTCGCGGGTGGAATGGTCCAGCACGCGGTGATCGAAGGCTTTGAGCCTGATGCGAATGTTTTGAGCCATATCGCTCTTACGTTTCCCTACAGACGGCGGGCGTCCGCGTGATCTCGACCATTTCAAAGACCAGCCCGATCTCTCAGATGAGAGGTCGTACGCGAAAGTCCGCACAAACGATTTAGGCCCGCGCGAACCCGCGAGGGCCTACTCCCGAAACGCCGATGAAAGCACTGTCTCGAGCCGTTCTGCGGCCCGCGTCTGCATCTCCAATTTCTTGGGGATGCACAGCCGGTCCAACAGGAGGCGGGGTAATACCGATGCGACTCGGTTCCGTCAAGGGCTGCCGGCCCGGGTTTGGTCCCAAGGCGACTTAAAACCGCGACGGCGCGCTGCATTCATCTCAATCGCCGATCCGCACGCTCCCCGAGCCCATCACCGTCTTGGATATCGGGCCCTTCACGGCCGCAACCCGGACATCGCCCGAGCCGGCGATCCGCGCCGTCAGACGATCGACAGGCCCCCCGAAACCGACGTCGCCGGAGCCGGCGATGGAGACCGTCATCGTCGAGGCGCGGCCGCCGTCGACGTTCACATCGCCAGACCCGGCCACAGACACGCTGAGCGGGCCATCAACGGACCTCACATGCGCGGACCCCGATCCGGCGATGCTGACGTCCAGGGCGCCTCGGACGTCGCCGCTCGCGACATCGCCTGAGCCGGCCACCCGGATCTTCAGGCCGCCGGAGGAGCCAATGCGGGTGTCGCCTGAGCCGGCCTGGCTGATCTTCGCATCGCCGTCCACGTTCGCGACCGTCCAGTCGCCGCAGCCGGAGTTGCCGAGCTCAAGGCTGGCCGAGCGACCGATAGCGCCGAAGATGGCCCCGCCGGCGGCGATCCGCACATCCCGCGGCGTGTGGATGACCACCTGGGGCATGTCGGCGTAGGAGATAGAGCCGAGGTCGAGGATGTCGACGACGGCGCGCTCGCCGGAGCCTCGGCAATTGCGGATCTTGCGGTTCAGGCCGCCGTCGAGGACCGTGCGGTCCCCGGTGACACGAATGCCGACCGGCAGCCGCGCGTTGGGGGCGATCACCTCCACGCGCACGTCCTTGCGGTCCTCTGGGACCACGGTGATCCGGGCCACAGCATCCTTGACCTCGATCGTCGCGGCCTGCGCCGCGCCAGCTGATGTCACAGCGACGGCCGCAAGAAGGATCGTCCGAAGGCGCATTGTCGTCTCCCAGGTTTAAAGCCTCGGCTCGGAAGCTAGGCGGCGTTCCCCACAAGGGCAGCTTAATTCGGGGTCATGACTCAGGTGTCATGGGGACCCCGCCGAGTACGAAAAAGGCCGCCGAGGTGTCCCTCGGCGGCCCTTGATGTGTCTCAGGTAAGCGCGTGGCTTACTTGATGATCTTAGACACGACGCCCGAACCCACCGTCCGGCCGCCTTCGCGAATGGCGAAGCGCAGACCTTGGTCCATGGCGATCGGCGTGATCAGCTCGATGTTCAGCTCGGCGTTGTCGCCGGGCATGATCATCTCCACGCCTTCCTTCAGCTTGATGATCCCGGTCACGTCCGTCGTCCGGAAGTAGAACTGCGGACGATAGTTCGTGAAGAACGGCGTGTGACGACCGCCCTCTTCCTTCGTCAGAATGTAGGCTTCCGCCGTGAACTCGGTGTGCGGCGTGATCGAGCCCGGCTTGCAGAGAACCTGGCCACGCTCGACGTCTTCACGCTTCGTGCCGCGCAGCAGCACACCCACGTTGTCGCCCGCTTGACCCTGATCCAGCAGCTTGCGGAACATTTCCACGCCCGTGCAGGTCGTCTTCTGCACGTCACGGATGCCCACGATCTCGACTTCCTCGCCGACCTTCACGATGCCCTTTTCGATCCGGCCCGTAACGACCGTGCCGCGACCCGAGATCGAGAACACGTCTTCCACCGGCATCAGGAACGGCAGGTCCACCGGACGCTCCGGCTGCGGAATGTACGCATCCACCGACGCCATCAGCTCCAGGATCTTCGTCTCGCCGATCTCCGGGTTACGACCCTCAACCGCCGCCAGCGCCGAACCCTTCGTGATCGGAATGTCGTCGCCCGGGAACTCGTAGCCGCTCAGCAGCTCGCGAACTTCCATCTCAACGAGGTCCAGCAGCTCCTCGTCGTCGACCATGTCCACCTTGTTCATGAACACCACCAGCGCCGGCACGCCCACCTGACGCGCCAGCAGAATGTGCTCACGCGTCTGCGGCATCGGACCATCCGCCGCCGACACCACCAGGATCGCGCCGTCCATCTGCGCCGCACCCGTGATCATGTTCTTCACGTAGTCGGCGTGCCCCGGGCAGTCCACGTGCGCGTAGTGACGGTTCTCCGTCTCATATTCCACGTGCGCCGTGTTGATCGTGATCCCGCGCGCCTTCTCTTCCGGCGCCGCATCGATGTCCGCATACGACATCGCCTTCGCACCACCAGCCTTCGCCAGCGTCATCGTGATCGCCGCCGTCAGCGTCGTCTTCCCATGGTCAACGTGACCAATCGTGCCGATGTTGCAGTGCGGCTTATTACGTTCAAACTTCTCTTTGGCCATGGGGTCCTGCCGGCGTTGCCTGATCTACGGTTCACAAGGAGCTGGAGCGGGTAGCGGGAATCGAACCCGCATCCTCAGCTTGGAAGGCTGCTGCACTACCATTGTGCTATACCCGCAATAGCTTCGCGGGGCCGCCGCAACTCCTCACTTCAAATTCGTTCCGGCGCGTGGTGGGGGAAGTAGGACTCGAACCTACGAAGCGATACCGCAGGGGATTTACAGTCCCCCCCCTTTGCCACTCGGGACATTCCCCCAGCGCGCACGGAGCCCAAATCGGAGCCCTTCTAGAAAAGGCTTCCGCCCAAGGAGCCGAGGGGCTTTAAGCGCCCAACTCAACGTCCAAAAGCAGTCGCCCTCCGAGGGGGGCCCCAAATCGGAGCGCGTCTTATAGTGGCCTCGTCTACGGAACGCAACGACGCCCGAAAGGGTCGTGATTTTAGGCCGAAAACGGGCCGTCCGGGTCGCGGCCACGCCCGTCCAGCCGCCGTCGCCGACGACTGGATCTGGGGCTGGCACGCGGTGGAGGCCGCTCTGGCGAACCCCAAGCGCGGCGCGCCTCTTCGTCTCGTAGCGACCCCTGAAAAGGCCAAGCAGGTCGAGGCGAAGTTCGGGCGCAACATCGTCCACGAGATCGCCGACGCCCATAAGATCGGCCTGGGCCTGCCCCAGGGCGCGGTCCACCAGGGAATCGCCCTGCGCCCCGCCCCGCTCGAAGATGCGGACCTGTCGGACTTCGAACAACGTCCCGGCGCCGTGGTGCTGATTCTCGACCAGGTGACCGACCCGCAGAACGTCGGCGCGATTCTCCGCTCGGCCGCCGCCTTCGGCGTGGTGGGCCTGGTGCTGCAGGACCGCAACGCGCCCAAGCTCTCAGGCGCCCTGGCAAAGGCCGCCGCCGGCGCCGTCGAGCAGGTGCCCGTCGCCCGGGTGGTCAATCTGTCCCGCGCGCTCGACGAACTCAGCAAGCTGGGCTGGCGCACGGTGGGCCTGGCCGGCGAGGCGGACAGCGGCCTGCACGAGGTGCTGGATGGGGCCGCGCCGACCGTCCTCGTCCTGGGCTCGGAGGGCGAGGGCCTTCGCCGCCTGGTGGCCGAGCATTGCGACGAACTTGCCAAAATCCTCATGCCCGGCGGCTTCGAGAGCCTGAACGTCTCCGCCGCCGCGGCGATCGCGCTGTATGAGGCCGCGCGGCCTCGCACCTGAGCGGTTGCAGCCAGCGGCCGCCTGACGCATTGAGGCCTGATGATCGAAGAGCTGCTTAGCCCCGGCGCCCTGACCGCCCTCTTCCAGGTCTTGATGATCGACCTGGTTCTGGCCGGCGATAACGCGGTCGCCGTCGGTCTCGCCGCAGGCGGGCTTCCGCCGGACATGCGGCGCAAGGCGATCTTCTGGGGTCTGGGCGCGGCGGTCATCACGCGGATCGGCTTTGCGCTGATCACCACCCAGTTGCTCGGCATCGTCGGCCTGCTGTTCGCCGGCGGCCTGCTGCTGCTCTGGGTCTGCTGGAAGATGTGGCGCGAGCTGCGCGAGCAGGCCGCGAACGACGAGGCCCAGGCCGCGGCGGCCATGGACGACGATCCCACCACGGAGCCCAAGGTCAAGGCGAAGACGTTCAAGGACGCCCTGATCCAGATCCTGATCGCCGACGTCTCCATGTCGCTGGACAACGTGCTGGCCGTGGCCGGTGCGGCCCGCGAGCACCCCACCATCCTGATCTTCGGCCTGCTGCTGTCGATCGCGCTCATGGGCGTGGCCGCCCACGCCATCGCCCGCCTGCTGCACAAGTACCGCTGGATCGGATTCATCGGCCTGATCATCGTGCTGTACGTGGCGCTGCACATGATGTGGCAGGGCGGCCGCGATGTGGTGGACGACCTGGGCTACACGTCGCAGTTCAACGCCGTCGCCCCCGACTTCCTGGACATCAAGCCAAAGGTCCCGGCCCCCGCGCACCCCTGAGTGCGCGGCAGTTGGATGGCCGGGTCAAGCCCGGCCATGACGCGCGAGGGTGGAGCTAGGCGCTCACCGTCTCCGGACCGCCGAAGCGTTCGCGCCATTCGGTGACCTGGTCGTTCTCGATCTTCTTGAACAGCACCTCGGGCGCGCGGATCGCACGGCCGGGCTCCAGGGCCGACAGCACCCCCTGCCCGTCCAGCGAGGGCCAGGTCGCGGGATAGGGCTCGCCCAGCGCTTCGCTGATCTTCTCGGCGGCGAAGGGAATGAACGGCTCGGAGACCTTGGCGAACAGGGCCGCCAGGTTCAGGCCGTAGCGCACCGCCACGGCCGCCCGGTCCCGGTCGGTCTTGATCGCCGTCCAGGGCGCCGCCTCGGTCAGGTACTGGTTGCCCAGCACCCAGAGCTGTCGCAGGGCCGCGGCCGACTTTCGGTACTCACGATCCTCCATGAACCCGGTGTACTCGCGCAGCTTGGCGAGGACGTCGGCTTCCAGCTTCTCATCCAGCGCCCCGGGGGCGCCGCCCTCCGGCACGATCCCCTCGAACCGCGTCTCGGTGAACTTGCAGATCCGATTGACGAAGTTGCCCAGGACGTCGGCCAGGTCGGCGTTGATCTGCGCCTGGAACTGCTCCCACGCGAAGGTGGCGTCCGAGGTCTCCGGCGCGTTGGCCATGATCCACCAGCGCCAGTAGTCGGCCGGCAGCAGTTCCAGCGCGTGGTCCATGAACACGCCCCGCTGCTGCGAGGTGGAGAACTTGCCGCCGTAGTAGTCCAGCCAGTTGAAGCCCTTCAACTCGTCGACCAGCTTCCATGGCGCGGACTCGCGGCTGTTCACCCCCATCAAGGTGCAGGGGAAGCCCACTGTGTGGAACGGCACATTGTCCTTGCCCATGAACTGGACGTAGGTGACGTCGGCCGCCTCGGGCCCCTTCCACCAGCGCTGCCAGACGGCATCTTCGGCCGGACCGGTTCCAGCTTCCGCCGCGCGGGCGTCGGCCCATTCGGCGGTGGCGGCGATGTATTCGATGGGCGCGTCGTACCAGACGTAGAAGACCTTGCCGGCCAGCCCCTCGATGTCCGGCAGCTGGCCGTCGGGGTTGGCGCCCCACTCGCCGGCGTTCACCGGCACGCCCCATTCCAGATCGCGGGTGATGCCGCGATCCTGCAGCCCCTCATCCAGCCACTTCAGTGCGATCGAGGTCACCAGCAACGGCCAGGTCCCACGCTTGCTCTCGATCCAGCCGCGCAGCTTGTCCGAGAACTGGCTCTGGCGGAGGAACAGGTGCTTGGAGCCGCGGATCTCGATGTCGGTCGAGCCCGACACCGCCGAGCGGGGATGCAGCAGATCGGCGGGATCCAGCACCCGCGTGCAGTTCTCGCACTGGTCGCCCCGCGCGCTCTCGTAACCACAGTGCGGGCAGGTGCCGATCACATAGCGGTCGGGCAGGAAGCGCTTGTCGGTATGAGAATAAACCTGCTGGGTCACCCGCTCCTCGATGAACCCCGCCTCCCACAGCTGCTGGGCGAAACGCTGGGTCAGGCGATGGTTCTGCGGTGAGGACGAGCGGCCGAAGTGGTCCCAGGACAGGCCGAACTGCCGACCCAGCCGGTGCTGCACCTCATGCTGCTCGGCGCAGAAGGTGGCGGGGTCGACGCCCGCGGCGGCGGCGGCCAACTCGGTCGGCGTCCCGTGCTCGTCCGTGGCGCAGATGTAGAGCGTCTCGCGGCCCCGGGCGCGCTGGAACCGCGCATAGACGTCCGCCGGCAGCATCGAGCCGGCCAGGGTGCCGAGATGCTTGATGCCGTTGATATAGGGCAGAGCCGAGGTGATCAGGATGCGGGACATTGGCCTGGCGGACGTCAGTTTCGGAGGAACCGCGGCTTATAGGCCGCTCACGTGGTTCGCCAAAGCGCGGGTTGCAAGAAACGCTCGCCAAGCTGCGCCATTGGCGCAAACCTGCGTTCTCCGGGCGGACACGGCGACCCCTTGAGTCGCCGGGATAACGAGCCGCCCGACCTTGGGAGGTTCGACATGCTGAAACCCGTGATTTCGATCGCCGCCGTCGCGGCCTGCCTGATGCTCTCCGCCTGCAGCGAAAAGCCCGCCGAACCGGCCGCCGCGCCGACGGCCGAAGCGCCGAAGAAGTCGCTGGCCCGCCAGGCCCCCATGTACGCCGGCCAGGAGCAGGTGCTTTCGATCCAGTCGGGCAGCGTGTCGGTCGACGCCGGCGGCGGGCTGAACCTGGAAGCCAAGGCCAGCACGGACGGCGCGGGATGGACCCAGGTCGGCTTCCTGCCGCGCGTCTACGCGGCCACGCCCCCCGACGGGATCTATGAGGTCGATGTGGTCGCCCAGAAGCCGGCCGCGCCGGGCGCCGCCGGGCCCACGCCCGTCAGCGTCAAGAGCGGCTGGGACCGCTACAAGGACGGCCGGGTCAAGGGCGTGAAATTCATCTCCAAGACCAACGAGGTCGTGGCCATGGTCGCCGGCGCCGCAGCCAACGCCGCAAAGTAGTCACCAAAGGCGCCGGGCTGACCGTCCGGCGCCTACAGGGGGCCCTTGAACACGAAGAACGCCCCCAGGGCGATGAAGGCGAAGCCGACGCCGTGGTTCAAGGTGAACTTCTCGCCGAGGTAGGTGACCGAGAACACCGCGAAGACACCCAGGGTGATCACCTCCTGCATCGCCTTCAGCTCGGCCGGATCGTAGACCTGCCGCCCGATGCGGTTGGCCGGCACCGCCAGCCAGTACTCGAAGAAGGCGATGCCCCAGCTGACCATCACGATGATCCACAGCGGCTTGTGCTCGACCTTCAGGTGACCGTACCAGGCGAAGGTCATGAAGATGTTCGACGCCACCAGCATCAGGATGGGGGCGATGGCGGTCCAGGGGGCGGTCATGGGATGTCTCCGGCTCGGCGCGCAACGTGTCCGCGGATTCGCGGTTCCGCCATCCACTCGCTCGCGAAGGCGCCTCGGCTAAGGCAGATCGGCGCTGGCGCGCTGCGAGGGGCTTAACTCCCGTGGAACCCGCCCTATAGTCCCCGGCGATTTGGGAGGGTTTCGAATGCGGGGTTGGTTGGGGGGATTGGCGCTGGCGGCGGCGCTGGCCGTGGCGGCCTGCAGCCCGAAGACAGCTGAGAAGGCGGACACCAAGGCCGCCGGCGTGCTCCATATCTACAACTGGTCCGACTACATCGACCCAGCCCTGCTGACCCAGTTCACCAAGGAGACCGGGATCAAGGTCAGCTACGACACCTTCGATTCCAACGAGGTGCTCGAGACCAAGATGCTCCAGGGCGGCACGGGCTACGACGTCGTCGTGCCGTCGAACCACAACCTGCCCCGCTACATCGCCGCCGGCGCGATCCAGCCGTTGGACAAGGCGCAGCTGCCGGGTCTGGACAAGCTGGACCCCGCCGTCGTGGCCCACATGCAGCCTTTCGACCCCGGCGCAGCCTACGCCGTGCCTTACATGCAGGGCACGATCGGCATCGGCTACAACGCCGACGCCATCGCCAAGCGCCTCCCCGGCGTGAAGATCGACAGCTGGTCGGTCGTCTTCGACCCCCTCGTCCTGGCCAAGCTGAAAGACTGCGGCGTCAACTTCCTCGACGCGCCGGAGGACATGTATGCGGTGACGCTGAACTACCTGGGCAAGGATCCAAACTCTAAGCTGCCCGCCGACTACGTCGCGGCGACCGACCTTCTGATGAAGGTGCGACCCTTCGTCAGGAAATTCCACTCGTCCGAGTATATCGACGCCCTGGCCAACGGCGACATCTGTCTGGCCATCGGTTACTCGGGCGATGTGCTGCAGGCCAAGGCTCGGGCGGCCGAGGCCAAGAACGGGGTGAAGGTCGCCTACGCCGTTCCCAAGGAGGGCAGCCAGGTGTGGTTCGACGTCTTCGTGATCCCTAAGGACGCCCCAAACCCCGCCGCGGCGCACAAGTTCATCGCCTTCATGCTGCGGCCGGACATCATCGCCAAGGCGTCCAACTACACGCAGTACGCCAACGCCAACGCCCAGGCGACGGCCATGGTCGACCCCGCCATCCGCAACGACCCGAACGCCTATCCCACGCCGGAGATGTCCAAGCGGCTGTTCGTCACCACCACCAAGGACCAGGACCTGCTGCGCGACGTGAACCGCCAGTGGACCCGGGTGCTGACGGGCCGTTGAACGGCCGGGCCCCCACCAGCCGTCCGCAGATCGGCGGCATCCGTGAGACCTTCGCGCCGTGGGACGATCCCGCGGCGCGGCCGCTCGTGCGGTTCGACGGCGTCTCCAAGGGGTTCGGTGAGACGCGCGCGGTCGCGGGCGTCGACCTGGCCATCTACGAGCGCGAGTTCTTCGCCCTCTTGGGTCCGTCAGGCTGCGGCAAGACAACCCTGATGCGGATGCTGGCCGGGTTCGAGACCCCGGACGCCGGACGTATCTGGCTGGCCGACCGCGACATCGCCGCCGATCCGCCGCACCGCCGGCCGGTGCACATGATGTTCCAGGCCTACGCCCTCTTCCCGCACCTCAGCGTCGCCCAGAACATCGCCTTCGGCCTGAAGCGCCAGGGTTTGCCCAAGGCCGAGATCGCCGCCCGCGTCGAAGAGATGCTGGCCCTCGTGAAGCTTGAAGGCCTGGGCCGCCGGCGCCCCGACCAGCTCTCGGGCGGGCAGCGACAGCGGGTGGCCCTGGCCCGGGCCATCGCACCCCGCCCCCGCATCCTGCTCCTCGACGAGCCAATGGCGGCGCTCGACAAGAAGCTCCGCGAGGAGACCCAGTTCGAGTTGATGACCCTGCAGCAGACGCTGGGCATGACTTTCATGATCGTCACCCACGACCAGGACGAGGCCATGGTCGTCGCCGACCGCATCGCCGTCATGCGCGAGGGGCGCATCGTCCAGGTCGGGCGCCCGGCCGAGGTCTATGAGGCGCCGGCCGATCGCTACGTGGCCGGCTTCATCGGCGACGTGAACCTCTTCCCTGGCCGGATCACGGCGCGCGAGGGCCCCCTCGTTCGTCTTCAATCCGACGACGGCGCCTTCGACGCCGAGGGCGCCGGCGCGGTGGGCGACCAGGTCTGGCTGGCCGTCCGCCCCGAGAAGATCGCCGTCCACACCGATCCGCCGGCCGATCCGCGCAATCGCATCGCAGGCCGGATCCTCGACTACGGCTACCTCGGCGACTGGACCACCTACCTGGTCGAAGTCGCGCCCGGCCGCACGATCCGCGCCGCCCGCGCCAACGCCACGCGCACGGTCGAGCGCCCGCTCGGCTGCGACGACGCGGTCTGGCTCACCTTCGCCCCCTCCAGCGCCGTGGTTCTCACCGCATGAGGCGCGAGCGTTCCGGGCTGGCCGCCATCCTGCCCGTTCTGTGGCTGGCGCTGTTCTTCGCTTTCCCCTTCATGCTGGTCGCCAAGCTGTCGCTCTCCGACACCGCCCTGGCCATGCCGCCCTACGCGCCCCGTATCGACTGGAGCCAGGGCCTGGCCGGCGTCCGCGCGTTCCTGGCTGGCCTCGACGGCGAGACCTATGGGCGGCTGACGCAGGATCGCCTGTACCTCGACGCCTATCTGTCCAGCCTCCGGATCGCCGGCACGGGAACGGTGCTGTTGCTGCTCATCGGCTATCCGATCGCCTACGGAATCAGCCGCTTCTCGCCGGCAGTGCGCCAGGCGCTGGTCATGGCGGTGATCCTTCCGTTCTGGACCAGCTTCCTGATCCGCATCTATGCCTGGATCGCCATCCTCAAACCGGCTGGGGTTCTGAACACCGCCCTCGCGGCGCTGGGTCTGCCGCCGGTGGACATTCTCAACACCGAGACCGCTGTCGTGCTGGGGCTCGTGTACGCCTACCTGCCGTTCATGGTCCTGCCGCTCTACGCGGTGCTGGAAAAGCAGGATCAGAGTCTGATCGAGGCGGCCCAGGACCTCGGCGCCACGCCGCTCTCGGCCTTCTGGCGCGTCACCTTTCCGCTCTCCATCCCCGGCGCGGCGGCCGGCGCCCTGCTCTGCTTCATTCCCATGGCCGGCGAATTCGTGATCCCCGATCTCCTGGGCGGGTCCGAGACCTTGATGCTGGGCAAGGTGATCTGGACCGAGTTCTTCGCCAACCGCGACTGGCCGGCCGCCTCGGCGGTGGCGATCGTCCTCTTGGCCACGTTGATCGCGCCCATCCTGTTGTTCGAGCGTCAACAGGCCAAGGTCCTGCGGTCGTGAAAGCACGCGCATGAGACGCGGTCCCTCGGCCTTCAACCTCGCCGCGGTGGTGCTGGGTCTGGCGTTCCTCTACGCGCCCATCGTCATCCTGGTGATCTACTCGTTCAACGCCAGCCGGCTGGTCACGGTCTGGGGCGGTTTCTCCACGCGGTGGTACACAGCCCTGTTCCAGGACGCTCAGATGCTGGACGCCGTTTGGGTGACCCTGCGCGTGGGCGTGCTGTCGGCCACCCTGGCCACCCTGCTCGGCACGCTCGCGGCCGTGGCCCTGGTGCGGGGCGGGTTCCGGGGACGCACCGCCCTGGCGGGCGGAATCTACGCCACCCTGGTGATGCCTGAAGTCATCCTGGGTCTGTCGTTGTTGCTGCTGTTCGTGGCCGTTGGCCTTCCCCGCGGCTTCTGGACGGTCACCCTCAGCCACGCGACCCTCACGCTCGCCTACGCCACGGTGGTGGTCCAAGCGCGGCTCGCCGCCTTTGACCGGCATCTCGAGGAGGCGGCCCAGGACCTGGGTTGCCCGCCGTGGAAGGCCTTCGTTCTGGTGACCCTGCCCGGCATCGCGCCAGCCGTCGCGGCGGCGTGGATGCTGGCCTTCACCCTGTCGCTGGATGATCTGGTCATCGCCAGCTTCACGTCCGGGCCGGGCGCCACCACCTTGCCCATGCGCCTCTACAGCCAGGTCCGGCTGGGGGTCGATCCCAAGATCAACGCCGTCTCAACCCTGCTGATCGGCCTGGTGGCCACGGGCGTCATCGCCGCCTACCTCGTCCAACAGCGCGGGCGACGTCGGGCGGCGCGGGCCCCGTGATTGCCGCAGGCGGTCCGACCGCGACCTTGTGACCCTTACGCGCCACGGTCCGGACCGCCTGCAGCCAACGTCGCTCGGACGTAGATGTCCGGTCGCCCCCCGAGACCACCGGACCGCCGGGGGCAGCTGCGTCCCGTCCTGACACGCCCCTCCGACTTGCAGCGTGTGCAACGCAACATGCGGGCCGGAGGGCGCTTCAGCGCCGAAAAATGCGGCACACGCATGGCGGAAGGACGTTCGGAGAATTGACGGCGCGGGACAGAGACTAGAAGTTGTTAACCAGCCGAGGGCAGTCAGAAGGTTAGTCAGATGGTCAATTTTCGCGGTGTGGCGTTTGCCACGGCTGTCTTTTTGGGCGCGGCAACTCCGCTAGCCGCATCAGCAGCGCACGTCTTTGAGGGGGTACTTAACCCAAGCGACCCCAGCTTCACGCTGACGTTTAAGTGGTATCATGTGGGTTATGGCACCTTCGAGTTCCTCGACGGCGCGCTGGCGTCGGTATCGCAGGACTATTCAACGTCCTTCTTCTTTTTGAAGTCTGACCGCTCGGCCTACGTTCAATATCCCTATGCGACGAACTGCGGGCCGGTCGCCGTGAGCGAAACCTGCTCACTCCTCGGCTACGTTGATGTGTTGACCGTTACGGATGCCCACACCGTCAATTTTGAACTCGCGAATCCGTTTTACTTCTCCGGTTACGTCAGTCCGCCGGACGGCGACATTTTTTCGCATTCCCAAACGACGCCCGGAGTGTCGAAATTCATATTCCACTTCGCCGAGCAGGATCAGCCAGTGCGCTATCGGCTCACCCTGAACGCTTATGCGATTCCTGAGCCGTCCTCGTGGGCGTTGATGATCCTCGGTTTCGGTGCGGTCGGGGGCGCGCTTCGCCGTCGGCCATCGGTTTTGCCCCGCATCTAGCCGAACACTCGCCAATACGAACAGAATCGGATGGTGCCGGATGCAGGACTCGAACCCGCGACCTTCGGTTTACAAAACCGCTGCTCTACCAGCTGAGCTAATCCGGCCCATGGGGGACCGGCCGCCTTATGCTGGGTTGTGCTTTCGGCGCCAAGGGGCTGCGCGCATTCTCACGTCCAGCGCAGCGCCCGGACCACGTCGGCCACACGGCCGCGCCGAGGATCGTGGGGGGCGAAACTCTGCAGTTCGGCGCGGCAAAGCGCGTCGGCGTCCCGTCCGAAGCGCTCTCGCAACGCCCGGGCTTTCGCCTCGGCCTGTTCCGCCGCGTCCAGGGCTCGCGTCCAGAAACCTTCCATCGGTCACGCCTTTCCATAACGCCCCCGACGTCCGCATCTGACGCGCCAAACGCGGCGCTTCTTCGGCGCCACGATCAAACACGCGTGAGCCCTGGCGCGGAATCCTGTAGGTGCGGAGGCGATGCGCATCTTCATCGACGCCGACGCCTGTCCGGTGAAGGACGAGGTCTACAAGGTGGCCGCCCGCTATGGCCTCAAGACCTTCGTCGTCTCGAACAGCTTCATCCAGATCCCCCAATCGTCGATGATCGAACGGCGGATCGTCGACGCCGGGCCTGACGTGGCCGACGACTGGATCGCGGAGCAGACCGAGCCCGGCGACATCTGCGTCACCAATGACATCCCCCTGGCCGACCGGGTGCTGAAAGCGGGCGGCGCGGCCATCGCGCCGAACGGCCGACCGTTCACCCCCGACTCCATCGGCTCGGCCTTGGCCCAGCGGTCGATCATGGAGCACATCCGCTCGACCGGCGAGATCACGGGCGGGCCACGACCCTTCGCGGCCGCGGATCGCTCCCGCTTCCTGCAGGCGCTGGACGAGGCGGTGAACCGCGAACGGCGCAAGCGGCGCTAGACTTCGGCCAAGGCGTGGCTAGTTTGCCGACGATTTCGCAGCTGGAGTTCGTCATGCGCCTGGGTCCGATCCTCGCCGCCGCCGCCGTCGCCACCCTCGCCGCCGCTTGCGGCAAGCCCCAGGACAGCGCGTCCTCGAGCGCCGATGCGCCCGCCGCCGCCGTCCCTGCGGCCCCCGAGCTGAGCGACGCGGACAAACAGGCGATCCTCGCCTCCTACCCCGCGCCCTACAACACCGCCGATCTGGCCAATGGGAAGTCGAAGTTCGCCCTTTGCCAGTCCTGCCACACCATCGCGCCCGGCGGGGCCAACATGACGGGCCCCAACCTGCACGGCATCTTCGGCAAGAAGTCGGCCAGCAACCCCGACTTCAAGTACTCCGACGCGCTGAAGAACGCCGGCTGGGTGTGGGACGCCAACCACCTGGATCAATGGCTCGAAAAGCCGATGACCTACCTGCCGGGAACGAAGATGTCCTTCGCCGGCCTCAAGGAGGCCAAAGACCGGACGGACCTGATCGCCTATCTGATGGTCGAGACGGGCCACAAGGCAAAATAGCCGCTCGCCCGACAGGCGCAGATTTACCAAACGAGACAACCTTGACGCGCATGGCTTCGCTCGGCATGGTGGCGGTGTCGACAAAGAGCATCTGTCTGACTCGACACCTTGTTCCGAAGGGCGACGCCCCCCGTCGCCGGCCGGGCCCAGGGATCTGACACCCCCCCTATCTTGAGGATCCCTGGCGCCGGCTGGCCGGCGCCAGATGCGCCGTCGGCGTGAGGGACGCGCTGGCCGAGCGCGCCCGACGACGCCTACTCCGCCGCGTTGGCGACCCGGCCCTTCTCGGCCTCTTCGAACGCCTCGATCCGCCGCGCGGTCGCCATGGGCGACTTCGTGAACCGCGCCAGCAGGTTGTAGAACACCGGCACGATGAACAGCGTCACCATCGTCGCGAAGATCGCGCCGAAGAAGATGGTCACGCCGATGGTCTTCCGCGACTCGCCGCCCGCGCCCCCCCAAACGATAAGCGGGATCGCCCCCGCCGCCGCCGAGATCGAGGTCATGATGATCGGCCGTAAGCGCAAGGAGGCGCTCTCGATCACCGCCTCGCGAATGGACAGCCCCTCGTCGCGCAGTTGGTTGGCGAACTCGACAATCAGAATGCCGTTCTTGGCCGCAATGCCGATCAGGATGATGAGACCGATCTGGCTGTAGGTGTTGATCGAGGAGTCGACGACCAGCAGGCCGAACAGACCGCCCACGGCCGCAACCGGCACCGTCAGCATGATCACCGCCGGGTGGATCCAGCTCTCGAACTGCGCCGCCAGCACCAGGAACACCAGCAGCAGCGCCATGGCGAAGGCCAAGCCCACAGACCCCGACGCCTCAAGATAATCGCGCGCGCCGCCGCCCCACTTCACCTGCACCGCCGCTGGCGGCTGTTTCGCCGCCTCGGCCTGGAAGAAGGCGATGGCCTCGCCCATCGAGTAGCCGGGGTTCAGCTGAACGTTCAGGCTGATCGACCGCAGGCGATCGACGCGGGGGCGATCAGGCGTGTCACCACGGACCTGGGTCGTCACCACCGACGCCAGGGGGATCACCTCGCCGGAGCCGGCGCGAACGTAGAGCTTGTTCAAGTCCTGCTCGGTCTGCCGCCGCTCGCGGTCGGTCTGCAGAAGGACGTCGTACTCCTGACCGTTCTTGATGTAGGTCGTCACGCGGCGGGAGCCGAACTGGGTTTCCAACGCCCGGCCGATGGTCTGGGCGGAGACGTTCAGGGCCGCCGCCTTTTCGCGATCGATGTTCACGATCACCCGTGGGCTGGTCGGCTCATAGTCCAGCCGTGGGCGCGCCAGCCCGGGGTTGTCGTTCGCCGCCGCCAGGATCGGTTGGATCCAGCGCGCGATCTCCGGGTACTCGGTGCCCGTGGCGATCATCTGCATGCTGGTGCCGCCGCCCCCGCCACCGCCGCCACCGCCGCCCCGCTGCAGGCCGCCTTCGGCCGAGACGATGGCGCGGACCGAGGTCACCGAGGACAGTTCGCGGTTCAGCGTCGCCGCCAGCTCCGGCGCCGTAACCTTCGTTTTGTCGGAAAGGATCGCGTTACCGCCGCCCGAGTTGAAGGAGCTGTTGCCGAACCGCGGCATCGAGAAGACGTACCGCTCGAGCGTGCCGTCAGCCAAATGCTTCTGAAGGATTCTCTCGACCTGCTTGCTGGCCGCGAGGCTGTAGTCGAAGCCCGCGCCCTCGGGACCGGCGAAGCTCACCTGTGCGCGGCGCCGGTCTTCCTCAGGCGTCAGCTCGCGCGGCAGGACGCTGAACATGCCATAGGCGGCCACTGCCAGGATCACGACCAGGCTGGAGGCGCCGATCGATACCGCCCGCCGGCCAAGCATCCACTCAAGGGAGGCATGGTACGAGCTCTTCAGGCGGTTCATCCCGCTGTCCACCCGGCGGGCCACCCAGCCTTCGCCGTGGGCAGGCCGCAGCAGCTTGGACGCCAGCATCGGCGAGAGCGATAGCGCGAGCAGGGCCGAGAACGCCACGGCGGCGGCGACCGATACGGCCAGTTCGACGAACAGCCGACCGATGAAGCCGGGCAGGAACATCAGCGGCGCGAAGACCGAGATCAGCACGATCGTCGTGGCGACCACCGCGAAGAACACCTGGCGCGCGCCGCGCTCGGCGGCCACGACCGGCGGCTCGCCATCGTCGATCCGGCGCTGGATGTTCTCGACCACGACGATGGCGTCGTCGACGACTAGGCCGATCGCCAGCACCAGAGCCAGGAGGGTCAGCAGGTTGATTGAGAAGCCCAGCGGGGCCAGGACGATGAAGGTCGACAGGATGCAGATCGGCGCCACGACCGACGGAATGACCGCCGCGCGCCAAGTGCCCAGGAACAGGAAGTTCACCAGCGCCACCAGGCCCAGCGATATTCCCATGGTGATCCAGACCTCCTGGATCGCGTGGCGGGTGAACTGGGTATAGTCCACCGAGACGCCGATTCGGGTGCCCTTGGGCAGGGTGCTGTTGATCTCCTTGATCGCCGCGAGCACGCCGTCCGAGATGTCGAGATCGTTGGCCTGGCTTTGCCGGGTGATGGCGATGCCGACCATGTCCTTGCCGTTGGAGCGGAACAGGCGGCGGCGCTCATCCGGCCCCTCCTCCACCCGCGCGATGTCGCCCAGCCGGGTGATGTAGGCCGAGCTGGTGCTGGCGGAGGCGACATCGCGCACCGCGCCCGCCGCCGCGCCGGCGCCCGCCGCCGTGCCGCCCAGGGCTGCTGACGCCTGGGTCGAGGTCGCCGAGCGGCTAGGCACGATCGGCATCAGAGCGAACTGCGCCGGCGTCGCATAGCCGCGCGCGACGCGGATGGTGAAATCCTTGGCCGGCGCTTCCAGCGAACCGGCCGGCAGCTCGGCGTTCTGGCTGGTCAGGGCCGACTCGACGTCCTCGACAGTGATGCCCCGCGCCGCCATGGCGTCGGGGTTCAGCCAGATGCGCATGGAATAGTTTTGCGCGCCCGCGACCCCCACCGTCGCCACGCCCGGCACCGTCGACAGCCGCTCGACCAGGTAGCGCTGGGCGTAGTCCGACAACTGCAACCTGTTCATCGTCGACGACGTGAAGTTCAGGAACATGATCGGCTGGGAGTCGGCGTTCGCCTTCTGGATCTGCGGCGGGTCTGCCTGTTCCGGAAGCTGCGCCGTGACCCGGCTGACCGCGTCGCGGATGTCATTGGCGGCCGCGTCCAGGTCGCGGTCCAGCTTGAACGAGATATTGATCCGCGAGGTGCCGTCCCGCGAGGAGGACTGGACGCGGTCGATTCCCTCGATGCCGGCCACCTGCCGTTCGATCACCTCGGTGATCCGCTCCTCGATCACCTCCGCCGAGGCGCCGCGGTAGTTGGTCGAAACGCTGACGACAGGCGGGTCGACGCTGGGCAGCTCGCGGACGGTGAGCGCGCTGAACGAGGCTAGGCCCACGACGCACAGGATGATCGCCGCGACAGCGGCGAAGACCGGACGGCGGACGGAGATGTCGGAGAGCATCATGCCGCGGGACGGGCTCCGGCCGGGCTAGGCGCGGATGTGCGCGCCGAGGGCGGCGCCGACGCCGGCTGGTCCCCGGACGCGACCCGCACGGGCTGACCGGGTTGGATCTTGTTCAGGCCATCCGCGACGATCCGGTCGCCCGGCTTCACCCCGTCGGTGATCTCCACGAAGCCCTGCTGGCGCAGACCGGTTACGATCGGCCGCTGCTCCACCATCGCCCCGCCGGCCTGGCCCTTGGCCTGGGGCTGGCCCGACCCCGCCGCGCGGCTGTGCAGGACGTAGACGAACGCGCCGTCGCCCTGAACCGAAACCGCCGATTCCGGAGCGCTGGCCGTCGTGCGTTGACCGCGGGAGATGCCAACGCGAACGAGCATGCCCGGCTTCAGCTTGCCGGAGCTGTTTGGGAATTCGGCGCGCGCGGTGATCGCCCGCGTGCGCTCGTCGACGCGGGTGTCCAGCTGAGCGATACGGCCGGTGATCGTCTCGCCCGGGTAGGCGTCGGCAGTCGCCAACAGCGCCTGCCCTTCGCGAAGCTGGCCGAGATAGCGCTCCGGAACCTGGAAATCGACGCGGATGACCGACACATCGTCCAGGGTCACGATCGGCGCGCCAGGATTGACCAGCGCGCCGGGCGCCACGTCCGAGAGGCCCACGACGCCCGCGAACGGGGCGCGGATCGTGCGGTCGCCCTGGCGGGCCTTGGCCGCGGCAAGATCCGCCTGGGCCGAACGCCAGGCGGCTTCGTACTGTTCAACCTGCGCCTTCGAAGTCCACCCCTGGTCGCCCAGGGTCTTGTACCGGTCGTAGGCGCGCCGCGCCTCCAGCAGCCGCGCCTCGGCCTGGGCCGTCCCGGCGTTCTGTTCGGTATCCTTGAGCTCGACCAGCACGGCGCCGCGCGCCACGCGCTGACCATCCCGGAACAGCACCCGGTCCACCAGTTGCGTGGTCGCGGCTGTCAGGGTCACCGACTGGCGGCCCTTGGCCACCCCCAGCACCTCGATCGTGTCTTCGAACACCCGCGGCTGAATCGTCGTGACGGACACCAGCGTCGGCCCGCTGAAGCCGCCGCGCCGCGCGCCGCCCTTGGCCTGCGGTCCGCCCGCGCCGCCCATGCCCTGCCCGGCCGACGCCTGGCTGCCCGCGGAGGTCTTGGTCAAGATCTTGTAACCGCCGGCCACCACCATCACGGCGAGGACCACCAGGGCCGCTACGAGGAAGAAGTGGCGTCGGATCAAAACTACGGGTCCTTTTCACCCGCGTGCTGGCAGGCGGTTCACGAGCTGCACGGCAGCGGTCTTAGGATGGCTCCATACACGCCGTCGCGTGACTGGAGGATGGCTGTCCGTTGCGGGGCTGAAACGTCCTCAAACAAAGAAACGGACGCCCATTCGGGCGTCCGTTCTGCTCAAGCCTTAGGCGAAGCTGCCGCCCTATGCGTCGTAGCCGGGCAATTCGCGGTCGAGCTTACGAAGGCATCCCGGCCACGGCAGCGCTCCGCCGATTCCCCGCGAGACCTGCGACCGCACCTCGGCCTGGGCCGCCTCGGGGGCGACGAGGATGTTCTCGCGGCCCGCCGACAGCGCCTTGACCTGCATCGTGCAGGCGCGCTCCAGGTAGTACATGCCAACCCAGCAGTCCCCGGCGGTCTTGCCCGCGGACAGCGTGCCGTGATTGCGCAGCAACATCAGATCCTTGTCGCCGATATCGGCCACCAGGCGCTCGCGCTCGTCGTGGTTCAGGGCGATGCCTTCGTAGTCGTGGTACGCCAGCCGCGGCAGCACGATCAGCGCATGCTGAGAGATCGGCAACAGGCCACCCTGCTGGGCCGCCACCGCAACCCCGTCGTCCGAGTGCAGATGCATGACGAACTTGGCGTCTTCACGCGCGCCGTGGATCGCCGAGTGGATCGTGAAGCCCGCCGGATTGATGAAGTACGGCGTGTCCTGGAGGATCTGCCCGTCCAGATCGATCTTCACCAGCGACGAGGCGGTGATTTCCTCGAACAGCATACCGTAGGGATTGATCAGGAAATGGTGTTCCGGGCCGGGAATGCGGGCCGAGATGTGCGTGTAGATCAGGTCGTCCCAACCATACAGCGCGACGAGACGGTAGAGCGCCGCCAGATCGACCCGCGCCTGCCACTCCTCGGCGCTGACCTTGCCCTTGAGCGAGGTGACGCCCGCGACTGAACCATCCGCCATGGCCGTACTCCCTGATGTCTTGATCGATCTGATCGTTGCTCACTTCCTCGCGCCGCTGGCGTCGGGCGTCAAGCGCGAGTCCGGGCGCGCAGGGTCCCGGCGAATGGCCGCTCAGGTGGTTCCGACCCGGTTCACGGCGTCCAGCCAGCGCGCGTAGGCGCGCTCGCGGGCGTCGGTACCCAGCGCGGGCCCATAGCCTTCCGTCTTGGGACGCGCCGCCGCGGCCTCCGCGACGTCGCGATAGATCCCCGCGCCGACGCCGGCGAACAGGGCCGCGCCCAGCGCCGTTGTCTCCTGATAGGTCGCCCGGCACACGCCAACCCCGGTCAGGTCGGCCAGCCGCTGGCTGAACCAGGGACTCCGGGACATGCCGCCGTCGATCCGCAGTTCGACATCGCCCTTGAACGCCTGCGGCGCATCCGCCCGCATCGCCTCGATCAGATCGCGGGTCTGCAGGGCGCAGGCGTCGAACGCCGCCCGCGAGATTTCCGCCAGGGTCGTGTCGCGCGTGAGGCCGAAGATCGCGCCCCGGGCGTTGGCGTCCCACCACGGCGCGCCAAGTCCTGTGAAAGCCGGCACCAGCACCACACCCAGATCGTCGTTCGCCTTGGCGGCCAGCGCCTCGGCCGCCTGGGGTCCGCCGACGCCCAGCCCTTCGCCCAGCCACTGGATGGCGGCCCCGGCGATGAAGATGGCACCCTCCAGCGCATAGGTCGTCCGGCCACCGACCCGCGCGGCGATCGTGGTCAGGAGACGCGCCTCCGACACGGGGGCCGCCTCCCCGGTGTTCACCAGCATGAAGCACCCGGTGCCGTAAGTGGCCTTCATCTCGCCCGGCCGGATGCACCCCTGCCCCATCAAGGCTGCCTGCTGGTCGCCCGCGACGCCGCGAATGCGGATCGCCTGGCCGAGGACGGATGCGTCGGTCTCGCCGAAGTCGCCGTTGCAGTCGCGCACCTCGGGCAGCAGCCCCAGCGGCGCATCGAGCATCTCGCCCATCTCCGCCGACCATTCGCCGGCCCGGATGTCGTAGAGCAACGTCCGCGAGGCGTTCGTCGCGTCGGTCGCATGGGTGCGCCCACCGGTCAGCTTCCAGATCACCCAGCTGTCGATGGTGCCCGCCAGCAGGCTACCCGCCGCGGCCGCCGCCCGCGCCCCCGGCACGTGATCCAACAGCCAGGCCAGTTTCGTGCCCGAGAAGTAGGGGTCCAGAAGCAGGCCGGTGATCTCGGTCACGCGGGCCTCGCGGCCCTCATCCCGCAGCCGCGCGCAGACCGCTTCGGTGCGACGGTCCTGCCAGACGATCGCCTTGTGGATCGGCCGGCCGGTGGCCTTCTCCCACACCACCAGCGTCTCGCGCTGATTTGTCACGCCGATCGCGGCGACGTCGGACAGCGTCCGGCCAGCCTTGTCCACAGCGGCCTTCAACACCGCCACCGACGCGTCGAAAATCTCCTCCGCATCGTGCTCCACCCAGCCATCTCTCGGGTAGTGCTGCTGCAGCGGCGCGCCGGCTTCCGCCAACGGCTGGCCGTCCGCCGAAAACAGGATGGCGCGCGTCGAGGTTGTGCCTTGGTCCAAGGCGAGGATCAGAGGTTGGTCCATGGTGTCCAATTCCCGCCCGACCGGTCGTCAAGCTTAAGCATGTCTTCATCCGCCGAGCCCAGACTCGGATATAGCCGCGTTCGTACTGTAGAAATGGGAGATCCGGCGTTGAGTCTCGCGATGAGCAGCGAAAGCCTGCTCGATCTCGCAAAGAGCCGTCAGCCGGCGGACCGCGAACGCCTGCTTCTGGCGATCGTCGATCTATGCGATTCCCCCTATGCGGGCGAAGCGATGAAGGGCCAGCCGATCCAGGCTCTGCTCTCCTCGATCTTCATGAGCCTGGTCGTCGAGGCCGAGCGCGACATCCGCCACCGCCTGTCGCAGAAACTCGCCGCCGCCAGCTGGGCGCCCAACGCCTTGATCAATGTTCTGGCCCTCGACGATATCGAGATCGCCCGCCCGATCATCGCGCAGAGCCCGGTGCTGCGCGACCAGGACCTCATCCGCCTGCTGGTCGAAGCCACCATCGAGCACCAGATCGAGGTCGCCCGTCGGCCGGAACTGTCCAACAATGTGGTCGCGGCGATCCTGGAGCAGGCCGAACCCGCCGTGATGACCGCGTTGGCGGGCAACCACTCAGCCGAGCTGTCATCGAGCGACATGGAGGCGCTCGTCGAGGCGTCGCGCCAGATCGCCGCCCTGCGGACGCCCCTTACGCAACACCCCCGGCTCACCGGTCAGTTGGCCAAGCGGCTCTACCTCTGGGTCGGCCTTGCGCTACGCCAGGGTCTCGCCGACCGCTTCCGCCTGGACGTCACGGTCCTGGATGAAATCCTCGCCGCCTCGGTGGCGGAAGCCCAGTCGGGCGTGTCACCCGAGTCCCTGCCGCGCACCGCCCGTGAAGGCGAGCGCGAGCTCATGGAACAGCGGCTGATCGACAAGCTGCACGCCGCCGGACAGTTGCGGCCGGGCTATCTGATCCGGGCCCTGCGCGAAGGTCGTCTCGGCCTGTTCGCCACCGCTCTGGCGATGCTGGGCGGCTTCGACGCCAATCACGTCCAGGCGACCCTGGACTCCGATCGGCCGGAGTTGCTGGCCCTGGCGTGCGCCGCCGTCGGCATCGACCGCAGCGTCTTCCCCGACATCCTGGCCATGACCCGCCGCCTCAACGACGGCAGGCCGGGCGGGGGCGCCGAAGGCGCTCGCAAGGCCTCGGTCGCCTTCGCGCCCGTCACCGCAGAAGTCGCCGGCGCCGCCTTCCGTCACGCCGCCGGCACGCTGTCACCGGTCTGACTCAAACCGTTGTTTGACAGGGCGAGAGGCTTCGGCGTTTCTGGCGGCCGATGAAAAAGCCGTTCGTCAGCCGCCTCACCTTCGTCGCCAGCAATCGGCCGGAAGCGCAGGAGGCCCGGGAGAACCTCGTCGCCCGCTATGGAGACGCCGGCCTAGAGGACGCTCAGGTCATCGTCGCCCTGGGCGGCGACGGCTTCATGCTCGAGACGGTCCACGATCTGATGGATGCGGGCAAGCCGATCTACGGCATGAACCAGGGTTCGGTCGGCTTCCTGATGAACGACCCGCACGAGGACGACTTGCTGGGCCGCATCAACGCCGCCGAGCAGGCTCAGATCCACCCGCTGCGGATGCATGCGATCGACGTCGACGGGAAGACCCACGAGGCCCTGGCCTTCAACGAGGTCAGCCTGCTGCGCACGACCCGCCAGGCCGCCAAGCTGCGGATCTCGGTCGACGGCAAGGTGCGGCTCTCCGAGATGATCTGCGACGGCGCTCTGATCTCCACCCCCATGGGCTCGACCGCCTACAACCTCTCGGCTCACGGGCCGATCATTCCCCTGGACGCCAAGATCCTGGCGCTGACGCCGATCAGCGCCTTCCGGCCCCGGCGTTGGCGCGGCGCCTTGCTGTCGCACACCGCCCAATTGCGGCTCGAGGTTCTGGAGGCGCCAAAACGGCCCGTCAGCGCAGTCGCCGACAACTTCGAGGCGCCCAACGTGGCCGAGGTCTACATCGCCGAGGACCGCAACGTGTCGCTCAATATGTTGTTCGATGCCGGCCGCAGCCTGGAAGAGCGCGTCCTCGCCGAACAGTTCTCAGTCTAGTAAGCGAAGCGACCAATACCGCTCATTAACGGGTTCACCTTATCTTAGGCAGGCGACCGTTCGGGAGTATCACGTGAACGAACCCAAGTCCGGCCAGATGTTCCAGGCCCCTAACGCCCTTCGCCTGAAGGTTGGCGGCGGCCGGCTTGGCGCCATCGATCCCGCCGCGATCGCCCGGGCCGAAGCGGCGCTGAAGGGCCTGTCGGGCAACTTCACCCAGTGGCTGAACGACGAAATCGGCAAGCTCGACACCGCCCGCGGCGTGGTCCGCGCCGAAGGGCCCAGCGTCGAGAACATGGAAAGCCTGTATCTGCGCGCCCACGACCTCAAGGGTCTCGGCGCCACCTATGGCTTCCCCCTGATCACCCGGATCGCCGGCCTGCTCTGCCGCCTGATCGACGACAAGTCCAAGCGCCTCGAAGCGCCGATCGGCCTCATCGAGGCGCATATCGACGCCATCAAGGCCGCCGCCCGCGACGACATCAAGACCGAGGAACACCCGGTGGGAAAGATCCTCGTCCAGGAACTGGAAGGCCGGATCAAGGCCTTCGGCGCCTAGAGCGCCTCAAGGAACCTTCATCGCCAGCGGCACGCGGTCCATCGGCTCGGCCACGGCGCCGTAGCCCGCGTCCGGCGGGATCACCAGATAGCGTCCGTCCGCCCGCATCTCGACGACGGGCAGCACCGTGACGAGTGTCCGGGCTTCGGCCTGAGCGACACAGGACTCGGCGTTCGACGCCTCGGCCAGCAGTTGCACGTTCATCCGGGTCGGGAAGATCACCGTCCGCTCGCCGGCGTCGGCCAGGCGCAGGATCTCCGCGGGCGCGATCCATTCGGCGTCCACCGCCTCGCGCCCGTCGGCCGCGGCGACCTGATCGGCCGGCGCGCGCACCGCGTAGAACCAGGTGTCGAACCGTTTCGGCATCATGGTGGGCGTGATCCAGCGCGCGAACACGGTCAGGGCGTCAAGCCGCAACCTCACGCCTAGCTCTCGCACCACATCGATGAACGGTTGCTCGCCGCGGTCCACGGCCGATCGGACCTCCGGGTCGCACACCTCCGCGAAGTCCGATCCGTCCAGGCCCTCAGCCAGCAGGATGCCGGCCTCCTCGTAGGCCTCGCGGATCGCGCCGATGCGCAGGGCCCGCTGGGCGTCGTCGAAGAGATCCCAGCCATTGCAGTGCTCGGCCCAGGCCGGATCCTCGTCGCCCGCATGGGTCTTGCCGCCGGGAAAGACCAGTGCTCCGGAGGCGAAGTCGATCTGCTGATGGCGCTTGACCATCAGGACCTGGAACTCCGGCGCATCCCGCAGGAGCAGTATGGTGGCGGCGACCTTGGTTTCGGCCGGCTGTGTCTTGGGCGTTTCGCTCATCGCGCCAGCTTGGGCCGCAGCCCTTTGGCAGGCAAGACTGACCCAACGGGAACGATCAGGCGACGAACAGCGCGTCGTGCTCCGGTTCCCCGACCGCCCTCGTCGTACGGTCCATTCGGCCCAGCAGATAGTCCACATCCTCGCGCGAGGCCTGCTCCGGCTGCGTCATGAACCGTTGCAGCATGCGCTCCTGGAACCGGTCCTGGTCTTTTGACCCGCCGTCGAACTCCATCGAGTGGAAGGTGTCCACGGCGGCCCGGAACGCCGGGAAGAGCCGCGCGGGCAGTCCGGCGCGCTCGTAGATCGCCCGCAGCCCCAGCGGGCCCGCGTCATGGATCATCAGCCAGGTGCGGTGGTGCGGCACGCCCGCCAGTTCCGCGACGCCCCATTCGAAAAAGGTCATGTGGCCGCTGGCCAGGGCGCGCAGCAGCAGGGACGCGGTCAGGCGCTTCTCGCGGTTGAGATGGGTCACCAGACCGCGGACGTCGGCCGTCTGCCCAGCCTGGTCGACGATGTCCACGGTGGCGCGTTCGGCTGCGCCGGTGACGATCTCCAGCGCCGTTTCGGCGGTGACGGCATGGTGGGTCACTAGGTGATCGCGCACCTTGTCCGTGACCAGGGTGATCAGGCGCTCGGTGATCGAGAGCGGCAGCACGCTGCGGTACGCGACCGCCGCCAGCACGCGCTCCGACGTTTCAAACCGGTCGATGACCCGCTTCAACCCGCTTTCGGCGAAGTCGGCGCCAGGATTGGCGCAGGCGGTCGCAACGGCGCGTTCGCCGCCGTGCTCGGCGATGCTGTCGGTGACCGTGCGGGACAGTTCGGGCCGCTTGGCGATGGCCACCTGCCGCACGGGTCCGCCCAGACGGACGATCTCGGCTAGGTCAGCGTCGGTGAACGCCGGCGACAGCGCCAACAGCGGCAGGCAGACCGCCTCAACATCCCGCGACAGCCGCAACGCCACGTCGCGGGGCACCAGGGGCGAGGATCGAAGCGTCTCGGCGATGGCCGTCCGCACCAACTCGGCCGCATCGGCCGCCATGACGCGCAGGATGTCTGCGGCCAGCTCCCGGTCTTCCGGCGACAGCGGCTCACGTTCGATGGTGTGGCAAAGCTTGCGGGCGGCCAGGGCGCGCTCGTCCGGCGTCGCGCCTTTCACCAGCGTACGGATATCCTCATCCGTCAGCGCTGACCTGGTCGTCGCCATCCCCGTCTCTCATCCCCATCCGAAGCAGCTTCGGAGTCCCGCGATTCGACATTTGCCTGGTCAAGCTTAACGAGACGTTGCCATCCGAATCTGTGGATTAGGAATTTCAGCTCCACACCGTCGCACCGGTTTGCCCCCATAGGCGCCGCCCCGTCACCTCCGCTAGGGTGCCCGGCAAAAGCGGGGAGAGTGCGCGTGCTGCTCAAGGGTCTGAAGGTCGTCGATTTTTCCGCCTACATCGCCGGTCCCGGCGCGTGCGGCATCCTCGCCGACTGGGGCGCCTCGGTGATCAAGGTCGAGCGGCCGGGGGGCGACAATATGCGCCACGCCTTCGCGGACCTCGCCAATGACCTCGGCGCCAATCCGACCTTCGATCTCGACAACCGTGGCAAGCGCGGGGTCGTCCTCGACATCTCCAAGCCCGCCGGCCGTGACGCCCTGGCGAAGCTGGCGGCCGAGGCGGACGTGTTCCTGACCAACGTGCGGCCCGTCTCGCTCAAGAAGCACGGCCTGGACGATGTCACCCTGCGCAAGGCCAACCCCCGGCTCGTGTACGCGGTCATCACCGGCTACGGGCTCGAGGGGCCCGAAGCCCACCTGCCCGGCTTCGATGTCACCGCCTTCTGGGCGCGCGCCGGCGTCGGCTACATGACCGCGCCGAAGGGCGCCGAGCCCTTCCTGCGGACGACCGGGGTCGGCGACCACGCGACCTCCCTGGCGACCGTTTCGGCCATCCTGGCCGCCCTCTACGAGCGCAACAACACCGGCGAAGGCCGTTTGGTGCAGACCTCCCTGCTGGGGTCCGGCGTCTACCTGACCAGCTCCGACCTGGCGGTGCAGCTGAAGTTCGGACGTGTCGCATCGGTGCGCCAGCGCGCGAACCCGATGAACGCCCTCTCGAACTACTACCAGAGCTCGGAAGGTCGCTGGTTCGTGCACAATCCGCGCGGCTCGGGCGGCGGCTGGGAGAAGTTCTGCGAGGCGGCGGGCCGTCCGGACCTCATCACCGACGAGCGCTTCGCCACCGGCAAGGTCCGACGCCAGAACGCGGCGGCGCTGTCCGCGGAGCTGGACGCCGGCTTCGCCGCCCTGCCCTTCGATGAGATCGCGCGCCGGCTCGACGCCGCCGACCTGGTCTGGGCGCCGATGCAGACGCCCGCCGAGGTCGCCGCCGACCCGCAGGTGGCCGCCGCCGGCGCCTTCGTCGAGGTCGAGGATGGTCATGGTGGAACCTACCGGTCGCCCGCCGCCCCGGCCCGCTTCCCCGGCGCGGACGTCGACCGCCGGCCGCCGGCGCCCAAGCTGGGCGAGCACACGCGCGAGGTTCTGGCCGAACTCGGCTATGACGCAGCGGCGATCGACGCGATGTTCGCGGACGGCGCGGCCGCCTGAACCGCCGTCAGCTTTCGCGGCCGTCCGACAGCATCTTCAGCATTTCGCTGGTGAACAGCGATCCGGTCAGCCGGCTGCCCACGCCGGCCTGGTCGGCGGGCTGCGACCCTTTGAGGATCATCGCCACCAGGGCGTCCTGCTCTCGCTCGCGCACGGTGCGACGGGTCGAGGCGTACTGGATGAAGCCGCCATCCACGGGATCGGGCTCGGTCGAACGCGGGCCCATGGCGGGCTGGTTGCCGCCCGACCGGGTCAGGTTGGCATAGACCTCGCCCACCGTCTTGGGCTGGCCATCGCGATAGAAGATCGTGCGGTTTGCGCGGGCCGCATCGGGAAACAGCGACGCCGCCGAGGCGCCGGGCTGGCTCTCCGCCGCCTTGATCAGCTTGGCCGAGCCTGCCGGGCCCAGGAAGTGCGCGACATAGAGTTCGCCTGAGGTCGGCGAGCGCCCGACTCGGCCCTTCAGGTAAGCCGCGTGGTCGGCGGTCAGTTCGCCGGCCATCAGCGAGGCGGCGTGGGGATCCAGCTTGAGATCCATGACCGCGCGCCGCGCCTCGCCGTCCGCCACGCGATAGCGGCCGTCCGCCCCCTGCGTGATCAGCTCCGCGTAGCGGGCATAGCCGTGCTTGGAGCCATGCTGCTTGAGGGTGGACAGCCAGGTCTGATCCACGAACTGGAACAGACCGGCGGCCGATGAGGTGGAAGCCTGGGCGCGCGGGTTGAAGCTGCTCTCCCGCCCCGCCGTTTTCATCAGGAATCCGAAATCGACCCCCGTCGCCTGAGAGGCGCGCTGGATCGCAGCTTCGACAATGCCCCGGATTCCCTGGACGGCCATGGGGAGAGTGGTCGTCGATCATGGTTAACAGCCAGCTAACCCTGTTAACCCTGTCCTGCGACCGACGCGCACAGCCGCCACATTACCGCTGTAATTTACGCGCGAGCTACATGTGTAAATCACATGGAGCCGGTCATGGTCATCCGCCAACCCACCACCTTCGATTTCGCCGCCCCGCGCCGCCGCCTGTCGCCCACGACGACCTTGGTCGTCGCCGGCTCCATCGGCCTGCACGCGCTCATCGCGGCCTATTTGGCCATGATGCAGTTCGCTCCGCCCAAGGCCGAGCCCATTATCGAACCGAAGCCTTTCGACGTCGACATCTACACCCCGCCGCCTCCGCCTCCCCCGCCGCCGTCGGCGAGGCCTGCCCAGGCCTCACCGCCGCCGCTTCACCCGCCGATCACGAACCTGCTGCCGCCGACCGTGGCCCCGCTGCCGGTCGATCCCGCTCGGGCGGACCCGCCCCAGACCGTTGGGCCGGTGGCGACTCTCACGCCGCCGACCATCGCGCCGCCGGCGCAGCCCGACCCCCAGATCCGCAATCCCGCCTGGCTTACGAAGCCGGGCGGCGCGGAGATGGCTCGGTTCTACCCCGACCGCGCCGTCCGCATGGAGCAGGAGGGCAAGGCCACGATCTCCTGCGAGGTGACCGACACCGGCGCCGTCGCGGGCTGCCGCATCCTCTCCGAGACGCCCGCCGACATGGGTTTCGGTCCCGCGGCCCTGAAGCTGGCGCGATACTTCAAGATGAGCCCGCAAACCGTGGACGGCCGCGCCGTCGGCGGCGCCCAGGTCTCCATCCCCATCGTGTTCAGGCTGCCGAAGTAACCGCGACCGGGCCTGCTCTAGTAGCTCTTGGGCAGGCCCAGCACGCGTTCGGCGATGTAGTTGAGGATCATCTCCCGGCTCACCGGAGCGATGCGCGCGATCATCGCCTCGCGGAAGTAGCGCTCGACGTGGAATTCCTTGGCATAGCCCATCCCGCCATGCGCCAGCACCGCCGCTTCGCAGGCGTGGAAGCCGGCCTCGCCGCCCAGGTACTTCGCCGCATTGGCCTCGGCCCCGCAGTCGCGCCCGGCATCGTGCAGGGCCGCGGCCTTGAACGCCATCAGGTTCGCCGCCTCCAGCTCGGCCCAGGCCTTGGCCAGGGGATGAGCCACGCCCTGGTTCTGGCCGATGGGCCGGCCGAACACGACCCGATCCTTGGCGTAGGCGGCCGCCCGCTTCAGCGCCGCCCGGCCCAGGCCCACCGCCTCCGCGCCGATCAGCACGCGCTCAGGATTCAGGCCCTCCAGCAGGTAGTAAAAGCCCCGCCCCTCCTCGCCGATCAGATCGTCAGCCGGCACGTGCAGGTCGTCGATGAACAGGGCGTTCGACTCCACCGCCTTGCGGCCCATCTTGGGGATCGGTGTCGCCTCGACTTGGGTGCGATCGACGTCGGTGTAGAACAGGCTCAGCCCGTCGGTGGGCCGTTTGACCTCGTCCTTCGGCGTCGTGCGCGCGATGATCAGCATCTTGTTTGCGCGCTGGGCGTTGGTCGTCCACATCTTGCGGCCCGAGATCGCGTAGCCGTCGGCGGTGCGGACCGCGCGGGTCGTCAGGCTGGTGGTGTCCAGCCCGGCGTCGGGTTCGGTCACCGCGAAGCACATCTTGTCCTGACCGGAGATCAGCCGCGGGATGTGCGTGCGCCGCTGGGCGTCGCTGCCGAACTTCACCATCGGCATGGGGCCGAAGATGTTGAGGTGCATCGCGCTGGCGCCCGAGAAGCCCGCGCCGCTCTCGGCCACCGCCTGCATGACGATCGCCGCTTCGGTCAGGCCCAGGCCCGAACCGCCCAGTTCGACGGGCATCGCCACGCCCAGCCAGCCGGCCTCGACCATCGCGGCCATAAAGGCCTCCGGGAACGCTCCGCTCTCGTCGGTGCGGCGCCAGTAGTCGGCGTCGAACCCCTCGCAAAGCCGCACCACCGCGTCGCGGATCGCCTGCTGTTCGTCCGAAAGCCAGAAGCCCGACATCGTCACCCTCTGAACCGCGCGGGATGCAGGGCGGCGGCGTAAGGGCCCGCGTCCTGGCCCATGACCTGGGCCGCGACCATTGTCGCCACCAGGGGCGCCAGCAACCAGCCATTGCGCCGCGATCCCACCGCCAGCATCACGCCGGGCGCTTCGCTGGCGCCCACCATCGGCAGACCGTCCGGCGTCGCGGCGCGCACCCCCGCCGCCATCTGCATCGGCGCCCCACGCAGACCCGGGAACAGCCGCAGCCCGGCCGCCAGCAGCGGCATGGCCATCGCCTCCTCGATGCCCACGTCGTCGCGGCCCACCTCCATGGTCGCCCCGAGCGCCAGCCCCGATCCCGGCGCGGCGTAGACATGCTGACCGCGCACCGTGGCGCCGGACGACGCCGCCGCCACGCGGACGATGTGGCCTTTGATGGGGCTCAGCACCGCCAGTTCGGGCGCGACCGACAACAGTTCGGTCTTCGCGCCGCTGGCCACCACCAGGATGTCGGCGTCGCCGCGTTCGCGCACGATGCGCCGCTGAAAGATCACGCCCGCCGACGTCGCCGCCGCCGCCAGGGCCCCAAGTCCGGACGGCGCATCAACACGCCAATCTTCCCGCGACAGCAGCGCCTCATCGAAGGCCTGCGACAGCCCCGGCGCCAATCCACGCGCCGCCTCGCCGCTCAGACCCATGGGCCGCTGGTCGACGGCGGCAAAGCCTTTGGCCACGTCCTCGAGCCAAGCTTCGTCGCCGACTGCGAGCGTTCCGGTGCGATCGATCAACAGCCCCGCGCGACGCGCCAGCCCGGGCCAAAGGTCTCGCGCCAGCATCAGAAGATCCAGATGCGGTCGGGCCTCCGGGTCGAGAACAGCTTCGAAGACGGGCGCCAGCATGCCCGCCGCGATGCTGGACGCGTTTGGACCGCCGGGGTCGCAGACCGTGACCTCGCAGCCGCAGTCGGCCAGCGCAAGCGCGGTCGTCAGGCCCAAGACCCCGGCGCCGGCGACTGTGACTCGGGGGGCTTTGCTCATGCGCCTAACGACCCGTTGCCGCTCGGAAAATCAAGGCTGTGGCGCCGCGAGCGCATCGGGCTTGCCGCCCGCACCACCGGCCCCTAGCGTTCATCGGGGGTCTGCGTATTGCCGCAGCGATGCAAATGCGCAATTGAGACGCAGGCCGGCGGGGCTAGAAAAGCCGGTATGTTGGGCGGGGGAATATTCAGGTGATACGCGAGTTCCTGGTCTGGCTGGCCACCCAGGTGGGGAAGGGCCCCGGCGAGTACGATCCGTCCTGGAGCGAAGGGCTGGCGTCCACCCTGAACGTGTGGGGCCTGCTGGAAGGCTCCCACGTCCTGTCTCTCATGCTGTTCGCCGGCACGATCTTCCTCGTGGACCTGCGGCTGCTCGGCCTCGGCTTCAAGACGACGCCGATCTCGGTGATCAGCGACCGCGTCCTGCCGCTGACGATCTTGGGCTTCGCGCTGATGGTGGTCACCGGCGGGCTGCTCTTCTACGCCAAACCCTTGCTTTATTACCACAATCTGTGGTTCCGGCTGAAGCTGATCTTCCTGGCGATCGCCGTGATCAACATCTTCATCTTCCACTATCGGGTGCAGAAGGACCGCCACCTGTGGGACACGGCGGTCAAGCCGCCGGCCAAGGCGCGGGCGTCCGCCCTGGTGTCGATTGTCTCGTGGGTCGTCGTCATCACCTTCGGCCGCTTCATCGCCTACGACTGGTATGAGTGCGGCAAACCCCTCCCCCATTGGGCCAATGTCGCCCAGGAGTGCGCCATCTCGGACACCGGCGCCATCGATCTCGACGAGGTGGTGAAGTGATCAGTCCTCAGGACATCTTCCCCGCTATCGCCCCCTGGGTCGGCGCGCTCGACGAGACCTTCCCCGGCGCGCAGATCAAGCCGTACTTCGCCCAGTGGGAAGTCCTGCACCTTCTGTCGCTCGCCCTGCTGGGCGGCGCCAGCATCCTGCTGAACCTGCGCCTGATCGGCTCCGGCCTGACGGACGAGAGCCCGGCCGAGGTGCGCCGGGGCGTCCTGCCCTGGTTGAACATCGGCGTCGTGGGCATCCTGGTGACCGGCGTCCTGATCGGCACGTCGAACCCGGAGCGGCTCTACACCTCGGAAGCCTTCACCGCGAAGATGCTGGGTCTGGCGGCCGCGCTGCTGCTGACCTACGGCGCGATCCTTCCCGCGGCCAAGACGGACGGTCGCTTAAGCCGGGGCGCGGCCATAGCCGCGACGCTGGGCATGGCCCTGTTCGGCCTCAGCATCGGCGTCTTCGCGATCGCCAAGCTGGTCAATCCGGGGCTCTGGCATGCGATTGTCGCCGCGGCCCTGATCGTCCTCTTCGTGACCAAAGGCGTGTCCCGCATTGTCTACCTGATCGGCTTGCTGGCCCTCATGGCGACCCAGCTGGCGCTGCATCAGGTGATCTTCCGTCCGGACGACTACGCCCGGCTGGATCCGGCCAACAAGATCATGATCCTGGTCTATCTGGCCTGGATCCTGGCGGCCGCGGCCGTCCAGATCGTCAGTGCGGGACGCGGCCAGAACGGCGTCGGCCCGGCGGTCAAGGCCCTGGCCTACGCCGGCATCCTGGTCTGGGTGGTCACCGCCGCCGCGGGCCGCTGGATCGCCTTCGCCTGACCTGCGGTCCCGTCGGCCTCACGCCGGCGGGTGCTGCGCGCCCCAGCCCTGGTGCCACTCCGGCTCGCCGGCATAGCGCTTGGCGAGGAAGTCGACGAAGGCGCGGACCTTCGCCGCCAGGTGTCGGGCATGCGGATAGACGGCGTGCACGTGGATCTCCTCCGGCTCGAAGTTGCAGAGAATGGGCACGAGGCGTCCGGCCCGCAGGTCCGCCGCGGCGGCGAACGCCGGGGTCCGCACGATCCCAAACCCCCGCACGGCGGCTTCCACACACGCCTCCGCGCCGTTGAACCGCAGGCGACCGTGGACGCGAACCTCCTGGGCGTCGCCCTTTCGACCAAAGCGCCACACCGTCGCGTCGCGGGCATTGGTGTCCAGGATCGCCTCATGCCCTGCGATGTCGTCCAGCGTGCGCGGCGTACCCGCCCCGGCGAGATAGTCCGGCGCGGCGCAGGTGATCATCCGCACGGCCGCCAGCCGGCGCGCGACCAGCGAGCTGTCGGTCAGGTGACCGATCCGCACGGCAACATCAAAGCCCTCTTCCACCAGGTTCACCATCCGGTCCGAGAAGGTGACATCCAGTGACACCGCGAGACAGCCCGTGGCGAATTCCAGCAGCGCCGGCGTCAGCTGATTGCGCCCGAACGAGACCGGCGCCGACACCTTGAGGTTTCCCGATGGGCCGCTCTGATCCCGGACGGAGGCCTCCAGCGCGTCGAAGGTCTCGAGCAGGTCCCGCGCCCGCTCCAGATAGGCCTGCCCCGTGTCGGTCAGCGACACATCCCGCGTGGTGCGGTTCAGCAGCCGCGCGCCCAGCCGGTTCTCCAGCCGCGCCACCAGCTTCGAGACCTGGGCCCCCGAGACGTCCAGCTTGCGTGCGCCCTGCGTGAAGCTTCGGGCCTCGGCCACCGCCGCGAAGGCGCGAATCTCGTCCAGGCGATCCATCGTGACTATTTCCTGTTTGGAGAGACACTCCTTCAATCGAAGGAGATTATCAACAGCGCGGCTATCGCCCATCTTCACGTCACGCCGGGCAGCCGGCACGCCCGTTTCTCGCCAAGGATCAGATCATGTCCAAAGTTCGCAATGTCGCCGTCGTCGTCGGCTCGATCCGCAAGGACAGCGTCAGCCGCAAACTGGCGAAGGCCTTCGCCGCCCTGACGCCTGAGCTCAAGTTCAATGTCGTCGAGATCGCCGACCTTCCCCACTTCGACCAGGACCTCGAAGCCACGCCGCCGGCGCAGTGGGTGCGCTTCCGTGAGGAAATCGCCGCCGCCGACGCCGTGCTGTTCGTGACGCCGGAGTACAACCGCTCGATCCCCGGCGTGTTGAAGAACGCCATCGACGTCGCCTCGCGCCCCTACGGCCAGTCCGTGTGGAACGGCAAGCCCGGCGCGGTGATCAGCCTCTCCCCCGGCGCCATCGGCGGCTTCGGCGCCAACCACCATCTGCGCCAGTCGCTGGTGTTCCTGAACGTGCCTCTGCTCAGCCAGGAGGCCTACGTTGGCAACGCCTTCGCCCTGTTCGACGACCAGGGCGAGCTGGTGAACGAAAGCACCGCCGAGTTCCTCAAGGCCTACGGCGCCCAGTACGCCGCGTGGGTCGAGAAGATCCTGGCCGACGCCCCCGCCAAGGCGGGCTGACGGCCGGAAAGGTCCCAGGTGACGCCATGACCCTGCCCACCGTCTTCCTCCCCCACGGCGCGGGCCCCTGCTTCTTCATGGAGTGGGGTCGTGGTCCGGCGGACACCTGGGACCGCACCGCCGGCTATCTGCAGGGGCTGATCGCCAGTCTCCCGGAGCGGCCCAAGGCGATCCTGATCGTCTCGGGCCACTGGGAAGCGCCGGTCTTCACGGTGGGGACGTCCCCCCGCCCCCAACTCGACTACGACTACTACGGCTTCCCCCCGCACACCTATGAACTGAGCTTCGAGGCGCCAGGGGCCCCCGCCCTGGCGCATCGGGTCCGCAACCTGCTCTCCGCCGCCGGGATCGCCTCGGCTGAGGATGCGGAACATGGGTGGGATCACGGCGTCTTCATCCCGCTGAAGCTGGTCACCCCCGATGCGGATATCCCCGTCGCCCAACTCTCGCTGAAGGCCAGCCTGGACCCGGCGGATCACCTCGCCGCCGGCCGCGCCCTTCGGCCCTTGCGCGACGAGGGCGTCCTGATCGTCGGCTCTGGAATGAGCTGGCACAACATGCGGGGCTTCTCGCCCGCCTTCACCGCGCGCTCGAAGATTTTCGACGCCTGGCTCGAAGCCGCAGTGACCAACCCGCCGCAGCGGGAAGCCGCCCTCGCCCACTGGGACGCCGCCCCCTATGGCCGCGAGGCTCACCCGCGTGAGGAACATCTTCTGCCCCTGATGGTGGCCGCTGGCGCCGCCCCGGGCGAACCCGCCGTCGTCGCGTTCCGCGACACGGTGTTGGATGTGGTGGTCTCGGCCGTCGAGTTCGGCCGGGACCCGTCCGTCGCCGACTAAGCCGCGACGGTCTTGGCGTTGGCTGGACCATCCACGGCCGTCTGGAGCGCCTCGTAAAGGCGCTCGGCCTCGATCGGCTTGGCGACGAAGGCGTCCATGCCGGCTTGCAGATACTCGGCGATCTGGTGTGGCATGGCGTTCGCGGTCAGGGCGACGATCGGCGTTCGTGCGCGACCCTCTGTGCGTTCGCGCGTACGGATCAGCCCTGTGGCGGTCGGGCCGTCCATGACCGGCATCTGCACGTCCATCAGGATGACGTCCCAGCGCTCGCGCTCCCAGGCGTCCAGGGCCGCGCGGCCGTCGCCGACGATCACCGGCTCGATCCCCACCTGGACCAGCAAGGTCTTCAGGACCAGCTGGTTCATCACATTGTCTTCCGCAGCCAGCACCCGGACCGCGTGCGCGTTGGCCCTGGTCCGGCGTGGCTTGGCGCGGGCCTTCGGGCGAACCGCCGCCTTTGCGGTCGACGCGGCCACCTTCTTCAGGGGCAGAATGACGGTGAACGTCGAGCCCATCCCGGGCGCGCTGGTCGCGCTGACCGTCCCGCCCATGGCCTCGGCCAACTCGCGGCAGATCGCCAGGCCAAGCCCGGTGCCGCCGAACTTGCGCGTCGTCGACGCATCGGCCTGCGCGAACTTGCGGAACAGACCGGCTAGCTGGAACGCCGTCATGCCGATGCCGCTGTCGAACACGGTCAGCGACAGGGCCTCGTCCTCGCGGCCGATCCGCACCTTCACGCCGCCCTTCGACGTGAATTTCAGGGCGTTGGAGACCAGGTTCCACAGGATCTGGCGCACGCGCACCTGATCACCCTCGTACACGCCTTCGGCGGCCGGCTCGACGCTGAGCTCGAAGTCCAATCCCTTGGTCTCGGCGATGGCCTGGAACGTCGCGTGGACGCTTCGCGCCAGATCCGCCACCTCGAACTGGGCGCTTTCCAAGTCCAGCTTGCCGGCCTCGATCTTGGACAGGTCCAGCACGTCATTGAGGATCGTCAGCAGGGTCTCGCCCGACTGCTTGATCACCTCGATCCGCTCGCGCTGGGTGTCGGTCAGCTCGGGATCGACCGCCATGGCCTGGGCCATGCCCAGCACCCCGTTCAGCGGCGTACGGATCTCATGGCTCATGGTCGCCAGGAAGGCGCTCTTGGCGCGGTTCGCCGCCTCCGCGCCCTCCTTCGCCAGGACCAAGGCCTTTTCCGACGCCTTGCGCGCGGTGATGTTTCGCAGCGCGCCCACCAGACGCAGCGGCTTGCCCGTCGGGTCTGAGATCAGCTTGGCGGTCCCCGCCGCCCACACCTCTTGCCCGTCGTGACGGGTCACGCGGTGCTCCGGCTGAAACGGTTCGCCATGCGACACGTGCCGGGACCACGCAGCCTTCACGCGGTCGCGATCGCGCGGGTCGATGCCGCACCAGATGTCCGCGAACAGCTGGTCGTACGTGCTGGGTGTTTCGAAGAAACTGTCCTCGGCCCCGACCTTGATCAGCTCCTGCCGAACATAGTCCATCTCGTAGACGTGCAGCTCCGCCAGCTCCAACGCCATCCGCAGGCGCTCTTCGGAACGCTCGGTGCGGTCCAGCGCCTCGACCAGCTGCGTGATGTCGTAGGAGCTGATGATCAGCCCGCCGACCTGGCCGTCGACGTCGGTCCAGGGGGCCAGTTCAACTTTCGACCAGCCCATCTGTCCGTTGGCGCCGGGCAGCGGTACGCGCTCAAGGGACCGGCTGGCGCCGTCCATGCAGTTCAAGATGCCCTGCCGCCAGGGCTCGAAGACCTCGGGGCGAAGCTCAAAGAGGGTCTTGCCGACGACGTCCACGCCTTCCAGCCCGCGGGATCGGATCCACGGCGGACTGGCGTAAAGCACCCGGACCTCACGGTCGGTCAGCACCACCGAAACCGGCATGGCGTTGACGATGGACAACATGGTCTTCTCGGCGCCGGCCTGCCCCCTCGCCGCGTTCAGGCGCGCCCACTCGTCGGCGACGAAGTCGGCCAGGTCCTGCAACCGCCGGGCTAGCGAGCGATCGTAGGGGCGCGGCGCAAGGCCCAGGACCGACAGCGCGCCCGGCGTCGAGCCGTCCGCCAGGCGGATCGGGGCGCCAGCGTAAAATCGAATATAGGGCGGCCCGGCCACCGCCGCGTCGTCGCAGAAGCGCGGATCTTTGGAACAGTCTTCGGACCAGACCACTTCGCCGCGGGCCATCACCTCGCGCACAGACGCGGCGTCGGCGACGGTTTCGTTGCGGCGGCTGCGCCAGAAGCCATTCTCAAGCTTCAGCGTGATGGTGCTTTCGACGTCCCCGAAGAGCGCGCGGGCGAGCCGGGTGGCGCGATCGAAAATCGCCCTGGATTCCTCCAGCCCCCCCAGTACAGCGCCTTGATCTCGCGTTGGCTCCAGCGCCATGCCCTTCCCCTAGGGGACAGCCTTCTGCATCCCCCAACGGTGTTGTCGGACATTTCCGTTAAGCCAGCCTTTAAGCGCGCCCGATCCGGCCCGCGGCTAAGTGGTGCAGGACGATCCCGCTGGTGGTGGCGACATTGAGGGAATCAAAGCCGCCGGCCATGGCGATCCGAACAGCCAATGTCCGCTCAAGGACCGCGTTGGGCAGACCCGGCCCCTCGGCCCCGAACAGCGCCGCCATCCGGGCGCGGGGCGTCAGGGCGGCTAGGTCCAGATCGCCCCGCGGCGACAGCGCCACGCTTGTGAAGCCGGCGCTCTCGAGGGTCGCGGCCAGGTCTGAGACATCCCCCGCCCGCGCGAACGGCACCGTCAGGGCCGCGCCCACGCTGACCCGGATCGCCTTCCGATAGAGAGGGTCGCAACAGGTGTCGTCCAGCAGCACGGCGTCGGCGCCGAACGCGGCGGCGTTACGGAAGATTCCGCCCATGTTGTCGTGGTTGGCGATGCCCACGAGCCCGACCACCAGCGCCTGCGCCGGCAGGCTGGCCAACAGCGCGCCGACCTCCCGCACCGGCTTCCGCACCACAGCCAGGATTCCGCGGTGGATCGGGAAGCCCACCACCGCGTCCATCGCCGCTTGGCTGGCGGCATAGACGGGGGTCGCGGACGGCAGGCCGGCCAGCACAGCGGTCAGGCTGTCCAGGCGATGTTCGGCCACCAGCACCGAGGCCACCGCATTCGGCAGGGCGGCGATCGCCTTTTCCAGCACCACCCGCCCCTCGGCGACGAACAGGCCATCGCGGCCGACCAGGTCGCGCTCCCGTACGGCGCGGTACGGTTCCAGGCGCGGATCTGTGGGGTCGTCGATCCGATGGATCACGGTCCGGGCGCTCAGCGATCGTCCGCGTTGTCACGAACCCGGACGATCAGCGACTGGCTGGCCGTCGCCATCAGTTCGCCGTCCTGGGCGTACAGCCGCATCTCGCCGTGGCCGAACCCGCCGTGAACCCCCGTGACCTGGATGTCGCACAGCACCCAGTCCGTCGGCACGATCCGCCGGATGCGCAGGGTGTTGTCCAGGCTGTTGCCCCCGGCGTTCTTTCCGAGGGCGTTGCCGATGCCCTGGGGCACGAAGTCGGCCATCACCGCCAGCATGCTGGCGTCGATGGCGAACCCCTCGCGCGGCCGCGCCCACAGCATCGTGCGTCCGTCGGGCTCGGGATTGCCGATCCGGTCCTTGCCGCTGCGGCCCTTGGCGATCCGCACTTCGATCCGGCTGTGCAGGCCTTCCGGCGCCGCGCGCCAGTGCTCGCTCGGATCGCAATCCTCGGGCGGCGGCGCCATCGGCCGGTCGGTCCATTGGCCGCTAAGCTCGCTGGGTCGCGCGCCCAGGGCGGCGCTCACCGAGATGATCTCCTTGTCGTCGATGTGGCCCTTGGTCTTGGCCTGGGTGTTGTACTTGCCCTCGACGGGGGTCCAGACGTCGATGTCGACCACACTGCCCGGCCGGGCGAAGCCCAGGTACTGGGCCGTGGCCCAGATCAGGGGACGGCCTGTCGTCCGCTCCAGCGCCGCCACCGACGAGGCCAGCCCGACACCGCCGAACATGAATACGTTGCCTGGCGGCCCGACACAGATCGAGGGATCGACCGGCAGGTACCAGCGGTGCGGATTGTGCGTCGGCCGGAGATCGAAGAAGAGCTTGTCCATCGCCCTCCTGAAAGCGCGTCGCGTGGCGCGGCGCAACCCCCGCCGGATCGCGACGGGCGGAATGCCGGTTCACATCCCTGGCGCGAACTCGGATACGCCTGTGTAACCACGAAAGTTAAGCGTGAAGTGACGGCCGGTCGCTACGGTGTCCATCGAGATGCTTGGCGTACCCGTCACGACCACCGGCTCCGGCCAGACCGGCCTCCCCCGCGCCTTCTATGTGCCGGTGGGCGCCGCCATGGCCGCCGCGATGCTGGCCCTGTCCCTCAGCCCGGTGACCGAGCCGTTCCTGGCTCGCGTCCTGCTGTTCTATCTCGGCACCACTGCCGCCTACGCCTTGATGCCGTACGTGCGTCGCGGGGACATACCGCTGGTGGCCGCCTGGGTGGTGCTGCTGGCGGAACTGGCGCCCTGCGTCGCCGGCCACCTGATCTCGCCGATCAAGGTCACCGCCGACGTTCTGGGCGTGCTGATGGCGACGGGCCCGATCTACGTGGCCCGCCTCCGCCAGGTTCAGCAGGGCGACATCCGGCCCGGCGGCCGCCGCGCCAGCGAGCTGCGCGGCTAGAAGTTCGCCCGGCTCGAGATCGCGCCGTCCACAACCATGTTGATGCCCGTGGTGAAGGCCGAACGCGGGCTGGCCAGGAACACCGTCGCCGCGGCGATCTCTTCCGGCGTCGCCATCCGGCCCGTCGGGTTGCGCTTCAGCATCTGCTCGAAGAACTGGGGCATACCCGCCTTCACATTTCCCCAGACGCCGCCTTCGAAGAACACGGTCCCCGGCGACACCACGTTGCAGCGAACCTTTTTCGGCGCGTATTCCCGGGCCACACCCTTGGCGAAGTGAATCTGCGCCGCCTTCATCGCGCCGTAGGCGTCGGGCCGCGCGGCCTCGGCCGCCGAGATGGACGAGGTGATCAGGAAGCAGGCGTCGCCCTTCTGCGCGGCGGCGTGCTCCAGAAAGCCCCGCGCCGCTTCGAACGTCCGCACGGCGCCCAGGATGTCGATGTCCATCATCGCCTTCCAGGCGTCCTCGCCGTTGCCCTGCACCAAGGCGCTGGCGTTCGAGACCAGGATGTCGATGCCCTCCAGCGCCTCGCCGGCGCGGGTCACGAACACCTGCAGCGCCTCACCGTCGGCGATATCGACCACCTCGCCATAGGCCTTCACGCCCTTGGCTTGCAGCGCCTTGACCGTCTCGGCGACCTGGTCGGCGTTGCGCGCGCAGATGGCGACATTGGCGCCCTCGTCGGCGAAGCATTCGGCGATGGCCCGCCCGATACCGCGCGTCGCGCCGGTCACCACGGCCGTCTTGCCCTTGAGCTGCAGGTCCATCTTGTTCCCTCTCCTGTTTATGCGCCGGGACCCTGCCCGATCTCTCAAGCCTCGAACAGGCGTTCGTACGTCTGCCGCAGCAGGTTCTTCTGCACCTTGCCCATGGCGTTGCGGGGCAGTTCGTCCACGAACACGATCCGCTTGGGCGCCTTGTAGGCCGCCAGCTGCTCGCGGGTCCGGGCGATCATGGCCGCCTCATCGCCCTGGCCCATCACCACCGCCACGACGCCCTCGCCAAAGTCCTTGTGCGGCACGCCGATGACCGCGCTTTCCGTCACGCCCGGCATCTCGTCCAGCACCAGTTCGACCTCCTTGGGATAGACGTTGTAGCCGCCCGAGATGATCAGGTCCTTGGCCCGGCCCGAGATCCACACCCGCCCGTCGGCGTCCTGGTGGCCGACGTCGCCGGTGATGAAGAAGCCGTCCGCCGTGAACTCCTCGGCGGTCTTCTCCGGCATCCGCCAGTATGCGCGGAACACGCTGGGGCCCTTGATCTGGATGACGCCGGTCGCCTCGCCGCCGCCGATCCGCAGCTCTACCCCGGGCAGCGGATAGCCCACCGAGCCGGCGATCCGCTCGCCCGCCAGCGGGTTGCTCGTAATGATGACCGCCTCGCTCATGCCGTAGCGCTCGAGGATCCGCTGGCCGGTCCGCGCCTCGAACTCGGCGAAGGTCGAGGGCAGCAGCGGCGCCGAACCACAGATGAACAGGCGCACGCCCGCCGCGCTCTCCCGCGTGAACCCCGGATTGGCCAGCAGGCGCGTGTAGAACGTCGGCACCCCCATCATCACTGTCGCCCGCGCCAGGCCGGCCAGAACCTCCGCGTCCGTGAACTTCGGCAGCCACACCATGGGACAGCCGCTCAGCAGCGCGCAGTGCAGCGCCACGAACAGTCCGTGCACGTGGAAAATGGGTAGGGCGTGCAGCAGCACGTCGTCCGACGTGAAGCCCCAGGCCGCATGCAGCGCCAGGGCGTTCTCGGCCAGGTTCCCGTGGCTCAGCATCGCTCCCTTGGAGCGCCCTGTGGTCCCGGACGTGTAGATCAGCGAGGCGAGATCGTCCGCGGCCCGCGGCACGCTCGCCGCCATGGGCGGATACGCCGCCGCCTCGGCGACCCAGGCGGGCGGGTCGGTGACGAACACCTTGGGCTCCGCGTCGCCCAGGAAGTAGTCCACCTCAGCGGGCGTGTAAGCGCTGTTGAGCGGGAGGAAGACCGCCCCCGCCTTGAGCACGCCCAGATAGATCATGATGACCTCGGGGCTCTTCTCGGCCTGTAGGGCCACGCGATCGCCCGGCACCACGCCCTCCGCCCTCAGCCGGCCCGCCACGCGCGCCGCCCCGGCTTCCAGATCGCCGTAGCTGACGGCGCAGCCGTCGCTCAGCAGGAAGCAGGGCTTGGATCGATCGGCCGGAAACCGGCGGCTCAGCAGGTCATAGAGGTTCTCGGACATGCCAGCCTCCTAGCGTGAGCGCGCGCCGCGCGCGATAGTCCGCTGATGAGCCCCGACGACGCGCTTGCCCGGATTCGCCGCTACGACGGTCACCTGAAGGCCTTTGTCCAGGTGTTCGACCCGCCGCTCATGGGGGATGTCGCGGGCGGCCCGGTCGTCGCGATCAAGGACCTGTTCGACGTCGCCGACGTCCCCACCGGCGGCGGCGCGCGCGTTCCCCTCGACCCCAGCCCCGCGCACCACGCCCTGGTTGTCGAGCGCCTGCTCCAGGCGGGCTATGTCGCCGTCGGCAAGACCCACACGGTCGAACTCGCCTACGGCGCTTGGGGCGCAAACCGCGCCGTCGGCGCCCCCTGGAACCCTTGGGACAGCGCCATCCACCGTGCGCCGGGCGGCTCGTCATCCGGCTCGGCGGTCGCCGTGGCGGCGGGGCTCTGCGACGTCGCCCTGGGCAGCGACACCGGCGGCTCGGTCCGCATTCCCGCCTCGACCTGCGGCGTCGTCGGCCTGAAGCCCGGTCGGGGGCTGGTCAGCCTGCGGGGCGTTCACCCGCTAAGCCCGGCGCTCGACACTGTGGGCATCCTGGCCCGCGACGTGGCCACCGCCACCCATGCCCTTGAGGTGATCTCCGGCCCGGACGGCGAGGCCGCCACGCGCGGGCCGTTCGATGCGGACGCCGCCCTGTCCGCAAACGCTGCCGGCCGCCGCGTCGCCGCCATCCCGCTCGACGCCCTCGGCGAGATCGATCCTGAGATCGGCGACCTCTACATGGCGGCCCTGGATCGCCTGCGCACCGCCGGCGTCAGCGTGGAGATGATCGCCCCGCCACAGACCCTGGACCAATCGTTCACGCCGAATGGGATGATCATGGCCGGCGAGGGCTGGCGCATCTGGAAGGACCGCATCCAGGCGCATGCCGATGTCATGGACCCCTGGATCGTGCGGCGCTTCGAGGTCGGCCGCGATGTCTCCGACACCCAGCTGGCCCAGGCGCATCTGCGCCGCGCCGCCGATCAGCGCGACTTCCATGCCTGGATCGCTGGCTACGACGCCCTGCTCTCTCCCACCTGCCCCATCCCCGCGCCGCCGCTGGACGCGGTGGACGAGACGGTCTCGCCGCTCAGCCGGCTGACCCGCGCCGCCAACTACCTGGATCTGCCGGGGATCAGTGTGCCCTGCGGCCTGACGAACGCGGGCCTTCCCGCCGGCCTGCAAATCCTGGGCGGCCCGCGCGACGAGGCCGCGGTGGTCACCATCGGCGCGGCCTTCGAGGCGGTCTCGGGCTGGAATGGCCGGACGCCCGATCTCGCGGGCTTCGCCGGCTAGTCGCCTCGCGTCGGGGCGTGCATGAAGCGCAGGGCGATCCACCCCGCCAGCGCCCAGGTGGCGCCCAGGCACCAGCCGGCCAGCACGTCGCTGGGCCAGTGAACGCCGAGATAGACCCGGCTGAACCCCACCGCGCCCAGCAGCACCACCGCCAGCCCATAGGCCAGACCCTTGCTGCGGCGCCGGTTCTCCAGACTGGCCACCAGCATGCCCAGGGTCAGGTAGGTGGCCGCCGCCAGGGTCGAATGCCCGCTGGGGAAGCTGGCGGAATAGACGTAGGCGCCGTGCGGCACCAGGTCCGGCCGCGGCCGGTCGAACACCATCTTGCCTGCGTCGCTCGACAGCCAGGCCAGCAGCACCGGCCCGGCCATGACCAGGGCGTGCTTGTATTTCTTGTGGAAAGCGAACGCGAGGACGGCCACCAGCGTCACCAGGGCGATCTGCACCGTCCCGCCCAGCGCCGTCAGATCCCGGACGGCCTCTTCGACGTTCCGCGAGCCGATCGGGTCGCTGAGGTCCGCCGGATTGCGCAGCATCAGGATCAGATGCCGGTCGATGGCGTCGGTCTCGCCCTCGCCCATCTCGCCGGCGATGCTCAGGAACGCCCATAGCGATCCCGCCGTCAGCGCCAGGCCGATCAGCACCCGCGCTTCAAAGCGCTTCACCACCCGCCAGATGCGCTGCGCCCAGCCCGTCAACATGCACCTAGGCTAGAGCGCAATCCGCGCGGGTGGAAATCCGTTCTGTAGGGGCGGTTCAGGCCGACAGGCCTTCGCCTGCGGAGCGCAGGGTGATGTTCACCGCCGCCTGGGCCGCGTCCTGTGTCGGGTGCGCCCCATCGGCGACCGTCACGCCGTCTTCGTCATAAACCGACCACCGCCAGACATCTTCGTCATGGCTAAGTGAATAGGCCAGGTTCAACTCACGCATACCCGTCCTCCGCAGTACCGCTCGGCTCCACAACTCCGAACCTAGGCGAATGGTTTCGCACTGCACAATAGAGTTCGCGTGAGGCGCGATTTGCCGTCCGCGCGGGCGTTTTCAGCCTTCGTCCAGCAGGCTTCTGCCCGCGTCGCGCACATTCGTGCAGCCGGTCAGGATCATCGCCACCGCCAGTTCGGCGCGCAGCACGTCCAGCACCTTTTCGACGGCAGGCTGGCCGCCCGCGCCGAGAGCCCAGGCCCAGGGCCGGCCGACGAAACAGGTCTTGGCGCCCAGCGCCAGCGCCTTCAGCACGTCCAGGCCCGACCGGACGCCGCCGTCCATGTAGAGCTCCAGGCCGTCGCCTACGGCCTGCGCGATCCGCGGCAGCGCCGAGATGGAGGAGCGCACCCCATCAAGTTGCCGGCCGCCATGGTTGGACACCACCAGCCCCTGCGCCCCGGCGGAGACGGCGTCGCGCGCATCGGCCGCGTCCAGAACGCCCTTGACCACGATCGGCCCATCCCAGCTCTCCCGGACCCAGTCCAGGTCGCGCCAGGTCACCGACCGGTCGAAATTCTTGGCGATCCAGGACAGGAAGTCCGTCACCCGCCGCCCCTCGGTCACCGCGCCTTGCACCGAACCCAGCGTGTGCGGCCGTCCATGCAGAAACACGTCCCAGGTCCAGGCCGGATGGGTGATCCCGTCCCAGGCCTGGGCCAACGCGCCCTCGATGGGGCCCGCGCCCGTGAAGCCCGAGCGGACGTCGCGGTAGCGGGACCCGGGTGTGGGCAGGTCCACCGTGAACACCAGCACCGGGCAACCCACCGCCTTTGCGCGCTGCAGCAGGGCGCGCATGTAGCCGCGGTCCTTCAGCATATAGAGCTGGAACCAGGGCGCGGTCCCGGTCGCCGCCACCTCTTCGATCGAGCACACGCCCACCGTCGACAGACAGAATGGCACGCCCGCCTTGGCGGCCGCCCGCGCCGCCTGGGTCTCCCCCCGGCGGGCGTACATCCCGGCCATGCCGACGGGCGCCAGCCCCACAGGCATCTTCAGCGTCTGGCCGAGAGTCTCGACCGTCATGTCGAGCTTGGTGGTGTCGCGCATCACCCGCTGGCGGAGCGCGATGGCCTCCATGTCATCGACATTCCGCCGAAGCGTCGCCTCGGCGTAGGAGCCGCCGTCGATGTACTCGAAGAAGATGTTCGGCAGCCGGCGTCGCGCCAGCTCGCGAAAATCCGAGACCGAAGCCGCCTTCATGAGCACCCTCCCGCGCCCTTCGGCTTGTGAAGCCGTGGCGCGGGCGACGCAAGCATCAGGCGGTAGCGCCGGCCGTCGCGGGCTTCGGGAAGGCCCCCGGACCCAGCACGATCCAGACCTGGTGCGAGCGCGCCATCAGCCGCCCCTCGGCGTCGAACAGCGCCGTCCCGGCGATCTCCTTGCGCCCCTCCTTCAGGATCGGCCAGGCGACCACGACGTACTCGACGCCAGCCTTCACCGGCGCGACGACCTCGCCGGTCATGGTGCCCAGCAGCGCGCCGTGGCGCCCTTCTTTTTCGACCCAGGAGAAGTAGCCGGGGCAATCCAGCGCCGCCCACACGACCGCGTCCACCACCACGCCGTCGGCGTCCGCGAAGTTGGCGTGCGGCGTCCAGGTGCAAGCCACCACCCCGGCCTCGGCCCCATCGAGCTGGCCCGGCAGCACGCGCAGGCCGTCTCCCTCCTCGCGCTCCGCGCCGCAGGTGAAGCAGATCGGATGCACGCGCTGGGTCAGCCCGATGTGCCGGCCCGCGGCGGCCCGCGCCGCGTCCAGGCTGGGGGCGGCGGGGGGCTCGGGCATCGCCTGCGTCGCCGGCCCGCCCTGCGCGATCAGCGATTCACCCTCGCCCAGCAGCACATGGGCCCCGCCCCGCGCCTCCAGGGTCAGGGTGACGTCGAGGGGAATCGGCGCCCGCAGCACGGCCGTCACAGGTCCCGGCTGCCCCTCGGCGAGGACGCCGCACACATAGCCGCCATTGCCGGAGTTGGGCGGGCCGCAGAACTGCCGGCCGATCGTGATCTGGCTCAAAATCAAAGGCTCACTGGAAATGGATCGAATGGAATGGTCCGGATTTCTCACGCTTACGTCGGGCGATGGAAGTCAAAAATGGCATCCCGCCGTTGGACGGGGCGAGCGGTCGCGCTAAAGGGCATGTGACAACCGCCCCGGCGGAATCGGACACTTCGACGGAGACTATCGGTGAGCGACCGGATCGAACGACCCTGGGCCCTGATGCGCCACCACGCGGGCTGGGCCGACGTTTTCCACATCGACAGCGAAAGCGCCGACTCGATCACTGGCTTCTATCCGGACCGCGAGACGGTCGGCCCGCCGGTGAACTACTCCACCCGCGCCGTGCTGGCCCGCTTCACCTCGCTGGAAGCCGCCCGTGACGCTCGTGAAGGCGCCGTCCTGGAATGGCGCAAGCACGACGCCGGCGTCCGTGACGCCGAAGCCACGCTGCGGGCGGCCGAAAAGCTGCGCGAGGACGCCTGGCTCAACTGCCTGCGCGACGCCGCCGAGCGCGGCTGACGCAACGGTCCGAGGGGCTCGGGTCTAGAACCGGAGCCCCTTCGACAACGCCCAGGCGATAGCGGCGGCCAGAACGACCCCGGCCGCGAGCCGCCAAAACGGCGCGCCCTTGAACCCCGGATCGGCAGGCAAGGTGCGCAAGCCTGTGATCATCGGCCCGATCAGGTTCGTCCGCTTCCAGACCGCGTAGAACAGCACCGCACCCACGTGCAGCACCACCAGGGCCTGTAGCGCCCGGAAGCTCAGTTCGTGGATCTCCGCCAGGGCGCGGCCGGTGTCGTAGCTGACCCGGTCCGACAGCGGGCCGCCCTCGAAGGCGTCGATATCGACGACGAACAGCCCCGTACCCACCTGCACCAGCAAAACGGCCAGCAGCGCCAGCACGCTGAGCGCGCCCAGCGGATTGTGTCCCGGCGTCGTGGCCACGTCGCGCCGTCCGATCTTGGCCGCATAGGCGGCGATCGCCTTGGGTCCCTTCACGAAACTGGCGAACCGGGCCGCGCCGCCGCCGGCGAAACCCCAGTAGATGCGGAACAGCACCAGGCCGATGATCGCGTAGCCGCTCCATCGGTGCCAGTTCAGATGGTCCTCGGAGGACCACCACGAAAAGGCGATGAGGATGACGAGCAGCCAGTGGACGATCCGGACCGGACCGTCCCACAGCTTGACCCGGACGCCGCCGGCAGGCTCGCCCATCTAGCCCTTCTTCTCCTGGCGGTACTTGTCGTGGCAGCCCTTGCACGAGCCGCCCGTGGGCCGAACCTGGGCCTTGACCGCATCCAGGTCGCCGGCCGCCGCCGCCGCGTTCAGCTTGGCCACCTCGACCTTCGAGGCGTTGGCTGCGGCGCTGAACCCCGCGGCGTCGGTCCAGATGGTGGCCTTGGCCTCGCTCATCGGCCGGGCCTCCACGCCGCTGCCACGCGGGAACCAGGTCGGCAGGGCCGTGACCAGGGTGTTCATCGTCTTGGCGTTCGCCGCCACGACGGCCTTGTCCGGCGACGGCTTGCGCAGCTCATCGTTCAGGCCCTTGAAGCTGGCGCCCAGCTTCTCGAAGTTGGCGTGACGGGCGTAGGCCGCCTTCGTCGCCGCGCTAGCGTTGGCGGGGACCTTGTCGTCGTGCGCCATCGCGCCGCCGGCCGCCACCAGGGCGCCAATACCGAGGGCCGCCGCCATGGCGACACCCTTGCTCATCATCGACGCCATGCAGTTCACCTTCGTTGGTCCATTGTGTCGGCGGAGATTGAGGGTGTCAGCGCTTTGCCGTCAACGGTTTCGGCGCGGTGTTCACCGGCGTCCCCTGCCCCTGCGCCTGGGCAAGCAGGGTCCCGCAGTTGGCGTCCTTGGCGAGTCCGGGGTCGATAAAGGGCAAGATCGCCGCCAACGGGGACAGAACCGCGCCCAGCGCCACCGCGGCTCCGCCCTGCGTGACCGCCGATCCCGGCGACACGCCCAGCTTGGGCGCCATCAGCGGACCCTTGACCGTCACCGGCAGCACGACCCGGCCGACACGAAATTTCTTGTCGCGCCCGCGCATTTCGAAGCTCATCCGCTCGGTCGCAAGATTGATGGAGCCCTTCCCCGTCACCAACACCGGACCGGTGTCGAAGATGATGTTGTCGGCCTGCATCACGCCGCCGCGGGTCCTGAAATTGGCCACCGCGCAGCGGATCGGCGTGGTGTCCGCCTTGTCCAGCAGGCCCAGGCCCTTGATCACGTTCACGCCAGCCAGCTCGGCGAACGCCTTCCGGATCTCGCCGCTCGGGGCCACCACCGTCACCTGGCCATCAGCGCTGGCGAAGGCCTTGTGGACGCTGTCGCCCGCGCCCTTCAACTGAGCGCGACCCACGAGGCTACCGGTCAGGGCGGGCGCCCCCTGGAACTCGACAGGAATCAGCGTCTCGATCCGGGAATTGGTGAGCCGCAGATCCAGCTCGGTGATCGGGGTCGCCCCGCGCGCGTCCAGGTTTACGTAGCCGGAGACTTCACCGCGGGGCAGATCGACTTTTACAGGCTGGGCCCGCAGCATCCCGTCGTCCAACCGAACCCGGACCGCCACCGCGTTGATCTTGAGCGGCGTGTCGCGGACCGAGCGAGCGCTGTAGCTCACGTCAGCGTCCATCGCGCGGATCCGGCTGACGTCCAGCGGCGCGTCGGGGAACAGACGCTGATTTGCCGCCATCGTACGGACGACCGCGGCCTGCTCCGGCGACAGGGTCAGCCCCTTGCCGGTCTTCGGCGCCCCGAACAGCGGCCCGAGGTCATCCCAGTCCAGGCTCTGCGAACTCAGCGTGGCCGTCAGCATCGGCCGCTTGGGCGCCGTATCCACCGACACGTCGCCAGACAGGTCGCTGTCGCCGACCCGCCCGGAGATGTTGTCGATCTTCCACAGCAGCTTATCGCGCGAGACCCGGCCCCGCAGGCTGTAGGGCGGCGTGTTGGGTAGAGCCACGCCCAGCAGCGGAAACAGCTGCGCCATATCCCGGCCGCGGGCCGTGGCGTTCATATAGAACTGGCCCATGTCGAACGGCTTCGGCACCGCCCCGCGGGCGGTGATGTAGGTGTCGCCGGCCCGCAGGTCGACGTCGAACGGATAGGGCTTGCTTCGTTCGATGTTCAACAGCGGCCCGCCCACCACCTCCGCCTTGAACGGCGCGCGGTTGATCGTCCCCAAGCCGGTCAGCTCGAAGCCGCGGTTGTCCGCGCCCAGCCGCTCGCGCGCGTTGATTGTGCCCTGGAACCGGATGGCGCGCTGGCTGTCCACATAGCTGAGCTTGCCCTCGCGGATCACGAAGCGCTGGATGGGCGGCAAGTTCGCGGGCGTCTTGTCCCGGCCGTCGGAAAAGTCCCAGTTCTTTCGCCCCTGGGTGTCCGCGACCAGGGCGAAGTTCGGCCGGTCGATCGCCAGAACCCGGATGTCGGCCTTCCCCCAGAGCAGCGGGACCAGGCGCACACGGACCGTCAGCCGCTCGATGGTTCCCATCTTGCCTTTGCCGGCCCACGCCGGGTTGGCGATGGCGATGTCGTCGATGGTGGCGCTGGGTCGCCAGGACCAGAGGTTCACGTTGAGGTCGCCGGCGATGGTCACATCGCGATGCAGACGCGCCGAGGCCACCCGCTCCAGCGGCCCGCGGAACCAGTTCCAGTTCCAGATGGCCACCAGGATCGCGACGGCGACCCCCAGCCCCAGCAGGACGCCGCCGGTCCAACGCCAGGCGCGACCGGTCGGCAGCTTGAAGGTGGGGGGCGCCCAGCGACGAATCTTCGGCGTCGGCGTTTGGTCTTGTGGCTCGCTCACCAGGGTCCAACGCCCCGCGGCGGAGTCTGTATCCCTGAAATATCCTAGTGACTGACGCCGCGCCCCGTGACCGCCTGCCGGACCGTGGCGACGATGATCGCCAGATCGAACGCCAGGGACCCCCGCGCCAGATACTCCGCATCAAGCCGCACCTTCTCGGCGATCGGCAATTCGTCACGGCCGTTGACCTGGGCCCATCCGGTGACGCCGGGACGCAAACGCTCGACCCCAGCCGCCGTCCGCAGGGCGATCAGGTCATCCTGATTGAACAGCGCAGGCCTCGGCCCGACCAGGCTCATGTCGCCCACCAGGACGCTCCACAGCTGGGGCAGCTCGTCGAGGCTGAGTTTGCGCAGGACGCGTCCCACCGGCGTGACCCACCGGCCGGGATCGGCCAGCAGATGGGTCGCGACATCCGGCGTATCCGTCCGCATGGAGCGGAACTTCGGCATCCGGAATTCGCGATTGCCCCGCCCGACCCGTCGCGACCAGTGGATGGCCGGCCCCGGGCTGGTCAGCCGCACAAGGACCGCCAACGCCAGCAGGACGGGCCAGCCGATGGCCAGCCCACAGGCCGCGACGACGATATCGAAGGCTCGCTTCAGCACGGGGCGTTGTTAGCGCCCGCGGCCTCCGAGCGCTACGTCAGGCGTCAGCCGGCGGCCCCGGTGCTTTCTTGGCGCGCGGCTTGGGCGCGGCCTCGGCGGGTTCGTCCATCGTGATCGGCTCGGGCGCGTCGATCACCGGTTCCGGCGGCGCGGCGACCATTGCCGGCGGCTCGGGCGACGTGGCCTCGACGATTCCGGCGAGGGGCGCGCCTTCGCCGATGCCCGCCAGCGGCGCATCCTCCAGCAAGGTCTCGGCGGACGCGGCCTGCGTCTCGTCCGCGGCCAGCGTGACCGCGTCCGCCGCGTCGGCGACCGGATTCAGCGCGAGCGTCGACAGGGCGATGCCCGGCGCCATCATCGCCTCCAGGTTCACCGGACGCGTCCAGCGGGTCATCCACCAATAGGCCACGCCACCGGCGGCGATGGCGCCGAAGTAGGGCCATAGCGGCGACGTCGCACCCACAAGCCACGCCGGGCTCACACGGGGACGCGGAACATCAGGAAGGTCGAAGGACGCCATGGGAAGTGCTCCTCGCGGCACGGAATTGTGCGCCGCAACATAACACCTGCACCACCTTCGCAGTTGCGAAACTATTGTGGCGAAAGCCCGTAGATGCGCGCGCCGCCCCCGGCGCCCAAAGCTTGCGCGACCCAGCCGCAGATCGCAGCAAGCGGCGCGCCCAGATCCGCCCCGCCCACAAGCACCAGGGCGCAGCCGTTCATCCTCATCGGATCGCTCAGCGGCCGGATCCGCGTTTCCGCCGCCAGCATCGGCGCCGGCACCGCGTCCTCCAGGTCGCGGAGCACGCTGTCCAGGGTTTCGAGGTCCTTGATCGGCATCCAGACAAGAGCCTGGGCGTCACGGTTGCGCCGCCGCAGGCCCGACACCGTCTCCACGATGCGGTCGTAGTCGTCCGGCTTCTCGAAGGGCGGGTCGATCAGCGCCAGCACCCGTCCGGTCGGCGGACACTCGGCCAGAGCGGCGTCGTAGCCGTCCGTGTTCAGGGTCCGCACGTTCTGACGCCCCCGCATCGCCACGCGCAGCGCGTCATGCTCGTCCGGCCGCAGCTCACAGGCGATGTAGCGATCCGCCGGCCGAAGCGCCTCGGCGATCAACCAGGGGGAACCGGGATAGCGCCGCAGGTCTCCGCCGTCGTTCAGCGCGTCGACCGCCTGGATCAAGGGTGCGAATTCGGCGGGCGCATCCGCCGCCGCCATCAATCGCGCGATCCCGGCGTCCGCCTCCCCCGACTTCCGCGCTTCGGGCCCGGCCAGATCGTAGAGGCCGCGCCCGGCATGGGTGTCGATCACCGTCAGCGGCGGCCCGTTGGCCGTCAGATCGGCCAGCAACCGCAGCAGGGCTGCATGTTTCACGAGGTCCGCGAAGTTCCCGGCGTGGAAAGCATGGCGATAGTTCACGGGACTCCGGGGGTTGGGGCAGGAACCGGCGTGGCCATACCACGTTGCCGCCGGGCAGGTGGAGGGCCAGCAATGCCCAAGGATATGAACAGCGCGCCGGTACCAGAGGGGCTGCGCTATGTCAGCGACCAGGATCCGGGGCTACGGCGCAAGCCCGCCCGGAGCCAGGGCTTCAACTATATCGACGCCGACGGGGCGCCCGTAACCGCTGAAAAGACCCTCGACCGCATCCGCGCCCTGGCGATCCCGCCGGCCTGGACCGACGTCTGGATCTGCCCCTCGGCCAACGGCCACATCCAGGCCACCGGCCGCGACGTCCGGGGCCGCAAGCAGTACCGCTATCACGCCCGCTGGAGTGCCGAGCGCGGCCTGGGCAAGTACGACCGCGTCCTGGCCTTCGGCCGCGCGCTGCCCCGGCTTCGCAAGCGCGTCGAGGCGGATCTGGCCCGCCGCGGCCTGCCGCGCGACAAGGTCCTGGCCGCCGTGATCCGCGTGATGGAGATGACCCTGATCCGGGTCGGCAACGAGGTGTACGCCAAGCAGAACAAGAGCTTCGGCCTGACCACCCTGCGCGACCGCCACGCCAGCATCCGCGGCGGCAAGGCCGTCTTCGAGTTCAAGGGCAAAAGCGGCAAGACCCACTGCACCGGCTTCGAGGACCGCCGCCTCGCGCGCGTGGTCAAGGCCTGCCAGGACATCCCCGGCCAGCGCCTGTTCCAGTACCTGGACGACGACGGCCAGCGGCACGCGATCGAGAGCGCCGACGTCAACGCCTACATCCGCGAGGCCCTGGGCGAGGATTTCTCGGCCAAGGACTTCCGCACCTGGGCCGGCACGGTCACCGCCGCCCGCGCCCTGACCATGCCCGAGTGCCGCGACCTTACCGGCGCCAAGCGCCACGTGAACACCTGCGTCAAGGCGGTCGCCGGCGTCCTCGGCAACACCGCCGCCGTCGCCCGCAGCGCCTACATCCATCCCGCCATCCTCGAGGCCTATGCCGACGGGACGCTGGACCTCAAGCCCGGCAAGGAGGAGCGCGCCTTCGAGCTATCGGTGCTGCGCTTCCTCGAGGCGCGGCGCTAGCGGCGGTAGGAGATCCCGATGCGCAGGGTGCGCGGCGCGGCGTAGCTCTCCACGCCGTCCGCCGTTTCCCCGACCTCCAGGTCCTTGTCGAGCAGGTTGTCCGCCGCGACGAACACCTCGGCGTTGTCCGCGAACATCCAGCCGGCGCGGGCATCCACCTGCACGCCCGCCGACAGCCGCCGGCTGTTCAGGTCGTCCTCCCAGCGTGCGCTCTCGTAGCGCGCATCGACCGCCAGCCGCAGCTTGGCCGCCGGGCGATAGTCTACGCCGCCCGTCACCGTCCAACGCGGGGTCTGCGCGGGGCGCAGGCCCGTCAGCTGCGGAACCGCCTGGCCGCCGTGCACCTCGGCGTCGGTGTAGGCCACGGCCGAGCGCCAGCTGAGCGCCGGGGTCACGTCGCCGGAGGCCTCGGCTTCCACGCCCCAGGCCTCGATCTCGCCCGCGTTCTGACGCTGCCGCAGCACGCCGCCCGCCGGCACGAAGCCCGCCACGGGGAAGGTCCCCGGCCCGATCCCGATGGTCACGTTGGTGATCGGGTCCTTCAGGCGGTTGTAGAACACCCCCGCCGACCACCGGGCCGTCTCGCCTTCCCCGCCCAGCCCGGCTTCGATCCCCTGCAGGGTCTCGGGCTTCAGCGTCGGGTTGGCCTCGGTAATGTCGTTGCCCACTCGGAACGGGCGGTGCAGTTCGTTCAGCGTCGGCGCCCGGAAGCCGGCATAGGCCGCGGCCCGCGCATAGACCGCCGGCGTCACCGCATAGCGCACGCCGATCCGCCCCGTGGGCGTCGTGTCCGACCGGTTGGGCGAGGCCTGGTCCAGCGTCACCGCCCCCGTCGCGATATCCCGTTCGACCCGGACCGCGTCATAGGTCCGGCTGCGGTCCAGCCGCACCCCGCCGGTGACCAGCCACGGCCCCTGGTCCAGCACCGCCTCGACATAGGCCCCGGCGACCAGCGTCTTGCCGCCAGCCTCCCGGTCGCGCGTGAAGGCGCCGTTCACCACCCGGAACCGCTCGTGTTCGGTCCCGTCGGCCAGGCGCACGTCGGCGCCCACTTCCCAGTTCACCGGCCCTTGGGCGACCTGCCAGGCGGCGTTGAGCCCATAGCCCGTGGCCGGCGTGCTGTACTGGTCGTTGGCCGGCGTGGTCGTCGCCCGGCCGGCGGCCACCGCCACCGAGCTGTTTTCCAGATCGCTGCGCCGCACCCAGCCCTGCAGCCGCCAGCCGCCGACACCCTCGGCCGCCGGCTGCGCCAGGGTGACGGTCGCCGACTGCCCGGTGCTGTTCGACCGCGCGCCGCGCAATCCCGCCTCTTGATTGACCTGGAAGGCGGCGACCCGCACCGCCGCCTGCACGTCGCCCAGCTGCCGCTGCAGCCGCAGCGCCACCGATCCGTCGTCCAGCTTCAGCCGGGTGTCGGCCGCACCCTGCCGAGCCCCGCGCACCGCGTGATAGCCTTCGGTCCGGGAGCCCGCCACGGTCAGCAGCACGCCCGGCCCGCCGGCCGCCAGCGCCGCGCGATAGCTGCCCCGGCTCCCCGCGGACAGCTCCGCCGCCGCAATCCCGTCCGGCGTCGCCCGCTCCTGCAGGGCCACCACCCCCGTGAGCGCGCCCGCGCCATAGGGCCCGGCGCCCGCGCCGCGCACCACCGTCGCGCCGTCCAATCCCTCGGACGGCAGGCCGCTCCAGATCACCCAGCCGCCAAACGGATCGTTCTGCGGCGCGCCGTCCAGGGTCACCAGCGCCCGGCCCGCCCCCGACGGCGCGATGGCCCGCAGCGACAGGCCCTGGGTCGTCGGATTGGCCGCGCCCGACCCGGTGCGCCGGAACAGCGAGACCCCCGGCGTGGTCTTCAGCGCCTCGTCCAGCCGGGGATCGTTGCGCAGCACCTCCAGCCCGATCTGCACCGCGCTGAACGCCGCTTCGCCGCCCAGCGGCGCCAGCCGTGGCGGGTGGACGATGACGATCTCGACTTCCGTGGCCGGAGGAGGCGGCATATCGGGCATGGTGACTCGTCAAGGCTGAGCGGCGGAGGCCGCGAGGGCTAATCAGGCAGGATGGAGAGCGCAATGGCCAAGGTCGCTATCGTTACGGGAGCAGGTAGCGGAATTGGGCGGGCGGTGGCCTCGGCGCTCGTTCGGTCGGGGTGGAGCGTTACACTCGCCGGCCGCCGGCCCGATGTCTTGGAGGAAACAGCCGCCCGCGCCGGGGGCGAGACCCTGGTCCATCCCGCCGATGTCGCCGATCCCGACGCGGTCGATGCGCTGTTCGCGGCGACGCAGGCCCGGTTCGGCCGTCTCGACCTTCTCTTCAACAACGCTGGCACGGGCGCCCCGCCCACCGAAATCGAGGATCATTCGATCGCGCACTGGCGCCGCGTCGTGGACGTCAACCTCACCGGCGCGTTCCTCTGCACCCGCGCCGCGTTCCGTCTGATGAAGAACCAGGACCCTCGCGGCGGCCGGATCATCAACAACGGCTCGATCTCGGCCCATGCGCCGCGGCCACGCTCCATCGCCTACACCGCCACCAAGCACGCCATAACCGGCCTGACCAAGTCGACGGCGCTCGACGGCCGGGCCTACGACATCGCCTGCGGCCAGATCGACATCGGCAACGCGGCCACCGACATGACCCGCGCCATGGCCCAGGGCGTACCCCAGCCGGACGGATCGCTGAAGGTCGAGCCGGTCATGGACGTCCAGGCGGTGGCCGACGCGGTGATCTACATGGCCGGCCTGCCCCTGTCGGCGAACGTTCAGTTCATGACCGTGATGGCCACCCAGATGCCGTTCATCGGCCGGGGCTGACGGCCTCTCGCGGCGCCCAGGAAACAGGCGCAGGGCGCCTGCGTGTTCGGCTGGGTGATCACTGATCTCTTTGCGCTGCAACATTCTTGCTGCGTCGCAGCAACTTTACGCTTGCGTCAGCGTAAGGATGTCGGAATCATGGCGCATCGACCGACGAGATAGCGGGAGCGCCAGTCTCCACGTGGGTCGAGAGGAACGCCGGAAAGGGGTTGGTTCAACCCTGATCCCGGAAGTACATGCCATGATCCGTATCCTGACCGTCGCCGCCGCCGCCGCCATGCTCGTCGCCGCGCCCGCCAGCGCTCAGTCGATGAAGGTCGCCGTCGCCGGCAAGACCACCCCGCAACTGCACGCCGACATCGCCGCCGCCGCCAAGAAGGTGTGCAACCGCGCTGTCGTCGGCGCCTCGTTCCCGCGCGAAATGTTCGCGTCCTGCTACAAGGCCGCCGTCGCCGACGCCGTCGCGAAGTCGAACGACCCCGCGCTGGCCGCCGTCGCCGGCATGACCCTGGCCTCGAACTAAGCCTCTAAGCCGCGCCGAACGGAACCGGCGCCGGGGTCTCGACCTCGGCCTCGGTGAAGTTCGGCGCCCGCTTCTGCATATTGGCCATCACCGCCTCGACCTGATTGGGCGACCCGATCAGATCGGTCTGCTCGCGGCTTTCCTCCAGCAGAATCTCATGCTGGTCGGCATGCATCGCAAGGTTCAGCAGCCGCTTGGCGGCGCGAATGGCGTGAGGGTTGCGACCCGCGACGTCGCGGGCGAACGCCAGCGCCTCGGCCAGCGGATGTTCCGACACCCGCGTCGCGATGCCCATCGCCAGGGCCTCTTCGCCGTTGAACACCCGGCCGGAGAACGTCAGGTCCCGCGCCACGTCGTCCCGCACCAGGCCGCGCAGCAGCACCATCCCGGCCATGTCGGGCACCAGGCCCCACTTGATCTCCATCACCGACATCTTGGTGTCGTGGGCCACGAACCGCATGTCGGGCGCCAGGGCCAGCTGGAACCCGCCGCCGAACGCCACCCCGTGCACCGCCGCGATCACCGGCACCGGAATCTCCCGCCAGACCATCACCGCGTGCTGCGCCCGGTTCGAACCGCCCGGCGTCCGCTTCGGCGTCACCAGCGCGCCGGCGGACCCTGCCCCGCCCTGACGCTCGCCCGAGGCCATCTGCTGGAAGTTGCCCATGTCGAGCCCGGCGCAGAACGCCCGCCCCTCGCCGGACAGCACCACGGCCCGCACCCCGGCCTCGCCCTTCAGACGCTCGCCGGTCTGGATCAGGGCCTCGAACATGGCGTTGTCCAGGGCGTTCATCTTGTCGGTGCGGACCAGGCGCACGTCGGCGACGCCATCCTGGATATCCACGGTCACGCGGTCGTTCATCGTCGTCTCCTCCTACCGGCGCGAAATCACATAGCCCGCGCGCGGGAAATGCACATGCACCACGTCCAGTTCGCCGCACTCGCGGGCCACCGTCACGCGGTCGTTGCTCAGGTTGATCAGGACCCCCTCGACAGGGTCGCGGCCATAGTCGTCGGCCTGAACCACCACGGCGTCGCCCTTCTTCAGGCCCGAGGGATCGCCCGCGGCGCATTGACCCTCGTCGGCCGGCGCGGTGCTGGTGGCGATCTGTACCGCCTCGGACGGCGCCATCTCCCGGCGGTCGCCATGACCGATGGCGCGCAGGCGGTCGCGCCAGGCCTGGGTCCGCGGCAGTCCCGCCAGCAGGTCGTCGGCGATCGCCGGCGCCGAGGCGCTAAGCCACCAGACATTCATCCAGGCCGCCACGTCCGCCAGCGACGGGGTCGCCCCGCCCAGGAAATCGGCCGCGAGCCCCTCCTCGATCCAGCCGGCATAGGCCCGCCACTGGGCCCGCATGAACGGCGCGGCCGCCTTCATGGCCCCGACATCGAAGGGTCGGCCCGAAAGCTTCTCGCGGTCGGCGATGAATTCCTTCGGGACCCGGTCGCCCATCTCCGAGAAGACCACCGCCACGGTCGCCTGGAACCAGAGCCGATCGGCCCACAGGTTCACCGCCCAGTCAGCCCCGGTCACCACCTTCGGCGTCGGATGCCGGCGCTCGATCTCGGCCAGGATCACCTGGCTGTCGCAATAGATGTCGGCCCCGATCTGCATCACCGGGATACGCCGGTAGCCCCCGGTGAGCGGGATCAGATCCGGCTTCGGCATGATCACCGGCTGGATCACCGAGCGCCAGGTCAGCCCCTTGATCCCGAACATCAGCCGCACCTTCTCGGAGAAGGGCGAGGTGTCGTAGTGGTGCAGGATGATTTCGTCGGACATCTAGACCTCCACCACGTCGGCGCTGGGCGGGTTCGCATACAGCGCCTCGACCAGGGCGTGCCGCCGCTCCAGCGTCGCGCGCTGGTTCACATAGCCCTTGTCGGTGATCTCACCCGCGTCGATCGACGGCGGCTCCAGCATCACCACGAACCGTCCGATCCGGCGCGACGACCCGCCCGCCGTGGCGTTGAACGCCGCGATCTTCGCCTTCAGCACGTCCTTCAGCGCCGCGATCGGATTATCCCCCAGGGTCGGCAGCGCCGCCGGGGATGGCCAGATCAGCGCACTGGCGAACGGCTTGTCCTGCCCGGCGATCACCATGTCGAACGCATAGGGGCTGCAGGCGGCCACTACGTCCGGCCGCAGCGTGCCCACCGAGACCCAGGTCCCGCTGTCCAGCTTGAAGTCCTCGGTCACCCGTCCGTCGAACACCAGCCCCAGCTCGGGCTGCTCGGGGTCCAGGAACCGGCAGGCGTCGCCCAGCTTGTAGAACCCCTCCTCGTCGAAGGCGGCCGCGGTCTTCTCGGGATCGTTGTGGTAGCCGGTCGTCACCGTCGGTCCCTTGACCCGGACCTCCAGCTTTGAGCCGTTCGGAACCAGCTTGAGCGTGATCCCCGGCAACGGCAGGCCGATCAGCCCCACCCGCTCCGTGATCCAGTGGACCACCGTGATCCCCTGGGTTTCGGTCGCCCCGTACATGGTCGTAAGCGGCACGCGGAAGCCCGTCTCGGCCACGGCCAGCGCCTGCAGCCGTTCGGACACGTCGGTCGAGAGGGTCGCGCCGCCGTAACCCATGCTGCGCAGGTTCTTGAAGAAGCTCTTCCGCAGCGCCGGATCGCGCTCCATCGCCTCGGCCAGCATGCCGAAGGCCACCGGCGCCGAGCCGAACGACATCGGCGAGATCTCGGTCAGGTTCTTGATCGTGGTCTCGAACTGGCCGGGGATCGGTTTGCCCTCGTCGAGATGCAGGGTGGCCCCCGCCCACATCGCCCCGTTGAAGCTGATGTTGCCCGCCGAGATATGGCTCCAGGGCATCCACTCCAGCGCCTGGGGCACGACGTCCGGGTCGGCCGGCTCGTCCCGCAGCCCCTCGGTCCCGGCGATCACGCCCGCGAACATCCCATGCGTCTGCCGCACGCCCTTGGGCAGGCCCGTCGAGCCGGAGGTGAACAGATACTTGGCGACGGTGTCGTGGGTCAGGCTCTCCCGCGCCGCCTCGACCGCCGCGGTGGGCGTGGTCGCGGTCAGCGCCGACAAGGCCGTCGTTCCATTGCCGCCGTCGACGGTCACGAACCGCAGGCTCGGGTCCAGCGCCCGCAGGGTCTCGAAGGCGCGGGCGAACATCTCGCTGTTCTGCGCGAACACCACCCGCGGCCTCACCGTCGCGAAGCAGTGCTTCAGCTTGGCGTGGTCGGTGGAGATCAGGCTGTACGCCGGGCTGATCGGCGCCACCGGGACGGCGGCCGTGTAGCACCCCAGCATCACCAGGGCGTGCTCCACCGAATTCGCCGACAGCACCATGACGCTGTCCGCGCCGGTCAGACCCTGATCCAGAAGCCACTGGGCGATCCCGTCCGCCGCCCGCTTGGCCTCGCCGTAGCTGACCCCGCCCCAGGGCCCATGGCCGGGCGCGTGTTGCAGGATGTAGGGTCGGTCCGGATGAGCCGCGGCCTTCTCGGCGAGCAGGTGGGCGATCGAGCGCGGCCCCTCGGCCGGCGGATGGTTGGAGCGCACATAGTAGGTCCCGTCCGGCCTACGCTCCACCGACAGGTCCGGCGCCTTCTGTGGCAGGGGCTTGAACGGTGGCGGCGCCGCAGCGGCGGCGACGCCCAGATCGTCGGCGGGGCTCATGCCGGTCCTCCCGGTTTTTCGTTGTTGGCCCCGAACCTACGCCTGCCGTCCGCCTCTGCAACGGGGACGCCACGTCAAGGACGCGCAAGAATGGCGGCCTTCATCCTGGATCGCAGCCCGTGCTCCCCGACCCCCGGGGCGTCATGCCCTCCGCGCCAGCACGTGACTTGAGGCCGTCGACACCGCCGTCGCGGCGTGAGCCTCAGTCGAAGGCGATCCGCTGGGGTTCGTCGCCTGGACGGAACAGCGCCGTCCGCGTCACCTTGTTGCGACGCACGTTCACCTGGTTCTCCTGGTCGGCGAACATGCTCTCCATCAGGCCGGAATCCACGGTGACAGCCTTGGTCCCGGCGGTCAGCTTCGCCGCATAGACCAGCTCGATGTCGTCGCCGCGCAGGTCGGTCCGCGTATGGGTCAGGGTGACGGGCTTGCCGTCCGCGTCCCAGAGCTGGAACACCCGGCCCGCATAGGCCTCCAGCGCCCGCAAGGCATCGGGATCGTCCAGGCTCCGCTGGGCGTCCGGGGCGATCTGGCCCAGCGCCGGCTCCACGTCGTGGGCGGCGAGCCGATGGGTGATGGTCACGACGCCCGTCGCGGCCTCGATCTCGACCACCGTCAGCGACGCATGGCCCCGATGGGCCAGGGCCGCGCCCGGCGCCGCCATCAGCACGGCGGCGACCGCCGCTCCCAGCCATCGCCTCACGGCTTGGCGTCCGCCGGCTTCGGCTTCGCGCTGGCCGGCACGGGCGTCATGCTGTCCGGCGTCACCCGCAGGTCGTTGTCCTTCATCTTGTTGTCGTCGTCCGACCGACCGGGCGACACCTTCAGCACCTTCCGGGTTCCGGCGCCTTCGAACAGGTTGTTGTCGCGGTCCGCGTCGGCCGTCTCCCACAGGGGATCCAGCTCGGCGCGCTTCAGGGTCTTGGACGTCACGTACTGCCAGGTGACCTGCTCGCTGTTGCGACGCCAGATCTCCACAGGAATGCGCACGGTCTCAGTGGACCCGTCGGTGAAGTCCATCTTCACGATCACCGGCATGACCAGCCCGCCGACATTGCGGAACTTGAAGCGGTAGAAGGTGTCGGTCTGGTTCCGCGCCACCCGCTCGGCCGGCATCAGCGCCTCGTCCGCCTCCTTGGCCTTCCTGCGCTGGGCGGCGGTCGCGTCGTTGCGGTTGATGCTGTCGTAGTAGTCGCGGACGGCCGGGTCGCGCGCGTCCACCGTCGGGGCCTTGTTACGGGCCACCGTCAGGCTCTCCGGCTCGGCCGCGACCCGGTCCCGGCGCAGCTTGGCGGCGGCTTCGGGGTCGGCCGGTTCCAGAACCCCGGCGGTCACACCGTCCAGCGCGATGTCCACGTGGTCGGTCGAGTAGAACCAGCCGCGCCAGAACCAGTCCAGGTCCACGCCACTGCTCTCCTCCATGGTCCGGAAGAAGTCGTACGGGGTCGGCCCCTTGAACCGCCAGCGGGTGGCGTAATCCTTGAACGCCTTGTCGAACAGGTCGCGCCCCAGCACCGTCTCGCGCAGGATCACCAGGGCCACCGCGGGCTTGTGATAGCTGTTCGAACCGAACTGCAGCAGCGAGTCCGATTGCGTCATCACCGGAACCTGGTTCTGGCTGACCATGTACTCGACCACGTCCCGCGGCTCGCCCCGGCGGCTGGGGAAGTCCTTCGACCAGCGCTTCTCGGCCTGGAACTGCAGGAAGCTGTTCAGCCCCTCGTCCATCCAGGTCCACTGGCGCTCGTCGGAGTTCACGATCATCGGGAAATAGGTGTGGCCGATCTCGTGGATGATCACCCCGATCAGGCCCGCCTTGGTGCGCTCGGTATAGGTCAGGTCGCCGGTCTTCTTGTCCTTCGTCGGGCGCGGCCCGTTGAAGGTGATCATCGGGTACTCCATCCCCCCGTCGATGCCGTTGACCGACTGCGCCGTCGGATAGGGATAGGGGAAGGCGAAGTCGTTGTAGGTGTTGAGGGTGTGGGCGATCGCCTTGGTCGACCAGGCGTCCCAGAGCGGCCGCGCCTCCTTGGGGTAGAAGCTCATCGCCATGACCAGCGGCTGGGCGGGGTTGTCCTGGCGCACGCCCATGGCGTCCCACACGAACTTCCGGCTCGAGGCCCAGGCGAAATCGCGCACGTTGTTGGCGCGGAAGACCCAGGTCTTCTCGCCCGTGGGCTTGCCCTTCTCGGCCGCCAGGGCCTCGGGCGGCGTCACCACATAGACCGGGCTCTTGGCCGTCCGGGCTTGCTCCAGGCGCTGGCGCTGGGCGGCGGTCAGCACCGCGCCGGCGTTGGTTAGCTCGCCGCTGGCCGCCACCACGTGGTCGTTCGGCACGGTCAGGGCGACGTCGTAGTCGCCGAACTCCAGGGTGAACTCGCCGCCGCCCAGGAAAGCCTTGTTGTGCCAGCCTTCATAGTCGGTGTAGCGGGCCAGCCGCGGGAACCACTGGGCGCCCAGGAACAGGCAGTTGCCGTCCTCGTCCGGCTTGGTGAAGCACTCGAAGCCGTCGCGGCTGCCGGCGACCTTGGTCTCCACCAGCTTGTAGGACCACGAGATCACGAACGTCGTCTCAGCCCCCGCCGCCAGCGGCTGGGGCAGGTCCAGCCGCATCAGGCTGTCCACCACCGTGTGGGGGATGGCGCGGCCCTGCGTGTCCTGGACCGCGGTCAGCTTGAAGCCGCCCTCCCAGTCCTTGAACATCTGCACACGCCGCAGGGCGTCCAGGCTGATCTCGTCGGCCCCGCCGACGGTGGCGCTCCGCTCGGCGATGCTGTCGCGGCGGAAGATGTTCTGGTCCAGCAGCAGCCAGAGGTAGGTCAGCTTGTCCGGCGAGTTGTTCTTGTAGCTGATCGTCGCCTTGGCGGTGACGGTCTTGGTCGGCTCATCCAGGCGGGCCTGGATGCGATAGTCGACCTTCTGTTGCCAGTAGCGATGGCCGGGCGCGCCGCTGGCGGTGCGATAGTCGCTGGGCGAGGGCCACTCTTCGCCCTCGAGCTGCCGGAACGCATCCTTCCAGGGGGCCTTGGTCTGTTTGACGGGGTCGGCGAGCGCCGACGACGACATCACCAGCGCGGCCAAACCCGCGCCCAACAGAACCAGAAACCGCTTCATCGACGCCCCACGTCACAGACTTCGCGACGTGCATCCGGCAAATCCGCGGCCTTGGCAAGCCGCTAGAACAGCCCGGCGCGCTGACCGATCACGAGGATGGCGATGACGACCAGAACGACCTGGATGATCCAGTTGAACGGTGACGGGATGGGCATCTTCTGGACGGCGTAGAGGGCCAGGGCCAGGAGGATGACGACGACGAGGATGAGGATGAGAATGGACATGCGGGCCGTAACCTCCACCGTGGCGGAAGGTTCCCGCCGGCCCTCAGCCGAACGCCGGGGCGAAGCGGATGTTGTCCCGCTCCAGTCCCTTCAGCACCACGTCCACCCCGCCCGACTTGATCATCCACTCCAGGCGGTGATCGCGGTACTCCCGCTTGAACAGCCCCTGCTCCACCAGTTCCGCCACATTGGTCATCGAGGCGCCGGCCGAATTCAGCGCGGCGATGTCGGCGACGCAGGCGGCCACCGAGGGCCGGGCGTTGGCCCGCGCCAGCCAGGCGGCCAGCTTCGTGCCCTCGGCCGGCGGATGCCCGTGGCCCACCGAACCGTTGACGTACGGAACCACCGACAGGTCGCCCCAGCCGAAGCTTTCGCCGTTGAACCACTCCCGCTCGCCAAGCTGATTTTCCAGCCACGCGAAGAAGCCCTCGGTCTGTGACTTGGCGGCGGCGAACAGGGCGTCGGCCGCGGCGCCTTCGGCCCGCCGGAACCAGCGGATCTCCGAGAGCCCCCAGTTGATCGCCTCGAAGTGGGTGTCCATCACCTCTTCCAGCATCCGCACCCGCGCACGCTCCGCCGCCGACGCCGGCCGCATCGGCGGGTCGGGATAGGCGTCATCCAGGTACTCCAGGATGATGGTGGAATCGAAGATCGCCACGTCGCCGTCCACCAGCGCCGGCACCTCGGCGCGCGGGCTGGCCTCGACGAACGCCCCCTGGGCGCCGCCTGCCCCAAGCCCGCCCGGCATGGGCGCCTGATAGGCCAGGCCCTTCTCCTTCAGCGAGATCTTGACCTTCTGGGCGTAGGGCGAGAACGGGTGGTCGTAGAGCGTGATCATGACGACAGGGCCTCGGACAGATCCATCTTCTGGGCGGCCTTGGCGGCCAGGAATGCGGGGCGGGTCTTCAGCCGCTGCCAATACGCCTTGATGGCCGGCGAGAACGTCGCGTCCAGCTTCAGCTGGTGGGCCAGCAACAGCGCGTAACCCACGGAAATATCGGCCGCTGTGAACCGTCCGGCGCACAGCCAGTCGCCCTGCGCCAGCGCGCGGTCCACGTGCCGCAGGCGGCTCAGGAACCACTTGGCGTAGTCGTCCGCCACCACCTCCGCCTTACCCGGCTCGAACTGGCGGTACCGCAGCACCAGGGTCTGCGGGAACGTCAGCGTCGCCTCGCCGAAGTGCAGGCAGTTGACCCACGCGCCATAGGCCGGATCGTCCGACGCCACCGCCAGGTCGCTCGGGCCATAGCGGGTGACCAGGTACTGCACGATCCCCGCGCTCTCGGTCATGAAGGTGTCGCCGTCCTTCATGGCGGGGATGGTCCCCAGCGGATTGATCTCCAGATACGCCGGCTCCCGCACCCGCGGCGGGAACGGCAGCAGGTGCAGCTCGTAGGGCAGCCCCAGCTCCTCCAGCGCCCACAACGGCCGGAACGACCGCGCATCCGGACAGTGCCAAAGCGCGATCATGGTCACCCGTCCCGCCGGACGTAGTTCGGTTTCCGCTTCTGCAGGAACGCCGCGACGCCCTCCTGGAAGTCCCCGTCCGAGCTGGCCAGGATCTGGTTACGGTCCTCCATCGCGATGGCCGCCTCCAGTCCCTGGGCGTCGATGGCATGGTTCAACGCCTCCTTGGTCAGGCGCAGGCCCAGCGGCGTGGCGTGCAGCATGTCGTCGACGAAGCCCTGCGCCTCGGCCTGCATCTGCTCGGGCTCCACCACCCGGCTCACCAGCCCTAGCTGATAGGCCCGCTCGGCGGTGATGAAGCGCCCGGTCAGCATGTATTCCGCCGCCACCGACGATCCCACCATCCGGGGCAGGAAGTAGCTGACCCCGATGTCGCAGGCCGACAGGCCGATGCGGATGAAGGCGGCGTTCATCCGCACGTCCGGTGTCGCCAGCCGCACGTCCGACGCCAGGGCCAGGGCGAACCCGCCCCCGGCCGCGGCCCCGTTCACGCAGGCGATGATCGGCTGCGGACAGCGGCGCATGGCGATGACGATCTCGCTGATCTCGCGCTGGCGGGTCAGGCCCGCGCCGATCGACCGCTGCTCCTGCGGATCGCCCCGCTCCTTGAGGTCGAGGCCCGCGCAGAACGCCTTTCCCGCGCCCTGCAGCACCACCACCCGCACGTCGCGCCGCCAGTACAGTCCGACGAAGAATTCCCGGAGCTCCGTCACCAGGTTGCGGCTCAGCGCATTCAGCCGGTCCGGCCGGTTCATCGTCGCCCAGACGACGTCGCCCTCTTGGCGCAGTTCCAGATCGGCCATGCTCAGAGCCCCTTCAGCCAGTCGAGCAGCAGGGCGGTGACCTCGGCGGGCTGTTCCTGCTGGGTCCAGTGTCCGACGCCCGGCAGCACGTGCGCCCCGCGCAGGTCGGTGACGTGCATCCGCATCAGCGCCGCCGGGTCGGGGATGCGGCCGAAGCCGTTGAACGCCGGATCGCGGTCGCCGCCGATCAGCAGGCTGGGCTGCTCGATCTTGCGGTCCTTGAAGGCCTGCAGCCATTCGAAGTCGCGCTCATGGTTCCGATACCGGCTGATCGGCCCGAAGAAGCCCGAGCCCTCGAACTCCGCCACGTAGTAATCGAGGTCCGCGTCGGTCAGCCACGCGGGGAACACCTCGGGGTCGACCATGCCCTCCAGCATGCTGGCCCCGTGCTTCTTCTGCGGCCAGGAGCCGTCCGGCGCCTCGCCGGCGATGCCGAAGTAGAACTTGCGCAGGAAGTCGCGGACATCCGCCTCGGCCTCCGCCTCCGGCGGCCCCACGTCCTGGAACCAGGCCTGGTAGAAGAAGTGGCCCTTGCTGGTGAACAGCTCGGTGAAGATCTCGGTGAACGGCCGGTGCGGCACGCCGGTGAACGGCACCGACAGCCCCGCGACCGCCGAGATCACGTCCGGCCGGGTCAACGCCGTGTTCCACACGATCGGCGCGCCCCAGTCGTGGCCGATCAGGATCGCCTTGCCGCCCGGCGCCAGCGCCTCGGCGACCCCGGCCACGTCGCCGGTCAGCTCCTCCATCGAATAGGCCGCGACGTCCTTGGGCTTGTCCGAGCCGCCGTAGCCGCGCACGTCCAGCGCCGCGACCTGATAGCCGGCCTGGGCCACCGGCCCGATCTGATGGCGCCAGGAGTACCAGCTCTCCGGGAAGCCGTGGACCATGATGACCAGCGGTCCCTCGCCCTCCACCGCGGCCCTCAGCTTGGCCCGCCCGGTGTCGATGGTGCGGAATTCCGGCATGCGCGTCCCCTCGTCTTTGCGCGCATGTTCCCCTGCCTTTCGGCCCTGGCAAGTCTGACCGTGCGTCACCGTTGACCGCTTTCCTGGGCGTGCCAGCATAAAGAAAAGGGAGGAGCGCCGATGGTCTCGCTGACCGAGAAGAGCGCCGGGTTCGAGCATGTCCGCTGCACGTTGGACGGCCACGTCGCCACCGTGCGGCTGGATCGTCCAGCCCGCCGCAACGCCCTGAACTACCAGGCCTACGACGAGCTGGAGCAGGCGATGCGCCTGGCCGGCGCCGACGACGAGGTGCGGTGCGTCATCGTCACCGGCTCGGATCCCGCCTTCTGCTCCGGCGACGACGTCGGCGAGATCATGGCCGGCCCCAAGCCCGTCGCGAAGCGGTCGCTGCCCGTGACCTACCAGGCCACGCCCGCCGCCATCGCCGCGCTCGAGTGCGACAAGCCGGTGATCGCCGCCATCAACGGCGCCGCCGTCGGCTGGGGCATGGAGCTGGCCCTCTTCGCCGACATCCGCATCGCCTCCGAGAAGGCCAAGTTCGGCGAGCTGTTCGTCAAGCGCGGCCTGGTCTGCGACGTCGGCGGCTTCTACCGCCTGCCCGCCATCGTCGGCCCCGCCAAGGCGGCCGAGCTGCTGTTCACCGGGGATGTGTTCGACGCGGCCGAGGCGCTCCGCATCGGCCTCGTCACCCAGGTGACCACCCACGACGACCTGATGCCCCAGGCCCGCGCGTTGGCCGCCCGGATCGCCGCCAATCCGCCGTTGGCCGTGCGCCATCTCAAGGCCGGCCTCACCCGCTACGCCTATGGCGACCCGCGCGAGATCGGCGCCTGGGCCATCGAGAAGATCCGCCTGCTGATGCAGACCGAAGACCACAAGGAGGGGGTCGCCAGCTTCCTCGAAAAGCGCGAACCCACGTTCCAGGGACGATAGACATGACCGCCAACAGCCGATCCGTCGCGGGCCTCACCGTGCTCGTCACCGGGGCCGCCAGCGGCATGGGCCGCGCCACCGCCGAGGTCTTCGCGGCCGAGGGCGCCCATGTCGCCTGCACCGATATCGCCGAGGACAGTGTCCGCGAGGTCGCCGACGACCTGGTCCACCGCGGCTACAGCGCCGAGGCCTGGGCCCTGGACGTGGCCGACCCGGAGGCGATCAAGACCGTCGTCGCCGCGGTCGCCGCCCGCTTCGGCGGCTTGGACGCCCTGGTCAACAACGCCGGCATCTCCGCCTTCTGCCCCATCGACGCCGAGCCCTACGACGCCGTCTGGACCCGCGCCTTCGGCATCCTGGTCACCGCCCAGCAGCGCCTGATCCGCGCCGCCCTGCCCCACCTGCGAAAGTCGGCCTCGCCCCGGATCGTCAACATCGCCTCCACCGAGGCCCTGGGCGCCACCAGCCGCGACAGCCCCTACGCCGCCGCCAAGTCGGCCGTCACCGGCCTGACCCGCGCGCTGGCGGTCGAACTCGGTCCCGAGGGGATCACCGTCAACTGCATCTGCCCGGGGCCCATCCTCACCGGCATGACCGAGAACGTCCCCGACGACGACAAACAGACCTACGCCCGCCGCCGCACCGCGCTGCGCCGCTACGGCCGCCCGGAAGAGGTCGCGCACATGACGCTCAGCCTCTGCCTGCCCGCCGCCTCCTACATCACCGGGACCACCATCCCGGTCGACGGCGGGCTGATGGCGCGCAACGCCTAGGCGCAGATCCGGCTCCGGGCTGGACGATCGGAGCGACGCACCGCAAGTCTGCACCTCGTCCTCGTGTGGAGTGCGCGCCGCATGGCCCTAGCCCCCCTGATCCTGGCGGCCGCGGTCGCGGCCGCGCCCGCGGACGCGGCTGATCCCTACGCCCCCGGCCGCAGCGTGGTCGCCGCGCAGCAGAAGCTGGTGACGCCGCGCGCCGTGCAGGAGGTGCTCGAGGTCGAGCTCAACGGTACGAAACAGGTGATCAGCGTCCGGGGCGCGGACCGCAACAACCCGATCCTACTCTGGATCCACGGCGGTCCGGCTGCCCCCGAGATGCCCAGCGCCTGGTCCTGGCAACGGCCCTGGGAAGACGTCTTCACCATGGTCCAGTGGGACCAGCGCGGGTCCGGCCGGTCCTACGCGCTGAACGACCCGGAGGCGCTGAAGGCGACGCTCAACCCCGACACCTATGTCGCCGACGCGATCGCCCTGATCGAGCAGCTCAAGGCCCGCTACGGGAAGCGCAAGGTCATCGTCATGGGCCACAGTTGGGGTTCGGTGGTGGGGCTCAAGGTGGCCTTGGCGCGGCCCGACCTGCTCCACGCCTATGTGGGGACCGGCCAGGTCATCGACTTCCGCGCCAACGAACGCGTCGGCTATGACTGGACCCTGGCCGAGGCCCGCCGCCGCGGCGACGCCAAGGCCATCGCCGAGCTGGAGGCCATCGCCCCTTACCCCGGCGACGGCCCGCTCGATGTTGCGAAGATGACGGTCCAGCGGACCTGGTCGGTGCAGTACGGCGCCCTGGCCATGCACCGCCCCGACGCCAACTTCTACTTCCGCTCACGCCGGATCTCGCCCGACTATACCGACGCCCAGCGGGTGGACATCGGCAAGGGCAGCGACCTGACCATCGGCGTGATGTTCCCGATGCTGGCGGGCATCAGCATGGCCGAGGTCCGTGAGGCCAAGGTTCCGATCTACATGATGCTGGGCCGCGGGGACTACACGACACCTTCGTCGATCACCGCCGACTGGATGGCCAAGCTGAAAGCCCCGCGAAAGGGCGTCTACTGGTTCGAGGACTCCGCGCACCTGCCGATGGTCGAACAGCCCGGCCTCGTGCTGCGCGCGATGATCGATCATGTGCGGCCCGAGGCGGTTCGCGCCGGCGACGGGCCCAAGCTGGACTGACCCGCGGTCAGTCCGTCTTGCCCAGGCCTAGGCCGCAGGGGCGATCGCCCTGCGACGGCCCGCGCGCAAGCTCGCACCGATCCCGCCGAAGCCCAGCAGCAGCATCGCCCAAGTCCCGGGCTCCGGCGCGGCCGACACACCGCCCACGAGCAGACCGAACCTGGCATGTTCGTAGAAGGAGTCGAACGCCACGCCGTCAACTATCGAGCCGTTGTAGACTTCGCGGGTGAAGTTGTAGTCGAGGATCGTCAGCGCCTTTGACTGAAAGGCGTTCTTGTAGCTGGCGACGGTTCCAGGCTCAGCCATGTACGATGAGAAAGCCGAGATCGACTTGTCCGTCAGGTTGGTGTGATAGATGTCCCCGGTGAAATAAGCCTGGTTGCTGTACGCTCTGGCGAACAGGCCCTCGCTTATGGCGCCCGAGTTCTTGTTGATGCTTTGCCCGATGCTGCCATCCCAGTTGGGCGCAAAGCTCTTGGTCACCCCGTTGATGGTCATCGTCACGTCGGTGACGAGAGTGCTGTTGCTGTAGACGCCCTTGAGGTTGCTGAAGCCGTAGCTGTCGGCGTCCTGCTCGTTCAGCGTTCCGTTGTTGGTTTCGAAGGTGATCTTCGCCAGGAACGACTGTCCGACAGCGGACTGGCCAGCCAGCCCGAACACGCCTGTCGTATCCTCTCCGCTGCTGATCGACCCGCTGAACTTGAGCGTCATCACCTCCGCCGACGCCGGCGCCGCCAGCGCCGACAAAGAAAGAGCCCCGACCACCAACAAATTCGCGTAACGCATTACATGAACCCCGAAATCTACACCTGCGTTTAACCGTGTAGACTTTGCCGCAGCGCAACAAGCCGGATTCGTTGCTTCGCCCCCGCCCAAATTTGCGGAGAATTCGCGCGCGCCGCGAACGCTTCCCGCGAGACGTGTATCAACCCGTGCGCAGCGTCTCGGGGCGACGGCGGATCAGTCCGGCTTGCCGAGGCCGAAGTCCGGAATCCGGTCGCGCCAGCTCTTCTTTTTCGGCTTCGGCGGCGGCGGGGTCAGTTCGACGATGTCCGACTTGGGCGGGGTCGCCGTCGGCTCCGGCGCCCCTGCGGCGGCCACGGTCTGCGGGCCCAGGTCGCGGTCGCAGCGCTCGTCGCGCATGGGGACCTCGAACACCGTCGCCGTCAGCACCGGCAGCACGCCCGGCTTATTGGTGCTCACGAACACCGCCAGCGACCGTCGACCGGGGATGTTGCAGAAGGTCTCGCGGAACGCCCAATCGCCGGCCTCCCAGCGCGTCTTAGCCGGGGTGAACAGTTCGGCGCGCCGCTTGATCGCCGCTTGAACGGCGTCCTGCACCACCACCGGCTGACCACCGTTGACGCGCACGGTGCAGCTCACCGGGTCCTTGCCTCGCCGGATGACCACGTCGTCGCCGTCGATATCCTCGACAGGCGCCCCATCGATCACCGCCGCCAGGCAGGCGGATGTCGCAGACCGCGCCTCCTGCACCGGGTCGGCGTGAGCGGCGACGGCCGGCAAGGTCAGCAACAGGGCAAGGGCAAGCGTTCGCATGGCGCTCGTTCGCCTAGCATCGCGGCGCGGATATGGCGATCAGCCGGTGTTTCTCAGACCGGACGCGACGCCCGCCACCGTCAGCTGGATGGCCAGCTTCAGCTGCGGGTCCTCGTCCCCCGCCCGCCGCCGGGCCAGCAGCTCGAGCTGCAGATGGTTCAGCGGGTCAACGACCTCGGCCGCCAGCGCCACCGACTCGGCCATCTGGGGATGGTTGTCCAACAGGCTGCGACCGCCCCGGATCGCCAGCACCAGGGCGCACGCCGCGGCATGCTCCTCGCGGATCCGGCCGAAGATCGCCTTGCCCGCCGCCCCCGGATGCAGGGCCGCGTACTTGGCCGCGATGCCCATGTCCGACTGCGCCAGCGCCACCTCCATGTTGGAGATCATCGAGGCGAACAGGTTGTCGTCCGCCAGCGCGCGCAGGTCGTCCGCCGACAGCCCCGCCTTTGCCGCCCCGCCGGCGAACCCGTACCAGGCCGGCAGCATGAAGCGCGCCTGCGACCACGAGAACACCCACGGGATCGCCCGCAGGTCCTCGATCCGCCGACTGGCCGTGCGCGACGCCGGCCGGCTGCCGATGTTCAGGCCGACGATCTCGGCGATGGGGGTCACGCCCCAGAAGAAGTCCTCGAACCCCGGCGTGTCGTAGACCAGCTCGCGATAGGCCGCGAAGGACGCCTGGCTCAGCGTCTCCAGCATCTCCGACCCGGCCTCGCCGTCGTCCGTCCGCGCGCTGGCCATCGCCACCGCCGCCGCCAGGCTGTCCAGGTTGCGCCGCGCCGTCGGCTGGTCGCCGAACCGCCGGGAGATCATCTCGCCCTGTTCGGTCAGCCGCAGCCGGCCCTTCACAGTCCCCGGCGGTTGCGCCATCACCGCTTCCGCCGCCGGCCCGCCGCCCCGGCCCACCGACCCGCCGCGGCCGTGGAAGTACCAGAGGTCGACGCCCTTCGTCCGCGCCTGCCGCGCCAGGACCGCCGCGGCCTTCGTCACATTGTAGCGGGAGGCGACATAGCCGCCGTCCTTGTTGCTGTCCGAATAGCCCAGCATCACCTCTCGCCACTTGGGCTCGCCGAACATCTCCGGCGGCAGGCTGAGCGCGAGCCATTCCTCCAACAGCTGCGGCCCATGCTCCAGGTCGCCGATGGTCTCCAGCAGCGGGGCGATGCGGATGGCGCTGCGCCCCTTGTCCCCGCCCCGCACCAGCCCCGCCTGCTTCAGCAGCACCAGCGGCTCCAGCACGTCCGACAGGGTCGCGGTCTTGGAGATGATGTAGGCCCCCAGCGCCTTCTCCCCATAGCGCTCCACCACCTCGGCGGCCGCGTCCAGCGTGCCCAACTCGCGGGCCGTCTCCTCGCTGTAGTCCAGGAAATTCGAGCGCAGCGGCCGGTCGTGGCTGAGTTCCTTGGTCAGCACCCGCACCCGCTCGGCCTCGTCCGAGCCCAGGTAGTCGATGTTGACCCCCGCCCGCACGTACAGCTCGTGGATCATCCGCTCGTGGACATCGGCGTTCTGACGCAGGTCGATGGACAGCAGGTGGAAGCCGCAGGCCCGCGCCACCGCCACCAGGGTCCGCAGCCGCGACCCCACCACCCGCTCGCCCAGGTGCTTGCGCACCGACTGCAGGATCGTCTCCAGATCCGCCACGAAGTCTGAGGCCGCCGCATAGGCCGGCGACCTGGTCGGCCACGCCCCGCCCGCCAGCACGTTCGCCGTCGCCGACAGCCGGTCCCAGATCTCCTGCAGCGCCAGGCGATAGGGCTCGTCCCGGCGATGCGCGTCATCCGTCCCCGCGCTGGGCGAGGCGTTGGCCAGGGCCACGACCCCGGAGCTGGCCGGCGACAGGTCGGCACTCACCGCCATGTCGAACCACAGCGCCCGCACCTCGTCGGAATAGTGGTTCAGGATCAGCCGCGCCTGCGAGCGCATGGCCAGCCGCAGGGTATCGCCATCCACCCCCGGATGTCCGTCGCGATCGCCGCCCAGCCACGAGCCCAAGGTCAACGGCGTCGCCGTCTCGAACGCGGCGCTCCAGTCGTCGTAAAGCTCCGACAGCGCCGGCAGGATCGACCGCCGCACGATGGCCAGCGAGTTGCGGATCTCGTCGGCCGGGCTGATCCGCTCGGGCCGGTGCATCCGCGCCTTCCACAGCAGCGCCACCTCCCGGAACAGGTCGTCGCGCAGCCGCCGCGCCGCCGGCGCCGTCAGATGATGGGTCCGCAGCGACATCAGCCGCGCGATCTCGGCTTCCCGCTCCACCACCGCGCGGCGGCGCACCTCGGTCGGGTGTGCGGTCAGCACGGGGGCCACCGCCATCCGCGGCACGATCCGCCCCGCCGCCTTCGGCCCCAACCGCTTTGCCGCCTCGACCAGGGTGTGCGGCAGCGCTCCCGGTTCCATCTCCGCCTCAATGGCGCGCCGTCGCCCCGCCACATCCTCCGCCAGGTTCGACAGCATCGAGGCGCAGGTGAACGCCCGCGCCAGATAGACCGCCTGGTCCGGCCGCAGGGCCGAGAAGAGCGCCTCCAGCGCCTCCTCGTCGTCCTGCCGCGCCACATCCCGCGCCCGCTTCACCAGAGCGGCGGCATCCTCCCCGTCCAGGTAGCGGATCACGTCCTCGAGCAGGGCTTCCAGATAGTGCACCGCCTCGCCGGCGGCGGCCTCGGGCACGGGGGCGATCTTCATGTCGTTCATCGCGGCGATCCCTTGGCGACCCGTTCGTTGAGCATAACGCAGGGCCACGGCCCATCGGTCAGAAGACGGGCGTGGAAATCCGGCCACGCCACCGGACGCCTCGGCCGCAGGCTTGCGATCCGCAAGGCGCCCAGACCTTGCGCGGCATAGACCCCCGGCGCCTGCCGCATCCGCGCGACATCCGCCGCCGGGGTGGTGAAAGCGATGGCCGGTCCCTGGATGGCGCCCATGGCCGCGACCGCCCTCGCCTCCGTCCAGCCGCGGGCGCCCAACCCGATGTCCGCCACGATCCGCGCCATCCGGAACAGCCGCCAGTGCAGATACCCCAGCTCACCACGCGGATCGCCGTCATAGGCGCCCAGGTCCGCGGCCAGTTGTTCGGCATAGGTGGACCAGGCCTCGGCATAGATGTTCAGCACCCCCGCCGCCGCCGGCCCCGGGGCCTGCTGCGCCGTCTGCAGGGCGTGGCCGGGGACCGTCTCGTGAAAGGCGACGCTGAGCAGGGTCCAGGCCGGCCGCGTGCGGATCGCCTTCATGTCCACATAATAGGCGCCGTCCTCGCGATAGCCGCCCCGCCCCCGCGCCGCGTCGGCCGGCGACATGCGCCGCACCACTGCGGCCGGAATCGCCATCCCCCCGAACGCCGCCCCCAGCCGCGGCCGCAGCGCCGCCAGCCGGGCGTTCATCTCCGCCACCGCCCGGTCCCGGCCCGCGTCATTATCCGCGTACAGATCGCGAGCATCGGCGAAGAGCATCGCGATCCGCTCGGCCACCGTCCCCCGCGCCAGCCCCTGGCCGCGCAGCAATCGGTCCGCCCGCGCAGTCAGCCGCCGGATCTCGCCCTCCGCCTGCCGGCTGGCGACCGCGACATCCACCGGTCCGCCCCAGGCCGCATCCAGCGCCGGCATGGCGCGCGCGTTCGCCGGGCCCGCCAGCAGCCCCCCGGCCGCCCCCAACACGATGCGTCGCGTCCACATGACGCCACGTCTAGCCGACCAAAACGTCGAATGATACCGGTGTCATTATGCATTTCGATCGTCGAAGTCTGCTGACCCTGGCCGCCGCCGGCGCGGCTGCGCCCGCCTTCGCCCAGACCCCCGACCCGACCGAAATCGTCCCGCTCTGGCCCGATCGCCCGCCTGGCGCCCTCGCCCGCCTGCCCCAGGAGATGATCGTCGACCGGATCGCCACATCCGGCGTTCAGGACCGCTACGTCACCGGCGTTGGCGCCCCCCTTATGACCGTCTTCCGGCCCGCCCGGCCCAATGGCGCCGCCTGCCTGATCGTCCCCGGCGGCGGCTACATCCGCGTGGTCATCGACAAGGAAGGCTTCGAGATCGCGCGACGCCTGGCCCAGGCCGGCGTCACCAGCTTCGTCTTGCGCTACCGCCTTCCGGCCGAGGGCTGGGCCGATCCCGCCAATACCCCGCTGCAGGATGCTCAGCGCGCCATCCGCCTCATCCGCCGCGACGCCGCGATCGACCCGACGCGCGTCGCCGTCCTCGGCTGCTCCGCCGGCGGACACGTCGCGGCCAGCCTGGCAACCGGCTACGCCCGCCAGGTCTACGCCCCCATCGACGACGCCGACCGCCTCACCGCCAGACCCGATCTCTGCGCCCTGCTCTATCCCGTGATCGATATGGCCCGGCCCCACGCCCACCCCGGTTCGCGCACCGCCCTCCTCGGCCCCACGCCGACGCCTGAGGCCGAGGCCGCCGCCTCTCCACACCGCCACGTCACGCCGCAGACCCCGCCGACGTTCCTGGTCCACGCCGCCGACGACCCGTCCGTCCCCCTCGACAACGCCCTGGCCTACCTGGCCGCCCTGCACGCCGCCAAGGTCCCCGCCGAGGCCCACATCTTCGAAGACGGCGGCCACGGCTTCGGCATCCGCCTCGCCCAAGGCAAACCCGCCCAAGCCTGGCCCGACCTCTTCCTCGCCTGGGCGGCCCGGCGCGGGTGGAGCGGCTGAGACGTGGTGGCCGACGCCCCGGGGGAGCTTCGCATCGGGGCCTACGAACCGCCTAGGGTCGAGCCCAATTGCTGCCCCGTGACCGGCGCATCGCAGATGCGTGTAAGGGTGCGAGCTAAGGTCGAGTTCGCTTTGACATCATTCCAGGTCGCCTGGTTCGAAATGCGCGACATGGACGCTCCACTGAGGTTGCTCCCCTCATAGATCGCGATTGCGATGATCCGGACCCGACGGCTGTTGCAGTCGACGTCCATGGTCTGGAGGTTTGACTGGCTGTCCATGGTCCCCAATCGGCCGCGCGCGAAGTATTCGTGGCGGACCAGCGCGCGGAGTGTGCCATCGGGCAATTTCGTCACACCAGCGGGCCCACCGAACACAACCGCCGTTTCATCGGCTGTGATGGGCGTCCAACCTTCTGATTTGATGTAGTTTGTGAGCCACAACCGAACGCCAGCGCCGTCGGATGTCGTCGGCCTGGGCGCACTCTGGATCCTGCCGCCCGTCGATGGCGTTGACCTCATCGCAGGCGTCGCCGCCGCTCCCAGCTGTCGCCGCATGCTGTCATCCACAGCGGCGCAATCCCCCGGGTAAGGAGCGACTTCACGCGCGTCGTCGCCATCGAAGATCGAGCGCCATAACTCGCCACGATACGAGTGAGCACGGCCCATGTTCAGAGGATCGGCTCGCGTCGGACCGACGCCGGTCAATATCTCCCGATCATCGGCGGTAGCCAGATCGCCGTCGCGGTCCGCAAAGATCACGGCAAGGCTCGCTTCACCCTTGTAGGCCTGAGGCCGGGGTATGTCTGATCGATAGAACGGCCCCTTCTTGGGGGGTGCGTTGGGCTGCGCACCGGCGAGAACGGGCTCGGCGTTGACGTACAGCTGCTTGAGTTGGCCGTCGCTCCGGTAGTCGGTCGAAATGTTCCAGCGCCAGACGTAGTAGCCGCACAAATTTATATCGTAGATATATTTCTCGACGTTCGACTTTCTCGGATGAGGTATCAAGGCCGCTCGACCCTGATCGACAAACAGACGGCGAACCTGATCGCGGGTTGACGTCTGAGACAGATCACGCAGCACGAGGGCGCGCATCTCTTCGACGCTCGTCTGATCCTCGAACCGGAAGGGTGCGGCGGCCTGCGCAGCATCGGCGGCCAGCAAGATGCCGAAAACGACGGCCAGCCAACGGCCCCGGTTGAACATCCAAAGCTCTCCCCCGCTCGCTCGCAGGTTTTCTCGCATGGCGACGTAAACGGGGCAATTGCGACTAGGCCGGTAGCTCCCGCAATGACGCGACCCCAGACAAGCCCTCAGCCGAACGGCTTTACCGGATACCCCAGGTAGGCCCGCGACAGCCGCACCAGCTCATCCTCGAACGCCGGGCTGTGCAGAAAATCGACCCCTTCCAACGCCGCCGCCCGAACGGCCCCCTGGATCGCCCGCCCGAGCACAAACGCCTGCACCCGGCTCAGCGGCCGCCCGTCGGCGTCGCGCATGTTGTGCTCGACGGCGTCGAACTCCGACGCCAGCGCGCCGTGGTCGGCATCGGCCAGCAGGGCCGACACCGCGATCCGCCGCGCCCGGTCGCGCCCGGCGAATCCCCGAACGAACGCCCGGATCATCGCCCGGTCCGGCGCCAGGTCCGCGACCCCGCCATCGATGATCGCCATCATCGCGTCGCGGTGCGCCTGCGTTTCGCGCAGCGCCAGGCCGCGCAGAATGGCGGCCTTGTCCGGGAAGTAGCGGTAGAGCGTGCCGATGCTCACCCCCGCGCGCGCGGCGACCGCGTTGGTGTTGAACCCCGCCTCCCCGTCCGCCTCCAGAACCTGAGCCGCCGCCTCGAGAATGAAATCGACCGAGGCCTTAGACCTCGGCTGTCGCGGCGTTTTCCGCGCGGTTTCAAGACCCTGCATCAGAACACCTCGCCCACGGCCAGCGCTTCCGCATGTCGAGTAACAGAGCCCGCCGGGCCGCCATTCCCTTCGCCGGCCAATTCCAAGGAGGGTCTCATGACCTGGGCGACCGACCGACTGGACGCGCTGAAGGGCGGAACCGCGGATCTCCCGCCGATCGTGCGGACGCTCCGCCTGGGTCTCATCGACGACTGGGGCGAGGGTTGGGTGCGCAAGTCCTGGTGCCCGACCGCCGAACTGGCCACCGCCGACGGATCGCTCTTCGGCGGGTACCTCGCCGCGCTCGCCGACCAGGTCCTGGCCTTCGCGACCATGACCGTGGTCCCCAACGACCGCGTCTTTCGGACCGTGAACCTGCAGATGAACTTCCTGCGGGTCAGCCGCGACGCTCCCCTCACCATCGAGGCCCGCGTCGTCGCCCAGACCCGCCAATTGGTGACCGTGCGCGCGAGCTTCTTCCGCGAGGATGGTGTCCTCGTCGCGGAAAGTACGGCACAGCAGATGCTCCTCCCGCCGTTCGCCTCGCCGACGTCGGCTGACGCAACCTAGGCTGTTGCTGCTACGCTCCGAGCATCCTCGCTGCGGAGACCGGCAATGAAGGCTTACCTCGTCCTCGATTTCGCAGTCACCGACCTACGGGGGTTCATGCCCTACGTCGACGCTATCCCGGCGTTCATTGCCAAGCACGGCGGCCAGTACATCGTGCGCGGCGTGCAGCCCGCCGTCATGGAGGGCGACTGGCGTCCCGATCGGGTGGTCATCCTGGAGTTTCCGTCGCGCGAGAACGCCGAGGCTTTTCTCGCCGACCCGGACGCCCAGCCGCTTTTCGCGATCCGCCACGCCACGACCGACAGCAAGCTCGTCCTGGTGGACGGCTGTACCTAGCCCCCTTACGGCAACCGCGCCGGGCTCGGGATGTAGGCCTTATGGCAGCCGTTGCAGGCGTCGTAGATCGGGCCGCCGCCGATCTCGAAGGCCTTGTCCACGTCCTTCGCCCGCGCCGCCGCCTCGCCCTGGACCGCGCCGTCGGCCAGCATCCGGGCGAACTCATCCCAGCGCCCCGGCCGCGAATGCTGCAGCAGCTCGCGCCCCTTGACCTGCAGCACCTGCGCCCCGGCCACGGCGGCGTCCCAGCGGGCCTGCGCCTGGGCCGGCGTCTCGCCCTCGGGCGGGTCGTTGCCTCCGGCCCAGAAGGCCAGGGCCGCCGGGTTCACGGCGGTCGCCATGATCGCCTGCACGGCCACATCGTGCGTCACAACCTGAGCCACGGCCCCGCCCGCGGCGAAGACGGCGACAGCGGTCAGCAGCAGGCGGCGGCGCATGGCGGGGACTCTCCGGACCGCCCCACCCTAGAGCCTCAGCGCGCCTGGTCCAGATAGTCGATCAGGGTCGTCATGTTCTGCACATAGGCCCCGGTGGAGATCCCCATCGCCGGCTTGTCGGTGGGATAGGGCGAGGTGTCGGTGGCGTCGCCGACGTGCGTGGTCGAATAGTCCTTGTCCGCCGTCGCGGGCGGCGTGGCTCCGGTGTAGGGATTGCTGGTCGCCACCAGCGGCGTCGGCCAATAGCCCTGGGCGTTCAGCCCGGCCACCAGCTTGGCGACCGCCGCCGGCGTCACCCCCGCCGATCCCTTCTGCGCCTTGACGTTCAGGTCCGAGGTCTCCAGGTCCCGCGTCGCGAAATACTTGGGCAGGGGCATGAAGCTCTTGGCCCGCAGCGGCGAGGTCTTCGACGCCTCGGCCGGCGGCGTCGCCGTCAGCCGCGCATACCGCGCCCGCATCCCCGCCACGTCCACCTTCCGCCAGGCGCCGTAGTGGGCCAGGGTCTTCTGGTCGGAATAGTCCCAATAGTATTCGCCGTTGACGACGTTCGACCCGCGCCGGTGCACATAGATCGGCCGGTCCGTCCCGATCTCGATGTAGGTCGGATGCGTCCGCCCGTCCGGCCGCGGCGTCTTCAGCTTCACCTTGTCCAGCCAGTCCAGCGCCTCGGGCACGCGGGCCAGGAACTTGGTGTCGCCCGTCAGCTCGTAGAAGTTCATCAGCTGGGTGACGTTGTTGGCCGTGGTGTGGGTGGTCAGGGCGTCGGGCTCATAGGTGCGCGCGCCCACCGGCTTCAGGTCGGCCACGGTGTACTGCATCCCCCACCCCGGCTGCGGCGGGCCCTGCTGGGTGACGATGAAGCTGTTCATCGCCCGGCTCACCGCCTCCAGCGCGCGGGTGTCGCCCAGCGCCTGATAGGCCATGACCAGGAACTTGATGTTCTCGCCGGCCACGTCGTCGTTGAAGGTGATGAAGCTGGTGTAGTCGGGCTTCCCGTGGTGGCTGAATTCGTGCTGCAGCGGATAGCGCTGCGGCCAGCCGCCGATCGGGTACTGGCTCTCCAGCACGAAGTTCAGCGCCTTCTCCAGCGCCGGCCGCCACTTCGGGTCCCGCTTCTCGACATAGAGGCGCAGCAGGAACTGCATCGCCTCGGACGTCCCGGCGTCGTCGAAGGTGGCGTTGCCCCAGTAGTGCTGGAATTCCTCCATCCGCCAGGCGTTCTTGCCATAGGTGGCGTACCAGTCCTTCAGCGACGCCTCGCCGCCGAAGTCGATCATGTAGTGCCAGCCGCCGCTGGGATGCTGCCCCCAGATCAGCGCCTCGCCGGCCTTCTCGGCGGCCTGGTAGTAGTAGTCGTCGCCGGTGGCGTGATAGGCGTCGAGGAACAGGTGGCCCATGGTCCCGGTGCCGGGCGGCTGCACCCAGACCATCGTGGGCTTGGCTTCCAGCTCCCCCCAGCGGCGCTTCAGGTCGGCGGTGTAGGACCAGACGTAGCCGCCGTTGTAGGCGACCTTGTCCACCATGAACCGGGTGGCGGTCTTCATGGCCTCGAGGGTCTCGGCCCGCGTGGGCGCCGGGGCCTGCGCCGCCGCGCCGCTCGCCGACCACAACGCCAATGCGCCGAACACACCGGCCAGAACGCCCCGAAGCATGCCGTTTCCTCTTTCGTTGAAACCGATGTAGCGCGGATTGCTACCGGTGTCATAGTGCCGAAAACGCGAAAACAGGGCGGATTCGATGGTTTCGAAGGTTACCCGGCGCACGGTCGGCGGCGCCAGCCTGGCCCTGGCGGCGATGGCCCTGAGCGCCCGCGCCGCCCAGCAAGCGCCCTCGCCCATCGCGGTCACCCGGCACGGCCCGGTGCGCGGATATGTGGACGACGGCGTCTTGGCCTTCCGGGGTGTCCGCTACGGCGCCGACACCGGCCCCCGGCGCTTCCAGCCTCCCGTTCCGCCGGCGCCCTGGACCGAGATCGCCGACGCCACGGCCTATGGCCCCGCCGCCCCCCAGCGCGACCGCAACGCCGGCCCGACCAGCGAGGACTGCCTGGTCCTCAACGTCTGGACGCCCGCCCTCGACGCCGCTCGCCGGCCGGTGATGGTCTATATCCACGGCGGCGCCTACACGAACGGCTCGGGCTCGGCCCCGCTCTACGACGGGGTGCGCCTGTGCCAGCGCGGCGACGTCGTCGTGGTCACCCTGAACCACCGCCTCAACGCCTTCGGCTACGCCTACCTGGCGCGTCTGGTCCCGGAGTTGGCCGACAGCGGCGCCGCCGGCCAGCTCGACCTGGTCCTGGCGCTCCAGTGGGTCCGCGACAACATCGCCCGCTTCGGCGGCGATCCGGGCCGCGTGATGGTCTTCGGCCAGTCGGGCGGCGGCGCCAAGATCGCGACCCTGATGGCCACCCCCGCCGCCGCCGGTCTCTTCCACCGCGCCGCCACCATGAGCGGCCAGCAGGTCACGGCCTCGGGCCCCGGCAACGCGCACCGCCGCACCCTGGCCTACCTCGACGCCCTGAAACTCCGCCCCGACCAGGCCGGCGATCTGCGCACCCTGCCCGCCGACCGCCTCGTCGAGGCCCTAGGCGCGGAGGACCCCGTCCTCGGCTTCGGCGGCCTCTATTTCGGCCCGGTCCTCGACGAGCGGTCGCTCAAGCGTCATCCCTTTTACCCCGACGCCCCGGCCCAGTCGGCGCGGATCCCGATGATCATCGGCAACACCCGCGACGAGACCCGCGCCTTCCTCGGCAATGACCCCACCAATTTCAGCGTCGGGTGGGCGGGCCTCGCCGCCAAGCTCATGCCCGCCAACCTGCGCGTCGACATCGACCCCGACACCGTGATCGCCGAATACCGCCGCCTCTATCCGGCCATGAGCCCCAGCGACGTCCTCTTCTCCGCCACCACCGCCGCCCGCTCCTGGCGCGGCGCGATCATCGAGGCCGAGGCCCGCGCCCGCGCCGGAACCCCGGCCTGGACCTACCAGCTCGACTTCCCCGCCGCCGGTCCCCGCCTGCGCGCCGCCCACGCCAGCGACATCCAGCTGGTCTTCGACAACCTGGCCAAGCCGGGCGCCACCGGCAGCGGCCCGGACGCCCAGCGCCTCGCGGATCAAATGAGCAGCGCCTTCATGCGCTTCGCCCGCACCGGCGACCCGAATGGCGCGGGCCTCCCCCGCTGGACGCCCTACGACCTCACCCACCGCCGGACGATGGTCTTCGATACGCCTCCCCGCCTGGTCGACGACCCCCGCGGCGCCGAACGCCGGCTGTTCGAGAAAGTCCCTTTCATCCAGGCCGGAACCTGACGGCGCGGCGCCTCCGCTTGCCATTCTGGAACGACCAGTCCATAACAACGTTATGGCCCGCCCGCTTGAATTCGACCGCGACGCCGCCCGCGACAAGGCGCTGCTGCTGTTTTGGAGCAAAGGCTACCAGGCAGCCTCGCTCACCGACCTCGTCGAGGCCATGGGTGTCAGCCGCTCCAGCTTCTACGCGGCCTACGGCGACAAGCGCGGCCTGTTCCTGGAATGCCTGGACCTGTTCGCCGCGCGCACCATCGCCATCCTGGCCCAGGCCCGCCGCGCCCAGCCTCCGGTCGAGGCGCTCCGCACCTTCTTCGCCCACAGCCTGAACCATCACCGCGGCGGCAGTCACGCGTGGGGCTGCCTGCTGGTCAACACCGTGCTGGAGATGGACGAAGTCGACGCCGAGATTTGCGACCGCGCCCGCCTGCGCCTGGCCGAGGTCGAGGCGGCCCTGGAGTCCTGTCTCGCCGACACCGGCTGCGGCCCCGCGCGCGCCAGCGAGTTCGCCGGCTTCCTCATGTTGCTGAACGAGGGGATGCGGGTTTCCAGCCGCCGCGCCCTGCCCGAGGCGGCCCAGCGCGAGCAGATCGACACTACCTTCCGCCTGTTGGCGACCGCCCTTGCCGACGTCCCGCTACAAGCCTCAGCCCGGTGACCCCGCCATGAAACCCGCCGTCCAGATCGAAGTCCTCCGCGAACTGATGGATCAACTGGACGCCGGGGTGAACGCCGACGCCGGCGGCATCCGCGCCTGCCCGGCCACGGCCTACACGTGTCCCGACCTGGCCAAGCGCGAGTGGGACACCTTCTTCCGCACCCATCCGCAGATCGTCGGCATGACCGCCGAGGACGTGGGCGTGCCGATGCTGGTCACCCGCGACGCGACCGGCAAGGTCCGCGCCTTCCTCAACGCCTGCCGCCACCGCGGCGCCATGGTCGAGACCGCCGTGAAGGGCCAGAAGTCCCGCTTCTCCTGCCCCTTCCACGCCTGGACCTATGACAACTCCGGCGCCCTCATCGGCGTGCCGATGCAGGAGCACTTCGGCGACATCGAACGCGCCTGCCTGGGCCTGGTCGAACTCCCGGCGCTTGAACTCTATGGCTTCCTGATCGTCCACCCCGACCCCAAGGGCCACATCGACCCAGACGTCCTGTTCCAGGGCGTGGCCGAGGACCTGCAGACCTGGGACTGGGGCCGCTACGCGATCGCCTTCGAGCAGACCCTGGACACGAAGATGAACTGGAAGCTCGCCACAGACACCTTCGGCGAGACCTACCACTTCAAGCGGCTGCACAAGGACACCCTGGCCAACAGCTTCCACGGCGACGTGCTGTCGTACCGGTCCTACGAGCGCAACCACCGCATGATCCTGTGCCTGCGGGCCATCGACGACCTGCGCGGCCGGCCCGAGGCGGAGTGGCGGATCGAGGGCGGCGGCTTCCCCGTCTATTTCCTGTTCCCGAACGTGGTGGTGAATGTCGGCGACAGCCGCATCGCCGTGGTGCGGGTCTATCCGGCCCCCGGCGACCCCGGCCGCTCAATCACCAGGATCACTTACTACTTCGACCGCGATGTGCTGGCGGAAAACCCTGGCTTCGCCCAGCTGTTCTCCGAGGGCTTCACCCGCGTGGTCGCCGACGAGGACTACGCCACCGCCGAGACCACCCAGCGCGCCCTGGCCTCAGGTCTGCTGCCCGAGGTGATGTTCGGCCGCAACGAGCCGCCCCTGCACCACTACCACAACGTCTTCCGCACGGCCCTCGGGATGGAGCCCTTGCCCTTCGTCGCCTGAGCGCCGCGTTCGCCCCTGCGGCAGGAGCGCGCAGGCCGCCTCAGTACACCGTTGGCTCACCTTGGTGCGCGCACGCTCACCCATCGCCGGGCGCAACCCCGCGCCCCGCGACAGGGATGATCCTTGATGACCCACGCCCACGTCCTGCAACTCGCCCGCAAGCACCGCGCGCTCGACGCGCGAATTCAGGACGAACAGCGCCGCCCCATCGCCGACGCCACGGCGCTGCGCAGCCTCAAACGCCAGAAGCTCCGCCTCAAGGAAGCCCTCGCCCAGGCCGAAGCCCCAGCCTGAGGCGCAACCCGCCAACCCGATCCGACACCGTCGCCATGTCGGGACGCGCCCCCCACGCGCGTCCTGGTATAGACCGCATGTTTCGGCGGCGGTTTGGAGGTCGGCATGTCACGCGTACGGGTGGGCGGGTTTTCCATATCGCTGGACGGCTTCGGGGCAGGCCCGGCGCAGAGTCTCGACGACCCGCTAGGCCAGCGCGGGCGAGAGCTGCACCAGTGGCTGTTCGGCACCCGCTTCTTCCACCAGATGACCGGCCAGGCCGGCGGCTCGGACGGCGTCGACCAGGCCTATGCCGAGCGCGCGATGCGCGGCTTCGGCGCCTTCATCCTCGGGCGCAACATGTTCGCCCCGTCGCGCGGACCTTGGATCGATGACGGCTGGACCGGCTGGTGGGGTGACGATCCCCCCTACCACGCCCCCACCTTCATCCTCACCCACCACCCCCGCGACCCGATCCCCATGGCCGGCGGCACGACCTTCCTCTTCGTGACCGACGGCATCCAGTCGGCCCTGGATCAGGCCCGGGCCGCGGCGGGCGATCTCGACATAAAGATCGGCGGCGGCGTCTCCACCGTCCGCCAGTACCTCCAGGCCGGCCTCGTCGACGAGATGCACCTCGCCGTCGCTCCCGTCGTCCTTGGCCAGGGCGAAAACCTCCTCGCCGGCCTCGACCTCCCCGCCCTCGGCTTCCACGTCACCGAACACCACCCCACCGCCGACGCCACGCACATCGTCCTGACGCGCGAGGCTCACCGCCCCACTTAGCGCGGCCATACCCTGCATCTCCCCCGCGAAGCGGGACGACGAGGACCAACCACCGACCCGGCCTCGAGCCGGGGAAAGAGCGCTTGGTGGTGGGGGCGAGCCGCAAACTCCGCGGATCGAACATCGCGTTTGCGACGCGGAGCCGAAGACCGGCTTCGACCCGTGTGGGACATTAGGAGAGTCAGCTATGCGGCAGCGCCTAGCCGGTGATGAAGCCGCAAAGGTCGAGGCGGACCTTCAAGCTCTCGTCGGCACTGATCACTCGGACGCTCGGTCGACAATCCTTCGCCTCTTCTGTCCATAGGAAGGGGTAGAAAGAATATGTCGCGTCGAATGCGGGCCGTGCTAGCGCCTGGTACTCGTCCAGCTGGGTAAGAGGCCCATAGATCTGCGCTAGTTCGCCGTTGAGGCACCACGCCACGAAGTCCGTATGACCTACGCCGAGCGGCACCCAAACGGTGTCGTCGGCGGCGAGATGGAAGACTTCGCCTTGCCCGCCCGCGCCGAACCGCCCCCCATTGAGCGCGAATAGACCTCCGAGGACGTCGTCGGCCACGATGATGAGATCGGGGTAGCTTCCATCGAGCGGGCAGCCTGCCGCCTCAGCGGTTCGGAGAAGTGAGCGGATGCTGCCAGAGCCCAGCAGACGCACGAGGCCCCCAGGTACCGATACGCCTCCGGTCTCGTAAGCAAGGGTACCTAGCATGGACCGTGTTGTGACCTGCAAGCGCAGGAGGGTGTCTGCTCGCACCGCTTCATCAGGCGGAAGCAGGGAGGCACCATTTCCTGAGGGATGATCAATCCAGCTTCGCAAAAGAGGGAGTGCGGGATCTTCTTGATCCAACAGTTCCGCGAGGGCTCGCATCGAGGCTCACTAGGTTTCGGCAATCAGAGCGCCAGCATGTCCGGCTTCTGCCGAGACGCCAACGTCCTCTCACCACCCATCTACGACAGTGGGCAGGTCCGCTGTAGGGCAACCCGTCGAACGGCTGGTTTGGGGGGGCCGCGCTGTCTTCAGCTTTTGGGGCCGTTGCGGACGGTCTGCGTCAAGCTAGTCTCGCAAAATGAATACAATCAAGGTCGAGATCCGAGCGGCAGGGGTTCCGATCGGCACCGCCGCGCTGCGATCCTCGGATTCGGCAATGGGCGTAGCTATTGGCATGTTCGAGCCGAACTCAGCATATGTGGCTGACCTCCACGCGACCCAGACAGAGGCTTTTGAGGCGAACGAACCGGCCCTAGCGCTTTGGGACGAGAGCGGTGCACTACTGGCGTGCGCGGGGCTCTACCTTGTCGATTTTTCTCGGACGCTCGGGGACGAGGGACGCGAATTGTACGCCTTAGGGGTCGAGGATCACCAGACGCACTTCGGATGCTAGGATTGCACTCTACTCTTAGCTGACCTTGACCGTTGTCCGCCGGTCTTATCAGTTCGCCCGATGTCATCGCCCAACCTGATCGGGCCGCTCACCGGCTTCCACGACGGAAATTTGGAGTCCGTTACCGTAGGCGACGGCACGGCGGTGTTCGGGCTGACCCATGTCGACGGGCGGCGCTTCAGATTGAACCTGTCGGGTGTTGAAGCCCTCGCGATGAACGATTTTCGTGAAGGCAACATCATCCTCGAACTACAGGTTCTTTCGGCCTCGGATTTCGGCAAAGCGGAACTATCTGCCGGTGATGTGCGAGCAACGCTTGAGGCGCTTTTCCCTAGGCCACATGCGGACGCAGCGCCGGAACACCATGAGACTTACGAACGCTTCTTGCAGGCGCAACATGAGCGCTTGGACCAAGGAGCGGCGAAACTAGTGCTTCTCGAGCCGGCATACGGCGCCGACCTGATCGCGTTTTGCACTTCAGCGGAGTTGGTCAGCGTCTAGCGTTCGCAACTCACCCTTGAGAGGCGCCGGCAAGGTCTGCTCTACGCCTTATCGGACGGTGCCCTCCGCCGGTTCCGGATGATCCAGTAGGCGGCGGCCTCGTTCGCCAGCAGGAGGTGCGCCGTTCGGCCCGCCGTTCCACCCCCCCTGGCGACGTCGGCGAGATCAGCATTTAGGTAGATCGGCGAGTGTCCGCTCTCCGGCGCCCGATCAAGGCCCCTGCCCGTCTCCCTCCAGAACCTCCGACCGACCGCCTGCAGCCCACGCCGTGACTCCGCTTCCGACACGCCCAAACCTTGACAACCACCCCGTAATGTTCCACCTTTGTTCTAATACATCCCGCCCCGCCGGTCCTTACGCCTGAGCGTATCGACGCCATGCTCTCGCGCACGGCGGAGATCTGCATGGCCGGCGTCGAGGACGCGGGCGAGCGGCTGGCGGCGGCGCCGGATATCGAGAGTTTCGAGCGCGCGGGGCGCGCCCTGCAGGGGATCGGGCGCAGCCTGCGCCAGACCCTGGCGCTGAAGCAGCGCTTCGACCGCGAGCGGGTGGTCGTGGAGCAGGGCCGCCGCCGCATGGCCGACCTGGAGATGCAGGACGCCGAGCGCGCCCACCACGGCGCCGTCACCCGGCGCCTGGCCGAGGTGCAGCGCCATTTCGAACGCACCCTGTGGGACGAGTACGAGGACGACGAGGCGCAGGAACGGTTCGAGATCATGGACGCCGAACTCTGCGACCTGATGGAGGAGGAATCCTTCGTCGACACGCCGGTGGAGCGCTTGATCGCGCGCCTGAGCGCGGCCATCGAGACCGCCAGCCTGGCAGCGGCGGCCGAGGTCGAAGAGGCCCCTGCTCCACCTGCCGTCAGGCCGCCCGACGACCCCGGCGAACAACGCCGGCCGGCGGTGCTTTCGCCGTCGTCCCGACCCGAACAGTCTGCGGAATCGCCGGTCGCCGATGCCGCGCCGTCGGCGCCGCCCGATCCGCCCCCGGATACTGCGCCCCATCCGCCGGCCGAGCTCCCGCCCCATCCGGCGCCTGAACCCTACGTTCCACCCTGGGAACGCCTCGCCGCCGGCCACAGCCTGGGCGGCGGGACCGGCTGGTAAGCCCCACCTATCGGATGACCGCGGCGCCCTTGGCGGCGATCGCGGCCTCGATCTCGCGCACGTCGACCATGGACGCGTCCCCCGGCGTGGTCATGGCCAGCGCGCCATGGGCCGCGCCATAGTCCACCGTCGCCTGGGGCCCGAGGTCCTTAAGCAGCGCATAGGCGACCCCCGACGCAAAGGCGTCGCCGCCCCCCACCCGGTCGAACACCTCCAGCGCCTCGCGGGTCACCGACCGGACCACCGCCCCGTCCATCCACAGGACCGCGCCCCAGTCGTTGGCGCTGGCCGATTGCGCGGTCCGCCGCGTGCTGGCCACGACCTTGCAGCCAAAGTCGCGGGCCACGGCCTCGGCGAAGGCCGCAAAGTCGTCCGGCGCATCATAGCCCAGACAGGCCTTGAACCCCGCTGGGTCGCCGAACATCACGTCCACCTGCGCGGCGATCTCGCGGTTCAGCGCCTGTACGGCCGCCGGGTCGCCCAGGCTCTTCCACAGCGAGGCGCGATAGTTGAGGTCGTAGGACACCACCGTCCCGTGCCGCCGCGCGGCGCGGACCGCCTCAAGCACCACCTGCGGGGTCTGCGGCGCCAGGGCCGCGAAGATGCCGCCGGTGTGGAACCACCGCACACCCTCGGCCCCGAACAGGTGGTCCCAGTCCACCTCGCCCGGCGCGATCTGCGACGCCGCCGATTGGCCCCGGTCCGACACCCCCAACGCCGGGCGCAGGCCGAAACCCCGCTCGGTGAAGTTCAGCCCCACCCGCGTGTTGCGCCCCACCCCGTCATAGGCGCGCCAGATCAGGTGGCTCACGTCCACCCCGCCCTGCAGGATCAAGTCCTCGGCCAGCCGGCCGACATCGTTGTCGGGGAACGCGGTCACGACCGTGGCCCGCAGGCCGAACGCCTTGCGCATCGCCCGGGCCACATTGTACTCGCCGCCGCCCTCCCAGACCTGGAAGCTGCGGGCGTTGCGCACCCGCCCCTCGCCCGGATCGAAGCGCAACATCACCTCGCCCAGGGCCGCGCAGTCCCAGCGGCAGTCCGCCGCCGGACGGAGGCTCAAGGCGGGCGTCGTCATCATGTCCCTCGGATGGTCTTGATCAGTTGCACGGTGTCGCGCACCCGCGCCGCGATACCGGCATAGTCGCCGGCGTCCAGCAGCGCCTTGGTGATCAGGTTGGAGCCCATGCCGCAGGCGACGATGCCCGCGTCGAACCAGGGCCTCAGCGACGCCTCCGTCACGTCCACCCCGCCGGTCGGCATGATCTTGGTCCAGGGCATCGGCCCCAGCACCGCCTTGACGAACTCTGGCCCGCCCACCGAACCGCCGGGGAACACCTTGACGATCTCGCAGCCCAGCTCCTGGGCCTGGCCGATCTCGCTGGCCGTTCCGCAGCCCGGCGAATAGGCGATCATCCGGCGATTGCAGAGCCGCGCGACCTCGGGGTTCAGCAGCGGCCCGACCACGAAGTTGGCCCCATGCGCGATGAACACGCCGGCGGTCGGCGCATCGACGATCGAGCCCACGCCCATGATCACGGATGCGTCCGCCTTGGCGAAGTGCCGCGTCACCTCCAGGAAGACCTCGGCGGCGAAGTCCCCCCGGTTGGTGAACTCGATGCACTTGGCCCCCCCGTCGGCGCAGGCCTGGATGGCCTTGATGCAGACGGCGGGATCGGGGTGGTAGAAGACCGGGATCACCCCCTGATCCATCATGGCGTTCAGCACGACGAGGCGATCGCGGGCCATCAGGCGGTCCTTCCTTGCACGGGGCCGGGGCTCAGCGCGCCAGCCAGCCGCCGTCCACGGGGACGATGGCGCCGTGCATGTAATCTGCTGCGCGGCTGGCAAGGAAGACCGCAGCGCCGGCCAGGTCCGACGGATCGCCCCAGCGCCCGGCCGGGATGCGGTCCAGGATCTGCCGATTGCGGGTCTCGTCCGCCCGCAGCGCTGTGGTGTTGTTGGTGGCGAAGTAGCCGGGCGCGATGCCGTTGACGTTGATCCCCTTGGCCGCCCACTCGTTGCACAGGAGCTTGGTCAGCCCCGCCAGCCCGCTCTTCGAGGCCGTGTACGACGGCACGCGGATGCCGCCCTGGAAGGACAGCAGCGAGACGATGTTGATGATCTTGCCGCCCCGCCCGTCCGCCACCCAGCGCTTGGCCACCGCCTGGCTGAGGAAGAAGACCGTCTTCAGGTTGGTGTCCATCACCGCATCCCAGTCCTCTTCCGTGAAGTCGAGGCTGTCGGCGCGGCGGATGATCCCGGCGTTATTCACCAGGATGTCCAGCCGCCCGGCGGCGGCGTAGGCCTCGAACACCACCCGGCTGATCGGCTCCGTGCTGCCGAGGTCGGCGCCGATGGCGTGCAGCCGGCGGCCGGCCTTGGCCACCAGCTCCGCCGTCTCGTCCGGCGCGCTGCGGCCCACGGCGACGATGTCCGCCCCCGCTTCCGCCAGCCCCACGGCGATCGCCTGGCCCAGGCCGGTGTTGGCGCCGGTGACCAGGGCCACCCGCCCCGTCAGATCGAACAGGCCGCTCATTTGAGCTGGCAGATATCGAGGACGTTCATGTCCGTGTAGTCCAGGTTCTCGCCGCCCATCGCCCAGATGAAGGCGTAGTTCGAGGTGCCCGACCCCATGTGGATAGACCACGGCGGCGACATCACCGCCTCCTCGTTGGCCATGATGATGTGCCGCTGCTTGTCCGGCTCGCCCATGAAATGGAACACCCGATCGTTCTCGCCCAGGCCGAAGTAGAAATAGATCTCGCTGCGCCGGTCGTGCAGGTGCGGCGGCATGGTGTTCCAGACGCTGCCGGTGTTCAGGATCGTCAGCCCCAGCAGCAGCTGCGCCGACTTGCAGGTCTGCGGCACCACCAGCTGGTAGATCGTCCGCTCGTTCGAGGTCTCCAGCGCCCCGCGCTCCAGCGGCACCGCGTCGGCCAGCGCCAGCTTCTTGGTCTCGAAGGCCGCATGCGCTGGGGTGGAGACGATATAGAAGCGCGCCCCGTCGCCGGCGAACGTCACGTCCTTGGCGCCCATGGTCACATACAGGCAGTCGCGGGGCGCCAGCGGATAGCCCGTCCCGTCCACGGTGATCTCGCCGGCCACGTCCGACACGTTGATCACGCCCATCTCGCGCCGTTCGAGGAACGGATGGCCCTTGGCGCTCTCCGGCTCGCTCTGGTGCGGCAGAACGATCGGCCCGGCCACCGGCGCCGCGCCCCCGATCACGAACCGCTCGTAGTGGGTATAGTTCAGCACCACCTCGCCCGGCGCGAACAGGCCGTCGACCAGATAGCGCTGGCGGAGGGTTTCGTTGTCGACCCCCTCCATCATGTCGGGGTGGGTGGCGTGGTAGGTGCGCTTGAACACAGGTGTCCTCCCGTCAGACCCGCTCGGGCGGGCGTGGCGCCGCCGGCGGATCCAGTTTGTACGCCCGCTTGGGCAGGTTGTAGGCCAGATCGACCGCCGTCTCGGCCGCCTCGTCTTCGTCCAGCCGGTGTTCCGTCACCAGCCGGGCCAGGAAACCGGCGTCGACGCGCCGGGCCACGTCGTGACGCGCGGGGATCGACAGGAACGCCCGGGTGTCATCGTTGAACCCGACGGTGTTGTAGAACCCGGCCGTCTCGGTGGTCTGCTCGCGGAAGCGCCGCATCCCCTCCGGGCTGTCGTGGAACCACCAGGCCGGCCCGAGCTTCAGCGCCGGATAATGCCCGGCCAGCGGCGCAAGTTCACGGGCATAGGTGCTCTCGTCCAGGGTGAAGACGATGATCGACAGCCGCGGGTCGCCGCCGAACCGGTCCAGCAGCGGCTTCAAGGCCCGGACGTATTCGGTGCGCGTCGGAATGTCGGCGCCCTTGTCCCGTCCGAAGGCGGTATGGAGCCCGCGGTTGTGGTTGCGGAAGCTGCCAGGGTGGATTTGCATCACCAGCCCGTCGTCCAGGCTCATCCGCGCCATCTCGGTCAGCATCTGCGCCCGGAACAGTTCGGCCTCGGCGGGGGTAAATGCCCCATGCAAAACCTTGTGGAACAATTCGCGAACATCTACAGTCGAAAGTTCGGCGGTCTGGGCGGTGGGATGTCCGTGGTCGGTGGACGTGGCGCCCATGTCCATGAAGGCGCGTCGGCGAATGCGATGGGCCTCGAGATAGCCGTCCCAGTCATGAACGTCCTGGCCGCTGATGTCGCCGAAGCGCTGGATCTCGGCCTGGAAGTCCTCGTGCTCGGGATCCACCACCGGGTCCGGCCGATAGGCGGTGACCACCCGGCCCGCCCAGCCCGAGGCGCGGATCGCCGCGTGGTGGTTGAGTGGATCGGTCGGGGATTCCGTGGTCGCCAGAAGCTCGATGTTGAAGCGTTCGAACAGCGCCCGTGGCCGGAACGCCGCCGTCGCCAGGGCCTCGCCGATGCGATCGAAGTATTGGTCCGCCGTCTCCGCGCTCAGCGCCACGTCGAAGCCGAAGACCTCGGTGAACACGTGGTTCAGCCACATCGCGGACGGCGTCCCGCGGAACAGGTGCATGTTGGCGGCCAGGATGCGCCAAGCCTGCCGAGGATCGGCCAAGCTCGGCCCCTGGCGCGACGGAACGCCCAGCGCGTCCAGCGGGACGCCCTGCGAATGGAGCATCCGGTAGAGGTAGTGATCGGGCGCCAGCAACAGGTCGGCGGCGTTGGCGAAGGGCGCGTCGCCGGCGAACCATTCCGGGTCCGTGTGGCCGTGGGGGCTGATGATCGGCAGGTCCTTGACCCGCGCGTACAGGCGCTTCGCCACCGCCCGCGTCGAGGGCTCGGCGGGAAATAGCCGGTCCGGGTTCAGCGCTAGGGGCCGCATGCTCGGCCGTCCTCCCTTTGGCGCGGTTGGTAACCGGTGTCATTCAGAGGCGCAAGCGCTTTGCGCCGTGGGCGCGCTGGGGCCTCGGTGGCCGCTCATCGCCTTGTCGAGACCAAATTGACACCGGTTACCTCTTCGCACAATGTGCCCCCGATCCGGCCGCGAACCTTTCGGCCCAACGACCAGAACAAGCGCCGACACCCCATCGCGGACCGGCCGGAGGACGACAGCAAGTGACTGTTCCGGCGGAGAAGTCCGCGACCGCGTTCGATCCGGCCCATGTCGCGCGTCAGTTCGTCGACGCCCGTCTGGCGGCGCGCGCGCTGCCCGAATTTCCGGGCCCCCTGCCCGCCGACATGGCCGCCGGCTATCAAGTCCAGGAGGCCGCCATCGGCTTCTGGCCCGACGCTGTCGTCGGGTGGAAGGTGGGCCGCATTCCACTGGAGCTGCAGGAGGCGTTGAAGGCCGAGCGCGTCATGGGCCCGGTGTTCGCCGGCAACCTCTCCGACGCCGACCCGGCCGCCCCAACCCGACTGCCAGTCATTCCGGGCGGGTTCGCGGCGGTGGAGGCCGAGTACATCTACCGGATGGGCCGCGACGCGCCGGCCGACAAACTGACGTGGACGCCCGATGAAGCCCTGGCCTACGTCGACGAGCTGCTGGTCGGCGTCGAGTTCGCGGGCAGCCCGCTGGCCGTGATCAACGTCCTGGGCCCGCGGGTCGTCGCCTCCGACTTCGGCAACAACGCCGGCCTGATCCTGGGCCGTGTCGTCCCCGGCTGGCGCAACCGTCCCGACATGGCGCCGCCGTGCCAGGCCTATGTGGACGGCGTGTTGGTCGGCGAAGGCGCGCCGGAGTCGATCCCAGGCGGCCCGCCGGCCTCCCTTGCCTTCCTGATGGCGGCCTGCGCCGCCCGCGGTCGGCCGCTCAAGGCCGGACAGCTGGTGACGACGGGCGCGGCCAGCGGCATTCATGACATCGAGGCCGGACAAACGGCCCGCATCACCTTTGGCGACCTGGAGGAGATCCGCTGCGTCGCGGTTCCCGCCGCGCCGTCCCAGGGCTCTGGAGGAAACACAGATGACCACCGCCGGGCGGACTGACCCCGCGATCGACCCGCCCGCCGCCATGGGCCGCTACCGCTGGGTCGTTGTCGCCCTGCTCTTCACGGCGATGATCATCAACTACGTCGATCGCCAGGCGCTCGGCCTGCTGAAGGCCGACCTCACCAAGGAATTCGGCTGGACCGAGACCAACTATGCCGACCTGGTCTTCTGGTTTCAGGCCGCCTACGCCATCGCCTATCTGGCCTGGGGCCGGATCATCGACCGCATCGGCGCCCGCTGGGGCTTCGGTCTGGCGTTCCTGATCTGGCAGGCGGGCCACATGCTGACCGCCGGCGCCGCGTCCTTCGCGGGCTTCATCGCCAGTCGCGTGGTCCTGGGCCTGGGCGAAGGCGGGGCCTTTCCGGCGGGCATCAAGGCCGTGGCCGAGTGGTTCCCAAAGAAGGAACGCGCCCTGGCCACCGGCGTCTTCAACGCCGGCACCAACATCGGCGCGATCGTCACGCCCCTACTGATCCCGGTGATCACCCTGACCTTCGGCTGGCAGATGACCTTCATCGTCACCGGCCTGATGGGTCTGGTCTGGCTGCCGATCTGGCTGCTGGTCTACCGCCGCCCCCGCGAACACAAGAAGCTCTCCGCCGCCGAGTTGGCCCACATCGAGAGCGATCCCGCCGACCCCGTCGAGAAGGTCGCCTGGACCAAGCTGCTCGGCTATCGCGAGACCTGGGCCTATGCCATCGGCAAGTTCCTGATCGATCCGATCTGGTGGATGTTCCTGTTCTGGCTGCCGGACTTCCTGGGCAAGCGCCACGGCCTAGATCTGAAGACCTTCGGCCCGCCCCTTGTGGTGATCTACCTGCTGTCCGACGTCGGCAGCGTTGGCGGCGGCTGGCTGTCGTCGCGGTTCATGAAGATGGGTTGGTCGATCAACCGGGCCCGCAAGACCACCATGCTGATCTGCGCCCTCCTGGCCCTGCCGGTCGCCGGTGCAGCGCTGGCGTCCAACCTCTGGGTCGCGGTCCTGATCATCGGCGTCGCCACCGCCGCGCACCAGGGCTTCTCAGCCAACCTCTACACCCTGCCCGGCGACGTCTTCCCCCGCTCGGCCGTGGGCTCGGTCGTCGGGATCGGCGGCATGGTGGGCGCGGTCGGCGGGATGGTGATGTCCAAGTACGCCGGTTATGTGCTGGAGAAGATCGGCACTTACACGCCGATCTTCATCCTGGCGGCCTCAGCCTACCTGCTGGCGCTCCTGGTGGTGCACATCCTCACGCCCAAAATGGAGCCGGTAAAGCTGTAGCGGACCCTATCGCCCGCCGGGGACTCCGCCGGCGGGCGTCACCTCGGCCGTGGCGGCCGGGCGGCGCCGTGGCATCAGCTTCTGCGCCGCCTCCAGCTCCTTGCGATCGACACCGCCGTCTTTGTTGGTGTCGATCATCGCGAAGTACTTCTTCAGCGTATCGCCGAGGTTCCCCTTCAGCTCGCCCGGCTGCAGCTTGGCGTCCATGTCGTCATCCATGACGCCGATCATCAGTCCCGCCTGCATCAGCTTGTCATTCTCGGGCTTCTGGTTGGCCACCGTCTCGTCGGTCCAGCGATAGTGGAGGTACAACGCCAACATCTCCTCCGACGACTGCTCGCCCCACTTGATCTCGCGCTTGGGGTCCGGGTTCGCCGGGTTCCGCGTCGAGTTGTCGAACGTCCAGCGCGTCACGATCTTCGAGCCTGCGGGCACCTTCAGCGGCGTCTTCAGGAAGTACTCGTACTGCCAGTTGAAGTCGTACCGCGGCATAGCCAGCAGCATCTCTTCCTTGCCGTTCGGATATTTCACCGCGACGTTCACAGACCCGCCGCGATGGTGCGCGTGAGGGGTGAGACCGTAGAGGATCATCTCTTTGGGCACGTCGATGTAGGCCTGCTCGTGGTGATACTCCGCGCCCGGTGGGATCACGATCGAGAAGTCGAATATGCCGAAGGTGCGCAGCACGTACTTCGGCTCCTGGCCCTTCGGATAGAAGTAGATTCCCATCTGGGTCTCTTCGGTCGTCTCCCGACCATAGGGCGTATAGTGGTTCTGGAAGGCGATCCCGCCGGATGGCGGGACCCAGACTCCCGTGTCGTGCGGCTGGAGGTTCGAGCCGCGGCCTGGGCCGTAGCCGCCCAGCGACGCACCCCATTGGGCTTCAGAGGCGGTGTCGCCCGGCTTGGCGTCGCCGGTGACCACGCCGGTCAGGATGTGGTGGACCACCTGGCGGTCAGTGACACGGAAGGTCGTGGCCTTCATCCAGCGCCCCTCGGTCATCGCGTTCGGGACCACCGGCCGCGAATAGTCCAGCACGCCGGACGCCGGGATCTTGACCGGCGGGATGGTCACGATGGTGTCGGGCTTGCCCAGCGGCCAGTCGGGGGCCTGGAAGGCGACCTTGGCCAGCGGATCGTCTCCCTTGCCGCGCGGAGCCCCGGCTTCGACCCAGTGGACCAGGGTCTTGATCTCGGTGGGGCTGAGGCGCTCGTCGTGCAGAAAGGCGCCGACGGTCTCATCGGCCAGGAACGGCGGCATGCGCTTGGTGCGCAGCACCTCACGGATCATCGGCGAGAAGCCCTTCACCTGCTCATAGGTGTTGAGCGGCATCGGCCCGATCCCGCCCGGCTGGTGACAGCCCGTGCACTTGGCCTGGATGATCGGCGCGATGGTCTGGGCGTAGCTGATCTTGTCGTGCGCCTTGCCCCGCTCCGGGAATGCGATGACCGCGCCCCGCGCCATGCGGCTGGCGACCTCGACCGGACGGCCAGCCACCACCGCGTCCACGGCCTGCTGCGCCCAGGGCTCACCGGCGGGCCCCGTCACCGGCCCGCGATAGGCCACGGTCCAGGTCTTCGGATTGACCACGATGACTTCGCCGGTGCGCGTGACCCCAAGCTGCTCACCCACCAATTGCTGGTAGTCGAAGAGGATCGGCAGGTTGAGCCCCGCCGCCTTGGCGTCAGGGATCACGGCCTCGCGCCGCTCGCCGAGGCGCGAATTCAGCATGTAGACCTCCACGCCCGGCGACGCGGCCTTCAGCGCCATGTAGGCGGCCGCCTCCCTCTTCACCGTGGCGTCGCCGCTGGCGTAGCTGATCAGCACCACCGCCTTGGCGTCGCTCTTTCGATAGAGCTGGTGCGACAGGTAGTTCTGATCGGGCAGCCGGAAATCGTCGACCATCTGAGCCGCCGGCGCCTGCGCGCCAGCCATCGTCGTCAGGCTGCCTGCCCCCATCGCGGTCCCGCCCAGCAGCAGCGCTAGCGCGACCCGCCGGGCCGTCATCGAGATGGTGGTCATTGGCTATCCTCCCCAGGCGCCCTGTCGTACTCACGGCCCGGCCCGCTTCGGGTCTCGGATCGCCGCAATCTTGACGCCGCGGCGGAGCACTTACGATATACAGTGGATCATAACGGACCGCCGCACGCCGATGTCAACCGTCTTGGACGCCCGGATCGTCCGCACCCGTGAGGCGCTGCGGCAGGCGATGATCGACCTTGCCGCCGAAAGCAGCTTCGACGCGATCACCGTCCGCGCCATCGCTGCGCGCGCCGGCGTCGGCTACGCGACCTTCTTCCGCCACTACGCGGACAAGGACGCCCTGCTCGCCGATGTGGCCGACGTTTTCACGCAAGCCTTCCTGACCCAGGTCCGGCCGATGTTGCGCGACAAGGATCGCCGGGGCGCCGCCCGCTCCCTCTGCGCGTTCGTCGAGGCGAATCTGGCCGTCCACATGGCCCTGATCGCCGGCGGCGCGGGCGACACCGTGCGGGCCGGTATGCTGCGCCAGACCCTGGAGACGCTCAGCCGCGCACGTACAACGGTCCCGGGCGGACCGCTGGACGATCTTCTGCTGTTTCACCTGGTGTCGGCGATCCTGAACCTGCTGGCCTGGTGGCTGCGCAACCCCGGCCGGGTCGACGCCGACACCATGGCCGAGATCATCGAGCGCGCGGTCCTGACCCCCGTCGGATCGCTCAAGCGCGGCCCGCCGGAGGCCCTAGGCTGAGGCCGGTGGCGCGGTCGACTCGCGGACGATCAGTGAGGGCAGACGGCTCTTCGGATCGCGGCCGTCGTCCTCACGGCCCATCAGCCGCTCTACCGCCAGACGGCCGATCTCACGGGTCGGCGTCCTGACCGTGGTCAGGGTCGGCCATAGACGCGAGGCGATCTGGAAGTCGTCGAACCCAATCACCGACAGATCTTCCGGAACCCGCAAGCCCGTTTGCCGCGCCGCCTGCAGGATGCCCGCCGCCATCTCGTCGTTGCCGGCGAAGATGGCCGTGGGGCGGGGCGACATGGCCAGCAGTCGCCGGCCCTGCTCGATCCCCGATTCATAGGTATAGGCGCCCTCGACCGCGAAGGCCTTGCCCAGTTGCAGGCCACGCTCTTCCAGCGCCTCCTCGAACCCCGAGCGCCGCTCATGCGAGGACCGGAAGCTGGGGGGCCCGGAGACGAAGGCGATCCGCGTGTGTCCCAGTTCGGCCAGGTGCGCCGCCGCCTCGCGGCCTCCCAGCCGGTCGCGGGTCTCGATCATGTGTTCGGGCCGGTCCAGGCTGACCGAGGCTACGCGGACATAGGCACAGCCGATCTCCGCCATCAGGGCCGCCGCCCGCTCGTCTTCCGAAACGGACGGCGTCAGGACCACGCCGAACAGTCGCTGGCGCTCCACAAACGACCGGAGGTCCTCGAGAAACGTCGGGCTGGCGCGGTCGCAGGGATGGACCACCAGTTCGAACCCGGACCCCTTCATGCCGTCCAGCAGGCCCAGTTGCATGTTCACGACGTACTGCGGGTTGGGGTTGTCGTAGACGAGGCCGATCAGGAACGCGCGACCGTAAGCGAGGCCACGGGCCTGCGGATCCGGCGCATAGCCGAGCTCGGCGATCACCGCCTCGATCCGCTCTCGCGTCTCGGCGCGGACGAAGGGCGAGGCATTGATCACGCGCGAGACGGTCTTCTTCGAGACCCCGGCCAGACGCGCGATGTCGTTGATGTTCGGCCGGCGCCGGGACTCGGGCGGCCCATCCTCGGGGGCGTGCATCTTGCTGATGGGAGGCTTCACGGGCAGTCGGACCGATCCTTGGCTTCGCCGGGTAGCGCTACTCATATCCCCTGACCTGCGCCGGCCCGCAACCGCAAGCGGCCGGTGCTTGCGATTTCGATGACACCGGTTACCCTTTTCCGATGACGGAGTTGGCCGCAACCCTGGTGATCGACCCCCGTGACGATGTCGCGGTGACACTGCGACCTATGGCGGCTGGAGACGTGGTGATCCCGGGCGTCGTCGCCGCAACGGACATTCCGGCGGGCCACAAGGTCGCCCTGCGTTCGATCGCCCTGGGCGAGCCGGTCCGAAAGTACGGCTGGCCCATCGGCCAGGCCACCCGGCCGATCGACACTGGCGACCATGTCCACACCCACAACCTCGCCACGGCGCTGACGGGGGGCGAGGCTTATGCCTATGCGCCGGCGGGCGTAGAGCCTCTGCCCGAAGGGCGCGGCGCGACGTTCCAGGGCTATCGCCGCGCCAACGGGCGGGTCGGCACGCGCAACGAAATCTGGGTGCTCTGCACGGTCGGCTGCGTGGCGCGCACGGCCCAGAAGATCGCCGCTGAGGCGGATCGCCGCATCAAGGGGCGCGTGGACGGCGTCTTCGCCCTGACCCATCCGCTCGGCTGTTCGCAGCTCGGCGGCGACCTCAACGCGACCCGCGACATCATCGCCGCGCTGGCCGAGCATCCGAATGCGGGCGGCGTTTTGATCCTGGGACTAGGCTGCGAAAGCAATCAGTTACAGGCGTTGCTGGACAGCGCGCCGCAGCTGGATCGAACGCGCCTGCGTGCTTTCACCGCTCAGGCGGCCGAGGACGAGATCGAGGCTGGTCTCGCCGCGATCGCCGAGCTGGTCGGTGTGGCCGAAATGGACCAGCGCCAGCCCTGCCCCCTGTCCGATCTGGTGATCGGCGTGAAGTGCGGCGGGTCGGACGGCTTCTCCGGTCTGACCGCGAATCCCGTCGTGGGCAGGATCGCCGACGCGGTCTGCGGCGCCGGCGGAACCACCATCCTGACCGAGATCCCCGAGATCTTCGGCGCAGAGCAGCTGCTCATGGCGCGCGCGGCCGACGCTCCCACGTTCGACGGCATCGTCGCCGTGGTGAACGACTTCAAGCGTTACTTCCTCGAGCACGGCGAGCCGGTCAGCGAGAACCCTTCCCCCGGCAACATCGAAGGCGGGATCACCACCCTGGAGGAGAAATCCCTGGGCGCCGTGCAGAAGGCCGGACGAGGCGCGATCACCGACGTCGTACGCTATGGCGGTCGGGCCGACCGGCCGGGCGTCGTGCTGCTGGAAGCCCCGGGCAACGACGCCGTCTCGGCCACGGCGCTGACCGCCGCCGGGGCCACCGTGATCCTTTTCACCACCGGCCGCGGCACCCCGCTGGGTTTCCCCGCCCCGACGCTGAAGATCGCCACCAACTCAGGGCTCGCCCAACGCAAGCCGCGCTGGATCGACTTTGACGCCGGGCGGGTCGTCAACGGCGAGAGCCTGGACGCTGCGGGCGAGCGGCTGATGTCGCTGGTGCTGGCCACCGCTTCCGGCCAGGCCACTCGGGCCGAGGACAATGGCGAGCGCGAGATCGCGCTATGGAAGCGGGGCGTCACCCTCTGATGCGGCTGTCCGACGCCACGCTCGGGCAGGTTCGAGCGCCCGTTCGCACCCCGGCCTATGACCGCGCGGCCACGACATTGGGGGTGGTCCACTTCGGTCCGGGCGCGTTTCACCGCGCCCATCAGGCTTGGTTCTTCGACCGCATGCTGGCGACCGACCCGGGCTTGGCGATCTGCGCGGTCTCCCTGCGCACGCCAGATTTGCGCGATGCGCTGCAGCCCCAGGATGGCCTCTACGTCCTGGCGGAGAAGGACAGCGATCCCACGCTGCGGGTGATCGGGGCGATCCAGGCCGTATTAGTCGCAGCCGAGGATCCCGACCGTGTTTTCGACGCCCTCGCCAGGGCGCGCTACGTCACGACCACCGTCACCGAGAAGGGCTATTGTCTCAACGGGGACGGCGCCCTGGATCTGACGCACCCGGATATCCGCCACGACCTGGAAAACGCGCAGGCGCCGGTCAGCGTCATCGGCTGGATCACCGCGGCCCTGCGCGGGCGCTTCGTCGATCGGGCGCAGCCCTTCACGACGATCAGCTGCGACAACCTCTCGGACAACGGTGCGACGTTGAAGCGCGCTGTCGTCGCCTTCGCCGAGGCCTGCGCCGAACCGGAGCTGGCGGCCTGGATCGCCGCACACGCCGCCTTTCCCTGCAGCATGGTCGACTCCATCGCACCGGCCACCGACGACGCGCTGCGAGCCCAAGTGCGGACGGCCCTGGGCCTCACGGACGCCTGGCCGGTGCAGCGGGAACGCTTTGTCCAGTGGGTGATCGAGGATCAGCTCGGGGCCGACACGGCCACCTTCGCCGGCGCAGGCGTGACGATCACGGCGGCCGTAGCGCCGTTCGAACGGGCCAAGCTGCGGCTACTCAACGGGGCCCATTCCACACTGGCCTATGTGGGCCTGGCGCTTGGGCATGACACGGTGTCCACGGCCATGTCCGATCCGCAGCTCGCTGGCTTTATCGAACGGATGATGCGGCAGGACGTGGCGCCCAGCCTCGATGCCCGGGACCTGAACACGGCGGCCTATATCGCCGACATCCTGGCCCGCTTTCGCAACCCAGCCATCGTGCACCGGCTGTCCCAGATCGCCTGGGATGGGTCGCAGAAGCTGAGATTTCGCCTGCTGGACACCGCCGCCGAGGCGCTTGCCGCCGAACGTCCGGTGGATCGCCTGGCTGTGGGGGTCGCCGCCTGGATCGCGTTCGTCCGGCGACAGGCGCCCAATATCGTCGACCCTCTGGCCGGGCCGCTCACCGCCGTGGCGCGCGCTGGCGACGGGTCAGCCCGCGATGTGAGCCGCTTCCTGGCGCTGGACCGCGTCTTTCCCGCCGAGCTGGTGGCAAACAGCAGATTTCGGGACGCCGTGATCCGCGCCTATCTCGCGCTGCGCGACGACCCACGCGCGGTCCTGAACCTGTAACGTCAGGCCGCCCAGACCCGCGCCTCAGACGTCACGAGCTCGACCTCAAGAACCGCCGCGATCGCCTGGCGAAGCGTCGCGCCATGGATCGGCTTGGCGACCAGCCCATCGATGACCGCCGCGAAGTGCTCATCCAGATCCGTCGGGCGCAGATGGGCCGCCAGCCCGAGCATCGGCATACGCGGCCAGCGCGCCTTGGCCTCGGCGGCGCGGATGGACGCGGCGACACTGCGGCCACACATGGCCTCGTCCTCGATGTCGACAAGCAGCAGGTCCCAGCGTTCCTCGCGCCAAGCCTGGACCACGGCCTGCCCATCACCGACGACCACGGCCTCGAGGCCCATGCCGCCCAGCAGGGTGGCCAGCATCTGTTGGTGGGGCCGGCTGGCTTCGGCCACTAGCACGCGCAGGCCGGGGGCGAACTGGGGGGGCGGCGGACCGACCTCGGCCGCCACCACCGGCGCGCGGGCGGTCGGATTCGCGATCCGCTGGAGGGGAAGGTTCATCTCGACGGCGCCGTCGGGAGACACATGGACCGTACCGCCAAGGGCCAAGGTCGACGCGCAGGCCTGCGCCATGCGCTCGGACGCGCCGCGCCGCCGCCCGGACCGTGCGGGCGTGGCCAGAACGCGCCCCATCACGACGGCCGCCCCATCCGCCGCAAGCTGGAATTTGAGGCCGGCGTCGGTGCGTTCCACGGTCAGGTCCAGCCGGTCGCCGGACATCGCCTTCAACATCCCGGAGACGAGGTTCAGCACCGCCTGGCGGACCCGCAGGACATCGCCGTTGTAGACGCCAGCGGCGTCCGGCCCCGCCGCCATCGCCAGAATCACGCCCTGCGCCGCAGCGACCGGCGCAAAGGCGTCATGGGCCTCGCCGATCAAAGTCGTCAGGTCGAATGTGGCGTCCTCCGACACGAGAGCGCCGTCGTCGTCGCCGTCCAGCATCGCGTTTACGATCGCCAGAAAGCTGTCGTCCGGCGTGGACGCGTGGCTGACCGCTGGGGTTGCGAAGACCGGCAGCTCCCCAGCTTCCGGACCTGCCGAATGTCGGCTGGTCGGGGCCGGCGCCAAAGGCGGCGAGCCTTGCAACGCGCCGATCGCGCGCGCCACCATCTTCAACGGCGAGAACCGCTGACGCGGGTCGTCGACACCTTGCATTCGAAAGTCCCCCTATCGGCAGGATGGCCGAAGGTCCCGAAACTTGCGTTAACTGGCCTCCGAGCGCGCCGACTACGTCATTGGACGCATAGCCTGGCCCATGTGGGCGTGCAGGATGGGCATGATGCCGCTCAACCGTCTCATCGCCGTCGTGATCGTCGGGTTACTTGCCGCTCTGACGTCGATCGCAAGCCTCCAGGCGGCCGAGCCATCGCCATACAAAACCTGGGACGCGGCGGGCGCAGCCGGCTACCTCGACAGACGGCTGGATTGGTGGCGGTCGTGGCCCAAGGCCGAGCGGGACCACGGCACCCACTGCATCTCCTGCCATACCGCCCTGCCCGTCGCGCTGGCGCGGCCGGTTCTGCGACAGGCCCTTGGACAGCCTGAAGCGTCGGCCACCGAGCAGGCGATGTACGCCGACGTGGTCAAGCGGGTGCGGATGTGGAGAGAGGTCGATCCCTTCTATCCCGACCAGCGCTCCGGCCTGCCCAAGAGCAGCGAGTCGCGTGCGGTCGAGTCGGTGCTGAACGCCCTGTTTCTCGTCACCCGCGACAATGAACGCGGCGGCGCCTTGAGCCCCGACACGCGACAGGCCTTCGCCAACATGTGGCCGCTGCAGATGCAGACCGGCGACCTGAAAGGCGGGTTCGCCTGGTTGACCTTCCGACTGGAGCCCTGGGAGTCCGACACCGCGCCATACTGGGGCGCCACCCTGGCCGCGATCGCGGTGGCCAAGGCGCCGGGCGACTATGCGGGCGCGCCGGAGATCGCCGACAATGTCGCCGCACTGCGCGGGTACCTGCGCACGGCCTACGCCAAGGACTCTTCGCTCTTCACCCGCATGACCGTGCTCTGGGCCGACAGCCATCTGCCTGGGGTGCTGGATCCGGCCCAACGGCAGGCGACCATCGATCAACTGCTGTCCGCTCAGAGCCCCGACGGAGGCTGGAGCCTGACCCGGCTGTCGTCCTGGCGCCGCCGGGATGGAACCGAGATCGCGGACGTCAGCGATGGCTTCGCCACCGCCATGATCACCCTCGTGCTGCAGGACGCCGGCCGGCCAGTGAACGACCGCCCCATCGCGGCGGCGCGCCGCTGGCTGATCACCCATCAGAGCGCGGAGACGGGCGGCTTGCCCGCGACCTCCATCAACAAGCTGCGCGAGCCGACGGCCGACGCGTACCTTTTCATGACGGACGCGGCCACCGGCTTCGCCACCCTGGCCCTGGCCGACAGCCTGACGCCGCCGCCGAAGCGCCGCGGCCGCTAGGCGGCGGTCTTCAAGGCGTCCAACTGCGACACGATCCGGGCCACCAGCGTGTCAGGCGAAGCGCCCAGGCTGGCGGCGATCCGGCAGAACTCCAGCAGATCAACCCGCTGCTGTCCCCGCTCGATCATGGCGACATGCGAGCCGCTTTTTCCGAGGCGCGCGGCCAGGGCGCGCTGGCTGAGCCCTGCCTCGCGCCGGGCCTGGACCAGCACATCGCGGACCACGCCGTACTCGTCCGAGAACACGGGATTGGGCCGCCGGGGCGTGCGGCTAAACGCGGCTGTCATCGTGTTGACACCGGTGTCACCGAAAGGCATGTTCCCCCCAAGCCTGAGTTCGCGCAACCTGTAACGCGTGAGTCCAAGCTAGTATGACACCGGTGTCATTGCAATGGACGCCGGATGGGGAAACAAGGCCGCGTTGACGGTCACACGAGGGCAAGGCCTTCGTGGAAGGGGAGGTAACGATGATGCGACCAGGCGATCTGCGCCTGCGCCGGCTGGTGTGCGGCGCGTCGATTATGGCTCTTGGCATGGGCCTCGCGGGCCAAGCCGCCGCGCAGCAGGCCGCGGCGCCGGCGGAAGTCGAAGAGATCGTCGTGACCGGTTTCCGGGCGGCCATCGAGAGCGCCATCGCCATGAAGCGCACCGAGGCCGGCGTCGTCGACGCCATCAAGGCCGAGGACATCGCCAAGTTCCCTGACAACAACCTGGCTGAATCCCTGCAGCGGATCCCCGGCGTGGCGATCACCCGCTCCGCCGGCGAAGGCCGTAACATTACGGTCCGCGGCCTTGGCCCTGGCTCCACCCGCGTGCGCATCAACGGAATGGAAGCCCTGACCACGACCGGCGGCTCCGACGCCGACGGCGGCGCCAACCGCGCCCGCACCTTCGACTTCAACGTGTTCGCCTCCGAGCTTTTCCAGAGCCTGGCGGTACGCAAGACCTCCTCCGCCAGCGTCGAGGAAGGCTCGCTCGGCGCCACTGTCGACCTGACCACGGCCCGCCCGCTCGACTTTAGCAAAGACCAAGTGTTCACCGTCTCGGCCCAGGGTGGCTACAACGACCTCTCCAAGAAATGGGACCCTCGCGTTGCGGGTCTTGTCTCGAAGAAGTTCATGGACGGCACGGTGGGCGTGCTTCTGTCGGTCGCCTACTCCGAGCGTCGCGTGCGCGAGGAAGGCTTCAACACGGTGCGCTGGGACCAGGGCGGCTCGAACGGCGGCTGGTGCAGCCCCGTCGGCTACGACACCAACGCCGCGACCGCCGGTCAGCAATTCAACCCGGTGACCAACGCCGCCGTGGGCACCGACGCCAACAACTGCTTCGCGGGCAACCCTCGCCTCCCCGGCACCGCCGAGAACATCGCCGCCTATCAGCGCGCGTCGGATCCGGGCAGCTGGTCGCCGCGCATCCCGCGCTTTGCGCGTCTGGACTATGACCAGAAGCGCCTGGGCATCACCGGGTCGGTTCAGTGGAAGCCGACGGATCGCAGCAAGCTGAGCTTCGACTACCTCTATTCGGACTTCAAATCGCACCGGACCGAGAACTACCTCGAGGCGATCTCCTTCAGCCGCGGCGCCGGCTCACCCGAGTTCGGCAAGCCTTACATGATCCCCCGGGTCTTCGAGACCGACAGCTTCGGCACCCTGAACTACGGCGTGTTCGACAATGTCGACGTCCGGATCGAGAGCCGCGAAGACAAGCTGCGGACGATCTTCAGCCAGTACAGCCTCTCGGGCAGCCACGAGTTCAGCGACAACTTCCGCGTCAGCGGCCTGCTGGGCACGTCCAAGTCGGGCTTCAAGAACCCTATCCAGACCACGATCACCTTCGATCGCGCGAACCAGGACGGGCTGATTTATGACGCTCGCAGCAACCCGCTGACGCCCAGCATCACCTGGGGCTTCGACGTCAGCGACCCGAACGCCTACACCTTCACCAACGCCAATGCGAACGGCACGGTGCGGCCCAGCGAGATCCGCCTTCGGCCCCAGTTCGTTCAGAACAGCTACGATATCGCCGCCGGCGACGCCGAGTGGGACATCAACGACACCTTCAAGCTGCGCGCCGGCGCCGAGTGGAAGAAGTACGTCAACAACAGCCAGGAGTATCGCCGGGCGACCGAGTTCGCGATCCCGGCGATGCCGGCGGGCGCGACCATGAGCTCGCTGTCGGAACTGCTGACCGGCTTCGGCAAGGGCTTTGGCGGCGACCACACGCCGACCGGCTGGGTCGTCCCCAACTTCGACGCCGTGGCCCAGGCCTATGGCATCTACGCCGGGACGGGCGTCTTCACGCTGCAAGGCATCGAGAACACCAGTGCCCGCGGCAACTGGCGCAAGATCACCGAGGAAAGCACGGCGGCCTACGTTCAGGTGGACTTCGATACCGATGTCCTGCCCTGGCGGCTGCGCGGCGACGTGGGTGTCCGCTATGTGGACACCGACCTGACGGCTCAGGGCTACACCTTCGCTGGCGGCGCGCCCGTGCGGCTGGTGGTCGACAACAGTTATGATGAATGGCTGCCCTCGGCCAACGTCGTGGCGGAAGTGACGCCGGAGATCCTGGTCCGCGCCGCGGCGGCCAAGGTGATGGTGCGGCCGGGCCTGGGCGCGCTCAACCCCGGTGGTACGCTCAACACCTCCGGCAACCTGACCATCACCGCCGGCAACCCGAACCTGAAACCGCAGAAGGCCGACACCTACGACCTGTCGTTCGAGTGGTATCCGGGCGGCAAGTCGCTGGTCGCGCTCGGCTTCTTCGTGAAGGACTTCAAGACCGACTTCACGACGGTCCGCCTGACGGGTCCCTACTCCCAGTTCGGCTTCCCGGAGTCGCTGCTGGCCGGCACCGGCCGCACGGTGAACGACGACACCCAGTTCACCACCACCATCAACACCAAGGGCGGCAAGCCGCTCCGTGGGTTCGAGGTCAATATCCAGCAGCCGTTCACGCCGCTGGTCGACGCTTTCGACCTGCCGACATGGGTGGGCAACTTCGGGACCCTGCTGAACTACACCTACGTGAAGGGCACTTCGAAGTTCTGCGCCGGCACGCCGGTCAACGGCGTCTGCCCGACGGGGCTCGTGCTGGAAAACCGAACGACCAACATCTCCAAGACCGCGTACAACGCGACGCTCTACTATGAGGACGAGAAGTTCTCGGCCCGCGTGTCCCTGTCGCACCGCTCCAACTACCTGGTCGCGGTGCCGTCCGGTAACCTCGGCAGCCTGACCACGGGCCGTCGCCAGGACTACCAGGACGCCGACTGGGTGCCGGCGACGACCACCATCGACGCCAACGTCAGCTACCAGCTGACCGAAAGCCTGCGGCTGACTCTGGAAGGCCTGAACCTGACGGACGAAGACAGCCAGCAACGCAACGACACCGATGCGTCGCGGGTGTGGACCAACCACCACTTCGGTCGCCAGATCTACGTGGGCGCGCGCTACAGCTTCTAGCGCGCTCGAACCGGCCGGGCGGCCTAACCCCAACGCCCGGTCGGTTCCTCCCGCCGCTGGCGATCGCCAGGGCTAGTCCGTCGGGGGCTGAGAGGTGGCCGGCGCGCCCTCCGCGGCGGGGGCCTGAGCCGCGACTTCGACAGGCGGCGCAGGAACCGGCGCGGGCGGACCATATGGGATCGCCTGGACCGGCACGCGCTTCAGAGCCGTGACCATGAAGCTTCGCCACATCTCGGAGGGCGCGGTCGCCCCGCTGATCCGGCCCATCGGCCTGGCGTCATCGCGCCCCATCCAGGCGCAGCTGGCGAAACCGCCGGTGTAGCCGCAGAACCAGGCGTCCTTGTAGTCCGACGTCGTGCCAGTCTTCCCCGCCAGATCGTAGCCGGCCACGCGCGCGCGCGCGCCGGTCCCGGCGATCATCACCGTCCGCAGCATCTGGTTCAGCGCGCTGAGCGCCGGGTTGCCGATGGCCGGAACGGGCGTGGGCGGCCGCTTCTGATAGATCACCGTCGCGCCTGAGCGGATCCGCTCGATGCCATAGGCCTGAACCCGGTTACCGCCATTGGCGAAGGCGGCGTAGGCCTGGGTCATCTCCAGCGGCGAGACCAGGGTCGTGCCCAGGGCCATGGCCGGGTCGGTGTTGACCGCCGACGCGATGCCGATCCGCCGCGCGGTGAGCGCCACCTGCGGCCGCCCCACCTCGTCAGCCAGGCGCGCGGCCACCGTATTCACCGACTTGGCCAGCGCCGTCTCCAGCGTGATCGGCCCCAGATAAGCGCCCGCTTCGTAGTTGCTGGGCGACCAGCCGGCGATTGTCACGGGCTCGTCGATCACCTCGGTCTGGGGCGTTCGGCCCTGCTCCAGCGCCGTCAGATAGACGAAAGGCTTCCATGCCGATCCGGCCTGGCGCCGCGCATTCACGGCGCGATTGTAGGGCGCCGCGCGATAGTCGACGCCGCCGATCATGGCGCGCACGCGCCCGGCGGCGTCGAGGGCGACGATAGCGGCCTGGTCGGCGGCCTGCGCCTTGTAACGCGAGACCGTGGCCTTGGCGGAGTCACCCGCCGCGGCCGCCAGGGTCTGGTCAAGGGTGGTCTCCACGACGAGGTCGCGTGTGAGTTTGGGGACCATCCGCCGGACCTCGGCGTCCGCCCAATCCACGAAGTACTGCGACGCGGCGTTGGCCGCGATCTTGTAGACGCGAGGCTTCTGCGCCAGCGCCTTATCCCGCTGGGCCGCCGTGATCGCGCCGGTCTCTACCATCGCCGCCAGAACCAGCTTTGTCCGCTCGGCCGAGCGCTCAGGCTCATCGACCGGGTTGTAGCCCGTGGGCGACTTCAGGATCCCCGCAAGCATCGCCGCCTCGCGGATCGTCAGCGTGGCCGCCGGCTTGTTAAAGTAGCGCTGTGCTGCGGCCTCCAGGCCATACGCGCCGGCGCCGAAATAGACCCGGCTGAGGTAGAGGCCCAGGATCTGGGACTTGGTATAGGTCCGCTCCAGTTCGATCGCATATACGAGTTCCGTCGCCTTGCGCTCCAGCGTGCGTTCCTGGGTCAGGAACAGGTTCCGCGCCAGCTGCTGGGTGATCGTCGAGGCGCCTTGAGTGGCCCGCCCCTCGCTCAGCCCGGTCACGATCGCCCGCGCGATCCCACGGGGGTCAAAGCCGTCATGCTCGTAGAACCGGCGATCCTCGATGGCGACGAAGGCGGCTGGCACGTGCCGCGGCAGGCGCGCGACATCGACGGGCGGCGCGAACCTCCCGCCCCGTACGCCGATCACGGCCCCGTTGCGGTCGAGGTAGGTGATCTGTGGCGCGCGCTCGATGGGCGGCATGCGCGGCAGCTCGGCGGCTTGTGGCGCCGCGAGAGCGAGGGTGGCGGCAAGGCTCAGCAAGGTGGGGCGGCTCCTGGGACGACGGCTCCCTCAAGCTCGCCCGATGCGGCCCTTATGTGACCCGCGCGGTGCGTGGGCCAAGATAAATCGCGGTAATGCAGCGGGGCTTTGCGGCAACCGGACGCGATCTGCACTCGATCTCGATCCGCGGCGCCCGCCGCCCTTAGAGCGAGATGAAGCTTTGGAAACCGCCGAAGATCATCCGCTTGCCGTCGAACGGCATGTTGCTGTCGTTTATCCGGTCATCGGCCATTACCTTGGCCATGACCGCATCGCGATGTTCGCGCGATTCATAGGTCGCCCAGGAGAAGACCACGATCTCGTCGTCCTTCGCCTGGACCGCACGCGGGAATGAGGTCAGCTCGCCGTAGGGCACATCGTCGGCAAATGTCTCGACGTAGCTCAGCGCGCCATGCTCCATCCAGATCTGACCGCCCAGGGCGGCCATGGCCTTGTAGGCCTCAATGTTCGCCTTCGGCACCGCCAGCACGAACCCATCGACGTAGGGCATGTGAACCTCCATCCCGTTTGAATTCGTAGGACGCGGCGGCGGTCGCCGTTCCGACATTCGAAAAGACAAGTCGTTCGCGCGCCTTAGCTTGCTGGTAGGGGTCGCGGGGGTCAAATTGCGACGTCCGGATTCGCGTCCGAGTCAGTCGAACCAACTAGGAGACCCCTCGCGTGGCTGAAGCGATCCGGCGTCGCAGACGGGTGAAGATCGTGGCCACGATCGGCCCGGCCTCCTCCAGCCTCGAGCGTCTAGAGGAACTGTTCCGCACCGGCGCGGATGTCTTCCGTCTGAATTTCAGCCATGGCGCCCAGGAAGGTCACGCCGAGGTCATCGCGCGCATCCGCAAGGTCGAGAAGAAGACCGGCCGGCCGATCGGCATCCTGGCCGACCTGCAAGGGCCCAAGCTCCGCGTGGGGCGCTTCGCGGGCGGCGGCGTGATGCTGCAGTGGGGCCGCACGCTGCGGCTGGATCTGCAGGAACGGCCGGGCGACGGCCAACGCGTTCAGCTGCCGCATCCCGAGATCATGGCCGCGGCCGGACCTGGATCCGTCCTGCTGCTGGACGATGGCCGCATCCGGTTGGAAGTGACCCGCCAGACGCCGGAGTTCTTGGACACCAGGGTGATCGTCGGGGGCCGGCTGTCCGACCACAAGGGGGTAAACCTCCCCGGCCTGGTGCTCCCCATCCCCGCCCTCACCGTCAAGGACCGCTCGGACCTGGCTTTCGCGCTGGATCACGGCTGCGACTGGATCGGACTGTCCTTCGTGCAGCGCCCTGAGGATGTGGCCGAGGCCCGGGAGATTGTCGGCGATCGCGCCTTCATCCTGTCCAAGATCGAAAAGCCCGGCGCGCTGCAATCCATCGACGAGGTGCTGCGGTTGTCGGACGCCATCATGGTCGCGCGCGGCGACCTGGGCGTGGAGTTGCCCGCCGAGGACGTCCCGCTGATCCAGAAGCGCCTCATCCGCGCCGCCCATCGCTTCGGCCGGCCCGTGGTCGTGGCGACGCAGATGATGGAAAGCATGATCGAGAACCCGACGCCGACGCGCGCCGAGGCCTCGGACGTGGCGACGGCGGTGTTCGACGGCGCCGATGCGGTCATGCTGTCGGCGGAGAGCGCGACCGGCAAGTATCCGGTCGAGACCGTCCGGATGATGGACCGCATCATCGCGCGGACGGAAGACGACGACGACCTGAAGGCGGCGCGAGCCGGCATGCGGCCGACGCCGGAGCAATCGGCGGGCGATGCGATCTGCGCAGCGGCGAGACAGGTCGCCGAGACCCTGGAGGCTAAGGCGGTCGCCGCCTTCACGCTCTCGGGCCGCACCGCCATCCGGATTTCCCGGGAGCGACCCGACGTGCCGATCCTGGGTCTGACCCCCAGCCTCGATACGGCGCGGCGCCTGGCCCTAGTCTGGGGCGTGCATGCGGTGACGTCCGAGACGACGCACACCATGACCGAAACCGTGGCCCAGGCCGCCGCGCTGGCGTTGAAGGGCGGGTTCGCCAAGCGACGCGAGGAGATCGTGGTGATCGCCGGCGTGCCGTTCGGCCGCTCGGGCGGCACGAACTCGCTGCGCGTGGCGCAGGTCACCTGAGCGAGACGATAAGTCTTCGCAGGCTCTGAAACAGCAAACGCGAAGTCTAGAAACGCGAAAAGCCTCCCGGGGTGGGGAGGCTGTGTGTGTGTGTGTGTGTGTGTGTGTATGGGGGCTTTGGGTGCGGGGACAGGATTTGAACCTGTGACCTTCAGGTTATGAGCCTG
>CAZNPJ010000014.1:0-111902 GCA_964575195.1 uncultured Phenylobacterium sp.
ACCAGGAAGGCGATCAGCACGCCGAGCGGTAGGGTGACTATGGCCACCAGGGCGGAGCGCCCGTGCCAGAGGAAAAGGCCGCAGACCACAGCCACGACCAGGAACTCCTCGAGGAGCTTGCCGGTCAGGTTCTCGATGGCGCGGTCGATCAGTTGCGAGCGGTCATAGGTGGTGACCACCTCTACGCCGGCGGGGAGGCTGCGCTTCAGCTCTGTGAGCTTGGTTTTGACCGCGGCGATGGTCTCGCGCGCGTTCTTGCCCGAGCGCAGGATCACCACGCCGCCGGCCACTTCGCCCTGGCCGTTGAGCTCGGCGACCCCGCGGCGCATCTCCGGCCCGATCTGCACGGTGGCGATGTCGCCCAGGGTGACAGGAACGCCCGCCGCGCCGACGCGCAGCGGAATGGCGCGGAAGTCATCCAGGGTCTTCAGGTAGCCGCTGGCCCGGACCATGTACTCGGCTTCGCCGAGTTCCAGAACCGAGCCGCCTGTCTCCTGGTTGGCCTGCTGGATCGCGGCGACCGCCTGGGCGTGGGTGACGCCGTAAGCGGCCAGCCGCCCGGGGTCGAGCACCACCTGGTACTGCCGCACCATCCCCCCGATGCTCGCGACCTCGGCGACCCCCGGCAGGGTCTTCAGCTCGTAGCGCAGGAACCAGTCCTGCAGGCCGCGCAGCTGCGACAGGTCGTGGCGACCGCTCTTGTCGACGAGGGCGTATACGTAGATCCAGCCGACACCGGTCGCGTCCGGGCCCAGCGCCGGCTTAGCCGAGGCCGGCAGACGGCTCTGAACCTGGTTGAGGTATTCGAGGACGCGCGAGCGCGCCCAGTAGAGGTCGGTCCCGTCCTCGAACAGCACGTAGACGAAGCTGTCGCCGAAGAAGGAATAGCCCCGCACCGTCTTGGCGCCGGGCACCGACAGCATGGTGGTGGTGAGCGGGTAGGTGACCTGGTTTTCGACGATCTGGGGAGCCTGCCCCGGATAGCTGGTGCGGATGATGACCTGCACGTCGGAGAGGTCCGGCAGGGCGTCGACCGGCGTCGCGCGCACGGCCCAGATGCCGGCGACGACGAGCCCGAGGGCGGCCAGCAGGACGAGGAATCGCGCCCGGACGGACGCGCGGATCAGGGCGGCAATCATTGCGCGCCCTCGCGAGCCATGCGCCGCACCGTCGGTCCGCTCTCGGCCTGCTCGAACCCGAAGCGCACCTGATCACCCGCCCTCAGCCCCTTGGCGAGCGCCGGGTCGGCGAGCCGGAACTGCATGGTCATCGCCGGCCACTGCAGGGCCGGCACAGGTTGGTGCGACAGGGTCACCGCCTGCGGCGTGATCTGCTCAATGCGGCCGACGCTCTCGTAAAGCGCCGGCGCCGCCGTCGCCTTCGATGCGGGCGAGGGGGTCGGCGTCATGGCCGCCATCGGCGCCATGAGCGGGCGGGCTTGCAGTCCAGACAGGCTGGCCTCGGAATCGATCAGGAATTGCCCCGAGGCAACGACCCTCTCACCCTCCGACAAGCCGGCCAGGATTTCGGTCCGGCCGCCGCCTTCGCGGCCGGTCCGCACCTCGGCGGGTTGGAAGCGCCCGCCGGGCTGAGCCAGCATCACCAGGGTCCGTCGTCCGGTGCGGATCACCGCTTCGGAGGGGACCAGCAGGGCTGGCTGGGCGGCGGCGCCGAACCGCACGGTGGCGAACATGCCGGGTCGCAACCGTCTCCCCGCGTTTGTGAGCTCGATCCTGACCGTCAGGGTCCGGGTGTCGGTGTTGGCCTGCGGCAGGATGGCGGTGACCCGCCCGTTGAACGCCTCGTCCGGGAAGGCGGCGAGCGTGGCGACGACGGCCTGGCCGATGCGGACCGGGCCACCGAGCGCCTCGGGAACCGCAGCGTTCAGCCAGACTCGACCGAGACCATTGATCTCGGCCAGGGTCTGGCCGGGGCTCACCGTCATCCCGTTGCGGACGCTGAGGGTCTTGATCACACCTCCGGTCGGCGTGGCGATCGTCAGCACGGTGCGGGGCCGCCCGCTGCGTTCGACCTCGGCCACCGTGGCCGGCGGCATCCCGAGCAGGATCAGACGCTGGCGGGCGGCGGCCGAAAGAGTGGCGTCGCCGCTTCGCCGAACCGCCAGGAACTCGGCCTGGGCGCCCGCCCACTCGGGAACCAGCACCTCGGCGAGGGGCGCGCCGGCGGCGATGACATCGCCCGGCGCGCGGCCATAAACCCGCTGCACGAAGCCGGCCGCTCTTGCCTGGACGATGGCGACATCTCGCTCATTGAAGTCCAGCACGCCGGCGGCCGTCAGGCTGCTGTCGAGCTGACCGCGTTCGGCGGTCGTGTAGCGAACGCCGAGGTTCTGCACCTTGGCCGGGTCGATGCTTACGCCCCCGGCGGCGGTGTCCGCCTCGCCGGCGTATTTCGGCACCAGCTGCATGTCCATGAACGGCGACTTGCCCGGCTTGTCGAAGCGCTGCGCCGGCACCATCGGATCATACCAGTAGAGCACCGGGCGCTGATCCTTGGCGGCGGGCGCTGTAGGCTGACTGGGCTGTAGCCGAGCTAGGCCGTAGCCGGCGGCGCCGGCGACGAGGGCGATGGCGGCGGCGGCGAGGCCGAGCCGGGCACGCGTGGTGGAGGGGGTCATCATTGGTCGCTCCCATAGGTCAGGACCAGGCCAGCGGCGTCGGCAGCGACGGCGGCTTCTCGGTCCAGCAGGGTCAGTTGGGTGTTGGCGAGGGTGGTGAAGGCTTGCAGCACGTCGCTTAGGCCGGCCCGGCCCGCGCCGTAGCTGGCGGTCTCCAGGTCGGCGCGCTTCTCGGCCAGGGGCAGGAGTACCGTTTGCGCCCGAGCCCACTGCTCGTGGTGCATGACGTGGTCAGCAAGCCCCGCTTCGAGTTGGGCGACGAGTTCGCGTCGGACGACTTCGCGCTCGACCCGCGCCTGACTGGCGGCGGCGATCTTGGCGGCGATGACCGGATCCTGCCGGCGTGCCCCGAACAGGGGGAGACTGACCGTCACCCCGGCCGAAACCATGTCGCCGAACATGGGGTCGCGCCGCTGATAGGCGACTTCCCAACTCCAGTCCGGCCGCTTGTCGGCCTGCGCGAGGCGGACATCGGCTTGCGCCTGCGCCGCCATCGCCGACTGTTGGGCCAGGCGCGAGTGTCGCTCCAGTCCAGCGCGCAGGGCTGGCCCATCGACCTCGAACGCGGGCGGCGATCCGGCGACCTCCGGCGCGGAGTCTCCGGTCCAGCGGGCGAGTTCGGCGCGCGCCCGGCCGACGCCCGCCAACACCTCACTGCGCCGGTCCTCCAACTCGGCCCGCATCTGCTCGGCCTCCAAAGATTGCGCTGGCCGGGCCGTGCCCGAGGCCACGGCGGAGGGCGCTGAGGTCCAGAGCGGCTGGAGCCGGACGAGCACCGCGTCCACGGAGGCCAGGCGGCGTTCGGCGTAGTAGAGGTTGATCCAGGCCAGCGCCGTGGCGGCGCGGACTTCCCGCACGCTGAGACTTTGCGTGGCCCCGGCGACCTCGATGTCGGTCTGCGCCCGCGCGCGGGCCGCCGACCGTTTCGCCCCATTGGGCATGTCCTGCATGACCCCGACCCGGGCCATGGTCATGCTGTCGCCGTTGAACCGGCCGGCGGGCGGACCGGAGATTGGGAAGTTGTCGACACCGACTGCAAGCTTCGGGTCGGGGAGCGCGCCTGCGGCCCGCGCCGCGGCGCGAGCCCCATCCACCTGCAGGCCGCGCGCCTGCAGGGTGGGCGAGGTCCTGCCGGCCGCTTCCAGGGCGGCGGCGTAAGTCAGCGGCGCGGCGTGTGCGCTACTGGCGGCCAGCAACAGTCCGGCCAGGGCGAGGGGGAGACGCATATCGGACATCCAAGAAAGTGATGACAAAGCCTGCTGAAGCGACGCTGGGCGAAGACCGCAGCGTCGCGCGAGCCCACGCCGACGGGACGCGCGTCAGCGCGCCTCGCCAGGCGAGCGGAGCCAGACCGCGCGGGGCGCGGCTGGGGTCAGGCGATGGATCTTGGAGGGCGTTCCGTCCGCGGTGGCGGATGCGGCTTCAAGGGCAAGGCCGTCTGGGCGACGGGATGGCTCTTCATCTGCGGTGGCACGAAGAGCATCGGCGTCGGCAGGGCGCCGACGACACCGCACATCACCGCGCAGGCCTGGGCGCAGGCCTTATTGTCGGGCGCCTCGGGGCCGTGGTCGCAACAGGGATCCGCCGCGCCCGCGACCGCATTGCCGTCATCCGGCGCCGCTGTCGTCATGCCCGCCATCGGCATTTCGCTCTCGGCGCAGGTCTGCTGCGCCGCCACGGCCGCAGCCGGGCTGTAGAGCAGGCCCAGCAGGGCGAAAAGGACGAGCAAGCGCCGCATTATCGCAAGATTAGATGGGAACACGGGGCAAGTCGACGGACACCGATCATTGCGAGGAGACCGGCGCCAGCATGCCGAGCCAGGCGACCAGGCCAAGCACCGCGAAGGCGAGACCGCTCTCAATGATGAGGCTGCGGCGAAGCGCGCCCAGGGCGGCGTCGGGAGCGGCTGCGGCACCGAGGGCGGTCCCGAGGTCCGGGGTCAGACGAAAGCGGTTGACGGCGGCGAGCCCCAGCATGCCGACGAACAGGACGAGCTTGAACGACAGCAGCTGGCCGTAGGGCGTGGTCCAAAGTCCGGCGAGTCGCGTGGGACCGACCAGGAACCAGCTGTTGACCAGGCCCGACGCCACCAGCACCGCGACCAGGGCTGAGCCGATGCCCGAAAAGCCATGCAACGCCTTGTGGCGGACGTGATCCAGGTCGGGCGTGTCGCCTGGCCGCCGCTTCAGCAAGAGCAGGAAGGCGATGAGGGCGCCGACCCACACCCCGGCCGCCAGGGCATGGAGGATGTCCGCACCCAGGTGGAGCGCGCCGCCGGGCCCTTCGGTCGCCGCGCCATGACCCATCCAGCCGAAGCTGGCGCCGACCACCGCACCGAGCAGGGCACACACGGCCACGATCGGGCGGTCCGGCCGGCGAAGCAGCAGCAGCAGAAGCGCCAGACCAGCCGCCGCGGCCCGGACCAGCGCGGCGCGACCGAGGCCCATGGTGGTGGCGACAGCCGACAGCGAGGAGAGCTTGAGGCCTTCGCTGAGCGAACCGGCCAATACCGAGGTCTGGGCGAGCAGGCCCAGCAGGCTCGCCGCCAGCAGACCGGCGGCGCTCCAGGCGAGGAGCGGGCGCAACCAGCGGAACATCTCGCCCGCCCCGGCGCGGGGCAGGGCGTAGAGAGCGAAGAGCGACGATCCGAACAGGATCATCGCTCCCGTATACTGCGCCAGCCTGAGGATGATGACCGCAGGCTCGAGCACGGCCTATTTGACCGTGAAGTCGACGGCGCCATCCATCTTGTGGCCGTCGCTGGAGGCGGCATGCCAATTGATCTTGTAGACGCCCGGCATCAGCGCCGCCTGCGGCGTGCCGACGATCGTTAGCCCATCTTTGGAGACGGTGGTCTTCACCGGCACCGCCATGGCGTTCATTGTCGGCATGACGAGCTCGAACTTCGAGAAAGCGGGCGTCAGCTTTTCGTTGAAGGTCAGGCTGATGGTCTTGGGAGCCGCCACCGTGGCGTTGGCCGCAGGCGTCGACTTGACCAGATGGGCGTGGGCCGAAGCCGTGCCGGCGAGAAGCAGGGCCGCACTGGCGGCGATCCCGGCGAGGGCGAAATGGTGATGGCGCATGCGGTTTCCTTAGCTGGACGTTGTCCCTACGGAGGATACGCGCCGCGCCGCGCCAGCCCCTCAAGACGCCCCGAGTGTCGCTGCGACCTCACTGGGACAGCTTGGCGTCGCGCCATCGCCAGCCCAGCGGCGTGAGGCCTTGCGGCTTGTAGATCGACAGCAGCGTGGCGAGGATCAGCACGATCAGGGCCGCGCCGGCGTCGACCGCCAACTGCCGTTGTACCGCGACGAGATCCGCCATGCCGGCCGTGCGCGCATCGGCGGCCTCGCCGAGCCAGGTGGTCGGCTGCATGTGGATCAGGAGCGCCAAAGTGGCCGCGAGCGTCAGCAGCAGCTTGATCGCCGGCCAATAGTGTCGGACCAGTCCCCAGGGCGTGCCCAGCGACTGGATGACGCCGGTCGCCAGGGACGCTAGGCAGAAAGGGACGACTGCCCACCATCCCGTCGTGGCCACCGCAGCGCCGAAAGCCTGGGCGACCGAAACGTCTGCGCTTCTGGCGCCGGCTACAGCGAGCACTAGGAACGCCGCCACCGCCCCGATCCAACCGACCGACGTGATCACATGCACGGCCAAGAACGCTTTGCGCACGGGAGGCGACATGGGGCTCATCAGGGGCGACTCAGTCCGTGATGGTGCAGGCCGCCGCCGAGCAGGTGAACGACGACGAAAGCCGCCAGCAGCGCCAGGGCGGCGGCGGCGAACACCTTCACCCAACGGGGCGCCGACCGATCGGCGGCCCGTCGAGACGTCCCGTCGCCATCCGCATCCGCCATTCCAGCCTCCGTCGCGCGCGCCGATTATACGAGACAGCGTGTATCGAATACATACGGATTGTTTTCAAGATGGCGTCGTGTCGGTGATGTGGAATTGCGTCTGTCGGAGCGCTCCGCTAGCTGTGGGCGATGCCGCCCCTCTGGACCAAGACCATCGAAGGGCACCGATCCGAGGTGCGTGAGGCCGTTCTCGACGCAGCCGCGTCCCTGGCCGCGCAGCACGGCTTGCGCGGCGTGACCATGTCGGAGGTGGCCAAGGCGGCCGGCATCGGCCGGGCGACGCTCTACAAGTATTTTCCCAGCGTCGAGGCCATCCTGATGGCCTGGCATGAGCGGCAAGTCGCGCACCACTTCGCCCAACTCCATGCGGTGGCGTCGGCCGAGCTGACGGCGGTGGAGAGGCTGCGGCGCGTGCTGCAGGCCTTTGGGATGATCGGCCTCGAGCATCACGGCAGTGAACTCGCGGGATTCCTACACGCCGGTCCGCACATGACCCACGCACGTCATCACCTGGGCGCGTTCCTCGGCGCATTGATCGGTGAGGCCGCAGCGGCGGGGGATCTCCGCGCCGACGTGCCCGTCGGGAATCTCGCCGCCTATTGCTTGCACGCCATCGGGGCGGCCGCGGACCTGCGCTCCAAGACGGCCGTCTACCGCCTGGTCGAGGTGATCCTGGCAGGCCTGAAGCCTTCGTAATAGGAAAGGCATCACCTGACCCAAACAGCACGGCGTATAGACCCCTGATCCCCGCCGGGAGCCGCCGGTCTTTCGTCGCAGGTAGACGAATGAGCGGGCGGGAAGGGGCGCGATGCATGACGGATGAACGAAAAACGCCAGCGGTTGAGTCGATCTACGTTTCACCAGTCGAGGGCGGCTGGAGTGTGCGCTGTAGCTTGAGTGAGCAGGCCCAGGTGTTCCTCTCCGGTGCCAAGGCAGAAGACAGCGCGCGCAAACTCGCAAAGCAGTTCGCGAGCGCGGGGAGAGATGCTGAGGTCATAGTACAAGACCGGCACGGCGACGTCGCGGGCTCGACGCTCTACCCGGCAGGTGTTTGATACTAGCCCCCGCGGCCTGAAGGGCGTCTCGCGCGGCATTATTTCCGATAATGTTAATTATGCGCCAAGTTTAAAGCACTGTTATCATTAGCGTTTTCTGCCGGAATGATATATTAGGAGCAAAATGCTCGTGGCTGGCAAATAGAATTGTCGCCGCGCGTCAGACCGTGGTGTCGGACGCGCTTCGCGGCTCCCCGACCGAGATGTCCGCAAACCAATCCTGGACGTCGCGCGACCTTCGCGGCAGCGACACACAGCTCGTCGGTTTCCAACGGCGATTTGATCAAGTCGAACGTCCCGGGGCGGCGGTGAATGGTGTTGAACTCCAAGCCCTGCTGGCGCTTCTCCAGGGCGCGGAACACCGTGAACTGGACCGCGACCGGGCATCGAAGGCCAAACACGACCTCGGTCAGTTCGAGCGGGCTATTCTGAGCGCCGCGATCGCCGATCAGGCGCCATTCGCGCTCGTATTTCCAATCGGGCGCCTTGCGCAGCAGGACGGCTTCATCAACCTGGTCCTGGGCGCCGGCGACACTGCTTAACATCGCCTGAACCATGCTTGCCTTCACAACCGGCTCCCCGCCGTAGGTCACCTCATGGGCCTTGGCGTCGTCAGGAATCGAATAGCCGATGCAGATCCCATGGTGCTGGTCGCCATAGTGGCTCCACATAAGCGGGCAATCGGCGCGCTCGCCAAACGAGACAATGCCCTTTTCATAGCGTCGGAGGAGCTCGGATTCTACTTCGTGCCCGAGCAGAAGCCGCAGTGGATCCTCGTGCTCGATGTCAGGATTGGTTGCGTGGTAGCGGAGGTCATCGAGACGCCGTTTGAAGGCCGACTGGCTCTGGCGCGCGATGTGATCGATGGTCTTGGGGCCCTTGTAGCGGATGGTGTTGGCCGCCGCCTTCAGCTCCGCCTCAACCCGTTGAACGAACAGCTGCTCAAGGATTCTTTCCAGCGCAGGGGCGTCGATGTCCGGGTCCAGCCTGGGCTTGGTGTCCAGAGGATCGTTAAAGGTGCTGGGATCGGCGAAATACAGCCGGTCCTCGACCAGCATTTCCAGGCTGAGGTGGCTGAATGCGCGATACTTGTAGACGCGCTCGGGGGGTTTGGTCGCCGCAGCCATTATCATCCCTTCTGAGCGGAACCGTCTAGGTCCGAGTTACGCCTGAAAGTTGACCAGGGCACCAGGGCCGGCATTCGGTGTCGCCAGATCCCCTTCTTGGATCCGTTGGAAAAGCCGGGAAAGCACGACCGGGCGGCCAGCGGCACCTACCCGACAGAGCTGCCTGCGGCAGCCGGAGTTATAGTCGGGGTCAGGGCTGCGATGAGCGTCTTGTAGACATCATAGTGGTCGCCCAGCTCGTCGCCAACGCCGGCGACGCTGGTGATCTCATTTAGGCCGACCGCGGCAGTGAGCAGGAAGGAGCAAGTCAGCAAGATCGTCTCGGCGATCTCGCCGGCGCCGCAATGTGGACCCCAAATGATCTCGGGACCGACATCGCCTCTACCGTTGTCGACGTAGCGGTTAAGGGCCTCCAGCATCGGATGCGCGGCATCTGAGGAAAACTGGCGAAAGTAGATATAGAGCCCATCAAGGCCGCCGCGCCGCGCCATCTCCTCGGTCGCGAACGCCCCGGTCGGCTCGTTCTCGGTTTTCAGCCGGCCGACGAAAGCCTCTAGGTCAGCCTTGGATTCAGGCTGCAAGAAATCCGCATGGTCGGCGCGGTTGAGGAGCCAGTTGGCGCCCTTCGCCTTGGACCCCATGTCGTTGGCCACCATCCGGTCGATAAAGGCGGAGTCCATCTTCACCGCGGCGACCAGCGCGAAGGTCGTCTCCAGGCACGTGCGAGCCAGGGTGCGGGCTTCGACCACGGCGCCGCGCTCGGCCATCAAGATCACGCCCTGGAAATTCGAGAGCGCACGGACGAAGAGAAGCTGAGCCAGATTCTTCTCGCTGAACGATGCGCCCTCCATCCTGACCTCGGCGCCGAGCATTAGGCGCTGCGCGGTCTTGTTCAGCGCATCCGCGAGGTCAAACGCCGACCTGTTGTCCTGCCGATACTTCTCAATGAAGCGGCCGACGTCCGGTGACAGGAAGCCTTGCTCTTTGATCGACACAGAAACCGCCTCCCCGAAGTCGCCAGCCCTTCGCCGCTGCTCATTCGTCGCTGGGCGGAGTCTTGTAACCGGCACCCTGCAATGGCGCTATGTTCGACGGATGCCCAGGCCGTCACCCCAATCCGCCCTGCCCCCCACCGTCCACACCGCGATCATCCGTGATGCCGGCGACATGTGGTCGAAGCTCGCTTGGGACGCCGACGTCTATCGCGATGTCCAGGTCGGCTATCCAAACGAAACCCAGCCGCTCGCTTATGCCGCCATCAACGTCTGCATCGCCGCCACGAGCCTTCGGGACTGGGTCGCGAGCGAGGTCGCCCGTCAGGCCAGGGCGGGAGGCCTGAACTTCGATGAGAAGGCCCACTTGGCGGCCATGTATGCGGCCGTCCCGGAGCAGGCCCTTTGCGAAGCGATCGCGAACACCGCCAAGCATGCTCGCCATCGGCACGGCGACTGGCCCGGCGGCGAGGTGCGCCTGGAATGGGAAGAAGGCGACGAGGATTGTCCGCCTGGCTACATGCTCCATCATCTCAACGGGAACGGCCAGGGCGGCGGCTTAGCGGTCAACACCTTCGAGGCGCTCTGCGGCAACTGGTGGAATTTCCTCATGGCGCTCGATCTCGCCAAGAACCAGCAACGGACGCCCGAGTGGCAGCAGAACAAGCTTCGCCGCATCTTCGGCGATCTTGACGATCTGGCGCTGCCGGCAGGGTGCGTGCCCGTAAAGTGACCAGGGTCGCGCAGGTGACCCACCATAAAGGCTGCAAGGAGCGTGTGCGCCGGAGGCGCTGCTGGCGGGACGCGCCCGAGCGGCCGCCGGCGCCAAAAGGCGCCCGCTAGGGTCGGACCCGTAGGAGCCGCGGCACGCGGCGGGACCGAGCACGACCGCCGGCCGATCTCCGTCTTGGGGGGTTGCGGGGCACTCCCGCTCGAAGGGGTCGATCGAGAGGGTCGGCTCGAGCGTAGGGGAAGGCCTTCTCCCCTTCCTGGACTAGGCCTCATCCGCGACTAGCTCGGGCGCCTCGTCGTCGCCGAAGATTCCCGGCAAAGCTTTTCGCGCCGAGATCGCCCAAATCCGAGGCGTCGACTCCAGGCTGGCCTCCGGATCCCCGCCGAGGGTGACGCCGCCGTAAACCGTAAAACACCACACCGTCAGCGCGGGATCATCCACCGCCTGCAGGCCGGTGTAGTCGAAGATACCGCCGCCGACCGAGCCATTCACCCGGGCTCGCCCGTTTCTATGCAGCATCGGTCCGACGATCTCCTCGCCGGCCGCCGTCAGGAGACCGGCACCGACCCAATAACTCGCCGGAACGACTGTCTCCCAGTGATGGGCGATCAGGCCGCGCGTGACGTATCGGAAAAGCGCCTGCAGCTGGTCTGACTCGATGGGCAAGGCCATCGCCCGCTCGACGACGCCGCGGCGATTGATGAGCAGGGTCCCTTGGTTCGCCGCCAAGGCCTGGTGCAGTTTGGCGTTCTTTGCCAACCGCCGCGGCACCATCTCGTTCAGGATCTGGCTCGACACCGCGAGCTGGCCGCCGAACGGCAGCACCGTCGTCAGATAGTGTTCCAGCTTTGATTTGGCGTTGTTGCAAGGCGCGCAGGCCGCCACCTTGGGCAGGTCGCCGCGACGATCGACGGGGAAGAACTCGCGGGCGAACACATGATCGCCCGTCGAGGAAGTCCCCTCCCCTGCGCAGTAGACGCAGGTCTTGGCCCGAAACTGCTTGCTCACCGCCGCACCTCATAAGGGGGAAACCCCTCGAACCCGGCCGTGTGCGACATACCCGGCGTAAGGCCCGGCCACAGCGACGTCCACAGCCGCACCACCTCTGTCACCGGTAAGGCGCCGATCTGACCAGCCAAGTAGAGATCGACCTGCTCGGTGAGCTGGACGGCCAGGATCTCGTCCAGCAGCTCCATCAGCGGCGCCGGAAAGCGATGCGGCCGCATGCTCCCCTTGACCGTGATGGCCGTCTCGGCGGTGACGCGCACGAAGTTGAAGCCCCGCAGGACGCCGTTGGCCTCCCGGCCGACGAATCCCGAGGCATGGCCATCGAAGATCTTGCCGTGCTTCTGCAGCACCTGAAGCCTGTGCCGGGCCTTGGCGCCGAAACTGTAGGGGAAGCTGGCTTCGCCGGGCTCCATGCTCATCAGCCAGAAGGGATCGAACCCCTCGTCCCACGCGATCTCACCGCGAGCCTGGGCTTCGTCGAACGCCAGCTCCAGTTCGTGGACCTCCATCAGCCAGGCCAGGAGGCTCATCGGTCCAAAGCGCTTGGACAGGTGCTGGCTGTCGATCCGCAGCAGCGGGAAATCGCCGATCTCGCAGAGCCGGTTCTTCTTGGCGTCGCGCTCGATCTGCTTGGGATCGGCATGGGACGCCCCGTCGAACTCGATCGCATAGGCTGTGTCGAACTTGTTGCGGCAGACCACGAAGTCGAAGTGCGAGGCCAAGGCGTAGGACTTCAGCGCCCCCGTCACACCCAGTGTTTCGGGCTTGAGTACGTCGGCGACGCGCACCTTCGGAAACACCGACAGGTCGAAGCGCTCCGCCACACCCTTGATCTCGGAGTGGACCAGCTCCTCGTAACGATCCAGCAGGCGGGTCATCGTCGGTTCCTGGACATCGCGGCCCTGACGGTTTGGCCTGCACTAAAGACGAGTGCGAATCTGGCCGGCCCGATCACCGAATGACATGACCGACTCTCGCGTTCACCTTATGATCCCACGGCCCGGAGCTTTGGGCGACCGCTTTTGGATTTGAGGCCGTTTCCCATGGCGGAGCCCGCCGAAGACATAGAGCCGTTCCTGGCGACGGCCGCTGAGATGCTGATCGCCGAGGGCATGACCTCGGCGGCAGACCTTCTGAAGGCGGCCACCATCCGCACCGGTGAGACCGGCTACGACAACTGGAACGGCGGGACCTACACCTTCACCGTGTTCCTGGAAGTCGATCCGGCCACCTTCGCCCAACTTGGCGACGGCCGCGCGGTCATCGAGGAGCAGATCGGCGTCCGCCTGAAGGCGGTCGTCGAGTCCTACAGCGCCAACTGGTACACCGTCTCAATCGTGCCGAAGGTCTCGCCGCGGCCCGATTGGCGCGAAACCAAGGGTGATCTTTCGCAGGTTGTCCGACGCAACATCATCGACGGCCTGAAGCTCGAAAACGTCGCCTGGGCGGGCCGCCTGGAGGACGTCGAGTTCCTCGAACGGATTTACGACCTGCGCAAGCTTCCCTCACAGGACCCTCGCTTCCAGGACGCGGCCGGCGATATCTGGCAGCACCGGGTCAACAACCCCGAGGACTGGCCGGACGACTGGATCTACGCCGACAGCCGCTTCAACCTCATCGGGGGGCCTTCTGACGCCTTCCTCCGATTCCTCTGCGAGGTCGTCCACCCGGTCGTCCGGCCCGATCGCAACGAAGCGCTCAAGCTCGTCCAGCAGTTCAACGACCAGCTTCGCCAGGACGGTTGGGGCCTGGTCGAGCAGGAGAAGATCGCCGGTCGGTCCCGTTATGTGCCCAGGGCCCAGGGGATGACGGGCGGCCGATCGGTGTCTCGGGCCCGGAGTGTCGCCGACGCCCTCGACGCCGGATGGATGCAAAAGGAGATCGAGCGCCTCGAAAACGCGGTCGAACGCGATCCCGCGCTGGCGATTGGCACGGCCAAGGACCTGGTGGAAAGCTGCTGCAAGTCGATCCTGATCAAGCGCGGCGTCGCCTTCACGACGTCGGCCGGCCTGCCGGACCTCACAAAGCTCTTGGCCAAGGAGCTGAAGCTGGTGCCCGAAGGCGTCTCCGAACAGGCCCGCGGCTCCGAAGCGGTCAAGCACATCCTGCGCAACCTGTCGGCCATCACCCATTATCTAGCGGAGCTGCGCGGGCTCTACGGAAGCGGCCACGGCCGAGACGGTCAGCACCGGGGCCTGGAGCCCCGCCATGCCAGGCTCGCGGTCGCGTCTGCGGTTGCGTTCATCGACTTCGTGACCGAGACCCACCATCGCCGACCGGCGGAGGTCGACGCGCCCGAAGTTTTTGGAGCCACGACGTAGCATGCCACCCGAACCGACCGTCTCGCTAGAAGACCTGGAGGCGGCCAAGGCCGAGCTTCAACGGATCGAGGACCGCTGGGAAAACTACAGCGGCAACAATCCCAACAAATTCGTCGCCCAGCGCGATGCCACCCGTAGCCGTGTGGCGTACATCACACGGGTCCTGAAAGCCCAGGGCGATCTACCCCTGACCGAGCATGAAGTGCTGTGCGCCGAGCTCGACCGGATAGCGCCGAACGCGCGTCACAACGATGAGGTCGAGCGTAACGGCGCCACCTACAAGCGCCAGTTCTCGCCAGCCCGAACCAGCCTATCGGGTAAGACGGTCACTGAGTGGGACCGGACCTGGAAGAAAATCTAGTCCGAGCGACGGACCAACCGCCCCCGACCGGCGAGACCCACCTTTGGACTCCCCGAACGAGGCGTGTTGTCGCCGCGGTCGAAGGGTGGCCGCTGTCCTTACTCAAAAGCGGAGGCGTTAAGCAGGACTACGGCAGCAATATAGACCGCTAGACGGTCTGTTCCACAATCTCGACGGCGACTGCGTTTCCCTGATCGATATCCAGCGCCAGCCGAACCTTGGTTGGGTGCTCATAGTTGGAGCGAAGCTCCAGGTCGATGAACCACCTGTCCCCGTCGAAGAGCGGCCAATCCTGGCCCTCCAGGCGAACCAGCCAAGGCGGCCGGCTGATGATGTCCTTCAGGTCGCGCGTGCAAAGATTTAGACGCTTCATCTGCCCAGCCCCGAGGGTAAATCCCTCTGCGTCGGTGCCTTGCCGCGCCGATCGCAGGTTGACCCCAACCTCCGCCCGCTCGTGACCATTCTCGACCGCCACGATAAACACGCCGCAAGACGCCAGGGCCACCTTGGCCGTGCTGCGGACATCGATGTGGCATTCGCCGCTGAGCAAAACGCGATCCGAGCTGGCGGAAAAGGTGAACCGGACGTCGTCGAGCTTGAGCGCGGCGATGCGCGGCCATGACGTCGCGCGCCGCGCCGCCTCTGGCGCTTTCTTCTCAAGGTCAACGTCAACAAGGAGCGGGCCCGCCTCGGCGGGCTTCTCCACGGGGAGGCCGGCCTCGATTAGACGCTCGCGTTTCCAGGCGGTCTTGCCGGCCGCGCTCCAATATTCGGCCAGAACGCCTTCAGCGATGGTGATCGCGTCCCGTAGCGCGACGGCTTCGGGCTGATCGCCCTCCACTCGCGCGGCGTCGAATTGGCAGAAGTCCTGCCACCACGGATCGTTATACAGATTGCGCAGCACGCTGCCGGGATACGCCTCGCCGTCCACAAGCGCCTGGAAGGCGTCGCCATCGAGCTGTCGTCCAACAAACTCGACGTCTCGCCGGAACAACACCTTGAAGAGGCGCCGCAGGAGACAGGCGAACTCGAAGAGCTGGTGGCGCCCCGTCCCCCCGACTTCAGGACCGCACGGATGGGAGTCGAAAACCGTCCAACGCAGGTCAGTGTCCCGCAGCGCGATGGCAGCGTTGAAGGGCTCCGACCGGCTGCGGAAGACAACTACGCGCTGCGGCTTCAGAGCCAGAATGGCATCGCACTGCTCCTTGGCGTCACCTGGCCCTAGGTCCATCTGGAAGGGCGCGGCGCGTCCGTGGATCAACCACTCAGAACACACGCCCAAGCCCTTCGCTAAGCGCTCCAACTGGTCGAGCCCCCCAGAGTATTGGCCCTGCACCAAGGCTTCGATCTCACGCCAATCCGAGATGGAGAGCGCCCGGGCGATGTCGGTCACGCCGATTTTGTCATCCTCGGCCCGCCCGGCATTGATCAGCTCGATGACGCGAGCGAACCGCGCGCCGATGGCGCCGGCGACGCTGCTGACGCTCGCTGGTGATGACGGCTGCGAGATCAGCGCATACTGGCCGGCGATGTCAGGCCAACGGCTGAGCAAGCTCTCGATCCAGTCCCAACCGTGGACATGGACCTGGAAGAGGCCCTGCGCGGCATGGTCCTCGGTCGCCCGTCGCGCCGCCGCCTGCAGCTCCACGTCGTTGACCGAATTGGTGACCAGGATGAACCGCCGCAGCGGCGGCTCGAAGGTCTTGGCCTTCTCAATCTCGGCCTCCAACATCGCAGCCATTCGTCCGACGTTGGCGCCATCGCGAAGGTGCTTGCATTGGATGCCCACGGCCTCGCCGCTCGGGGTGCGGCAGAAGATATCCACCCCATTCTGGCTTTGGCCGGATCGGCCATGCAGATCGGCGTTCGGGTCTTCGAACTGCCTAGCGGCGAGGTCTCGGACGAGCCGCTCGAAGCCCTGCCAGTCCTTTGGCTGGTTGAACGAAGTGGCATGAAGGCCGGGCGTCATGGGGGCCCGCCGTTCAACACCGGTCGGAGAACCGGTCATAAGCATCAATCCGCCGCGTCAGAAGATCGACCTCGCCGCGGTAGATCTCCGCCTGCAGGAAGGCGACTTCCGAGTCCTTAGCCGCCTCGGCGACATCGATGTACCAGGCGCGTGGACCGCCACCTGCTTCCGCATTCCAGCGGTAGCCACGGGCCTTCAACTGGTCCTTGAGGTCGAAGGGCGAGTTCTCCGCCCAAATCCGCCAAGTCGGCGTTCGGGCCCGTTCGAGCAGTTGCGCCAACCCCGTTCGGCCGCTGATCGGATGGACCCGGGCCAGCAGCTCCAGCGCCGCCAGGCAGTCGTGTGTCGCGCGATGGCGGTCGTAGAAGAAGCCCGCGCTGGACGCGAGGTAGGCCAGCTTGGCGCCTTCGTACCCCTCCCCTGCCCAGTCCACCTCGCTCATCGAGCAGGCCCATGGCTTGGTGTTGAACACGTCGCTGTAGCGCTCGAGGAATTTGCGGTCGAAGGCGGCGTTGTGGGCGACCACCAGGGCCGCCGGCGCCGCGAACGTCACAACCGCCTGTGGGTCGATGGCCTGGCCCTCCACCATGGCGTCGTCGATGCCGGTGATGGCCGTGATCTCTGGCGGGATCGGCTTCGAGGGCTGGCGCAGCTGCTGAAACGCCTCGCCTACATCATAGATTTCGCCGTCTACCCCATAGGTGAAGGGGATCATCGCCAGCTCGATGATTTCGTCGCGCGCGGCGTCGAGGCCTGTGGTCTCGGTGTCGACGAAAAGGCCTAGTCGGGTCTGGACGCCGGCGGGCGGCTCGCGCCGGGCCAAGGGCGCCAGGCGCCGCAGCACTCGGTAGCCGCCAGACCGTTCGAGGTCCTGAGCCATGACTTCAAGATCCTCGGAGGTCTCGGTCGTGGGCGTGGCGTTGATCAAGCGGCGTCCGACTCGTCCAGCAGCGAAGGTTCGCCGGCCAGATTAGCCGCCTCAGGCGCGAAATTCGACAGGGTCACCCCCACCAGCCGCACACCCTTGTGCAGAGGAAACACCGAGCGGATCAGCCCCAGACTCGCCTCGTGGATTTTCGCCCGGCTGTCGATCAGCCAGGGGAAGGACTGGCTGCGGGTCGACTGCTGGAAATCCGCCCACTTGATCTTCACGGTCACCGTGCGCGCCAACCGGCCGGTCTTCTCGCACCAGGCCCAGACGTCGTCGGCCATCGCGAGCACGCCGGCCTCAATCTTCTCCGAATCAACCAGGTCCTCGCTGAAGGTCGTCTCCGACCCGGACGACTTGCGCTCCCGATCGGGGCGCACCGGCCGCTCGTCGCGGCCGCGGGCGATCTCGTAGTACCAGGGGCCGGACTTGCCGAAATGACGTTGAAGGAAGTCCAAGGTCTGGGCGCGCAGGTCGGCGCCAGTCTGGATGCCCAGCTTATGCATCTTGGCGGCCGTCACCGGACCCACGCCGTAGAACTTGGTGACCGGGAGGGCCTCTACGAACGCCGCGCCCTTATCCGGCGGGACCACATACTGGCCGTTGGGTTTTCTGAAATCCGAAGCCAGCTTCGCGATGAACTTGCAGTACGAGATGCCGGCCGAGGCCGTCAGGCCGGTCTGCTCCAGGATACGGGCGCGGATTTCTTTGGCGGTCGCCGAGGCGGTCTCGATCCCGCGCAGGTTCTCGGTCACGTCCAGATAGGCCTCGTCCAGCGATAGCGGCTCGATCAGCGGGGTATAGTCGGCGAAGATCTCGTGGATTTGACGCGAGACGGCCTTGTAGACCTCGAACCGAGGCGGCTTGAAGATAAGGTCCGGGCACTTCTTCAACGCCGTGACCGACGGGAGGGCCGAGCGCACGCCGAACTGCCGCGCCTCATAGCTGGCGGCCGCGACGACCCCGCGCTTCTCCGGATAGCCCACGGCCACCGGCTTGCCCTTCAGGCTCGGATCATCGCGCTGTTCCACCGACGCATAGAAGGCGTCCATGTCGACGTGGATGATCTTGCGGACGCGCTCCTCGGCCATGCTGCACCCTCTAGCAGGTCTCAGAACAAAACAAGAAACAACGCTCGACGTGGCGCCACGCAGGCGCCAACGTGGCTCCATGGATTCCGATTCGAAGACCGCCACCGTCCGCAGCCTCGACCGCATCAACCTGAGGCTGGCGGCCGAGACCTTCGCCAGCATCGACGCGGCCTGCGCCATCCGGCCCGGCAACGTCTCGCGCAACACCTGGATCGCCGAGGCGGTGCAGGAAAAATTGGCCCGCGAGCCGCAAGCGGCGACGCAGAGCCCCGAGCGTCGCGCCCATGGGTAGCTTCTACGAGTTCTTCGCCGGTGGCGGCATGGCGCGAACCGGACTGGGTCACGATTGGACCTGCCTGTTCGCCAACGACTTCGACTTCAAGAAGGGCCTGACCTACCAGGCCAACTTCGGCGCGGCCGAACTGAAGGTCGCCGACATCCGGGCCATCACGCCGGCAGACCTGCCCGGCGTCGCCGACTTGATGTGGGGTTCATTTCCCTGCCAGGATCTGTCTCTCGCCGGCGTCGGCGCGGGCCTAAAGGGCGAGCGGTCCGGGACCTTCTATCCATTCTGGGATGTGGTCAGGGCGCTGAAGGCCGAAGGCCGGGCGCCCAAGCTCATCGCCCTGGAAAACGTCTGCGGCACTCTGACCTCGCACGGCGGCAAGGATTTCGAGGCGATCTGCCGAACCTTCGCCAAAGCGGGCTACCGCTGCGGCGCCCTGGTGATCAACGCCGACCTGTTCGTGCCGCAGTCGCGACCGCGCCTATTCATCATCGGTGTGCGGGCCGATGTCGCCATCGACCCTGCCCTGCTGTCCCCCGAGCCGCTCGAGCCCTTCCACACCCGCGCCCTGCGGCGCGCGGTCGAAGCGCTGCCGGAGAGCGTCCGCGCCAACATGCTGTGGTGGAACGTGCCGACGCCTGGCCATCGGGTCCGGACCCTGGCCGACGAGATCGAGGAGCACCCGACCAGCGTCACCTGGCACTCGCCGGCCGAGACCGAGCGATTGCTGGCGAAGATGTCGCCGGTCAACAAGGCCAAGGTGGCGGCTGCCATCAGGGCCGGCCGCCGCATGGTTGGCGGGGTCTACAACCGCACCCGGCTGGACGAGCGCGGCGTGAAGGTCCAGCGCTCGGAAGTCCGGTTTGACGACGTGTCCGGCTGTCTGCGCACGCCTTCTGGTGGATCGAGCCGCCAGGTGATCCTGGTCATCGATGGCAAGAAGATCCGCTCGCGCCTGATCTCGGCGCGCGAAACCGCCCGGCTGATGGGTCTGCCCGACGACTACAAGTTGCCGAAGAACTACAACGAGGCCTACCACCTGACGGGCGATGGCGTGGTCGTCGACGTTGTCCGCCACCTGGCCCAGCACATCCTGGAGCCCTTGCTGGCCGAGGCGGTCGAGGCGCGTGAGGTGGCGTGACCGACCTGATCAGACGCGACCCCGACGCCGTCAATTTCCCGCCGTTCGAGACCGAGGATCTGCGTCAGAACCTGACGGTGTTCCTGGACTCCCCGTTCGACGATCCCTCCGGCGCCCGCCCCTTCGTGGGCAACTACAAATGGGGCGTCTACGCCTTTTTCGATTACGACGGCGAGCCGATCTATGTCGGCCAGACCAATGAGCGCCTGCGTACTCGCATCCGGCGCCACCTGACCAACCAGCGTACCGACGCCGTGGCCATGTCGGTCCTCGATCCCTTCGAAGTCTTCGAGATCGAGGTATGGCCCCTGCCCCAGTTCCAAGGCTCCAACCGCAGCGACATGGCCGCCCGCCAGCACCTCGACGCGCTCGAGCGGCTGATCACCGACCGCGCTGTCCAGGGGTCGCAGTTCAAGGCCATCTTGAACGAGAAAGACCCGCCGCCCGGCGACCTCGCGGTCGAGCCGCCCCCGTCCTTCCGTGGCCGCATCGTCTCAGAGCGAGTCCACGAGCTGCGCTCGCACCCTGATTTCAGGATTGCCCGGCGCGCCCTGATCCTCTCGCGGCTTGCCCAGGTGATTTCCGAGCGCAAGGTTCAGGGCGGCTTGCGCCGAGTCCTGCTCACCCAGGCCAAGCGCCTGCAGTGGCTGTCCGCGCGCCGTTACGAAGCCCTTGGCGGAGCCGCCTCCGTGGCGGTCGAAGCTGAGGGTGAAGAGGTCTAGCGCGCACCGATGATCGCGCCGCACCCCGCCGAAACGGCGCCCAAGGACGGCCGCGTGATCCGCGGCTGGTTCAAGTTCGATGGCGGCGCCCAGCTGATCGCGGTCAGCTGGGACAAAGAGCGCGCAGTCTGGGTCAATCTCGTCGGCGAGCCCGTCGACAAGGGCGCCTTGAAGAATTGGGGCGACGGCTAGTCCGTTAGCCCAGCGCGCCGGCCCAGCCGGCGACCTGCAAGAAGAAGGCTGCAAGGAGCCTGGCCGCAGGGCATGGCGGGACGCGCCGTCGAGCGGCCGGCGGCGCCTGAGGGCGCCCGCCAGGGGCGGACCCGTAGGAGCCGCGGCACGCGGCGGGACCGAGCACGCCCGACGGCCGCTCTCCGCTTCCGGGGCGTTGCGGGGTGTTCCCGCTCGAAGGGGTCGGCCGAGACGCAAGGCTCGGCCGCAGGGGAAGGCTTTCCCCATCGCTGCCTAGGACTTGAAGATCAGCAGTCCCAATCCCACCAGGACGACGCCCGCCAAAACAGCCACGCCATAGATCCATACTGGCCGCGCGCGCCGCAGGCGCGCCCCCCGGCTAAGACGAGTGGTCGTTTGGATCATGATGTCCTTAGACGCCACAAGGTCCGAGGCGCCAAGGCGCCCCCTCTCGCGGGAACGACCCACACCCGCACTTTGCATGGATTCTTAATGACATTCCTTGCAAAATGCCTGCGGAGGCCTAAGTTGGAGCCATGAGCAAGTTCGACCAGTTCAAGGCCAAGCTCCGCCCGGGGCAGACCTATCGTCGGGCGGACCTGGCCCAATGGTCGACGGCGGTCGATCGTCACCTGAAGGAGGCGGTGCAGTCCGGCGTGCTGACCAAGCTGGCCGGCGGCCTCTACTATGCGCCCAAACAGACGGTGTTCGGGAAGGCCCCGCCCGAGGACGACACCCTAGTGTCGACCTTCCTCAAGGGCGGCCCGTTCCTGCTGGCCTCACCTAATGCGTACAATGCGCTTGGGGTCGGCACGACCCAGCTGCACAACAAGACCGTGGTCTATAACCACAAGCGCCACGGCAAATTCGCGCTCGGCGGCCGCACCTACGACTTTAGGATGAAGCCCGCCTTCCCGAAGAAGCTCACGGCTGAGTTTCTGATGGTCGACCTGGTCAACAACCTCGATCAGCTCGGCGAGAGCGCCGAAGAGGTGCTGACCCGCGTCAAGGCGCGGCTAGCCGCCAGTGACCGGGCGCGCGTGAAAAAGGCCGCCCAGTCCTATGGCTCCGAGCGGGCCAAGAAGTTCTTCGCCCGCGCGCTTGCTGAGGTCGGGGCCGAGGTTGGAACCCAGGATGCCGCGTGATTTCCTGCACAACCATCGTCAGTTTGCCGATCTGATCCGGATCGTCGCTCAGGCGCAGGGGATCGCGCCGGCCTTGGTCGAGAAGGACTATTGGATCATGCAGAGCCTCTACGGCCTGCAGCAGCTGGGCCTGACCTTCGAGCTGAAGGGCGGCACATCGCTCTCCAAGGGCTACGGACTGATCAGCCGTTTCTCCGAAGACATCGACATCCGCATCGAGCCGCCGGCCGATCCGCCGGTGATGATCGGCCGCAATCACGACAAGGCGGCGCACGTCCAAAGCCGCAAGGACTTCTATGATCGGCTGGCGCAGACCCTCGTCATTGACGGCATCACCTCGGTCGAGCGCGACACCGCGTTCGACGACCCGCGCCAATATCGCAGCGCCGGCATTCGCCTGACCTACGCCAGCATCAATGGATCGGTCGAAGGCCTGAAAGACGGCGTGCTGCTGGAGGTGGGCTTCGACGATGTCGCACCCAACGAAGCCCGCGACATCAGCTCGTGGGCCTTTGACTTCGCCGCCAGCCAGGCCGAGATCATCGACAACCGCGCCCTGGCGGTCGCCTGCTATCACCCGGGCCACACCCTCGTGGAAAAGCTGCAGGCGATCTCAACGAAGTTCCGCCAGCAGCAGGCAACCGGCGCGTTCCCGCCGAACTTCATGCGCCACTACTACGACGTCTATTCGCTGCTCCAGGACCCGACCGTGCAGGCGTTTGTCGGCACGCAAGGGTATCTCGACCACAAGGCCAAGCGGTTCCCGAAGGCCGACAACCCGGTGATCGCCGAGAACGAGGCCTTCATGCTCAGCGACGCCGAGACACGAGCCACGCTGCAGAAGGCCTACGCCGCCTCGAGCGCGCTCTACTTCCGCGGCCAACCAGCCTTTGACGAGATCCTGGCCGAAATCGCTAAGTGGGCGCCCAAGCTGTAAGTCAATAGCCTCCAGCTACCATCAGGCAGGGACCATCGCTTCGCCGAGGACCAAGGCCTTGAGCGACGCCATGGTCGCCAGACGGTCCGCCGCGACGTCGATGCTGGCGATTGTCAGCTGTTCATCGGCGCCGGCGACATTGAGGCGGTGACTCTCATCTAACGCTGCGCTCAAGCGCGCAGCGGGCTACATGCATTGTCGGAAATAGAGTCAATCTCGCTGGCCGGGTACCGCTCATGGAGCCGCCATTTCTTAAAATTCGCGCCCTCGCACCGCCTTCGCTCATCTTGCTTTCGCTGCAGGTCAATATCCGAGCCGGCTGACTTCCCGCGCCTTCCCAATCGGGACCGACCTTTCTCAAGGTGCCATTGACAATCCCGTAGGCGATCGTCGCTGGGCGCAAGCCGCACCCGCCCAAGAGATTAGTCGAGGAACTGCAGGGGCGTGGGCGCCTTGAGTCTCGGCCTCCAGGAACCACGCCATGCACATTGAAAAGTTCGTCCACTCCTGCCTGCGGCTGACCGTCGGTGCAGACGCCCTGCTCTTCGACCCGGGCAAGTTTGGGTTCATCGACGGCCGGGTCGATCCCAAGACACTGGCGGGCGCCAACGTCGTGGTGATCACCCACGCTCACCCGGATCACCTCGATCCGGCGGCCCTCAAGACCATCCTGGCCGGCGGCGGACAGGTCGTCGGAAACGCTGAGGTTCGCGATAAGCTGGCCGGCGAAGGCCTCGCGGTCGAGGTGTTCGACGAAGGTGTCCGCCGGTTCGGGGCCTTCGAGTTGCGCGCCATCCCTGTCCCTCACGAACCCATCCTGGCCAAGGATACGCCGCGGGTAACCGCCTTCCTGGTCAACGGCCGCGTGCTCAATTGCGGCGACTCCTTCGACGATGCGCTGCTCCCCCATGCCGGCGTCGAGGCGCTCGCCCTGCCCGTCATGGCCCCATACCTGACGGAGCTGAAGGTGATGGCCTTCGCTAAGGCCATGCGACCCAAGTTCGCCCTGCCCCTCCACGACGGCCATGCCCGCGATTTCTTCGTGGAGCAGCGCTACGACACCTACGAGCCCTTCTTCCGTGAAGCCGGCATAGAATTCGTGCGGCTGGCTAAACCTGGCGACGCCTTCGATCTAGCTGAGTGACAGGCCGCTAGCGCTGGGTCTGCACCACCATCCCGAGTTCATCGGGCTTGCCTTCGGCGATCACCAGATAGCGGCGCGGCGCGGGCGTGTCGGCGCTGACCACATTGCGCAATGGTCCCACCGCGTTGACCACGGCCGACCCAGACGGGCTGGTCATGAAGCCGGCCAGGGGCTGCAGCTTTCCCTCACCCTTGGGATTGTCGGCGATCGCCAGCACATAGGCCGCCTTCGGCTTTAGACCCACGGCCGCCGCCTGCAGGATCTGCACTTGGCCTTGGTCGAACAATGTCACCTGGGTGGGTGGTCCGCCCGCGGCGCCGGCGAGAGTCAGGCTATCGGATTTAGCGGCCAAGCCGAGCGGCTGGAGGTTGGCCGTACCCGGGCCAGTGGGAACAGCGTTGGGGACATAGGCCACGCCCTGAGGCGCCTGGCCGATCGGGATGGTGGCGATCACGGTGTTGGTCGCCGTATCGATGGCCGCCACCGCGTCGCCATTCTCCAGGCCGACATAGACGCGCGAGCCGTCACCGGACGGCCATAGGCCATGCGGCAGCGCGCCGACCTTGATCTCGGACACCTGGGCGAAGCTGTCCGTCCGGAACACTTTCACCGCGTTCTGCGTGCCGACGGTGACATAGGCGAACTGGCCGGCGCCATTGCGCACGATGTTGACGTGGTTGGTGATCGGGCCGGTGTCGAGCGTCTTCAGAACCGCGAACGGCGGCTTGGCGTCGAACACCATCACCTTGCCGATGTCCTTTAGCGTCAACCAGACCTGCTTGCCGTCCGGCGTGGCGGCGATGTCCGGGCAGAACGGGCTTTCCTGCTTCACGAAGCCGACGATCGCCTTGGTCTTGGTGTCGATCACCACGGTCTCCGGGGTGAAGCTCGAGCACACGTAGGCATACCGGCCATCGGGGGCGAAGATAGTCATGCCCGGGCCGTTGGGCACTTTGATCCGCGCTGTCTCCTTGTAGGTCGCGCCGTCGAGCACCTGCAGATAGTCCTCGCCGCGCACCGCGACCCAGACTTCCTTGCCGTCGGGGGTGAAGAAGGCCTCGTGCGGCGAGCGGCCGACATAGGCCGTGTGCTTCACCGCGTTGGTCGCCGTGTCGATGAAGGTCACCGAATTGGAGCCGATGGAGATCACCGCCAGGGTCTTGTGGTCCGGCGAGAACCCCATGCCATGGACCAGTAACTGGCCCTTGTAGAGCGGGCTCAAATTCATAGGCGTCTGGTCGCCTAGCTTGATGACGCCGAGCAGCTTGTTAGCGGCCGGGTCGATCACCGAGACGGTGTTTGAGAACTGGTCCGACGTATAGAAGCGGTCGCGGTTGCTCACCGCGATGTCGGGCGCACTCGCAGGTCCAGGCGCTTGCCCGGCGAAAGCCGGCGCGGCGCTGGCGAGCAGCAGGATGAGGGCGAGACTGCGGGTCATTGCGGGTGTCCTTGCGGATGGGTGGCGGGGGCCTCGTCCAGAATCTGCTGCATCACGGCGATCTCCTGGGCCTGTTCGACGATGATGCCCTGGGCCAGGCGACGCAGGCGGGGATCCTTGCCGTACTGCAGCTGGACCTTGGCCATATCGATGGCCCCCTGGTGGTGCGGGATCATCATGGCGGCGAAATCGCGGTCAGGATCGCCGAACGGCGGCAGCATCATCGCGTGATGCATTCGCGTCATGGCCTCGGCCATCCGGGCATCGAACCCGTCAGCCGCCGCGATAGCGCTGGAAGCGCCCGCGACCGCCACGAAGGCCGCAAGACCCATCCAGACACGAGGTGAGCGGCGACTAGACAGCGCAGGCGGTTGCATGGGTGGTTCCTCAAAAACGCGATCGCACCTTCGACGCGCCAACTCATGCGGTCTAACGGGATCGTCGACTAAGAATGTTCGAAACGACCGAACGATCCTGGCGTTATGATCATGAAAACCAGGATCAGCTCGTGACCCTCGAACAGCTCCGCATCTTCCTCGCCGTCGCAGAGCGCCAGCATGTCACTCGGGCGGCCGAAGCCTTGAACCTGACCCAGTCGGCGGTCAGCAGCGCCATCACCACCCTCGAGGGGCGCCACGGCGTCGCGCTGTTCGACCGGGTCGGCCGCAGCATCGTGCTCAATCGCGCCGGTGAGGTGTTCCTGGCGGAGGCCCGCAAGGTCCTGGCCCAGGCGCAGGCCGCCGAGGCGGCCCTGGCAGACCTCAGTGGGCTGGAACGCGGACGCCTGTCTATCCACGCCAGCCAAACCATCGCCAGCTACTGGCTGCCGCCGCGCTTAACGCTCTTCCACGCCGCACATCCCGGCATCGAGATCGACGTGGCGATCGGCAACACCGCCCAGGTCGCCCGCGCGGTCGCGGAGGGGGACGCTGAGATTGGCTTGGTCGAAGGCGAGGTGGACGATCCGGTGCTGAGCCGTTCAGTGATCGATGAAGAGCAACTGAGCCTTGTCGTCGCCCCATTGCATCCCTGGGCTTCCGCCCACACGAGCGCCGATCATGACCTGACCAAAACGGCTTGGGTTTTACGGGAACCCGGCTCCGGCACCCGTGCGGCGTTCGAGCACATGCTGGCCGCTCGCCACCTGTCTCTATCCGACCTGAAGATCGCCATGGTCCTGCCGGGCAATGAGGCTGTCCGCTCGGCCGTCGAAGCGGGGGCGGGCGCCGGAGTGATGTCTCAGACCGTCGCGCGACTGGGCGTCGCGCGCAAAGCCCTGGTTGAGATCGCGTTCGATCTGCCGCCTCGGCAGTTCTACCTATTGCGGCACAAGCAGCGCTATCGCAGCCGCGCGGGAGACGCCTTCCTGGAGATGGCGAAGCCGTAGGGCAAGATCGTTCAAAACTATCGAACGAACATACACAAACGTCTCGTTGGATAAGAATGGTCTGACAGCCCAGGGTGTCGGTCAAGGAGCGCGCCGCCAATCGGCCTCCACTCCAACGGAGTGACCCTAATGACCACCTTGACCGCCTTGGCCCCCTACCCCGTGTTCCGCGACACCACTCGGGCCAGCCGCCCACCGGCGCAAATGGTTGCAAGCGCTGACCGTGAGTTCGAAAACCTGCGCCGCGACGCGCCGGACCTTGGGGTCAATGGCGTCCATCCAACGGCCGTCAAAGCCCTGATCGGCGTCTATGGCGTGCTTCTGTTGACCTTCTGGGCCTTCTTCGGCGGGCCGGAGACGGCCCTTACCCTGGGCATCATCACCGTTCTGGGCGTCATGTTCTTCGGTCTGCTAGGAGGCGGCATTCTCCTCTCCGACAGCATTCCCAAAGGCGAGCGCGGCCGCGATTTTGGCGAGTTCCTGAACGGCCACGTCTCCATCGCCACGGGTTGGATCTCGGGGCGTGAGGCGTTCGCCCAGATCATCGTCCTGCCCCTGGCGCTGCTGGCCGGAGCCGTTGTCTTCGGCGCGATCTGGCGCCTCACCGCCGGCTGACGCAACGCCCGGCCTTCCTACGCCTTTCCCTACTGCTCCGCTTCGAAAGCCCACCCCATGACCGACATCGCCCATATCCGCGCCGTCGCCTTCGGCCTCAAGCCCCTGGCGACCCTGGCCAGTCCCCGTGAGGTGGTCCGCCAGTTCACCCCCAACTGGTTCGCCGCCACCATGGGCACGGGCATCCTGGCGCTGGCGCTCGCCCAGTTTCCGGCCCGCATCCCCGGCCTGCATCCCGTTGCGGAGGGACTGTGGTGGTTCAATATCGGGCTCTTCAGCCTGTTCACCCTGCTCTACGCCGCGCGCTGGATCTTCTACTTTGACGGCGCCCGCCAGATCTTCGGCCATTCGGTGGTGTCGATGTTCTTCGGCTGCATCCCGATGGGCCTGGCCACCATCATCAATGGCTTCCTGGCGTTTGGCGTCCCGCACTGGGGAGAGAGCGCGGTTCAGATCGCTCAGGTCCTGTGGTGGGCCGATGCGGCCATGGCGCTGGCCTGCGGCATCGCCATTCCCTTCATGATGTTCACCCGGCAGACCCACACCATCGATCAGATGACGGCGGTCTGGCTGCTGCCCGTCGTCGCCGCCGAGGTGGCGGCCGTCAGTGGCGGCCTGCTGGCGCCCCATCTGGCCGACACACATCACCAACTGACCGTGCTGATCACCAGCTACGCGCTGTGGGCCTGCTCAGTGCCGTTGGCGATGAGCATCCTGGTCATCCTGGTGCTGCGCATGGCGGTGCACAAGCTGCCACATGCGAGCATGGCCGCCTCCAGTTGGCTGGCGCTTGGCCCCATCGGCACCGGCGCGCTTGGCCTGCTGGTCATGGGCGGCGCGGCGCCGGCGATCTTCGCCGCCAACGGACTGGGCGACTATGGCGCCGCGGCCCGCGGCATCGGCCTGATCGGCGGCGTGCTGCTCTGGGGCTACGGCTTCTGGTGGGCGGCGATGGCGGCCCTGATCACCGCACGCTACCTGCGTGAAGGCCTGCCGTTCAATCTCGGCTGGTGGGGCTACACCTTCCCCATCGGCGTCTATGCGGTGGCCACTCTCAAGCTCTCCACCCTCCTGCCGCTTGCCGCCTTCGCCATCATCGGCGGTGGCCTGGTGATCCTGCTGGCGATCATGTGGCTTGTGGTCGGCGCCCGCACCGTGCGCGGGGCCTGGCGCGGCGACCTCTTCGTCGCCCCTTGCCTCAAGAGCGGCCAATGACCTCGCCTGTCACCCCTCTCAACGCGGAGGCCCTAATGGCCCAGACCCTCAGCGACTCAGTAACCCATCGCCGCCTGTTCCTGGCCGGCGCTGGCCTACTGGCGGCCACGGCCTTCGCGCCCCGGAGTTGGGCCCAGGCGGGCGCTGATCTGCGCTTACCCGGCGGTCCATCGACCCGGCCGCTCACCGACGCCTTCCCCGGCAAGCGCGGCATGATTCTGCAGCGTACCCGGCCTCCGCTGCTAGAGACGCCGATGAGCGTCTTCGACCAGGGCGTGTTCACCCCCAACGACCAGTTCTTCGTACGCTGGCACTGGGCAAACGTGCCGACCGAGATCGATGCCACAACGTTCAAACTGAACGTTCGCGGCCGGGTCGGGCGCCCCTTGTCGCTCTCCCTCGCCGACATCCTGGCCATGCCGCGCGTGCAGATGGCCGCGGTCAACCAGTGCTCAGGCAATTCCCGCGGTCTGTTCCAGCCCCGGGTTCCCGGCGCCCAGTGGGCGCACGGCGCCATGGGCAACGCCAAGTGGCTGGGCGTAAGCTTGCGGCGTGTCCTCGACCTGGCCGGCGTCCAGCCCGGCGCGGTCGCGGTGCGCTTCAACGGCCTTGACCAGCCGGTCGTCGATGGCGCCCCGGACTTCTCGAAATCGCTCTCGATAGACCATGCCCGCGACGGCGAGGTGATGATCGCCTTCGCGATGAACGGCGCGCAGTTGCCGCTGCTCAACGGCTTCCCGATCCGACTGATCGTCCCGGGGTGGTTCTCGACCTACTGGGTCAAGATGCTCAGCGACATCGAGGTGCTCGGCGCCCCGGACGACAGTTACTGGATGGCCAAGGCCTACAAGATCCCGGACACGCCATTGGCCAATGTGGCGCCGGGCGCCAAGGACTTCCCGACCGTTCCGATCAACCGGATGGTCCCGCGGTCCTGGATCACCAGCCTTGCTGACGGCGCCAGCGTCGCCTACCAACCCCACCTCCCGGTCGGCGGCATCGCCATGGGCGGCGACGCTGGGGTCGCCAGGGTCGATCTTTCCAGCGACGGCGGCCGCTCTTGGGCGCCCGCTCGCCTGGGCCCCGACGAGGGCAAGTACAGCTTCCGCCGCTTCGACGGGATGGTCGCCGTCGCCGGAAGGGGCCCCGTCGCTCTAATGGCCCGGTGCACGAATACAGCCGGCGTCAGCCAGGCCCTGACGCCGAACTGGAATCCAGGCGGCTTCATGCGCGCCTGTGTCGAGACGACCCACGTGGTGCTGTCATGAGCGACCGGCAGAAGACGCCGTCCTACGGCCGCGCGCTGCTGCAACTTGGCGCCATGGCGGGAGGCTTCGTCATTGCGATCTCCCTTGGCCACCATGCCTTCGTGGAAAGTCTGAAGCCGCCGCCCGCACCGCCGGCTCCAGCCGCGGCGCCGCCATCCGCAGTGTCAGGGGGCGGCTTCACGCTGACCTCGACAAGCATCGCCTTGCCCGACGACGATCCGCCCTACCCTGCCGGGCCGGGCGCTGACCTGATGAACGGCAACTGCACCGCATGTCATTCGGCCAGCATGGCCCTGACCCAGCCCGCGTTGTCGAAGGCGCAGTGGACCTCGACCGTCGAGAAGATGCGCGACACGTACAAGGCGGCGATCGCGGAAAAGGACATCAGAGCGATCGTCGAATATCTGACCAAGGTCAGTGCGCAGGCCAAAGGCGACGGCCTCTCTGCGCCGACGTCGGACGCTGGCGGAGCAAGCGGGTAGGCCAACGCTTCAAATGGTCTTTGTACGGCGCGGCTTTGAGGCCGGTATCCTGGCTTTCTGGTCGCCTGAAAGCTCAACAACGACCGTCTTGGCGAGCTCCGGCCAAAAGAGTTTCAACCGACGGGACAGGACCGACAGCCCGCTCGTGCCGCTGGCGTCGAACCGGTCAGAGAGGCTTATCCGTCAGCAGCTTGCCGCTGACGAGATCCTTGGCCTCCTGCGCGCTCTTCGGATCGAGCGTATCGGGCCCTGCGGCCAGCGGCGCGTTGGCGCGGCGGCCGTTCTTGTCGATGTCCGCCAGCAGCATCTTCATCTCGGCGATCTCCTTTACCTGATCGCGCGTGATGCGGTCGGCGAGGTAGCGCACCCGTGGATCACGGATATCGGCCTTGCGGGAATTGTTGATGGCGATCGAATGGTGCGGGATCATCGCCTTCATGAAATCCTCGTCGCCGATCAGCGCCTGACTCCGATTGACGGCGAGCAGGACGATCCCGCCGATGACGGCGCCGACAAGCACGGCCATCTTGGCGGCGTTGGGCTGGTACATCTTCCACATGAAGGCCAGCATCACCGCCGTCATCACGGAACCCATCACCAAGGATGAGACCAGTCGTGTCAGGCTGAAGAGCGCGTGCTCGACGCTATATGTAGCGGCGCGCAATAGTGAACGGCTCGACGCGAGATACAAGGCGTGTTTCGACGCATATTAGCTGAGACGTCTGTGCCTACTCGGCGCACATTGTGTGAGACTGAAACCACAATGGTTGAGACCGACGCGCGCTATTTGAGACCGACGCACGGTCGATGAGACGCTTCAGAGCGGCAGGCCCGCGGCGCGCATCTCCTCCATCAACTCCGTCGAGCGGGCGGGATCGAGCCCGCCGCGGAACAACTGCCGGATCTCTGCCGGCTTGGCGTCGAACAATTCCGCGAGAGACTTGAGATCGTAGCCGTGCCGCGTCAACTGCGGCTCTAGATCGTCGGCGCGGCGCGACAAGACGGTCTCGACGATCGCCTTGTCGATCGGCTTCACGCCAGCCTCGAAACCGGCCTCGAACACCCGCACCAGCGAACTGCTGAGCTGCAACGGCGTCTTCAGACGCACCGCAAGCAAAGTGGCGGCTTCCTCTGTGATGACGTCTTCAGGTTGGGCGTCGGAGTGGAGGGAACTCTTGAGGGTCCAGTCGAGAAAGTCACGCTGCCGTTCGCGCAACCCTCCGAACTCGAAAACAGTCGTCCGGTCGCCGACCTCTTCCATGCTGGGCCGCCGCAGGTCATTTTTGAGCTTGGGGTGGCCGACCAGAACGACGGAGAGTTGTCCGCCGCCTTCCACGACGAGTTCGATGAGACGTTTGAGCGCGGTCAGCGTCTTGGGGTGCAAGGCGTGGGCGTCGTCGATGAATAGGGCCACTGGCTTCTTGGCCTTGCGAAACAGTTCCTGAAGGTCGCGCTCACGTCGTTCACTCTGGCGGGAAATGACGACGGCCTTGTCCGACGACAGATCGTAGAACAGTGCGGAGATCAGCAGGGGAACCGTGATCTTCACCTTGTCCACCGTCAGGGACCTGGAGACGATGACCCGCCCTTCACGCTCAAGTTCGGTCCGAAGCTGACGCGATAGCACCGTCTTGCCGGACCCGATGACGGCGGTGAGCGCGATCAGCCGACCGCTCATGATCGCTGTGCGCAGGTCGCGCGAGATCTGAGCGTGGTGATCAGTCTCGAAGAATTCGACATCGACCGGCGATCGTTCGAGGCCGTAATATTCCATCACTTCGGTCAGCATCCGTAGAGCCCTCCTCGGCGCCCTTGGGGAAATCGCTCGCGTATCGCCGCCAAAATCTCCGGCCTAGCCAGCGTCCGGCGAAGCAGGTCATCGACAAAGCGGCGGTCGTCATCGGACAGCTTGGCCAGCGGGAAGCGCACTTCGTCAGCGATGGCCCGCCGGGCCGCCAGAACGCTCGGAAAGGCCAACTCGTGGAAGGGGTCGGGGTCGCGGAACGGTCTGGATGGAAGCGCGGCCGAATCCTGTTGAACGCCGATCATCACCACATCGTCTTCGCCGCTCAGCGCCGAACGCCGGAGCTTGAGCTGCGCCGCCAGCTCTCCGACCTTGTCGGCGCGAACCTCGCGACGACCCTTGCGATGTTTTCGATAGCGATGAAGGGGGATCGGGCCACCGACCGGGGTGTAGGGTCCGAAGCGCTCCTCGCCCTGTTCGACGAATAGCTCCTGATCGAAGAGGCCCCACCAGACGACAACGGTCTCGCCCGCCAGGTCAGGATCGACCTCATAGGTGACGCCGGCCACCGTGATCCGGCAGTCGATGCCGACCGCGCGTCGTTCGGGTTCACGGGCGAAGGTGCAAAACCGCTCCCAAGCGCACATCTGGCGCACGCCATCGGGCGGCAGATTGCCGAGCCAGTCATGAAGGCGGCTGTGCGGCTCGGATCGATGATCGCCGCTGTTGTAGGTGGCGATATAGCGGGCGAGCCAGCGGTTGGCCTCTTCCTCGGTTTCGGGCTGATGGAAGTGATAAAGCGTTTCGTGGGCGTCCTTCACGGTCCTGAACGGCCGCTCGACCTTGCCCTTGGCCCGGGCTGTGGTCCGCCGGCCATCGCTACCGGCTGGCATGTGGATTATCGCCTCGATGTTGAGGCTCTCCATCACGCGCTGAAACACCCCGGATTTCGCGACCGGGCCATTGTCGAGATAGAGCGTCGTGGGGACGCCCTGGAATGGATTGGCCTCGTCCGGCTTGGCCGACATGGCGTTGAACAAGAAACGCAGCGCCGATTCAGCGTCCTCGCCATAGACACAACGATATTCCTGATAGGCGACGCCGGAGCGGTCATCGACCACGCTGAACAACATCAGCGTCGGCGCGCCGTTCCGATCAGGATCGATCCAGGGCGGGACGGCGAGTTGCTTCAGCTCCGAAGGGCTCATGTCGAAATGCCACAACGCGTTCGACTGCTCGGCTTGAAACCGCACTGCTGGCGGCGGCCGGGTCATCCGCTCGTTGTCGTAGCCGAGGCGACGCATGTGACGGTTGATGGTCGAAGCGGTCAGCTTGCCAGGTGGAAGCTTCTGCAGGCCGTCCGGGGTCTCGACCCCATGCTTCTCTAGTAATTCGAGAATGCGGACCGTTGAGAGATGTCGCCCTTTTCGGTTGGTGGTTCGCACCTTCATCGCCGCGATGATCTCGCACCAACCTTCGACTTCGGCGCCCGACAAGACCCGCGGCCGGCCACGGTCGGCGCGATGTGCATGGCGGGGATGGCCGCCCCCACGGAGCAGACGATACAGCGTAGCCCGGCTGACGCCGTAGAGCGTGCCGGTGGAGAGCAAGAGTTGCTGACGATCAGGGTGTTTGGCCGGCAAGGCGGCCAGACGCCGACGGAGCATCACCAGCGCCTCAACGGGGACGCTGGTGCTCGGCGCCATCAGCCAGCCACTTGAAGCTGGCGCGGCCGAACTGCCGCTGGCGCATCGAGTAGGGCCTGGCCCGCCGCCTTGGGCGTTCCATCGCCGTTGACGTAAACATAGAGGGTCGTGGTGGTCAGACCCAGGCGGCGGGCCACCTCCGTGGCTTTGGCCTCGCGGTCAGCCATCGCCGCCATGGCCATCATCAACGTCGCCCGGTCCATCTTGCGAGGTCGGCCGCCCATACGTCCCCTGGCCCGCGCTGCGGCCAGGCCTGCGTTGGTCCGTTCTGAGATCAGCTCGCGCTCAAACTCGGCGAAGGCCGCAAAGATGCCGAACGCCAAGCGGCCGTTGGCCGTCGTCGTATCGATCTGCGCGCCAGCTCCGGCGATGACCTTCAGGCCCACCCCGCGCGTCCGCAACTCATCGACAGTGTTGACCAGGTGGCGGAGATCTCGGCCGAGCCGGTCGAGTTTCCAGAGCACCAAGGTATTGCCAGGCTGGAGCGCCTTGAGGCAGGCCGCCAGTCCCGGCCGATCATCACGCCGGCCGGAGGCCAAATCCTCATAGATGCGGTCAGGTTCGACGCCGGCTGCGGCCATGGCGTCACGCTGCGGCGCCAACGTCTGGCTCCCGTCGGCTTTGGACACGCGAACGTAACCCACCAGCACCCGGCCGCTCCGTCAGAAAAGACAGATCGGAGGGTGCAAGCTTGCGATCATTTCCGCAACGGGTTTTCTGGTGGCGCAGGATCACTCCTGGGCCAATTGCGGCGACCGTCAGGAAACCGGCCGTTTTCCTGGGGGGTGACGCGGGCGAGCCCATTGGCGTGATTAGCGTCTCAATGACGTCTCTGGTTTCGCGCGGCGCTGAAAGGCCAGGGCAATTGTTGCTGCGATTTCGTTGAGCTGCGCGAGGAACTGTTCGCCTGGAACTCCATGGTCCTGCACGAGGTGCATTTCGAAGGCTCGGCGAACGTGGCGCGCCGGTCGCACCGCTCGCGAGCGCCATCGAACGTGACTTCGGAAGCCACGATAGCTGGGCGGCGGTTCCGGCTGGGTTCTGCTGGCCTGGAGCGAGCGCGACCAGCGGCTTGTCCATCAGTGGGCCTCCGACCACACCCAAATCGCCGATGGCCGGCCGCTGCTTGCTTTGGACATGTACGAGCACGCCTATCACATGGACTACGGGGAGCTCACGTCGACGCCTACATGAAGGCGTTCTCCTGGGGAGGCGACAACGCGCGCTTCGCCCGCGCCGTCGCCTGATACGCATCGATGTCGAATCGTGAGCGGCTGTGGCCCTGACGGGCTGCGCGGCGCCAATTGGACGAGCAGGCCCTTCCAATCGCGCTTGCAACGCGGTAGCTATCGCCCACCGGGCCATCGCGGATCGCCCGGTTAGACGGCCCGGTCGTCCAAGATCCGCTCCTTGGAGCGTGCGCGTAAGGCGCGCGCAGGGGAGCGTGTGCCTTGGATTTCGGTTTGTGCGTCGAGCCCGCGTGGGCTTCTTTTTTCCTAGCAAGCGAACGTCACCGCGAAAGCCGGGTCGGTCCGCCTTGCTTGGGCGATTTCGCGAGCCATCCTTCAGCGCGGCCACGCAATCGCGCGTGCGATCTGAGCCACAGCGGAGTGATGGCATGACCGCGTCTGCCGAACTCGATATGGCTGCCGAGCCGCAGCCGCCGGCGCTGAGCTATCCGCAGCTGTTCTTACGCTTCCTGCGATTCGGGCTGATGGCCTGGGGCGGGCCGGTGGCCCAGATCGCGATGCTACGGAAGGAACTGGTCGAGGAGGAACGCTGGATTTCCAGCGCGCGCTTCAATCGCCTGCTCGCTGTCATGCAGGTTCTCCCTGGGCCAGAGGCCCATGAGCTCTGTGTTCACCTTGGCATGCGCGCCAAGGGCCGGCTCGGAGGCATGCTCGCGGGGCTGGCGTTCATGCTTCCCGGCTTCCTGCTGATGTTCGCCTTGTCCTGGCTCTACTTCGCGATGGACATCCAGTCGTCTGCGCTCGGCGCCGCCTTCCTCGGCGTGCAGGTGGGCGTCGTCGCCATGATCGTGCGAGCGGTGCACCGGATCGGCGAACATGTGCTGAACGACCGGTGGCTCTGGGGCCTGGCCCTCGGCGTCGGGTTGGCATCGCTCCTAGGCGCGAGCTTTTGGGTCGTGCTGCCCATCGCCGGGGTGGTCTATGCGCTTGCTGCATCGGGTCGGCAATCTCTGGCGCTCGTGTGCGCGTTCATCGGGGTCGCCCTAGCGACCGCCGTCATCTGGTGGTCGCCGGGCGTTCAACCGGGCGATGTGCAAGCCGTCGGCGCATCGGCTGGTCCGGTGGCTCTCTTCCTCTCCGGTCTCAAAGCCGGGTTGCTGACGTTCGGCGGAGCGTACACGGCCATCCCGTTTCTCCGGAACGACGCGGTGGGGCGGGGTTGGATGACCGACGGTCAGTTCCTCGACGGTCTGGCGCTCTCGGGCATCCTGCCGGCGCCGTTGATCATCTTCTCCACCTTCGTGGGCTACGTCGGCGGCGGCCCGATTGGCGCCCTAGCCATGACCGCCGGGATTTTCCTGCCCGCCTTTACGTTCTCGCTGATCCTCTACGATCGTCTGGAAGCCGTCCTGGAGGTCAAGCAGCTGCACGCGCTCCTGGAGGGCGTCGCTGCCGGCGTGGTGGGCCTGATCGCCGCAACGACGCTGCAGCTCGGGCAGGCGACGGCGGAACGGGTCCCGGTGCTCTGGCCAGCCCTGGTCATCTTTGCTGGCGCGCTTGCCATCCTTTATCTTTGGAAGAGCAAGCTCAACATCGTGGCCGTGATCTTCGCCGCCGGGGCGGCGGGCTGGTTCGCCTATGGGTGAGCAAAGCCCCCCCGCGGGGTCAGACGCCAGTCTGGACGCCCACGTCCCCATAGCCGGCCCAACAAGTTGTTGACTGTCGAAACCGTGTTGATGAGCCGCAGCGCACGGGCGCTGCGGCGAACGAGGAGAATATCTATGAAGCGAATTACGCTGACGCTGACGCTCGTCGCCGGCGCCTTTTTTGGCCAAGCCGCGAGCGCGGCCCCTGACTGGGCCGCCGTGGGCCGCGCACTGGGCAAAGAGGGCGCTGTGCAGCCCGGCGGAGTCTATCGAGTCGGGATGCCGCGGACCGATCTCAAGGTGACCCTGGACGGGGTGCCGATCAGGCCTGCGCTGGCGCTCGGATCCTGGCTTGCGTTCCAGGACATGGGCGACCACGCCATGGTCATGGGCGACCTGGTTCTCACGCACGAGGAGGTGAACCCGGTCATGAAGGTTCTCGTCGAAAACGGCCTCGAAGTGACCGCGCTCCACAACCACCTTCTGCGGTCCTCGCCGGCCACGATGTACATGCACGTAGGTGGTCACGGAGATCCGGTGAAGCTTGCCGCGGCGCTGCAGAAGGCGATCACGCAAAGCAAGACCCCGATGGGGGCGGCATCCACGGTCGCGCCCGCTACGCCCGCTCCCGCGATCGACACGGCCGGCCTTGACCGCACGCTGGGCTACAAGGGCAAGGCCACGGGCGGCATCTACCAGTTCAGTGTTCCGCGCGCGGAGCCGGTTCGGGAAGCCGGCGCTGTGGTGCCCGAAGCCATGGGCTCGGCCACGGTCATCAACTTCCAGCCCACCGGCGGCGGCAAGGCCGCCATCACCGGTGACTTCGTCCTGACGTCCGACGAAGTGAACCCGGTGATCCGGGCGCTTCGGGCGAACGGCATAGAGGTCACCGCGCTCCACAACCACATGCTGGACGACGAGCCGCGACTGTTCTTCATGCATTTCTGGGCGAACGACGACGCGCTGATGCTCGGGCGCGGGCTTCGGTCGGCGCTGGATCACGTCAAGGCCGCCAAGCCATGAGGACCTGGGCCGGCATGGCGGCGACGGCGGTCTTGGCCGCCGCGCTCTCCAGCGGAGTGACTTGGGCCGTGGCGGGCAAGGATCGTGAGCCGACAGCGTTGCAGGGGGTAGGCCCGAACGGGCCACCGCTCACCATGACTGTGGCGGGGCTCCAGGCCGTTTGCGAGGTCAATGGCTCAGACCCTCGGAGCTGGTGCGCCGGCTACCTCATGGCCGCCGCCGACACGCTGCAGGCTTTCGGCGCAGGAGGGCACAAGGCCGGGACCTGTGCTGTCTCCTACCGGGTGGAGGATCTGGCGCCCCTCTACACGGGATGGGCGCGCCGATCCCCGCAGGCTGCGGATCTGCCGATGCTCGCCGGGGTCAGTCTGGCATTCCGCGAAGCCTGGCCCTGCCCCTAAGGCTTCACGGGGACACTCGGACAAGGCGCTAGGTCTCTTGCAAAGGCGCTCGCCCCGGCGTTTACGTGCGTTTCGAGGTGATACTCGTTCCGACCGATCCAGTTCAGATATCCGGCGCGCAGCGGTCGTCGGATTGCGGAGGATCGTCGCACACGCCATGGCGATCACCCGCAATGCCTCCCGCTCTGAGACGCGTCTCACCGACCGTGGGTCGGTCTCAAATAGTGCGCGTCGGTCTCAATCATTGTGATCTCAGTCTCACACAATGTGCGCCCCGGAGCGGCGAACGTCTCAGCTAATGTGCGTCGAAAGGCGTCATGAATCTCGCGTCGAGCCGTTCACTATTGCGCGTCCCTACAGCTATAGACCAGCTGATACATCAGGAAGAACATGATGATCGTCGACACGACGATCATGGCGGCGAACCGACCCCAGCCCATCTGCATCTTATGTTGTTGCTGTTCCATCGAGCCATCCTCCGGTCCTAAGATCGCTAACCCGCTAAGAGAGGCAGGGTTCACGTCCTGCGCCCAGGCTGGCCTACCGATGGTCCAGGGATGGAGCCTCAAGCGGCCCGCAAGTCGTAGCTCCCCTCTCCCCAGCCCGTGACCCGCATGATTTCCGACACCCGCCGCCCGCCCGGTGTGCGGGCGATGTGAATCACCAGATCGATCGCCTGACCAATCGCCCGGTGCGGGATGCGCTGGGTCACCTCCCCGATCAGGTCCTCCAGTCGGCTGAGCCCCTCCGCCGCGCTGTTGGCGTGCAGCGTGGCTAGCCCCCCAGGGTGACCGGTATTCCAGGCCTTCAGCAGATCCAGCGCCGAGCCGTCCCGGACCTCGCCGATGACGATGCGGTCGGGTCGCAGGCGCAGGGTGTCCCGAACCAGGTCGGTCATGGTCACCGCCGGCTCGGTCCGCTTGGTCAGCATCTGGATCTGGTCGGCCGCCGAGCATTGCAGCTCGGCCGTATCCTCGATCAGCACCACCCGGTCTGCGGCAAAGGCCGGCTCCGCCAGGATGGCGTTGGCCAGCGTGGTCTTGCCCGACCCCGTGCCGCCGACGATCAGCAGATTCTCGCGCGCCTCAGCCGCGGTCCGGATGATCTCGGCCTGGGCGGCGGTCATCATGCCGCCCTCGACATAGTCGCCCAGCGTGAACACCACTTCCGGCCGCTTGCGGATCGCAAAGGCCGGTCGCGCCACGACCGGCATGAAGGCGCCCTGGAACCGCTCCCCGGTCTCCGGCAGGGTTGCGCTAACCCGGGGCCGGTCGCGGGTGACCACTTCGCCCGCGTGGTCGGCGAGCAGCCGCAGGATCCGGTCGGCGTCGGCGGCCGCCAGCAGCTCGCCCGTCCACGAACGCCCCTCCCCGATCCGATCAATCCAGATCTTGCCGTCGGGATTGACCATCACCTCGACCACCAGGCGGTCGGCCAGGGCCTGCGCGATCACCGGGCCCATGGCCTGGCGCAGGGCGGCGACCTTGCGGTCGAGAACAACAGGATGGCGTTCGGTCATGGGGCGCTCACGCAAACGGAGGGGTCAAAGGCTGCCATCGTCGTCATCGGCCCGTAGAGCCACGACAGGGGCCATGGTCAGGTAGTCGGCGGCCAGCACCGCCTCGGGCGCGCCTGGGGCCTCTGCAGGCCCCTCAGCGCCGCTGTAGCGGGGCCTGGGCACGCGGACGCCGGCGAAGGGCTCAGGCGGCGCGCAGACGGCCCTGACGCCCCGCCAATCGATGCTGGCGGGCCCCGGCAGGTCCGCGGCCCCGGGCCGCTGCTCATACGCGGCCGGCACGCCGTGGAAGTAGTCGCCGGTGCGCGCCTTGAAGAACGGCTCTTCGTAGTAGCGGATCTTGTCGGCCAGGATCGGCTTGGTGTTGTTGACGAACAGGAACTGCTTGCGGTCATCGAGGCCGCGAACATCCTCTTCCGATAGGATGTAGCGCTGCTGTTCCGACTGCGAGGTGGACCGATGCGCCCGCCCGAACAGGCTGCGCGGGTCGCTGTAGCTCTCCCGCATTTCCAGCGCCTTGCCGGCGCGGCGCGTGACCTTCTCGATGCTCGTCGGCTCCGACGTCGCGAAGGTCGCGGTGATGTGCATGTTGTCGAATAACGGTGTTTTGTCACCGTACTTGGAGAACACGTCGTTGAAGCTCTGGCAGACCAGATGGGCGGTGATCCCGTAGCCGGCCATTTCGCCCATGGCGTTCTCCAGGAACGGCAGACTGCCGAGCTTGGGAAATTCGTCGAGCAACAGCAGCAGCCGATGGCGCTTGCGCCGCCGCCGGCTGTCATAGTGCTCGTGTTCCATCAGGCTGTTCACGCTCTGGCGGATGAACACCCGCACCAGGAAGGCCAGGCGGTCGGCATGGGCCTGGGGTGTGATCAGGTAGAAGGTCATCGGCGCCTCGGCGCAGACCAGGTCGCCGATCGAGAAGTCGGACCAGCTGGTGGCGTACTCCACCAAGGGATCGGCCCACAGCGACAGCGACGCGCGGCAGGTGGCCAGAACATTGGACTTCACCCGCTCGTCCATGCCGGCGAGCGCCGTCGCCCCCAGTTTCACCTCGGGATGGATCTCCGGGATCGGGGCGCCGTCCTCGTCACGCGCCAGGCCATCGGCCGCGTGATAGTCCGGCCGATGTCGGTGATGGGTATGCAGCATGGCGTGCAGGGTCGGCTCGATGTCGATCAACAGCCGTCGAACCTGGGCGAGGTTCTTGAGCTCGTCGGGCTCGCTGTAGAGGACGTGCAGGATCACCGCCGTGAAGAAGTCAGTGGCGCTCTGGTCCCAGAAGTTCAGGTCGCCGGCCTTGCGGCCCAGTGGGTCGACAAGGATGCCGACCACGTTCTGGATGTCGGCGATCTCCATCGGTCCTTTGCGGACCTCGAACAGCGGATTCCACCGCACCGTGTTGGGATCGGTCGGGGCGAAGTAGAAGACGTGGCTGAACGTCTTCCGGTGATCGGCGGTGATGTGCCAAAGCTCACCCTTGCGGTCATAAACGAAGGCGCTCTCCGGCCAGGCCACGAGGGTCGGGACGACATGACCGGCCCCCTTCCCGCTCCGCGAGGCGCCGACGATGATCGCGTGCTCCGGGCCGCCATAGGTCAGGTAGCGGCCCTTGAACCGTCCCAGCACCCGGCCCCGGATTTGCCCGCCATGCCCGAACAGTTTGGCCCGCGCGACGTCCGCCAGATCCGCCCAGGCGTCGCGGCCAAACGCCTTGGGGGCGCGCGACGAACCGCGCGTCGCAAGCGCCACCAAAAGGATCGGCGCCAAAGCAACGGCGAGGCCCGCCAGGCCCGCCCCGTCGAACAGTCGCGGATAGCGCGGCTGCAGGGTCAGATACCACTGTGCGAAGGCCCACGGCCGATAGAGGCGTAACGGACCGATATCGGCCCAGCCCGGCCCCAGCGCGGCGGCATAGTGCAGGCCATGCGCCGTCTGTTGGGTCGCCCAACCCAGGCCAAGCAGGATCCCCAACAGTGCGATCGGCAGCACCAGGGCGAGGCGTTGGGATGTGCTCATGGGGACCTCACCGACCCGGAAGGATGCCGCGGCCGAGGGTCTGGCCCAGGGAACGGTTGACGCGCTCGACAGCCAGAGCCCGGGCCTGCGCCGGGTAGCGCATCAAGGCGGCGCGCGCCGGGCCGCCCACCTCGCGGATGAACCGCGTCTCGTCCGGCAGGCGGGACGGAACCCGCAGCTCCTTCTGGCCGAGCGCCTGAGCAACCCGCAGGTCGTTATAGGCGCGTGTGGCCCCGTCGATGCGCTTGTCGATCCGCTTGATCTTGCGCTCCAGCGTGCGCCGCTGGCGGGCCACGTCAGCGGCTCGTTCCAGCTGCGGGCCGCGCCGGCTGGCCACATAGGTCTGGCCGGCCGGAGAGGCGATCCACGCGGCCCGCACCTGCACTGCGACCTCGGCCCGTTTCATCGCCTTCCGCGCCCGCGCGATGGCGTTCAGCTCGGCGTGTTTGGCCCAGATCATCCGCGCCGGATTGCGGATCCACTGCACCAGCGCGAGCCTTTTCTGCCGCACCTTTGTGACCCGCTCTTCGGTCTGCCGAAGCCGAAGTTTCGCGGCCGCCAGGTCGGCGCGGGCCGGCTGTAGAAGTTCGCGCTCCAGACCCCGCGCGCTGTCGATCTTGGGCAGGGTGAGCGCCGCGCGTTCTTCGGCCCACCGGTCCCGCTCAGTGACCATCCGCGCGCGCATCTGCTCGGCCTCGGTCGTCAGTTTGGCCACCGGGACCGCGATCACCGGCGCCTCTCTCACCAGCCGGTCGGCGGTCGCCTGGAAGTCGCTCCGGAGCTCCTTGCGCTTGGCGTTGTGGGCGTTGGTGTCGCGGTTCTGTTGACCGCGTTCCGAGGCGACGTCCTTGCGTTCCAGCGCGCTCGCCGTCGGCCCCAGATGCACCCCGGGTTCGCGATCCGAACCCTGCTCCGAGAGCGACAGGTGCGACACCTGCGGAGCGTCCGGACCAAGGTGCCGGCGCAGGTGTTCGTTCTGGATTTCCGCCCAAGCCGAGCGCCATTCCCGCACCGCTTTTGGGCTCCACCACTCCGCCGGCTTTTTGCCGAAACCGGCCGGCCCAACCGAGCGCGTGGTGACCAGGATGTGGGCGTGAAAATTACGCTCATCACCTTCCTTTCCGGGACGGTGCATCGCCACGTCGGCGACCATCCCGCGCGCCACCAGCCCCTCTGAGACAAAGGCCTCAACCAGAGCCCGGCGCTGGGCGAAATCCAGCTCATGCGGCAGCGACACCAAGAGCTCCCTCGCGGGCACGGCGTCCTTGCGTTTCTCGGCGTCCTCAGCGGCGTTCCATAGGGTCTGCCGATCACCGAACGCCGCCGGCGCACCGGCCGGCGCCATGATCGCCGCGAACTCGATGTCGCCCTTCGATCCGAAGTCGAACTCCATCGCCAGGCGCTCGTCGATGAGCCGGTCGCCGGAGCGATAGGCGGCGGCCGCGACGGCGGAGCGTCCGGCCGACCGCTGAATGGTCTGAACCTCTAGTCGGTACTGGGCCATGCGCCCTCCCCTGGCTGCGCCGTCACCTGGGCCCCTGCCGGGATCGCTAAGGGCCGCGCCCTTGGCTCAAGGCCTCGCATCGATCGAAGCGAGGAAGGGCCTTGAGGGTGTCGGGCGAGGCCTGACCGCAGGGTTGGTGGGCGCAGCACATCCAACCCGTAACTGCGCCCTTGTGACGAAATACGAGAAACCACGGCATAGACCGATTTGCACTTTGGTGGCAGCATTACGCCATTTCGTGCTTTTTCATCATCGAAAGGCCGCACCATGGCCAAGGTCGACAAGCGCCGGCGGAACGCCCGTCCGTCCAAGTACAAGCCCCGCTCCCCCGCCCAGCTGGCCCGCAAACGCGAACTCTGGGCGGCCCGCTCAAACGACCGCGAACGGGCCAAACGGACCGATGAGGAAGCCGCCCTCATCGAGCGGTTGGCGGAACTGGAGACGGCGCTGCGAGAGGCGGGCCAGGACGGAATCCATAAGCAGCGGCACGTCACCCCGCTTGAAGATATCGAAGATGACGCCAAGCGTTTCCACGTGCTCAAGGCGCGCGTCGAACGGCTTGAAGCGCTCTGGTCGATCAACAAACGCAGACGCGAAACACGTGGCAAAATCATCATTGGCGGCGCCCTGCTGGCCGAGGCAGGCGACGCGCATTTCGCAGGCGACGACGAGCTTCTGGCGCGCCTGGTCGATATCCTCGACCGGCGTGTAGAACGGGTTCGCGACCGCCTGACCGTGCGCGAACTTCTGGGCGATGTGCCCCTGCCCTTGCGGCCTGGCGGCGACCTGAATGAAGACGCGCAGTCAGCGCTCCAGGCCGCCGGGGAGCCCCTGCCGGACTTCGACCTGATGGCCGAATCTGCGCTCGCTCAGGACGCCGGCGGAGAGCTGCTGCCGAGCGAAGTCGACCCGGATTACGCCGACCTCGACCCGGCTTGGCGGGCCGCCTGATCATCGGTCTTCTCCGGCCGCCAGGCCCGGGCCGTCCACGAAGATCGAACGGCCGGGGTCGGCGACTTTCGTCGCGCGCATAGCCCCCTTCCCTGCCCCTTCCGGGGCTGGGCTGGAGACTGCGCCCGGGTCTTGCGCAGCGCGATTGTCGCCGACGAAGATCGCCCCGCCGGCGGACTGCCAGGCCGCTGCTGAGGAAGATCCACGAGGGGTGGACGAGGGCTTGCCGGAACGCGTGCCCCTCCCCCCGGCCGAGCGCACATCGACATAGAAGCTATGGGCGCCGATCACGGCCGAAGGCCCCGTTCCGCCGAAGTTTACGAGGCCCTCGGAGACCTCGCCGCGGGTCGCCCGGTCCGCCACGATTTTCGGGTTCTGGAAGAAGCGCGCCCCGTTGGTGAGATCAGGTAGGCGACCCTCAAGAGCGAGATTGAGAATGGTCTCGATCCGCGCCCGCTGCGCGACTGTGGAGGCCGGCAGGCGACGCCAGTCGCCGCCGACCCGCATCACCGGCTCGAACTGGCCTCGGGCATTGACCACGGCCTCGACCGTGGCGCCCCATCGCCCATCCTGGACCCGGTTGAGGATCGTGTAGACGACGGCGGCAAGGCCGCTGTCGCCCTGATTGCCGGCCTCGGCGAAGGCGGCCCGGGTGATCGCTTCGCGCGCGTCCGGGCCGGCCACGAGGGGAGCAAGACCGCTCCGCGTCAAAGGCGGCGCCATCACCGCCGAGGCGGGCGCGGGAGGCGGGCAATTGACGCCCGCGGGCAAGGGTTGGGCGCTCTGTCCGCGCGCGAGCAGCAGGCACAGTCCCGCCAGGGCAGCCGGGTCCATCAACGGTCTCCAGGGTGGGAAAGCGACAGGGCCACCGGCCGGAACACACCGACGATTTCGGCGCGGTTCACCGGGCCGAAGTATCGGCTGTCGAAGCTGTTGGGGATGCGGTCGGAGAAGACGAACACTTCGCCGTCGTGAAGCCGGCGGCAGCCGTTCCAACGCGGCAAAACAGCGCCTCGCCGGTCCTTGTTCAGGATCGGAGCGCGCACCTGTCCATTGATCACCAACCGGCCATCGCCCGTGCAGACCTGGTCGCCGGACACGGCGGCGACGGACTTCAGAACCGGGACCCGGCGCAGGTAGTTCATATGCCCGTCTGCGTAGGGAAAAGCGGCCGCCGGCGCGGGAAAGGCGACAAGCGCGCCGACCCTCACCGGCTCGGCCTGCCGCAGATAAAGCCCCTCCGGCTCACTGGCCGTTCGGTTCCACAAGAGCAGCGGACGAGCGCCCCCGGCCGTGGCCATCGACAGTGCGCTGATGAGCGCGGCCCCGCCGCCCAGGACGCAGGCCAACGGCGTCCAACGCGGGGCTGTAGGAGTGAGAAACATCAGGTGGGACCGGCGCAGCCAAAACGAGCCGAAGGCTCGGCAGGGCTTGCGGCCACGATGTGGCTCTTGCCCGGCGATTGTGGGCAACGGGCAGCGACTTCCCCTATTCAGGAGGCGCCATTTTCGTCGGAGTTGCCCATGGGCAACCTTCAAATCTCAGGGCGACAGATCAACTCGGGTGCGCGAGCTGTCGCGGCGCTGCGGACGGTCCTGGTGACGGCCCCGCGACGCCAGCTTTACCAGCTGGCGACCTATGTCGTCGGCTTTGGCCAGTAGGTGTCGAGAACCGAACCCAGCGCAGTCTCAGCGTCTGATCGTGAAGCACCGCCCGCCAAGAGGAGGGTGAGGCTCACCTCCCTGCCCTTCTTGCCGTTGATCCGCAGCACCGGGGCGCCGGTCGCGGAGACCACGGCGTCGGCCGATCCTGACCGCTTGGGGGATCCTGACTTCTTGGGGGGGTCAGCAGCGATCACGAGGCGGCGTATGACATCCTGCGGCTTCGCCGGAGCGCCCTCCCCTTTTAGCTTGGCGATCACCCCGGCTTCGGCCAGCACCCGACGCGCCCGGTCATCTGGCTTCAGCAGCGGCTTCAACTGCGTGACGTGCTTGATCTTCAGTTCGTGCGGATGGCTAAACGCCGCCACGAGGTCACCAGGCAGGCGCGCAAGATCGAGGTAACGGCTGAGCCACGCCTCCGAGACGTTGAGACGGCCAGCCATGTCCTTCTGGCGGCCGCCATAGTGGCGCTCAAGCGCCTTCAGATAGTCCCGCGCCCGCTCGATATCGCTGAGGTCCTCACGAGCCCGGTTCTCCAGGTCGGAGATCCGGAACGCCTCTTCGTCCGTCAGCTCGCGAACCTCCACGAGGAAGCGGAAGTCGGTGTAGTTGTGAGCGCGCAGCCAGGACACGGTCCAATGCCGGCGAGCGCCGCAAATGACCTCGAAATCGATATCCGGGTCGCCGCGCACGCGGCGGACGATGGCGGGGACCTCTTGGCGGCCCTGGGCCTTGAAGCTCTCGATCAGGTCCGCGCAACGGGTCTCGTCCAGGGCGGCGTAGTCGCGATTGTGCTCGGCCCAAAGACGGCAGCGGGCGGGATCCACCTGCTCGATCGCGCGGCCCACCACGGCGCCTGACGCCAGTTCGGCCATCCGGTTTTCGCGATTCGCGAGGATCCCGACCGGCATGCGCGTCGGCGCCTCGGGCTGCGGCGCGGCGTCGTCCAGCGAGCCCATCAGGCCTGCGGCGAAGGAGCGGTTCTTGGAGCTCATGAGCGCGCCCTTTCAGCCGAAATTGCACCGGTGCAATTTGTGTTCTTGCAGGTCATGCGTGGCCCTCCTTGCGTAGGCGCTCGACGTGGCTGGGCCAGGTCTGGCGCACATCAAGAAGGATCTCCTCGTTGACGCCGTTGAGGTAGGTCAGACAGCGGTCCCGCACCGACTTGCTCGTCATCGGGCTGTTCATTTCGTAGACGGTCATGAGCCGCGCCGTGACGTTGTCGATCTCGGCGGAGTCCTTCATAGGCGTTCGGATCATCGCCAGACCGAAGACCTGCCGCATCAGGGCCAGCAGCTCCTTTTGCATCGACTTGTTTTCGTCGACCTTGGACGCGACGATCCTGACAAAGTTGAGGTCCGGCGCAAGGTCGCGCGAGGCCAGTTGGTTGAGCGTTTCGTCAAGCATGGTCAGGAACGCGGCGGTCGATGAGAAGTCCATAACCGTCGGGGGTACCGGTATGACCAAGGCGTTCGCGGCGCGTAGTACCGAGAGCGAGATCGCCCCCAGGGCTGGCGGCGGGTCCAGTATGACCACATCGAACTGATCGGCGATCGACGCGATGCCTTGAGCGAGCCGGTCGAGCAGGCGCCCCCCGCCCCGCGCCATCCGCGCCGCCAGTTCATATTCCGATTGGAACAGGTGCAGGTTAGCCGGGATCAGTTTCAGCCCGTCAAAGTGCGTGTCGAGCAGCGCGTAATCGAGCGAGCGTTTGTCGTCTTCGCGCAGGAACGGATAGAGGGTCTGATCCTCGGTTAGGTCGAGGTCTGGCACGTACCCAAACAGGGTCGTGCTGGAGGCCTGGCTGTCGCAGTCGATCAGGGCGACCCGATAGCCCTGGATCGCCATGTACTGCGCCAGGTGAACCGATAGCGTCGACTTGCCAACGCCGCCCTTGAAGTTCTGAACCGCAATAACCGCGCAGGGATCTTCAGGCTTGCGCCACGGTCGGGTCCCGAAGACGCCGCGCATGTCATTGACCTGGGCGAGCGTGTATCCGACGCGGCGGTTGGTTTCGGTGCGCGGCGGCTCTGGGAGGCGGCCATCCTTCTCCGCATCGCGGATCGCCGCCGGGGTGCGCCCGACAAGCTCGGCTGCCTCGCTGATCGAGAACAACGGCTCGCGGCGCTCCCCCGCACGCGCTGCTCGCGCGCTATCCCGCAGGTTCTCGACGACAGCCGAAGCCCGTCGGGCCAGCTGGGAAACTGGTCCGGCGAGAGAGGGGGCAGCTGCTTCCGCGACGTTCGACATTGGACCTCACAGCCTCCAGCAGGTTTCGAAAAACCAGCCCCAACCGTCTGAAAAGCGAAAGTGGAGCAGCCGGGACGCTATTAGCGCATTATTAAGGGCGTGTTAACGCTAAGTCCGTCAGTTGAAGCTCGATTCAGCCGTTTCCACTAGGCCCAACCCTGTCCGGCTGGGGGCCGCCCCTGCCCGTTTGGGGGCCAAGGCAGGGGAAATTGCACCGGTGCAATTGCACCGCTGTCGCCAGGATCTCAAAAGAACACTTCAACACACACTCGATTGCGAGCCATCCTGTCCGGGTGGGGGGTGACAACGGGCGACCAAGTCCGGGCCTGCTAGAGTAGTCATTCGGTTCCCGTAAGCCTCCGGCGGAGCAAATTGCACGGGTGCAATTTCGGGTTTGGCCGCGTTCGCGATCGCTGGCGGGCCTCATGTCAAATCGCACGAGACCATAGCGTCGGAATGACGGATCACATGGCCCGGGGCGATGCGTGGACTGAATTGCACCGGTGCAATTTCGGCCTAGGGACGGCCGCGGCGCGCCGCGAAGGCTTGGCAGAAACCGGTCCAGGACTTCACGAGCTTGGGGCCGGTCAGGTTCGTCAGCCGATTGCCCATCTCGGCGCGGTAGGCATCAGCGATGAGGTCACGCGCCCAACCGCCGCCGTGGGTCTTGGCGATCTCGCCAAAGGGCTCCGCGCCATAAAGGAGGCTGCCCGTGGGAAACCGCACGGGACCGCTCGTCGTATCCGGGGTCCGGGCGCGGGTGGGCGCGGGCAGGGCAGGGCGCTGCGGCGTCTGAACCGAACGGACCGCAGGCAGCGGCGTCACGACCTCCGGTGCGTCCGCCTCAGTAGCGGTCAGCTGTCCCGGCGTCGCCTTCGGATGAAAGCTGAACTCGATCTCGGTAATCGCCCGGCCCCTGCGGATCTCTCGCCACTCCACCGTGAAATGGGCGAGGTGATCGATCTCCGCCTTGGCCTTGTCGAGCACCTTTCGGCGCAGCTGAGCGAAGTCCTTGTAGAGTTCGGGCGCTATGCCGAAGGCGGCACGGATCGCGGTCATGTCGGCCCGCCAATTGGACTGGCGCCGATGGAGCCGTAGGGCGCCCAGCTCATACAGGCGCAAAGCATAGGAGGAGCGGAAACCGAGGACGGCCTGGCGATTGAGGACGGCGTAGGTCTCGGACTCGCGGATGAGCCGTCGCGCGTCCGGCGTGAACTCCCACTCGATCCAGCCAGCCTCAGCCCCCTCTTCATCGATCTCCTCTCGAGAGGACTGGATCAGCGAAAAGCGCTTCGTCGCCTTGCGGCCACGCCAGGAGAGGTCATCGACAGCGAACAACGTGCGGTGCAACTCCTCGAGCATTTCGGAGATCCGCTCGTTGCCCTTGTGACCACGGCGGATGTCAGCCTTGCGCATCCTGTGCGCGACAGGCTCCCAGGCATCGCCGCCGGCTGTGAGGATCATCAGCGCCAGCAGCCGGGCCGCGGTCAGGCTGAGGGACTGGCCCTTGACGAACCGCACTTCGACCAAGGTGCCTGGCTTGGCGAACTCATCGCCGTCACGCGCCTGCAGGGCGTGGGCCACGCGCATCGCTCGCCCCGGGGCGTCCTCAGCCCTAGGCTCGACGTCAGCGATGTCGGCGGCTTTGGCCAGGACGCGACTCCATACTCCGATTTGCCGCCAGCATTCCTGACCTCGAATCAAATCGCAAGACAGGATACAATCTCGATTGTGGCTCCCACCCCCAAGCGGTCAGGATAGCCCCGGCGGGTCAGGACAAGGCCCCCGCGCGGTCAGGATGCATCCCCCGCCCGGTCAGGCTCGATCCCCCGCCGGGTCAGGAAGGCCGCTAAAACCCGTTCTATGTCCGCCACTTACGGGGCGCGAATTTAGAATCCTTAGAATTTAGAAATCCCGCTGCTGGTCGCAGCGGGCGTTTTTCAAAAGATTCATGGGTAAAGGTCGCTTATCTCAACGGCCAGAGCCTGCCTTGCCCCCTCAAGGCATCGAAGCCCCGCCCGGCAAACCGGGCGGGGCAGGGCGGCTAGTCCTCGTCGGCCGCCTCCTGGCGATCAAGGGACTTCAGCTCGTGCTGCGGCGTGGCGACCACCACCTTGGAGAAGAAGCGCTCCTGGCCGCTCTGGTCGGTGTAGCGGTCGTGGCGGATCTCGCCTTCGACGAACACCTTGGAGCCCTTGGGAAGATGGCGGCCTTCCAGCCAGCCGACCGTGCCTTGGTTCCAGATCTCCACCTGGTGCCAGGTGGTGTAGTCCTTCCGATCGCCGTCCTTCTTGGTGTAGCGGTTGGTGGCGACCCGCAGGGTGGCGACCTTCTTGCCGCCCGAGACAGTGCGGATTTCAGCGTCGGCGCCGGTGAAGCCGATGAGTTGAACCTTGTTGAGCATCACGTTTCTCCAATCGACCGCCGGGAAGAGCCCCGGCGGCTCGCGGTCCCTGCCGCGATCACGCGACCTGCAGGGCCGGGCAAAGGGGCCGGGCCAAAGCCCGCGGGGTGTGGAAACCGGCCTGCACAGAGCGCAGCGGCGGAAGGCCGGAGGGTCCGCACCCCGCGCCTCGCGCGCGAGGTCGGCTTTGACCTGGAACCGCCCGGTCTAGGTTCGTGGGATTGATCGCGGGGGACCGAAGCCCGCCGAACGTTTGCTCGGGGTATTGGTGACCGGCCTCAACGTTAAACCGGCCTCACGCGCGCCAGAGTGTTCCCAGTCTCGAGAGCCTAAGGTCCCGCCGCCGGCGAGCACCTCCGCGCGACCGATGGCGCCGCGAACGAGGGATCCACGAGGGGGCGGTGTGATCTAGGCTCCGGGCGCACGGCGCGGTCTTCGCCGATCGTCCAGGCGACAGTTCAGAGATCTGGCGCTATCGTGCCCTTGTGACTGAACGCACACCTCCAGTTCCTGCGGACCAAGCCGACGCCCCTCCAGGGGTCATGAAGCTCGTCGCAAGGTCGCCGGCTGAAGTCAGCCAAGGTGCGGGTTTGGGCTGCGTGTTGTCCCCTGAAGAGGCTCAGGCGCGACTGGACGCCTACGCGACGCCCGCCAAGGGTAACGATTAGGCGGATCGGTCCTGCCGGCCTCGCAGGACGGTGACGCTCAAAGCGCGTCCCAAAGCCGCCGCCCGCCGCGACGCGCATAGTCTTCGGTCAATCGGTCGAGGTCGGCCGCCAGGTCAGCCTCACTGAGGCCCTGGTTTTCCAGGCGCATGGTGTGGTCGATTCGGGCGAGCCGCGCTTCGGCGACGACTCGAGCCCGGTCATGAACCATGTCAGCCAGCGGTCGGTTCGGCACGAGGACGTAATGCAACGTGCAGTCCAACGCCTCGGCGGCCTTTTGCAGGCCCGCCAGAGTGAGCGTCCCTGCGATCTCACCCTGCTCAAGCGCGACCACGGTTGAATGGCTCTTGCCCAGGCGCGCCCCGAACTGGCGGACGGTCAGGCCAAGCGCGTCGCGGATCGCGCGCACCCATCCCTTGGGCGGACGAGGCGACAAGGCCGCGACATCCAGGGCGGAAAACTTCCGGTCCAGGTGTCGACGCGCGACGGCTGAAGTATCGGATTGGTTCGACATAATGAACCATAGCTGGTAAATTTGGTCGAGTATAGTCAACCACTAGGGCTAGATATGGACGATCATCTCTGACCGCACGGCGCCAGGAGCGCCGCGCGGCCGCCGTCAATGCCGGGTCTTGCGATTGTCGTGCAGCAGGGTGTGGAAGTGGGCGATGGCCGCGGCCTCGAGCTCGAACGGCGTGGCGCTGCGCTCTTCCTGACGGTCCAGCTCCTCGGCGATCGCCAGGACGTCCCAGCACTCGGCGACCACGTACCAGCTGCCGGTGTCATAGAAGTCGTGGGCGTGTTGGAAAACCGCTTGCGCCATCGCCATCGTCGTCATTGTCGTCTCCCGCTTTGCTGCCGGATCGGCGGGCTCGTTCCCGCGATCTCGCGACCGGGAAGGGCGGGGAGTAGGGCAGGGGACAGGGTCGGGGCCGATGGAAACCGGCCTGCAGCGCAGCGAAGGCCGTGAGGGTCCGTCGGCCCCGCCTCGCCTTGGCGAGGTCGCCTTGGCCCCTAACCGGCCCGCCCTAGGGTCGTGAGCTGGATCGCGGACGAGCCCGCTTCGGCGGCGCCCATCTGGGAGACGACCTTCGATGTTGCGGTGACCCGCGGGGATCACACCCCCTCGAGGCCGCTGGCATCTTGCCGTTGGAGCGCCCTAAGCCCGGGCGACAGGCACCTCGTCCAGGCGCGTCGTATAGCGCGGCGTCCGCCACTCGGCTTTCTGCGTCCAGCGCGTCCGGCCCGTGGTCGCCCCGATCACCACGCTGCCGCGCCCAAACCGGCGGTTCGAGGCGTCCAGCGCCGCCATCAGCCGCTCTGATCGCGCCGGATCCTTCGCCGCCAGCAGGCTTGCCTGCACCTGACCTGCGGGAACCAGACCCTCGCAGAGGACGCCGGCCTTGCTGTAGCGATACCCGTCCCGCCAGGCCTGGCGCGCCGCCTGCCGCGCGCCGGCGACGAGCTCGGTGCTGTCGGCTGTGGCTTCCAGGAAGGTGACGGCGCCGCTGGCGCTGTGATGCGGCCCCGCGCCGAAGGGATTGGTGTGCATGAACACCGACAGCCGCGGGGCGACAACGCCATTGCGGCGCAACTTCTCACCCACCCGGCTGGCGAAGCTCGCGACCGCCTGCAGCAAGTCGCCTAAGTCCGTGATCGGCTGGCCAAAGCTTCGGGTCACCGCGCACCCCTTGCGGCCCGCCGGAACCTCGTCCCACGACAGACAGGTCTGGGCGCGCAGCTCCAGCACCAGGCGCTCGCCGACAACGCTGAGCACGGCGCGGGCCTGACGCGGATCGAGGTCCCGCAGTTGGCCGGCCGTGGTCACCCCCATGGCCGTCAGCCGCGCGGCATAGGCCGGGCCCACGCCCCAGACGTCGCCGACGGGCAGATCGTCCAGGGCGGCGGCGCGCACCTGCGGGTCGCTCAGATCGCAAACGCCGTCCATCGCCGGCGTGCGCTTGGCCAGGTGGTTAGCCACCTTGGCCAGGGTCTTGGTAGGACCAAGCCCGACACATGTCGGAATCCCGGTCCACTGGCGGACTGTAGCGCGCAAGGCGCGGGCGTGGCCGACAGGATCGACGAAACCGCTGAAATCGAGGAAGCTCTCATCGATGCTGTAGACGACGACCTCGGGCGCGAACCGCTCATAGACGGCGTTCACGCGCCGGCTCATGTCGCCATAGAGAACATAGTTCGACGACAGAGCGGCGACCCGCTCCCGGGCGCAAAGCTCGCGGACCTTGAAATAGGGATCGCCCATCTTCAGGCCGATGGCCTTGGCCTCGGGGCTGCGCGCGATGATGTTGCCGTCATTGGACGACAGCACCACGGTCGGTCGTCCTTCCAGGCGCGGATCGAAGACCCGCTCGCACGAGACGTAGAAGCAATTGCCGTCGCTCAGCGCGATCACTGGCCTCATCGGCTCGGCCGATGGGCGCGCAGGGACCAGGCGACCACGCCCCAGATGCTGATTTCACTGTGCGGGTCCGGAGCGAAGGGCGGCGACAGGGGATTGTCATGGCTGAGGGCCGGCCGGCCGGCGACATAGGCGAGGCGCTTGACCGTCGGTTCGCCATCGACGACGGCGACCACCACATCCCCGGAGACAGGGGCCAGAGAGCGGTCGCAGACCAGGTAGTCGCCGTCCAGGATCGTGGGCGTCATGCAATCGCCGGACGCCCGCCACAGGAAGGTGGCCGCCGGGTTGGTGACGACGAGCCGGCTGACATCGATGGCGTCTTCGATCCAGTCATCGGCCGGGCTTGGGAATCCGCAGCAAATGCGAAAGCCCACGAGGGGGAGGGGAAGGGGAAGACCGATGACAACGGGACGCATGAGACCTCGAAAGCCTGCCGACACGGGGCAGGCGGCGAGGTCGAGAACATAAGTAGAACATTTGCACCCCGGCAAGGGGGCATCGCGCCTGTCCACAGACCGCCAACAGACAAATGGGCGTGACCGCGCCAGCGGCCACGCCCTGCGGGGTCACCCGCGTGTCTTCACGGGAAGGTGGCGGATACCCCGTTCAGCGGCCTTTTGACCGAGATTGAGGGCAGGTCCGAAGGGCTGCAGTGACGCCCCGCGCGCGCCGTTCAGGGTGTTCGCCAGGGTCAGGACACAGACCGGTTCGAGGGCGATCAATTCGTCATTGGCCCGGAAGGGGGCGGCGCGGCCGTTCTTGTCGAAGTCGGCCTTGGCGAGCACCAGGGTGACTGCCTTCTGCTTGGCCCACTTGATGGCGATCTTCTCCCCGCCCTTGGCCCCTGTCGTCGCCAACGCCATGTCCGGCCATTGGGCCTGGGCCCAGTTCAGCGCATCGAAGATGCGATGGGCGTCGTCCTCGGTGTCGGCTTGCGGCGCGGCGCGGAACGCGACGATGGTGGCGCCAGGGTCAGTCGCGGCGTGCTTGCGAGCCTTGGCGGTCCGCAGGGCGTCGCGCGCGTCGATCTGGGCGGCAGTCAGGCGCGAGGCCTTCACATGTCCCTTCCAAGGGGACCACACCTCCCCGGTCGCCGTGGTGTAGCTCGCCGCAGCGGCGTCTCGCACGAACTCCAAGGCCAGGCAGGCGACGTCGGCGGCGCGGGCCTTTCGGGTGGCGTCCTGCATCTCGGTGTCAGCGATCTCGGAGCCGTCGAAGTCCCGGCTCAACCGGCTAAGCTCATCACGCGCCCGGTCAGCATCACGTTCGATGCGCTGGGCGGCGGAATGAAAGGCCCCGATCAGGGTCTCGCAGATGGTCGCCTGGAAGTCCTCCAGGGCGGTGTCACCGAAGACATCGAGCGTTTCGGTCAACACCGCGTGACCCAGCTGGACGAGAGCGTCTTCAGCCGGATGCGGACGAGGATCGTCGAGGGTCAAGGCCTGGGCCTCGAAGTGGGTGAGGTGACCGGTAAGGGGAGAAGCGGAAGAGGGCATGGCGTGAAATCCTTGTGGGAGTGGGGTTCTGAGCCCGTCGGCTCGACGACCGCCCCGCGCCGACGGCTGGGGTGGCCCACAAGGGCTTTGAGCGGAGCGTCCCTTGTGGGCCGCGCCGGACGGTGGCGAGGTCTGAGGAGCCAGAGGGCTTAGGACCCGTCTCTGCGGATGCGCCCCGACATGCCCGCCGCGGCGCAACGGGACCCGGCCCAGTTCGCGCGAGGAACCATGGGCGGCCGCGGCTATTGTCTAGCTATGAAGTCCCATCGTGTGCCCGCCTCGCTGGCGTTGATCGTGCTCGCCGCCGTGGGCCTGGCCGCCTGTGCGTCACTGACCGCCGGACCCGTCGGCAACCGGTCGGTGCCGCAGCCCGTCAAGCCCGTCGACCTGAAGCACTATGTCGGCCTGTGGTACGAGTTGGCGCGCTACGAGAACCGTTTCGAACGCAATTGCGAGGCCGTCACCGCGGAATATCGCACGCGACCCGATGGCATGATTGAGGTCGTCAACAGCTGCCGCAAGGGTGCGGTTGGCGGTCCTCTGACGGTGGCCAAAGGCCGGGCCAAGGTGGTTGCCCAATCCCAGGATGCGAAGCTGAAGGTCTCGTTCTTCGGACCGTTCTTCGGAGACTACTGGGTGCTCGATCACGCCGACGACTACAGCTGGTCGATCGTCGGCGAGCCGTCCGGTCGGTATCTGTGGATCCTCACGCGCGAGGCACATCCGTCGGCGGTGCTCCGCGAGAAGCTTGAGGATCGCGTCCGACAGTTGGGCTACGACACCGATCTATTGCGACGAACAGCCCATTAGGGGCCCGAGGTTGGCGGTTCGGCCAGCGCGCTCTCGATCTCACGCGCCGTCTGCCGCGCACCGCGCATCACCCCGACCAGGGTCGCGGAGGCAAATCCGGTCCACTCGCCATACCCGACCAGCCAGAGGCGCGGCTCCGCGAGCGACCGCGTTCCCGAAACGGCGACCTTGCCCTCTGGCGTGAGGACATCGAGCAGCGTCAGGTGACCAAGCGCTGGGCCAAACCCAGTGCACCAGATCACGACATCGATCGCCTCCTCGGCGCCGTCGGGCCAAACCACACCGGTCGCGGTGAAACGTGAGAAGGGCCGAACCGCGTGCAGCACGCCACGGTCGCGTGCGGCTTTGACCGGCGGGATCATGACGATGTCGCCGAGACCACCCGGGGGCGGCGCTTGCGGGCCGGTCCCGTCCTGGGCTTGCCAGCGCGCGGTCGCGCGCTCGAACAGCACCCGGCCATCCACATCATCGGGCAAGAAGATCGGCTCGTGCGGCGTCACCCAGCTAGCGTCTGCGACCAGCGAGACCTCGGCGAGGATCTGGGCGCCGCTGTTGCCGCCGCCCACCACAAGCACACGCTTTCCGGCGAAGGCCTCGGGTCCGGCGTAGCGGGCCGAGTGGAGCTGCTGGCCGCCAAAGTTCTCCTGACCTGGATAGGCGGGAATATGGGGTGCGCTCCACGTACCAGTGGCGCTGACAACGGCCCGGGCCTTCCAGGCGCCGTCCGCCGTATCGACGACAAGACCATCACGTTCGGCGTAGACCTGTGAGACCGAGGTGGAGCGATGCACCGGCAGCGCGTAGCGCCCTTCATAGGCGGTCAGGTAGGCGATCACCTCGTCGCGCGAGGGATAGGCGTCGCCGGTCGACGGCATCGGCCACCCCGGCAGCGAGCTCCACTGGGCTGGCGAGAACAATCGCAGGGAAGGCCACGTGTGCCGCCACGCGCCGCCGGGCCCGGGCTCCGCATCGAGGATGACGAAGGACAGCCCGCTGCGCCGCAGGAAATAGCCTATCGCCAACCCGGCCTGTCCGCCGCCGATGATCACGACATCGCAAGTTGCTGGCGGGGCTAGGCCCATGTCGCATTCCGATCTGGCGCGCGCGCCGCTCCGTTGCCCGGCAAGCGGGAGACAGTCCTTAGTCTGTCGGCCGCCCCGCCGAATTGATCGGCGTCAGCGCTCAGGCGAGATAGCAACGACCTCGCCATCTTCCTTGGTGAAGGACGCTGGCTGCTTGTCGAGTAGGTCCAGGACCCCCTCGGACGGGCGGCAAAGTCTGGTCCCCTTGGGCGTGACCACGATCGGACGGTTCACCAGGACAGGGTGAAGGACCATGGCTTCAAGGATTTGATCGTCCCCGACGTTGGAATCGAGCAGTCCCAATTCCGCCGCCGGCGTGCCCTTTTCCCGCATGGCATCACGTGCCGTGACGCCCATGGCGGCGAGTAGGTTCTGCAGCTGCGAGCGCGTCCACCCCGCCTTGAGGTATTCGACGACCGTCGGCGCGTAGCCGGCCGCTTCGATCATCGCGAGGGTGTTACGCGATGTTCCGCAGGCGGGGTTGTGGAAGATGGTGATGGGAAAGTCGGACATGGCAGTCATCGAATGATGGGGGCGGCCCGAGCCGCCACCCGCTGGACCGCGCCGCCTCGCTCGTACCAGCCCTTGGACCGGTTCACGATGGCGACGACGGTCAGCATGACCGGCACCTCGATCAGCACTCCAACCACGGTGGCCAGGGCGGCGCCCGAGGTGAAACCGAACAGGCTGATAGCGGCCGCCACGGCCAGCTCGAAGAAGTTGCTGGCGCCGATCAGGGCGGATGGGCCTGCCACGCAGTGGGCCTCTCCCGTCATCCGGTTGAGCAGATAGGCAAGGCCAGAGTTGAAATAGACCTGGATCAGGATCGGCACGGCGAGCATGGCGATGATCGCCGGGTGCGCGATGATCTGTTGCCCCTGGAAGCCGAAGAGCAGGACCAGGGTGGCCAGCAGGGCCGTGAGCGAAACCGGCCCGATCTTCGCCAGGACCGACTGCAAACGGTCTTCGCCGCCCTGCTTGAGCAAGGCTGACCGCAGCAGCTGGGCCACTATGACCGGCACGATGATGTAGAGGCCGACCGAGAGCAGCAGGGTCTCCCAGGGCACGGTGATCGCCGACAGGCCCAGCAAGAGACCGACGATTGGCGCGAAGGCGACCACCATGATCGCGTCGTTCACGGCCACCTGACTCAGGGTGAAGTTCGGCTCGCCTCGGGTAAGGTTGCTCCAGACAAACACCATCGCCGTGCAGGGCGCGGCGGCCAAGATGATCAGGCCTGCGATGTAGCTGTTGATCTCGGCGGCCGGCAGGTAGGGCCGGAACAGGTAGCCGATGAACAGGGCGCCCAGCGCCGCCATCGAGAACGGCTTGACCGCCCAGTTGACGAACAGGGTGACGCCGATGCCGCGCCAATGCTTGCCGACCTGGCGCATGGCGCCGAAGTCGACCTTCATCAGCATGGGAATGATCATTAGCCAGATCAGCACGGCCACCGGCAGGTTGACCTTGGCGATCTCGGCCGAGCCGATCGCTTCGAAAGTGGTCGGCAGGAAGTGGCCTAGCACTACCCCGACGACGATGCAGAGGGCCACCCAGACAGTAAGGAAGCGCTCGAAGCGGGACATGGCCTTCGGCCCCTCGGCGGGGGCAGGCGGTTCGATGGTCATCGGGCGGGACTGGCCTGGTCGGCGCGCTCGCCGATCTCGCGCAGCTTCGTCTGCAGCGACATCTTGTCGAGCGACGCGAATGGCAGCGAGAGGAAGAGGCGAATCCGGTTGCCAAGCAGGCGTGCGGTCTCGGCGAACGCCACGCCGATCTGGGCTTCCGAGCCTTCGACAGCGGCCGGGTCCGGCACACCCCAGTGGGCGGTCATCGGCTGGCCGGGCCAGATCGGGCAGACTTCGCCGGCGGCGTTGTCACAGACCGTGAAGATGAAATCGAGCGGCGGCGCGCCCGGCGTGGCGAACTCGTCCCAGGACTTCGAACGGAAGTCCCCCACCTGAAAGCCGCAGCTCTCGACGATCGGCCGGACATGCGGATTGACCCGCCCCGTCGGCATGGACCCGGCCGAGTAGGCCTTGAAGCGGCCCGCGCCCTCCTTGTTCATCAGCGCCTCAGCGATCACTGAGCGCGCCGAATTTCCGGTGCAAAGAAAGAGGACGTTGAACGGCTTCGAGGTGTCCATTGGACGGCTATCCTTAGGCGTGGAGGGGTTCGGGAACGCAGCAGGCTGTGCGAGCCAGGACTTCGGCCAGGGGCGCGCAGATCTCGGGCGACCCCGCGCAACAGTCCTCCATGAGATAGCCGAGCAGCTGGCTCATCTGGTCAAAGCGCGCGCTGTAGATGATCGAGCGGCCCTGCCGGCGGGATGTCAGCAGGCCCGCATGGGTGAGCACCTTGAGGTTGGCGCTCAGGGTGTTCGGCGGGGCATCCAGGCGCCGGGCGATCTCACCGGCGGGAATGCCGTTTGGGCCAGCTTGGACCAGCATGCGGAAGGTCGCGAGCCGGCCCTCGTGGGCAAGCGCGGACAGGCTGGCGATGGCGGCTTTAATTTCCATATTTCCAGGATAACGGAAATATACGACAGTGTGAAGACATCTTCGAAAGCCCAGTACGCCAATGACCGATTTTCCGGCTCTGCAGCCGCAGTTCCTATCCCAGCCTGACGGCGCAGCCCTTGAACCGCCTCACCGCTCAGAGCACCCGCCGCGCATTCTCCTGCTGTACGGCTCATTGCGGCAGCGCTCGTTCAGCCGCCTGCTCGTGGAGGAGGCGGCTCGTATCCTCCAGCGTCTCGGCGCCGAGACGAAGATCTTCGATCCGCGCGAGTTGCCCTTGCCCGACGCGACAGGGCCAGACCATCCGAAGGTCCAGGAACTGCGGGCGCTGTCGCTTTGGTCGGAAGGGCAGGTCTGGTGCAGCCCCGAGCGTCACGGGGCGATCAGCGCCGTGATGAAAGCGCAGATCGATTGGATTCCGCTGGAGATCGGAAGCGTGCGGCCCACTCAAGGCCGGACGCTCGCCGTCATGCAGGTCAGCGGGGGTTCTCAGTCGTTCAACGCCGTGAACACCTTGCGTCTGCTGGGGCGGTGGATGCGGATGATCACGATCCCGAACCAGTCCTCGGTGGCCAAGGCCTACACGGAATTCGACGACAACGATCGCATGAAGCCATCGGCCTACTACGATCGCGTCGTCGATGTGATGGAAGAGCTGGTCAAGTTCACCCTGCTGACCCGCGACCGCGCCGATTACCTGGTCGATCGCTACAGCGAACGAAAGGCCGACGGCCGGATTGCGCTCGAGGTGGCCCTCGGGGCAGCCGCGATGGATCATGAGGGCGATGTCGCGACTAAGCCATCGGCGCCCTCGGTCCTCGCTCCATGAGGTAGACGCGGTCCTTGAGCTTGGGGATGCGATAGAGGCCGCCCAGCTCGCTGCGATAGACGATGCCGCCGCGCTTGCGTCCAGGCAGAGAGACCGCCTCGAAGCGGGAGAACGTCCGGCCGTCTCGAAACAACAGCGGCTCGGCCAGCACCACGACATCACCAGGCTTCGGTGTCGGCTTGGCGGCGCGCCCAGCCCGAAGGGCCAAACCGGACCGGCACCGCTCGCGCCAAGCCAGGGCGTAGGTGTTGTCGGTCGCCGTCAGCAGGTCGAGAATGCGAGCAGGGCAGTCGGACTCGCACGGGCCCATGGATTCGGACATGTCTTTGTAGCCGAACACCAGGCCCTCCCGGTCGCGCGGGTTATGGCGCACCAAGCACACCAGGCCCCAGACCTCCCGCGCCTCCGTTCCGGCGCTGATCCATTCGACGGCGGCGTAGTAGGTGCGCCGTCCGACCACACTTGAGGCCAGTACGCGAGAGCGGCCGGTGTCCCGGTCGTAGGTGAATTGCGCATCGAGATAGGCTTTGGGGGTCGCGTGCCCCTGCAGCGAGCGCATGTAGAGCCAGCCCATGGCGGCCTCCTTGCAAGATGATGGGAAAGGCCGGCTTCAGGCGGCCAAGTCGGCGACCGCGGCCTGGGCGCTGAACGCCAGCAGATAGTCGACGGCCCGTTGGGCATGGCCGGACGCTTCGAGAAGGGCCGAGGGACGATGCCGCAGGATTTTCGCCCAGTGGCCAAGATAGGCCGCATGGCTGTCCAGCAGCTGCGGTGCGAGCCCGATGCGCAGACCGAGCGCCGCCGCGCCGATCTCGGCGACCAGTTCTTCGAAGGCGTAGGCCTCGTCGCCGAAGCGTTTGCCGAAGGTGCGATCCAACCGATGAGCCGCGCCCGACCAGTGCAACTGCTCGTGCGCCTTGGTGGCCAGGAAGTTGTCGGGCGTGTCGAAGGCTTCCGGAAGGGGAAGCCGGATCAGATCCAGCGCCGGCACATAGCAGGGCGTCCCGCGGCCAAATTCCACCCGAGCCGGAATCGCATCCAGCACGGCGTTGCGCGCTGCCGCGCGGGCGGCCGGATCGGGTTCGACGACGTTGAGATATTGCTGCGGACAGTCTGTCAGCTGCTCGGCGTTGAACACGCTATAGGTCTTCAAGTAGCGCAGGATACGAGGATCGCCGGTGTCGTCGGCCGGCCCCACGTCGGCTCCATCGGCGGGATCACCCACCACCCGGGTCTTGTAGAGGATCGCGGGCGAGCCCTTCTCACCCTTGGCCACAGGGGCATTGATCGAAAGCGCCTGGCGGAAGGTGAACCAGTAGGGCGAGCGATAGCCGCGCAACGCGCCCGCGAAGGCGAGAAGCCAGGCGTTGCTGCCGCTGAAGGGCTCGCCGGTCGCGCGTAGGGGCGCCTTGGGATCGGCGCTGGCCTTCCAGGCCTGGCGCCACGGCGGCACGCCAGCCTCGATGCGGGCGATGATGTCATTGATCAGGTCGTTGAGGGGGTTGGACATGGGAACCTCGGGCTCGCCCCCGGGCCAATCCCGGAGCGCTTGCCCGCTCCGTCCCTTCCTCCAGGCCTTTGCCGGCCAGGCCGCCGGCATGGAAAGAGCCGCCGGCGGATCACCGGCGGCTCCCTCTTCCCAGATCTGCTAGGCCGCGGCCGGCAGGATCGTCTGGGCGGGCCAGCGATCGAGGATCTCGCTCAGCACGTCGGGTCGATCGGTCGGCACAAAGACGCGCGGCGTGTAGGCGATAATCTCGACGAAGCAACCAAGCGCCACGAAGCTGGTGCGCTGAGCCCCCGCCCCGACGATCTCCAGCCGCCAGCGGTCCATCACCTTGGCCCGGCGCAGCCACAGCCCGCCGCTCAAGGCCACGGAGGCTCCCTCCGAAAGGACCAGCCGGGTGGCCGCCTCACCATCACCCACGGCGCTGGCGGTGTCAGTCAGCCCCAGCGCTATCTTCAGTGGCGTGACCTGGGCCGGGTCCAGAAGACGGCCAAGCCAACGGCGCCCGTCAGGCGCCTTCAGCCGTCGCACCGAGGTCCGCTTGTCAGGCAGGCTGCTCCAGATCGGCAACAGCAACCCCGCCACCAACACGAGCTCGCGGGTGACCCACGGGTCCGCCGCCGCCAATTCGGCGCCCCAGGCCGCGCGCCAGGCGGCCTCGTCCGTCCCCTCCCAGGCCGATTCCTCATAGGCCTTCAGCGGCGCGACGCTGCGCTTCTCTGGCCGGATCAGACGGACCGCCGGCACGAGCCGGTCGTCGTCGTTGGTCGTGGTCAGGCCCTGAACGACCAAGGCCGCGCGGCCGGACTTCGAATTGACGGCGAACACCCGTGCTTCCGGATCGGTCTCCGCCAAAGCTGTCTCGGCGCTCATCAGCGCGCGGGCCGTGCGCACCTGGAAGCGCAGCAGACGGGTTTCCGCCCCGGTCACCGCATCCGTGCGGATGACCTCTTCGTCAAGCACCGACAGGTCGTCGGCGACGATGTCCTCCATCCCCCGGTCGAGCGCTCCGGAGGCCGCCGCGCGCTCTAGGATGCTGGTCAGGATCTCGTCGAACGCCGAGAACAGGCTGTTCTGATCGGCGATGCGAAGGGCGAGCAACCGATTGAGGAAGGTGTTCATCGCCGGCATGTCGTCAGACGCCCGCAGCTCGCCGTCGCCGTCCATCAAGCGCAGGCCGGTCTTGGCCTCGAAGGTCTCCCGGTCCATCGCCTCGACGTTGCCGAAGTGCAGCGCGACGTAGAAGGCCTGCAGCGCGCGGTGCGCCCAAGGGCTTTCGAGATTGTCCTCGGCCCGGAACAGGCCGTTGCCCGCTGTCCGGCGCTCGCCCCGGGTCAGGGCGCCCAGGCTGTCGAGCCGCCGCGCAATGGTCGACAAAAACCGTTTCTCGCCGTGGATGTCCGTGGTCACCGGTCGAAACAGCGGCGCAACGGCCTGGTTGGTGCGGTGCGAACGGCCCAGGCCCTGGATTGCCGCATCGGCTCGCCAGCCCGGCTCGACCAGATAGTGGACCCGGCGCTGCTGGTTGGGGACGCCCAGATCAGCGTGATAGCTGCGCCCAGTCCCGCCCGCGTCGGAGAACACCAACACGCGCTTCTTGCCGCTCATGAAGGCGTCGGTCTCGGCCTTGGCGGCCGAGGCGCTGCGCCGCTCGACCACGCGGCGGCCGTCGCGGTGGATCACCCGTCGGCTGCGCCCGGTGATCTCAGCGACCTGCTCAGGACCCAGCGCCTCGAGCACGGCGTCCAGCACGCCCGGCACTGCCGGCAGGCAGGCCAGATGGGTCACCAGTTCGTCGCGCAGTCGCAGAGCCGCCTGGCTGACGACAGGCGCGCCATCGACCATCACCGGGACCATGGTGACGTTACCGTCCTCGTCCTCGACCGCGTCCATCGCCATGATCGGGAAGGCCCCCATCAGATAGTCGAGCACTTGATCCTTTGGCGTCAGATCGACGGCGAGGTTGTTCCACTCCTCCGGCGGGATCTCGGCCAGCCGCCGCTCCATGACCGCCTCATTGGTCGAAACCACCTGGACGATGGCCGAGCGACCAGCCGCCAGGTCGTTGCGGATTGAAGCCACGAGGGACGGCGCCTTCAGGCCAGCCAGCAGATGGCCGAAGAAGCGCAGTTTGGAGGCCTCAAAGGCCGACATCACGGCCGACGCCGCCTGGCCGTTTTTGGGCTTGCCGTCTTCGGTGACCCCAACCGCCTCCAGCGCGGCGCGCAGATTGTGGTGGATCAGCTGGTAGGCGTCGGCCCAAGCGTCCCAGATGCCGGTGTCGTCGGCGCTCAGTGGATGACGCAGGGCGTCGTACTCCACGCCATCGAACGACAGCGAGCGGGCGATGTAGAGACCCATCGCCTTCAGCTCCCGGGCGATCAACTCCATCACGGCCACGCCGCCGGTCTCGACGGCGTCCATGAACGCCTCCCGGGTCGGGAACGGCGCATCCGGGCCGCCCCACAGGCCCAGCCGCGCGGCATAGGCCAGGTTCTCCGGCGTCGTGGCGCCCGTCGCCGAGACATAGAGGATGCGGGCGTCGGGCAGCCGGTTCTGCAGGGCCAAGCCCGCCATGCCCTGCTGCGAGGCCTTCTTGGGCCCCCGCGCGCCTTTCGCGCCGCCAGCGGCGTTGGCCATCGCGTGCGCCTCGTCGAAGACGATGACGCCGTCGAAGTCCGCCCCCAGCCAAGCGACGATCTGATCGAGCCGCGACGCCCGGTCCCCGCGCGCCGGCTGGCGCAAGGTGGCGTAGGTGGTGAACAGGATTCCGCGATCAAGGCGAATGGCGTCGGCCTGCTTCCAGGCCGATTGCGGGGTCAGGTCGCTGGCCGCGCCGCCGATGGCTGTCCAGTCGCGACGGGCGTCCTCCAACAGAGCGTCGTTTTTGGACAGCCACACCGCGCGGGTCCGCCCCTGCGAAAGGTTGTCGGCGATGACGCCGGCAATCTGGCGGCCCTTGCCGCAGCCGGTGCCGTCGCCAAGGAAGAAGCCACGCCGGAAACTGACCGCGTCCGGGGTGTCCTCTCCCACCAGGCTCACCTGGTGCGGCGCGTCACCGAGCCGCCAGCGGCCGGGCAGCAGGGTGGCGTGGGCCTCGCCGGCATAGATCACCGTCTCCAGCTGCGCGTCCGAAACCAGGCCCTGGTCTATGATCTTGGCGGGAAGGATCGGTCGGTAGGTCGGCGCCGGCGGCGCGACCGAGGCCATGGGGCCAGATTCCACGAGGGGGGAGGGGTGGGGACGGCCCTCCGGGAAGCCGATGCGGCCCAGCCGGTAAGCTTGGTAGAGGCCGACATCGTGTCCCTCGCCCGACCACGCCTTGGTCTCGTAAGCGAGGGGTGCCGTCGTCGCCAGAAAGGCAAGGCGGTTCGATGGGGTCGCCAGGGCGCGGGCCCGCGGCGCCAGGATGGCGACGTTGGAGACGGCCCGGAACTGGCGGGGCTGGGCGCTCGGGCGCGGCGCCACGGCGCCCGCAGCCCGGGCCGCATCGGCCAAGGTCTCGGCCGCGATCACCGGTGCGGTCTCGCCAGCCTGGCCCCGGTCCACAACCAGCAGTCCGGTCTCGACCGAAGTTCCGTGCTTGCCGTAGGCGCGGGGCGGGAAGGCCAGACGCAGGACGACCGCGCCCCGCGCCGCCAGACGGCGCATGGCTGCGGGGTCCTCGAACAGCCGCGTCGGCACGATCGCCGAGAGCCGCCCGCCCTCGGCCAAGGTATCGAGGGCGGCATGCAGGTGGTCTTCCAGCACCTGGAAGGGCGGGTTGGCGACGACCGCGTGGAAGTTGCCGGACGCGGGCAGGATGTCTTTCAGATGCCGGGCGTCATGGGCGCTGCGAGCCGCCAAGGGAAACAATCCCTCCAGGATTGCGCCGCGTTGACCGGCGATCTCGTTCAGGGTCACGCATCCGCCGCAGGCCTCGGCCAGCACGGCTAAAAGGCCGGTGCCGGCGGAGGGCTCCAGGACCTGGTCGCCCGGCCGGATCTGGGCTGCCAGCACCGCCAGGGCGCCCAACTGCGGCGGCGTCGAGAACTGGTCCAGCGCGACCTGCTCTTCACTGCGGCGCGTGTGGGTGAGGCCCAGGTCGGCGAGATTGGCCAGCAAGGCGCAGATCTCGGCCGGCGCATCTTCCAGCCGGCTGATCTGCGGCGACAAACGACGCAGCTGCAGCACCAAAGCCGCCTCGACGGCGTCATAGGCGTCGCGCCAGATCCACGCGCCTTCGGCGTCGGAGCCGCCGAAGGCCATGGTCATGGTGTTGGCCACCAGCCGGCGGTCGAGCGCCCGAGAGCGGTTCAGCTGGGGGGTCAGGGCCCGGGCGGCGGCCAGGACATTGGCGGCCTTGTGTGACGCCGGATCAGAGGCGGCTGCCGTGGCGAAGAGGGGGAGCATAGCGTTCATGACGGGGGTTCCGCTCACCCGCGGCGGAGGGCGCCTCCCTCCAGTCCCGACGGGCTCGCCCGTCCACCCCCTCCCTTGATCCTTTCAGCGGCACAGCGAGAGCCCCCGCCGATGGGACGGGGGCTCTCCTGGATCAGGCCGCGATGGCGTCAGCGAGCGGCTCGGCCTCCGCTTCCGCCTCGGGCTCCGCCGAGCTGTCGGCTTCAGCCTCTCCAGCGTCCTCGTCAGCCGGGACCTCGTCGTCGGCCTCGTCGAGCGCCGCCGGGCGATCCCAGGACAGCACGGCCGGCGCCCACTGCCGTTCGGCCGCCGCTTCGGCGACAAACGTCACCAGGGCGTCCTTCTTGAGGGTCTTGGCGCGGTCGTCTTCCACCTCCAGCTCGTCCAACATCGCCAGCAGCTGGGCCTTGGAATGGACCGCCAGATAGGCCTCGTCCGGCGTCCAGTGGGCCGAGATGTCCGCGCCGCACAGCGCCGCGATCTCGGCCGCCTCGGCCCGAGCGCCGTGACGAAGAAGGCTGGTGCGGGCTTCGCGGATGTTGAGCGACACCGCCGTCAGCTCCGCCAGCAAGGCCATCTTCTCCCCGTGGGGCAGGGTCTCAACCCAGGTGATCGGCCGCAGCCCCGAGGCGCGATAGGCCTCGCGTCGGGCGTCCAGCCGGCCGCGCACCTCCCCGTCCAGCGCCGCGATCGGGGCCTGGGATCCGCGCTGATAGCGGGTGGCGGCGATCTGCGACGCCGAGCCATCGAGCGCCCCGCTGGAATGCAGGGCCAACTGCTTGAAGAGCTGGGCGACCAGGACCGTCAGCGCGGCGCTTGGATCATCGGCCAGGTCACGGATCAGACCGCGGGTGGCCACGTCCGTGCGGGTCTCATGCAGTACGTGACTGGCGCCCTCGACCTCCACATCCGCGCGGGGAACCTCCACGTCGTTGGAGGACCCGCCAAATCGACCGCCGGTCGACACCTCGTCGTCCTCGGCTTCCTCTTCCTGCGGCAGATCCTCGATGGGCAGCGGGACCGAGAAGAAGGTCGCCGCCAGGCCGTGGCCATCCGACGGAGTGAGCAGCACCGCGCCGATCTTGCTGCGGGTCAGCACCGCGCCGGCGGCCACGCCAAAGGCGCTGACCAGGGGCGCAAGCTGGGCAGGCGCCTCTTCCGTGGATGGATCAAGATCCTGCAAGGCGCTCTCGAGTTGGGTCACCTGATAGCGGGCGTCCGACAAGGCCGCCTTCTGGCCCTCGTCCAGGTCACGCTCCCAGACATGCGGGAGACGGAAGAAGCCGTCCGGCGCGCTGTAACCGGCTTCGCGGCCGACAAACACCGCCAACCCCTCGGCCTTCAAATGATCGACGATCGGCTGGACGCGCTCGCGCCAGGCGCCCTGCAGGACCTCCGGATCGAGCAGGAAGTCGGGAAATTCGCCAAACAGATCCGAGGCGACCCGGCCGCCCGCGGCCAGGTAGCGATCCATGCCGACCAAGGTGAAGCGGTCGTCGTCGACCGTCGCCCGGTCGTGTTCGACCACGGCGCGCAGCTGATAATCCTGGAAGTAGCCGTCGAGTGCGGTCTGGGCGATCTCGGCCTGTTGCTTCTTGTCGGGCAGGCGGGCGAACAGGCGGACCTGCTTCAACGTCAGCCGGCCCTGCCGCAGCGCCTTCAGCACCGTCGGATGGACGGCGGCCAGGGCCTCCAGGCGCTTGATTTCCAGCTCAGCGTAGCCGAGCGCGGTCGAGATCGCCTGGGTGTCCATCTTCGCCTTCCGCAGCTTGCCGATGGCGGTGATGACGTCGGCGATGTGGACCGGCGCATGCTCAGTGTTCGGCAGCACGATGGCGGCGGCTTGCTGGGCCGGCGTCTCGGCCAGCAGGCAGTCGATGCGGTAGTCGTCGTCGATCTCGCCGCGCTCGCGCAACAGGATCAGGCCAAAGCGCCGGCGACGGCCATCGAGCGCCATGAACAGGGCCTCGCCCTTGCGCCCCGGACGCACGATCGGCGGGATGACCACGCCGGCGGCCAGCAGGGTGTCGGCCAGCTGCGGCACGCCGTCATCGGCCGGCTCATGGAAGCGAAGGTTTTCCTTGGCGAGGCCAAGGTCGCCGAGGCGCACCTGGATGCGGCTCATGGCGACCGGCGAGGTGGGGGATTGATCGGTCATCGGGGTCTAGCTCCTCGCGCCTGGGCGAGGGACATCCTGCCCCTGGGCGCACCCGCCCGATCCCTTCCTCCCTCCTTTTGGATCTCAGCTAAGGACCGGGTCCAGGAGCCCCGCGGCTTCCGCCTCATTCCAATCCCCAAAGCCCTCCGGCGGCAGCGCGACGCGCGCCTTCAGGCCCGCGGCCATAAGGCCAGCGCGCAGCTGCTCGGCCGAAGCTTCGCCGTCGACGCCACGATCGGCGGCGATCAGCACCTCGCGCACGCCCTGCGGCGGACGCCAGTGGCGCAGATTGCGCGTCGACATCAGCGCCCAGGCCGGCAGGCCGAAGCGCGCACTGGCCGACAGGGTGGTGAAAAGCCCTTCGCCGACCAGCATCTGTGGCGCGGCCGCATCGATGCGCACCGCGCAGTTGGCCGGCGAAGGACCCACGGTCTTGCGGCTGAGCCGCAGATCGATCGCCCGCCGGGCGTTGGGCGCCAGATAGGTGACCTCGACAGCGGTGAACGCGCCGTCCTTGTCGCTGATCGCCGCCAGCAGGGCCGGACGGCGATGGCGCGTCTCGGCGTAGGCCGAGACCGGCGTCTGCCCGCCGTGGCGCAGCACGTCGGGGCCGGGCAGGGCGCGGCTGACGCTCCGCTGGGCGCAATGCCGCGCCGACAGCGTCCCACCCAACGGCCGGCCGGCCTCCCAGATCCGCAAGGCGGCCTGGCGGCGTTCCAATCCGGTCGCTGCGCCGGCGGCCTGGGCCCGGCGCGACTGCGAGAGGCTGGTCGGCGCATTGTGCGCATCGACCAGGCCTTCGCCGCGCAGGTAGTCGAGCACGTCCTTCCAGTCGCCGTCGCCGAAGGTATGGACGATCACCCGGCCTTCCCGCAGCAGCAGCGAAACCGAACGGTCGGCGGCGCTATGGCCAGGCGCCGGAATATTCGCCCGCAGGCCGCGATCATAGAGATCGCCGCCCAGGGCCTGGACGATGGGTCGCAAGGACATGGGTCGATCCTCCTTTGTCCCTCAAGGGTCGCCCGAAGGCCCCCTTTCTCCACCCTTCCGCCGCGCCGCAGGCCGGCCCAAGCCTTCAAGGGGCGTTGCGGGGACCTCCCCGCTGGAGGGGGTAGGCGCTCAAGGCCTGCCTTTGCGACTCAGGGGGAGGGCGCTCCCCCCGCCTCACGCATGACAAAATCCACACGCTGATGTTGGCCCACGGCACAGGTCTCAACGAAGACGTTCAAAATTACGACGCCTGCCCGGCAAAACCGGGCGGACATTGACGCACACGCCTAAGCTCGCCCGCGACAGCACAGTGCTTTTCTGCCAAGTTAAGCACGATTGAAGGGGAGCAGGCTTTGCCGCAGCAGATGATGGCTGAACGGGAAACAGAGACGGACGGACGCGAGGAGGCCTGGGTCATCGCGACCAACCCTGACTTCCCGATCCGGGCCCGCAACGTCAATTGGTTCCTGGAACGCGGCGGCTCGATCAAGGAAGTTCGCCTCACCGAGTCGGAAGCCGGCGAGTGGAGCGTCTGGCTGCGCCTGGCCGGCCGCTCAGGCGAACACCGCCTGGCCATGTTCAAATCCGACGAACCGCGCGTCTACCGGGACGTCGCCCGCGCCATCGCCATGTGCCGCGACGACTTCGGCTATTTCGGCCCCATTACGCTTTCGACCGACCGTCAGCCCGTAACCGGTGATGGCGCCAAAGCTGCCTTTGAAGGCTAAGCGCAAACTAGGGAGAGCGCTTTGCGAGGCGACGATTTTCTGAAGACATTGAAGGCGAAGCTCGTCGAGAGTGACGAGATCGCAAACACTGATCGCGCGCTTGCCGAACACTTGGGGCTCACGGTCGCCGGGCTAGCAAACTGGCGCTCCAAGGAAAATATCACTGTTCGCCAGATGGTGGGCCTAATTGAGCGCGTCGAAAAAAGCGCCGTTCAGCGCGCTGAAGCCTCCGCAATTAGGCCAATCGTCGAATATTGCCGTCTGGATCGTTGCGCGTCGAAGCGAGATGCCCGCTACGAAATCTTTAGTACGGCCGGCGATGGCGCGCTCTACCTTCAGGGGTTGAAGGATGAGCTCAACGCCCATCACGGGGTCTACATCTTTTATGACAGCCGAGGCCGCGCCCTGTACGTCGGCAAAACGGTCAAATTGACTCTCTGGCAAGAGATCACCAACGCCTACAATCGCGACCGGTCGGTCCAGAACATCAGGCGAGTCGAGCATCCGCAGCGGCGACAAACCTTCCGAAAAGCCGACGAACAACGCCGCCAGATCAAGCCCGCCAATGTTCAGCTCCACGATATGGCGGCTTATCTGAGCGCCTACCGGGTCGCTGACGGCATGATCAGCGAAGTCGAAGCCATGCTGATCCGGGGCTTTCCAAACGATCTACTCAACATCAAAGTCGAGAACCTTACGTGGGCAGGATCCGCCGCAAAGTAGTCCTGCCACTCTTGAAACCCTCGATCATCGAGTTGCGGCTGTCCATCCCGCCGCCTGGGCTTCGGCCGCAGTGCAGAACCAGCGTTCCCCCTTCAACGTATCGATGCGGGTCGCGGCATAGTCCTCCTGGCCGGGAACGTGGAAGATCCGCCGGCCCTTGGCGTTGATGTTGCCCTTGATGACGCAACCCGGCTGAGGGGGTGCGGCCGGCGCCGGACGTGCCTGGCGCGCTTCAGCCCGCCAGGTTGAAGGGGTCTCGAAGCGACCAGCCCACAGACCGCGCCGCGCCCTTCGCGCCTCGACCTCGGCCGACGCATAGGCGCCTCGGCTGAACTGGACGTAGTCAACCGCCCATCCCGCTCGAACCATCGCTTCGCCCAGATCGGTCGATCCGGCCAAGCACCGAGCAACCGCCCGGCCATAGGGATCACGGTCGCGCACCTCACAGCTCAGCGCCCGCCCGCCGATCAGGCCGACGAGCTGATCGCGCGCGACGTCGCCGCAGGCGTAGCCTTGGCCCTGGTCGTTCTGGCAGACCTGTCGGCCTTCCGGCGCATCGACGCCCCACAGGCGGACCCTCTCGGCGCCGACGCTGAAGGTGTCGCCATCGACGACACGGGCCGGGCCCGTCACCTGCGCCGGCGCGGCGGCCGCCAATCCGATGGCCAGCGCCATGAGGCTCAACCGCCGGATCATCGCCGGTCTTTTCGCAGGGTGATGATCACCCGGTCGACATAGACCTCGGCGACCTCGGCCGCGTGCAGGATCGCGTCGACGTAGTCGCGCTTGATCCGGTCGGCGGCGATCTGGCTGAGGGTGGACAAGGTCAGCACCCCCTCATCGATCCCATGGAATCCGATCCGGCCGAACCAGCTGCCATAGGCGCCCTCGCGGACCAGCCGGCGCAGCGGCTCAGCGATCTTTTGCCAGACGGGGTCATCGACCCCCGGCGCCGCCATCAAAGCCGGCGGCGGTTCAGCGGGCGGAATGTCGCCCTTGGCCTTGAGCACCCGGGCGAAGTTGAGCCGCAGGTCCGGCGCCCCCTTCGGCTCATAGGAGGCCATCCGGCCGAAATATTTGCACGGGCTGCGAACGTCAGGATCCTCGATCGCAATCGCCAGCATGGCGATGGCGCGGACCCCGTGCCGCTTAAGGGCCCAAGCGAAGGTCTGGTCGTTGTTTCGTTCACGTTCGGGCAGCAGATCGTCAACGGCGGCCGCCACCCGAGCGAGGTCGGCAGGCGTTACGCTGGCGGGGTCGGCCACGGCGGCAGGTCCCACCAGCGCAGCGATGCGGGGAGAGACCTGGAAGGCGGCCCTAAGCTCCTGGCGGACCATTTCCGCGGGCGCGGACCCCTCCGAAAAGGCGCTGGAGAAACCGCTTGCTCCCTTCGGAGAGCAAATGGCGCTGTCTTGTCCGGTTCCCTGGCGTTTGCCCGAGGATTTTCGGGCTTCGCCGTTCTCGGCGGGCGAAGGCCGCCGCTGATCAGATTGATGTCGCGCTGTAGGCGCGTCCTTTCCTCGTACAGAAGAACTGCCGTTCTGATGGGACTGTTCTAGGTGAGTGAATCTTGGCGCCCGGGCGGTAGTTCTTTCACTGAAGACGACAGGTTCGGAATAGGCGGCCCTCCGGGCCTGGGCAGCTTCGCGGACGGCGAGATCCGCGGCCTCGAGCTCGTCCAGACGCGCCACCAGGGGGGCCAGGTCATAGGCCTCCACACCCGCCGGCCGATTGGCGCGGGTGTAATCGCGCACCATGAAGCCCGCCGCTTCCAGAGCGCGCCTGTGGGCTCGAGCGTTGCTTTCTGTGCAGCCCAGATAGTCGGCGATCAAACTGGTCCCCGGCCACACCGTGGCCACGTCCTGTTCAAGCCGATCCTGGTTCAGATGCTCGACATAGAGGAGCAGGGTCATGCGCTGCTGCACGGTGAGCGTGGGCGTGCCCTTAAGCACCGCCGCGGCGATCCGCGCCACCGATACGCCCGGCTGCCAGCGCCAGGCGCGGGCTTGCGCGCAGACCGCGTCAAAGTTGGCGGCTCGCTTGGCGACACCTGGTCGCCAGTCGTCGCCCGATAAGGCCGTTCGCATGTCGTCCCTTCCTAACGGGGACGAGGCCGATTCACGGTCGTGAAACAGGCAGGCAAAAGACCATAGGTCTCCTGTTCGAGGCCTTGACGACGCAAAAAGCGCCGCTTAGGCTTACTCGATCAAATCAAGCCGCTACCACACGGCGCCTGCGATTTCCGAGAGCCTCCCGCGCCAACGGGGGGCTCTCGCCGTTTAGGGGTCTCGTCTAGGTCAAGATGAAGTCCTCTGGGCGACCGAGCGCGCGCGGAGGGTCCGCGACGCGACTCAGTCGACGACAGCGTTCAGTGAGTCTGACGATTCCTAAAGGCTTGGAATTGCACCCTTTTGGCCAAAAAGGGCCGATTCGGGCGGTTGACGTCTTTCGGGAAACGAGTCCGCCAAGCTGCGACTCAGCTCGCTAGGGCTTGTGTCGCCCGCACGCGGCAACCCCACCTGTTGAGGATGGCGCGGTAGAGCCACTATGATGAGGCGGGCTGCGCCTTACGCCAGGCTTGGAAGCCTTTGTCCGCGTCGATGAAGGCGGCGAGGATGTGAGGGACCAGCTGGTCGAGCTCCAGCGACTGGTCGTTCGCCTGAGCGAACGCGCGCTGATAGTCGGCCAGATCAACGGCGAGCTTGCCCTTCAGCTTCAAACGCAGATCGGTTGTCTTCTCCTCGAGATCGATCTTGCCCAGGGCGAGGGCGGTCTTGGCGGGGCGCGTCATGGGCGTCTCCTTGGGTTGCCTGCAGGAAGCGGTCGATCGCTGTGAAAGCGAAATCGGTGAGCTTGAGATTGAGGGCGTCGGTCTGGCGGCGGATCCGGACACAAAGCGGCTTCGAGAGCCGGACAGAGACCCGGTCCTTGGCGCCGCGGACGGCGGGAAAGGTCACCGCCTCACCGCCGTCAAGCGCTTCGACCAGCTCGCCGAAGGCGCGCTCATAGATGAGCCGAACGCAGCCCCTGGGATTCTTGCGGGTGTTCAGGCGCTCGGCGGTGTCGAGCATGTCCTGGTGGAGGCCTTCCGGGAGGAAGAGGCCGAGCTTTTCTGCCGATGGGGTCATCGCAACACTCACGCTTAAGGATACGGGGCGAGGATCATGTCCTTGCTGACAAGCACGCGTACGGGCCAACCGACCCGGACGCGCAGGGTGGGCTGGCGATTGAGATCGCGCCCGGTGATCTGCTGGCCGACCTGCTGGGCGGAATTGGACACCCCGTTGGCTGCCGAGTTGATGACGAGCGCGCCGGAGCTCCTGTTGCCGGCGTCCTGGGCTGCGGCGGCCCCGACGCTGAACAGCGTCGAGAGGATGACGCCGCGTGCCAGCTGTCCGAAATGACCGTCGGTCTTGTCCTGCAGACCGGCCGCTCCAGAGAGGTCGGCGCCGGCCATCGACCCGATGTTGATCGAGCGGCCGTCGGGCATGATGATCCGGTTCCAAGCGATCAAGGCCCGGTTCTGACCGTAGGCGATCTGGCTGTCGTACTGGCCGATGAGGCGGGAGCCCTGCGGGATCAACACCGTTCGCCCGGTCCTGTGGTCGTAGACCGGCTCAGTGACCTGGGCGATCACCTGGCCCGGCAGGTCGGAGTTGATGGCCGTCACGAGCGCGGCCGAGATGATGCTCCCGGCCTTCACTTCCCAGGGGCTAAGCGCCGGCTGCAGCGGGTTGGTCAGATAGTCGTCCGTCCGGGCGCTGGCGGCGAACTGGCGCTTAGCGGCTTGTCCGTTGGCGGGTTGCACCTCGGCGGCGGCCGGCTCCCCGGCGCCCCCGGCGGACGCAGCGATCGGCCGAACCAGCGCCGCGAGATCGGCAGGCCCCGCCGCGGCCGCGGCTGATGGCTGACCGCCAAAGAAGGGGCCGGAAGTCCGTGCCGCCAGCGCCTGCTCACGCGCCGCCTGAACGGCAGGATCAACTTGCGCCGGAGGCGACGGCGGGGGCGGCGTTCCCGCCGGCAGCGTACCGAGCGCCCCTTCCGGCGGCGGCAAGGTCGCGGTCCCAGGCAGGGCTTGCGCCTGCAGCGCCGGATCGGCGTAGCCCGCCGCATATCTGGTGGAGATGGCCGGCGTCTGGACCTGGCCGGTGTCGGCCGCATCTGTCATCGCCTCCGGGCGGGCCTGGGGCGCGTGCGCGCCGCCAAAGCCCAGATAGAACCCGAGCGCCACGATGCCGGCGAGACCCGTCGCCCCGGCGATCAGGTACTTGCGATTCCAGCGCGTGACTGGGTTTCGCGGCGCGGCCAGGACGCTTTCCGGCGCGGCCTTGCGCAGGTGAGGGTTGAGAGGGGGATCGGACGGAAGGTGGGTCACGAGCGACCCCCTTCGCCGGTGCGGGTGATCCGCACCACGGTCTGCTTGCCTTCGCCGAGCCGCAGCTCCGCGACGTCGATCAGGCGGTCCACGACATAGTAGCCGCCGAGATAGCGGTAGTTGACGAGTTGGGCCTGCTTGTCAGGACCGATGAGGAAAAGCGGCGGGGCCTCGGTTGTGGCCATGTCGCGCGGAAACTGGATGTAGGTCTTCAGGCCGTCGTCGAAAACGCGGACCGGCTGCCAGCGCGGTGCGCGAAAGCCGTTGGCCTTGATGCGATAGCCGAAGTGCAGCGCGTCCACCGCCAGGCCCGAGGCCGCCACCCCTTGGGTCTCGGCCGCCTGCGCCGCCTGCCGCTCGCGGGCTTCTTCCTGCGGATAATTCCAGCTGATGACGCTGGTGTAGGTGTCGCCCTCGTAACTCACGGCGTCGAGCAGGTAGGTCCGCTGGTCGGTCGTCAGGATGATGTTTGTGCGCAAGCCCCCGCGGATCGGCTTGACCATCACGATGACCTGCTGGGTCGCGCCCGAGCCCTGAACCGTCTCGCCAAGCACCCAGCGCACGGTGTCGCCCGCCGCCTTGGAGATCAGCTTTTCCCCTGGGCGCAGCGAGATCGCAGTCAGAAAACGCGGGCTAGTGTGGACGGTATAGAGACGCCCCGGCTCGAAGTCGTAATAGAGGGCGGCGTTCACATAGGCGCCGGCGCTGGGGTAGTCGCGCGCACTGCTGTTGGCGGACTGCACGGTCGTCAGGGCTTGAGGGCGGGCGTAGGTGCGCGGCGCCGCTCGCCGTCTTGGGGTTGGCCGAGACGGCGTCGCGGCCTGAGCCAGAGCCACCGGCGCCAAGGGAGCCGGCCGTGCAGCGGCGGCGGGAGCCGGTCGTGGCGCGGCGGTCTGGGCGACCGCCAGATTCTCCGACCCGGCCAGCAAGACGAGCAGACCAGCCGCAGCGCCCATGGAAAGCCGTCTGGGGGACAAGGCGCTCATAGCTCACGACTCCATTGAAACTCGGTGATGTAGATTCCCAGCGGGTTGGCCCTCAGTTCGGCCTCGTTCTTCGGCGCCACGACCTTGGTGGTGAACAAGCCCGTCCAGGCCTCCGTCACACCGGACGTCCCGGCGTTGAACTGCGTCTCGCGCCATTGGACCTGGTAGGTGTGCGGGCTGCGCGGCAGGACTGACACGATCTCGACGTTCACCGCCTGAGTGCCCGCATTGGCAAAGGGGTCGTTGGCCTTGGCAAAGGCGTTGAGCTGCCCAATCGCCGGCCCCGACACAAAGTGATAGGCCCCGGTCCAGTTGTCTCGAATGACGATGGGATCGATGCTCTTAGAGCGGGTCCGTCGCACCCAGTCCGCGAGGAAGTAGCCGATCTCGGCCGTGGTCGGCTCATAGGTCCGCCCGGCCAGCTCGATCCGGCCAGGCCGCGCGTAGCGGTCGATTGGCACGACGTAGGTGGCGATGTTGGTGTTGTTGGCCTCATATATGAAGCCGCCCAGCGCCAGGGCCGCGAGCCCCAACCCGCCGAACGCCGCCATCCGCCAGTTCTTGGCCTGCACAACGGCTGAGCCGATCCGCATGTCCCACTCCCGCGAGGCGCGCAGGTAGGGGCTCTCGACTGGGGCGGAGCTTCCGTAGCGATCATTCGGTCGTTTGAAGGGGTTCATTGGCGCACTCTCGACTGGGGTCACTCTTCAGGTTCGTCATCGCGGCGGGTTGGAGTGGCGCTCAGGCCCGGGCCGCTTCCGTCGCCGCCAGCGGTGGCCGCAGCAGCGCTGTCTCGAGCCGCGCCTGCTAGTCCGCCGCCACGGCGGGCCTCGGCCCGCGAAACGACGGAGGATCCAGAGGAGGGCGCTTCTGGCGGAGGGGGAGGGGGCGTCTCGCCTTCACTAGGATTGCGGGAGGAGAAGAGCCGGCTGCCGGCCGCTCGCCCTTCGGCGACCGTCGTCGAGACGGGCGCCCTAGCGAAGTCGGCCGCCATGCCGCCACCGCCCGATCCGCCGCCGCCGCCGCCGCTGCCCGGGCTAGCGCCACCTGAACCGAGACCGCCAGACGCGGCCCTGGCTGCGGCGACCTTCTCGCCACCAGCGGCCCATCCACCCGCGACAGCGCCGCCGATTGCCCGACCCGCCAGCGCGACCCCGGCGGCACCAGCGGCGACACCAGCCGCTCCCATCAATGCTCCGCCAGCGTTTAGCTGGGGCCCGCCAGATATCAGCGCGCCCGCGATCGAGGGTATCTTCAGGGCCAGCATCATGAGGAAGACAGCAGCGAGAAGGAGCCCACACTCCTCGGGCACGGTCGGCTCCGGAGACAGCGTGTAGGTGTTGAAGATATTGAGCCCGATGCCGAGGATGACCCCGAGCGCCATGAACTTCAGACCAACCGAAACGACGTAGCCAATGGCCCTTTCCGCGAGGAATGAGGTCTGGGTCAGCACGCCGAAGGGCACCGTCACGAAGGCAATCAGTGTGACGAGGTGAAACTCGATGATCGTTATGGCGATCTCGATGGCCAGCACGATAAAGGCGAGCAGGATGCCAATGGCTGCCACTGCCGCCACCAGGATCATGTCGATATGTTGGAGCGCTCCGAAGCCCGCATTCTGAGATGCGAGCTGACCGATATACTGGATGATCTGCAGGAAGATTTTGAAGCCGGCCTCAACCGAACGGGTCGGGGCGCTCATGAAATCGCCGATGCTCGCACCGCCACCGGCGCGAAGGCCAAGCTGCCCGAACCCTGTGACGACGGTCACCGATAGGCTGTGCCAGTTCCCCACAAGCCAAGCGAAGAACCCGACCAGCAAGATTTTTCGGACGAGCGGTCCGAGCACATTTTGCGTCTCGTCGATCGCCCACATGATCGCGGTCAGGACGATGCTGATGACCACCAGCGTGCCAAGGATGGTCTGAACGTCACCCGAGATGACTCCGAAGCCGGAGTCAATTTGGGTGGTGAAACGAGTGATGAACTCGTCCAGGGCGGAGGTGCCAGCGGTTGCCATGATGATGTTCGCGCACTCGGGTCAGAACGACTTGGCGTTCTTCAGCGCGCTGTCCTTGGGCTTCCAATAGTAGGGGGAGCAGGGATCTTTCGGGTCCCGGATGTTCGGATCTGGACATTTGCGCGTGGCCGCGGAGGGAGCGGCAGCCGGCCCCTCCGTCGACGATTTTTCGGCCGGCTGACCGCATCCGGTGAGGCCGATGGCCATTGCGAAAACGGCGCTTGGGATAATCAAACGGCTCATCGCTAAAAGCTCGACGCGTTGGCCAGGGTGCTGCCCTGCGGCGACCACTGAGTAGCTCGCGCCGTTTCAGCTCGGGCGGCCAGAGCTCCCGCTTGTTGCTGAGCCAGGATCGTCTCCTGCGTCCTCGCTTGCGCGATCAGAATGGTCTGAAGGCCCTGAAGCTGACTGCTGAGCGCGGCCAGCAACTGGTTGGTCGCCTGGATCGCCGCCGTTTGTCCGGCGGCGCCTTGGGAGGCGGCCACCGCGCCGTTGACGGCGCCGGCCGTCGTGCCCTGAGACCTGACCAGCTGGTTCTGGACAGCCATCGAGTCCTGCAGGGTCAGCCGGCTGTTCGCCTCCCAGCTCGCTAGCCGCTGCTGGATTTGAGCGAAGCTCTGGCCGGACAGGCTGGCGGGGTAGAACTGTTGGAACTGGCCGGCGATATTCTGGCTGTTGTAGCCGATCGCCTGGGCCTGCTGCATGAGCTGGCTGGCCTGGGCGTTGATCTGCGCCAAGGGTTGGGTCACGTCCGTGCCGAGCTTTTGCAGCATCGCCATCTGATTGGTGACCTGCGCCTGCAGCTGCTGGATCTGCGACAGGCCCTGGCGCACCTGCTGGACCGCTTGCGCCACGGCGCGCGGATCGAAGACGATCTGCTGAGCGGCGGCGGGCTTTGGCGGCAGAGGCCCTAATCCCAGCGACACCGCGACGATCGCCGCCGCGGCCATGATCTGCTTACGCATGGGGAGTGTCCTTCTGGTGCGAGGGATGAGGGGATGGGAAGAGGTCGTCGCCGGTCGCCTGGACGAACAGGGGTTCGGAGACCGCCCGAAAGGCGACGGCCGCGCCAAACAGGACAAAGCCGCCAAGCATGACGAAGAAGTTGTGGTGGTAGATCGTGCCGAAGACCGCGAGGAAGCCGGGCGCCGCCAGGGCCAGGAACAGGATCCGGCGACGCCGGCGCGAGGCCGTCCACGCGCCCGGAAGGTGACGGTTCAGCCACGCCAGGCGCGCGAATGCTCTCGGGCTCATCGGCGGCCGAGCGGGCGCGAAGGTGAGGTCGTGCGCGCCCATCACGCCACCCTCGGGTAGGCGGCGCGCCGCTGGCCGCCGAGGTAGCGAGCGACATCCGCCTGGCCCTTGGCCGCGAAGAACCGCTCGGCGAACTCGCCACGATCATGGTCCGCGAGGAGCTGGCTGATGAGCTGCTGATCGCCGGGTGACGACGAGCCCACGGCGGCCAATGACACGCCGCCCAGACCCAGCTCGAACAGCCGGTTCCCGGACGTGGACTGGTAGTAGTACTCGCGCTTGGGCGTGGCGCTGGCGATGATCCGAACCTGCTGCGGGTTCAGGCCGAAGTCCTGATAGAGCGCCGTGATCTGCGGCGTTTGGGCGTCCGGATTGGGCAAGAAGATGCGGGTCGGGCAGCTCTCGATAAGCGCAGGAGCGATTGACGACCGGGCGACGTCCGCCAGGCTCTGGGTGGCGAACACCACGGCGACGTTGAACTTGCGCAGCGTCTTCAGCCACTCGCGGATCTTGGCCGCGAAGGCGCCCTGGTCAAGGAAGAGCCAAGCCTCATCGAGCACCAGCAGCGTCGGCCGACCGTCGAAGCGACGTTCAAGGCTGCGGAAGATGTAGGTGAGGACAGGGGCCAGCGCCGACTTGCTGGCCATCAGCTCGGCCATCTCGAAGGTCTGCCATGCGGCAGGCTTGAGGGCGTTCTGGTTGGCGTCGAGCAGATGGCCGTAAGGTCCGCTCAGCGTGTAGGGCGTCAGGGCCGCCTTGACGGCTTGGTCCTGGATGGTGGCGGCGAGCAGAGTGAGGGTCCGTTGATCGCGCGGCCCCTCGGCGAGATTACGCAACCCGCTCCAGATCTCGTCCTTTACCGGCGGCGTGATAGGCACGCCCTCGGCGGCGACGATGTCTTGCACCCATTCCTGGGCCCAGGCGCGGTCGTCGGGCGCGTCGATTTGCGCCAGCGGCTGGAAGGCCAGCTCGCTCTGGTCGCCGCCTAGGACATAGAACTGGCCGCCGACAAGCAGCGTCGATGCGCGGGAGCTGGCGCCGTTATCGAAATAGAATACCTGGGCTTCCGGATAGCGCAGCCACTGCATGGCCAGGGTGTTGAGCAGGACCGATTTGCCCGAACCCGTCGGCCCAACGATCATCGTGTGACCGACATCGCCCTGGTGCAGATCGAAGCGGAACGGCGTAGTGCCGGCAGTGCGAGTGACCAACAAAGCCGGCTGAAGGCCAGGATGGCCGCGTTTCTGGCATTCGGCCGACAAATGGGCGTTGATCGTCGGGCCAGACCAGATCGCCGACATCGGCATCATGTCGCAGAGGTTCAGCGACGACACCAAGGGCCGACGCAGATCGGCATAGGCTTGGCCCGGCAGGCTGCCGATCCAGGCCTCGACAGCGTTGACGTCCTCGACCTTGCAGACGAAGCCTGCCCGGTTGATGGCGCCTTCGACCTCTCTGACGCGGTTCGCTAGGCGGTCTGGATCCGCGTCCATTAGGGTGACGGTCGGGGTGAAGTAGCCGATCGAGGCGTAGTCACCCCCGAGAATGGCCAGGGCAGCATCGGCGTCGACGGACTTCGCCGCCGCGTCCGGATCTTCCAGCAGGGACGGCTCGCGTGTGATCGCCTCCTTCAGGAGCGCCATCACCCCCTTGCGCTTGGCGAACCAGCGCTTGCGGACCGTGGTCACCGCCTTGCGCGCGTCTTCCTTGTCCAGCGGCAGATACCGGCAGACCCAACGATAGCTGATGCCCAGCTCATTGAGCCGGTCGAGCAGGCCGGGACACGAGGTGGTCGGGTAGGCCCGAACCGAGAGGGTGCGCAGGTACTGGCCCCCGAGTCGGGGTAGCAGGCCGCCCTGGAAATCATCGTCGGTGAGGAAGGCGTCGAGGTAGGCCGGGGTCTCAGGCGTGGCGACCGGATGGCGCTTGGTCGAGATGCAGCTGTGAAGATAGGTCAGGGTTTCATCGTCGGTCAGTTCTGCGACTTCCGGCATGATCGCGGTCAGAATGTCGGCGATCTGGTGGACCGTGCTGAGGAAGTCGCTCAGAGCCGCGCGGTACATCCCCTCGGCGCCGCGTCCAGACGGGGCGTTTTCGAGCAGGAGGCTCTCGGCCGTCGAGATCGCCTCTTCCGGCGGTAGGTAGGTGAAGGTCAGGAAGTAGCGGCTCTCGAAGTGACGCTCCTGCGCCTCGAAGCCCTCGCGGCGCTCTTCATCGACCAGGTCCGAAACGGGGTCTGGAAACTGGCTTGTGGGATAGGTCTGCGATGGCGCGCGGACGGCCTCGATGTGCAGGCACCAGCGTGACCCCAGACGCCGCAAGGCATTGTTGAGCTGGGCGCGGGTCGCGACCAGACCGGCGTCCGTGGCGCTGGCGAGGTCGGGGCCGCGGAAGGCGATGGTCTTCTGAAAGCTGCCGTCCTTGTTGAGCACCAGCCCCGGCCCGATGAGGGCTACCCAGGGAAGGTGGTCGAATAGGCGATCAGCCTTGGCCCGGTACTCACGCAGGTACAGCACAGCGAACCTCTAGGAGACCAAAAGCGGGGAGGGGTGACGCCGAGCGCGCATGTCAGGCGTCCAGGTAGGGCTTCTGGCGAATGTGGCGGCCGAGCGCGTCGAAGAAGTAGGGGTCGCGCTTGTTCAGCCAGTAGCAGGCGCCGTGAATGGCGAGGCCGAGCGGAATCCCGATGAGAGGGACCTGCAGGCCCAGGGCCAGGACGGCGGTCAGGGTGCCGTTGAGCACAGCGATCATGCGCGGCACGCCGGCGATCGTCACCGGCTCCGACAGCGAGCTGTGGAAGGCGATCTCAAACCCCTCGATGTCCGACCGAGTCATCAGAACGCCGCCCCGGCGGTCATGTTGAAGAAGGTCGAGATGAAGGTTGTGGCCGTGAAAGCGATCGCCAGACCGAAGACAATGCCGATCCCTTTGCGCAGGGCCGACCCACCTTCTGCGAAGGCAAAGCCCAGACCGGTGAGGACGATTGCGATGATGCCGACGGCCTTGGCGACCGGTCCCGACAGCGACTGCATGATGGTGTCGAGTGGGCCTTCCCAGGGCATGGCGGTTCCCGCGCCAGCGGCCCAAGCCGGGCTTACCGCTAGGAAGACTGCCACGCCGGCGAGGAGGGCCAGGGCGGTCGAAGCGCGCCCCCGAGCTTGGCTAGAACCGGCGTTTTTCATCGCAGCTGACCCTTGATTGCGTCCGCCCGCCTTTGCCGGGCGTCACAACCGTGAGTCGCGGAATAGGCGAGGTCAAGGGCGTTTTTAACTAAAAAAGTGCGATTCGGGCTTTTTCTCTAGCAAAGCTACAACCGTTAGAGGCGAGCTTCCGGCCACGCTTCAGCGGCCTGAATCCAGCAGGCAAGCGCGCGCATTTCCCCCGTGTTGCTGGTCTGTTTCCAACTGATAAAGGGCGACTTTGGGGCACATGCCCGAGTTGTGTGGGCTGTTGATTCGCCTCGCCGCGACGACGGCGGGCCCGCAGTCTTGTCTCCCCGCCTAGCTTTAGGGGGTCAAGCTTCGGCAATTGGCGCAGATGCCGTGCGCTTCGAGAACCATCCGCTCGATCTTGAAGCCGAGCTCCGAAGACTCTCTTACGAGTGCCAAATCGGCGCTCAGATCGAGCTCGGCCACTCGACCGCAGCAGTCACAGATCAGGAAGCCAGGCGCGTGGCCGTCCTCCTCTGAACGGCAGGCTAGGAAGGCGTTGAGGCTTTCGATCCGATGGACCAAGCCTGCCGACGCTAAAAAATCCAAGGCCCGGTAGATGGTCGCGGGTGCGGTGTAACCTTTCCCCGGTCGAGGATAGGCCGATACCAAGTCGTATGCTTTCACCGGTACGCCGGCCCGGAGGAGCAACTCGTATGTTCGGTGACGCGGCGCCGTCCACTGCTCGCCGCGATCTTTGCAATGAACTTCCGCAGCGGCCAAGGCGGCGAGGAGTGCGCTTGGCGTTGCGGGTGCAATGGGTGAATGCGGACAGGCGGACATTTCAGGCAGGTGTCGTTCGGTCGGGCGCCGGATGCTCGTGGGCGCAGAAACTGTGATCAGCCAAGGTTTCAATCACTCGGCAATCGCCTGCCAGTCCCTCGCAGCCGGCGTCGACCATGCGCCGAAGCTCTCCTCGTAGCGCTTCCAGCTGGACGATCTTCGCCTCGACCGCCGTCAGTTGTTCGTGAGCCAAGGCATTGGCGTCGCCGCAGGATCGCTCTGGGTGACTCGCGAGATCAAGCAGCGTGCGGATGGCTTCGATCGGAAAGCCGAGTTGGCGGGCATGCTTGATGAACGCCAACCGTTGGATGGCCGCCGGGGCGTAACTGCGACGGTCGTTTGGCGTGCGTGCTGGTTCCGGCAACAAGCCGATCTGCTCGTAGAAGCGGATCGTCGGAACCTTGACGTCCGCCGCCTTTGCGAGATTTCCGATCGTCAGCAGGGTCATCAGATTTCTCCTCCGCCCCTAGAATAAGCGCTTGATCCTATAGCGACTAGAGGATGCACAGTGCCCGCATGTCGAATTGTTCCACCTCCGAAACGCGCGCGCCATCGGGCTGCGGATGCGGCCAGGCTGTGGCGTTCGACGGGGCCTCATCGGCCTACAAACGCGCGCTTTCGGCGGTCATCGCCATCAACCTCGTGGGCTTCGTCGTCGTTGCGATGGGCGGCTGGCTTGCCGGCTCGGCCTCTCTGGCGGCCAACACGCTGGATTTCATCGCCGATGCGGCGACCTACGGCCTTAGCCTTTGGGCGATCGGCAAGAGCGTTCAGGTCCGATCAAACGCCGCCTTCGTGAAAAGCGCGAGCCTCGGCGCTATGGCGGTCGCCATCCTCGGGTTCGCGCTCTGGCGCGCCATCACGGGCTCAACGCCGGAAGGCGTGGCGATCTCCGGTTTCGGGCTATTTGGGGCGGCGGCCAATCTTCTGGCCGCTCTGCTTTTGGTGCGTTTCCGCGAGGGCGACGCCAATGTCCGTTCAGTCTGGCTCTGTACGCGCAACGACCTCGTCCAATGTCTGGCGGTCGCCGCGACCGGCGTCGCCGTGACTCTGACAGGTTCCCGGTGGCCGGACCTTTTGGTCGGCGTGCTGCTGGCCTCGGTGTTCCTGCGCTCGGCGTGGCAGATCGCCAATCAGGCGCGCGCCGAACTGCAAATTGCGCGCAGCGCCGCCTCAAAGCGTGAATATGTAACGCATTCCCACCGTGCGAACGCGCGCGTATAGGCTCCCTATGGTCGGTGCGGTGATCCACAGCCAACAGGTCGAGCCCATCGCCGGGTCCCAGCGTTCGCGCGCGGGCCGGGATGCGGGGCGCGAAGTGTTGCAGCGATGCCGGGATGCCGCGCGAGCGATCCGACTTCGCATGCCCGGCCGCCTTGTCTTCGCGACCTTGCTGATCTTCTCTTTTGTTCTCGGCTCGGTGCTGTGTGGACCTGCCGAGCATCTGTTGCTGGAGTCTCAGCAGCCGACTCTGTCGCAGGTCGCCTCGGTCGATAGTGCGACGGCCAGCCGTCTGGATGCCGAGATCGCGAAAGCGCCCGTCGGCCACACCACGCCAACGAAGAGCCCGCTTCCCCTGTGCACGGGGCACTGCGCCGCGCACTTCATGAGCCTGCCGGTTCAGTTCGCCCAAGCGGTCGCGCCGTTTGAGTTGCCGATCGTCTGGGCGTTCGCGCACGATCGTCGCGTTCAGATCTCCGACCCCTCCCGTCTGGAACGTCCCCCAAGGGTTTGATGCGTCTTTTCACGCCGTCGCGGCGTGACCGACTGCATCTGAAACTCAGGGATATCCACTTTCATGTCACTCATCATGCGTGGCCGGCTGCGATACGCGGCCGCCAGCGCGGCCGCGCTATTGGGCGCCCTCGGCTCTGGCCGCGGGGCCTGGGCAGATCCCGCGCCACCGTTTCGAGACCTCCTCAATCAGGCGCAAACCAGCGCGCCACGCCTTTCGGAAGCTGCGGCTGGCGTCCGTCAAGCGGAGGGGCTGGCGCGCCAGGCAAGCGCGCGTCCCAACCCCACCGTTGGCGTCGACGTTGAAAACTTCAACGCCAGCACGCCTTTCGGCGCAGATGGCGCGCAGACAACCTATTCAATCGAGCAATCGCTTGAATTGGGCGGCAAGCGCGGCGCCCGTATCGCCGCCGGCCGTGCAGGTCTCGATGCCGCCCGGGCAAGGCTCACCCAATCGCGGGCCGACTACGCCTTCTCGCTAGCCGAGGTCTATGCCCAGGCGGAGGCCGCCGAACGTCAGGTCGCCCTTGCCCAGGAGTCCGTCAGCCTGGCCGAAGACGTGAGCCGGGTCGCCCAGGCCTTGGTCGAGGCCGGCAAGGAGGCGGAACTTCGCAGCCTGCAGGCTAAGGCGGCAGTAACCTCGGCCCGCGCGACGCTGGATGCAGCGCGCGCCGAGCGAGCTGGCGCGTTCGCCCGGCTCACAGCCCTCGCGGGCTCGCCGATCCCGTTCACGTCCTTGAGCGAGAGCCTGTTGACGGCCGCCGATGTCGTACAGACGTCGCGCAACGTCGACGTGCAATCGACCCCCGGGGTGTTGGCAGCCGAGGCGGAACGCGAAGCGGCGGCACGCCGGGTGAGGGTAGAGCGCACCAAAGCAGTGCCGGATGTTTCCGTCTCCGCGGGCGTGCGACGTCTTGGATTTGATAATTCCACTGCGCTCGTCGCCGGCTTCTCCCTCCCCATCCCGGTGTTCGATCAGAACCGCGGCAACATCACTGCCGCTCAAGGCGAACTCCAGGCGGCCGAGTCCCGGCTGAACGCGGCCCGCCTCGACGCACAGGCGGACCTAAGCACGGCGCTCTTCCAGGTCACCGCCGCCAAGACCCGAGTCTCCGCCGCTGTGGAAAGCGAGGGCGCGGCCGTCGAGGCCTTCCGCCTCACCCAGGTCGCCTACGAGGGCGGCAAGTCGCCCTTGCTCGAACTGATCAACGCACGCCGCTCGCTGGCCGAGTCCCGCGCCCAAACCATTGAGGCCCAATTGGCGCGTCTGCGCGCCGAGGCGGGTCTGGCGCGCCTGCAAGGCCGCCCCATCGGAGATCAATGATGTCCCGCTCTACGTTTCCCACTGCCAATCGCCAGTGGCTCCTCGGCGGCGCAGCCGTCGTCGTCGCCCTTGGCGTCGGCTTCGGCGCCGCCAAGCTGACCACCCCAAAATCCCCGGCCGAAGCCGCTGAGCCCGTAGCGGCCGAATCCGCTCACGGCGCCGACACGCTGACCATGGGAGCCGAGCGGCTCACGGCGTCGGGTGTCCAGGTTCAACCCGTGGCGACGAGCGGCCTGTCGGCCGAGATTGTCGCCCAGGCGACGGTTGAGGCCGAGCCTACGGGCCAGGCGGTGCTGACCGCGCGCGCCGCTGGCTCGGTCGCCCGGATCATGAAGCGCCTCGGCGACCCTGTTCGCGCCGGCGAGACCTTGGCCTTGGTCGAGAGCCGGGATGCCGGTCAGATTGCGGCGGATCGGAGCGTCGCTTCAGCGAAGGCCGACCTGGCCCGCCGGGTGTTGGCTCGCGAAAAGCGGCTCTTCGAGCAGAAGGTCAGCCCTCGTCAGGATTACGAAGCTGCACAAGCCGAACTGACAGCGGCCGAGGCCGAGGCGCGCCGCGCCACGTCGGCGGCAGGCGCGGCAGCCGTCTCGAGAGACGGCCGCTATGTCTCCGTCATCAGCCCGATCTCCGGTCGGATCACGTCGATGCCGGTAAATCTCGGCGCCTTCGTGCAGCCCGAGACGGAGCTGTTCCGGATCGCCGACCCGTCGCGCGTCCAGATCGAGGCGCAGGTCACTGCGGCGGACGCTCGCCGAATCCAACCGGGCGACCAGGCTGTCATCGAGAGCAGCACCGGCGAGACACGGATGGCCGTCGTGCGGGCCGTCACGCCTGGGGTCAGTGAGGAAACGAGGTCGGCGACGGTCGTGCTCACCCTCACGGGCGGGGCCGGTCAGGTGCAACCTGGCCAACTCGTTCGCGCGCGGATCACGTCGCGCCAGTCGACCACCTCGGGGTTCGTGGTGTCCGAGGATTCAGTGCAGGTAGTGGAGGGCCGCGACGCCGTCTTCGTCCGCACCCCGACTGGATTCCGGGTGCAGCCGGTCACGGTCGGCCAGCGTAGCGCTGGCCGCGTCCAGATCGTCCAAGGTCTCCGGGGGGGCGAGGTCATCGCCGTCAAGAACGCCTTCTTGCTGAAGGCGGAGCTCGGCAAGAGCGCCGAAGAAGAATGACCCCTTCGCTCAGATCCGGAGACATGCCGCAATGATCGGCCGCATCCTGTCCATGGCTGTGAAGGGGCGTTGGTACGTCGTCTTCATCACGCTTCTCATCGCCGCGCTCGGCGTCTGGCAACTCGGCAAGCTGCCGATCGACGCTGTGCCTGACATCACCAACAACCAAGTCCAGATCAACACGGTCGACGCATCGCTCTCACCGACAGAGATCGAAAAGCGGGTCACCTTCCCGATCGAGACCGCGCTGGCGGGCATTCCCGGCCTAGAGACCACCCGGTCGATTTCCCGAAACGGCTTCAGCCAGGTCTCGGCGGTTTTCACCGAGCGGACGGATCTCTACTTCGCCCGCCAACAGGTGGCCGAGCGCCTGACCCAGGCTCGTGACAGCCTGCCCGCTGGCGTTCAGCCGCAGATCGGCCCGGTCACGACCGGCCTAGGCGAAGTGTTCATGTACACGGTCGAGTTCGCCAATCCCGGCGGCAAGGGCGCGCCTGTCAAGGACGGCTCACCGGGCTGGCAGAGCGACGGCGCGTACCTCACCCCCGAGGGCGAACGTCTCACCGACACGGTCGCTCAATCGGGCTACCTTCGCACCGTCCAGGACTGGATCATCCGGCCGCAGCTTCGGTCGGTGAGCGGGGTGGCCGGCATCGACTCTATCGGTGGCTACGCCAAGCAATACGTCATCGAGCCGGACCCAGCGAAGTTGGCCGCCTACGGGGTCTCCTACACAGACCTCGCGAAGGCGCTTGAGGCCACCAACCTTTCTGTCGGCGCGAACTTCATCCAGCGCGCCGGCGAGGCCTACTTGGTCCGCGCGGATGCCCGCGTGAGAACGCTCGACGAGATCGCCAACGCCGTTATCGCCACCCGCCAATCTGTTCCGGTGATGGTGAAGGACGTCGCCATGGTCCGCGTCGGTGGGGACCTGCGCACGGGCGCCGCGACCAAGAATGGACAGGAAACCGTGATCGGCACCGCGCTGATGCTGATCGGCGAGAACAGCCGAACGGTGGCCAAGGCCGTTGGCGTCAAGCTGGGGGACGTGAAGAAGTCGCTGCCGCCGGGCGTCGTGGTCAACACCGCCCTGGATCGATCGGTGCTCGTCAACGCCACCATCGGCACCGTCGAGCGCAACCTCACCGAGGGCGCGATCCTGGTCGCCGCGACCCTCTTCCTGCTGCTTGGCAACGTCCGCGCAGCCTTCATCGCCGTGCTGATCATTCCGTTGTCGTTCTTGATGATGGCGATCGGCATGAATGGCCTGAAGGTTCCAGGCAATCTGATGAGCCTTGGCGCGCTCGACTTCGGCCTGATCGTCGACGGCACCGTCATCATCATCGAAAACTGCCTGCTCAGGCTGGCGCAGCGACAGCACCATGAGGACCGTCTCCTCACGCTGAACGAGCGGCTTGAGACCGTGCTGCGGGCTTCTAAGGAGATGATCCGGCCCACCGTGTACGGCCAGGCCATCATCTTCCTGGTCTTCGCACCGTTGCTGACCTTCACGGGGGTCGAGGGCAAGACGTTCTCGCCGATGGCGATCACGATCATGCTCGCCCTGGGCGCCGCCTTCATCCTGTCGCTGACATTCGTCCCGGCCATGGTTGCGCTGCTCATGCGGGGCAAGGTCGCGGAAAAGGAAGTGCGGATCATCCAGTGGATGAAGGACCGCTACGTCCCGGTGCTCGACCGCGCGGTGGCCCGGCCGTGGCCGTTCATCGGCGCCGCCCTGGGCGTGTTTGTCCTCGGCGGGGTGGTGTTCACCACGCTTGGCCAGGAGTTCATTCCGACCCTCGACGAGAAGAACATCGCCCTCGGCGCTCTGAAGATACCGTCGACCGCGATCGAGCAGTCGAAGGAGATGCAGCAGCAGGTCGAAAAGGCGGTCACCTCCTTGCCGGAGGTGGAGATGATGTTCGCCAAGACCGGGACGGCCGAAGTGGCCACCGACCCCATGCCGGCGAACCAATCGGATGGCTTCATCATCCTCAAGGCCAGCAAGGATTGGCCCGCGGGAGTGAAAACCAAGGAGCAGGTAGCCGAGCGGATTTTGAAGAAGGTCGAGCCGCTTCTGGGCAACAGCTACGAGATCACGCAACCCATCCAGATGCGCTTCAACGAACTCATTGCCGGGGTGCGTGGCGATGTCGCGATCAAGCTCTACGGCGATGATCTTGAGAAGATGAGCGCCGCCGGCGCCAGGATCGGCGCGGCGCTTGAGGGCATTCAGGGCTCGGAGGGCGTCAGGGTCGAGCAGACCGCTGGGGCGCCGACCTTGGATGTGCGGTTCGATCGGGCGTCGATCGCGCGGTTTGGCCTCACCGTCGAGGAGGTCGCCGACACCCTGGCGACAGCCTTGGGCGGCCGCGAGGCCGGCAGCGTCTTCGAAGGCGACCGGCAGTTCGACATCGTCGTGCGCGTGCCCATGAGCCAGCGCAACGACCTGGACGCGCTTGGCGCCACGCCGATCATGCTTCCATCGGCCAACGGCGCCATGCAGCAATCCGTACCACTGCGCCAGCTGGTCGAGCTTCGCTTCACCGAGGGCTTGAACCAGGTCAGCCGGGAGAACGGAAAGCGGCGCGTCGTCATCCAAGTCAACGTGCGCGACCGTGACATCGGCTCGTTCGTCGCGGAGGCGCGGACCAAGGTCGATGCGGTGCAACTGCCCGCAGGTTCTTACCTGGAGTGGGGTGGCCAGTACGAGAACCTGAAGGCGGCGACCAATCGGCTCGCGGTCGTCGTGCCGATCTGCTTCCTGCTGATCTTCCTGATCCTGTTCATGGCCTTGGGCGGCTTGGGACCGGCCGTGTCGGTCTTCGCGGCCATTCCCTTGGGCTTGGCCGGTGGCGTCTTCGCGCTGGCTATCACGGGGATCACCTTCTCGATCTCCGCGGCCGTCGGCTTCATCGTCTTGGCGGGCGTCGCCGTCCTGAACGGCCTGGTTGTGATGTCGAGCATCAAGGAGCGCCTCGAACAGGGCGTTCCCGTCGCGCGCGCCATTGTCGAAGGCTCGATCGAACGGTTCCGGCCGGTGCTCATGACCGGTCTCGTTCCGGCGATCGGTTTCATCCCCATGGCCCTTGCCCACGGGACGGGTGCGGAGGTGCAGAAGCCTCTGGCGATGGTGGTCATCGGTGGGCTCATCACGGCGACCTTGGTGACCCTCCTCGTTCTGCCGGCCATCTCGCAGCTCATCCTCAGCGTTGGCGCCCACAAGCGACCCACTGAGGAGGCTGGCGAGGCGCCTTTGCATCCCCAAGCGACCTGATCGCTGGCCCTGGCGCGGTGGCTCCGCTGCGCCAGGGCTTCGCCGTCAGGAGGAGGTTTCGTGACCCGTTTAAGTCCGCCAGTCCGACAACTCTGGGCGCCCCTTGGGGCGGCCAGCCTTGTGATGATCCCCGCCATCCTGCTGCGGGTCGAGGGTTGGCGGCCGGACCCCGTCCTCGACATGGCGGTGTTCGGCGTCGCCATCCTGGCGGCAGGCTTCATGTTGTCTTGGGGCGCTGAAGCTGCGGAGAAGTACGTTTCTCAGGGGCTGATCCTCGCCGCTGTGGCGATCGTCACGGTGCTCCCGGAATATGCCGTCGACGTCTACTACGCCTTCCAGGCGGGACGCGCGCCGGAGCAGGGCTATGTCGCCTTCGCCGCCGCCAACATGACGGGGGCCAACCGTCTGCTGATTGGGCTGGCCTGGCCGGCGATGGTGCTTCTGCATTGGTGGAAATCGCGGCGTCAGGGCATCGAACTTGCCCCCGCCAATGGCGTCGAGGTGGCCGCGCTAGCGGTCTCCAGCGCCTACGCCTTCGTCATCGTTTGGAAGAACACCATCAGCGTGGTCGACACGGTCGTGTTGATCTCGGTGTTCGCCCTCTACCTGTGGCGCGTTGCGAAGGTCCCCAAGGTCGAGGACGCCGACGAGGACGAAGAACCGGGGCCCGGCGCCATCATTTCCACATGGCCGGCCGCCCGGCGTTGGGCAGCGATGGGCGCGATGACGGTCGTGGCGGCAGCGGTCATCCTTGCGGTGGCCGAACCCTTCGCGGAATCGATGATCCAGGGTGGCCGCGTGCTGGGGATTGACCAGTTCCTGCTCATTCAGTGGCTCGCGCCCATCGCCAGCGAAGCGCCCGCCGTGGTGATCGCTGTTCTGTTCGTGCTGGCCGGACGCGCCGCCGCGGGCCTGATCGCAATGATCAGCGACAAGATCAATCAATGGACCTTGCTGGTCGGGATGTTGCCCCTGGCCATGAGCTTGGGGGCCGGCCACTTGGTGGCGCTGCCGCTCGACGCGCGCCAGCACGAGGAATTCTTCCTGACGGCGGCCCAATCCCTATTCGGCTTGGCCCTCTTGCTACGGCTGCGCCTCTCCCTGGTCGGCGCCTTGGCCCTGCTCGTTCTCTTCTCGGCGCAGTTCGCCGTCGCCATGATCCTGCGTGGCAACGAAGCCCGGGACATCGCGGTGCTCACCTGGATCGCCTGGGGCTACTTGGCGCTCGCGGCGGTCCTGTTCTCTGCCAGCTGGCGGCGGGTTCGCGACCTGATCGCGTCGGTTGTCGCCATCACCGTCGCCAAGCGGCCCGAGCCGGGCCTTGGCCAGCCACCTTCGTCCGGAGGGGCCGCATGATGAGCCGTCGTGCGAACCTAGCGCCTTTTCCGCCGCCCAGCGGGTGTTCGTCCCGGCGCGTCTCCTCAGCGCCATGACCTCGCCCGGCAACCTTTCCCAATCACCCGTCGCTTGGCGTTGGACCGCCGGGCGAACTGGCCAATCCGCCTCCCAGCCTACGTTATAGGAGTTCCGACATGCAGACCCCCGGCCAAGCCGTCCTGCTTCGCATCTACACCGACGAACAAGCTTTGCTCGGCGATCAGTCATTGATCGACGTGATCGTGCGTCGAGCACAAGAGGCCCGTCTGGCCGGGATCACGGTCCTGCGCGGATTGAAGGGGTTCGGCGCAGGCGCCCGGCTGCACCAGCACCGCACTTTCGCCCTCAGCGATAACCTGCCGGTCGTGATCGAGATCGTCGACCAGGAGGACAAGCTCCGCGCCTTCGTTCAGGCCATCGAAGACCTTCCCGAGATTGGCTTGGTGACCTTCGAAAAGGTCGAGGTGCTCCGCTATGGCGGCGTCCGCGCCGGATCCGGCGACCGCTCGACGGAGCCCGGCCATGAGCTCTGAGAAACTCCGACTCGAAATCCCGCTTCTGCTGCCGGAGGCGAAGGACGAGTGCGACCGCTGCGTCGAAGCCCTGATTGCCGTCCTGGGCAGTCGGCCGGGCGTATCCCAGGTTCATATCGTCGAAAACGAAAGGGCAGGGGAAGGCGAACTATGCCTTCACTTCGATCCGGCCCAGACCTCAATCGACCAATTGAAGGCCTTCGCCCTGCAGTCCGGGGCCGTGATGCAGGAGCGCTTCGGCCACCTTCGCTTCCAGCTGGGAGGAAGCCCGCACGCGCGATTGGCGCGACGGGTCGCCGATGACCTTCGCGCACAGGCGGGTGTGATTCAGGCTGAGATCGGCCCTAGTGGTCATGGCTTTGTCGAATACGACCGGGAGAAAACCGACGAGGGGAAGCTGCGCGACGCGGTCAAGGCCGCCGGCGCGACGATGTCTCCCCAAAAGGCCCAGCCATCACCTGAAGCGACCGCGCCCCATCGGCGTCGGACGAGCTACCACGATCACGCAGAGCATGGCCCCGGCGGCCACGGCCAATCACCGGCCGACGGGGACACCTCCGACGCCAAGGTCGAGACCGGCCATGAGGGCCATGACCACGGTCCTGGCCGACACGACCATGCGCACAGCGGCATCTTCGGTGAGCGCACCGAGTTGATCTTCGCGGTCCTGTCGGGCGTCGCCTTGCTGGCCGGTTGGCTGATCGGCATGCGCCTGCCGGGGCTCGTCCCGTTGGGCTTTTATATCGCCGCCTACGGCTTTGGCGGCTTCTTCACGCTAAAGGAGGCCTTTGAGAACCTGCGCAAGCGGCGCTTTGAGATCGACACCCTCATGCTCGTCGCCGCGATTGGCGCGGCCACACTTGGACAGTGGGCCGAAGGCGCGCTTTTGCTGTTCCTGTTCAGCATCGGCCATGCGCTCGAGCACTATGCCATGGGCCGCGCGCGCCGCGCGATCGAGGCCCTAGCCAAGCTCGCTCCGGAACGCGCGACCGTGCGGCGCGGGGAGGGGACCGAAGAGATCGCTGTGGCCGATCTAGCGGTTGGCGACATCGTGGTCATCAAGCCTAACGAACGCGTCGCCGCCGATGGGGTCGTGGTTGCGGGGGAGAGCAGCGTCAACCAGGCGCCGGTCACCGGCGAAAGCGTTCCTGTCGACAAAAGGCCGGCGGCGGCGGACGCCGATTTCGCTAAGGCCAGCGCCGAGCACCGCGTGTTTGCCGGGACCATCAACGGCTCGGGCGCCCTGGACGTGAAAGTCGCCAAGCTGGCGTCGGAATCGACCTTGGCGCGCGTCGTCAAGATGGTCGCCGAGGCCGAAGCGCAGCGCTCGCCGACGCAGCGGTTCACCGACCGGTTCGAGCGCATCTTCGTCCCGTGCATCCTCGTGTTCGTGGGCCTGCTGATGCTGGCCTTCCTGGTGATCGACGAGACGTTCAGCGTCAGCTTCTACCGCGCCATGGCGGTGCTGGTTGCGGCCAGCCCGTGCGCCCTGGCGATCTCCGTGCCCAGCGCCGTTCTCAGCGGCGTCGCGCGCGCTGGCCGCGGCGGGGTGCTGGTCAAGGGCGGCGGGCCGCTTGAAAACCTCGGCACGCTCAGCGCCCTGGCGTTCGACAAGACCGGCACGCTCACCGAGGGCAAGCCGCGTCTCACGGACGTCGTGCCGGCGGACAATGTTGACGAGAAGGAACTGCTGGCCGTCGCCGTGGCGGTCGAGGCGCTCAGCGATCACCCGCTCGCCGGCGCCGTCGTCCGCGACGGCGGTGAGCGGCTGGGCGATCACCCCAAGCGTTCAGCCACAGACGTCAAGAGCCTGACTGGCAAGGGCGTGCAGGCCGACGTCGACGGCGTGTCGACGCATATCGGCAAGCTCGGGCTATTCGAGCCCGGCGACGGCGCGGCGATGCCTGAGAGCGTTCGTATTGCTGCGCAAAAGCTGGAGAGCGACGGGCGTACCGTGATGGTCGTCCGGCATGGCGACCGCTACCTCGGCGTCCTCGGCCTGATGGACACGGCCCGCCCAGGCGCCAAGGAGGTCATCCAGCGTCTGCGGGCGCTGGGCATCCGCCGCATCATGATGCTGTCGGGCGACAATCAGTCGGTGGCCGACGCCATCGCCAAGGAACTTGGGCTGGATGAAGCAAAGGGCGGTCTGATGCCCGAGGACAAGGTCGCGCTGATCAAGGAACTGCGCGAGAAGGAGGGCAAGGTCGCCATGGTTGGCGATGGGGTCAACGACGCTCCCGCCATGGCCAACGCGACCGTGGGCATCGCCATGGGCGCCGCGGGCTCCGATGTAGCGCTGGAGACGGCGGACGTCGCGCTCATGGCCGACGACTTGACCCACCTGCCGTTTGCGGTCGGCCTGAGCCGCAGCACCAGCTGGATCATCAAGCAGAACCTGTGGGTCAGCCTCGGAATGGTGGCCTTCCTGATCCCCGCCACCCTTTTCGGCCTGAAGATCGGCGCGGCGGTTGTCTTCCACGAGGGGTCGACCCTGCTGGTCGTCGGTAACGCGCTTCGGCTCCTGGCCTACAAGGACAAGAGCAAGTGACGGCCCGGTTCGCAAAAAGAGCCCCGGTCATTCTGGCACCGGTGGCCTCGCTAACCCCTCAATTGCCGGGAGAGCGCGCGAGCGTTTTTAGGTCTGCTTTGATGAGAACTCCGGGGCGCAGAATGAAGTTAGCCGCTGTAGCGAGCCTGTGCGTCACATCACTGCTGTCGGCCTGCGCGACGCAAGAACGAGGCGTCCGTATAGCTCCAAGGCTAGAGCTGACCGCGCCACGCGGTATACGAATGGGCCGCCCGGACGTGTCCCAAGAGAAGGCTGGGGTTCGTGTCCACGGGTCCGTCTGTCGAATGCTGCCGACGCGGGCGCCGACCCGCATTCGTGTAGAGCGAGTAAGCGAGGAAGGCGGGGTTGAGTCGTCAACGTCTCGCCAAATCGTGGGCCTCTACGGTCGGCGCGAGGGCTGCGCGTTCTACAGCATTCAGACCGACTGGGTGTTGAGAGAGTCAGAGTCCCTGCGGGTCTGCTCGCTCATGGTTGAGGCTGCCTGCACAACTGCAACCCGATGATCGAGGTCGAAGCCGTCCTCGACATCGCGGCCCCGCCGATGAAGGTCTGGCGGGCGCTTAGCGATTTCGCATCCTATCCGCGCTGGAACCCCTATCGCGGCATCGTAGGCGTCGCCGCGCTCGGGGAGAAAGTCATCCTGCAGATCGGTCCGGACGCCGCCAAGCGTCGACCGCTGCCGGCGAAGATCACCGAATTTGAACCCGGACGGATCCTCACCTTCACGACGGGGCGGCCGTTGATCGGACGCGCCACGGAGACCTTCGAGCTCGACCGCAGTCCGCGAGGGACGCGTCTGCGGCATGCGGCGCGAATGAAGGGCATGGGCGCGACCTTGGTCGGCCGGTTCACCGTGGGTCCAGGCCTGATCAAGGTCTACCAGCGGGTCGACGATGCGCTTGCCGATTTCGTCACCGAGGGCCGGCAACCCAGGCGCAAGCAGGAGCGTTGACGGGCCGGCCAGCCAAATCCGCTACAGCGCGGGCGCGCTTGCTTTGGACTTCGCTCGCCTAGCGCTAAGCCAAAATCCCAAGAGGATCGCCAGCAAGGTCGCGACTTGCGCAACGACCCCTTCGACGGTCGGGAAAATGCCGAGCAGTTCAACCCGGGGGACAGCCGCCAACGGATGGATGTCAATCAAGCCGGCCTCCTGCAGAGCGGCGACGCCCTTACCGGCCAGCACCACAGCCAAGGCTGAAATGAGCATGGAGCTATAGGTGAAGAACTGGGAGATCGGCAGGCGCTTGCTGTAGCTCAACAGCGCCCAGGCGATCACCCCAAGGGCGGCAATCGCTGCGCCCGCGCCCGCCAGGATCGCCGTGCGCGCACCCTGGCTCCACATGGCGGCGTAGAACAGGATCGTCTCGAACACCTCGCGGTAGACCACGACGAACGCCAAGAGAAACAGGAACCAGGCCGACTGCTTCGATAGCGCGGCGGCCAGTTTCTCTTTGATGTAGGCCTGCCAAGCGTCCGCCTGCCCCTTGCCATGCATCCAGACGCCCACGGAAATCAGAACGGCCGCCGAGAGTAGCGATCCAAAGCCTTCGGTGAGCTCGCGGCTCGCGCCGCTGATGGAGATCAAGTAGGTCGCCGCCGCCCAGGTAAGGCCGCCCGCGACGAGCGCCAGCACCCAGCCGCCGTGAACGTAAGGCAGCACGTCCCGACGCTCCGCCTTGCGCAAGAAGGCGATCATGGCGACGACGATCAGCAGGGCTTCGAGCCCCTCACGCAGCAGGATCGTAAAGGCGCCGGCAAAGCTGGAGGCCGCGCTGGCTTGGGCGGGAGCCAGGGCGCGCTCGGCCAAGTCGAGCAAGGCGAAGAGGCGATTGACCTTTGTCCGCACGTCCGCGGCGGGCGCGTCTCCCGAGATCGCTGCTCGAAGTTCACCCATGGCCCCTTCAACCCGAGTCATGAGGGCGGCGTCGCGAGCCGTGAGCGAAGGCTCGACGGGCTCAAAGCCGTCGAGATAGGCGGCGAGCGCGAGCTCTTTGGCCGCCGTTTTGTCTCCGGCCTCATAGCGGGCCAGGCTCTGCGCCAGCTTCGTCCGCGCAATCGCCAAGCTCCCCGCGGCCGGCGGCGTGGTCGCCTCAGGATGTCGACGGAGGTAAGCGACCAGTTGCGTCGCCTTTGGCTCTCCTAGCTGAGCAGCCAGCGCCGCAGGCGAGGTTTGTGTCAGGGCCTGCAGATTTGGAAACTGCCCGCGCAGTTGAGCGTCGGAAGCCCAAAGTCGCTCTCCCGCCAGCGCGGCGTCCTCAGTGAAAGCGAAGCGTCCGACGTAGAACGCTAGGGCCCAGCGTTCATCGGAGGGCAGGTGAGCGAAGCTCGGCATGGCGGTGCCGTCGAGGCCCTGCCCAATCACCTGGTAGAGCCCGAACAGGCTGCGTTGCCGAGCGCGCTCGATATCGGCGAAGGCCACGGGCGGCGGATTAAGTGTTTTGGCGTTGGGGCCGTCGCCGAGGCCGCTTGCGCCGTGGCAGGCGGCGCATTGCTCGGTGTAGAGGGCGGCCCCGCGGGCAAGGTCCGGGGCCTTGGTCGGGGCGAGAGGGGTCGGGTAGGCGACCAGCAATTCTGCGCCAAGCTTGTGGGCCCGTGCGGCCACGTCGGTAGCGCTCGCCTTGGATTCGATGGCGCCCTCGAGTTCCCCAGCTTCGCGCACCAGCTGCTGCTTGGCGGAGGTCGCCGGCAGGCCCGAGATCCGCTCCCGCACCGAAGCGGAGAATTCCCTCATCTCGGCGTACTCGGAGGCGCTCACGACGTTTCCGTCCTTCACCGCACCCGGATAGTCGACGGCGAGATAGTCGAGCAGCCGCCACGCTACCTGTGACGACGGCGCAGTCTCTTCAGCGGCGCTGAACGTGGGAAGGGCGACGGTGGCCAATGCGAGCAGCAGGGCGACTAAGCGGGCATAGGCCGACATCAAGGATCCGAGATGCAATTAAGAATGGGTCTCGGCGACACCTTAGATGCTCTAGTGGCTAGAGGATCAAGTGGATTGGCGCAGGCGAAGCGTTGCGGCCCGGGGGCTAATCCTAGCCCCCCGCGTATCCCTTAGAGGACACCCAACCCCATAGCTGCACAGAAAGCTCAGGACATGGACCACAACGATCCGGCGATGTCGCGCAAACACTACGGCAAGCTAGCCCTGATGATCGGGCTCTCGTTCATCTCGATGTACATCCTGATGTACGCGATGGTGGACAAGGCCTCGAGCATTCATCCGAGCTTGAACCAGGCCTATATGGCGGCCCTGATGACCGCGCCGATGGTCGTCATCGAACTTCTGCTGATGACCATGATGTACCCCCGCAAAGGCTGGAACATGGCCATTCTGGCGGTCAGCGTCGTGATCGGGCTGGGCGCGTTTATCGCGATCCGGCAGCAATACTTGATCGGCGACCGGGAATTCCTGCGCTCAATGATTCCTCACCACTCCGGTGCGATCCTGATGTGCGGCAAGGCTACGATCCGCGACCCCGAGTTGAAGAAGCTCTGCGGTACGATCATCGAAGGCCAGCAGGCCGAGATCGATCAGATGAACGCCATGCTCGCGAAATCGCGCTGACCGCCGTCAGGTGGCGCTCGGCCGCATGTCGGGATCCAACTGGTCGACGAGAATTTTGCGGGCGCGATAGACCCGCGTCTCGATCGTCTTGACCGAGACGCCCAGCATCTGGGCGGCTTCCAGCTGGCTGAACTCTTCGAAGGCCGTGAGGATCAAGGCCTCCTTCAGCGCCGGCGGCAGTCGGCTGATGGCGCGGTCCAGCCGCCTGGCCTGCTCCGTCCGCAGGACGTCATCCTGAGCGCCGGAGGCAGGATCGGCCTTTTCCAGCACTTCGGTGTCGTCGAGATCCTTGGAGCCAAAGATCGCACGGCGCACCATCATTCGGCGACCGCGGTCACGCGCCTTGTTGATGGCGATGGTCCGCAACCAGGCGCCGAACGAACGGCTGGGATCATACCGCTTCAGGGCGCCCCAGGCGGCAATGAACGCCTCGTGGGCCGCCTCATAGGCCTCATCGCCATCACCGGTGTAGCGCCGCAGGAGCCGGTAGAGGGGCTCCTTGTGACGGCGGACAAGCACGGCGAAGGCCCGGTCGTCACCTTGAGCGGCTAGACGGGCAAGGTCGGCGTCTGGGAGGTCAGCATCCAAACTCACCTCGCGTCTTGCGTGAGCGACTGCACCACGGTGTCATCGAACTTGGTGGCCTGGTCGGGCGTCAGCACCGAGCGCATGGCCAAGGTGTGGACCATGGTCTCCTTCTGGAGTTCGCCCATGGCATGGTGGAACCGGTCGATGGCCGCCTGCACCTCCGGGGTATAGGCGTGCTGCTGCTGGAAGGCGCGGGCCAGCTCGGCATTAGCCGCCCGCATCTCAGCCTCAAGCGCCTGGCGCTTGGCCGCGTGGTCACGCTCAAGACCGGCCATCCGGCCCTTCTGGTCCGCCGTCAGGTTGAGCTTTTCATGGATAAGGTCGTGCAATGGCGTCGGCCGCTCCATGCGATGCATCACATAGTGCGCGCCTCCCCAGACCCCGAGTGCGGCGACGATCACCGACATCACGAGGGTCAGGATCAGGCTGCGCATCAGGCTCATCGAGCGCCCTCCAGGAGCGTGGAAGGCGCGAGGTCGGAGGCGATGGCGAATTCGCCGCCGGTTTGCGGGGCGACCAACGTTGAAGTCGCAACCGCCCCGCCCGCGGTCAGACCCATAGCCAGGGCCAAGCCGACCGAGGCCACACGCACGGGCGCCAGGGCGGCGACCGTGCGCGCCTCGCGACGCCGGTGAGCGATGCTGCGCCCGATCGCCTCGTCGAGCCCGTCCAAGGATCGGTCTACCGGACTCGTCGTTAATCGCGCGACGAGGTCATCTAGGCGGTCACTCATGTGCAAGTCCTCAGGCGTCCCTGGAGACTATACGTGCCAGACTGCAGCGAACCCCTAAAGCCCCATGGACCAGTGCTGGGCTGAAACGCCCTCAGCCACCGTGCGACTTCAGCCAGCGCTCCAGCTCGGCGATGCCCTTGGTGTTCTCGTCGATGGTCTTCTGCGCCATCCGCTTGGCTTCGGCGTCCGTGCCGTGGCGGAGCTGGACCTGGGACATCTCGATAGCGCCTTGATGGTGGGCGATCATCTTGCGCGCGAAGGTCTGGTCAGGCGTGGCCCCCTTGGCCGTCATCATGGCCTGGTCCATCTTTTTCATCGCGGCCATGTAGTCGTTCATGGCCATCATATTGTGGTCGCCCGACTGGGCGGACGCGCTCGCCACCCCAAGGGTAAGAGCGACCGCCGCAGCGAGGAATGTGGTCTTCCGAATCATCTTTCGAGCTCCAGGTTGTCAGGCGCCCATCGCACCAGACCGTGAGACGTCCAACCTTCGAAACCTCCGTTCGTTGCACGCGCGACCAACGGTAAAACCTTCCAATCATTAGAACTTTTCCGATTTCTCGGCGCTCGCGCCATCGGTCGGCGCTTCGTTTCAGGGATGCGTTCGAGGTGGTGCGTATTCCTGCGAGAAGCGAAGCCTTGACCTTCCTATGATGGGAAGGATTAAGGCAGGGCGTGGTCGCTGTGCGGCCTGGGAGTTTTGCGCCAGGGGGCGGGATGAATATTGGCCAAGCCTCGAACGCCTCGGGCGTCACCGCCAAGATGATCCGCTACTACGAGCAGATAGGACTGGTTCGGCCCGCGGACCGCACCGACAGCAACTATCGCAGCTTCAGCGACCGCGACATTAACGACCTGCGGTTCATCAAGCGGGCGCGCTCGCTGGGCTTCTCCGTCAAAGAGATCACCAACCTGCTCTCGCTGTGGCGGGACCGGACCCGGCCCAGCCGCGAGGTGAAGGGCATCGCCGACGGCCATGTCGCCGACCTTCGAACCCGCATCGCCGAGATGCAGGCCATGGCTGATACGCTGAGCGCGCTCTCCGACTGTTGCGCCGGAGATGACCGTCCCGATTGTCCCATCCTCAGCGACCTATCGGGCGACAAGCCCGCCGGCGGTCTGGCGCAGAACCACAAGTGATGCGGTCGTGGTGGTTGCTCGGCCTGCTTCTCCTGCCGACCGCAAGCGCCGCCGCGCCGACGGACTACCGGTTCGAAGCCGTTGCGAACACCGTGGAGCGGGGCGTCGGCGTGCCGCTCCGCGTGCGCGTGCTCTATGCCGCGACAGGCCAGCCGGTCCCAGGATTGGAGGTGCGGAGCGCATATGTTGATCGATCGCCGGACGGGCAGGTGGGGGGAAGCCATCCGGCCTTCTTCACGCCCAGTCTCGACTATGGGCTCTACAGCTTTCGCGCTGATCTGCCCGTCGACGGGCGATGGGCGCTGATCTTCACAGCGCGCATCCCCGGCGAGCCTCAGCCCGTCACCGGCAACGTCGTGTTTACCGTCGTGGGGCGGCTGCCGGCCTCGTCAGGAACGACGGCCGCGACACCACGCTGACCCGCTATTTAGGCTGGATCGCCACCACCTCAGGCGCGGCCCCGCCAGTCTTGACGGTGAAATTCACCTGTTGGCCGACCTTGACGGTCTTAAGAAGCGCCGGATCCGCCTTGAACGCCATGGTCATGGCCGGCCAGCTCAGGGCCTGGATGGGGCCATGCTGCAGCGTGACCGAGCCCGCCTTGGCGTCGATCTTTTTGACGACGCCCGCGCCTTGGACGCCGGCCGGCGCCGGCATCGCCATGCCGGGCATCTTGCTCATGTCATGGTCTGCCTGGGCGTAGGCGGCGCCGCTGAGCGTCAGGCTGGCAACGGCGACAAGGATCAACTTCATCTTACAACTCCAGAGAGGTTCGCCGCGTCGCGGCCGTAGGTTGTTTGGGATACGCGCCAGGTCGCCGCCCACCCTCACAGCCGCACCGTGCGAAGGCGCAGGGCATTGGCGATAACGCTGACGCTGGACAGGGCCATCGCGGCCGCGGCGATGGCGGGCGATAGCAGCCAGCCGAACGCGGGGTAGAGCAGCCCGGCCGCGATCGGAATGCCCGCCACGTTGTAAGCAAAGGCGAAAACCAGGTTCTGGCGGATGTTGCGCATGGTCGCGGCGGAGAGGCGGCGCGCGCGCACCAGGCCTTCCAGGTCGCCGTGCAGCAAGGTCACCCCGGCGCTTTCGATGGCGACATCGGCGCCGGCGCCCATGGCGATGCCAACGTCCGCGGCGGCGAGCGCCGGGGCGTCGTTGACGCCATCGCCCGCCATGGCCACCACGCGGCCTTCGGCCCGCAGCCGCTCGACGACCGCCGCCTTGTCCTGCGGCAGCACCTCAGCCTCCACCTCGTCGAGACCGAGCTCAGCCGCGACAGCCTGCGCCGTGATGCGGTTGTCGCCGGTCATCATTACCAGCCGGATGCCTTCAGCCTTTAGGCTGCGGATCGCCGCCGCGGTCGTGGCCTTGATCGGATCGGCGATGGCCAGAACCGCGGCCAATCTTCCATCGATGGCCATCATCACCGTCGTGGCGCCGCTGGCCCGAAGGCGCTCGATGTCAGCGTCCAGGGCTGTGGTCTCGACGGCGTGCTCCGTCATCAGCCGCGTGCCGCCAAGCACGATCGCCTGGCCGTCGACCCGGCCGAGCACGCCTTTGCCGACCGGCGAGTCGAACTCGGCAGCTTCGGAGAGGGTGAGCCCGCGGGCCTTGGCCGCCCGCAGGATCGCATCGGCCAGAGGGTGCTCACTTCCCCGTTCCAGGCTCGCCGCCAAACGCAGGATCTCATCCTCGGCGAAGCCAGGCGCCGGGCGGATCTCGGTCACGGCCGGTCGCCCCTCGGTCAGGGTGCCTGTCTTGTCGATGATCAGGGTGTCGATCTTTTCGAAACGCTCCAGGGCTTCAGCATTCTTGATCAGAACCCCGGCCTGCGCGCCGCGACCGACGCCAACCATGATCGAGATCGGGGTGGCCAGGCCAAGCGCGCAGGGACAGGCCACGATCAGTACGGAGACCGCCGCGATCAGGGCGTAGCCGAAACGCGGCTCCGGCCCGACCAGGCCCCAGACAACGGCGGCGAGGGCGGCGACCAGGATGACGGTCGGCACGAACCACCCGGACACCTTGTCGGCGAGGCGCTGGATGGGCGCGCGGCTGCGCTGCGCCTGGGCGACCATCTGCACGATCTGTGACAGCAGGGTGTCGGCGCCGACCTTCTCGGCCCGCAGGATGAAGGACCCGGTCTTGTTGAGGGCTCCGGCAACCACCTTGTCGCCGGCCTCCTTGGTGACCGGCATGGATTCGCCCGTGACCATCGATTCATCGACGGACACGCGCCCTTCGACGACCTCGCCATCGACAGGGATCTTCTCCCCCGGCCGCACACGCAGACGGTCGCCGACCTCAATGGCATCGACGCCGACCTCCTCGTCATCACCAGCTGCAGTGATCCGCCGCGCGGTCTTCGGCGCGAGGTTGAGTAGCGCCTTCAAGGCGCCGGAGGTGCGCTCGCGCGCCCGAAGCTCGAGGACCTGGCCGAGCAGAACCAGCACGGTGATGACCGCTGCAGCTTCGAAGTAGACCGGCACCGACCCGTCGGGACGGCGGAAGGCAGGCGGGAACAGTCCCGGAGCCGCCACGGCGGCGACGCTATAAAGCCAGGCGACCCCGACGCCCATGGCGATCAGGGTGAACATGTTGAGGTTGCGGGTTCGCAGCGACCCCCAACCGCGCACGAAGAACGGCGCTCCGGCCCACAACACGACGGGAGTCGCCAACGCGAACTGAATCCAGTTGGAGACGGCGGGCGAGACCATCAGGCTGTGGCCGAGGAGATGGGCCCCCATCTCCAGGCCAAACACGGGAACGGCCAGCGCCAGGCCGACCCATAAGCGACGGGTCATGTCCGCCAATTCATGGTTCGGGCCGCTGTCGGCCGACACGACCTCCGGCTCGAGCGCCATGCCGCAGATCGGACAGGATCCGGGTCCGACCTGCCGAACCTGGGGGTGCATCGGGCAGGTGTAGATGGCGTCGGCATCCTGCGGGGACGCAGCCGGCTTGGGGTTCAGATAACGGTCCGGCTCCGCCTGGAACTTGGTCTGGCAGCCCGTCGAACAGAAGTAATAGGTCTGACCGGCGTGCGCGGCCGTCCCGCGCGCGGTTTTCGGATCGACCGTCATCCCGCAAACCGGATCGATGACCTTATCGGCGCCAGGCTCCACGGCGCCGTGGCCATGACCATGGTCGTGGCCGTGATGTTGGTGATCGGGCATGGGGTCGCTCCGGAACGGCGGCGCATGGCCGTCTCTAGGGTTTACGTCGCAGCAGCGACCAATCCCGCGCGGAGAGGTTGGCAGTTACTGGAAGCACGGCTCTGCGCCTGGCTTCACCAACACAGATAGGGCTTCCCATCATGGGAAGGTCAAGGCCTCACTTTGAAGGAACTCAATCCGCGCCTAAAGCCCGCTAAGTCCGTGTTTCGAAGCTGTTTGACATCCTTCGAGCCGGGCGCGGTTCATCGCGGCGCGGCCGAAATCTGCGCCGTGCGCTCAACGAGGACGCCACGCCGCCGTGAGAACGGCACGCCGTGACGGCGCATGATGTCGCGTGCGGGCCGCTCGACCAGGTGATGCACAATCATGGCGGCCGGCACCACGCCGACAAACATCAGCGCCCAGAGGGGCCAGGCCAAGGTTTCCCCGGCGGTTGGCGCAAGGCGTTGCGCGGCCTTTGAAAACACCAATTCCCAAGGGATGCACACCATATAGACGGCGAAGCTGACTTCGCCGAGGTACACCCACACCGGCCCGGTCAGGAGCCTTGAGCCCGTCGTTGTCAGGCTCGCCAGGCAAAGGATCAGGGCGCCGAACAACCACACAGTGAACCAGTCGGGGGCTCCGAGCAGCGCGGCCCCGACAATGGCGGCCAAGCTTACGGCCAACCCTGACACCGCGAACCGGCGCTGCTGAATGACGTCTGCCCGCCAGAGGAGCCAGACGGCGCAGCCGAGCGCAAAGCATGGCACGATGCGCATCGCGCCCCAGAGGATCGTCGCCTTCGTCAGCGGGAAGCCCGCGACCCATTCGAAGCCCACATTCAGGCCCAAGACGATCAAGGCGGCCAGAACGGCGGCAAGGCGCGGTCGGTCCCTCAGGCGCCAGAACAGTGCGGCGAAGGCCGGGAAAGCCAGATAAGCGAACCACTCCGCCGAGATCGACCACGAGGGATGGTTCCAGCCGCCCTGCGGCCCCAGACCCCAAGCCTGGGTCAGAGTCAATTGTGCCGGGATCGAAGCCCAGACCACCACATGGTCACCGGCCTCGAGGCCAGCCAGGCTGGCGGCGGCGATCAGCGCGCCCAGGCCTAGCAAGGTCGCGATGTGGACGGGGTAGATCCGCGCCAGGCGGGCCCACAGGAACTGCGCATAGTTGAACCGGCCCTCGCCGTGGGAGGCCATATAGACGTGGCTCAGGATAAAGCCCGACAGGACGAAAAACAGCTCGACGCCGAGATAACCCTTGCCGATCAAGGCCGGCATGCCCAGGCCCAGGCTTGGCGTGTAATGGAAGGCGACGACCCAGAGCGCCGCGAAAAACCGCATGGCCGTGAGAGGTTTGATATTGGCAGGCATGCTGGCGCTCCGATGGCCGCGCCACTTTGCCTGCACGGTCCTAATATTCAGCAAATGCCGTTCTGCGAAGCCGCGGTCGCGCGGCATACGGCTAACATTCCCATGATGTCATGGCACAATGTCGGCCGCTTTCAGAGTAGTTTCGGCGCCGAAACGCCATGAAGACTGGATCTGCTTGCGCAACTACGGCCCTATGGTCTCCAGTCATCCAGACGCAACATCCCTCCGCAAGACGTGACCCAACAGTCCATGCCAACAACCTTCCAGTCTTGGGAACGGCGGCCAGCCGCCTGGGCTGCGAGATGACTATGGAACGATCCAAAGGATGTGTTGCTCAGCGAAGCGGTAGATTCTTCGGCCCCTCCCAAGGGCGCGCGCAGCGCTCGCGCGTATCCTCTGGGAGTGCTCGGGCCGCAGGTCCCGCGCATGGTCATGCGTAGGATCTAGGCTCCATGAAGACTCTTAATCGCCGCCACATGCTCCACGGCGCGTCGTGGTTGGGCGCCGGCCTCGCCTTGAACAGCCTGCTGCCAGCTTGGGCCCAGAGCGCGACGCCGGGGACCGCGCCGACCCTGCCGACCTTGACCGGCCCAAACATCGACCTTCGCATTGGACATTCCGAACTGAAGGTGGATGGCCGAGCAGGCCATGTGGTGACGATCAACGGCACCGTCCCTGGCCCCTTGCTTCGGCTGAAAGAGGGCCAGACCGTCCGCCTGTCGGTGACCAACACCTTGAACGAGGACACCTCCATCCACTGGCACGGCCTGCTGGTGCCCGCCCAGATGGACGGCGTTCCAGGGGTCAGCTTCCCAGGCATCAAGCCGGGCGAGACGTTCGTCTATGAATTCCCGCTCAAGCAGTCGGGGACCTATTGGTATCACAGCCATTCGGGGCTGCAGGAAGCGGAGGGCCATTACGGCCCGATCATCATCGATCCGGCGGGTCCCGATCCCATCGCCTACGACCGCGAGCACGTCATCGTCCTCTCGGACTTCAGCTTCATGCACCCGCACGTGATCTTCAAGCGCATGAAGCAGCAGGGCGGGGTCTTCAACTACCAGAAGCAGACCGTGGCCGGCCTGCTGGCAGGCAAGGACCAGACGCTCAAGGAGCGGATGGAATGGGCCAAGATGCGGATGGACCCGACCGACATCTCCGATGTGACCGGCGCGGTCCTGAAATTCCTGATCAATGGCCATGGCCCCGCTGACAACTGGACAGGGCTCTTCACGCCCGGCGAGCGTGTGCGGCTGCGCTTCATCAACACCGCCGCGCAGATGATCTTCAACGTCCGGATCCCCGGCCTGACGATGACCGTCGTCGCCGCCGACGGTCAGAACGTGCGGCCGGTCGAGGTCGATGAATTCCAGATCGGCAACGCCGAGACCTACGACGTGATCGTCCAACCCACTGAGGACAAGGCCTTCACCCTGGTCTCTGAGGCCGTCGACCGCTCGGGGATGGGTCGCGCCACCTTGGCGCCCCGGGCCGGGATGAGCGCGCCGGTTCCACCGCTACGGGAACGCCCGCTCACGACGATGAAGGACATGGGCATGGACATGAGCGCCATGAAGGGCATGGCCATGGGCGGGTCCACGGCGATGCCGGGCATGGATCACGCGGCGATGGGGCACACCATGGCCGCCATGCCCGGCATGGGGCCGATGCCGGGCATGGCGCCGCCGAAACCTCGCGGCTCTGACGCCATGGGGGACATGGGGGGCATGAAGATGTCGATGCGCGACCCCCAGAACGCACCGCAAATCAAACTCGGACCCGGCGTGCAGTCCATCGCGCCGATGCCGGTCGATCGCACCGGCGAGCCCGGCCAGGGGCTGGAAAGCGTCGGCCATCGCGTGCTGGTCTACAAGGACTTGATCGCCCTGACGCCAAGCGTGGACCTCCGTCCGCCGACCCGCGCCCTCGACATCCATCTGACCGGCAATATGGAGCGGTTCATGTGGGGGTTTGACGGACTGAAATTCAGCGAAACCACCCAGCCCTTCAGCTTCGAGAAGGGTGAGCGGGTCCGCGTGACCCTGGTGAACGACACCATGATGGCCCACCCCATCCACCTGCACGGCCACTTCTTCGAGCTGACCCACGCGCCCGCAGGTTATGGGCCAAGAAAGCATACGGTGACCGTGCTGCCCGGCGGAAAGGTGTCGTGGGATTTCACGGCGGACCCAGGAGACTGGGCCTTCCATTGCCACATGCTCTACCACATGCACGCCGGCATGTTTCAGGTGTTCAGCGTCCGTCCCCTCGACGGAGCCAGCGCATGAGCCGTCTCGTCCTGATCGCCCTGATCCCTCTCGCCATAGCCGGCTCGGCCGCGGCGCAGACCATGGATCACAGCTCAATGCCCGGAATGGCGATGCCGGCGACCCCGGCCAAGCCCGCAAAAGCCACCAAGCCCACGAAGCCGGCGCCAGCGGCAAAACCCGCCAAGGCGCCGGTCGGGCGCGATCGCGCCACCCCGCCCGCAGCGGACAAGGGGGCCGATCCACACGCCGGGCACACCATGCCCGCAGCGGGCCCGCCCATGGATCACGGGTCGATGCCCGGCATGACTATGCCGGCCGACCCGGCGGCACCGAAGCCCACGGCCATGCCGGCGATGGATCATGCAGCGATGCCCGGCATGACGATGGACGGCTCTGCGCCAAGCGGGCCGCTGATAAGCGAACTCGAGGTGCCGAAAACCCCGCCGCCGCCGCCGCCCGCTGATCACGTAGCCGACCGGTTCTTTTCCCCGGCCGCAATGGCCGAAGCGCGCGCCCAGCTTCAGCGGGAGCACGGCGGCGGGGCCGTCCCCTATTCGAAGGTGATGGCGGAGCTGTTCGAGTATCAGGCCCGCTCCGGCGGCGCCGATGGCTACCGCTGGGAAGGCGAGGCGTGGTTCGGTGGCGACATCAACCGCCTGGTGTTCAAGAGCGAGGGAGAGGGAACCCGCGGCGAGGGCGTCGAGAGCGCTGAACTGCAGGCGCTCTATTCGCGCGCCGTCGGCGTCTACACTGACGTTCAGGTGGGCGTGCGGCAGGATTTCGAACCGCACAACCGCACCTACGCGACTGTCGGGTTCGAGACGCTCCTGCCCTACTGGTTCTCCGTCGAAGGCGCCGCTTTCGTGTCGAACAAGGGCGAACTGCTGGGCCGGTTCGAGGGAACCTACGATCTGCGCCTGACCAACCGACTGATCCTGCAGCCGCGCGCTGAGCTGAACTTCGCAGCCCAGGACACCAGGGCGACCCAGACAGGCTCGGGCCTGTCCAACGCCGAGCTCGGCCTGCGCCTGCGCTACGAGGTGCGCCGTGAGTTCGCGCCCTACATCGGGATTTCCTGGGACCGGCAGTTCGGCCGGACAGCCGACTACGCGCGGGCGCGTGGGGACGACCCTGAAGCGACGAGCGTGGTCTTTGGCATCCGCGCCTTCTTCTGATCTCGGCGCGCGATCGACGAGAAAAACAATGATGTAAGCGCGCCGACGAAGGCGCCGGAACGAGGGGGTGGAGATGCTGCGTTGGTCGATTCAACTGCACAAATGGATTGCGTTGGTCGTCGGTATCCAGGTGCTGGGCTGGGTCCTGGGCGGCCTGATCATGACTTCGATCCCCATCGAGCGCGTGCGCGGCGAGCACCACGTCGGCAACGCCACCCTGGCGCTGATCGACACCAAGCGGCTCCTTCCGCTGGAGAAGCAGCTCGCCTTGGCCGACATGACCGATGTCGGTGAGGCGACTCTAAAGAATACGCCCCGAGGACCGATCTGGGTGCTCAAGTCGGCCGCCGGCAGCGAAGGCTGGTGGAACGCCTATACCGGCGAGAACGTCGACGAGATCGTCGCGGCCGATGCCCGCCGCTACGCCCAGCAGGCCTACAAGGGCGAAGGCAAGCTGGTCGGCGTCGACTACCAGGAGACCGCGCCGAAGGAAGCCCAGGTCGGCGGCCCGCTCTGGCGGGCCAGCTTCTCCGACAAGGAGCACACGCGGCTCTACCTCGACGCCTTCACAGGTGAGGTGCTTAGCCGGCGCTCCAACCTCTGGGATTTCTATGACTTCTTCTATCAGATCCACATCATGAACTTCGGGGCGTCACGCAGCTACAACCACCCCCTCATCGTGATCGCGACCGCGGCCACCTTGGTTGTGACGGTCACCGGGATCATCCTGCTCTTCATCCGGCTCTCGAAAGACCTCCAGCGGCTGTTGGGCCGCCGCCGGTCGCGACGCGTCCCGGCTTAAAGGCAGCGCGTCGGCCTGTTCATCAGGTCTGAACAGACTTGCGGGCCTTCGCGCTTCGCCGGCGCAGCAGCAGGTAACCGGCGGGGATAACCAACATCGACAGCAGGGGCGCGGTCAGCATGCCGCCGATCATCGGCGCCGCGATGCGGCTCATCACCTCCGAGCCTGCGCCATGGCCGATCAGGATCGGGAACAGGCCCGCAAGGATGACCGCTACGGTCATCGCCTTGGGCCGCACCCGCAGCAGGGCCCCTTCGCGCACCGCCGCCTCGATCTGCGCCTGGCTTGGATCGGGGCCGCGCTCGGCCAGCGCCTGCTTGAGGTAGATCAGCATCACCACCCCGAACTCGGCCGAGACGCCGGCCAGGGCGATGAAGCCGACCCCGGTGGCCACCGACTGATGGTAGCCCAGCAGATAGAGGGTCCAGATTCCGCCGGTCAGCGCGAAGGGCAGGGTGGCCATGATCAGGGCCGCCTCGTCGAAGCGACCGAAGGTCAGGTAGAGCAGCACGAAGATGATCAGCAAGGTGGCCGGCACGACCACCTTCAGCCGGTCGGCGGCGCGCTGCAGATATTCGAACTGCCCTGAGTAGGCGACGGACACCCCTGGGGGCAGCGGCACGGACTTGGCGACGGCGCGCTGCAGGTCGCCGACGACGGCGCTGAGGTCGCGGCCCCGCACATCGACATAGACCCACGTCGAGGGCCGGGCGTTCTCGGTCTTCAGCATCGGCGGGCCGTCGACGATCTCGACCTTGGCGACGGTTCCCAAGGTGATCTGTTGGCCAGACGCCGTAAGGATCGGCAGGGCCCGCAGCCCCTCCAGGCTGTCGCGCAGTTCGCGCGGATAACGCACGCTGATCGGATAGCGGGCCACGCCCTCCACCGTCTCGCCGATGGTCTCGCCGCCGACCGCGCCGGAGATGATCGCCTGCACATCGGCGATGTTGAGGCCGAAGCGGCCCGCCGCGGCGCGGTCGATGTCGACATCGACGTACCGCCCGCCGGTCAACCGCTCGGCCAGGGCCGAACTCACGCCAGGCGTCTTCTTGGCCACCGCTTCAATCGCCGCCGCGATCCGGTCCAGGTCCTGCAGGTTGGTCCCCGACACCTTGACCCCTATCGGGCTCTTGATACCGGTCGCCAGCATGTCGATGCGGTTGCGGATCGGCGGCACCCAGACGTTGGCCAGTCCCGGGACTTTCACGGCGTTGTCTAGGGCCTCAACCAGCTTGTCCGGCGTCATGCCCGGCCGCCATTGGTCGCGGGGCTTGAACTGGATGGTGGTCTCGAACATCTCCAGCGGAGCCGGATCGGTGGCGGTCTCGGCCCGGCCAGCCTTGCCGAACACGGTCTTCACCTCCGGCACGGTCATGATCAGGCGGTCGGTCTGCTGTAACAGCTCCGAAGCCTTGGCGGCCGAAATCCCCGGCAGCGCCGAGGGCATGTAGAGCAGGTCCCCCTCGTCCATGTGGGGGATGAACTCCCCGCCCAGCCGGCTGAGCGGCCAGGCCGCAGTGGTAAACGCCAGCAGGGCGACGAGCAGCGTCGCCCGAGGCCGCCGCATCACCAGGTCGAGCGCCGGCTGGTACAACCGGGTGAGGGCGCGGTTCAGCGGATTGGCGCTTTCGGGCGGAATACGTCCCCGGATCAGGTAGCCCATCAGCACCGGCACCAAGGTCACCGAGAGAAGCGCCGCGCCCGCCATGGCGTAGCTCTTGGTGAAGGCGAGCGGGGCGAACAGCCGACCCTCCTGCGCTTGCAGGGCGAAAACCGGCACGAACGACAGGGTGATGATGATGAGGCTGAGGAAGAGCGCCGGCCCGACCTCGGCGGCCGCGTTCGTGATGACGCGCCAGCGCTCCGGCGGATCGAGCGTCTCGCCGGGATGATCGTGCGTCCAGCGCTCCAGATGCTTGTGGGCGTTCTCGATCATCACCACGGCTGCGTCCACCATGGCGCCGATGGCGATGGCGATGCCGCCGAGCGACATGATGTTGGCGTTGACCCCCTGGAACCGCATCACCAGGAAGGCGATCAGCACGCCGAGCGGTAGGGTGACTATGGCCACCAGGGCGG
>CAZNPJ010000015.1:0-92992 GCA_964575195.1 uncultured Phenylobacterium sp.
GCCGGTGTAGAACGGCAGGGTGTCGCCGCGGACCCGCAGGGCCATGACGATCTCTTCCAGCGCCGCGTTGCCGGCCCGCTCGCCGATCCCGTTGACCGCGACCTCGACCTGACGCGCCCCGCCCTGCACGCCGGCCAGGCTGTTGGCGACCGCCAGGCCCAGGTCGTTGTGGCAGTGGGTGGAGAAGATCGCCCGGTCGGCGTTCTCGACGTTCTGGATGATGTCGCGGAACATCTCGGCGTATTCGGACGGATAGCTGTAACCCACCGTGTCGGGCAGGTTGATCGTGGTCGCCCCGGCCTTGATCGCCGCGTCAACGCAGCGGCGCAGGAAATCCTGCTCGGTGCGCGTCGCGTCCTGCGCCGACCACTCCACGTCGTCGCACAGGTTGCGCGCGTGGGTCACCGACTTGGTGATCATCTCCAGGATGTCCTCCTGCGACGCATGGAGGATGTGGTCTCGGTGGCTGGGGCTGGTGGACAGGAAGGTGTGGATCCGGCCGCGCTTGGCCTTCTTGATCGCTTCGGCGCAGCGGTCGATGTCGGCCATGCCGGCCCGCGCCAGGCCGCAGACGACGCTCTCGGTGACGATCTCGGAAATCGCGCGGACGGCCTCGAAGTCGCCGTTCGAGGCGATCGGGAAGCCCGCCTCGATCACGTCGACCTTCATGTCTTCGAGGATCTTCGCCAGTTCCAGCTTCTCGTCGTGCGACATCGAGGCGCCGGGCGACTGCTCGCCGTCGCGCATGGTGGTGTCGAACACGATGACGCGATCACGGCCGGACGTGTCGGTGTTCGCGGGTGCGGGGTTGGTCATCTCTAAGGTCTCTTCGCGATGTTTAGGTCTGGGGACGGAGGTTCCAAAAACCCCTGGTCGCCCGGCCGCGAAGACTGCGCGTGCCTAGAGAGGCGCCCAGGGGCGGCTAAGCCCCAGCGAGAGAAGAAGCAGGCTGTCGAGCCGCGTGCGCATGGCGAGGTCTGTACCGAAACGGCCGCCGCGCCGCAAGCTTCTTGCGTGGGGTGCGGCTTAGCACCGCCTATTCGGCAAGAACCTTGCTTCGTCGGTCATGCGCCGCCCTGCCCCCGCCGCTGCAGCCAGCGGCGCGCGAACCAGCCGATCGCCAGCCAGATGGCCGCGACAACCACCAGCTCCAGCCAGTGGCCGGCGATCTCGCCCTTCATCAGTTGCACGATCGAGGCGCCGGCATAGGCGGTCAGGGCGATCTTGGGCACGATGCCGATGCCGGTTCCCGCCACGAAGTCCCGCGCCCGCATCGGAGTCACGCCCGCCGCCATGTTGACAACGATGAACGGGGCCGAGGGCACCAGCCGCACGATCAGGCTGGCCAGGAAGCCGTTTTGCCCGACCAGCCGCATGAACCGCTGCACGCTCTCGCCCGAGAACCGCGCCAGGGTCCGCGCGCCGGCGGCCCGGCCGATGTAGAACCCGACCAACGACGACACCATGGTGCCGATCCAGCTGTACAGCGCCCCGTCCTGCGGTCCGAACGCCACCACCGCGGCGGCGATCAGCACGATCTGCGGCGTGCCCACGAACGCCAGGGCCGCGAACGCCGCCACCGCCACCGGCAGCGACCAGGGCCCCTGCGCCGCCGCCAGCCAGCCCTCCAGCGTCCGCTCCCCGTCGAACCCCAGCAGCTGGGCGCCGAAGAAGAAGACGATGCCCACACCGCCGAACAGCACGAACGACACCAACAGCGTGCGCCACGCCTGGGCGTCCATGTTGGAGAGAAAATCGAAGATCCGGCGCATTCGGCCGAGGGGTCGCGTGTTCGTGTGTCCCGGTCAAGGCGCGGGGGCGGTCTGGCGGCCAGGGCCTCCATTATAAAGTTCTTACAATTGCGCCGACCGCCCTCGGCCGCATCTTCCGCGGCGTTCAAACGGGCGGGAGGCGACGTTGCAATATCTGGACTGGCTGATCGAGGACGATGGGCGCCTGACCGTGGCGGCGCCCGCTGGCCAGCTCTATGCGGCGGTCGACGACCAAGCCGGCGGGCGGACCACGCGCGATGGCATCCCGCTCGCGCAGATCCTGAGCGACCGGCCGGACGTCTTCGCCGCCTATTTCCAGGCGTTCCACAGCGCGAACAACGACACCCACTCCTCGGCCTGGCTTCAGCGCGTCGGCGGCTACGGCGTCGAGGACTACGCCAACTACTGGTACGAGCAGCATGGCCGTTGGGAAGGCTACGGCGCCCGCGACGGTGGACAGACGGCCGGCGCGCCCGTCGACGGGGACGCAATGCCGCTCCTCCCCGGGATCGTGGAGACGGGGCGCACGACCATCGACGGCATACCGCTCAGCCAGATCCTCACGGAGCGCCCCGATGTCTTCCGGGCCTTCTTCACCGAGTTCTACGGCCCCAACAACGACCGCAACTCGCCGGCTTGGATCGAGCGCGTGGGAGGCGACACGGTCGAGGACTACGCCAACTACTGGTACGAGACACATGGTCGCTGGGGCGACTACGTCCCCCGTGCGCCGGACGCCCCTCCGCCGTCCGACCTCGAAGGCGACGCCAACGAGGACTCCGGCGAAGCCGCCCCGCCGATCGACGGCGACGCCCTGATCGACGAGTCCATACTGGCCGTCGGTCGCGGCTTATGCGACGTTCAGGACGTAATCCCCGTCTGACCGGGCAAGAGTTACGATCTTGCGAGTTGCGTTTTTACGCAACACGGCGATCTGCGGGGCCTGACGGATTGCGCGGGGAGCTGGCGCTTGGTCGACTACGCGTTCGAGACGATCACCGACTTCCAGGCCTTGACCATCAAGGCGGGCGACACCCTGCGGTTCAATGGCCCCGCGGCGCGGACCGTCAGCGTCGCCTATCAGTCGTATGAGCCCGCCACCGCGACCCTGGCCCTGCCCGGTATTGCGGTGACCTACCAGGGCCGCAGCATCACCTTCTCCACCGAGCTGGTCGCGCTGTCGAAGACCGGCGGCCTCGTGATGGCTGACGGCTCCCAGCTCTACATCGGCGACCTGAACGCCGACCGATTCGCATCGGGCGCTGGCGACGATGGCCTTTATGGCGGCCCGGGCGGCGACAGCCTGAACGGCGGCGCCGGGGCGGACCTGCTGCAGGGCAACGCCGGAAACGACGTGCTGACGGGCGGCGAAGGCGGCGACAGCCTCTACGGCGGCCAGGGCGATGATGTCATTTACGCCAGCCGCGCGGCGACCGGCGTCGCCGGCGAGGCTGGCGACTGGGCCCACGGCAACCTTGGCGACGACGAGATCGTCGGGGGCGCCGGGAGCGACACCCTGCTGGGCGGCCAGGGTCGGGATTCGATCACGGGCGGCGACGGCTCCGACTATCTCTCGGGCGATCTGGGCGACGACCGACTGACCGGCGGGCTGGGGAACGACACCCTCGTCGCGGGCGAAGGCGACGACCGCCTGGACGGTGGCTTCGGCGCCGATAGCCTGAGCGGCGGCGGCGGAAACGACCAACTGGTCAGCCAGGGGCCAGAGGCAAGCGTCCTCGACGGCGGCGCCGGCGATGACACGCTCGTTTCGGTGGGCGCCGGCCGCGACACCCTGTTCGGCGGCGACGGCGCGGACCGGTTCGAGTTCGTGGGCAAGATCGAACCCTCTGTCGGGATCGAGGCCGAGATCCGCGACTGGAGCAGCGCCGACACCTTGCATTTCGACGCCGTCACGGTGTTGAGCGGCGCCGCGACCCTGCCGCCGCCCAGCTACGCCGAGTTCGTGAGCTCCAGCTACGAGAAGGCGGTGCTGACCGCCAACGAGTACATCTCCGCGACCGGAGCCACCTATGTCGCCGCCGAGGTGGCCGGCGACGTCTACGTCTTCGCCGACACGGGCGATCCGCAAGACGGCGCGGACATCGCCATCCTGCTCACCGGCCGAACCCTCGCTGACATCAGCTTGGCCAACTTCGTCTAAGGCCAGGTCAACCGCCGCCGAAGAGCGGCCTTCCCGGCGGGTTTGAATGCGGCGCAGCATGGGTTACACCCGCGCCCGTCCTTAACCCCTGCCGGGAGCCTTCTCCGCCATGTCCTTCCTGGAATCCGCTGCGCTCGCCCGCGTGAAGCCGTCCGCCACCCTGGCGGCCGACGCGAAAGCTCGAGAGCTGAAGGCCCAGGGCAAAAACGTGATCGGTCTCGCCGCCGGCGAACCCGATTTCGACACGCCGGACAACATCAAGGACGCCGCCATCAAGGCGATCCGCGACGGCAAGACCAAGTACACCAACGTCGACGGCATCCCCGAGCTGAAGGAAGCCATCGTCGCCAAGTTCCAGCGCGAGAACGGCCTGACCTACAAGACCAGCCAGGTGAACGTCTCGCCCGGCGGCAAGCCGGTGATCTGGAACGCCATGATCGCCACCCTGAACCCCGGTGACGAGGTCATCGTGCCGACCCCCTACTGGGTCAGCTACTGGGACATCGTCCTGCTGGCCGGCGGCAAGCCGGTGGCCGTGGCCAGCACCGCCGAGCAGGGATTCAAGCTCCAGCCGGCCGACTTGGAAGCCGCGATCACCCCGCGCACCCGCTGGGTGCTGCTCAACTCGCCGTCCAACCCCTCGGGCGCCGCGTACACGCGCGCCGAGCTCAAGGCCCTCGCCGACGTCCTGCTGCGCCATCCGCACGTCTGGATTCTCACCGACGACATGTACGAGCACCTTGTGTTCGGCGACTTCGAGTTCAGCACCATCGCTCAGGTCGAGCCGGCGCTCTACGACCGCACCCTGACGATGAACGGGGTCAGCAAGGCCTACGCCATGACCGGCTGGCGGATCGGCTACGCCGCCGGCCCCGAGCCGCTCATCAAGGCCATGGCCAAGGTCATGAGCCAGACCACGTCCAACCCCTCCTCCATCTCGCAGTGGGCGGCGGTCGAGGCGCTCAACGGCACGCAGGCGTTCATCAAGCCGAACGCCAAGCTGTTCGAGCAGCGGCGTGACCTGGTGGTGTCGATGTTGAACCAGGCGCAGGGCATCCACTGCCCCACGCCCGAAGGCGCCTTCTACGTCTATCCGTCGTGCGCCGACCTGATTGGCAAGACCGCCCCCTCGGGCAAGGTGATCACGTCCGACGCCGACTTCGCGGTCGAGCTGCTGGAGACGGAAGGCGTCGCGGTGGTGTTCGGCGCGGCCTTCGGCCTCTCGCCCTTCTTCCGGATCAGCTACGCCACCGCCGACAGCGTGCTGGAAGACGCCTGCGCACGGATCCAGCGCTTCTGCGCCAACGTGAAGTAGCGGCGCCCCTCCCCTGACGCCGCGCGCCAGGGGAGGTTTCGTCGTTTGGCCTTAGTGCTTTTCGCGCCAGCCGGCCTTGGCGGCGTCCTTGGTCAGGTTCAGGCAGACCTTGTCGTCGCGAATGCTCTCGACCCAGCTCATCGGGATCAGGTGGTGTTTGAAGCCCGAGCCCAGGTCCAGCTTGGCCAGCTCGATGTCGGTTCCCATCACATGGTCGACCTTGCCGACGTGACCGCCGTCCGAGCCGACGACTTCCATATGCTCGCGAATTTCCGTGGCCTGGATCATAGTGTTCTCCTCGTTTCGGGGGACGGAAGAACGATCGTCAGGCGGAAGGGTTCATGGCCGAGCTGATCAATCTGAACAAGGCGCGCAAGGCCCGCGGCCGCGCCGCCGACAAGGCGCAGGCGGCCGAAAACCGCGTCCGCTTCGGCCAGACCAAAGGTCAGAAGACGGTCGCGCGCCTGGACGCCGTGCGTCAGCAACGCGACCTCGACGGCAAGAAGCGCGAGGACTGACAGCCCGAGCGCGGGACTCAGGCCGCCTTCGGCACCGCCCCGTCGCGGACCTCGGGGGGGATCGAGTCGTAGATCGTCGGCGGCGTGATGCCCAGACGCTTGCGCGCGGCCTCCAGCGGCTCGGCCATCAGACGCTCGTAGTCCTGGCCCAGCAGCCACTTTGCCGCCTTGCCGCGCTTGTAGCCCTGCCAGATCGCCTGGACATAGGGATAGCGCCGGTCCTTTCGGCCCCGCGACGCCGCGCCCACCGCGATCAACGCCCAGCCCAGGCCGCCGGTCTGCGCATACGAGAACGCCACCAGACAGGCCTCGCCCGTCGCATCCCGGTGATACCCCGACAGGATGTGCCAGATGTCATGGACATCGCGCGTGCGGCGGCCGAACCACGCATAGGGATGCGGCTCGTCGATCTCGACGCGCCCGCCCTCGCGGCTCACCTCGGCCAGGCCGTCCGCGGACAGGTTCTCCGACCGGATGAAGTGGCGATAGGCGGCGCCGACGCTGCCCTCCGGCAGGCTGTCCAGCCAGGCGTCGTCCATCAGTTTCTGCGCGAACTCGCGCTGTTCGAACGCGATACGACCGCCCTCGGGCGTCGCCAGCAGCCGATGATAGCCCTTGGCGGTCGACGAGCCATTCAGCGCCCGCATGATCTCAAACACCTGGCGGGTGTCGTCCTTGTCGGCCAACAGCCGGCGCAGGGCGCGCAGCGCATGCCCCCAGTCCAGCTTCGTAGACATGGGCCGCGGCGGGGCGCGGAAATCGGCGGTGTCAGCAGTCATGGCCATCGGTGGGGAAGTCCTGTCTGAGCCTGTCAGCGACGAAAATGACGCCCCCGTCATCTTTTTGCAAGGGGCTGGCCTAAACTACCGCGAAGTTCGTAAACAGGCGGCGCATGCCCGCCCTGAAAAAGCGCTCCGTCCTGCTGACCGGCCACGCGACCTCCATTGCGCTCGAGCCGGAGTTCTGGGCCGTGCTGGACCAGATGGCCGCCGCGCGCGCCGTCAGCCTCGCCGCCCTCATCGTCAGCATCGACCGCGGCCGCGCCGGCCGCCCCCTCGCCTCCGCTTGCCGGGTCGCGGCGCTGACCCATCTGCAAAGCCTGGCGTCCCCCACCCCCTGAGCTTGGCCAAGGCGCGGCGGTTCGGCCCCTTAAGCCGGCCGGTCTTTGTGCTACATATGTTCCGATGTCATTCGAATCCTCCGATCGTCCCGCCCCCCGCATCTCCGACCTCGCCCGCGTCGATGCGCGGCCGGCGGACTATCTCCAGGGCCTGAACCCCGAACAGCGGGCGGCGGTCGAGGCGGTGGATGGGCCGGTGCTGGTGCTGGCGGGCGCCGGCACGGGCAAGACCAAGGTGCTGACGACCCGTCTGGCCCACATCCTGGCCAGCGGCCGGGCCAAGCCGTGGGAGCTGCTGGCCGTCACCTTCACCAACAAGGCCGCGCGCGAGATGCGTGAGCGGATCGCGCACATCATCGGCCCGTCGGCCGAGGGGCTCCGTTGGCTTGGGACCTTCCACTCGGTCGCCGCCCAGATCCTGCGCAAGCACGCCGAACTGGTCGGCCTGAAGTCCAGCTACACCATCCTCGACACCGACGATCAGGAGCGGCTGATCAAGCAGGTGCTCGAGGCCGAGAACATCGACACAAAACGCTGGACGCCCAAGGCGCTGGCCGGCCTGATCGACCACTGGAAGAACCGCGGCTGGCGCCCGGACCAGCTGCCGCCGGCCGAGGCTCAGACCTTCGCCAACGGCAAGGGCCAGTCGCTGTACCGGCTCTACCAAGAGCGGATGCGCATCCTGAACGCCTGCGACTTCGGTGACCTGCTGCTGCACAACCTGACCATCTTCACCAGCCGGCCGGATGTGCTGGCCGAATACCACGACCGGTTCCGCTACCTGCTGGTGGACGAGTACCAGGACACCAACGTCGCCCAGTACCTCTGGCTGCGGCTGCTCGCCCAGAAGAGCCAGAACCTCTGCTGCGTGGGCGACGACGACCAGTCGATCTACGGTTGGCGCGGGGCGGAGGTGGACAACATCCTGCGCTTCGAGCGCGACTTCCCGGGCGCCAAGGTGGTCCGGCTCGAGCGCAACTATCGCTCCACCAGCCACATCCTGGCCGCCGCCTCGGGCCTGATCGCCACCAACAAGGGCCGCCTGGGCAAGACCCTGTGGACCGACAGCCAGGACGGCCAGAAGGTCGTCGTCCGCGGCATCTGGGACGGCGACGCCGAGGGCCGGCTGATCGCCGACGAGATCGAGAAGGCCAAGCGCGCGGGCCGCAAGTACCGCGACATGGCCATCCTGGTCCGCGCCTCGTTCCAGATGCGGGCGTTCGAAGAGCGGTTTGTCCTGCTGCAGATCCCCTACGTGGTCATCGGCGGCCCCCGTTTCTTCGAGCGGGCCGAGATCCGCGACGCCATCGCCTACCTGCGGCTCATCCAGTCGCCGGACGACGACCTGGCGTTCGAGCGGATCGTCAACACGCCCAAGCGCGGCATCGGCGACACCACGGTTCAGCGCCTGCACGTCCTGGCCGCCCAGCGGCCCAAAAGCCTCCACGACGACAGCCCGCTGTTCGACGGGCGCACCGGCGAGATCATTCCCCTGGGCGAGGCGTCCGGCGCCACCCGCTATCGCACCCTCACCCAGGCGGCCGAGGAGATCGTGCGCACGGATGAGCTGGCCGCCCGCACCCGCACCTCGCTCTCCAATTTCCTGCGCGACCTCGACCGCTGGCGCGGCCAGGCGACCCAGATCCACCACGCCCGCCTGATGGAGGCGGTGCTGGAGGAGAGCGGCTACACCGACGCGCTCAAGCTCGACAAATCGCCCCAGGCCCAGGGCCGCCTGGAAAACCTCAAGGAACTGGTCCAGTCCATGGCCGGCTACGAGACCCTGGAAGCCTATCTGGAGCACATCTCCCTGGTCATGGACCTGGACCGGGGCTCGGCCGCCGACAGTGTCCAGGTGATGACCCTGCACCAGGCCAAGGGCCTGGAATTCCCCCTCGTCTTCCTGCCCGGCTGGGAAGAAGGCGTCTTCCCCTCCCAGCGCAGCATGGACGAGAAGGGCGAAAAGGGCCTGGAGGAAGAGCGCCGGCTGGCCTACGTCGGCATCACCCGCGCCCGGGAAGAAGCCCGCATCTCCTTCGCCGCCAACCGGCAGGTCTACGGCCGCTGGACCAGCCAGCTGCCCAGCCGCTTCGTCGACGAACTGCCCCCGGCCAACGTCGAGGCCAGTTCCGAGACCGGCTACTACGGCGGCGGCCCCGGCATGCAGCAGCATGGCTCGCGTTGGGACGAGGACGCCAACTTCGGCGGCGGCTACTCCAGCCCCGGCTGGCGCCGCGCCCAGGCCAACCAGTACCGCGGCAGCCACCCGGGGCGTCAGCCGGTGATCGAAGGCGACGGCCGCCTCGTCGCCCACTCCGACAGCTCCCCCGCCAGCGCCTACAAGCGCGGCGACCGCGTCTTCCACATCAAGTTCGGCTACGGCGCCGTGAAAGGTGTCGAAGGCAACAAACTCACCGTCGACTTCGAAAAGGCCGGCGAAAAGAAGGTCATCGACAGCTTCGTGGAGAAGGCGGACTGAGCAGGCCGACAGGTCCCAACGCGGTCTACATGCTGGCCAGCGGCCGGCATGGGACCCTATACGTCGGCGTGACCAGCGAGCTCGTCTCACGCATCGGCCAACATCGCGACGGCGTGCGTGGCGGTTTCACAAGTCGCTATGGGGTGCGACGGCTGGTCTGGTTCGAGACGTTCGACGGGATCGTCGCGGCTATCCAGCGGGAGAAGTCCCTCAAGAAGTGGAAGCGTAAGTGGAAGATCGACCTGATCGAGAGCTCGAACCCTGACTGGGATGACCTCTACCCGAGCTTTTTCCAGACCGAAGGGCCGCTTTCGCATCTCCAGCCTCCGACGCCTTCCTTCTAACCCCGCTCGTCATGGCCGGGCTTGACCCGGCCATGACGAGCAGTAGGGCGAACGAATGTGTCCAGACCCGGCCGGCTATTCCCCACCTCCTGAAACCAAATCCCCGCCGGCGCGTAACTGCCGTATGCGGACCTTCATCCACGACCGTGACCTGAAGACCCTCGCCGTCGGAGTGGCCGTTGCCGCCGTCTCCGGCCTGTTGATGGGCGGCGCCCTCCATCCCGACCTCGACGCCGAGGGCCTGAAGGCGCCGCAGCTGGAAGCGCCCGGCGGCGGACATCGGACCGAGGTCGCCGCGGCCGACGCCGGCGTCGCGGCCTATGACGGGCGGGTCCCGGATTATGTGATCGGCACAGACACGCTGAACCCCCCGCAGGTCCAGACCCTGGCCGCCGCCGAGCCGTCGCCCGAGGACACCGCCGACGCCGGTCACGCGTCGGACGTCATGGCCTATGCCGCGCCGCAGATCGAACCGGCCCGCTGGCAGGACGAGCCGCGCGAGGCTCCGCGCTACCCCTCCGAGCGCGGCAATGTGGTCTACGCCGCCGACGTCGCCGCCGCGCCCCCGCCGCCGCCCGACGGCGAGGAATATCCCACCTCGGACTGAACCCCCTCGCCTTTCGGCCCCGCGACCTTTAGAGCCTCCCGCCCATGAGCGAAGAGGCCGTCCAGATCATCGCCCGCGGCCCTCGGGCCGACGCGGAAGCCGCCGCCGCCGCCCTGGAGGCCGATCCGGCCACCGAGGCGCTGACCTTTTCCATCCTGGAAGAGGATGAGGATCGCGACGTCTGGCGCATCGACGCCTTCCCGAACGAACCCGAGGAACAGGCCGCCATTGGCGCCATCCTGGCCGGTTTCCCGACCCTGCGCGTCATCACCGAGAAGCTGGCCGACGCCGACTGGCTGGCCATGGCGCTGTCCGGCCTGCCGCCCGTTCGCGCCGGGCGCTTCTTCGTCTATGGCGCTCATGACAAGGGTCTGGCCCCCGCCAGCACCGTCAACCTGCGCATCGAGGCTGGCGCCGCCTTCGGCACCGGTCACCACGGCACCACCGTCGGCTGCCTCCAGGCCTTCCACGACCTGCTGAAGGCGCGCCGGTTCGAGCGGGTGCTGGACGTGGGTTGCGGCACCGGCGTGCTGGCCATCGCGGCGGCGCGAACGGGCTCGCCCATCGCCGTCGGAACCGACATCGACGGCCCGTCGGTCCGGATCGCCAACGAGAACGCCGCGCTCAACGGCGCCCAGGCGCGTTTTGTCCACGCCTCGGGCCTCAACGATCCGCTGGTCCGCAAGGATGGCCCCTACGACCTGGTGTTCGCCAACATCCTAGCGCCGCCGCTGGTGGCCCTGTCCCAGGACATCAAGCTGGCGCTGAAGCCGGGCGGCGTCGCGATCCTGTCGGGCCTGCTGCGCACCCAGGAGCGGCGCGTGCTGGCGGCCTACATGTCCAAGGGCTTCCGGCTGGTCCGGCGCATCCACCGCGACGCCTGGGCCACGCTGGTCCTGCGCCGCGCCTAGAGCGCCCTAGCCGACCGCCTTCATCGCGCCCAGCGTCGTGCGCCAGTAGAGCTCCCGCGCCTTGATCAGGTCGGCGAGGCCCATCGGCGACAATTCCTCGGCGTCGATGGCCTCCAGGATCTCGAAGCTGAGGTCCGCCTCGCCGTGCGCCGTCCAGGCCGCCTGTAGCGCCTTGTTCATGTGGCTGCCCTGCCGCAGGCTGAACCAGTGCCGCGTCTGCTGGGTCTCCACATTGGCCGCGCCGGCCACCCAAGTCTCCCCGCTCGCCGCGCAACGCACGGCATAGACGCCCGGCGTCGGCTTGCGGTCCTTGTAGTCGCGAATGGCCTCGCGGCGGCTCAGCTTGTCCATGCGCCGGCTGGTATCGCGCCATGCGGCTCGCGTCAATTTTATCCGGGTTAAATTATTGCAAGGCCCCGCCCTTTGCCCCCGGGGGCCGAAGGGCTTAAATCCTGCCCATGCTGCAGACCTTCGACGAGACCACCGACCGCTCCTTCGGCCCGCGCCACGTGCCGCTGATCCGCCAGGCCATGGCCCACCAGGGCCTCGACGGCTTCCTGGTGCCGCACGAGGACGAGCATCAGAACGAGTACCTCCCCGCCGCCAACGACCGCCTGGCCTGGGCCACCGGCTTCACCGGCTCGGCCGGCGCGGCGGTGATCCTCAAGGACAAGGCCGCCGTGTTCGTCGACGGTCGCTACACGCTCCAGGTCCGCGACCAGGTCGACGCCGGGCTGTTCGAGATCCGCGACCTCGTCGAGGGCGGCGTTCCCGCCTACATCGAGGCCGCCACCGCCCGCGGCCAGCGGATCGGCTACGACCCGCGCCTGCACAGCCCCGACGCCCTGGGTCACCTCAAGGCCGCCGCGGCCAAGACCGGCGCCGAGCTGGTCGCCGTCAACGACAACCCCCTGGACCAGGCCTGGGGCCAGGCTCGCCCCGCCCAGCCGACCGCCCCCGTCGTGCCCCATCCGGCCGAATATTCCGGTGAGGACGCCAGCGCCAAGCGCGCCCGCGTCGGCGCGCTCGTCGCCCAGCGCGGCGGCGACGCGGCGGTGCTGACCGCCCCCAGCTCCATCGCCTGGCTGTTCAACGTCCGCGGCGGCGATGTCATCCGCTCGCCCCTGCCCCTGGGCCAGGCCATCCTGAACAAGGACGGCACGGCGCGCCTGTTCCTCGACCCCGCCAAGGTCACCGCCGACCTGCCGGCCTGGCTGGGCAATGAGGTTCGGCTCGAAACCCCCGACGACCTGCCCGCCGCCCTGGCCGAGCTCAAGGGCCAGAGCGTGGTCATCGACCCCGCCCAGTCCTCGGCCTGGTACTTCGACACCCTGGCTCGGGCCGGCGCCAACTTGATCCGCGGCGAAGACCCCTGCGCCCTGCCCCGCGCGCAGAAGAACGACGTCGAGATCCAGGGCAGCCGCAACGCCCACGCCCGCGACGGCGCCGCCCTGACCAACTTCCTGCACTGGGTGGCGACCGAGGGTCAGATCAACCCGCCGGACGAGATCACCGCCGTTTCGAAGCTGGAGGCCTTCCGCGCCGCCACCGGCCAGTTGCGCGACTTGAGCTTCGACACCATCGCCGGCGCCGCCTCAAACGGCGCCATCGTCCATTACCGACCCACCGAGCGGCTCAACAAGCGCACCGAGCCCGGCTCGCTCCTGCTGGTCGACAGCGGCGCCCAGTACCTGGACGGCACCACCGACGTCACCCGCACCGTGGCCATCGGTGAGCCCAGCGCCGAGATGCGCGAGCGCTTCACCCTGGTGCTCAAGGGGCATCTGGCCCTGGCCGCCGTGCGCTTCCCCGCGGGGACCACCGGCTCGGCGCTCGATATCCTGGCCCGCCACGCCCTGTGGATGCACGGCCTCGACTACGACCACGGCACCGGCCACGGCGTCGGCAGCTATCTCGGCGTCCACGAGGGCCCGCAGCGCATCGCCAAGGCGCCCAACAGCGTGGCGCTCAAGCCCGGCATGATCCTCTCCAACGAACCCGGCTACTACAAGGAAGGCGCCTACGGCATCCGCATCGAGAACCTGCAGGTCGTGACCCCGGCCGCCCCGATCCCCGGCGGCGAGCGCCCGATGCTGGGCTTCGAGGCGCTGACCCTGGCCCCCATTGATCGCCGCCTGATCGACCGCGATCGGCTCAGCCCCGCCGAGCGCGCCCAGCTCGACGCCTACCACGCCCGCGTGCTGGACGTGGTCGGGCCGCTGGTCGAGCCCGGTGTCCGCGCCTGGCTGGCCGACGCCACGGCCCCGATCTGATGAGCGAGCCCAACGCCCAGCAGGTCGCCTACTGGAACGACGCCGCCGGCCCGACCTGGGCCGATCTGCAATCGCCGCTGGATCGCCAGCTCGCGCCGCTGGGCCGCCGCGCGATGGCCGCGCTGGACCTTCGCGCGGGGCAGCGCGTGCTGGATATCGGCTGCGGCGCCGGCCAGACCACGCTCGACCTGGCCCGGGCTGTCGCGCCGGACGGCCATGTCCTGGGCGTCGACATCTCCCGACCGCTGCTGGAGGTCGCCCGGCGTCGCGAGGGCGGACCGTCCGTCGCCTTCCTCGAGGCGGACGCCCAGACCCATCCCTTCGAGCCCGGCGCATTCGACGTGGTCTTCTCGCGGTTCGGCGTCATGTTCTTCGCCGATCCGGAGGCCGCGTTCGCGAACATCCATCGCGCGCTGAAGCCCGGCGGCCGGCTGGCCTTCGTGTGCTGGCGCTCGCCCTTCGAGAACCCGATCATGAGCCTGCCCATGCAGGCGGCGCTGGCCCATGTGCAAAGCGTCCCCGCCCCGCAGGAGCCCGGCGCGCCCGGTCCCTTCGCTTTCGCCGACCCGGCGCGACCGACGGCCATCCTCGCCGCCGCCGGCTTCAAGGACATCGCCACGACCCCTCACGACGAGAATATCGGCCCGGGCGACCTGGAGACCACCCTGGCGCTGGCGCTGCGCGTCGGCCCGCTGGGCGCCGTCCTGCGCGAGAACCCGGATCAGCGGGAGGCTGTGATCGGCGCCGTCCGCGCGGCCCTGGCCGCCCACGACGGCCCCGACGGCGTGAAGCTAGGGTCCGCCACCTGGATCGTCACGGCGACGGCCTAGACTCCGGCCTCAGGCGACCGCGGCGGTCGGGCGGTCGCGGTCGGTCAGGGCGCCGATGGCGTTGAACAGCGCCACCATCGACACCGGCTTCAGCACCAGGTCGTCCGCGCCGGCGGCGATGCAGTCGGCCTTCAGCCCGGGCCCGTCGTCGGCGGTGATGACGATGATGGGCGCCTGGCCCTTGGCGTCGCCCCGCGCGCGGATATGACGGATGGCGGTCAGACCGTCCATGCCCGGCATCCGCAGGTCCATCAGGATCACGTCGTAGTCGTTCTCGTCGATCATGCGCAGCCCGCTGGCGCCATCGGGCGCCTCGGCCATGTCGGCTTGGCCCGCGCGCAACATCTCGCCCACCACACGGCGGTTCACGGCGTTATCGTCGACGAACAGGACCCGCATCGCGGAGGGCTCCAGGGGCGGCCGACAGGCGGACCGGCATTAACCCTGTAGGGGCTGGCCTCACCAGTGACCATGGCTCAGGTCGCCGCACCGTCGCGACCGACCGTCGCGCCCCTAACTGGCGATCATCGCCAGCCACTCGTCCTCGGTCATGACCTGCAGGCCCAGGTCCGTCGCCGTCTTGAGCTTCGAGCCCGCCCCCGGCCCGGCGACCACGATGTCCGTCTTCTTCGACACCGAGCCCGACACCTTCGCCCCCAGCGCCTCGGCCTGCGCCTTGGCCTCGTCGCGGGTCATCTTCTCCAGCGCCCCGGTGAAGACCACGGTCTTGCCGGCGATGGCGGTATCCGTCTTGGGGCGCTCGGCGCGCTGGATGTCGGGCAACTCGGCCAGGAGCCGCTCGACCAGCGCCCGGTTGTGATCTTCGCCGAAAAACTCGCCGATCATTCTTGCGGCCACCACCCCGACCGCGTCCACCGACGCGATCTCCAAGAAGGCCTCGCCGGGCGTTTCCGCGGCCGCCTGCCTCGCCGCGGCCTCGAACGTCGGCCAGTCGCCGAACCGCGCCGCCAGCGCGCCCCGCGCCCGGGTGTTCAGCTTCGGGATCGCCAGGTGTAGGTGGGTGTCGAAGGCGACATCGGGCGGAACCAGCACGCCCTGCCCGCTCCGGGCGAAATCAAGCACCGCCGCGACGGCGGTGGGGCCCAGGCCGTCCAGGTCCGATAGCTCGGCGTACATCGGGCCGGCCATCTGCCCGGAGGCCGCTTCGGCGACCCTGACGAACTGTTCCGCGGTCTCGAAATGCCGGGCCAACGCGACCGACGTCGTCTCCCCCACATGGCGGATGCCCAGGCCGTAGATGAACCGGTCCAGCGCAATGGTCCGCCGCAGTTCAATGCTGTCCAGCAGGTTGCCGACGCTGGTCTCGCCGAACCGGTCGATCTCCAGCATCTCGGCCCGCTTCTCGTGCAGGCGGAAGATGTCGGCCGGAGCCTCCAGCCAGCCCTTTTCGACGAAGATGGTGAGCTGCTTCTCCCCCAGCCCCTCGATGTCGAAGGCGCGGCGCGACACGAAATGTCGAAGGTGCGCCAGCTTCTGGAACGGACAGGCAAACTCGCCCGAGCACCGGCGAACCACCGTCTCGGCGCCCGTGGCGATGGTCTCGCGCACCAGTTCCGTTCGCAGCGCGCAGGGGCAGTGGGTCGGGAACACGAACGGCTTGGAATCCGCCGGCCGCTCGTCCAGCACCACCGAGACGATCTGCGGGATCACGTCCCCCGCACGCTGCAGGATCACCGTATCGCCGACCCGGATGTCCTTGCGCGCGATCTCGTCGGCGTTGTGCAGAGTGGCGTTGACGACGACCACGCCGCCCACCGTCACCGGCTGCAGCCGCGCCACCGGCGTGACCGCTCCCGTCCGCCCGACCTGGATGTCGATAGCGTCCAGCACCGTACGAGCCTGTTGGGCCGGGAACTTGCGCGCGATCGCCCAGCGCGGCGTCCGCGTCACGAACCCCAGCCGCTGCTGCCAGTCCAGCCGGTCGACCTTGTAGACCACCCCGTCGATATCGAATCCCAGCTTCGGCCGCTGCGCCTCCATATGGGCGTAGGCCGCAAGCAGCCCGTCGGCGTTCTCCACCCGGCGGCTGTCGGCGGTGGTCTCGAACCCCCAGGCCTTGAGCCGCCCCAGCGCCTCCCACTGTGTCTCCGCGAACGGCGCCGAGTGCGCGCCCCAGGCATAGGCGAAGAACCGCAGCGGCCGCGCCGCGGTGATCTTGGAGTCGATCTGGCGCAGCGATCCGGCCGCGGCGTTGCGCGGGTTGGCATAGGTCTTCTGACCCGCCGCCGCGGCCGCATCGTTCAGCGCCGCGAACGCCGCGTGGCTCAGATAGACCTCGCCCCGGATCTCGATCTCGTCCGGCCACCCCTCGCCCGCCAGGCGGTGGGGAATACCGGCGATGGTGCGGACATTGGCGGTCACATCCTCGCCCGTCCGGCCGTCGCCACGGGTGGCCGCGCGCACCATTTCGCCGTTGCGGTAAAGGATCGAGCAGGACAGCCCATCGATCTTCGGCTCGGCCGTGTAGCCCACGGTCTCGTCGGCGGACAGCCGCAGGAAGCGCCGGATTCGCGCGTCGAACTCGACCGCCTCCTCGTCGGCGAAGGCGTTGTCGAGGCTCAGCATCGGCACGCCGTGCTCGATCGCCTTGAACGCCTCCGACCGCGCCGCCCCCACCTTCAGCGACGGCGAATTCTCCCGGACCAGATGCGGAAACCGCGCCTCGATCGCGAGGTTGCGCTGCTTCAGCGCGTCGTACTCGGCGTCAGAAATCGTCGGGTCGTCGTTCTGGTGATACCGGATGTCATGCGCCGCCAGCTCATCCGCCAGCCGCGTCAACTCCTCCGCAGCCTCGGCTTCGGTCAGGGCGTCGATAGGCGTCGAAGAATCCATAGCGAAAGGTCTACCCCGCCCGCCCCGACCCTAAAATCCCTTCCTCTCCCACGCCGTGGGAGAGGGGGACCGCGCCCCGAAGAGGGCGTGGTGGAGAGGGCAAGCCCTCGCATGGCGCCTCGTCCTGCTGGATCCGCGCCGCCGCGCTCACCAGCACAGCATCCGCCACCCCGCCCAGGTCCGCGTACACGCGACCCGCCTCGATCCGCAGCACCACGATCCCGCGCGCCGCAAGCCAGCGATCCCTCGCCTCATCCTTCGCCCGCTGATCATCGCCCCAATGGGTGGATCCATCGATCTCGACCGCTAACCGCGCCCCCGGGCAGTAAAAATCGAAGATCATCCGCGCATAGACATACTGCCTTCGGAAGATCGGCTGCCCCCTCCCCCGCCCCTTCAGTCTCGACCAGAGCATGATCTCCGGCTCCGTCATCGACCGGCGGAGCCGTTCCAGCCCGGTTCCGCATGCTATCGGCAATTCGATACGCCATGCCGCCCCTCGCCCTCTCCACCCCCCGCTCTACGGCGGGCGGTCCCCCTCTCCCACTTCGTGGGAAAGGAAAAAGGGAGTCAAGAACAAACAAAGAACCATCCTCTCCCACGAAGTGGGAGAGGGGGACCGCGCCCCGAAGAGGGCGTGGTGGAGAGGGCAAGCCCTCGCACGGCGGCCGAAGCGGCCCCTACACCCCGATCAGCGCCCGCGCTGCGGCCCGGGCGGCGTCGGTGATCTGGGCGCCGGCGAGCATGCGGGCGATCTCTTCCTCGCGGTCGGCGGGCGAAAGCACTTCCACGGCCGTGCGGGTGCGTTCCGCATCGCCGGCCTTGGCGATGCGCCAGTGGGCCTCGGCCCGAGCGGCCACCTGCGGGCTGTGGGTGACCACCAGCACCTGCGCCGCGGACGCCAGGCGCTTCAGCCGCAGGCCGACGGCGTCGGCCACGGCGCCGCCAACCCCCTGGTCCACCTCGTCGAAGATCATCAGCGGCTGGGCGCCGGCCGCCCGCGACGCCAGCGCCGCCTTCAGCGCCAGGGCGAAGCGCGCCAGCTCCCCGCCCGAGGCGATCGCGCCCAGGTCGCCGAACGGCGCGCCCGGGTTGGTGGAAATCTCGAACGCCACGCGGTCCTGCCCGGTCGGCCCGGCCCGGTCTTCCGACAACGGCTCCACCGCCACCCGGAACCGCGCCTTTTCCAGCTTCAGCGGCGTCAGTTCGGCCATGACCGCCTCGGCGAGCCGGTCGCCGGCCGCGCGGCGGGCCTCGCTGAGGGCGGCGGCGGCGGCGCGATAGGTCTCTCGGGCGGCGGCCTGCGCGGCCTCGGCCGCCTTCAGGCTGGCCTCGGAGGACTCCACCGCGCGCAGGCGCTCGGCGAACCGCACCCGCAACGTCGGCAGCTCCTCCACCGCGACGTTCAGCTTGCGGGCCAGGCCGCGCAGGTCGAACAGCCGCTCCTCGGTCTTCTCCAGCCGGTCAGGTTCGAAATCGAAGGCCGCCGCAGCGCCGTCGATGGCCGCCTCGGCCTCGTCCGCTTCCACCAGCACCCGGTCCAACGCCTCGGACGCGGCGATCAGCCGGGTGACAGCCGGGCCGTCCGCCGCGGCCCCGGCGGTGATCGCCCGCTCGCGCGCCCGTTCCAGGGCGCGGATGGCGCTGGCGACCTTGGGCCCCAGGCCGTCGAAGGTTTCCCGCGCGGCGTTGATGTCGGCCAGCGCCTTCTCGGCGGCGCCCAGCACGGCGCGTTCCTCGGCCAGCGCCGTTTCCTCGCCCTCGCGCGGGTCCAGCCGGTCCAGCTCGGAGAGGCGGAAGGTCAGTTCCTCCGTCTCGGCCGCCGCGCGGGCCACGTCGTCGCGCAGCGCCTCCACGCGATCCCGCGCAGCCCGCCAATCGGTCCAGGCGGCCGTCACCGCCCGCCCCGGCTCCGCCAGCGCGCCATAGGCGTCCAGCAGCGGCCGGTGGGTGCGGGCGTCCAGCAGGCCCACGGTCTCGTGCTGTCCGTGCACCTCCAGCAGAACCTCGCCCAGCTCTTTCAGGACGCCGACGCCGGTCGCCTGGTCGTTGACGAAGGCGCGGCTGCGGCCGTCGGCGCTGAGGGTGCGGCGCAGGACCAGGTCCTCGTCGCGGGCGTAGGCCAGCCCCTTTTCCTCGAGCACGGCCCAGACGGGATGATCGGGCGCGGGCGCAAAGGCGGCCGTCGCGACAGCCTGGCCTGCGCCGCGGCGCACCAGGCCCGCGTCGCCCCGCGCGCCCGTCGCCAGGCCCAGCGCATCCAGGATGATCGATTTCCCCGCCCCGGTCTCACCGGTAAGGGCGGTCAGCCCCGGCCCGATCGACAGGTCCAGGGACTCGATCAGCACGACGTCGCGGATCTGCAGGCCAATCAGCATCGCTGCGCAAGATCGTACGGAATCGGTTGGGAAAGAAGGGGGCGGACCAGTTTTGTTCCGCCCATTCGCCCTATTGCGGCGCCGAGGGGGTCTCGACCGGCGGCAGCTTCTCGTCCTTCTTGCCGCCGAAGGGCAGCTTGAAGATCGTCCGCTGCTCCGAGGCCTTGCTGGCCTGCACCGCGGCGTTCGGATCGGTCGCCTGCGGCGGCTCGATCGTCTTGTCCTTGCTGCGGGTGAAGGGCAGCCGCATGAAGCCGCGGCCGCCGCCCGCCTTGGGCTCCACCGCCGGCTTGAGCCCCTTGGACGTCAGCAGGCGATAGGCGTCGCTGTACCAGGGGTCGCCGGGATAGTTGTAGCCCAGAACCGCCCCGTTCCGCTTGGCCTCCTCGACCAGGCCCAGCGTCAGATAGCTCTCGACCAGCCGGTACAGCGCCTCGGGCGTGTGGCTGGTGGTCTGATAGCGGTCGACCACGGTCTTGAAGCGGTTGGTGGCGGCCAGGGTGTCGCCGGCGCGCAGATACCAGCGGCCGATGGTCATTTCCTTGCCGGCCAGCTGGTCGTTGACCATGTCGATCTTCAGCCGCGCATCGGCCGCGTACTCAGTCCGCGGATAGCGCTGGACCACGTCGCGCAGGCTGTCCAACGCCTGGCCGGTGGCCGCCTGGTCGCGGTTCACGTCCACGATCTGCTCGAAGTAGCAGATGGCCTTGATGTAGTGCGCGTAGGCCGCCGTCGGGTTGCCGGGATAAAGCTGGATGAAGCGGTCGGCGTCGGCCACCGCCTCGGCGTAGTCGTTGCCCTGGTAGTGCGCGTAGGCCTGCATCAGGATCGCCCGGCGCGACCATTCCGAATACGGGTGCTGACGTTCCACTTCCTGGAAGTAGTTCACCGCCTGATTCCACTGCCGGCGGTCCAGCCGGTCCGCGCCCGTGGCGTAGAGCAGCTCCACCGGCCGCTCCTCATAGGCCAGCCGCGGCTTGGTCTTCTTGTTGCCGGCGCAGGCGGACAGGGCGAGCGCGCAGGCCGTGACCACGAGCACGGCACGGGTGGAATTTCGAACGGAAGACACCATCACCTCAAGACCAGCGCGCGCCCCCACGCGGGAGAGTCGCTTCTACACTACCGACTGTGGCGAGCAAACGGCGGCGGAACTGCGTCAGAGCGTCTGTTTCAGGCCGTCGACTTCCGCGTCCCGCGACACCTTGGGCAGGGCCACGCCCACCTGGTCGGCCACCATCTCGGTCAGGGTCGGCAGGGTGGCGCGATCGACCTTGTGGCTGTCCCCCCAGAGGTCCGCCCGCATCAGCGCCTTGGGACAATGCAGATAGGCCTCGCGCACCTCGATCCGAAGCAGGGTCTTGGGGACCTTGCCGAACTCCGTGAAGGCGGCGGCCAGCGCGTCGTCGACGACCAGGCTGGCCGGGCCGTTCACCCGATAGATGTCGTCGATGCCGGGGATCATGAACATCAGCCCCACCTCACCCGATCCCTCGGCGATGTTGCGGAGGCTGTCGAGCCGGTTGTTCCCCGGGCGGTCGGGCATCAACAGATGCTTGCCGTCCTCCGACACCCGCACGAAGCCCGGCCCGCCCCCGCGCGGCGAGACATCGACCTGGCCCTCGGGACCGACGGTGGCGAGCGTGGCGAACGGCGAAAGTTCGATGAAGCGCCGACCGTGCGGATCCACATGATCCAGGCACTTGGCGACCGTGATCGGATGCGGCGCCTTGTAGAGCGCGTCGAGCTGGGCTTTGGCGTCGTCAGGCATCGCAGGCCTCCCTGCCGCCACTAGGCCTCAGTTGCGAATAATTCGCAACCTAAACGGCCTGAAGAAGGTCCTCGACCAGCGTGCGCTCGCGCCACGCATTGGGGCGCGCCAGCAGGGCGCGGACCACGGCGTTGTTCAGCGCGTGCCCGGCCAGAACGCCCTCGAACCGTCCAAGCAGCGGTCCGCCCAGGACGTAGAGGTCGCCGATGGCGTCCAACGCCTTGTGCCGCACGAACTCGTCCGCCCGGCGCAGGCCTTCCGGGTTCAGCACCCGATCGCCGTCCAGCACCACGCAGTTCTCCATCGAACCGCCGCGGGCCAGGCCCATGGCGCGCAACGCCTCGACATCCCGCAGGAAGCCGAAGGTGCGGCAGTCGGCCAGCTCGCGCCGGAACGCCTGCTCGTCCATGGGCAGGTCGATGGCCTGGCGACCGATGGCGGCGGTGTCGAATTCGATCTCGAACGCCACCTCGAAGCCGTCAGCGGGCTTCAGCGTCGCGCGCTTGTCGCCGTCCACGACCTCGACGGTCTCCAGGATCTCGATGTAGCGGCGCGGCGCCTCCTGCTCGCGCAGGCCGGCCCGGTCCAGGATCCGCACGAAAGGCAGCGAGGAGCCGTCCATGATCGGCATCTCGGGCCCGTCGATCTCGACCACGGCGTTGTCCACGCCCAGCATGGCGAAGGCCGCCATCAGGTGCTCGATGGTCGACACCGTCACGCCGGCGGCGTTGCCGATCACGGTGCCGAGCTGGGTCTTGCAGACCGCCTCGCCGCTCACCGGAACCCGGTTGTCGCGATCCTTGATGTCCGTACGTACGAAGACGATGCCGGCGCCAGTCGGCGCGGGCCGGACCGAGACGCGGGTATAGGCGCCAGTGTGCACGCCCACCCCGGCGAACAGGGCCGGAGACCTGACGGTGTGTTGGAACGCGGCCAAGGTGGACCTTCCTGCAACGTACGCGGCGCGATGCCGACCTTAAGCCCCAACGCTTGGCTAAGCTGCTTGATGCACCGCAGCAAAGCACATCGTGTTTCGCAATGTTTCGCTTCAGGATTGGTTAACGGTCCTGCCCCGGCCGCCACTGTTTTCACAGCCTTTTCCGCGCGCCCGCGGTGAATCTAGACCGCCGGATACAGTTGCGTTCCCACCAGGTTGCGGGCGCGGTCCAGGATGCGCACCTGCACGGCCCGGCCCAGCTTCGCCAGGCAGGCGGCCAGGCGTTTGGCCTGCGCCTCGGCCCGCGCGCCAGAGCGGAACACGATGGGCTCGAGGCCCGCGCACAGCACCGCCCAGCCATCGGCCAGCGGTGAGACCCAGATGATGCGGCTACTCATGGAAAACGTCCCGGACATGAAAAACCTCCCGGCGTTGCCCCCGGGAGGTTCTATCAACGCCCGCCGTTAAGCGGGGTGACGTTTTCATGGAGATTTCGGGACGATCGTGTCGCCCCGGTCACGCTAGTTGGCGAGACGGCGCAGGAAGGACGGGATCTCCAGATCCTCGTTCTGATCCAGGTCCTCGACGTGCTGCGCCTGTTCCATCGGCTGGGCGCCGCCGCGCGACGGCGCGGGGGCCGTGCGGGGAGCGGACGCGGAGGCCTGCGGCGCCGCCGGAGCCTGGGGCGCGTCATAGCGCGGCCGGCCGCCGAAGATGCTCAGGAACCCGCCCCGCGGACGGCGCGGCTCGTAGGCCGGCTCGGCGAACAGCGGCTCATCGCCAGCTTCCGCCGCCCCGGGATCAACGATCCGGGCCATCGGCTGCGCCACCGGCTCGGCCGGTGCGGCTGCGGCGACGGGCGCCGTGAAGATGTCGGGCTGCTCTTCCTCGCGGATATCCGCCACTGGCTCCGGCGTGACGGCGGCCGCGGCGACCACCGGCTCGGCGGCCGGGGCCTCGGCCCGCGGCGACACCGTGGCGCGCAGCGGTTCGGCCTGCAGCGAGCGGCGCTCGACCTTGGGTTCGATGGCGGCGATCGAGGCGCCGTCCATGCCCGTGGCGACCACCGACACGCGGATCATGCCTTCCAGCGTCGGGTCGAAGGCCGCGCCGAAGATGATGTTGGCTTCCGGATCGACCTGTTCGGAGATGGCGTTGGCCGCCTCGTCCACTTCCAGCAAGGTCATGTCCAGACCGCCGGTGACGTTCACCAGCACGGCCTTGGCGCCCTTCAGCGAGACTTCGTCCAGCAGCGGGTTCTGGATGGCGTTCTGCGCGGCCATCAGGGCGCGGTCGTCGCCCGTGGCCTCGCCGGTGCCCATCATCGCCTTGCCCATCTCGGTCATCACCGTACGCACGTCGGCGAAGTCGAGGTTGATCAGGCCCGGCAGCACCATCAGGTCGGTGATCGAGCGCACGCCCGAGTGCAGGACCTGGTCGGCCATGCCGAAGGCTTCTGCGAACGTCGTCCGCTCGTTGGCCACCCGGAACAGGTTCTGGTTGGGAATGACGATCAGGGTGTCGACGTAACGCTGCAGCTCGGCGATCCCGGCGTCGGCCAGGCGCATCCGGTGGCGGCCTTCGAAGTGGAAGGGCTTGGTCACCACGCCGACCGTCAGGATGCCGCGCTCGCGGGCGCACTTGGCGATGATCGGGGCCGCGCCGGTGCCGGTGCCGCCGCCCATGCCGGCGGTGATGAAGACCATGTGGGCGCCGTCCAGGTGCTCACCGATCTCGGGGATGCTTTCCTCGGCCGCGCTCATGCCGACCTCGGGGTGGGCGCCGGCGCCCAGGCCCTGCGTCACCTGCACGCCCAGCTGGATGCGGCGTTCGGTCTTGGCGAACTGCAGTTGCTGCGCGTCAGTGTTGCCGACCACGAACTCGACGCCTTCGAGGCCCGCCTCGATCATGTTGTTGACGGCGTTGCCGCCGGCGCCGCCGATGCCGAACACGACGATCCGGGGCTTCAGTTCCGTGGCGCGCGGCGCAGAAAGCGAAATGGCCATTGGGACGTCCTGTCCTTCCCCAAAATGCGGTCTAGCGCGTCCGACACCCCATCGCGGACGCACCCGAGTAACGATGCGTTAAGTACGCGCCGACACCCTTAATCGAGTGTTAACCGCATACTCTGAGTCGGAAGGGCGTCGAGCTTGGCTGAACGCGTTTTTCTGCCGCATCGCCAAGAGGAACCCAGACGAATCAACAGTAACGGTGCGGCGCTGTGACTCAGGGCTGGCGCGGCGTCGGTCAAGACGTCCACAGAGTTGTCCACGGGAAACGCCCGCGCGTGACAGCGCCGCCGGCGACGGCCAGTGTCGCCGCTCACGACTCTCGCAGACGAAGGTTCCGTCCATGTTCAAGCTTCAAGCCCGCCTCGCCGCGGTCATCGCCGCCGGCGCGCTCGCCCTGCCCGGCCTCGCCGCGGCCGCGCCCGCCTCGCCCGAGGTCAAGGCGGCGGTGGAAAAGGTGCTGACCGACAGCGCCGCGGCCTATTCGGCGGGGGATTTCAAGGGCTTCATCGCCAGCTACGAGGTCTCGCCCGAGACCACCTACGTCAGCGGCGACAAGATCGTCGCCGGCTACGACGCCATCGCCCAGACCTACGCCGGGCGGTTCGAAACGCGGGAGGCCAAGGCCACCCTGGGCAAGCTCAGCGTCCAGATCCTAAACGCCCGCACCCTCGGCCCCGACCACGTCCTGGCCATCGGCCGCTTCAAGGTCGAGACGCCCGACGCCAAGTCGGCCTCGGGCATCTTCTCCCTGGTCTTCCACAAGACGCCGGCCGGCTGGCGGATCGTCGCCGACCACACGTCCTGAAGGCTTGCTAGTCCGGTGGGCGCGGCGGCCGAAACCGCCGCGCCCGCTCGTTCTAGAAGTTGGCCCGCACCGTCATCCCCACCGTACGCGGCTGGATGCGGATCGCGCCCTCGGCGTCGAACGGGGTGGAGGCCAGGGCCCGCAGCACGCCGCGGCTGTCGCCCAGGTTCTTCACGAAAGCCGAGACCTCGACCTCGCCCACCCGCGCGCCGGCCCGCACGTTGACCACATTGTACTGGCCCATCTTGCGGTAGCGGCTCTGCAGGCTGGAGAAGTCCGTCGCCCGCTCGCCGACGTACTGGTAGTTGCCCCAGACGAAGCCTTCGACGGTGTCGCTCACCGGCCAGACGTATTCCGCCGTCCCGTTGAACGTCCCCTTCGGCACGAACGGCGCGCGATCGCCCTTCTGCGCCTGCAGGTTGGGCACGTCGCCGTCCAGGGTGGAGTCGGTGTAGCCCGCGCCCGCCGTCAGGGTCAGGCCGGTCATCGGCCGTAGGGTCGCCTCGATTTCCACGCCCTTGCTGGTCAGGTCGCCGGCGTTCTCGCGGAAGCCGAAGCCGCAGTTCAGGTCGCGGTTGGTCTGGATGCCCTTCCACTTGATGACATAGGCGCTGGCGTTCAGCGTCAGGCGGCGGTCCAGGAAGCTCGACTTCGTGCCGACCTCATAGTTCCACAGCTTGTCGGGGCCATAGACGGTCGGGTCGCCGCCGCGGTTGATCCCCGCCAGCTCGGCGGCGCAGACGTTGGCCGGGATCACGTCGTTGATCCCGCCGAAGCGGAAGCCCTTGGCCGCCTGCACATAGACCAGGTTGTCCTCGTCGATGCGGTAGGTGGCGTTGAACTTCGGGTTGATACCGTCTTCCTTGGTCTTCCGCTGACCCGTGCTGGTCGCGCCGCCGTTGAACAGGCCGCCCGAATTCAGGCTGTAGTCCTGCTTCCAGGTGAACCAGCGCAGGCCGGCGGTGAAGGCGAACGGGCCGGTGGTGTAGGTAGCCTCGCCGAACACCGCGCCCTGCTCGACGTTGATGTCCTGGATCCCGAAGAACAGGGTGTCCTTCGGGGCGCCGAACGCCGACGAGGGCACGCCCAGCTCGGCGTCCACGCCCGGCACCGGGAAGGCGTTCACATAGTAGCGGTCGCGCTTGTTGTAGTAGGCGCCGACCAGCCAGGTCAGCGGACCGTCGCCCTTCGACGCCACCCGGACCTCCTGGGTGAAGTCTTCCACGCTGGTGGTGTCGCGCAGCGCCGAGAACAGCTTCGGGGTGACCGTCGCCAGGATCTTGTCCAGCTGGCGCTTATTGACCACGTCCACGTTCAGGTACGACGTCACCGAGGTCACCTCGAACGTGTCGAAGCCCTTCACGATCGTGCCGCTGTAGATCTGGTTCTTGAAGTCGGAGCCTTCTTCCGACCGATAGGCGCGCTTCAGGCCGCCTTCGTCGATCGACCGGCCGCCGTCCGAGAATTCGTGGGCGAACACCGACAGGTCGATGGTCAGGTCCGACGACGGCGTCAGCCGCAGGGCCGCGCGCACGCCCGACGACTCGTTGTCGTTCAGGTCCGTCTTGCCCGTGGTGACGTTGTCGATATAGCCGCCGAATTCGGTGTGATAGGCCAGCACCCGCAGCGCCGCCTTGTCCTGCATCAGCGGGATGTTGACCACGCCCTTCAGGTCATAGCCCACCGAGCCGTGACGCACGTCGGACAGCGTCGCTTCCATCTTGCCGCCGAAGTCGTTCATCACCGGCTTCTTGGTGATCAGGCGCACCGCGCCGCTCATCGCGCCCGCGCCGTACAGCGTGCCCTGCGGCCCGCGCAGCACTTCCACCCGCTCCAGGTCGAACAGGCCGTTCTCCGGGTTGAACCCGCTGACCGAGATCGCCGTGTCGTCGATGTAGAGGCCGACCGTTTCCTGGGTCTGCGGCTCGTCTTCCGAAATGCTGTTCGAGGTCACGCCGCGGATGATCAGCTGCGAGCGGCCCGGGCCGTTCTGATAGGCCGTCAGGCTGGGCACGCTGGACAGCAGGTCGGTGAAGTTCTGGGCGCCCAGGTTATCGATGTCGCGCGCATCCACCACGTTCACGCTGAGCGGGATGTCCTGCAGCGACTGGGTGCGCTTCTGGGCGGTCACCACCACTTCGCTGACGTCGGCGTCGGCGGCCGACGCGGTCACGGGCGCCAGGCAGGCGGCGGCGGCCAGGATGGCCAGGCTGGACTTGGTCATGAGCGCCGTACGCGCGGAACGATGGGTCATCAAAGGCTGCACCTCGAAACGTGGGCCACCAAAGGCCCGGACCGGCCCCGCCAACGGCGAAGCGAGCGCTGAGTTATCGCCATTCACCCAACCACCCAATCGCCCACAGCTCCGCTTGTGTCGATTAAGTGACACCCGATGCAAGAATAGCGCAGTTTCCCGCCTCGCCCCCTGCGAAGCGAGAGGGGAGAGGTTGGGTGGGGGCGGCGTGGTGGGCCCGGCTGTCCGCCGCCATCGAACCCATTCGCCTGCGCCACGTTCAGCCGCCAGCCGGTTTCTCGGCGGGAGACGAATCCATGGGCGAACAGAACCGACGGGCGACCGAGCTCGAACCGTCACCCGGCGCCGCGGCCAGCGATCCGCCGCCGAACCCACCGCCGGCCCCCACGGCCAAAGGTGATCACGGCGAACGCGCCCTGAGCATCGAGGCGGACGAACGCCAGACCGCGAAAATGGCGCCCGCCGGCGCGTCACCTGGCGAAGGCGCGGACGACGACACGATCGGCTGATTTAACCGGCCTCATCACCGAACAAGTTTGACTCCCCGCCACGTCACGTGTTCTTGTTTCGTTCATGTTCGATACGGAACCCCATACCGAGCGTCACGCCGCGATCCTGGCCGAGCTGGCCGAGATCGGGATGGTGATGGCGCGCGGCCTGCGCGAAGAGGTCGAGACGGCCGAGACGCCCGAGGCGCGCGCCCGGGCGGTCGCCACCTTCCCCAGGCTGGCCCGCGCGGTGCGCCAGACCTTGGCCCTGGAAACCCGCTTCCGCCGTGACGCCGCCCGCGACCGGGTGGCCGCCGACGCGCGCGTCGCCACCGAGATGACCGGCCAGATTCGCCGCCGCAAGGCGCAGGTGCGCCTGTGGATGCAGCGGGCGATCTGCAACGAGACGCCCGACGACAAGGACGTCGCCGAGGCGCGGCTGTACGACCTCTACGAGCGTCTGGACGACGCGGTGCTGGAAGAGGACTTCGCCCGGGCCCCCTTCCCGCAGGTCATCGCCTACCTGCACCGGGAACTGGGCCTCACGCCCGCGACCTTCGGCGACGCGGATGATGACGATCGGGGAGGCGACGGCGACGACGACGATCAGGACGACGAAGCGCCTGACGACGAAGCCTCTGACAACGACGATCCCGCCGAAGATCCCCCGCCCGACCGGCCCCCGACGGCGCCGCACTTCCGCTACAGCTACGGCTAGCGGGCCCGACCCCGAGATTTCAGCCCAACCATGACGCCCATGGCGCGGACGCGCGCGCCTACAGCCCCAGCGCGGCCTTCACCGCGCGCCAGTCCACCAGCTTGAAGTTCTGCTTGGCGCCCGCCGCGCCCTGGTCCTCGTCGTCCTGCACGACGACGAGGCCCTGCGGAAACGCGCCCACCGCGCCGCCCAGGGCCGCCACGCCATCCGTGCCGGTCACGCCGTCCACCGCGCCGTTGGCCACCACGCTGAACCGGCCGCGATAGTCGGGCTTGGACCCGTCCACCCGCCAGACCGCGAAGGCCGAATCCCCCTGGCTGGAGGCGATGAGCCAGGTCGCCGGCCCCTCGCGCAGCAGGGTCAGGCCCTCCACGTCGGGCTTCAGCATCGCCGACGGCGCCTGTGCGATCAGCTCGCCCTTGGCCGGACCGGCGCCCAGTTCGAAGCGCCAGATGCCCGCGCCCTCCTCGCCCAGATAGAGGCGGCCCGCCACGTCGTCGACCACGCAGCCCTCGGGCTGGGTTGGCACCGCGAACCGGCGCTCCTCCTTGAACACCGGCTTGCCGTCGGCGCCGGCGCTCACCGTGTGCTGGCGCACCTGGCCGTCCGTCCCGTTGACGATCACCAGGAAGGCGTCCCCCCGCCGCCCCAGGCACAGGCCATAGGGCTCGGCCAGCGCGACCGGAACCTCGGCCCAGAGGGTCAGCTTCAGGGTCGCCGGGTCCAGCAGGAACAGCGCCGCCCCCGCCCCCGGCCGCCCACGGTCCGAGGCCGCCACCAGCACCCGCTCGCCCGCCGCCGTCTTGAAGCCGCCCCGCAGGTCGACGTTGTTGGGCAGGCCGCCCGGTACGTACTGCAGCTGCTTGCCGGCCAGGTCGTAGACATAGAGGCCGGCCTTCTTGTCCGTGCCGATGATGACGCCCCGCGTCGGGTCCTTCGGATCGACCCAGATTTCCGGGTCGTCGGCCGCATCCTTGTCGCCCGTCCCCACCGAGGGCGTCTCCGCCGCCGCCGGCACGGGCCTGCCCGCGCCCACAGTCATACCGCGCGAATCCGACTGCGCTTCAGGGTCAACCTTCGCGGGCTGAGGTTTCGTGCAGCCCGCCATCAGTAACGCGGCAATCAACACCGTCATCGAAGTGTCACGCAAATGCCGCCGAAACATCACTGGCTCCTAATGTGCCGCGAAACTAATCCCTCCCCCGAATAGGCGGGGCCGTATTGCGACGTCAACGGCCAGTAATGGGGGATATGACCTGATGAAGAAGGCGATGCTTTTCGCCGTAGCCTCGCTGGCGCCGCTCTGCAGCGCGCCGGCCTGGGCGGCCGAGGTCGAGGACGAGGCCGAGCGCACCCGGACCGTCGAGGAACTGGTGGTCACCGGCGACATCGCCTACCGCAATCGCGTGGACGGCCCCGAGCCGGTGCTGGCCTACGACCTGGAGTACTTCCAGCGCTTCGAGCCGCTGACCGCCGGCGACGCGCTGAAGCGGGTGCCCAGCGTGGCCTTCCTCTCCGACGTGCTGGAATCGGATGGCGCGCGGCTGCGCGGCCTGGACCCCGGCTACACCCAGATCCTGATCAACGGCGAGCGGGTGCCCGGCGCCGGCGTCGACCGCTCGTTCTTCGTCGACCGCATCCCCGCCGAGCTGATCGAGCGCGTCGAGGTGGTCCGCTCCTCCTCGGCCAACCGCAGCGGCGACGCGGTGGCCGGCGCCCTCAACATCGTCCTGCGTGACGGCTACTCGCTGGACGGCGGCTATGTCCGCGCCGGCGGCATCATGCTGGACGACAAGCGGGTGAAGGGCACGGTCGGCGGCGTCTACGCCGGCCAGGTCGGCCCCGGCCGCCTGCTGGTCGGCGCCAACGTCCAGGGCCGCCGCAATCCGAAGCTCAAGGAAAGCCTGCGCTACAGCGCCCCCGGCGGCAGCCTCGACGACGTCGAGCTGCAGACCGACACCCGCGACGGCACGGACTACTCCCTGAACGCCGCCTACGACCTGAAGGGCGAGACCAGCGCCCTGAAGCTGTCCGGCGTCTTCGTCCGCACCAACCGCTTCGAGGATGAGGACTCCATCGAGTACGCCGGCGGCCGCATCGGCCCCGCCGACCTGCTCACGCTCAACGACAACAACGTCAAGATCCGCACCGACAACTGGTCGCTGGGCGCCCGCTACGACCAGCAGATGCTGGGCGGGACCACCCGCTTCAAGGTCGCCTACGCCCAGCTCAAGGACCGCCAGGACGAGATTGAGGAGGAGTACGAATACCTCCGCGACACCCGCCCCTTCCCCGAGGACGACCGCTTCACCGGCGACCTGACCTTCACCCGTCTCAAGGACCGCGAACTGTCCGGCGAGGTCTCGCACAAGCGCGACCTGGGCGAGCTGAAGCTGGACCTCGGCGTCCAGTACGTGGGCAAGCACCGCGACACCGACATCACCACCGACCGCAACCGCGTCACCATCCCCAACGCGCCCGCCACGCGGCCGACGCTGCCCGGCGCCTACGGGCCCTTCCTCCCCGAGGCCGGGGGCCTCAACACCATCGAGGAAACCCGGATCGATCCCTATGTGATGCTGTCCGGCGAGATGGACGCCATTTCCTGGGAAGCCGGCGTCCGCTGGGAGACGACCAAGACCACCATCGAGGACGCCACCGCGCCCGCCGCCAGCCGCAAGGTGAAGAACGACTACAACGTCCTGCTACCCTCGGCCCACCTGCGCTGGAACCTGACCGGCGCCGACCGGATCAACGTCTCGGCCTCGCGCACCGTGCGCCGGCCGAACTTCGATTACCTGTCGCCGGCGACCCTGCTGGCGGAGCTGGGCGACAACGACTTCCTCGGCAACCCCGACCTCAAGCCGGAAAGCGCCTGGGGCTTCGACGTGGGCTATGAGCGCCGCCTCGGGCGCCAGGGCGTGGCCGGCGTCAACGTCTTCTACCGTGACGTGACCAACCTGATCGAAGTGGCCAGCACCGGCCAGGTCGGCAGCGAGGGCGCCGGCACGTTCGTGCTCCGCCCGCGCAACACCGGCGACGGCAAGGTCTGGGGCATCGAGTTCGACCTCTCCACGCCGCTCACCAGCCTCGGCCTGAAGGACACCGGCGTGTTCTTCAACTCTTCCTGGCTGGACAGCGACGTGGATGACGAGTTCGGCTCGCGCCGCTTCAACGATCAGGCGAAGTACGTGGTCAACGTCGGCTTCATCCACGACCTGCCCACCTGGGGCGCGGCGTTCGGAGCCACCTACCGCAAGCAGGGCGACGCCTTCGGCCGCACGATCGGCGAAGAGGTCACGACCAAGTATGGCGCCGACCTGGAGATCTTCGTCGAGAAACGTTTCGGCGACCGCGTGGTCGTCCGCCTGACCGGCTCCAACCTGCTCGACGGCAAGAAGCGCGAGACCTTCAACAAGTTCACCACCATCGAGGATCAGATCGACCGCAGCTTCGACGAGTACGAGCTCGAGGCCGAACAGGCCGGCCCGGTGTTCCAGCTGGTCGCCCGTGCGACGTTCTAGGCCGCGCGTCGCCGGCCTCGCCCTCGCCGCCGGACTTCTCGGGTCCGGCGGTGCGCTGGCGCATGAAGGACACCACCCCCTCCGCGTCGTCGCCCCCGTGGCGACGCGGGCGGCCAAGGTCGATCCGGCCAAGCGCGTCTGGCTGGCCGGCGACCACCACGTCCACAGCTGGTTCAGCGTCGGCTGGACGCCCGCGGCGGACGGCTCTGCGCCCACGCCAGTCAAGGCCGGCGACGCCAGCAACCCGATCCTGGTCAACGCCGACATGGGCATCAAGCACGGCCTGTCCTGGATGGTCTCCACTGATCATGGCGGCCCGAACCATTCCAAGATCAGCCGGGACCAGGCCTATCCCGAGCTGCTCCGCTCGCGGCGCGCGCACCCCAGGCTGCTCCATTTCTTCGGCATGGAACTGGACGTGCCGGGCGCCGAACACGCCAGCGTGATCCTCCCTCACACCCCCGCCGAACGCGACGCCCTGTTCGGGATCGAGAGCGGCTTCAACCGCCGCGAGCCCTGGCCCGCCGACCCTGCCTGGAACACCGAGGCGCGGATGCTCGACGCGCTGAAACACATGGACGCCCTGGCCGCGCCGCCGGTGGTGATCGCCAACCACCCGTCTCGCACCTCGCCGGCCGTCGGCGCCTACGGCCTCGTGTCGCCGGGCGAACTGCGCGACTGGAACGACACGGCGCCCCAAGTGGCCGTGGGCATGGAAGGCGCGCCGGGCCACCAGGCCGCCAGCCTCAACGCCCGCAAAGGCGCCGCCGACCCCGACGACGCCTACCGCGGCAGCTATCGCCGCGCCCCGACCATGGGTGGCTTCGACCAGATGACGGCCCAGGTCGGCGGCTTCTGGGACTCCATGCTGGGCGAAGGCCGCCGCTGGTGGGTGACCTCGACCTCAGACTCCCACCGCCACTACACCGACGGCGGCAACGACTTCTGGCCCGGCGAGTATTCCAAGTCCTATGTGAAGGCGGTCCGGACCTACGACGACGTGCTCGACGGGCTGCGCAGCGGCCGGGTGTTCGTCACCCTGGGCGACCTGATCTCGGAGCTGGAGGTCACCGTCCAGCCCGCCGCTGGCGGCGCACGCGCGGACATCGGCGGACAGTTGAAGGTGGCGCGCGGGTCAGACGTCACCGTCGTCATCCGCCTGCGCGACCCGGCTGGCGCCAACTTCGGCGGCCATACGCCCGACGTCGCCCGCGTCGACCTCATTCGCGGCGACGTAACGGGCCCCGTCGCAGATCGCAGCGCCGACCGCAATCCGACCGCGCATGTGGAAGCCCGCTTCGCCCCTGGCCAGTGGGCCCGCGACGGCGAGCGGATCGCCATGACCTACACAATCCGCAACGTCACCCAGTCCGGATACGTCCGGGTGCGCGGGACAAACGGCGCAGAGCTCGAGCCCCAGCCCGACCCAGCCGGCGAAGACCCCTGGGCCGACCTCTGGTTCTACAGCAATCCGGTGTTCATCACGGTGGAGTGACTAGAGGTTATCCCGCAGCCATTGGGCCGCCTTGGCCACCGGGTTCGCTCGGGGGTCCAGGGGCTCGCGGCGGAGCTTCGAGGACGAGAGCTGCTTGGTGGAAACCGCCTCGCGCGGGCCGAACGCAGCGCGGTGCAGGATCCCGGCGGCGGCGGTGAAGGCCGGACCCGACGCGGCGTCGGCGAGGTGCGGCACCCGGCGCGGACGGCCCAGGCGAACCGGACGATCGAAGACGCGCACGGCCACTTCCCGCACCCCGGCCAGTTGGCTGGCGCCGCCGGTCAGCACCAAGCCCGCGCCCGGCTCGATCGGCGCGCCCGCGGCCTTCAGCCGGTCGCGCAGCAGCTCTAGCGTCTCCTCGACCCGAGGCGCGATGATGCCCTTCAGCAACGACCGAGGGGCGACCACTGGACCAGCGCCCGGATCGTCACCCCGCGGCGGGGCCTCGATCATCTCGCGGTCCTCGTTGGCCGAGGCGATGGCCGAGCCGTGGAGGGTCTTGATCCGCTCGGCGCCGACGATGGAGGTCGACAGACCGCGGGCGATATCCTGGGTCACGTGGTGGCCACCGACGGGCACCGTCTCGACGTGCACCAGGCTCCCGCCCCGGAACACCGAGGCCGAGGTCGAGCCGCCGCCCATGTCGATGCAGACGGAGCCGAGGTCCATCTCGTCTTCTTCAAGGGCCGCAAGCGCCGAAACAAAGGGCGCGGCGACCACGCCCTCAAGCTGCAGGTGGGCCCGCTCGACGCAGGCGCCCAGGGTGTGGAACACCGTCTCGGCCACCGAGACGACCAGCAGTTCGACGCCAAGGGTCTTGCCGAACATGGCCCGCGGGTCGCGCACCCCGCCCTGACCGTCAACGGCCCACGCCACCGGCAGGATATGGATGGCCCGACGACCCGGAATCTTGATCTGGGCCAGGGCGTTCTGGATAGCGCGGACCAGGTCGTTGTCGCTGATCGGGCGGGCCCCGATGGACACCCGGCCCTGGATCCTCGACGAGCTGAGCTGACCGCCCGAGGTCGCTATGGTCACGCCCTGGACGTTCACGCCCGCAACGTTCTCGGCCCGCTCCACCGCCTGGGCGATAGCGTCCGACGCCTCGTCCATGTTCACGATCGCGCCGCCCCGGACGCCCCGCGACTGGACGTAGCCGACGCCGCAGGTGGTCAGGGTCCGGTCCCCGCGCCGGACGCCATCGGGCTTCATGATGAAGCAGGCGACCTTGGCGGCGCCCAGATCCACAGCCGCCACGATCTTCGGCGGAGCCAGAGCCGCCTTCAGGCCGTCACGACCTGTCTTGGGGTCAGACTTCTTCACGTCCTTGCGGGCCTCGGCGGGGCGGTCGGCGGTCTTGAGCATGGGCGGGCCAGATCTTTGGTTAGACGCCCTCGGCGGGCGTCGTGACGGCGGCGGTGGCGGTGGTAAGCGCGGGGGTCGGCTGCGGCGCGCGCGGCCGCACGGCGATGGTGTCGGGATTGCGCAGGTCGATCCGCTCGAACCCCAGCTCGAGGATACGCGAGCGCAGGTCCAGCTGCTCGAGTTGGATCAGCGCCTGCTCCTCGTCGACGGCGGGCAGCTGAATCAGCGCGCCGTCCTTCAGGCGGAGATCCCAGCGTCGGTCATCGACGCGCACCAGGGCTTCCATCCGGGCCATCAGCTTGGGCCGCTGGGCCAGGGTCGGCAGAATCTCGCCGGCGTGCTCCGCGCCACCCGCCCCGACCACCAGCGGCAGGGTCGCGAAGCGCGCGGGATCGGCTTCGGGGATCACCTCGCCATGATCGTCGATCACGACGCTGCGGCCGCCATGCTGCCAGACGGCGAGCTGCCGGCGCTCCTTCACCGAGATCATCAGGGTGTCGGGCAGCAGGCGAACCACCCGCGCCTCCTTCACCCAGCCCACGGCCTCGACGCGCTGGCGCAGAGCCGTCAGATCCATGCCCAGCAGCGGGTCGTCCTTGTGGACATTGGCGGCCCGGAAAATGTCGGCCGTCGCCAGCGCCGAGGCGCCCTGTACATGCACGGTCTTCAGGCGGAACCCCGCCTCGCCGAACTTGCCGTCGACGCCCATCCCGATGGCGCTGGCGATCTGCTGGCCGCGGCCGCCGGTCGCCAGCGTGATCGCGAGCGTCAACGTCAGGACCCCGCCGGCGATCATCAGGATGTGCTTCGGGCTAGGGCTGCGCACACCGCCAGCCTCAGCCTTGGCCGCGGGCCGCCGGGGCTGAGGACTAGCGGGCGTCTTGGCCCGAGGTTTCGCCGTTCCCCGCGATCCCCCCCGCACTGGCGCGGGCATAGGCGTCCTCCGTGATCCAAAGCACCAAACGATCGAAATCCACCCCGCCCGCCGCGGCCTGCTCGGGTACGAGCGAGGTCGGGGTCATCCCAGGCTGGGTGTTCACCTCCAAGAGGACCAAAACATCGTTAATGTCGTCATAACGGAGGTCCGATCGGGTAACGCCTCGGCAACCAAGCGCCGCGTGGGCCTTCTCCGACAGTTCCTTCGCTTTCTCCGTCACATGCGGCGGAATCCTCGCCGGCACGATGTGCTCCGACCCGCCGTCGCCGTACTTCGCCTCGTAGTCGTAGAAGCCGGTTTTCGAAACGATTTCGGTCACGGTCATGGCCTTGCCGTCCATAACGCCGACGGCGAGCTCCATTCCGCGGATGTAGGGCTCCACCATGACCTCCTCGCCGAAGGTCCAGGATGACGCCACGACCTCCTGCGGTGGGCGATTCGCGCCATCATGGACCATGAATACCCCGACCGATGAGCCCTCGGCGTTCGGCTTCACGACATAGGGCGGGGCGATGACGTGGCCGGCGGCGACGTCGAAGCGGTTGAACAGCCCGCCGCCGGGCACAGCCACCCCGGCCGCCGCCAGAACCGCCTTGGCCTTGGCCTTGTCCATCGCCAGGGCCGAGGCCAGGACGCCACAATGGGTGTAGGGGATCGCCAGGGTCTCCAGGACGCCTTGAACGCAGCCGTCCTCGCCCCAGGCGCCGTGCAGCGCATTGAAACAGACGTCCGGCTTCAACCGGGTCAGCACCTGGGCCAGATCGCGGCCGGCGTCGACCCGGCTGACCCGCGCGCCAAGTCGCTCCAGCGCGTCGGCGCAGGCGCCGCCCGAGACCAGGCTGACCTCGCGCTCGGACGACAGGCCGCCCAGCAGGACGGCGACGTGATGGCCGGAAAGGGGTTGGCTCACTTGGCCTCCGTCGGCGTCTTGGGCCGGAAATCGATGTCGGAATTGGCGACGGTGTAGAGGAAGGTCGCCCAGACCGCGACGTTCTGCGAGAGCTCGGCCGGATCGATCTTGTCCAGGGTGTCGTCCGCCGAATGGTGCAGGTCGAAGTAGCGGCTCATGTCCTGATTGAAGTCGACGAACGGGACGCCCAGACCGATCAGGCCGGCGATGTCCGCTCCGCCAGACCGTGGCGGCGTGCGGTTCACCGCCACCTTCAGCTTGGGCAAGATACTCTGGAAGGCGGTGATCGCAGGATGCCCCGCGCCGGCTTGCGGCGTCGACAGGCTCCAGATGCGACCAGCCCCGCCGTCGCTCTCGCCGGCGACCACGATCTTGCCCACCTCGTCCTTGTGGGCGGCGGCGTAGGCAGCGGACGAGCCGCCCTGCTCTTCCGAGCCCCACATGACCACGCGGATCGTGCGCCGCGGTTTGCCGGGCGCGGCGGCCAGCTTGGCGGCCGCGGTGGTGATGGCGATCCCCGCGGCGTCGTCGATGGCGCCCGTGCCGGGATCCCAGCTGTCCAGGTGGCCGCCGACGACGATCACTTCGTCCGGTCTGTCTTTCCCGCGAATGTCGCCAGAGATGTTCCAGGCCGGCGCCGCCGGATTGACGCTCGACGCCATCTCCAGTTTCACCAGCACCGGCTTGCCGCGCGCCGCCAGGTTTTCCAGGAGTTCCGCGTCCGGCGGCGACAGCGCCGCGGCCGGAATGCCGCCGGCCGCGCCGCCGCCCGTGTGCGGCAGGCGCGTGTCGTCGGTGGAGATCGAGCGGATCAGGTAGCCGACCGCGCCGCGCTTGGCGGCCTCGGCCGCGCCCGCCCGCCGCTGCACGCCGACGGCGCCATAGCTGGACCCGTCCTGTGTGCGCCCCATGGCCTGGGTGACCACGGCGATCTTGCCGGTCAACGACCCCGCCGGTTGGTCCAGCATGGCCTGATAGGTCCTGAAGACCACGATCGGCGCGGTGATCCCGCCGGCCGGCGTCGGCGCAGAGTTGCCGAGACCGAGGATGGCCAGCTTGTGCGGCCAAGGCCCGACCACCTCGGCCGACTCCGCCCCCCGCGACCACGCCGGGGTTGTGAAGGCCTCGACCTTGACGTTCTCGAAGCCCAGCGCCTTCAGCTTGGCCACACCCCAGTCGCGGGCGCGCTCCATGGCGGGAGAGCCCACCATCCGCGCGCCGACCTCGGAGGTCAGCGACTCGGTGATGTCCCAGGCCAGGGTGTCGGTCAGCGCCTTGTCGCGCACGGCGGCTGCGCCAGCGGCGAGGTCCTGGGCGACCACGGGCGACGCGGCCAGCAGGACCGCGGCGAAAGCGAGTTTCGGAAGGATACGCATACTCGCCGGTCCCACTCGCGGAGATTCCCGTCAACCCCGCCTGCGGACACCATCCTGTCAGCAGCGCCGGCGCCGCGGGTGCAGGCGAAAAGGAGATCCGACGCCCGTCCCGGGGAGGGGCGACGCTGGTCGCGCCTGGCGTTGGAGAAAGCGGCCTTGGCGCCGAGGTGGATCAGTTCCTCGGCGGGGCTACGGCTGCAGCCTTTCGGGGTCGATCATCGGTCGGCCGATCCGCTTGATCTCCCACTGGAGATCGATGCCGGTCTTGGCCTTCACGTCGGCGCGGACCGCCTCGCCCAGGCCCTCCAGGTCGGCGGCGGTCGCCTCCCCGGTATTGATCATGAAGTTGGAATGCAGAGGCGAGAACATGGCCCCGCCGTATGCTTTGCCGCGCCAGCCGGCCTCATCCACCAGCTTCCAGGAGGAATGCCCCTCGGGGTTCTTGAAGGTCGAGCCGCCGGTCTTCTCACGGATCGGCTGGGACGTCTCGCGCCGGGCGGTGATCTCGTCCATGCGGGCCTGAACGGCCGCCGCGTCGTCCGCCCGCCCCTGATAGGTGGCCTCAACCCAGATGATGTCAGCCGGCGCCTCGGAGTGGCGATAGGTGTAGCCGAAGTCGGCCAGCGCCAACTCGCGACGGATGCCCGCGCGGTCGTAGCCCCAGGCGGAGATCAGGACGTCCTTCGTCTCCGCGCCGTAGCACCCGGCGTTCATGGTCAGGGCGCCGCCGATGGTTCCGGGGATACCCGCGTAGAACTCCAGCCCAGCGAGACCCGCCTTCGCGGCCGCCCGCGCGACCGCCGCATCCAGCGCGGCGGACCCAGCCGTGATGCGATCGCCCGCGACCTCGACGCCGGCGAAGTTTCGCCCGGCCAGCCGGATCACCACGCCCTCGACCCCGCCGTCGCGGATGATGACGTTGGACCCCACGCCCAGCACAGTCACCGGCACGCTGGCCGGGAGCCCCTTCAGGAACTCTGCGAGATCCGCGTGGTCCGTCGGCAGGAACAACACGTCGGCCGCCCCGCCCACCCGGAACCAGGTAAACGGCCCCAGCGGCTCGTCCCGTAGCAGCTTGCCGCGAACGACCGGCAGGTTGTCGCGCCAGTCGGTCACGCGCCGAGCGCCTCGAGCTCGGCCGGCAGGGCGTAGGCCCAGCTGGTGATGTCGCCGGCGCCCAGCAGCACCACCAGATCACCCTCCGCCGTCTCCTCGCGGATCAGTCCAGCCAGAGCCGAGGGCGCGCTCAGTGGCAGCACCCGCCGGTGACCGTAGCGGCGCAGGCCGTCGACCAGGCTGTCCTTGCTGACGCCCTCCAGCGGGGCCTCGCCCGCGGCGTAGACATCGGCCACCACCACCGTGTCGGCGTCGGCGAAACAGGCGCTGAACTCGTCGAACAGATCGCGCAGACGGCTGTAGCGATGCGGCTGAACCACCGCCACGACCTTGCCCTGGGTCACCGCACGGGCGGCCTTCAGCACCGAGGCGATCTCCACCGGATGGTGGCCGTAGTCGTCGACAATCCGCACCCCGTTCGCCACGCCCGTGGTCGTGAAGCGGCGCTTCACCCCGCCGAACTCCGCCAGACCCTTGCGGATGCCCGCCTCGTCCATCCCCAGCTCTCGGGCGACGGCGACGGCGGCCAGCGAGTTCAGCACATTGTGCTGGCCCGCCATCGGCAGATGCAGGTCGGCATAGCGCAGCGGCTCACCCTCGCGGGGACGGATCACGGCGTCATAGCGGGCGCCGTCAGGCCCCATGGTGATGTTCTCGGCCCGGACCTCCGCTTGCGGATTGACCCCGTAGGTGACCAACCGCCGGTTCTCGACCCGCGCGGCCATGGCAAGCACCTCAGGGTGGTCGGTGCAGATCGCCGCGAAGCCGTAGAACGGGATGTTCTCGACGAAGTCGCGGAAGGCCTTCTTCACGGCTTCGAACTCGCCGTAGTGATCCAGGTGTTCCGGGTCGATGTTCGTGACCACGGCGCAGGTGGACTTGAGCTTCAGGAAGGTGCCGTCGCTCTCATCGGCCTCGACCACGATCCACTCGCCGGTCCCGACCTTGGCGTTGGTGCCGTAGGTGTTGATGATCCCGCCGTTTACGACCGTAGGGTCCAGGCCGCCGGCGTCCAGCAGCGAGGCGATCATCGAGGTCGTGGTGGTCTTGCCGTGCGTGCCGCCCACCGCGATCGAGAACTGCAGACGCATCAGCTCGGCCAGCATCTCGGCCCGGCGGACCAGCGGCAGACGACGTTCGCGCGCCGCCACCATCTCGGGATTGTCCGGCTTGACCGCGGTGGAATAGACGACGGCGTAAGCGCCCTCGACGTTGGCCGGGTCCTGACCGATGAAGATCTTCGCGCCCAGTTTCTCCAGCCGCTCGGTGTTGGCGCTGGCCTTGGCGTCGGAGCCCTGCACCGTGTAGCCGGTGCGCATCATGATCTCGGCGATGCCGCTCATGCCGATGCCCCCGATGCCGATAAAGTGCACGGGGCCGATTTCGAAGGGAACAGGGCGTCGCGTCATCTCGACGTGCTAGCTCATTCGCTAGATTTGGGAAACTGGGGGTGGATGGCTTGAGGGCGTGGCCGCGTCTTCATAGGCTCGACGCCGCATCGCGTCGCTGCGGGCGCGCGCTTGGAGCTCGCCATCCGTGACCGATCGCTACTTCTCCGAGATCGCGCTGGCGGCCTTGTACGACTTGTTCTCGCCGCGGCAGGTCCGCGACGACTTCGACTTCTACCTGCCCATGGCGTTGTCGGTGGGCGCGGTGCTGGATATCGGCTGCGGCACGGGATCGTTCCTGCACGAGGTCCGCGACGCCGGACATGAAGGTCGGCTGTGCGGCCTGGATCCTGCCGCCGGGATGCTCGAGGTGGCGCGCCGGCGAACCGACATCGAATGGATCCAGGGCGATCTCTCGGGGGCCACATGGGACCGCGAGTTCGATCTCGCGATCATGACTGGCCATGCGTTCCAAGTGCTGGTCGAGGACATCGACCTGCGGAACGCCCTGGCGGCGATCGCAGCGGCTCTCACGGTCGGCGGGCGCTTTGCCTTCGAAACCCGCAACCCACTGGCCCGGGAATGGGAACGATGGGGATCGCGTCAGGCGAGAGAGGTCACAGACTCCGCAGGCGCCATCGTGCGGATGACGACGGAGGTTCATGGAACGTTCGACGGCCGGACCGTCTCATTTAGCCATACGTTCGCAAGCCCGGCTTGGGATCAGCCGCAGGTCAGCCGAAGCACCTTGCGCTTTCTGGACAATGACGCGCTGGCGGTGTTCCTGGGTGAGGCCGGGTTCGAGATCGAAGCTATTTATGGCGATTGGGACCGCAGCCCCCTGACCGACCATAGCCCGGAGATCATCGTCGTCGCACGACGCAGAGGCTAAACCCGCGCCGTCGCCTCGACCACATCGGCCAGCCGCTCGGCCGCATCCGGAATGGCCACGGAGCGCGACGCGGCCGCCATCCGGGCGAGACGGTCCGGATTGTTGAGCAGCTTTTCCAGCGCGCCGGCGAGGGACTCCACCGTGAGCTGGCTCTCGCGCGCCACCTCGGCGCCGCCGACGTCGGCCAGCAACTTGGCGTTCTGGCCCTGATCGTCGTCGATGGCGATCGCCAGCGGGACCAGGATGGCGGGCTTTCCCGCCACCGCGAACTCGCAGACGGAGCCCGCGCCCGAGCGGCCGATCACCAGATGGGCGTCGCGCAGCCGTCCGGCGATGTCGCGGAAGAAGGGCGCGATCTCGGCGTCGACCAGGGCGTCGCGATAGGCGCGCCGGGCCGTGTTCATCGACTCCGCGCGGGTCTGTTGATGGACGACCAGCCGCTTGCGCAGGTCTTCCGGCAGGGCCTTGATCGCCTCGGGCACCAGTTCGGACAGCAGGCGCGCCCCCTGGCTGCCGCCGGTGACCAGCAGCCGAAGCGGACCATCCGGCGCGGGCGGGAGATAGGCGACGTCGGCCAGGGCCCGGATCGGCGGGCGCACCGGATTGCCAACCACCTTGGCGCGGCCGGCGACGTTCCCGGGGGCTTTCAGCAGGGTCGGGAAGGCGCAGGCGACGGTCTGGACGTGCGGGGCCAGGAACCGGTTCGCCCGGCCCATGACCGCGTTCTGTTCATGGATCACCGTGGGCCGCCGATCCATGACGGCGGCCACCAGGGCCGGCGCCGACGGATAGCCGCCGAAGCCCACCACGACGTTGGGATTGATCTCGCGGAATACCGACCGCGCCTGAAGCGCCCCGCGCATCACCGCGAAGCCGGCCCGGAGCATGCCAATGGGGTCGCCCGGCTTGAAAGTGGCGGCCGACAAGCCAATCCGCCGCTCGGCCGGGAAGTCCTGGGCGAGGCCAGCCACCCGTTCGTCCGACGCGAGCACGATCCCCCAGCCGCGGGCGATCAGGGTCTCGGCCAGCGCCTGGGCGGGAAACAGGTGGCCGCCGGTTCCCCCGGCGGCGACGACGGCGATCTTACGCATGCTCTACCGTTCTCACGCGTACGCCCCGGCCTTGGCCAGGCCTTCGGTTGGCGTGTAGGCGCCGGGGCGGCGTCGCGTCAGGGCCAAGGCCAGCCCCATCGTCAGGCCCATGGCGATCATGGAGGATCCGCCATAGCTGATGAACGGGAGGGTCATCCCCTTGGTCGGGATCAGATTGAGGTTCACGGCCACGTTGATGATTGCCTGTTGTCCCACCAGCACGAAGAGACCGGCGGCGGCGACCTGCTCAAACGGATCGGACAGTTTCATGGCCCGATAGAGGCCGCGCACGACCACAAATGAGAAGAGCGCGATCAGCAGCAGGCTGAAAATCAGGCCGTACTCCTCGGCGCCGACCGAATAGATGAAGTCGGTGTGCAAGTCGGGGACGTGGCGCTTCATCACCCCCTCGCCCGGCCCGCGGCCGAACACGCCGCCGGCGGCGATAGCTTCCGACGCGCGGTCCACCTGATGGGTGTCGGCCTTGTCGGGGCTCAGGAACCGGTCGACCCGGCTCTGCACGTGTGGAAACAGGAAATAGGTCGACGACAGCCCCGCCACCGCCGTCGCGCCCAGCAGCATCACCCACGACATGGGGACGCCGGCCATCCAGAAGGCGGCCCCGAAAGCGATGGTGATCAGCACCGTCTGGCCCACGTCGGGCTGAATCAACAATAGGCCGACGGAGACGGCGTAGAGGCCGAAGGCGATGGAGACGCCCGGCACCCCCTGCCCCTTCTGTCCTTCTGCGAACATCCAGGCGACCAGGATGATCAACGCCGGCTTCATGTACTCGGACGGCTGGAACGTGAAGCCGCCGAACTCGAGCCAGCGGGTGGCGCCCTTGGCGTTGTGGCCGATGAACGGCAAGGCGATCATCACGGCGATCGCCGCCAGCCAGATGAAGAACGACGCGCGGCGCACGCCCTTCACGTCCAGCATCGAGACACCGATCAGGACCCCGGCCGACACGGTGGCGAACACGCACTGCCGGACCGCGAAATGAAAGGGATCGCCGATGTTCATCCGCGCCGCCGCGGCCGGGCTGGCGGCGAAGGACATCAGCACGCCGATGCCGATCAACAGGGCGACCACGCCCAGCATCCAGCGGTCGACGGTCCACCACCAGACGCCGACGGACGAGCGGTCCGAGCGCGGGAAAGCGTGCGCGTTACTGGCGGTCGTCATGCGGCCCCCCGGTTGGTCTGGCTGGCGGCCAGGGCGTTGACCGCTGCGCGGAACGCCTCGCCCCGCGCCTCGAAGTCGGCGAACTGGTCGAACGAGGCGCAGGCCGGCGACAGCAGGACGACCGCGTCCTTGCCCGTCGCCGCAGCGTCGGTGAAAGCCGCCTCAACGGCGGCGGCGATCGTGCCGCTCTGCACGGCTGCCGCCTTGCCCTTCAGCACCTCGGCGAAGGCGGGAGCCGCGGCGCCCACCAGGTAGGCCTTGATGATCCGCGGGAAGAGATCCGTCAGGTCGTCGATGCCATCGGTCTTGGGCTGGCCCCCGGCGATCCAATAGACCTTGGGATAGCTGGAGAGAGCCTGGCGGGCCGCATCGGCGTTGGTCGCCTTGCTGTCGTTGATGAAGCGGACCTTGCCGATCGACCCGACCGTCTCCATGCGGTGGGCAAGGCCCGGGAACGTCATCAGCGCCCGGGCGGCCTGGGCCCCGTCGATACCCAATCCCTTGGCGGCCGCATAGGCGGCGGCGGCGTTCTGCCAGTTGTGCCGGCCGGGCAGCGAGCGCGCCCGCTTCAGGTCGGCCACCTGGGACGCGCGATCGCCCGCCGCGTCGTACAGCAGCCCATCCAAGACATAGACACCCCGGCTCATGGCCTTGCTGGCCGAGATCGGCACGATGGTGCGGCGGTTGGCCGAGGTGATCTCGGTGCAGATGCGCTGCCCGAACCCGTCGTCCACGCCAATAACGGCCGTGTCGCCCTTGTCCTGGTTCAGCAGGATGCGCTTCTTGGCGGCGACATAGCCCTCCATGTCGCCATGCCGCTCAAGATGGTCGGGCGTGATGTTCAGGATGACACTCACGTCGGCCTTCAGGCTCGATGTCAGGTCCAGCTGATAGGACGACAGCTCCAGCACATAGACGGCGCCGCCATGCATATCGTCCAGGCCGAGGACGCCAGTCCCGATGTTGCCGCCGATGCGCACGTCGCGGCCCGCCTCGGCGCAGATGTGGCCGATCAGGGCGGTGGTGGTGGATTTTCCGTTGGTGCCGGTGATGGCGACGATCTTGGGCCGCTTGTGCTCGACGGCCGCGTTCACCGTCCGGGCGAAGAGCTCGATGTCGCCCAGGATTTCCACGCCCGCCGCATTGGCCTTGTCCACGGTCCAGTGGGGCTTGGGATGGGTCAGGGGCACGCCCGGCGACAGCATCAGCGCGGAGAATGCCGACCAGTCGGCGGTCGTCAGGTCGGTGAGATCGAAACCGTCAGCCAGCGCGGCGTCCCGGCTCGCGGCCTTGTCGTCCCAAAGCGCCACCTTGGCGCCGCTGGCCATGAGGGCGCGCGCCGCGGCCAGGCCCGTGCGGGCGAGGCCGAAGACAGCGACGGTCTTCCCTTCAAAGCCGCGGACCGGGATCATGACGCGGGGACCATCTCCCTACCTCAGTTTCAGGGTGGCGAGGCCGACCAGCGCCAGCATCACCGCCACGATCCAAAAGCGGATCACGACGGTGGATTCCGACCAGCCGAGCTTCTCGAAGTGGTGGTGCACCGGCGCCATGCGGAACACACGCTTGCCCGTCAGCTTGAACGAGGCCACCTGCACCACGACCGACAACAGTTCCGCGACGAACAGGCCGCCGATGATCGCCAGAACGATCTCGTGCCGGGTGGCCACCGCGATGGCGCCCAGGGCGCCGCCGAGGGCCAGGGAGCCGGTGTCGCCCATGAAGATCTTGGCCGGCGGGGCGTTGTACCAGAGGAAGCCCAGGCCCGAGCCGATCAGCGCGCCGCAGAACACTGCCAGCTCGCCGACGCCGGGGACGAAGTGGAGCTGCAGGTAGTTGGCGAAGATGTAGTTGCCGACGAGGTACGAGATCAGGCCGTAGGCGGCGGCGGCGATCATCACCGGCACGGTCGCCAACCCGTCCAGGCCGTCGGTGAAGTTCACCGCATTGGCCGCGCCGACGATCACGAAGGCGCCGAACAACAGGTAGCCCCAGGACAGGTCGACGAACAGTTGCTTGAAGATCGGGAATGTCACCGCCGTCAGCAGCTCCGGGCTCTCGGGCGGCTTGGCGGCGAAGAGGATGATCAGGGCGATGGCGCCCATCGCGATCCCCGCCTCCAGCACGAGGCGCACCCGTCCCGAAATGCCGGCGGTCGTCTGCTTGGTGACCTTGGAATAATCGTCGAGGAAGCCCAGCAGCCCATAGCCGCCGGTAACGATCATCACCGCCCAGACGTAGACGTTCGACAGGTCCGCCCACAGCAGCGTGCCCGCGAACAGCCCGGCCAGAATCATCACCCCGCCCATGGTGGGGGTGCCCGACTTTTCGATGATGTGCCGCTCGATTCCTTCGGCGCGGATCGGCTGGCCCTTGCCCTGCTTGGCCTTCATCCAGCGGATGAAGCGCGAGCCCAGCAGGACGACCACCAGCTGGGCTGTCACGATCGCCAGGCCGGTGCGCGTGGTCTGGTACTTCAGCAGATTGAGGATCGGGACGTAGCCGGCCGAGGCGAACGTCAGATAGAGCCAATAGAACATCTAGCCGGCCTCCCCGGGGCCCGTCGGATCGCCAAGCGCGAGGAGGCCCTGGGCGACTAGCCCGGCCTTCGACCCGTTCGACCCCTTCACCATCACCACGTCGCCGGCCTCGACGGCCTGTACGAGCTGCGGCGCGAGCCCGACAGCCGTTTCGGCGTAGCCGCCCCGCCGAGTCGGCGGAAGGGCGTCCCAGAGGGATTTCATCAGAGGACCCGCGCAGAAGACGAGGTCAATCGACGCAGCCTCCAGCCCGCCGGCCAGATCGGCATGGAATTGCTGGGCGTCCGGGCCCAGTTCCAGCATGTCGGTGAGCGCAACGATCCGGCGGCCGGCGGTGGCGCGGGCGCCCAGAGTCCGGATCGCCGAGGCCATGCTGATCGGGTTGGCGTTGTAGCTCTCGTCGATCAGGGTGAAGGCGCCGCTCTTCAGCGCGACCCGGCGCTCGGCGCCCCGTCCGGCCAGCGGCTCGAAGGCGCCCAGGGCCGCCAGGCTCTTGTCCAGATCGACGTCCAGCGCCTCCAGCATCAGCAGCACCGCCATGCTGTTCAGGCCCCAGTGGAACCCGGTCTGCAGGATGGGGAAGTCCAGCGCCTTGCCGTTCATCCGCGCCTGGATGGCCGCGTGGCCGCCGCCGTTGGCCTGAACGGTCTGGAAGTCGATCAGCCGGGCGTCGCAGCCCTCCCCGGTCCCGAACGTCCGCACGGTCGCGCCTACTTTCGCGGCCTCGCCCGCCAGGAACTCGAACCAGCGGTTATCGGCGTTGAGCACCGCGACGCCGCCAGGCTCCAGGCCTTCCAGGATCTCAGCCTTGGCGCGCGCGACCCCCGCCTCGCCGTCGGGGAAATTCTCGGTGTGCACCGGTCCGACGGTGGTCACCATCACCGCATGCGGGCGGACCATGCGGGTCAAAGGCCGTATCTCGTCGGCGTGGTTCATGCCGATCTCGAACACCGCGCGCGCCGTGTCGGCCGGCATCCGCGCCAGCGTCAGCGGAACGCCGATGTGGTTGTTGTAGCTCTTCACCGACGAATGCGCCGGCCCCGCCAGCCGAAGACCGGCCATGACCGCCTGGGTGACGCTGGTCTTGCCGACCGAGCCGGTCACCGCCCCGCGCCGAGCCCCGACGGCGCGCTCGCGCGCGGCGACGCCCAGCTTCTCCAGAGCCGCCAGGGTATCGGCGACCTGCACGAACGGCGCGTCGACGCCTTGCGCGACCAGGGCGCCCGCGGCGCCCGCGGCCATCGCCTGCGCCACAAACTCATGGCCGTCACGGACGCCAGCCAGCGCCACGAACAGATCGCCGGGCTCGAGACTGCGGGTGTCGATGGAGACTCCGGTGGCCGTGAACTCACCGCCTTCCGCCCCGCCCGTCGCCCTCGCAATGTCCGCTGAGGTCCAGAGCGAGTCAGCCATGTACAAGCTCCAGCGCTTGCGCGGTCTCCGCGACATCGTCGAAGGGATGGACCACGCCGGCGACGATCTGACCCTGCTCGTGGCCCTTGCCGGCCACCACCAGGATGTCACCGTCCTGCATCATCGCCGCGGCCGCCCGGATCGCCTCGCGGCGGTCGCCGATTTCTCTCGCGCCCCCGCTTCTTCCGCCTTGGGCGCCCGCCAGGACGTCGGCGCGGATCGCGGCCGGAACCTCGGACCGCGGGTTGTCGTCTGTGACGATGGCGACATCGGCCAGCCGCACCGCGATCTCGCCCATGAGGGGCCGCTTGCCCTTGTCGCGGTCGCCGCCCGCGCCGAAGACGACGATCAGCTTGCCGCGCACGTGGGGCCGCAGCGCCGTCAGCACTGTCTCCAGCCCGTCTGGGGTGTGGGCGTAGTCGACATAGGCCTCGCCTCGCCCGACGCCGGCCCCGACCCGCTGCAACCGACCCGGCGCGCCGGTCAGACGCTCCAGGCCCGCGAACGTCTCTTCCAGGCTCATGCCCGCCGCCCGGCAAAGGCCCGCGGCCACCAGGGCGTTCGAGGCCTGGAAGGCGCCGGCCAGCGGCAGGCGCACGTCCCAGATCTTGCCGTCCGCGCGGATCGACAGACGCTGGCCCTCGGGCAGCAGCGCGCGGTCCAGCAGCTTCATCGCCTGACCCGTCTCGCCGACGCTGGCGACCCGCTGACCCGACACCACCGACGCGGCCGCGAAGAACGGGAAGGCCTCATTGTCGGCGTTCAGCACCGCCGTCGCCCCACGCGGCATCAGCTGTTCGAACAGCCGAAGCTTCGCCTTCATGTAGGCGTCCATGGTGTGGTGGTAGTCCAGGTGGTCCTGGGTGAGATTGAGGAAGCCTGCTGCCGACAGCCGCACGCCATCCAACCGCCGCTGGTCGATGCCGTGCGACGAGGCTTCCATGGCGAAGTGCGTCACCCCGAGCTGGGAGATCCGCATCAACAGCTCGGCCACGTCGCCGGCGTCCGGGGTCGTGAGGCCCGGCGGCGTCACCTGCAGGTCCGCCTCGCCCGGGCGCGAGACCGTGACGCCCAGGGTGCCCATGCTGGCCGAGACGTGGCCCGCGCCGGCGAACATCTGGCGGCAGAAGTTGGCGACCGAGGTCTTGCCGTTGGTGCCGGTCACCGCCACGCAGGTCTGCGGTTGCCGGCCCCAGAAGTTGGCGGCGGCCAGGGCGTAGCCCCGGCGTGGATCGCGACAGACCACTGTCGGAACCGAGAGGTTGAGGTCCTGGTCGGCGATGATCGCGACAGCCCCCGCCTCGACCGCCTTGGCCGCGAAGGCCGCGCCGTCGGCGTTCGAGCCCGGAAGGGCGGCGAACAGGAAGCCCGGCTTCACCTTGCGGCTGTCGGCGGTGACGCCCGTGATCTGGGGATCGACCCCGACGTGGCGCTTCACCAGCTGGGTCAGGCGCGCGGTCATTGCCCGTTGCCCATCTCTTCAGCCGTCGGCTGCTCGACGGGAATGGCCTGACCGATGTCGGCGCGACGATGCACGCCCAGGAACGGCGCGATGCGTTCGATCACCCGACCGGCGGCCGGCGCGGCGACCCAGCCGCCGGTGGAATAGCCGGCGCTGCGGGCCGAGGCATGCGGCTCGTCCAGCAGGATCAGCACGAAGTAGCGCTTGGTGTCCGCCCCGCCGGTCGTGGGGAAGACCGCCGCGAAGGAGGAGACCTGCTTCGAGTGGCTGTAGCCCCGGATCGCCGGATCGTACTTCTCGCCCGTGCCGGTCTTACCGCCGACCGACAGGCCCGCGATGTTCGCCGACTTGCCACTGCCGCCGGTGACGTTGGCGCGCATGATCGACAGCATCTGCAGCGAGGTGCGCTCGGACATGACGCGGGGTCCGTCGACCTTCGCGCCAGGCTCCAGCTTGTGGATCGTCAGCGGGATCAGCTTGCCGCCGTTGAGGATCGCCCCCATGGCGCGGGCGACGGCCAGCGGGGTGACGTTGATCCCGTGGCCGAACGACGTGGAGGCCACCGCGTCCTCGTTCCACACCTTGGGCGTCAGCGGCCGGGCGCTCTCGATCAACTCGACCTTGGCCGGCGTGGTCAGCCCCAGCGCCTTGAAGTAGGCGCCGGTCCGCTGAGCGCCGACTGCTTCCGCCAGCTTGGCGGTGCCGATGTTGGACGAATGCTGGAACACCTCGACCAGGGTCAGGATCTTGCGGGCCGCGTGGTAGTCCGTGATCGTCCGGTAGCCCAGCTTATAGGGGTTGCGGGCGTCGAAGGTGCTCTCGGGCGTGGCCACCCCGGCGTCCAGGCCGATAGCGACGGTGAACGCCTTGAAGGTCGAACCCATCTCGTAGACCGTCGCCGCAGCGCGGTTGGTCTGGGCGTAGACGCCCGCCTTGCCCGGCTTGTTGGGATCGAACGCCGGCCAGCTGGCCATGCCCAGGATCTCGCCGGTGTTCACGTCGGTCACCAGGCCCACGGCGCCCTTAGGCGTGAACTCGGCCACGGCCTTGTAAAGCTCGTCCTCAAGCGCGCCCTGAACGCGCAGGTCGATGGAGAGCGGCACGGCGGTTCCGGCGCGCGCGGCGCTGCGGATATCGTCGTTGAACGCCGCCTCGGCGCCCGAGATGCCCTCACCGCCCGCGTCGGAGAAGCCGACGATGTGCGCGGCCGACGTGCCGAGCGGATACACGCGGCGCTGTTCAGGCTCGAAGCTGACGCCCGGCAGACCGAGTTGGTGAACCTTGTTGCGCTCCTGCGGGGTCAGAGCGCCCAGCACGAAGATGCGGCGGTTCCCGCGGAGGGCCCGCTCCAGCCGCTCCGGCTCAAGGTCGGGAAGCGCGCGCAGCAGGCCCTTGCGCGTCTCGGCCGTATCCCAGATCTCGCGCGGATCGATGTAGAGGCCGTAGTGGAGAAGATCGGCCGCCAGCAGCATGCCGTTGCGGTCCACCAGGTCCGCCCGCGACGCGCCCAGCGACGCCAACGCGCCGCCGCCCCGAGCATCCGAGAACAACGCCGCCCGCATCGCCCCGACGCTCAAGGTCGCGAAGGCGAGGGAAAACAGCGCCAGGACGAAGAAGATCCGCAGCCGCGTGTCGTCCTCGGCCTTGCCCGACGCCCGGGCCCGCTCGAAGGCGTGCTCCAGGCCCCAGACCCGCTCGATGAGCCAGCGCGGCAGCCCCGAACGGCCGAAGCTGTTCTGACCCAGGCTCATTGCGGCGCCTCGGGGGGCGCCGGGGCCTGCGCCTGGGCGACCCGCACGGGGTTGGCTTCGAACGGAGCGGGCGGCGGAACGCCCGGAATGCCGCTCGATCCATCGACAAGCGCGGCGACCGCCGACACGGCCTTGGCCTTCGCAGGCGGACCCGCACGCGCGAGGTCGATGATTTGGTCGGGCGTCGCTTCACGATGGGCCGTGACCGGCTCCATCTTCAGGTAGGTCACCGAGAGACGCTCAAGACGCCCAGGCTGCTCAAGGTGCGCGACCTCGGCCTGCAACAGGCGGATCCGGGCCTTCTCGACGGAGATCTGACGCTCGATCTTCGCGATCTCGGCCCGCTCGCGGCCAGCCATGGTCTTGGCCAGGTAGACGCCCAGGATCACGGCCACCAGCAGGCCGATGCCCACCAGGTCCAGCAGACGGAAACCCCGCACGCGGCGCGTGAAGACGTTCATGCGGCTGTCCTCCACACCGGCGCGTCCGTTCGCACCGCCGCCCGCAGCTTGGCCGAGCGGGCCCGAGGATTGGCTTTCGTCTCCGCGTCCGACGGGCTCTGAGCGCCGTTGAAGAGCAGCCGGAAGCTGGGCTCGGCGCCCTTCTCGACCGGAGGCGCATGTCGCGACCCCGCCGGCGTCCGGCCGGCCCGAACGCTGAGGAAACTCTTCACGATTCGATCTTCGAGCGAATGGAACGTGACGACGCAGAGCCGCCCGCCAACCTTCAACACGCGCTCGGCGGCCACCAGGCCGGCTTCCAGCTCCGAGAGTTCCTCGTTCACGGCGATGCGCAGGCCCTGGAAGGTGCGCGTCGCCGGATGGATCTTCGCACCGCGACGACCGCCCAACGCCCTTTCCACGAACTCGGCCAGTTCGAGCGTGCGGGTGAACGGCTGCTCCTCCCGCCGACGCACGATGGCGCGGGCGACGCGGCGGCTTTCGCGCTCCTCGCCATAGACGAAGATGATCCGCGCCAGCTCTTCCTGATCGAGCGTGTTGACCAGGTCCGCGGCGGTCGGGCCGTCGGCGCCCATGCGCATGTCCAGCGGCCCGTCGTGCATGAACGAGAAGCCGCGGTCGGCCTGATCGATCTGCATCGAGCTGACCCCGAGGTCGAGGGCCACGCCATCGGCGTGACCCTCGCCCAGCACCGCGTCCATCTCCGAGAATCGCGCCTCAACCAGGTTGAAGCGGTCTTCCGGAAATCCCGCGGCGAAACGACGGACCGTAGGGTCGCGGTCAAACGCCACGACCTTCGCTCCCGTCGCCAGCAGAGCGCGGGTGTAACCCCCCGCGCCAAACGTGCCGTCCACAACGACGTCGCCAGGCCCGACGGCCAGGTTCTCGACGACTTCGTTCAGCAGGACGGAAATGTGAGGGGCGCTCATGCCGCGCCCCCGAGCCGCGCGGCGCGCTGCTTGGCGCGCATGTCGGCCAGGCCGGTGCGGGCCCGTTCGCGGTCGGCGGCGCGCTGGGCCTTGTAGGCGTCCCGCTCCCAGATCTCGAAGCGATCGCGCAGGCCGACCACGGCCACCCAGTCGGTGATCCCGTACTGCTCGCACAGGCTCTCCGGGAGCGTGATCCGGCCGGCGGTGTCGAATGAGAGTTTCTGCATTTCCCCGAACACATTCCGTTCGATGGAGTCGCGCAGTTCGTCACCGAATTCTAGCTCGTCGGCCATCGCGCCATAGCGATCGAACAGAGCCTGACCACCACCTTCGATGCAGTCGGAGCGGATGGAGGGAAACACGAAGACGCCGTCCGCCGGACCCGAGAGCGCGGCGCGGTAGTCCTGCGGCACAACAATGCGCCGCTTCGCGTCCAACTGCTTCTCGAAGGTCGAGAGAAACATCTCTCCGGAAGGCCCCCTGCCCTTCACCGATCAGCCTGAGTGCGCGCCCCGACCCGCCACTCTGATCGACGAATTGCAATTGGGTTAACATGGGATCAGGTGGGTTTCAATGACACCGACTGACTATTTGGGCGAAAACAAAGGTGTCGCTTGGTCGCAGGGTTAACAATAGCGACTTATGCACAGAACATACTTGGAACGAACAGTTAACGGTACAGCTTAGACCTCCGGATTTGGCGATGCCGGGGGTCTGAAACGGCCGGTGTCAGCCGATCCCAGTGGGGGATGAAAAGATCAGACGGCCTATAAGCCGGGTTCTGTGCCACCCCTCGAAAGGGACGCGGCGGTCATTCCTCTGGACCGACCCTTGCGGACCGGTTCTCGCGACCTACCCGGAGCCCTCAAGCCGGCGACGGCTCTACCCTCCTCGGCCGAAGCATCGGAGGGCGCGGGATCCCTATTCGGTCTTGCTCCTGGCGGGGCTTGCCATGCGACCCCTGTCACCAGCGGCCCGGTGCGCTCTTACCGCACCCTTTCACCCTTCCCTCCGATGTCGAACCGAGGTCCGACGCGAAGGAGGTCTGCTCTCTGTGGCGCTATCCCTAGGGTTGCCCCCGGTGGGCGTTACCCACCGCCATGTCGTCGTGGAGCCCGGACTTTCCTCGACCTCCTTGCGGAGACCGCGACCGCCCGGCCGTCTGATCCGCGCGGAAACTGGTCGTCATGGCCGCACAGGTCAAGCACTCAGCCGCAACAGGGCGATCAGGCGGGCCCGGGTCTCGCCGTCGGCCAGGCCGTCCACGCGTTCCGGCCGCCAATGGCGCTGGAACGCCCGCACCACCGCCGCGGTGTCGGCGTCGAACTGGCCAGACGGCGGAAGGTCGTAACCCAGGCGGGTGAGGCCGGCCTGCAGGGCGAAGACGGCGGCGCCTTCCTCCCCCTCGCCGATCGGCGCGCCCGGCGCCGGCGGCGCTTCGGCCCATAGGCCATGTCCCGCCTCGGCCAGCCGCTTCCAGGGAAACAGCTCGCCCGGGTCTTCCTTCCGGGTCGGAGCGATGTCGGAATGGCCGACGATGTCGCGATCCTCAATGTTCCAGCGGGTGCGGATGTCGGCGATCAGCGCCAGAACGGCTGCGACCTGGGCTTCCGGGAAGGCGCGGTAACCGAACGCGTGGCCCGGATTGACGATCTCGACGCCAATGGAGTCGCCGTTGACGTTGCGCCGGCCCCGCCAGAACGAGACGCCCGCATGCCAGGCCCGCCGTTCTTCCGGCACCAGGCGGAAGATGCGGCCGTCCTCCTCCACCACATAGTGCGCCGAGACCTTGGCCTCCGGATCGCGAAGACGCGCGATGGCCGCTTCCCCGGTCTGCATGCCCGTGTAGTGCAGGACCAGCAGGCTCGGCGGCGCCGTGCGGGCGTCGAAGTTGGGCGACGGGGCCTCGATCACATTCATTCGGCGCGGTTCCGCAAGGCGAGCAGCATCGCCATCAGCTGGTTGCCCCGCAGGGCGATGATGAGCACGCCGGCCAGGGCCAGGATGCTGCCCAACGCCATCCGCAGGCCGAAGGGCTCGCCCAGCACCAACACCCCAAGCGCAATGGTCGCCAACGGGGTGATCAGCACCAGAGCCGAGATCAGGTTGGCCTCGTACTTCTGCAGCAGGGTCACATAGAGGGTGTGGGCGCCGACAGAGACCACCACGGCGGAAAACAGCAGGGCGGCCCAGAACGGCAGACCCGCCGCCAGCGCCGCGTCCACCTGCCCCGGCTCCAGCCACGCCGACAGCAGCGCCATCGGCAACACCGAGACCAGACCCACCCAGGCCTGGAAGGTGATCGGGCGCATGCCCTCGATCTGCTTGGTCAGGATGATGCCGATGCCGGACATCAGCGTCGCGCCGGCGACCAGCAGAAGGCCGGTAGACAGGGCGAAGCCGTGGGGGTTCCACATCACGGTCAGCACGCCCGCGAAGGTCAGTGCGATCCCAAGGCCCCGCCGCCAGCGGATCCGCTCGCCCAGGAAGATCACCGACAGGATGAGCGTGATCGGCATGCCGAGCTGCAGCACGACGGCCGCGGTCGAGGCGGTTGAATACTTGAGCCCCACGAACATCAGACCGAAGTTGCCGCCGCCCATCAGGAAGGCCGTGAGGATCAGCCGCCAGAGCGGCCGCGGCGCCGGCCGCAGGAACGGGATGAGGATGACGGCCACGATGACGAACCGCGCGGCCGCGTAGAACAGCGGCGGCACGTCGAGATCGCTCACGACAAACTTCGAGATGATGTTGTTGACCGCCCAGACCATGCACATGGCCAGGAGCAGGCCAAAGTCGCGGAGGGCCATGGCGCATGGGGTTAGGCCGCCACGCCCCCCCGGCGCAACCTCAGCCCAGCAAGAAAGTCGCTAGGTCGCGGTTCACCCGGTCCATGTGGGTGACGAACAAGCCGTGGGGCGCGCCTGCGTACACCTCCAGCCGCGCACTCCGGATCCCCGCCGCCAGCCGTTCGCCCGTCGCCGCCAGTGGGGCGGAGACGTCGCGGTCACCGTGGATCACCAGCGTCGGACGATCGATGCGGGGTAGGTCGGGACGCAGATCCCGTCCGATCAGCGCCTTGAAGGTCGCGATCGCCACCGGCGCCGGCGTCTCCAGCATCTGGTCCACCAGCCACGCGCGCATCGCCGCTGACGTTTCGGGGGTGAAGAACGCCGCCTCGTTCGCCGTGGCCCAGGCGGGAAAGTCGCGCGCCCACGCCGCCATCGTCGCCTGATGGTAGGCCATCGGCGCGCCATAGGGATTGTCCGGGCCCTGCACGACGTTGGGGCCCACCGCGGCGAGCAGGACGACGCGGCTGACCTTGGCCGAGCCGTGCCTTGCCAGATAGCGGATCGCCTCCGCGCCGCCCATCGAGTGGCCGACGAGCGCCACGTCCTTCAGGCCCAGGCCGTCGATGACCGCGGCCAGGTCATCGGCCAGGGTGTCCATGTCGTAACCGTCGCTTGGCGCATCCGAGCGCCCGTGGCCCCGACGGTCGAAAGCGATGCAGCGCAGCCCCTGCTCGGATAGGCGGGCCACCTGATAGGCCCACATCTCGCTTGAGAGGGCCCAGCTCGACACGAACACCACCGGCCGCCCCTCGCCCCAATCGCGGTGGAACAGGCGCGTGCCGTCCCGGGCGAGAATGACTGCCGGGCGGTGACGCGGAGCGGCGACGACGGGACTTGCGGCGGCGGCGCCAGCGGCCAGGCCGGCGGTGAGGATGTTTCTGCGGTTCATCTGCGATCTCCCAGGTCTCGGGAGAACAGACCGAACGCGCGGCGGCAGGTCGATTACGCGGGAGGTAAGGCGGCGTCCCGGCGACGGGTGAAGCGCAGGGCCGTCAGAGTCTCAGAGAAGCCCACGACCTTGTTGTCGACCAGGCCGGCGGACGTCGCGGCCGCCATCACCTCGACGTCCTTTAGGGTCGCGGCCTTGCCCTTGTTCGAGACGATCCACATCGCACCCGTCGGGCCAAGCGCCGGGATCAGAGCCTCGATGTTATTGAGGTCTTCGGCGCTGTCAGCCGCGTAGAACAGCAGGTCAAGGTCGTTGAGGTCGTCGGCCGGCACGGCGCCCCGTTCAGCCAACTCGGCGGTGAAGGTGTCGTCAGCGACCCCGATCACGGCCGTTCGCATACCGGGTTTCACCCCGATCTTGTCCAATCGACCCTTGGGGTTGGCGATCGCCGTGGCCCAGCTGGCGGCCTGCTTCTGGCCAAGTCCGAACCGCGAACCGTCCGCCAGGACAAGATCGTCCCCCTCGGCCCGAACACCTCTCAGGGCTTCGGCGTCCCACACCCGGCGCTGGGCGCCGCGGAACAGCAGTTTGCCCCCTTCGTACTGGAGGCGGCCAGTGTCCGGTCCGTCCGCGAAGACGCCGCGGGTCTGGAGATCCTTGCCCATCGAAAACCCGTGGCGCCGGAACGCGGTTCGATCAAGGCGGGACGACGCGACCGGTCCCGCCTCGCGCGTCGCCGAAGCTGGCGCGAGGCAGAGGATCCGGCGGCGCTGGAGGCTTTCTAGGCTGCCTTGCCCAGCGACAGGAATTCGTAACGGGCCAGGTGATGGTCGACCGAGCCGAAGGCGCTTTCGATCATGGTGGCGCGCTTGAAGTAGTGGCCGATGGCCATTTCGTCGGTCATGCCCATACCGCCGTGAAGCTGGATGGCGTTCTGGCCGACGAACCGGCAGGCCTTGCCGATCTGGACCTTGGCGGCGCTGGCGGCCTTGGCGCGTTCGGCGTCGTCGGTGACCTTGATGTTGGCCATATAGGTCATCGAGACCGCCTGCTCGACGTTGATGAACATGTCGACCATGCGGTGCTGCAGGACCTGGAACGCGCTGATCGGCTGGCCGAACTGCTTGCGTTGCTTGGTGTACTCCAGCGTGCCCTCGTGCAGCTTGCGCAGCACGCCGCAGGCTTCGGCGCAGGTCGCGGCGATGGCCTCGTCGACCACCTTCTCAACCAGCGGCAGGCCGTTGTCGGCCGAGCCGATCAGGGCGTCGGCGCCCAGCGACACGTTCTCGAAATAGACTTCCGAGGCGCGGAAGCCGTCCACGGTCGGGTAGTCGCGGGTGGTCACGCCCTTGGCGCCCTTTTCCACCAGGAACACCGAGATCCCTTGCGCGTCGCGCTCGCCGCCGGCGGTGCGGGCGGTGACGATGAAGTGGGTGGCGAACGGCGCGCCGATGACCACGGCCTTCTGGCCGTTCAGGGTCCAGCCGGCGCCGTCCTTCTTGGCCGTCGTGGTGACGGCGGCCAGGTTGTAGCGGCTCTGTGGTTCGGCCTGGGCGAAGGCGAAGATCACCTTGCCCTCGATGACGCCGCCAATCAGGTCCGCGGCGCCCGCGTGGCCCGAATGCTTCAGGAAGCCGCCGCCGATCACCACGGTGCCGAGGTAGGGTTCGACGACCAGCGCCTTACCGAACTCTTCCATGACGATCATGTTCTCGACCGGACCGCCGCCCAGGCCGCCCAGTTCCTCCGAGAACGGCGCGCCCAGGATCCCCAGCTCTTCGGCGAACGCCTTCCAGACCTCCGGACGCCAGCCCGGCTCCTTGGAGATCACCGCACGACGCTTGTCGAAATCGTAGTGGTCCGCCAGGTAGCTGGCGACCGTGTCGCGCAGCATCGACTGTTCTTCGGTGAAGGAAAAATCCATCGGCGTTCCTCGGGGATCAGTTCGTTGTTGAGATGGTCAGGCGGCCTGTTCGAGCCGCCTGCCCGGTCGTGTCTTTGAAAGGCTTGTAGCGTTCGGATGAGCGCGAGACCACATCACGGGCGTCTCGCCGCTCCATATGAAGATCGAGGGGACGCCAGCGCCCCCTCGCTTCGCATCAGAGCCCCAGCACCGCCTTGGCGATGATGTTGCGCTGGATTTCATTGGAGCCGCCGTAGATCGACGTCTTGCGGCCGTTGAACATCTCGCCCGCCAGCCCATTGGCGTAGGCGGGGCCGACACCGGCGTTCGAACCCGACAGGTCGCGCAGGAACGGCGCGCCGTAGTGGCCCACCGCTTCCAGAGCCAGTTCCTGCAGGCGCTGCTGGATCTCGGTGCCCTTGATCTTCAGGATCGAGCTCTCGGGGCCGGGACCCTTGCCGCTCGACTCGCCGGCCAGCGTGCGCAGTTCGGTGAACTCCAGGGCCGTCAGATCGATCTCAAGCTCGGCGACCTTCCGGCGGAAGAAGGCGTCGGTCAGCAGGGCCGAACCGGTGTCCGAGCGCTCGGTGTTGGCGATCGTCCGCAGCTTTTCCAGGTTGCGCTTGGAGCGCGCCACGCCGGCGATGCCCGACCGCTCGTGAGCCAGCAGCGCCTTGGCGCAGGTCCAGCCCTGATTTTCGTGGAAGATCCGGTTCTCGACCGGCACTTTCACATTGTCGAGGAACACGTCGTTGACCTCGTGACCGCCCTCAAGCGTGATGATCGGACGAACGGTGATGCCCGGCGTCTTCATGTCGATCAGCAGGAACGAGATGCCCGCCTGGGGCTTGGCGTCAGGGTCGGTGCGGACCAGGAAGAAGCCCCAGTCGGCGTATTGGCCCAGCGTCGTCCACGTCTTTTGGCCGTTGACGATGTAGTATTCCTTGCCGTCGTCGGCGGTGATCCGCTCGGCCTTGGTCTTGAGGCTGGCGAGGTCCGAACCCGCCCCGGGTTCGGAATACCCCTGACACCACCAGGTCACGCCGTTGTAGATGTCGGGCAGGAACTTCTTCTTCTGCTCGTCGGTGCCGAACGTGTAGAGCACCGGCGCCAGCATCGACAGACCGAAGGGCAGCAGGCCCAGGCAATCAGCGCGCGCGGTCTCTTCCGACCAGATGTACTTCTGCGTGGGCGTCCAGTCCGTACCGCCCAGTTCCTTCGGCCAGCCCGGCGCGACCCAGCCCTTCTTGGCCAGCACCTTGTGCCAGAGCAGGTACTCTTCCTTGGTCAGCGGCCGATCCTCGTCCTGCGCCTTGCGCAGTTCGGCCGGGTAGTTCTCTTTGATGAAGGTCCGGACCTCGTCGCGGAACGCGTTCTCTTCGGGCGTGAAGTCGAGGTTCATCGGAGCCGTCTCCTCTAGGGCGCGCCGCTTATCGGCGATCAGTTGGCGACGATATACGCGCGCACCCGCCGGGTGAAAAGATGACGCTAACGTCAACGTAAAGCGGAACCGTCACCAGGCTTTGTTGAAGCCGCTTTCCCGCCTCGGCCTCAATCCCCGCTGACGATGGAGAACATGATCGGGATGCGGATGGTCCGGCCGGCGACGGCGCTGCCGTCGGGGGCCTTGGCGGACATTTTGAACAGCGGGGCCAGCTCCAGGGCCGCCATGCCGAACTCCAGGCCGACAGGGTCCTCGATCTGTACGTTGCAGGCTTCGAGTTCGCCGGCCAAGGCGACCTTGCACTCCAGCAAGACCGCGCCGCTCTTACCGGCTTGAACCGCGGTAGGGGGATAGACGTTGGCGATGTCCTGGCCGCTGGGCGTCGCCACCCAGGTGACCGCGGTCAGCGGAGCCGCCGGGGGCGTCTCGATCGCAGCGACGGAAGCCAGCGCCGCGGCGCCCAGTGCGATCAAGTGGAGCATTTCGGTCCCTACGCCTTGCTTACCCAAGAGTTAAAGCAAGTCCCACGCCAGCCGCCAAGCGGCCTTCCCTTCGCCTCAGGAACAGGCCAGACCACGCCCAATGCCCCGTATCGTCACCTACAACGTCCACCGCTGCGTCGGGAACGACCGTCGTCTCGATGTAGCGCGGGTCGCCGCCGTGCTGGCCGCCCTGGAACCGGACATCGTCGCCCTGCAGGAGCTGGACGTCGGTCGCCGCCGCACCGGCCACGCCGATCAGGCGCATGAGATCGCCCGCCACCTGGCGATGACCCACCACTTCCACGCGGCCCTCGAAGTCGAAGAGGAACGGTACGGCGACGCCATTCTGACCCGCTACCCCGAGCGGCTCGTGAAGGCGGGGCCCCTCCCCGGCTACGACCGCATCAAGGCGCTGGAGCCGCGCGGCGCGCTCTGGGTCGAGGTCACGATCGACGGACGGCCGGTCCAGATCATCAACACCCATCTGGGTCTTGTCCCGCGAGAGCAGCAGTTGCAGGCCGCGCATCTGGCGGGGCCGGCGTGGCTCGAGCATCCGCAGTGCCAGGGTGACATCATCCTGTTGGGCGACTTCAACGCGACGATGAGCTCCCTGGTCTACCGCACCTTGACCCGAGGGCTGCAACCCGCCCGGCGGCTCGCCGCGCGGCGCCAGCCGACGTCGACATTCCCCTCACAACTGCCGGTGCTGCGGATCGACCACATCTTCGTGGGCGGCGGCGTGCGGGTGGCCGATGTGTCCGCGCCGTACGATCCCCTCACCCGCGTGGCGTCGGACCACCTGCCGTTGGTGATGGACTTCGAGCTCGGCTAGGTCCGGCGCAGTTCGCGGGCCTGGGCGAACAGGCGCTCGCGCCGCCGGCCAAGGCGCCAGGCGTCTGCCGGTCCAGTCGGATCGCCCAGGTGCAGCATCGCGATCAATTCCGACACCGGATGGCTACGCGACGGATCGACCCGTTGCAGCCGCCCCTCCCGGTTCAGCGCATCGATCGCATGGACCAGCCCGCCGCGTTCGGCGCGGGCTTTGGCGACAGCGTCGCCCGTATAGCCGATGAAGTGGCCGACGAGCCGATTGAGCAAGACCGTCGCCTGCCCCCGCGAGGTTTCGTCATCGCACTCGACCGCCAGCTCGATCTCGGTGTCGAAACCGAACGAACGGTTGTTGATGTTCGCCGATCCCACCCGGACGATCCGATCGTCGAAGATGCTGGTCTTTGAGTGGACGATGATCTTCGAGCCGGCCGAGGTGACGGGATAGAGCGCCCGGAATCGGCCGAAGACATCGGCGGCGCGAAGACGCCACACCATGGCCCCCCGCGCATTGTCCATCGTCAGCCGATCAAACCAGCTTGGCGCCTGGCCCGTCGTTATCAGCACCACGTCGGGACCGTCAGGCTCGCCCAACCGCCGGGCCAGTGCCTCGGTTATCACCGGCGACGTGAAGTACTGATTCTCCAGATAGATCGTGTGCTTGGCCTCGGCAATGCACGCCAGGGCCAGATGCTGGATCTCCTCGACAGGAGGCTGTTTTCGCCAGGGCGGACGGGTGCGCGCGATGGACACGCGGGCGCCGATCAGGTGCGGCGGCACGTGATCCGGCCAGGGATCGCCGCCTGCGTCCTCGGGCGGCAGGAGGTCGCCCTCCCCGGGACTGCACCGCCAGCGCTCGCGGAAATGATCGCCCAGCGCGCGCGCCGCGTCGCCGTCGACCATCATCATCACCTCGTGGCGAGGGTCGTGGCATTCCTGGTCGGGCATGATCCGGCGCTGGTCATGTTCAAGGTGACCGGGCGTGTCCCAGCGGTCGGTGGCGATATCGCCACCGCCGCAGAAGGCCAGCCTGTCGTCGATGACCACCACCTTCTGATGGTGACAGGCGCCGAAGGGAACGTGGTCGTCCAGTCGGAAGGTGATCGGCGTGCCCTCGAACCATTTGCGGGCGCGGTGCGGGAAGAATTCCTGGGTGGCCGCGATCGGCAGGGCCGACTTCCAGATCAGCACGCGGATATCCAGCTCAGGGCGTTCGCGCGCCAACTGCAGCAGCACATGCCCCACCTCGTCGGGATCGTCGGGGCCGTCATAGCCGTCGGGGAACAGCCGCGTGCGCGGGTCGAAACCCCAGCCCAGGATCAGGATCGAGCGACGTGCCTTCTGCATCGCCTCGAACAAGGCGGTGAAATAGGCCTCGGTATCGACCAGAACGGCGACGCGGTTCGCCGCCTCAGTCCGCCAGCACGTTTCGCCGGGGGTCAGAACCTGCATCGACACCCTCGCCTCGGCCACCCACCCCAAACCCTATGGCGCAGCTTGAGTTCCGGACAAAGCCGTCCGGACCAAAGAAAAATGGCGCGCCAGCTTTCGCTGACGCGCCCGGCGCAATCGCCGACAGGGCTGCTTGGGATCTACTGCTTGGCGACGTTGGTCGGCGCGCCGAGATAGGCCTGGCACGCGGTGGTGAGTTCAGCGGTCAGGCGCGCTTTGCGGTCCGCGCTCTTGGCTTCGCGGCGGGCCTTCGTGAACTCCTCGTCGCCGCGGGTGATGACGTAAGGGGCGCGAGCCCCACGCTCGGCCTTGATGAAGCTGTTCAGCGAGGCCGGATCGACGACGCCGTCGATGGACGTCGCCAGCCCCTTGCAACGGTTGGCCTTGAGGTAGTCGACGTCGGTGACCTTGTCCGACGCCGACGCCGCACCGGCCGTCATGGTCGCGGCGACAAGCGCAATGACTGCGAACTTCATTCATCTTCTCCCTCAAAATCTGACACTATACTGCGTACGAGGGGCCTCCGACTCAAATGAACAAGCTGCAATGTTCATCGTTTCTGTATTAACAATCGTACATGATACGCACTTGTTACATGTAACATAAACTTCTTGTCATGAACTCTTGATCCGGGTCAGAAAGGGCCATGGCATCGCTTCAACCCAAGCTGGACGCCGACGGCGTCAACGCCCTGCTGCGGCGCGCCTTTCCGGGCGCCCAACTGGATATGTTTCCGACCGTGACGACGGTGGCGCCGGGACGGGTGCAGGTGGTTTCGCCCTACCGCGACGGCTTGCTGCGGCCAGGCGGGGTGATCTCCGGGCCCAACCTGATGTCGCTGGCTGACACCGCGGCCTACGCCCTTGTGCTGGCGCACATCGGCGACCAGCTGATGGCCGTGACTTCGCAACTCAACATGAGCTTCCTTCGCGGCGCGCAGCCGGGCGACCTGCACGCCGACGCCGAGTTGCTGCGGCTGGGACGGCGGCTGGCGGTCTGTGACGTCCGACTTTGGACCGAGAGCCCCGACCGTCTGGCGGCCCAGGCCAACGTCACCTACGCTATTCCCTGATGACGGTATCTCAGAACAAGCCGGGCCCGCCGCCCGCGATCAAGACGCCTTGCATCAAGGTTTGTGTCGTCGATGGCGAGAGCGGCCTCTGCATGGGCTGCTATCGCAAGCTCACCGAGGTCGCGGGCTGGGCGCGTCTCACCGACGAAGAGCGTGACCGCATCCTGACCGAACTGCCCGCCAGGCGCGCCCTGATCAGCCCCGAGAAGCTCGCCATGTTCTGAGCCGGCCGCCGTGCCCGTTCAGGAATTCGAAACCGTCCCTGTTCACGGCTTCCAAACGCAGTCCGCCGTAATCCTCACACCAACGAGACAGGCCAGAAGGCCGCTTCCATTGGTGACCACGGTGTCTTCTATCGGCAAATCCGCCCTTGTGGCGGGCGTGTCGGCGCTGTTGAGCGCCTGCGCCGTCACGGCGATCGGGCCCCAGCCGCTGCGCATCGCCCGGCTTGACGTCGACGGTTTCGCATCCAGCGCGGTGAAGCCGGGCTCGGGCGCGGTGTCCAAGGCCGCAGACGGCCATTTCTGGGCCGACGCCCAGGTGAACGGGACCACAGGCCCCACCCAGAACGTACACTTCCTGGTCGACACCGGCGCCACCGCCGTCGCCCTGACCCCGGAAGACGCCGAGAAGCTGGGCATCAAGCCCGCCGACCTGAAGTACGGCCACAACGTCACCACCGCTGGCGGCAATGCGCGGGCGGCCGCCGTGACCCTGGCGTCAGTTTCAATCAACGGAGCCAGGCTCGAGAACGTCCAGGCGCTTGTCGTCTCCGAGGGCCTCGACGTTTCGCTGCTGGGGATGAGCTACCTAGGCCGCCTCACCCGCTTCGAGGCCACCCGCGACACCCTGCGCTTCGAGCCCTGACGTCACCGCGGCCAGGGCCCGGTCGATGACCTCCAGCCCCGCGCCCGGCTTCACGCCCTCGACCGTCAGGATCCGGCGCCACGCTCGCGCGCCAGGCCGCCCGTGGAATAGCCCCAGGATGTGGCGTGTCATGGCCGCCAAGTGCGTGCCCCGCGCCAACTCGGCCGCCACATATTCCTTGTAAGCCTCGACCGACGCGATCGGATCGATGGCATCGCCCTCACCGAACAGGCGGGCGTCGACCTCCCCCAGGATCCCCGGCGTGTGATAGGCCGCGCGCCCCAGCATCACCCCGTCCACGTGGGTCAGATGCTCCGCCGCCTCATCCAGCGAGCCGATCCCGCCATTGATCACGATCGTCAGGTCCGGCCGTTCCCGCTTGAGGCGCCAGACCAGCGGATAGTTCAGCGGCGGAACGTCCCGGTTCTCCTTGGGCGACAGGCCCTTGAGCAGCGCCTTACGGGCGTGAACGACGAACAGCTTCACCCCGGCCTGGGCCGAAAGCTCCACCAGCCGGAACAGGCTCTCTTCGGGATCCTGATCGTCGACACCGATCCGGCACTTCACGGTCACCGGGACCTTCACCGCCGCCCCCATGGCCGCCATGCACTCGGCCACCAGCTCCGGCTCGCGCATCAGACAAGCGCCGAACCGGCCGGACTGCACCCGATCCGACGGGCAGCCGACATTCAGGTTGATCTCGTCGTAACCCTCGGCCTCGCCCAAGCGCGCAGCCGCCGCCAGGTCCGCCGGATCCGATCCGCCCAGCTGCAGCGCCACCGGATGCTCCGCGTCCGAGAACGCCAGCAGCCGCGCCCGGTCGCCGTGCAGCACCGCGCCGGTGGTCAGCATCTCCGTGTAAAGCAGGCTGCGCGCCGTCAGCCCGCGATGGAAGACCCGGCAATGCCGGTCGGTCCAGTCCATCATGGGGGCCACGGACAGCCTATGGGATTGGTCTTTCTGCACCTTGCCGCAACTCAGATCTCTTGATCGGGGCCCTTTACACCGATCTGGGCGACATTACGAAAGTTCGCCTCGGCTCCGGCGACCGCCGACCCCGCAAATGACCATCGCCGATCATCCACCGACTTCCGCAGCGCGGGTGACTTCGCTTACAAGACTCACTCATCGAGAGCGGATGTCGCGGGAACAGCATGTCGGTCTACATCTATGACGCCGTCAGGACCCCCCGGGGCAAGGGGCGGCCCGACGGCAGCCTGGCGCGTTTCACCCCGGCGCAACTGGTCGGGCAATTGGTCCGCGCCCTGGAGCGGCGGAACGGCGCCCCGGCGGTCCATGCGGCCGAGCATCTGACCCTGGGCTGCGTGACCCAGGTGGGCGGACAGGGTGGCCATATCGCTCTGGCGTCCCGGATCCAGGCCGGCCTCCCCGACGCCATGGCCTGCCTGACCATCAACAATTTCTGCGTCTCGGGCCTGAGCGCGCTCGCCGACGCCGCGCGCCGGGTGGCGAGCGGTCAGGCCGACCTCGTCCTGGCCGGGGGCGTGGAGAGCATGTCGCGGGTCGTCTTCCTGGCCGACCAGGCGGACTACTACGCGGACATGGATCTGGCCGGGTCCATGGGATGGGCCCCGGTGGGCGTCGCGGCCGATCTGCTGGCGACCCGTGAGGGGCTGACGCGGGCGGAGATGGACGCCGCCGTCCTGCGCTCGCACCGCCGCGCCACCCAGGCCTGGGACGCCGGTTTCTATGACCAGCGGGTCATCCCCATCGAAGCCGACGACGGCACGGTCGCCTTGGCGCGCGACGAAAACATCCGCGACTTCGGCGACGGCGCCACCCTGTCGCGCCTGGGTCCGGTGTTCGCCGCGCCAGGCGGCGCTGGGTTTGACGATATCCTGCTGGCGCACAAACCCGAGATCGGTGCGGTCCAGCATCTGCACACCGTCGCCCACTGCCCGCCCATCTCGGACGGCGCCTCGCTGCTGCTGGTCGGCTCGCGTGAGGCCGGCGCACGCCACGGACTGACGCCACTGGCGCGCATCCGTGCGGTCGCGGAGGCGGCGGACGATCACGTGATGCAGTTGACCGCCGGCTTCCGGGCCATGACCCAGGTGCTGCAACGCGCCGGCCTGTCGCTGCAGGACGTCGGAGCTGTCGAGTTCATGGAGGCGTTTGCCGCCGCACCCGTCCTGTTCGAGCGGGATTTCCAGCCCGACATGGCGCGGGTGAACCCGAACGGCGGCCATCTGGCGATGGGCCACCCCATGGGCGCCACCGGGGCCGTGCTGACCACGACCCTGCTGGACGACATGGCGCAGCTGAACGCCGATACCGGCCTGGTGGTGGCTACCGGCGGCGTCGGCGTTGGGGCTGCGATGGTGCTGGAACGGGTGGCCTGAACTACTTCTCGCTAGCGCCCAGGGCGCGGAGCAGTTCGGCGCGGTCGTAGTACTCGCGCCATTCCTGAACCTTGCCGTCGCGGATATCCAGGACGCCGACCACCGGCACCGACCCCGGCTTGCCGTTGTAGACGAAGCGGTCGGTGCGCTCGATGAACACCAGGCCGTCGATCACCCCCATGTGCGCCACGTCCAGGACCACCCCGTCCGGCGCGCCTTTCCCCAGCGCGGCGATGCGCTGATAGATCGCCTCGCGACCGGTCACCGGCTCGATCATCATCGAGCGCAGCACGCCCTTCTCCGCGAACAGGTCGCCGACCTTGCGCCAATCGGCGGCCTTCCAGGCGGCGATCATCTCACGGGCGACGGCGAGCTTGGCCTGATCGGTGTCCGCGGCCGAGGCCGGCGCCGGAGCCATCGCCATGGCCAGCAGCATCGCCAGCACGCTCAGAATACGCGTCATTTTCCCTCCAGGCCCTCTTGTGGGGCGTCGATCCATCAGGTCACTTGCACAACAAGACCATGATGGTAGGTTGAAGTCCAGGGCGGTCCGGCGACCGCCGCAACGAGTCTCGGAGAGCTCTGATGAAGATGGAGCGCCTGCCCCCGGTCGAGGTCAGCCTGCGACCCAGCAACCACCCCTACATGAACGGGGCGTGGACGCCGCTGCACGAGGAGGTCAACGCCGAGGACCTGGAGGTTCTGGAGGGCGCGATCCCGACGGACATCGACGGCGTCTACGTCCGCAATACCGAGAACCCCGTCCACCAGCCGCTGGGCCGGTATCATCCCTTCGACGGCGACGGGATGATCCACATGATCAGCTTCAAGGACGGCCGCGCCGACTATCGCAACCGCTTCGTGCGCACCCGCGGCTTCCAGGCTGAGCAGGAGGCTGGGCAATCCCTTTGGGGCGGGTTGATGGACGGCGCCGAAGTGTCGCTGCGCCCGGGGTTCGGCGCGCACGGCGGCCTCAAGGACGCCTCCAGCACCGACGTGGTGGTCCACGGCGGCCGGATCGTCTCCACCTTCTACCAGTGCGGCGAGGCCTATTGGCTCGACCCCGAAACCCTGGAGCAGGGCGGCGTCGCCAGCTGGGGTCCGCTGGACGGCGTCTCGGCCCACACCAAGATCGACGAGGCGACGGGCGAACTCCTGTTCTTCAACTACTCGAAGCACGCCCCCTACATGCACTACGGCGTCGTCGATAAGACCGGCAAGCTGGTCCATTACGTGCCGGTGCCCTTGCCCGGCCCACGGCTGCCGCACGACATGGCGTTCACGAAGAACTACTCGATCCTCAACGACCTGCCCGTGTTCTGGGACGAGGATCTGCTGAAGCGCAACGTGCATGCCGTGCGCGAGCATCGAGGCCTGCCATCCCGCTTCGCCGTGATCCCGCGCTACGGCGACACCAGCGATATCAAGTGGTTCGAAGCCGATCCCACCTACATCCTGCACTTCCTCAACGCCTATGAAGACGGCGACGAGATCGTCATGGACGGCTATTTCCAGGAGAAGCCGACCCCCCGTCCCCTGGCCGACGCGCCGGATGGCTACGGGCACATGATGGCTTTCGTCGATGAGCACAGCTTCCTGCCGAAGCTGCATCGCTGGCGCTTCAACCTGAAGACCGGCGAGACACGCGAGCATCACATGGACGACCGCGTGCTGGAGTTCGGGATGTTCAACCAGCGCTATGCCGGCCGGCCCTATCGCTACGCCTACTCCACCCGGACCAAGCCCGGCTGGTTCCTGTTCAACGGCTTCGTGAAGCACGACCTGCAAACCGGCGAGTCCTGGGCGCTGGACCTGCCCGAAGGCCGGTTCGCCAGCGAGAGCCCCTTCGTGCCGCGCATCGGCGCCAAGGATGAAGACGACGGCTACCTGGTCAGCTTCATCATCGACGAGAACCGTCAGACCTCGGAGTGCATCCTGGTCGACTGCAAGAACTTCGCGGCCGGTCCCGTCGTGCGCATCGCCCTGCCGCACAAGATCTCCAGCGGCACGCACAGCGTCTGGGCCGACCGGGCCTTTATCCGGGACGGCCAGATCCCACCGATGGGCTGACGGCCCGCCTTTCTCTGCAACCTCATCAAAACAAGAAGACGTCGGGATGGAAATCAAAGGTAGCGTCGCCCTGGTCACGGGCGGCAATCGCGGCATTGGGGAAGCCTTCGTACGCGCCTTCCTCGCGGCCGGGGCCGCGAAGGTCTACGTCGGCGCGCGCGACGTCGCCAACGCCCAGCATCTTGTCGACGAGGGCCAGGGTCGCGTGGTCGCCGTCGAACTCGACGTCGGCAAGCCCGAGCAGATCGAGGCTGCGGCCGCCAAGTGCCAGGACGTCAGCATCCTGGTGAACAACGCCGGCCTGTTCGCCATGCAGACCCTGCTGAAGGCGCCCGACATGTCGGCCGTCCGCGCGGAGATGGAGACAAACTACTTCGGACCGCTGGCCATGTGCCGCGCCTTTGCGCCGATCCTGGCGAAGCATCCGGAAAGCGCCATCGCCAACGTGCTGTCCGCCGGCGGCATCGTGGCCGTGCCGGGCATGGGCGGGTACAGCCCCTCGAAGTTCGCAGGCCGCGCCATGTCCACCTGCCTACGGGCCGAACTGGCGCCGCAGAACACCAGCGTCACGGCCCTGATCGTCGGCTCGGTCGACACCCGCATGGCCAGCCACGTCGAAGGCGCCAAGGAGACGCCCGACACCATCGCCCAGGCCGGCCTGAAGGCCATCCGCCGCGGCGAAGGCGAGGTCGACACCGACTACATGGCCATCGAGGTGCGCGCCAATCTGGCGCGTGATCCGAAGGGTCTCGAACTGCAGATGCGCCGCTCGCTGTCCGGCGAGCGCGTCACCACCGGCCGCTGAGCGAAGGATCTCCGATGACGCCCCAAGACTATCTCGACTTCGCCGAGCGCTTCGTCGGCGCCATCCAACGTGGCGACGTGGACGCGGTGCGCGCCTGTTACGCGCCCGACGCCAAGCTCTGGCACAACAACGACGGCATCGAGCAGACCGTGGACCAGAACATGAAGGTCCTGGACTGGTTCATTCGCACCCTGCCCGACCGGAACTACCGGGTGATCCGTCGGGAAGCGCTTTCGGACGGTTTCCTGCAGCAGCATGTGCTGGAAGCCACCCTGCCCGACGGCACGAAGTGGAAGATGGACGCCTGCTGCGTCATCCGGATGAAGGATGGCCTGATCGTCCGCCTGGACGAGTACATCGACAGCGCCCAGTCCGGCGCCCTGCGCGCACACGGACGCTAGGCGACGGCGCCGGGCCTGGCCCGGCGCCGCCCCGCTATCGGGTCTTCTGGTCGAAGTCTTCGGCCAGCCCCATGTTCTTCAGGAGGTGGGCACGATCGTAGTACTCACGCCAGACGCTGATCAGGGGGCCGTCGAACTCCAGGACGCCGACCACCGGCGCCGATCCGGCGCGGCCGCGGATCACGAATTCGTCCACTCGCTCCATGTACAGAACGCCGTCGATCACGCCCATGTGGCTGATGTTGAGGGTGATGGATTCCAGGCCGTCGCCCAGGCCCGACACGCGCTTGTAGACCGCCTCGCGCCCCACGATCGGCTCGACCATCATGGAATGCAGCACGCCGTCCGGAGTGAACATGTCGGCGACCTTTCGCCAGTCCATAGCTTTCCAGGCGGCGGCCATTTCGCGACCCTTCGCAGTCTTCTGTTCGTCCGAGAGACCTGCCGCCATCTTCTTCTCCGCTGACTGATTGCCCTGCGCGGCCCGGGGTCAGGCCGCCCACGTCAAATTCACTTGCATAACGGTACCTACTGTTGGCAAGCTGTGTCCAGAGGAGTCGAGGCGACGGCCAAGATCCCTTCGGCGGCAGCCATTTGGGAGGACTTTGACAACGCCGACGCTGGGTGACTTGCTTGACGAGACGAAAATCAAACACGCGTTTCGCTCGCCAAGACCAGACCCGGCGCCAACAGCGCTCACCGTCCACAGGTGATGATAATCCGCTGGCGGCGCGGCAGAGAGACTCCAGCCCGGCGTATCAGCCGCAATGACCGCGGATATGACCTGATCCTCGGGATGATAAGTTTTCCCGGGCGCTCGTCGGCCGGGGACCGTTCTTAAAAACCCGCGGCAGGCGGGACGAAACATGGGTCGAGACGCCAAACGCGTCCGCCGGATCTAAGGGGGAGACCAAACGTGAATCTCAAGGACACCACGTCTTGCATCGCGCTGGTCGCGGGAATGGCTCTGGCTATGCCAGCCATGGCCGCGGACAAGGACGCCGCGCCGGGCCCGCAGCTGGAAGAGGTGCTGGTCACCGCCCAGAAGCGCGAAGAGAACGTCCAGACCGCGCCGCTCGCGATCACCGCCATCACCGGCGCCAACCTGGCCAAGGATCGGGTCCTCAGCATCGAGGATCTGGCCCACAACATGACCGGCATTTCGTTCACCGCGAACTCGCCCCAGTCCAGCGAGATCAACATCCGCGGGGTCGTGAACACCCGCCTGAGCTCGCCCACCGCCGACCAGTCGGTCTCGACCTTCGTGGACGACGTCTACGTCAGCCGCGCTGGTAACCTGAACTCCGCCTTCTACGATGTGGCCCGGGTGGAAGTGGTCCGCGGCCCCCAGGGCGTGCTGCTTGGCAAGAACGTCGCCGGCGGCGCGGTGAACATCATCAGCAATGCGCCCAGCTTCGACGCCTCGGGCCGGATGACGGTCACGCTCGGCAACTATGACCTGCAGCAAACCAACGGCTACATCACCGGCCCGATCACCTCGGAATTGGCGGGCCGCGTTTCGTTCCAGACCATCAATCGTGGCGGCTACTATCAGGACATCCTGCACAACGTCGATCTGGAGAACCTGAACTCCCGGCAGGCGCGCATTCAGCTCGCCTATGCGCCGGAAGGCTCGGACCTGCGGGCCAGCCTGAACGTCGACTACTCCAAGGACAGCAACAACGGCGTCCACCGCGTCGGTCTGAAGAGCACCACCCTGCCCGCCAGCTTCACCCCTTGGTCCGGCACCCGCGCCCTGATCGCCGCCCTGCGGCCCGGCGGCCTGAAGCGCACCGAGAGCCTGCCGATCTGGCCGACGTTCAAGGGCGATCGCGCGCCAACGCCCCAGGGCGCCCGGCACGAGACCTACAACATCATCATCAAGGTCGATAAGGACGTCGCTGAGAACGTGCGGCTGTCCAGCATCACCGGTTACCGTCACAACCACTCGTTCACGCTGTACGATCAGACGGGCCTCGGCCCGGCCAACGGCTTCAACGTGGCCGCCCCGCTGCTGTTCGCCGAGCCGGTGAACTTCATCGAAGGTGTGAACCAGGTTTCGCAGGAAGTCCGGCTGGCCTCCACCAACACCGAGAGCCGCTTCGACTGGATCGTCGGCGCCTACTACCAGAAGTCCAACGTCCACCAGTACAACCGCTACTGGGGTGAATCGACGGTGCTGCCGACCCTGTCGGGCGAGAGCCACTGGGACGACCATGGCAACAATCGCGACATCGCCGCCTTCGCGCAGGTGGGCTTCAAGATCACTGAGGACCTCAAGCTCGAGGTCGGCGCCCGCTACACCAAGGACAAGAAGTACGGCTTCCAGCGCGGCATCATCGTGGCGACGGGCGACCGCCTGAACCCCAACGACACCGCCCCGCTGACGCCGCTGACCACCAACTTCGCCACAGCCTATGGTGACTCCTGGAAGGAGCTGACGCCGCAAGCCACGCTGCGCTGGACCCCAAGCGACGCCAGCATGGCCTACGCGACGGTCTCCAAGGGCTTCAAGGGCGGTGGTTTCCAGAACAGCGCGTCCAACGCCTTCGCGGCTCAGACCCCGTACGATCCGGAGACGGTCACCAACTACGAGGTCGGCTACAAGACCGAGCTGTTTGACCGCCGCGTTCGCTGGAACACCGCCGTGTTCTACATGGAGTACAAGAATCTCCAGGTTCAGCAGACCCTGGCCTCGTGCCTCTGCAACGTGATCAGCAACGCCCCCGGCGCGACGATCAAGGGGATCGAGACCGACGTCCAGTTCGTGCCGACCAGCTGGCTACGCACCTGGGCCAGCGGCAGCTATGTCCATGGCACCTACGACCGGTTCGTCTTCGCCGGCGTCGACAATTCCGGGAACTGGATGCAGCGCACGCCGCGCTGGCAGGGCGCCATCGGCGCGGAAGCCACCACCAGCGTCGGCTCCTGGGAAGACGCGCTGTCGGCCCGTCTGAGCTATCGCTATCAGGGCAAAATGCCCTGGGCCCCGGAGAACACCACCTGGGAAGACGGCTACGGCACCCTCGATGGCCGGGTCACCCTGACCCCGCCGGACAGCGCCTGGAATGTCTCGGTCTACGCCAAGAACATCGGCAAGACCGTCTACCGCACGAACATCATCGCCTTCTTCCAGGAAGAGATGTCCTCGTTCGGCGCGCCGCGGACCTACGGCATCGAGCTGTCCGCCGCGTTCTAAGTCTCACGCCGGGCGGCTCGCGCCGCTCGGCGTCTCTTGTGTTCGGAGTTCGGTGATGGGGCGCTGCTACGCCATTTTTCAACAGGTGATCCAGGCCTGGCAGGCCAAGGACATCGAGCGCGTCCTCACCTTCATGGACGACGAGATCGTCTGGCACTACGCCGCGGCGGCGATGCCGCCCGTTCGTGGCAAGGCCGCCGCCCGCAAGCTGCTGACGCGGTTCCAGGCCGACATGCACGGCATCCAGTGGCGGGTGTTCGCCTGGTCCGAGACGGGCGACCGGCTCTTCCTCGAAGGCGTCGATGACTACACCACCACCGACGGTCACCGTGTCGCCACGCCCTATGCCGGCGTTCTGGACTTTCGGGGCGACCTGATCGTCGGCTGGCGCGACTACGTGGATCTGGGCGTCGCCGCCGAACAGAAGACTGGCGCGCCGCTCACCCGGCAGGTGCTGGAACTGCTCGACCGTCCGACGGGAGCCTGATCTCGCCAATGTCCCTCGACCGTCGCACCCTGATCGCCGCCGCCGGCGCCCTCGCCGCAACCCCCGCCTTCGCGAAGGAGTCCCCCATGCCGCGCCTGTACCCGGTTCTCGAGACGATCATCGCCGCCTGGAAGGCGCAGGACATCGAGGGTGTGCTCGCCTGCGTCACCGACGACATCGTCTGGCGCAATTCATCCGGCTACGCTCCCGCAATCAAGGGCAAGGCCGCCATGCGCGCGGCCCTGACCAACATGAAGGCGGCCATCAAGCCGGGCAGCAACACGTGGCGGATCTTCGACTATGCGGAGTCCGCCGACCGGCTGTTCATGGAAGGTGTCGACGAGTTCGACCTCGTCACCGGCCAGCACGTCGCCATCCCCTACGCCGGTAGCCTGAAATTCCGCGGCGCCTTGGTCAGCGAGTGGCGCGAGTACTTCGACGGCCGCATCAGCGCCGACATGAAGGCCGGCAAGCCGATGTCCGCCGAGGTCAGGGAAATGCTGGACCGGCCGCTGGCGAAATAGCCGTCAGCCGGGCGTCACACTCAGCGCCGTCACCTCCTGCCCGCACTTGTCGCAGGTCATGATCGGCTCCAGCACGTGACCGCACGCCCGGTGGTAGGTGATCAGCGGCGGGCCCTTCGTCGCCAGCCATTTGTCGCCCCACCGGTTCAGCTCCGCCAGCAGCGGATAGAGGTCTCGGCCCTCGTCCGTCAGCCGGTACTCCCAGCGGTCGGGGCGTTGCTGGTAAAGCTCGCGCCGCAGCACGCCCAGGTTGGTTAGCCGCGTCAGGCGGTCCGACAGAATGTTCGGCGCGACACCCAGCGCGTTCTGGAAATCGTTGAACCGGCGCCGTCCCATGAAGGCACCGGCGATCACATGGCTGGTCCAGCGATCCCCCAGCACCTGGAAGGCGCGGTCCAGCATCGGATTGCCCTGGTTCAGATCGCCCGCCGGGACGATCGAGCGGCGTTGCGCGCGGGGCGGCGGCGAGGGCTCGAACTCCGCGCCCGGCCCGTCCTCCACATAGACATCGCGCGGGCTGACCAGGGCGCGGCAGTGGCCGCACCGGCATTCCGGCGTGAAGACCTTGCCGCAGCTGTGCATCAGCCGGTGCGCCGGATTGGCGGCGTCGTAGAACCAGCGCTTCTCCCAGCGGATGATGCTGAGCGCCAGGCTGTAGAGATCCTGCCCCATGGCGGTCAGGCGGTACTCGTCGCGGGCCGGCCGTTCCTGGTAGCGCACCTTCTCGAAGATCCCGACCGCCGTCAGCCGGCGCAGACGGTCAATCAGCAGGCTGCGGGCCAGGCCGATACGACCCTGGAACTCATCGAAACGCCGGACCCGCTGAAAGGCGAGGTACAGGATCATCAGCGTCCAGCGGTCGCCCAGGATGTTGAGCGCGCGGGTCGCGGAGTTGGCCTGAACGAGCTGGGTGGCCAGCGCCGGTTCCTGGGTGTCGGTACGGCTGGAGTCGGCCATGGCGCCTCGGAGGTCGGGAGCGGCGGACCCTTCGGTCACGCACCGCCCATGTCAAGGACCGCGGAAATCCTCAAGCCATCTGTCCCGCGCGTGCATAGTCGTCAGCCAGGGCGTCGACGATGGCGCTCATGGGCTCGATCGTCTTGACCTCGCCAGCCCCCTGCCCGGCCGCCCAGACGTCGCGCCAGCGCTTGGCCGCCTCCTCCGGACGTCCCAGGTTGATCTCGGCGCGCCCCTTCAGGCCTTCGGCGTCGTAGCCGGCGGCGGTCAGGCTGGGCTTCAACCAGTTCGCCGGAATGCCCGTGAGCGCCGCGGAGGTGACGATGCTCTCGGCGTCGGCCTCGACCAGCATCTGTTTGTAGTCCGGGACCGCCAGGCTCTCCTCGCAGGCGATCAGCCGCGTGCCGAGATAGGCGAGATCGGCGCCCAGCATCTGCGCGGCGCGGATCGCGCGCCCGCTGCCGATGCCGCCACCCAGAACGATCGTGCCGGGGAACCACTCGCGCACCGCCGGGGCGAAGGCGAAGCCCGAGATCGGGCCCGTATGCCCGCCGGCGCCGGAGGCCACCAGGATCAGGCCATCCACGCCCGTCGCGGCCGCCTTGTGCGCGAAGGTCAGGGAATTGACGTCTGCATAGACCAGCCCGCCGTACGACTGGATCGCCTGGACGATGGCGCTGGGGCTGCCCAGGGCGGTGATGACAATGGGCGGCCGGTGCTTGAGCACCAGTTCCATCTCCTCTTCCCAGCGGGCGTAGGAGCGGTGGACCATGATGTTGACGGCCCACGGCGGCGCGTCGGCCGGCAGGGTCGCGTTGATCTGCCCCATCCAGGCGTCGAGCTCCTCGAGCGTCCGAGCGTTGTTGGCGGGAAATGACCCGATAATGCCGGCCTTGCAGGCCGCCAGCACCATGTCGACGCCGGAGACGAGGAACATCGGCGCGGCGATGGCCGGCAGTCGCAGCCGCTCGGCGATATGGGCGGGGAACGGCATGGTCAGGCGGCTTCCGGCGGCTTGGGCGGCCACGGGAAGAAGCCGGAGGTGCGGCGCATGTAGTCCTCGTAATCCGGCTTGCGGCGCTTCAACCGCCCCTCGACCGTCGGCACGCCGCTCCAGCGGGTCAGGGTGAACACCAGATAGGCCGGACCGATGACCGCGAAGAGGCCGGGCGTCGTCTCGGCGGCCACCAGCCACAGCCCCCACCAGACGACGGCGTCGCCGAAGTAGTTGGGGTGGCGCGTGTAGCGCCACAGTCCCTTGTCCAGGACCTTCCCGGCGTTGGCCGGGTTCTTCTTGAAGCGCACGAGCTGCCAGTCGGCGAGGCTCTCGAAGGCCAGGCCGAACAGGGCCAGACCCGCCCCGATCCAGCCCACCACGCCCAACGCCGCGGGTTCGGCCGCGACCTGCCCCAGTTGCACCGGCAGGCACACCAGCCACAGCAGCGGCATCTGCAGCAGGAACACCAGGCGGAACGCCGCGTAGCCATAGCCCCAGCCGCGCTCGGCTTTGGCCTTGTCCAGCATCCGCACATAGCGCCCGTCCGGCCCATGGTCGCGCCAGCGCCAGAGCATGTAGCCGCCAAGCCGCAGCGCCCAGGCGACGCAGATGACCGTCAGCACCACCCGGCGCTCGGTCCCGCCGCCCGTCTGCAGGAAGGTCGAGATCGCGACGACGCCCATGCCCAGACCCCAAAGGCTGTCGACAGGCGTGACGTCCCGCTGGGCGACGCAGATCGCCCAGGCCAATACGAACAGGCCCAGGATCACCAAGGCGTTGATCGCCAACACCACCACATAGTCCGGCATGTCTCGTCCCCCACGGTCCGTCCTCCGGGGCACGAAGCGCCGGGGCGGTTTGACAGTCTCTCTATGCAAGTTATCGTGGGTGCATGCGCCGCACAAGCGGCCGCGGGAGCAGGAACGACATGGGCGCCTTCACCGGCAAGACCGCGCTGATCACCGGCGCGGCGGGAGATATCGGCGCGGCCACGGCGGCGGCCTTCGCCCGCGGCGGCGCAGACGTCGTCGTCACCGATCGACGCGCTGACGCGCTGGAACTGGTCGCATCAGCGGTCGCGGAGGCCGGCGGCCAAGTCCTGGCCCACCCTTGCGACCAGACCGATCCCGAGGCGGTCGCCGCTCTGTTCGCTGCGATCGCCGCGCGGTTCGGGCGTCTGGACGCCGCCTTCGTCAACGCCGGCTACGGCCGGTACGGGGCCCTGATCGACCTGCCCTACGACCAGTGGCGCAAGCACATCGACGTCAACCTGAACGGCGGCTTCCTGATGGCCCAGGGCGCGGCACGGCTGATGCGCGACGGCGGACGCGGCGGCGCCATCGTCATGAACGCGTCCACCGCCGCCACCAACATCTGCGATCTGCTGGGCGCCTACGCGGCGTCAAAGTCCGGCGTGCGGATGCTGGCGAAGTCCTTGGCTTCCGAGCTGGGCGTCTGGCGGATCCGGGTGAACCTGGTCCTGCCCGGCGTCATCGAGACCGCCATGACCCAGTCCCTGATCGACGATCCGGCGGTTCGCGCCGATGCGCTCGCCAACACCCCGGTCGGGCGGCTGGGCAAGCCTGAGGACATCGCCCGGATGGCGGCGTTCCTCTGCTCGGACGACGCCGGCTACGTCACCGGCGCCGAGATCCTGGTGGATGGCGGCCAGACCCTGCACGGCTATCCGCGCTGGTTCAGCGCCGACTACGCCGAGTCGGGCGCCGCCTGGACGCCCCACACTCAGCGTTAGCCGAGCACCATGACGGCGGGATCGGGCGTCTCCGCGAAGAGGCGCTCCACCTCCGCCGCGCGACGGTCGATCACGGCGCGCCGGTTGATGGTGCCTTTGTCCGAGATCTCATGAGCGTTGGCGCTGGGCGGCTCGCTCAGCAGCAACGCCCGTTTTACCCGCGCCGCGCCGCCGTGTTGCTCCGCGTTGAACGCGGCCAGCCGCCGGGCGATCTCGCCTGGGTCCGCGCCCGCCGTCGGCCACAGCATCACCCCCAGATAGGGCCGGCTATCGTCGCAGAGCACCAGGTCCAGCACTAACGGCGACAGCGCCTTGATCAGGCCGTCCCGCAGCGCGCCGCCATAGACCCAAGTCCCGCTTGAGAGCTTGAACTCCTCGGCCGCCCGGCCGGCGAACGCCAGCCCCTGGGTCGGATCCTCGGGATCGTGGAACACCGCCAGATCGCCGGTCCGGTAGAACCCTTCCTCATCGAAGGCCGCGGCGGTTTTTTCCGGGTCGTCCAGGTAGCCGGTGGTGACGTTCGGACCCCGAGCGCGCACTTCATACCGATCGCCGGACGGCGCCAGCTTCACGGTCGTGCCGGGCGCCGGCAGGCCGATGCCGACCTTGTCCGTCTCGAAGTGGATGACCATGAAGGCCGAAACGGTCTCGGTCATGCCATAGCCGCTGGTCATCATGATCCGGTGGCCGGTTTCGGCGACAGCGGCGGCCTGCAGGCGGTCGTACACCGACTGAGACAGCCCCGCGCCGCCGTACAGCATCAGGCGCATCTTCTGGAAGAACGTCGCCCGAAGCACCGGATCGGTCTCCAGCGCCTCGACCAGCATGGTGTAGCCCAGGGGAACATTGTTGAAATAGCTGACGGGGATTTCGCGCAGGTTGCGGATCGAGGTCTCAAACAGGCCCGGGGCCGGCTTGCCGTCGTCGATATAGAGCGTACCTCCCTCCAGCAGTGTGGTCCGCAGCACAAAAGCGCCGGCCGCGTGGTGCCAGGGCAACCAGTCCAGCATGACATCGTGCCAGCCGGCGGCCTCGCCGATGGTCTGCTGGCACTGGGCGCTGTTGGCCGCGAGATTGTCGAAGGTGATCGGCACGACCTTGGGCAGGCCGGTGGAGCCTGAGGTCAGCATCAGGGCCGCGCGGTCCTGCGGGTTCAGTCCAGCGATAGACTGCGCGACCGCCTCCGTGGGCGCCGTGCCAAGCATGTCAGCATAGGCCGTCGCGGGCTTGGTCAGCCGGCTCGGATCGGTCGTGACGATGGCCGCGCCGCCCAGGTCGAGATGATTCAGGGCGCCAGCGGCCATGGCGCTGTCCTCGGCGAACACCACGCCTGGCTTCACCTTCGCGATCACATGCGCCAGCCGGCCGTAGTCGCCGCCCAGCGCCGCGTAGGTGGTGCTGACCGGACAGACCGCCCGGCCGCTGGCCTGCGCAGCGAAGCTCATCACCGCGAAGGCTGGTGTGTTGCCAGCCAGCACCAGGACCGGACCCGCCTGCGGCTGATCCATCAGCCATTGGGTGGCGGCGTCCATGTCCCGCTTGAGCTGGGCGAACGACGTGAACGCCCATTCGCCATCTGCGCCGCGCCGCGCCAGCGCCGGCTTTTCACCCGACACCGCCGCGCGGGCCGCGAAAGCCGCCGGAATGTTCGCCTCGTAGGCGCGGAGGGGCGCCTTCGATGTGATCAGGATCGTCCCGTCCGCACGCCGCTCGATATCCAGATCGACCGGCAGCAGCTTGGCTTCACGGAACGGCGCCGGCGGCGCGGTGACGGCGGCGCTGTCGGCCATGGTCAGACGCCGACGACGAGGCTGACGGTCGTGGTGGTCGAGCCGCCGATGTTCAGGGTCTGCACCGTCTTGGCGCCCTCGACCTGATAGTCGCCGGCCTTGCCGGTCACCTGCTTGAAGGCGTCCAGCGTCATGCGCACGCCGGTGGCCCCGACAGGGTGGCCCAGGCCGATCAGCCCGCCCGACGGATTGATGGGCAGGCGGCCGCCCATTTCGATGGAGCCGTCCTCAACCGCCTTCCAGGCCTCGCCCGGCGCGGTCAGGCCGAGGTGTTCGATGGCCATGTACTCGGTGGTCGTGAAGCAGTCGTGGGTCTCGACGGCGTCCAGCTGGGCGATGTCGGTGACGCCCGCGCGGCTCCGCGCCGCGTCGATGGCCTGCTTCACCCGCGGGAAGACGTAAGGCTGCCCCTCGCTGGCCCGGACCTTCCGGTCGTAGCTGATCGGCGCCGAGGTGTGGCCCCAGCCCTTGATGCGCGGCAGGCTCTCCAGCGGGATTCCCCGCTTGTCGGCGTACTCGCGCGCCGCCTTCTCCGAGGCGAGGAACACCACGGCGGACCCGTCGGTGACCTGGCCGCAGTCGTTCTTGCGGATCATGCCCTCGATCACCGGGTTGGCCTCGTCGTCGGCCGTGAAGCTCTTGTCGTTGAACGCCCACTGCCGGGTCTGAGAGTTGGGGTTCTTCTTGGCGTTGGCGAAGTTGATTTCCGCGATCCGCATCAGGTGCTCGTACTTTAGGCCCCAGCGGCGGTCGTACTCCTCGCCCAGGTCGGAGAACGCGCGCGGCCAGAGATAGGTCGCGTCCTGCAGCTCGTGACCCGTCCAGGCCGCCGCGCCGAGGTTCTGCGCCGCCTGCTGACCCGACACGTTGCGCATCATTTCCAGCCCAACGACGCAGGCGGTGTCGTAGCGGCCGGCTTCGATCTCGGCGGTCGCCGCGAGGATGGCGATGCTGCCCGATGCGCAGGCGGCCTCATGCCGCGACGTCGGCATGCCGTCGAAGTCCGGATGCACCAGACCGAAGAACCCGCCCAGCAGACCCTGACCGCCGAACAGCTCGCCCACGAAGTTGCCGACGTGGCCGGTGTCGATGTCCTTAGGCTCCAGGTCGACGGCGGCCAGCCCCTCACCCACCACCTCGGCGAAGGCGTCCGCGAAATCCATCTGCCGGCGCGCCCAGTTCTGGGAGAAGTCCGACTGCCAGCCACCGAGAATATAGGTCATGGTTTCCTCGCTCGGCCGCACCCGGCCTTGTCAGTCCGTTTATACAAGTGAACTCAGTCCGCCGCCAGCGCAGAGCGTCCGTCCATGAAGGCCGTGAAGGCTTGGTGGGCGTCGGCATAGGTCTCCCGAGGCTGGCCGGTCATGGCCGCGCGCACCGCCGCCCCGATGCGGTCTTCGGCCAATGCGACAGGCGGCCCCTCGACCGAGAAGGCCGCCCGCACCCGTCCGGCGCCCGACACCAGCACCTGGCCGCTGACATCGCAGTCAGGGCTGACCAGCCACGCCACCAGCGGCGCCACCGCCGCCGGGTCCATCCGCTCGGCGAGACCGGGCGCCAGATGCTGCTCGGTCATCGCCGTCACCGCATAGGGCGCGATGGCGTTGATCATCAGGTTCCGGGGCCGGCCTTCGACCGCCAAGCCGCGCACGAGGCCGATCAGCGCCGCTTTGGACGAGGCGTAGGCCGCCATGCCGTCGCCGCCGTGCAGACCCGCCGAGGACGCGCTGACCACGATACGGCCGGACGGCGCCTCAGACAGGACGGACCACGCCGCCTGAACCAGGTGAAAGGCGCCGAAGAAGTTGATGTCGAAGATTCGCTGGAAGCCCTCTGCCGTCTGGCGGTGCAGCCGTTTGGTCTCGGGCACGCCGGCGTTGGACACCACAGCGTCCAGCCGGCCGAAGCTGTTGAGGGCCAGCGAGACAAGCGCCTGTCCCGTCTCCGGCGCTTCGGCGGGATCGGTGTTGGCGACCGCCTGGCCGCCCGCCGCACGGATTTCCGCCGCGACCGCTTCGGCGCTCGACGGCGCGCTTCGGTCGGCCCAGCGGTTGTTAACCACCACTTTCGCGCCCCGCGCCCCTAGGTGCAGGGCGTAGGCGCGACCCAGGCCCTTGCCGGCTCCGGTCACGATCACGACCCGGTCCCTAAGCCCCATCACGCCAGGTCTCCGCGGAAGGGCGTGGCGAGCGGCCGGGTGATCACGCCCGGGGCGGCGGCGCAGACGACCGGAATCGCATTCAGCACCAAGCCGGCGACGCCGAGCTGTTCGGCTGAGGTCGGCGTCGCGTCCCCCGCGCGTTTTTCCAGGTCCAGCGCGATCTTCACGCCCGGCTGGCCGGTGACGTGGATACGCCAGAGCGGCGGCTCCGGCTCGTCCAGATGCGCCGCCTCCATGTACCAGTGGATCGACATCGTCAGCTTCGGGACACCGTTCGCGATGGCCTGCCAGCGCCAGTTCACATGGCTGACCCCGCCTTCAGCGATCGGTCCGGCCGCAATGTGCAAATCTTCGCTGGCCGGGCGCACCACATGGTCCGTCTCGATGCGATCCACCGACAGTTTCAGGTGCTCGGCCATGGCCGACAGCACCTCCATGTACATGCCATTCAGCGACGAGGCCGGGCCCCAGGCCGGATCGTTGGGATCGACCTTCGCAGGGTCGCTGCCGAAGCCCAGCACCTTGAACACATAGTCCGGGTTGCGGACGGCCCGGCAGTCGACGCTCTCGACGATCTCGATGTGGTCCAGGGCCTGACAGACCCCCGACGCCACGACCGCGATCTGCTCGGCCGCGAAGCCCGGGTTCAGGCCGGCCGCCATCAGGCTGCTGCCGCCGGTCTCGCAGGCCGCTCGCAGCGCCGCCAGCCGCTCGCCCTGCCAATGCTCCGGCCGGCTGTAGCCGTTGATGCTGATGACGTTCTTGCCCGAGGCCAGCAGCGCCAGGATGTCAGCGTCGTGCGAGCCGTAGGGCGGCGCCAGGCGCGCGGCGTGGATCACCACGTCGGCGTCAAGGGCCAGAATCTCGTCCAGATTGCGCGTCGCGACCACCCCCGTCGGCGCCCGCCGGGCGATGTCGCCGGCGTCGCGTCCGGCCTTGTCGTCGCCGTACACATAGAGCCCGACGAGTTGCATTGCCGGATGATCGATGACCGCCCGCAGGCAGCTCTTCCCCATCGCTCCGGTCGCCCACTGGATGACGCGATATGCCATGTCGCTCCTCGTCTAAGACGGAGCCTAGCCGAACGAGTATCGTTATGAAAGTGACTTCCTTCGCCCGCCGCGGACACTCGAACCTCCCGCTGCAGGCGAGGCGCTCGCCTCGTGGGGGTCATGCAATCGGCTGATGCGCCAGCCCCCTCACCCGCCGCACGCTGCGGGTCACAACTTCGGATGGGGCTTTCGATGAAACGACTTTCGATGGTTCTCGCGGGCGTCGCGGCGGCGGCGCTCCTGTCTCAACCGGCGGCAGCTGCGCCGGTGACCTTCTCTCAAGGGTACGCCACCTACGCGCAGGGCGGCTTCAGCCCGACGGCGATGTTCGACGGCAGCAATAGCTATGGCTGGGCCATCTACGGCGGCGACGGAACAACCCAGAGCCAGTCCGCACTCCTGGTGCTGGCGACCCCGCTGGCGGCGGGGACCTACGACCTGACCTTCGTCGCCAATCAGTTTTGGGGCTCGCGCCATATGCTCGGCGAGTTCAGCTTCGGCTACACGACCGACGCTGCGCCGACCCTGGGCAGCGCGCAGACCCTGGTGACCTATACAGGCGGAAGCTCCCTGACGGGCTCGACGCTCGCCTTCGATTCCGGGCGCGTCTTCGCGTCGGGCGGCGGAGACACCGACGCTTATACGATCAACGGCACGATCAACAGCCTCGCGGCGGTCACGGGCGTCTTCCTCAACGTCTATGAGAGCGAGGCGGGCTATCCGACCAACGGTCCCGGCCGGGCCCAGAATGGGAATTTCGTGGTCAGCGAGTTGACGCTGGACGCCACACGTACCGCCGGGGTTCAGGTCCCGGCCGGGGTGCCGGAGCCGGCCACCTGGTCCATGATGATCCTCGGCTTCGGGGCGATCGGTTCCGCCATCCGCTCACGTCGCCGGAGCGCGCTGGCGCTCTAGCCAAGGTGAACCACATCGCGCGGTCGCCGACCCCGAAACGGGCGGCGGCTCGCGCCGTTCAGGCGTCGTCCATCTGCCGGTCGGCCGGAGCGCGGCGCTGCGCGGGTTCGGCCTCGATCACCTCGAAGGTGACGTCGTGCGGCTCGACCGGCTGGCTGCAGCACGAGCAGGTGACCGCCGGCTCCAGATCGTGGCCGTCCGCCTTGTGACGTAGCAGCAGCGGCGGTCCCTCGGGCGAGACATAGTACTTGTCCCCCCACTGCAGCAGCATCAACAGCACGGGGTAGTAGTCGATCCCCTTCTCGGTCAGCCGGTATTCCGACCGCCGCCCGGGCAGCTCATGCGCGCGGATCACTCCCTGCGCTGTCAGCCAGGACAGACGTTCCGACAGGATGTTCGTCGCCATCGCCGTGTCGCGGTGGATCTCGTCGAAGCGCCGCAGACCGGTGAAGATCGAGCGCAGGATCAGGCTGGCCCAGCGGTCGCCGGTGATCTGGGCCACGTCCACCATCAGGCCGGACGCCGCCTCGGCCGCGTGCCGCTGCTGGCGCCGACGGCTGTAGCGGGCGCTCATCCAACCAACGCCCGGGCCCTCGGTCCAGTCCACGTCGCGGGCGCTGATCTCGTCGCCGCATTTCAGGCAGGTCGGCACGGGCTCGAAGACCTTGCCGCAGGTGCGGTGCCGCATCCGGAGTTGCAGCTTGCCCTCTGGCGCGCCCCACCGGCGCTCCCACCGCAGCATCATGAGCGCCGGCCAGTACAGATCGCGTCCCTTGCGGGTCAGGCGATATTCGAACCGGGGCGGACTGTCGCTGTAGAGCACCTTCTCGAAGACGTCCGCCGCCACAAGCCGCTTCAACCGATCGCTCAGCAGCGTCTGCAACAGGCCGGTGCGGGCGCGGAACTGGTCGAACCGCCGGGCGCCGATCCAGGCCGCCTCGATGATCAGCAGGACGGAAGTGTCGCCCACGACCTCCAGTGCGCGCCAGATCGAGCAGGTGCGGATAAGCTTCGGTGGCGACATAGCGTGTTCTTCAAGCCCCGGGGATCGGGGTGTCAAGGCTCGCGAAGCGGGTACGGTTCCGCAAGGCGCTTCGCGGTCGGAGACCGGACTGACGCTGAGATGCCCCGCTGAGGTCAGGACGCGGCCACGCCTGACAGCTCACGCCGCAACACCTTTCCCAGGGCGTTCCGCGGGAGCGCCTCGACCACGCGCAGCTTCTCCGGAAGCTTGAAGGTCGCCACCCCCTGGGCCTTCAGATGCTCGACCAGCTCGCCCAGCGTCAGGTCCTGCTCGGGCCGCAGCGCCACCACAGCGCAGAGCCGTTCGCCCAGGCGCTCGTCGGGATAGGCCGCGCAGCTCGCCTCGCGCACCTTGGGGTGGCTCTCGATCAGCACATCCACCTCGGCCGGCGAGATGTTCTGCCCCCCGCGGATGATGATCTCCTTGCAACGGCCGACGAAGCGGTAGTAGCGCCCGCCCGCCTCCGGCGCGATCTCGAACAGGTCGCCGGTGCGGAAGAAGCCTTGGGCGTCGAAGGCGATCGCCGTCAGGTCGGGGGCCTGCCAGTAGCCGTCGAAGGTCATGGCGCCGTCGATCCGCAGCTCGCCCTCGGCCCCGGGCGACGTGATCTCCTGCTCGGTTTGGGGATCGACCAGCCGGGTGCGGATCTTCGCCGGGAAGGTCGCCGGCCACGCCACGCCCTCGGCCCCGAAGCGGGGAAAGAACCGGGCGCGCTGCTCCGGGTCGGGGATCGCCTCCCCCGTCGAGAACAGCGAGGTCCCCTCGTTCGACCCGAAGACGTTCATCACCGTGACGCCATGGCTCTCCTGCCAACCCTTGACCATCCAGGGCGCCAGCGGGGCCGAGCCGGAGCCCAGGCAACGGAGGCTTGAGAGGTTGGTGGCCGAGAGCAAGGCGTCGTTGTTGAGCAGCATGTTCAGCACGGCTGGCGGCGCCACCGTGTAGGCCACGCGCTCGTCCTGCATCTGGCCCAGGAAGATCGGCAGGTCGAAGGGCTGATGCTGGATCAGCCGCCCCTGACAGACCAGCCACGGCATCACCATCCCGCCGATCGAAGCGATGTTGATCAGCGGGAACGGGTTGAGGATCGCATCGCCCGATTGCAGCCCCGCCGCCTCGACCAGGGCCTCGCCATTGACCACCCAGTGATCGTGGTGGCGCGGCACGCCTTTCGGCACGGCTTCGGTGCCCGAGGTCCAGCACAGGGTGAGGGCCTCGCTGGCGTCCAGGTCGACCGGCGTGGCGTAGGGCTCGCCGGGCGCGGCGTCCATCAGCGCGGACAGCGACAGCACACCCGCCGGCGGCGCCTCGCCCAGGCTGACGATCTGCGCGTCGGTCACACCCTCCTGCTTCAGGTCACGCAGCATGGCGGCATGGTCGCAGCCGTGGAACAGGCCGGTGGTCAGATAGACCCGGGGCGAGACGGTGGGCAGGATCTGGCGAAGTTCGTGCTCGCGATAGGCGGTCGCCACCGGGCTGAGGATCGCGCCCATACGGGCGCAGGCCAGGAACGCGATGACGCCTTCCACCACGTTGGGGAGCTGGGTGGCGACCACATCGCCACGACCAACGCCCAGGCCCGCCAGGATATGGGCGAGCGCGTCGACGGCCCGGTCCGTTTCCGCGAACGACAGCCGCCGCGACGGCGACCCGATCAGGGCCGGCCGGTTCGGCGCATCGACGAGGGCTTCCGCCCCGCCGCGGGCCGCCACCGCCGCCCGGAACAGCCTGTCCACGGTCTCCCCGCGCCACCAGCCCCTGCGGCGATACTCCGCGACACGTTCCGGGGGACTGGGACGCACGACCTGCTCCTGATTGGGTGAGGGACGCGCGCTAGCGCGCGTCCCAACCCTCAAGCGGTCGCATAGTCAGTATCGCAATGCAAGTCGCTCGCCATCCGGTGTGGACAGCGTTGCGGTTTAAGCCGGAGTCTTGCGACCCAGGCGCAGCATGGTGATGACGGCGGCGGCGGCCGACAGCACGGCCGCGGCCGTAGCAACGGGGTGGGCCTTGGCCTCGTCGATGGCCTTCTGGGCCAGATCCTTGGCCTCGGCCGGGGCCTTCTCCGACAGGGCGTGGGCCGCCTGGCGAAGGGCTTGTGTCGCCTGCGCGACCGCCTTCTCGGCGTCATCGCTCAGGCCATCGGCCGCCTGGCGAAGGGTCTTGGCCACGTCGTCGAGGGTCTCGTCGAGGTCGTGTTTGACGGTCTTGGTCAGCAAGCTGGACATGGGTTTGCTCCGGGGGATGGAAACGCGACGCCAGACTGTGCGGCTTGCAACCACCCGGCCTTGACCGGGATCAACCGGGCCGCCCCAGCGGCTTCGCCCGGCCTCCGTACTGCTACTTAGGGGGCGCTCCGAAATGTCGCCGTACGCGTCGCACGCATAGCGTCACCGTCATCGACATGGAGCCCGCGATGACCCTGGCCTACCCCCTCACGGATGACCGCACCGCCCGCCCCGCTTCGGCGCTGACCGAGGCCTTCGATCGCCATGGCGTCCGGATGACATTCGCCCGGAACACCGAGATCTACGCTCAGGACGACGAGGCCGATCAGCTGTACCAGGTGGTGCGCGGCGTGGTCCGCACCAGCCGCCTCACCGCCGACGGCCGCCGCCAGGTGGGCGACTTCTACTATGTGGGCGACCTGTTCGGCCTTGAGCCCGGGCCCGACCATTGCTTCGCCGCCGAGGCCCTGGACGACTGCGAGGTGATCGCCGTCCGCCGCAGCACCGTGCGCGCCTTCGCCGGCGACGCCGCACTGGACCGCGCCATCCTGGAAGCCCAGCGCCTGGAGATGGAACGCCTGCAGGAGCATGTGGTCATGCTGGGCCGCAAGAGCGCCCGCGAGCGGGTCGCCAGCTTCCTCATCGCCATCGCCCAACGGACCGAGGACGGTCCCGCCAGCCTCGCCATGGGGCGGCAGGACATGGCCGACTACCTTGGCCTGACCATCGAAACCGTCTCGCGGATGCTGACCCAACTGCAAGGCGACGCGATCGTCGAGTTCCCCTCCTCGCGCCGCTTCGAAGTCCGAAAGTGGACCGCCCTGGAGGCGCTCGCCGCCTGACGGACGCTGTACCTGTGCGGTCGCAGGCGTTGCGCCGACCGCGTCCTGACCTGGAGCACACACCATGCACAGCACCAAGGAACGCCCCGCCGCCGCCTCGGCCATCCGGCCCACCACCTACGCGACCCTTCTGGTCCACGCCGAACCCGGGCTGACCGCGTCGCACCGCGTCGAGGCGGCGGTTCACCTGGCCCGCGATCTCGACGCCACGCTCATCGGACTGGGCGCCGAAACCTTCGACGCCATCCCGACCACGGATCCCTTCGGCGGCTACGCCGGCGGCGAGCTGATCGCCCTGCTGCAGGAGCAGATCGGCAAGGACCTGGAATCCGCCGAGACGGCGTTCCGGCGCGACGCCGCCGGGGCGAAGATCGAGTGGCGCGCAATCCAGGACTACCCCGCCAAGGCCCTGATCCGGACAGCCCACGCCGCCGACCTGATCGTCTCCAGCCCCCGCGGCGCCCTCGGCGCCAGCCGCCAGGCGGATCCCGCCGACGTGATCATGGCGGCCGGACGCCCTGTTTTGCTGGTCCCGGAAGGCCAGCATCATCTGCGGGGTTCCGCCGTGGTGATCGCCTGGAAGAATACCCGCGAGTGCCGCCGGGCCGTCACCGACGCCCTGCCCTTCCTGCAGCGCGCGCAGGACGTCATCGTCCTGGCGGCGGTCAACCCGGACGAGGTGGATCGGGCCGTGTTCGAGACCGACGACGTGGTCATCAATCTTCAACGCCGGGGCGTCCAGGCCCGGGCCCTGATCACGCCCTTGTACCAGGAGACCCCCGCCGAGCAGATCGAGCGGGTGGCCAAGCTGAACGACGCCGACCTGGTCGTGGCGGGCGCCTACGGCCACAGCCGGCTGCGGGAATGGGCGTTCGGCGGCGTGACCGACAGCTTCCTGCACGTACCGGGTCGCTTCATCCTGCTGAGCCATTGAATCCCACCACGGAGACCGCCCCATGACGCGCCACGCCGCCATCCGGACCGGGCTGTTATTGGGGCTCTTCGTCGCTCTGTCCGGGTGCGCGACGGCGCCAGCCGCCACCGCGTCTGGCGTGCCCCCGCTGCCCACGCTGGACCCCGCACAGCAGCGGGGTCTGGCGTTCGCCGTCCAGCGCTGCGCGGGCTGCCATACCGTCGGCCTGGACGACGGCGGCGCTCAGGACGGGCCCGCGTTCTACAAGCTGTCGCGCCGCTATAACGCCCTTCAGCTCGAGCGTCGGTTCGCGGAGGTGTCGGCTCACGGCTTCGACCGGATGCCGGCGATTCCATTCACGACAGGCCAAGCTCAGGACCTCGTCGCCTACTTCGACAGCCTGCACGGCAACTGAACCGCGACGGCCCGACGGCACGGGCTATCTTGCCACGACCGCGCTTCGGACCTACCGCTCAGACATGCCGTCGGCGCAAACCCTGCCTGCCGGCGAGCCGTCCCGACCAGGTCGACTCGCCCGTTACGCCATCGCGATCGCGGCGACCGTGGCGTGCGCCGGCCTGCGGCTGTCCCTCGATTCCTACTACCACGACGACCTGGTGTTCCTGCTTTTCGTGCCGGCCTTGCTGGTCAGCGCGGCATTCGGCGGCCTGGGGCCGACCTTGCTCGCCGGGGCAAGCTCGACCCTCATCAGCATGGCCTTCAGCGGGTTTCGCGGCCTCGACGATCCCGCCCTTCTGGTGCGGGAGGGCCTGTTCGCGGTCCTGACCGTGACGATCGGCCTGATCGGCTCGCGCATGCTCCGCAACGCCGAGGCGCTAACGCGTCTTGTCGCCGACCTCCGGGCGCGGGAAGCCCACCTCGAGTCGATCCTCGAGACCATCCCGGACGCCATGATCGTCATCGACGAGCGCGGCGTCGTCCGGTCGTTCTCCATGGCGGCGGAGCGTCAGTTCGGATGGACGGCGGCCGAGATGGTCGGGCGCAACGTCGACCAACTCATGCCGGAACCCTACCGGGCGAACCACGACAGCTACCTGCTGCGCTATCTCACCACCGGCGAGCGGCGCATCATCGGCATCGGCCGCGTTGTGGTGGGTGAACGCAAGGACGGCACGACCTTTCCCATGGAGCTCTCGGTGGGCGAGATGCGGTCGGGCGAGCAGCGCTTCTTCACGGGGTTCGTCCGAGACCTTAGCGAGCGGCAGCAGACCGAACGCCGGCTGCAGGACCTGCAAGGCGAGCTGGTGCACGTGGGCCGCCTGACCGCCCTAGGCGAGATGGCCTCGGCGCTGGCGCACGAACTCAACCAGCCGCTGACGGCGGCCGCCAACTTCATGAAGGGGTCCCTGGTTCTCCTGAAGCGCCAGCCTCTGGACGAGGCGCGACTGGCCGACATGATCTCACAGGGCGCCGACCAGGCGCTCCGCGCCGGCCAGATCATCCGGCGGCTTCGGGACTTCGTGTCCAAGGGCGAGGCGGACCGTCGGATCGAGAACCTGCCCACGCTCCTCGAGGAAGCTGGAGCCCTGGCCATGGTGGGCGCGAAGGAGCGCAATGTACGGCTCCGCTATGCGCTGGAGCCCGGAGTCGATCTTGTTCTGGCCGACAAGGTGCAGATTCAGCAGGTGGCCCTGAACCTGATCCGCAACGGCATCGAAGCCATGGAGGATTCGTCGCAAAAGGACCTGGTCGTTGGCGCCAAGGCCGCGCCCGACGACATGATCGAGATCTGGGTCAGCGACACCGGCCACGGGATCACGCCTGAGGCCGCCGGGCGCCTGTTCCAACCCTTCATGACGACCAAGGCGCACGGCATGGGGATCGGCCTGTCGATTTCGCGCACCATTATCGAGGCGCATGGCGGCCGGATCTGGGCTGAACCCAACCCCCAGGGCGGAGCGACCTTCCGCTTCACCCTGCCCGGCGTGCGTGCGGAGGAGCTGACGGAAGATGAGTGAGCCGATCGTCCACCTGATCGACGACGACGAGGCCGTGCGCGTGTCATTGGCTTTTCTCCTCGAAATGAACGACCTGCCGGCCAAGGCCTATGCTTCGGCCGCGGAGTTTCTTCAGGTCGCTGGCGACCTGACGCGGGGCTGCGTCGTCACCGACGTGCGGATGCCGGAGATGAGCGGCCTGGACCTTGTTCGGCGTCTTAAGGACCAGGGCAGCCCCCTGCCCGTCATCGTCATGACCGGACACGGCGACGTGCCGCTGGCCGTCGAGGCGATGCGGGCCGGCGTGATCGACTTCATCGAGAAGCCGTTCGCCGACGAGGTGCTGCTGGACTCCATACGCCGCGCGCTCGACACCCGCGCGGAGACCGACGCCCAGGCCGAGGAACGCCGACGCTTCGAGCAGATGCTCGCGACCCTCTCGGGCCGGGAGAAGGACGTGCTGCGCGGCGTGATCGCGGGCAAGATGAACAAGGTCATCGCCTTCGAGCTGGGCATCAGCCCCAGGACCGTCGAGGTCTACCGCGCCAATGTGATGAGCAAGACCCACGCAAACGGGCTGTCGGAACTGGTGCGGATCGCCCTGCTCGCCGGATTTTAGCGAGTTGCGCCAGATCAAAGGCGCGACGCGACAGCCGTGTCATTTGTCTTGCGCATGGATCAACGCACGCCCCGTCCGTCCCCTACGGTCTTCGTCGTCGACGACGATCCCGCGGTGCGGCGCGCGCTGGCCTTCACCCTCGATATGGAGGGGTTCGCCGTCGAGTCGTTCGAGTCCGGCGAGGCGCTGATGCTGCGGCCCCGCCCTGAGGGGCCAGGCTGCCTGCTGCTTGACGAACGGTTGCCGGGCGCGTCGGGCCTCGAGACCTTGCGACAGCTCCGAGCCCGCGCCGTCGATATTCCGGCAATCCTGATGACGAGCCATCCGAACGCCCGGCTGCGCGAAGCCGCCGCGACCGCCGGCGCGCCGATCCTCGAAAAGCCCCTGATGGGCGAAACCCTCGTGGAAAAGATCCAGCACCTGCTGGGCCAGCAGGCCTGAGTTCAGCCGGCGCCGAGCCCGGAGATGAGCGTCCCGCGGCTAACCGAGAGACCCAGTCGCAGGCTGCGTCCGATCATCTGTGAGCGCTCGACGAACAGCGCCGCCGCCGCGGATGGGCAGATTTCCGTCGCCGTGCGCGCAAACAGCTCCAGCCAAAGGTCGAAGTGATGGTCCTCGATCCCGTCGACCCGCGCATGGGCCGCCATGGGCGAACCTCGAAAGCGGCCGGTCGCCAGCAGCACCGACGACCAGAAGTCACAGAGCTTGTCGAGGTGAGCGTCCCAGTCCTCGATCGCCGTCTCGAAGACCGGCCCCAGAACGGCGTCCTGCCGGACCCGAGCGTAGAAGGTGTGCACCTGACGTTGGATCAACGCCTCATCGACCCCGGCCGCGAGGCCAGGGCCGATACGAGACGACGTGGGGTCGTTTGCCGTCACGCGGCGTCCCGCCAATGCGGCTGGAGCTGCTCGTGCGGCCAGACGGCGGGGATCTTGACCACCTCGACCAGGCCGGCCAGCTCGTTGGCGAAGCCGTGGTTCACGTCGCGGTGGTGGGCCTCGTCGGCGCGGACGACCTCAACCACGTCGCGCAGCGACGCATCCTCCGGCAGGTTCCAGTAGCGGATCGCCAGGGCCGGCGCCTTGACGTTGGGCGAGCGGCCTTCGTCGATCTCGGCCAGATAGTGGGTGTAGCTGATCACCGCCTCTTCCTCGAAATAGCCGACCACCCGGTGCGCCGTCTTGGGCGACGCCAGATAGAGGCCGAAGAAGAACAGGTAGAAGACCCACTGGGCGGCGACCACGACGAAGCGTTCGAACGCCGTCGGCTTGGCCACCTCGATGAAGGTCATCAGGTGCATGCGCTCGTTCTCGGCTTCGTCCATCAGGGTCTTGATCCAACCCTTGTCGTCTTCCATCCGGCGCAAGCACTTCAGGTGGTTGAGCGTGGCGCCCACCATCCCCGGCACGGCGGCGACGGTCTCCAGGACGACGGCGCGGTGGCCATACCGCTTGGCGAAGAAGGTGTCGGCGCAGAAGCGAAGCGCCTTGACGAAGCCGTAGGCGACACGGTCGGAGACCCCGCTGGGGCGATGGTGGGCGGTGACGTCGGCAATCGGGAGGATCATGGCGATCAGCCTCATAGGGGTTGGCGGGAGATGTCCCGCCCGGACCTGATCTGACTACGCCTCCGGACCCTGGGTCGACATTCAGGAGCGCGCCCTAAGTAGCAACCCGGAGGCGGCGCCTCAGGCGGCGTATCCGCCGATACGCTTGACGTTGCAGCGGGACCAGAGGGCGTCGAGGGCATCGACCAGGTCGTCCA
>CAZNPJ010000016.1:0-71905 GCA_964575195.1 uncultured Phenylobacterium sp.
CTCCAACCCCTTGAAAAGGCGCCTGCTGGTCACCCTCGCCGGATTCGCTGCGGCGCGCGCGCTTTCGACCAAGTTCAACGACACGCCCGAGCGTGCGTCGCGGCCCTGGGACCGCGATCGCGACGGCTTCGTCATGGGCGAGGGCGCCGGCATCCTGGTGCTGGAGGAGCTGGAGCACGCCAAGGCGCGCGGGGCCAAGATCTACGCCGAGATCATCGGCTACGGCATGGGCGGCGACGCCTACCACATCACGGCCCCGGCCGAGGACGGCGCCGGCGGCTACCGCGCCATGACGGCGGCCCTCAAGGACGCCGGCCTGTCGATGGCCGACGTCGACTACATCAACGCCCACGGCACCTCGACGCCCCTGGGCGACGAGATCGAACTGGGCGCGGTCGAGCGGCTGCTGGGCGAGGCGGTCGGCAAGGCCACGATGAGCTCGACCAAGTCGGCCACCGGCCACTTGCTGGGGGCGGCCGGCGCGATCGAGGCGGCGTTCACCTGCCTGGCGATCCGCGACCAGGTCGCGCCGCCGACGATCAACCTGGACAACCCCTCCGTCGAGACCAAGATCGACCTGGTGCCGCACAAGCCCAAGCCGATGAAGATCGACGTGGCGCTGTCCAACAGCTTCGGCTTCGGCGGCACCAACGCCTCGGTGATTTTCAAGAAATACACGTGAGCCGCCGGCGCCTCTCCAAGCGCGCGGCCGGCGGAGGCGCCCTGATCGCGCTGGGCCTGGTCATCCTGGTCGCGCTGGCAGGGGTGTGGAGCTACGCGGGGCCGGGGCCGAAGGCGCCCGACGGCGAGGTCACGGTGGTGACCCTGGAGCGCGGGTCCGGCGTCGGCAAGATCGGCCACACGCTACGCACCGCCGGGGTGATCTCCTCGGCGGGGCTGTTCGCCCTGGCCGCCCGGCTGACCGGCGCGGCCAGCGAGCTGAAAGCCGGCGAATACGAGATCAAGTCCGGCGCCTCCATGGCCCAGGTGCTGGCCGACATCCGCGCTGGCAAGGTCGTGCGGCGCGCCATCACCATTCCCGAGGGCTGGACCAGCGCCATGGTGCTGGACGCGGTCAACGCCGCGCCGATCTTGACCGGAACCGCCACCGAGCCGCCGGAAGGCGCGATCCTGCCCAGCACCTACGACATCCAGCGCGGCGAGGACCGGGCGGCGGTGATCCAGCGGATGCGCGACGCCCACGACAAGCTGCTGGCCGAGCTGTGGGCCAAGCGCCAGCCCGGCCTGCCGCTGAACTCGCCGCAGGAGGCGGTGACCCTCGCGTCCATCGTCGAGAAGGAAACCGGCGTGGCGTCGGAGCGGCCGCGGGTGGCGGCGATCTTCATCAACCGCCTGCGGGCGGGGATGCTGCTGCAGAGCGACCCGACGATCATCTACGGGCTCACCAAAGGCCGGCCCCTGGGGCGGGGCATCCGCGCCTCGGAGCTGGCGGCCGATACGCCGTGGAACTCGTATAAGGTCGTTGGCCTGCCGCCGGGCCCGATCGCCAACCCGGGCCGCGACGCCCTGGCGGCGGTGCTGAACCCGCCGAAGACGGACGAACTCTTCTTCGTGGCCGACGGGACAGGCGGGCACGCCTTCGCCACCACCTACGAGGACCACAAGCGCAACGTGGACCGCTGGCGCGCCATCGAGCGCGACCGCGCGGCAGGGGGGCGCTGATGCCGATATCGGGTATGACCGGGTTCGGGCGGGCCGAGGGGGCGCACGCGGGCTGGAGCTGGGCGGTCGAGGCGCGGAGCGTCAACGGCCGGAACCTGGAGGTGCGATTCAAGGGGCCGCCCGGATTCGAAGGGCTTGAGCGCGCGGCCAAGGAGGGGGCGCAGGCGCGCTTCCAGCGCGGCAACATCACGGTCGGCGTCCAGGCCAAGCGGTCCGAGGGCGCGGTCTCGGTGCGGGTCAATGTGGACCAGCTGGAGCGTTATCTGGCGCTGGGGGCGCCGTTCATGGCCGACGGGCGGATCGCGCCGCCCCGGCTGGACGGCCTGCTGGCGCTGCGCGGCGTGATCGAGGCGGACGACGCCGGGATGGACCCCGACGCCCAGGCCGAGCTGGAGGCCGCCATCGCCGCCTCGGTGGCCGTGGCGCTGGATGGCCTGTTGCGCGCACGGCGGGAAGAGGGCGCTTCGCTGCTGGGCGTGCTGAGCGCTCAGGTGGATCGGATCGGCGACCTGCAGGAACAGGCCGGGCGCGTGGCCGCCGGCCAGCCGGCCGCCATCAAGGCCCGGTTCGAGGCGCGGCTGACCGAGCTGGCGGGCGAGGCGGCCAGCGAGGAGCGGATCGTCCAGGAAGCCGCCGTGCTGGCCGTGAAGGCCGACGTGCGCGAGGAACTGGACCGGCTGGCGGGGCACGTGGACGCGGCGCGGGCCTTGCTGGCCAGCGACGCCGCCGTGGGGCGGCGGCTGGACTTCCTGACCCAGGAATTCATGCGCGAAGCCAACACCCTGTGCTCGAAGGCGCAGCTTGCGGCCTTGACGACGGTCGGCCTGGACCTCAAGGCCACCATCGAACAGTTCCGCGAGCAGGTGCAGAATGTCGAATAGCGTGGCGCCGCGGGCGGTCGATTCAATGGATAGCGCGTCGCGCGGGGAATGCTGACTTTGACGCCGGACGATCACGCCAAGCCCTGGGAAACGACGCGCCGCGGCCTGCTGCTGCTGGTGTCGAGCCCGGCGGGGGCGGGCAAGACCTCGCTGACGCGCCGCCTGGTCGCGGACCACTCGGACCTGACCCTGTCGATCTCGGCCACCACACGACCCGCGCGGCCGGGCGAGGAGGAGGGGCGGGAGTACTATTTCAAGACCCGCGCCGAGTTCGAGGCGATGATCGCCGCCGGCGAGTTCCTGGAATGGGCGACGGTCAACGGCAACTACTACGGGACGCTGAAGTCCACGGTGATGACCGCGCTCGAGGGCGGCCACGACGTGCTCTTCGACATCGACTGGCAGGGCGCGGCCCAGATCGCCGAGAAGGCGCCGGAGGACAGCGTGCGCCTGTTCATCCTGCCGCCCGCCTGGGACGACCTGGAACGACGCCTGCGGGCGCGGGCGCAGGACACCGAGGAGACGATCAAGTCGCGGCTGGAGCTCGGGCGCGAAGAGATCCTGCACTGGGCGAACTACGACTACGTCATCGTGAACAAGAACTTCGACCGGGCCTATGCGGACCTGGGCCACATCTACCGGGCCGAGCGGATGAAGCCGGGGCGGAACTCCTGGCTGCCGGGGTTCGTGGACGACCTGCTGGCGGATGCGTCGGGCGGGCGCGAGGCGGTCGAGCCGCCGAAGACGCCGTTGCTGCGGCCGGTGCAGAAGTAGGGGTTGGTCGGGGAGGCGAGCTGGCGGAACCGCCCCGTTGCCGCAGTTCATGGCTGCTCTCAGTACAAGGTGATGAACCTTCGGACTTACTTCATCGGTGAGCGCCGTCAGCTCTGTTCTGTTCTGGCGACAGTCGAGGTGGCCGGGCGCATCAACGAGGCGACCGTGTCATCCGCTTCGCCGTTCTCGGTGGGCGTTGCGGGTGGTGTGCGTCGGGGTCGAGTCTCCCTTCGGTACGCAAAGTCACCGTTCGAATACAACGCAAAGCCACGACTCACCGGGCGCCTGAGATCCACATCGAGTGGCTCTTGCTTGGACCTAATCTATCGCGCGCCGCTTTGGGCGCATGTCTTCTACACTGTCTGGTATTCAGCCCTCGTCGCCGTCGCAGTTCCCGTTTTCATGCTCACGACAAACGCGGACGTTAGGGTCCCTGACAAGGTGTTCACTCTCGCGGTCTTCTTTTCGCTCACGGCATTCCCTTTGCTGCTCCATGCCTTCGGCACGAGAGATTCGGACCGCGAACTTGACGCGTTGCTCCGGTTTCTCAGGGAGAAGGCGCAAGTCGTGCTACCTGCTGGCGCCGGTAGTTGCCCCGTTCGCACCCCGTGACTGCTCCTCACACCCTGCTCACCTGCGGAGAGTCCGCATGCGGGCCGTGTTTTCAAGGTGCGCTTGCCGGTCAGGACGACGTCCAGACGCGTGTCGCGGGGGCATCAGGGGTCGTCGTAAGTCTCTGCCGGCCGCTCGCCCCCTCCACTAACCGCTCTTCGCCTGCGGCTCGGCGACCGGTCCCCCTCCCGCCGCTTCGCGGGGGAGGTAAGGAACATATTGCGAACGTATGGCTCCGCGTCAACCTCCACGTGTGTGGGCGTAGCCGAGGCGCGCGTCTACTCTGGGGGTGTTCGCTGGGCCTGGCGGTACCAGACGAGTTGTTCGCTGGTGGCCAGGAGTTTGCCGTCGCGGCGCCAGTAGGTGGAGCGTTCGTCGGAGGCGCCGCCGGCGCCGACGCGGCCTTCGTATTCCACCAGCAGATAGTCCTCGCCGGCGGCGGCGATCTCTTCGGCGGTCGCGTGGAGGTAGATGGTCAGCGACAGGGTGGTGGTCATGACCGAATGGCCCAGGGCGTAGAAGGCGCGCGGGGGCGAGTTGTCGGTGAGCATGCCCAGCATCGGCTTGTTCCACGGGCCGAGGCGGGGGCGCACCCAGGCGGTGGAGTAGGAGCTGGCGGCCGGCTGGATGGGGAAGGTCTCGGTGGTGCGGCGCTCGAAGGCCTGGGCGCCGAAGTGGCGGGCGCCGCCCGGGCTCATCGGGGTGGGCAGGGTCTCGGGCGCGGGCGCGTCGGGCATCTTGGCGAACAGGAAGGCCGGGGTGTCGGGCCGCCGGGCCAGGGTGACGATGGCGTGGACGCCGGTCTCCTCGGCGCCGGCGTTCCGCAGGTCGACCTCCCAGGCGCCGATCGAGCCACCCTGGCGCAGCCGCCGGGTGCGGATCTCGATCTCGCCTTCGCGCAGGCCCGACACATAGGTCAGGGTGATCGACAGGGGCTCGCCCTTGGCCTCGGGCTCGGACGTGACGACGTTCAGGCAGAGGCCGATGGGATAGCCGCCCCATAGCGGCCCGTTGGGGTTCTTCCATTCCGGACCAGCCTGGGTGGACCAGCGGCCCGGGCCTTGGGGGGTGAGGGCGAAGAGGACGGCGTCGGCGAGGCTCATGCGCCCGGGCTTAACCCGCCAAGCCCGGCCGTGAAAAGCCGGACGCAGCGTCAGGCGTACGACGGCGGCGGCGGATTGCGGATTCAGGCGGGCGCGGGGGGCGCGGATGACCTGGCCGCGACTTGGCGATGGGCCCGGCGCTGGCGGTATCGGCGCCGCGGCATAGCATTTGCCCAATCCGCGGCGCGGAGCTTCACCCCAGCGCGGCGGCGCCGGCGCCGCCCTCAACGGCCGGCGCCCCCGGAGGTTTGGGCGCCGAGGGTCGAGATGCCTTCGAAGAGGGCTGTCACGGTGATCGGCTTCGACAGATGCCGGTCTGCTCCGGCGGCAAGCGCAGCCTCAACATGCTCAGGCATGGCGTTGGCGGTCAGCATGATGATCGGAACACGAGGCGCGGCCGTCTCCGCTTCGTGTTCCCGGATGGCCCGCACAGCCGCAAGGCCATCCATCACCGGCATCATCATGTCCATGAGCACGAGGTCGAAGCTGCCGGTGAGGAAGGCGTTGACGGCCTCTGCTCCGTCTTCGACGGCGGTGATCTCCGCGCCCACCGCACCGAGCATAAGTTCGACGACCCGGCGGTTGGTGGCGTTGTCGTCGGCAAGCAGCACGCGAAGCTCGGTGGGCGTCCCGCCGGCCGGATGTGGGTCCGCGTCATTGTCGGCGTCGTAAGCCTCCGCGACCGCCGGAAGCGGGATTTCGAACCAGAACAGCGAACCCACGCCCGGCTCCGACGTGCAACCGATGACGCCCCCCATTGCGCCGATCAGGTCGCGACAGATCGAGAGACCGAGCCCCGTGCCAGAAAAGCGTCGACCAATGCTGTCGTCGGCTTGGCGGAAGGGTTCGAAGATGAGCGCCTGCTTATCGGCATCGATCCCGATGCCGGTATCGCGTACCTCGAAGCGACAATGCGCCCCCGCGTTCAACACAGTCAGGCTGACCGACCCTGAGTCCGTGAATTTCACGGCGTTCGCGAGCAGGTTGGTGAGGATCTGTTTCAGGCGTCCGGGGTCGGCGAGCACGGCGCGTGGCGCCGCCGGGTCAATGGCTGAGGATATACGCAACCCCTTCTCGTCGGCGCGGAGGGTGGTGATCTCAAGGGCGGCGTTGATGATATCGGCGAGCACCACGCGCTCGGGCCGCAGCGAGACGTGTCCGGACTCGATCCGCGCGAGGTCCAGGACATCGCCGAGAATGGTCTCAAGCTGGCGCGACGATTGTCTGGCGATGGAGACGAGCTCGCCCTGTCGAGGCGAAAGCCGGTCGTCGGTCAGCATGTCGAGGACGCCGATGACGCCGTTCAGCGGCGTCCGCAGTTCGTGGCTCATCTTCGCCAGGAAGGCGGACTTCGCGGTGTTGGCCGCCTCGGCTTCCAGCTTGGCGATTTCGAGCGCATGCGTTTGCAGCTTGCGATCCGTGATGTCCCGGATCGTGGCGGTGATCAGGGTTTCACCCGCTTTCACCGTCAGAGACATGCACAGTTCGATTTCGATGCGTTCGCCATCCTTGCGGACGGCGGGAAGTTCAAGCCGCCTGTTCAGCCGGGCGTTCCCGAGCGAACGCCACCGCTTCATTCCCGCGTCGTGTTGCGCGCGTCGCTCAGGGGGGATGATGATGGCGACGGACGCGCCCAAGGCCTCGGCCTCCGTATAGCCGAACAGCTCCGTCGCGCCGTGGCGCCAGCCGTTGATGATGCCGTCTTCGTCACAGCTGATGATGGCGTCGGAGGTCGCGTCTAGCGCGGTGATCAGTTGGAAATCTCGGCGCCGTTGTTCCAGCCGCTCGGACACAAGGGCGGCGACGTTCTGCAACCGCTGGGCAAGCTTTGGATCAAAGGCGCGGGGATCGGGGGCGATGACGCACAGGCTTCCAACCGGCTGGCCGCCGACCAGAACCGGCGCCCCGGCATAGAACCGAATGTGCGGCTCACCGACGACCAGCGGGGTCGCGCGAAATCGGGCGTCCTCCTGGGCGTCCTCGACCCACAGGACGTCCTTGGGCCGGGCGACCGCATGGGCGCAGAACGATGACCCAAGCGGCGTCTCCGCGACGTCTAGCCCAAACCGCCCCGCAAACCACTGTCGATCCCGGTCCACGAGCGAGACCAGACCAATCGGCGTGCGCGCGAGGTCGGCCACGAGCGCCGCATAGCTATCGAGGATCGGCTCGGCGTTCCCCTCGACCATGTTGAGAGATCGCACCGCCGACAGGCGTTGATGTTCAGTCTTGGTCGACCTGCTCACCCAAGCTACTCCCCCGACTTGTCGACTTTCGACGCGCCATCAAACCATCGCATCTGGCTTGAGAAATCGTCAGCGTAGGTTGTGGCTTAGCGCCGCAGCCTCTGGAGCGAGCGCCGCGCAGGGAGGCTGTCAGAGAATCCCGTCGTCGCGCAAGGCCGCGGCCTTGGACGTGAGGGGGACGGTACGGGGCAGGGCGGACAAGACCTGTCGTGCGGTGGCGAGGTCTGGCAGGGTGACGTGCAGAGCGCCGCGAGCGGCGTCGATGTCGAGGGTGGCGCCGAGCAGGCCCTTCCCGGCGTGGACGCGGGTCAGCTCCGCGTAGGGCCAAAGGGTCTGGCGGAACAGCTTGAAGGCCAGACCCTCGGGCGTGAGCCGCAGGCGGGGGTTGATGCTGTTGCGGGACATGCCGCCGAAGCCGGCCCGGAGGATCAGGCCGACGACCGGCACCTCGATTCCGCCGGCATCATTCCGCGCGAGAGGTTGACCGGGCGGCGGGGCCAGCCGACGGCGCCGGGCGCGGTTCATGGCGACGCCCACGCCGACGATCAGGACCAGGAGCGCGAGGGTCAGGAGGGGGACGAGTTGAGTCACGTCCAAAGGTCCCTAGGCCAGGGGACGCCTGTCAGCAGCATCCCGCCGGTCTGTTCGCCGTGACATGAGCCGCGCAGCACGACGCCTCCGCTGGTGGACCCGAGGATCGGGGATCATGGGCGCAGGAGACGCGGGTGACCAGCGGCGGACGCCGATGTTCCGCGTTTGTTCTTGACATTCTCATGGGTTTCTGAGAGGATTGCGTCAGCGTTGAGCGCTGCGCCCGGGGGGCGACAGTCTCCGCGATCTCCCAGTCGACGATGTCAGAAGCGGGGTGTGCGATGACGAAATCGGGCGCGAGGCCGGCTGTGCGCGCGGATGGGCGGCGGGCGTACATCCGGCGGACCTATGAGAAGAAGCTGGCGGCGGTGACGGCGCTCTGCGCGCGGGTCGAGATGGGGGAGACCTTGGCCGAGGCCTGCCGCTGTCCGACCGCGCCGCCGTGGTCGAGCCTGCAATGGTGGCTGGGGCGCTATCCGGAGCTGCGGGCCATGGTGGAGGCGTCGCAGGCGGTGGCGTCGGAGGCGTTCGGCGGGCAGCGGGCGACCTATCGGCGGTGGGCGCCGGAGATCGCGGCGGAGGTGCTGGCGCGGGTGGAGGCGGGGCGGGGGCTGGACGCGGTGTGCGCCCAGCCGGACATGCCCGCCTATTCGACGGTGATGCGCTGGATCAAGACGCGGCCCGACTTTCACCAGGCCTATATGCTGGCGCGGGCGACGCAGGCCGACCGGCTGTTCGACCTGGCCTGGCGGATCGCGCTGGAGGCGGAGGAGGACAGCACGCGGACCGCGCGGCTGAAGATCCAGACCCTGAAGTGGCGGTGCGCGAAGCTGGCGCCGCGCCGGTACGGGACGCAGCGGGCGCAGGCGGCGGAGGATGCTGTGGCCGAGACGGCGCCGGCGGCGGCCAAGGCCGTGGTGAGCTTTGAAATCCGGCGCTTCGCGGCGACGCCGGACGGCCAGGTGGTGGAGACCACGCGGGCGGTGCGGGGCCTGTCGAACGAGGCGACCGCCGCCTTCCACCAGGCGATCCGGGAGGGTCGGATCACCCTGGCGGAACTGGAGGCGCGGATGGCGGGGGACGAGCCGGCGATGGTCGGGCGGGGCCCGGCCGATCCGGGGGCGAGCGGCGCGGCTGCGACACTCCGCCGCTGAGCTTCGGGGCGATGCGGCGCCGGCGACCGCCCATCGCTGCGCCGCTTGTTAAGTTTTTGGGCGGTCCAATAGGCCCGGTCGGTCCGGCAGGGTCCCGAATGGGCGGTCGTGCGGACGGCAAGACGGTACGAGGCACTAGAATGGCGACCTTCCCCTGGTCGAACGACGCGGGCGCGACGCTGACCGCCCTGAAGACCTCCTTTGCGATCATCGAGTTCGAGCCGGACGGCACGATCATCACCGCCAACCCGATGTTCTGCCAGACCATGGGCTACGCCCTGGAGGAGATCGTCGGGCGCAAGCACAGCCTGTTCGCCCTGCCGGGCGTGGCGGAGAGCCAGGACTACAAGGCTTTCTGGGCGGGTCTGGCGGCGGGCCATTTCGATTCCGGCGAGTACAAGCGCGTGGCCAAGGGCGGCCGCCAGGTGTGGCTGCAGGCGTCCTACACGCCGGTGCTGGGGGCCAACGGGCGGACGATCAAGGTGGTCAAGCTGGCGCTGGACATCACCCAGACCAAGATGAAGGCTGCCGAGGACGCCAGCATCCTGCAGGCGCTGTTCCGCTCGCAGGCCGTGATCCAGTTCGATCCGAACGGGGTGATCCTGGACGCCAACGAGAATTTCGAGAAGACCAGCGGCTATACGCGTCAGGAGCTGATCGGCAGCCATCACCGGATGCTGGCCGAGCCCAGCTATGCCGCCAGCCCCGACTATGTCGCCTTCTGGGATCGGCTGCGCCGGGGCGAATACATGGCCGACGAGTTCCGCCGGATCGGCAAGGGCGGGCGCGAGGTGTGGCTGGAGGCGTCGTACAACCCGGTGTTCGACGCGGACCGCAAGATCACCCGGATCATCAAGTTCGCCACCGACCTGACGACGCGGATGACGAACCTGTCGTTGGTGGGCGACGCCCTGGCCCGGCTGGCGGAGGGCGACCTGACCGCGCGGGTGGAGCAGCCGCTGATGTCGTCGATGGACCAGCTGCGCGTGGACTTCAACGCCGCGGCCCAGGCGCTGCACCAGGCGCTGGCCGAGGTGGCGACGGGCGCGACGGCGATCCATGCCGGCGTCAACGGCATCGCCCGGGCGTCGGACGACCTGTCGCACCGGACCGAGAACCAGGCCAACAGCCTGCAGCGGACGGCCGCGGCGCTGGACGAGATCACCGCCACGGTGAAGCGCTCGGCCCAGAGCGCCAAGGAGACCAATGCGGCGGTGTCGGTGACCCGCAGCGAGGCCGAACACTCGGGCGAGATCGTGACGCAGGCCTTCGAGGCGATGGCGCAGATCGAGGCCTCGTCGCAGGAGATCGGCCAGATCATCGGGGTGATCGACGAGATCGCCTTCCAGACCAACCTGCTGGCGCTGAACGCAGGCGTCGAGGCGGCGCGGGCGGGCGAGGCGGGGCGCGGGTTCGCGGTGGTGGCCTCCGAGGTGCGGGCGCTGGCGCAGCGCTCGGCCGATGCGGCGCGGGCCATCAAGACGCTGATCTCGACCTCGTCGCAGGAGGTGATCCGCGGCGTGGGCCTGGTCGGCGAGACCGGCACGGCGCTGAAGTCGATCGTGGCGAAGGTGGCCGAGATCGACGCCCTGATCGGGGAGATCACCGCCTCGGCGCAGGAGCAGTCGACCAGCCTGGGCGAGGTCAATGCGGCCATCGCCCAGATGGATCAGGTGGTGCAGCAGAACGCGGCCATGGTCGAGGAGACCACCGCGGCCAGCCATGCGCTGACCACCGAGGTGGGGGACCTCACGACGGTCGTGGGGCGGTTCCGGGTGGCGCGCAATCCGACCGGGCAGGTCGTCTACGCCATGACCGGCTGAGGTCTCAGCGGAAGACGCTGATCAGCATCGGGGCCAGGTTGATCAGGATCAGCAGGCCCAGGCCGATGACCATGGCCCGGCCGATGAGCTTCTTGCGGCGCTCGGCGGCGGCGTCGTCGGGGGCGGGATCTGGGGGCAGGTCGGTCATGCGGCGCTTCTAGCACCGTTTTGGAACGTGCGGGCGGGTCAGACGCGCTCGCAGGCCAGGCCGTCGCGGTCGGGGTCCTGGTCGATGGTGTAGGCCGCCGTGCCAGCCGGGATGTCGAAGACATTGGCCTCGTGGGCGTCGGCGCAGTCCGGATAGGGGCGGACGGGCAGGTCGTCGTACAGGGCATGCCCCAGGCTGGGGCGGACGACCGGGTACATGCGGTCCAGGCCGACGCCGATGGCCGCCAGGACCACCGTGAGGCAGACCAGCAGAATGACGTCCACCGGGCCCATGACGAGGCGGTGACGCCGCCCGCCGACGCCGCCCTGGCGCCGCCACGCCTGGTAGATCTGACGCTGCATCCGCGCCGCCTTGTCGAGGCCTTGGCGGCCTTCGAGGGCCGGGCTCTGGAGGGGCGGCGTGGTCACGTGCGGAGGATCGTCGGCGATGGGAAAGGCGCCATGAAGGCGTTAGGTTAAAGGCCGTGGTGCGGCGCCTGACCGCACCCAAGGCCGTGGAGAGACGCGTGGATATCCTGCAACAGCACCGGACCCAGGGCGGGGTGCTGACCTATGGCCGGCACGACAGCGCGGCGACGGGGACGGCGATGAAGCTGTCGGTGTTCACGCCGCCGGGCGCGGGGCCGTTTCCGGTGCTGTACTGGCTTTCGGGCCTGACCTGCACCGAGGACAACTTCACCACGAAGGCCGGGGCCTATGCGGCCGCGGCGGCGCACCGGGTGATGATCGTGGCGTGCGATACGAGCCCGCGGGGAGAGGGCGTGGCGGACGATCCGGCCTACGACCTGGGGCAAGGGGCCGGGTTCTATGTGGACGCCACGCAGGCGCCGTGGGCGCCGCACTTCCGGATGGAGAGCTATGTCACCCGCGACCTGATCGACGCGGTGGAGGCGGCCTTTCCGGCGGACGGCGGGCGGCGGGGGATCTTCGGGCACTCGATGGGCGGGCACGGGGCGCTGACCCTGGCGCTGAAGCATCCGGACCTCTATCGCTCGGTCTCGGCCTTTGCGCCGATCGTGTCGCCGACGCGGTGCGACTGGGGGCGGAAGGCGTTCGGGGCCTATCTGGGCGGAGATCCCGAGGCCTGGGCGGCGCACGACGCGGCGCGGCTGATGGAAGCCGGGGCGGCCAAGGAGCGCTTCGACGACATCCTGATCGACCAGGGCGGCGCCGACAGCTTCCTGGAAAACCAGCTGAAGCCGGCGCTGTTCACGGCGGCCTGCGACGGCGTCGGACAGCGCGTCACCCTGCGGATGCAGGAGGGCTACGATCACTCGTACTTCTTCATGGCGAGCTTCATCGCCGATCACGTGGCCTGGCACGCGGCCCGGCTCTGAACGGCGAAACGGCCCCGGCGGGGTGCGCCGGGGCCGTGACGTCGGGTTCAGCGCGGCGTCCTAGGCCACGTCGAAGCGGTCGGCGTCCATGACCTTGGTCCAGGCGGCCACGAAGTCGCGGACGAACTTGGGTCCGGCGTCGGCGGCGGCATAGACCTCGGACAGCGCCCGCAGCTGGGAGTTGGAGCCGAACACCAGGTCGGTGCGGGTGGCGGTCCACTTCTCGGTCTCGGTCGTACGGCAGGTCCCGACGAAGACCTCGTCGCCGCGGTCGTCCACCTGCTTCCACGCCGTGCCCATGTCGAGCAGGTTGACGAAGAAGTCGTTGGTCAGCTTGCCCGGCCGGTCGGTGAAGACCCCGTGCGGACTGCCGCCGTGGTTGGCGCCCAGGACCCGCAGGCCGCCGACCAGGACCGCCATCTGCGGCGCCGACAGGCCCAGGAGCTGGGCGCGGTCGATGAGCAGTTCCTCGGTCGGCACGCTGAAGCGGGTCTGCAGGTAGTTGCGGAAGCCATCGACCCGCGGCTCGAGCACCGCGAAGCTGTCCACGTCGGTCTGATCGGCGCTGGCGTCGGTCCGGCCCGGGGTGAAGGGAACGCTCACCGCGTGGCCGGCGTCACGAGCGGCCTTCTCGACCGCCGCGACCCCGCCTAGCACGATCAGGTCGGCCAGGGACACCTTCTTGCCGCCGGGGGCGGCGCTGTCGAAGTCGGCCTTGATGCCTTCCAGCACGCCCAGGACGCGAGCCAGCTCGGCGGGTTCGTTGACCGCCCAGTCCTTCTGCGGGGCCAGCCGGATGCGCGCGCCGTTGGCGCCGCCGCGCTTGTCCGAACCCCGGAAGGTCGAGGCCGAGGCCCAGGCGGTCTTGACCAGGTCGGAGACCGACAGGCCCGACGCCAGGATCTGGGTCTTCAGCCCGGCGATCTCGCCGGCGTCGATCAGCGGATGATCGACGGGCGGGACCGGATCCTGCCAGATCAGGTCTTCCTTGGGCACTTCCGGGCCGAGGTAGCGGACCTTGGGACCCATGTCGCGGTGGCACAGCTTGAACCAGGCGCGGGCGAAGGCGTCGGCGAACTGGTCCGGATTGCGATAGAACCGCTCGGAGATCTCGCGGTACTTGGGGTCCATCTTGAAGGCCATGTCGGCCGTGGTCATCATGGTCGGCAGGCGGCGTTCGGGGCTGTGGGCGCCCGGCGCCATGTCTTCCGGCTTCTGATTGATCGGCTGCCATTGCTGGACGCCGGCCGGGCTCTTCACCAGCTCGTACTCGTACTCCAGCAGCATGCGGAAGTAGTTGTTCGACCAGCGGATGGGCGTCGGCGTCCAGGCGCCCTCGAGGCCGCTGGTGATCGCGTGATCGCCGATGCCGCTCTCGTGGCCGCTCTGCCAGCCCAGGCCCTGCTGGGCGATGTCGGCGCCCTCGGGCTCGGCCCCGACCTTGGCGGCGTCGCCGGCCCCGTGGCACTTGCCGAAGGTGTGGCCGCCGGCGGTGAGGGCGACGGTCTCCTCGTCGTTCATGCTCATCCGCGCGAAGGTCTCGCGGATGTCACGGGCCGACTGGAGGGGGTCGGGATTGCCGCCCGGACCCTCGGGGTTGACGTAGATCAGGCCCATCTGGATGGCGGCCAGCGGATTCTCCAGCGCGCGGCCGGACTCCTGGTCGATCCGGGTGAGGGCGCCTTGGCCCACCCACTGCTCCTCGGTGCCCCAGTAGATGTCGCGCAGCGGCTCCCAGACGTCGGCGCGGCCGCCGCCGAAGCCGAAGACCGGTCCGCCCATGGACTCGATGGCGACGTTGCCGGCCAGGATCATCAGGTCGGCCCACGAGAGCTTAGCGCCGTACTTCTGCTTGATCGGCCACAGCAGGCGGCGCGCCTTGTCCAGGTTGGCGTTGTCCGGCCAGCTGTTCAGCGGGGCGAAGCGCTGGCTGCCTGAGGACGAGCCGCCGCGGCCGTCGCCGGAGCGATAGGTGCCGGCGCTGTGCCAGGCCATGCGGATGAAGAAGGGGCCGTAGTGGCCGTAGTCGGCCGGCCACCAGGGCTGGCTGTCGGTCATCAGCGCGGTCAGGTCGCGCTTCAGCGCCGCATAGTCGAGGGTCTTGAACTCCGCCGCGTAGTCGAACCCGTCACCCATCGGGTCGCCGGAGGCGCCGTGCTGGTGGAGGATGTCGAGCGAGAGCTGGTTGGGCCACCAGTCGCGGTTGGTGCGTCCGAGCAGCGTGCGCAGGGCCGCGGGTTCCTTCTTGGGATCGTGAAGGGGGCTTGCGTCGTCCATGGCGTTCTTCCTCGTCTCGTTGAGGCTTCACGGTAGGCCCGGGGCCGCCGGCCCGGCAAAACGATAATCCTTATGGACAATTGTGGCCGGCTCTATGGTCGGTAACGCCGTCTCGCCGATCGGCGGTCTTTGCACCGGGCGGGCCCAGACGCTAAACTGGCCGCCTGCGAAGGGATGACGATCATGAGCGACGCGGTGGGTCCGGGCGATCTGGTTCTGTGCGTGAACGCCGCGCCCAACCATGTGAGCGGCTGGCCCGTGCCGCTGCAGGCGGGCGAGACCTATCGGGTATTGGGCGTCATGCCCTACGCCTGCCCCTGCGGCCGCTCCGACGCCCTGCTGGACGTGGGCATCGACTTCGCCTGGTGCCAGTCCCGCTTCCGCCTGCTGCCCAAGCCTAAGGCCCAGACGCGCACGCGCGAGGTCGCGACGCCGCGCACGAAGGAGACGGTTCGCTGATTGGGGATGTTGAGGGTGGTTGGTGCGCTTGGGGTGGAAGCGGGGCAGCTGGGTGATGCCGAAGGCCGCTAGCTAGGCCGGTGGACACTGGGTTTACCCGGAGGCGGACGTTGGGAACGTCAGGGAAGGGTGGAAAGCGGACATAAGCGTCCTGGCTAGAGCGCTTTGATCTGCAACTCTTCGCGGATGGCCAGCACGCGGTCCCAGATTGCCGCGGACATCTGTCCGCGCCAAACGCATGCCACAAAAGTTCGCATGCCAGATTGGACGCGAGCGGTGGCCTCCAGCCTGCCAATGAAGTCTTCGCCATTCTGTCCGAGAAGGTCTTCCACCGGTCCCGCCGCGAAGAACGCAGCCTGTTCGATGGTCAGATCCATTTTGGCGGCCAGTTCGATGAGCCGCCAGCAGTCTTCCGGATCGTCAAGAAGGTACACGGCGTCGGCGAATGCGCACTGGTGGTCCTCGCTGTTCTTGTCGAGGAATAGATAGTCGTGGAGCAAGGCTCGAAGTTCGTCGTCAGATGGGTTCGGTCTAGTCGGGGCCGGGCGATGATCCATCTGACGAGCGTACTGGGGCGACGCTAAAGGTCTGCTAAGGGACGAAAGTCGAAGTCGGTGCGGCGACCGGACTGAGAAATTCGACGCGTTGGCTTGAGCACTGACCTGCCCAACGTCAGGGGTTGGGTGTGTTTCGGGCGACGGCGTTCGCCTCCTCGCCCCCCGAGCGAAGCGAAGAGTGGGGAGAGGGCAGGGAGAGGGGCGACGCAGGCCTCGACGCTTGCACGATGGCTCAGCCATGACCCACCATCGGCGCCATGGCGATGTTCAAGACGCTCAAAGACACCACGCCGCGCGATTGTGGGACGACAGCGAGGCCGCTGCGGCGGTGAGCATCCGTCTGTGGGCTTTGGCTGAACCGGGAGCGGCGGCGGCGAGGCTGTGAGGGGACACATGGTCCTGGAGTCATGGCACCTGCAGGAACGAGGCGGAACCGGTGTCATTTCTACGAGGGAAAACGGCGCTGGTGGCACCGAAAACGGCCGTCGGCGGGCCCTCGCCAGTTGTCCGGAAAACTGCGCAAATTCGCCACCGAAAGGAAGTTCTCGCTGTCTAACAAGCGGAGCCGGCTAGACACCACTTTCGTGTTTGAGGGGCATTTGACGGGCCTGTGCACGCTGTTGCGCGAGTGGTTGAGATATATGAGGAAATCGCTGTCAAACACAGTGGAACGGCGGTGGGCTGACGCCCTTAGTCTGGCGGTCGGTAAGGCCCCAAAACGCCGAATTGCGCCGTCCCTGAACTGTGAAGTTGGGTTCACAGTTCAGGGTCAAGGTAACAGTTCGCGAATAACCCATGTAATCCAAGAAGATATGCGAAACGGAATGGCGTCGGAGCCCGCTGGAGGCGGCCCCCGAACCGTAACCTCGATCAGGGCGCCGGGCGCATAGCGAGTGAGCCAAGGATCCGCCCGATCGGACGCATGGCGTCAGCCTCACATGCAGGGATCAGGATCTTCTCGTCGCCCTCGTTGTCAGTACGAAGCTCGAGGCCGCCGGGTCGCACGTCCACACGCCGGAAGGCGACACCGTGCGGCCACGCAAAGATGTAGGGCCGACCATCCTGAGGCTTGTCCACGACGTCGCAACACAGAATCAGATCGTCGGCCGCAGCCACGCTGGGAAGCGCACTGCCGACCATCCGGGTGATCCACAGGCCGTTCAGATTGAAGACGTGGCGCGCCAACAGGTCGCGACGGATAGGCATGATCTCCTCAGGTTCAGGCCGCGCGCCAACCGCCAACATCTTCATGACTTCAAATCGTGGGATGAATAGCCAATCGGCCTCGTCCACCAATGACAGGTTTGAACGGCGGCGCTGACCCGTGCCAGTTACAAGCCAGTCTGTAGTGACGCCCAGCGCAGCCGCGAGCTTTACCGCTCTGTCGGCCGCGGGGACTGCGCCGTTCATGTAATCTGCAGCAGTACTAGGAGAGACGCCAATCTCTCTTGCCAACCACGAAGGGCCACGATCGCCCACCAACTCTTTCATGCGCGCTGCCAGCGCGACATCGCGGTTTGTCGCTTGACGTTCACGGCGAACTGTCGATGATTGCGGATTACCGGCCATCTTTACGGCCAACCGCGAACAGGCTGAGCAATGCACAAAGAGGACATCAAGGCGATGCTCCGGAAGGAGTTCGGTTCGCTGACCGCGTTCGAGCGCGAGTTCGACCTGCCGAGGCTGTCCACCAGCTCCATGCTGCGAGGCAAGACCTCCTGGCGCGTCGCGGCGGCGATCTCCGAGGTGACGGGTGTTCCCATACAAGACCTCTTTCCCAACAAGTTTCCGCGGCCGCAGCGGCGTGGCGATGAAGGGCAAGCTATCCCGAAGTCGGGATCGACGCACCGTCAAAACGACGGGTCGATTTAGACATGGGCGCGACGCAGGAGGTTCTCGATGAGCTGGCGGCGCTCGCCGCTTCCGAGCTCATTCAGCTCTTTCAGGATTACGTACGCGAAGGCCGCACGTCCTCGGAGTGCGCTATGTCCGCTGTGGCCCTGGCGATAGGGGCGGCCGAGGCGCTGTCGACGCTCCCGCATCTACTGTTCCCGGGAGATGCCACCGCGCCTGGCCCGGTAGGGGCCAGCCTGAAGCAGATCTTTATTGAGACGTTCGACAGCTGCCTGGCTGACGCGGCCAGCCGAGTGACCGGGGGCAGCGAATGACCGGCCCGGTCACCCTATGGGGCCGGATCGCCGCCGGCCCCGAACGTGATCTGCAGATCTCCCAGATCGAGGTGAAGGACCGTTTGCGCGGCGTCGGAGAAGGCGCGGTCTCCGATTTGGCCGTCTCGATCAGCGAAGTCGGGATGATCCAGCCGATCGTCGTGAGAAGCGTAGCGACGGAAGATGGCGAGATTGCCCTGCGCCTGGTGGCCGGAGCCCACAGGCTGGAGGCCTGCAAGCGGCTGGGCCACCAGGTCATCCGGGCCAGGGTGGTGACCGTCTCCGATCTGGACGCCCGCCAGATCGAGATCGACGAGAACCTAATTCGTAGTGACAGCGGCGGCTGGGAGCGCATCTCGTTTCTCGGGGAGCGCGCTGAAATCTACGCCGACCGCCATCCCGAGGCCGTGGTTCCGCTTGTTGCAGAGGGACCTCGGGGCCGGGGCCGACCGCGACGGGACCTTTTTCTCCTGCGGGAAAATAATGGTGTCCAGCGCCACATCCCTGCGGTCATGGGCTTCCTGTCCGAAGTGGCGGACGAGACTGGACTGGCCCGAAAGACCCTCTATCGCGATGCCCAAATCTGGGCGGCGCTCAGACCCTATCGCGCCGAAATTTCCGCCCTACCGATCCGGTCGGATTTGGGCGCACTGCGCCAGCTCGCGGGGATCGCGGACCAGGACGAGCGGCGTCAGGTCGTCGAGGTGCTTGTCTCAGGTGGGGCGAAGAACGTCTCCGAGGCTATCGCACTAGCCGCCGGCAACACGCTCTTGAAGCCCGCTCACACGCCGATCGACGTGTGGATGAAGGAGTTCAAGCGGACGGTGAAGTCTGCGCCGCCGGGTGGAATGGACGTCGCGTTGCACTGGCTATCTGGCCAGCACCTGCCGAATGGCTGGACAATCGGACCGGGCGACGTCGATGCGTAGCCCGCTCACTCCTCCAGGTAGTCCCACGGGGAAAAGCCTTCGAACGGCCAAACCCACAGCTCGTCCTCATTTTCATAACGCCCCACGAGCGTCAGCGTGGCTTCGCCAGCGAATTTGGCCGGGAAGCGCGGCTCGAGTTGAAGTATCTCCAGTTGTTCAAGAAGAACAACTGCCTTGGCTGTCCAGGCGGCGGCTGCATACAGAGCCCACGGCTGCTGATCTGGCGGATATTGAGCTACGGTTTGCCGCCGCTGTCGCCCGGCTCGGGCTACAGTCAAGCCGATCTCAAGGTTCTCGCGAAGGAACTGCTGAGCGCCTTCTACGCCTAGGGCAAGAAGGTCGCGTCGCAGCACTTCAAGGTGCGGTTCAGCCTGTTTGCGCAGCTGTTCCAGCGTCTCCATCAGCCGCGCCTTCCCAGACCAACGCATCGGGGCTCTCCATCCGATCCACCGCGTTCGCGCGGGTGCTGCTGCGCCTAAAGCTCCTGCGGGTCGCCAGCAATGGCTAAGGCCGACCGCCGCCATCCCAATCAGGCCGACCTCTTCGAGGTCCGGGAGGTCTATCCGGTGTTGACGCCGCAGGCCCTGACGCCTGCGCTCGACTTCAACCGGCAGATGTCCAACGCCATGAGCCTGGCGGTGAAACAGTCGGACAAGACCCGCGAGCAGATCGCGGACGAGATGACGCGTCTGCTCGGCTACGACGACGAGAACCGGATCACGGTGGCGCTCGTCAACGCTTGGACCAGCGCGGCCAAGGACGCCCACAACATCCATCTGGTCCGGTTCCGGGCCTTCGTGCGGGTGACGGGCGCCGACTGGCTGTGGAAGCAAATCCTCGAAGAGGATGGGCTGACCATCATGAAGGGTCCGGAGGCGCACTTCGCCAGGGCCTCGATCCTCAGAAAGCAGGGCGAGCAGCTGCTCGCCGAGGCGGAGGCCGAGCTCGAGCTCGCGCCCGCCCATGTTCGCGTGCGCCGGGGGCGTCGATGAGCCGGGACATGGTCCAAGAATGGTTTTCGGCGGCCGAGCTGGCCGCGCTGGGCTTGCCTGGCCTGCCCACGACCAAGAAGGGCGTCCTGCAGCGCGCCTCGTCCGAAGGTTGGGACACGGCCCGCGACGAGACCCATGGCGCCCTGTCGCGGAAGCGTAAGGGCCGCGGCGGCGGTCTAGAGTTTCACGTCCGCCTGCTGCCTGAGCCGGCACGTGTTCGCTTGCTGGCCGCGGCGGCTCCGAAGGCGGAGCGGCTCGACGCAAACGCTGCATGGCTTCGCTGGGAGGCGCTGCCGTCCGGTGCGCGGGACGAAGCCGTGGCGCGGCTAGCGGCTATCCAGCGCGTCGAGCAGCTACAGCGACACGGGATGCGAAAGACTGCGGCCATCGACGAGGTCGTGGCCAGCGCGGCGCGAGAAGCCGCAGCCGCCGGCCAGGATCCGCCTTTCAAGGTCGCTACGATCTACTCCTGGTTCGCCCGCATCGAGGGCGTGGCGACCAAGGATCGGGCTGCGTACCTGGCGCCCGACTACACCGGGCGTCTCGCGACCTCCGACTGTTCACCCGAAGCCTGGGAATTCTACAAGGGCGACTACCTGCGCCTGTCCAAGCCGCCCCACGCGGGTTGCTACCGCCGCCTGCAGAGGGTCGCGGCGGAGAAAGGATGGACGATCCCGTCGCTGAAGACGCTGCAGCGCCGGATCGATGCCGAGATCCCGCCGAACGCCCAGCTCTATCTCCGCCACGGCGACGCGGCCTTGGCGCATGCCGCGATGCCCCACCTGCTGCGCAGTCGCGAGGGCATCCGGCCCATGCAACTGCTCAACCTCGACGGTCACACCTGGGATCTCTTCGTCCGCTGGCCGAACGGCACGATTAGCCGACCCCACACCCTGGCGGTGCATGACATCGCCAGCCGCAAGTTCCTGGCGCTGCGACACGACCTGACGCTCAACCATCACCTGGTCCGCCTGGCGCTGGGCGATACGTTCCGCAAGTACGGTCTCTGCGACGAGATCTTCATGGACAACGGGCGCGAGAACGCGGCCCAGGCGATCAGCGGCGGCCAGTATCGTCCTCGGTGGGGCAAGACGCCCGAAGAAGAGCCGGCTGGCCTGCTGAAGCTGTTGGGCGTGAAGGCCACGCCAGTGTCGGCCTATTGGGGGCAGGCCAAGCCCATCGAGCGCGGCTTCCGGGACTTCGCCCACGACATCGCCAAGGGTCCGGACTTCCAGGGCGCCTACACCGGCCACAACCCGATGGCGAAGCCAGAAGACTACCAGTCCCGCGCCATTCCCTTCGAGCAGTTCGCCGCCATCGTGGAGCGCGAGCTTGCCTTCTACAATGCCCAACCCGGACGACGCGGCGCGGGGATGAACGGCCGGTCCTTCGATCAGATCTTCGCCGAGGGGCTGGCCGGACAGCCGCGCCCGCGCCTCGCGCCCGAGCAACTGCGCTTGTGCATGCTCGCCTCCAAGCCGGTCAGCATGGAGCGTCAATCCGGCGCCGTGGCGGTTGAAGGCCACCGCTACTGGTCGCCAGAGCTGGGCGCGGTGAAGCGCCAGAAGGTGATCGTGCGCTTCGACCCTGAGCGCATGGACCTGCCGGCCTACGTCTACAGCCTGGACGGCCGACTGCTGGCGGAAGCGCCCCGCTACCTCGCCGGTAGTTTCGACAGCGCCAGCCAAGGCCGCGAGCAACGCAAAGCCCTTCGGGACCGAAGCCGCGCCGAGCGCGACCTGGCTCGCGCGTTGCGCCGGCTCTCGGCGAGCGATGTGGCCGCACACCTTCACGCGCCCGCTCCGCCGCCCGCCCTTCCGGTTGAAGGGAACGTCGTCCCCATCAACACCGCCGCGCCCCGCACGCCGGAGGCTCTCGGCCGGACTACCCGGGCAGCGACGCCGACCGACCCAACCGACTTCGACGCCAAGTGGGCGGCCCAGATGGGCCGCCTCGGAGGCGGATGAGGAAAGGCCGCCCGGGGCGGCAACCCCGGACGGCCTCAGCAGTGCATCTCGAACAGGAGCTTAAGTACCATGAACGTCAACCCCGGCAAGACGCAGTTCAGCGACGCGGAGATCTCCGATCTGCGCGCCCGCGTCCGCGCCAAGATGACCGAACTCGGTCGAACACAGGCCCAGCTGGGCCGCGAAGCCGACATTTCGTCCTCGAGCCTCAGCCAGTGGTTTAGCGGGACCTACAACAGCGAGCCGGGCCGCACCGACATGGCCCGCGCGCTGACGCGTTGGCTGAACGCCCAGGAAGTGGCGGAGACGCTGCGCCGTAGCGCGCCGAAGACGCCGCCGTATCAGCCGCTCGCCGGCTCCACCAAGATCATGGGCATCCTCAGCTACGCCCGGGTCACCGGCGAATTGGTTGTCGTCGCGGGTCACCCTGGTGTCTCGAAGTCGGCCGCGGCCCTGCAGTACCGCGCCGACAATCCGCTCGTCTGGTACGCGCCGATGGACGCCACCATGAAGGGTGGCCCGGCTATGCTCATCGAGATCCTGGCGGCCATGGGCGAGCCCGAGGCCAAGGGGACGCCGGCGGCCCTTTTGCGCCGCATCTGCAGCATCATGGCCGGCACCGAAGGGCTGCTGATTATCGATGAGGCGCAGCACCTTTCGGACCTCGCGATCGAGACCCTTCGGGCGATCAACGACCGTACGCGTGTCGGCGTCGTGATCCTCGGAAACGAGGGCATCTACACGCAGATCGGCGTCGCCGGCGGCAAGATCGAGTTCGCCCAGGTCGCCAGCCGCGTCGGCCACCGCGAGTTCATCATCCGGCCCGATCCCGCCGACGCCGAAGCCATGGCGCGGGCCTGGGCGGACGTGAACGAAGAGGTCATCGGCCGGCGCGAGATCGAGTTCTGCCGCGAGATCGCCGCCAAGACCGGCGGCCTCCGCAACATCGAGAAGACCTTCCGCAAAGCGATCTTTCTGGCCCGCACGGCTGGCGAGCCGCTCGAGCTCGGCCACCTGCAGGGCGCTTTCGCCCAGGCCTCAGGCGCCGCCCGCCGCTGACCCCCGACAACGCAAAAGGAGCCCGAACACATGAACACCCTCGACACCGTCCGTGAAGGCCAGCGCACCCGCGACCGCCTGCAGCGGATGCTTCGCAACGACGCCACGATCTCCCGCGATCAGCTGATCCGTATGGTCGAGAAGATGGGCGCCGGCCTCGACGTCATCATGCCGCCCGGCCAGGCCGAGCGGGGCGCCATGCCCGCCGGCGTCGGCAGGGGTTTCGCGGCCATCGTGCATGAGGGGGGCCGGTCGTGAGCGCCGCGCATAGCCCCGCGCCCTTCAAGCTCCATTCGCGCCGCCCGAAGGGCTCGGACCGCGGCGGGCACATCATCCTTGACGCGTTCGGCGACAGCATCGCCGGCCTGGCTTGGCAGACGGGCGATCACTCCGCCGCTGAGCAGCTGGCCAACGCCCAGCTGTTCACCGCGTCGCCCCTGCTGTTGGCCGCCGCACGTCTTGGGCGCCAGGCGATCGCCGACGATCTGCGGCTGACAGTCGAGGGCCACACCGTCCCGGACGCAGCGACCCTGGAGCCCGACTTCGCGTCCCTGGACGAGGTTGCGAAGCCCGTCGTCGAGGAGCTGCATCTGCGCCTGAAGGCGGTGGATGCGGCGATCTCGGCCGCGGCGGGCGGCGGGGCGCAGCCGGCTGAGCCCGGCCTCGGCTGGTTCGACAGGCTGGTGGAACGCCTGAGCCGCCGCGTGTCCCGTGACGACGGACTTGGGGGCGCGCTGTGAACCGCCCCTGGGAGGCCGCCGATCTCGTCGTGGCGCGCCGGCTGGCCGGCCAAGGCGCGCCCCACCAGATGGTCGCCATGTGCCTGGACCGTCCGACCAAGGACATCGACCTGGCGCTCTGGACCCTGTTCGGGCGGAGCCCGGAGCGGGCCGCGGCCAAGTTGAACGGGGAGCCTGTTCTCGACGAGACCTGGGGCGAGCCGGAGCTGGACATCCTGCAGGTTCGGATCCTGGCCTGGCTGTCGGTCGATAGCGCCGAGGCTGGGGTCCTGGCTGGCCACCTGAACGTCGAGCTCGCCGCCGTCGAGGAGGCCCTTCGCCGGCTGGCCGAGGACAACCTGGTCGACGCTTACGAGGGGCCTCCGCCCCACGACCGCCGGCACTTCCGCTGGTTCGCTGTCCGGAGGCCCCAATGAACCATTGGTCCAAGAACTACGAGACCATGAAGCTGACCGCCTTCGACATCCGCGAGGTCGAGGCGGTCAACGGTGGGTTTCGGTACCGGCACGGCCTGCGCGCCGTCCTGGCCCGGCTGGCGGCCCGCATTTCCCAACCCTTCAAACACCCTTCGAACCGGGCCTGACGCCCCATGGAGACCTCTGTGAACGCACTCGCTGACGCCAACGCCACCCTGGACGCCGCGCTCGCCCCGACCCGCCCCGGGGCCGTCCTGGTAAACGGAAAGGAGCACCTGACCGACCCCAAGGGCCGGCTGGTTCCCGTCGATCTGATTAAGCCCCAGCACCTCCTGGAAGACGAGGAGGTCCGGAAGATCGTGGATTTCGCCAAGGCGCTCTCCGCCCAGGTGAAGCGCTTCAAGCAGCACACGCTCGACGACATCTCAGGCTTCAAGGCCCTGGTCGCTCAGGAGTTCGATGCGAGCCTCGGCGGGGAGAAGGGCAACCTGACCCTCACCACCTTCGATGGCCTGATGAAGGTCTCGTTGAAGATCGCCGACGTCGTCCAGTACGGGGCGGAGCTGCAGGCCGCGAAGGCCAAGGTGACGGAGTGCATCCGCAACTGGCAGGGCGGCGCGGATCCGAAGCTGGTCGCCCTGGTCGAGAACGCCTTTCAGGTTGACCAGGAAGGCCAGGTCAACCGCTCAAACCTGCTCTACCTGCTCCGCCTGAGCATCGACGATCCGGTCTGGACCAAGGCCATGGACGCGATCCGCGAGGCCGAGCGGCCCGCCGGCACCAAAGAGTATGTGCAGATCCACATCCGACCGAACCCGGGCGCGAAGTGGGAGCACGTCACGATCGACTTGGCGGCGGCCTGAGCCATGTCCGTGCTCACCGACGCCCAGGTGGTCACGATCGCCGAGGCCGGCGTCCTGCTCCCGCTGCAGGCGTCGGTGCTCTCGGAGTTCGAGCAGGAGCTGGTGCGCGAGATCTGCGCCCGGTTCCTGCGCTGCCACCGCGACACGATCATCACCCCTGCCGAGTGGGCGCCGTTCAGCGACGCGGTGGCCGCGATGCGCCTTGCCGAGCGGATGGCCGCGGCGCGCGACGCCGAGCGTAGCCGCGCCGCCTTCCTGGCCGCCACGAGGGCCGCCTGATGCGCGCCAAGCCCACGAGCCGGTCGGTCCCATTCAAGCCCGACTTCCTCGAGTTCTTCGACCTGGCGCCGGCCGACTGGAGCCCGCCGGAGACGATGATCATCACCACGAGTGCGCGACGCACCCGGATCACGGTGTCGGCCACCTTCACCCGGCCCGATGGCGTGGCGGCGCTGCTCACCAGCCGTATGCGCCAGGACGCCGATGGCGCCTGGTGGAACGTCGGCGAAACCCTGCGCATCCGCCTGACCTTCAAGGCGACCGTCGCGCCTGTCGGGGAGCCCGCTTGATGCAGTGGCTTAATCTGATGACCGCCGGCGGCCAGCCCGCGATGAAGCTGGACGAGGAAGTGCTGATCGCTTGCCACGCTGGCCACAATCCGACGCTGCGCTGCCTGTTCCTGGGTCGCCTGCAGCGGGCGCGCGGCCGCAGCTCCGTTCCCTTCGGCGACGGCCTCGCGCTGTTCAGCACCTGGGATGGCAAGCCGCTGGACAGCGTGCTGGTGCCGTACGCGTTCGCGCGGCCCGTTCCCCCGGAGCCCAGGCTATGAGCATGCCCGCCGGTTTCGACGTCCGGACCCTGACGTACGACGAGTATCGCGTGCTGCGGATCCACGCCGCCATCGAGGCGATCTACGCAGACCAGCCCGGCCGGGAGCGCGCCTTGCAGGGGCGGATGTCATGCCGCGAGGCGGTCCGCCGCTACGAGGCCTTCCGTCGCGGGGTCGCGGCATGACCGCAGCCCGTAAGTTCGTCGAGCCGGCGCGCCGCGCCATGCTCGCCAAGGTCCATCTGGCCGCCAAAGACCTGGGCCTCGATGACGAGACGCGCCGGGACATCCTCGAGCGCGTAACGGGGCATCGCTCTTCGGCCGACTGCACCGACGCCCAGCTCCACGCTGTGATCGAGGAGTTCAAGTCGAAGGGGTTCCGACCGACGCTGGTGAAGTCGATGAAGTCGGGCGCCGGCCCGGCGCGGGCGCCGGCGCCCAAGGCGGCTACCACGCCGATCGCCATGAAGGCCCGGGCGATGTGGAAGTCGCTGGAGAACCTGGGCGCCGTGCGGAACGGCAACGAGGCGGCGCTGGAGGCGTTCGCCAAGCGACAGCTCAAGGTCGATAAACTGCAGTGGGCCGACCAGTCCCTGGGCTACCGCTTGATCGAGGCGCTCAAGGCCATGGCCGAGCGCGAGGGTTGGTCGCAGGATCTCGCCGGCATCGCGCCCGCCAAGCACGTGCTCACCCTCAAGCGCCGGCTGGTCCAGCGCCAGGCCGAGCTGGCGGGCGTCGCGCCGTTCCGCCTCCACGACCTGACCGAGCGCGATCTCGACCAGCTGGCGCGCGCCAACCGCGACGCGGTCCGCACGGCTCGGGGGATCGAATGAGCTACTGGCGCAGACAGGCCCTCTCGGCCATCGAGCAAGCGAACCTTACGGTCCCCGCCGGCGCGACTTACGAGGCGCGCAAGGCGATCATCCAAGCGGCCTATCCCTTCGGGGAGAGATCGGGTTGGCCGTACAAGGCCTGGCTGGCTGAGCAGCGCCGGTATCTCAGGCCCTACGATCCGGGCCGGCCCATGCAGGAGGCGGCGCTTTTCGCGAACCTGCCTCGCGACCCCGTCACCGGCCGACCGGTGATCCGCTGATGAACATCCACGAGAAATACGAGCTGATCCGCCAGGCGCTGGCCGCCGGCGACGAGGCCATGGTCGAGGTGACGGCGCTCCGCGGCGGCGAAATGGTCGTGGATTGGGGTGTGGCGGAGGTCGCCATGCTGCGCGTCACGCCGAACAACGCCCGGCTGCTCGCCAACACCGTGCGCGGCGTCCCCGGGTACGGTCGCCTGGCGGAGATGCTGATCGAGGCGGCCACATACTGCGACCGCCGCGGAGCGCGCCTGCAGTGACCTCGCCCGACCTCTTCACCTGGCGCGAGGAGGCTGACGCGGCCGCCGCGGCAGCCGAGGCTGAGGAGGCGCGCGCCCAGGCGGCGCGAAAGGCCCGGTACGCCCCGCATGGCGCGGTCCAGGCCCGCCGGGACCGACTGGCGCAAGCGACGCTCGCGGCCCTGGCTGCCGAGGTCGCGCTGGCCCGGGTGCGGAGGGTCGGCCGGTGAGGCTGCCGGGAATCCTCGAGCACGTGGAGGCGGTGGCCGGCCGGACTGCTGCCCTCCAGCTCGCCCGCGAGTTCGGCGGCACGATGATCAGCGTCTCGGACGCGCCTGGTGCGGCTCTGGTGCGGATCGTCGGCCAGGCCGCCGCATCGACGCTGGTGGAGCGCTTGGCCCGCGAGAAGGTGTGGGTGCCCATGGCGGGCCAGCGTGGCGCCGGCGGACGACGCGCCCAAGCGGCCGCCATGTTCGCGGCCGGCGCGACGACCCGCGAGGTCGCCCTGGCGGCGGACATCCACCAGCGAACCGCAAAGCGGGTGAAAGCTCAAACGAAGACGGAACTGCCGCTGTTCGAACGGCGCGAGGACAAGCGCAAGGGGTGACAACTGTCACCGGCTAAGGGCCGAACCGCTTAAGCCAATGTGGGCGCAACAGAACGCCCGGCGCAAGCCGGGTTCTTCGTAGGCGCCCACCGTGAACGATCAGACTTTCCCCCAAGTTCCCCGCCCGACCGGTTGGTCGGAGCTGAACGAAGCTCGCTACCGCGCCGTGGCGCGCGCGGTGCTGCAGATCGAAGGCGGACACTCCAACGATCCGGTCGATCGCGGGGGCGAGACCAAGTACGGCGTCTCGCTTCGCTTCCTCAAGGCGGAGGGTAAGCTCGACGTCAACCGGGACGGTTTCGCCGACCTGGACCTCAACTTCGACACCGTGCTGGACGGGGCGGACATTCGTCTGCTGACCCCGGCGATCGCCACCGAAGTCTTCCTGCGGCACTTCTATATCGGCCCCGGGTTCTGGCGCCTGGCCGCGCCCTTCGATGGCGCCATGTTCGACCAGGCCGTGAACAGCGGAACGACGGCCGCGATTAGGATCCTGCAGCGCGCTCTCAATCGGGTCGGCGGCGGCGCGATCCTGGACGTGGACGGCAAGCTCGGTCCGCTTACCCAGCGCAAGTTCGCCGATTGCCTGTCGCGCCGGTCCGCGCTGATCGCGGCGATCCGTGACGAGGCCCGGCGCCGCTACGAGGCGATCGTCGCGGCCGACCCCACCCAGCGCAAGTACATCAACGGCTGGCGCGCCCGAGCCCGGGCGCTGGGCCATGTCTAGGTTCGCCCAGATCCAGGCCGTCGCGTGGGCGCTGTGCCTCGCCCTGCTGCTGGCCGTCCTCACCGCTCTCGACGTCTATGGAGACAAGATCATGAAGCGCGTTCTGCGCGTGGCCGCCGTCGTGGCCGTCTGCCTGCCCATCATCGCCTGCGCGACACCGGTCGCCGATCTGGTCAAGGCGGCCAACGAGCTAGATCCAGACTGCGGCAAGCTGATCGACATCCAGCTTGGCTCGAACTGGATCTTCGGCTGGCCGGTCCCCGTGGTCACCGGGACGTACAAGAAGGCCTGCCATCCCGAGCAGTTGAAGAACGCGCCGGCCGCCGCACCGAGCATCGCTCCCGGTCAATCGGTGGGCTGAATGGTCGCGCGTATCACCGGCGCTTTCCGGGTCGAGGAAGTCCCCGGCGTCAACCGTGGAGGCCGGTCCTGCGTGCGGCTCCTGGAGGCGCTGGAGTATCACGTCGGCCACCCCGATAGCGCCGAGGTCATCACCGTCCCGGCCGGCTTCGAGACAGACTTCGCCTCGATCCCCTGGGGGCTCTGGAATCTGTTCCCGCCGCTTGGGCCGTGGGCGAGGCCGGCGATCATTCACGACTTCCTGTACGCCACGCGCGGCGGTGGCTGGTGGGCGCCGCCGGGCGCCAACCGTCGCAAGTGGATCACCGGCCCGCACGCTCCTCGGCGCTACTCGCGAGCGGATGCCGACGCGATCTTCCTCGAGGCGATGACGGTGGTGGACCCGTCGGTCCCGGCCTGGCGCAGGACCGTCATGTATCGGGCCGTCCGGATGGGCGGCGCCAAGGGTTGGGGCGCATGACTGACATCATCGACCGCGCCCAGGTCGCCGAAGAGTTCCGCCGGGATCTCGCGGTGCGCGCCGCCCGCGCCCAGGCCAGCCAACTCGCCACACCCCGCGCGTTCGGGCTCTGCAACGACTGCGCGGACCCGATCGACGCCGACCGCCGAAAGGCCAATCCGACTGCCACGCGTTGTTTCGAGTGTCAGGAGGCGGCTGAGCGCCGTCGCAAAACCCACACCAGGTGATCCAGTGAAAGAGTTCTTCCTCGCCTATTGGCCGGTGCTGGTTGTCGCCATCCAGATGCTGCTGGCCGTCCTCGTCTTCTGGGTAGACGCCCGAACCGAGCGGAAGATCACGTCGTCCCTCAAGCCCGTCGAGAACCGGCTTCAGACCGCCGAAAGCGACATCATCGCGGCGCGCGACGACATCGAGGAGCTGCCCACAAAGGTCGATATCGCGAGGCTGGAAGGTCGCATGGACGAGGCTGAGCGCGCGATCGTGAACCTGCCCACGAAGGCCGACCTGGCGCGGGTCGAGGGCGAGGTGAAGGGCGTGGGCAACCAGGTCCAGAACGTCGCCGCCGGGATCCAGCGGCTCGAAGGCTATCACCTGCAACGTGGGTTCGAGAAAACCTGATGTCGTACGCCGACCACTTCGCCAAGCACGTGCGCCTGGCCATCCTGCGCTTCCTCGACACCGCCCCCGGGTGCCGGGCTAACAGTTCGATCCTTCACTCCATAGTGGACGAGCTGGGGCTGAGTAGCACGCGCGACCAGGTGAAAACCGAGCTGTCCTGGCTCGAGGAGCAGCGCCTGGTGACGCTCGTCGATCTCGGCCACATGCTGGTCGCGACTCTGACAGAGCGCGGATCCGACGTAGCGACGGGCCGGGCCACGGTCCCCGGCGTCCAGCGCCCGACGCCGAGGGGTTAGGACCATGGCCAAGCGCTCGACGGTCGAGCGGCTTCCCGAGGGCGCACGCAAAACCCTCGAGGGCTGGCTCGTGGAATTCAACGACGGCCGGATCCAGCTGAATGACGTCATGGCCCGGCTGGAAACTCTGCTGGAGTTCAATGACGGCCAGGCCAAACCACCAAGCCGGTCGGCTGTCTATCGCCACTCCCGCAAGTTCGCGGCGCTGAGCGAACGCATGAAGCGGACGCAATCGTTCGCGGACGCCTTCGCGCGCGAGGTCGGCCCCCAGGTCAACGATGGCAAGGGCATGCAGGTGCTGATCCAGGCGTTCCAAAGCCTGGCCTTCGACCTGATCGGCAACCTGGACGACGGCGAGACCCTGGACCCCGAGAGCCTGATGTTCTTCGCCAGGTCGATCCAGTCCGTGGTCAGCGCCCAGAAGTCGGACGCCGACCGCGCCTTGAAGATCCAGGACGACACCCGCAAGCGCGCGGCCGCCGCCGCGACGACCGAGGCCAAGGCCGCCGGCCTCAGCGAGGAAAAGGTCAAGCAGATCGAGCGCGCGATCCTTGGGGTGGACACGTGACCGACGCGCCGATCGACGCGATCCCCAAACACGAGGGGATTGAGCTCCCCGACGAAATGAAGGCCCTGCAGCGGGGGAAGCTACTCCTCACGTATCAGCAGGACTTCCACGCGGCCCGGAACCTGCCGGGCCTTCTCTTCGTCGAGAAGAGCCGCCGGATCGGCCTCACCTGGGGCATGGCGGCGACGGCGGTCCTGCGCGCCGCCCGGTCGCGCCAGGCCGGCGGCCGCAGCCAGCTCTACATCTCCTACGCCTTCGACATGACGAAGGAGTTCATCGACGCCTGCGCCATGTGGGCCAAGGCCTTCGGCCACGCCGCGTCCGACGCCAGCGAGTTCCTGTTCGAGGATACGGACGAGCACGGCGACACGAAGCACATCAAGGCGTTCTCGATCGACTTCGCCTCCGGGTTCTCCATCCGCGCCCTCAGCTCCGCGCCGCGGTCGCTCCGGGGTAAGCAGGGCGACGTCATCATCGATGAGGCCGCCTTCGTCACAGACCTGCAGGCGCTGCTGGACGCGGCGATCGCGCTGACCATCTGGGGCGGCGACGTCACCGTCATCTCCACCCACTTCGGCGTGGACAACGTCTTCAACCAGGAACTGATGAAGGTTCGCGCCGGCGATCGCCTGGGCCGGGTGATCCGGATCACCTTCGACGACGCCCTGGCCGCCGGCCTCTACGAGCGCATCTGCCTGGTGACCCGCAAGGAAGCCAGTGAGGAGGGCAAGGCGGCGTTCCGCGCCCGGATCTACGGCATGTACGGGACCGGCGCCGCGCAGGAGCTGGACGTGGTCCCCTCGAGGTCTGGCGGAGCCTGGCTGGCTTACGACCAGGTCGAGCGCGCCGAGGACGCCGACGCACCGGTGCTTCGGCTGTCGTTCGACGACAGTTTCGCCATGCAGCCGGACCACCTGCGCCAGGCCGCGGTGGACGACTGGTGCCTGGCCAATCTCCAGCCGCAGATCGAACGCCTGGACGTTCGCGCCTGCTACGGCGTCGGCGTGGACTTCGCCAGGACGTCGGACCTCTCAGTCATCTGGCCGCTGAAGGAGGCGCAGGATCGCACCTGGGCGACGCCCTTCATCATCGAGATGCGGAACGTCCCGTTCCGTGAGCAGGAATACGTCGCCAAGTTCCTGCTGAAGCGCCTTCGCCGCTGGAAGGCGGCCGCCGACGCCAACGGCAACGGCCAATACCTGGCCGAGCGCCTGGTGCAGGCCTTCGGCCTCAGCCGGGTCATCGCGCTCCGGACCAACGAGGGTTGGTGGCGCGAGAACGGCCCTCCGGTGAAGAGCAGGTTCGAGGACGGCCGCATCACGATCGTCCGCGACGCCGACGTCGCCGGCGACCTGCGCGCGGTGCGCGTGGTCAATGGCGCGCCGTCGATCCCGCAGACCCGCAACACGGCCAAGGGCGAGGACGCCTCGGCAGCGGCCGGCGGGAAGGCCAAGCGCCACGCGGACGCCGCCGTCGCCCTGGTCATGGGCGGGTTCGCGATCCGGCAGGGCATCGGCGGCGAGATCGACTTCCACTCCAGCGGCCCGCTCGGCCTGGCCGCCCGCACCGTCATCGAGGACCGCGGCTTCGGCGTCGTGGCCTCCGAAATCACGCTCCGAGGTTACTGAGATGTCCGAAGACCAGGCGCCCCCCGCCAAGCCGGATCTGCAAGAGGTCGCCAGCTCGCGCGACGGCCGCGACGTCACCCGCTCGTTCTATGGCCCGCTCGTCATGCCGGCGGACACGGTGCTGGGCGCGCTCGGCCAGAGCTGGGAGGCCTACCGCGAGATCCGCCGGGACGGCCAGGTCCACGCGACGTTCCAGCAACGGCGCCTCGCGATCGTGGGGCGTCCGCTTGTGGTCGAGCCCGGCCGCGACGATGCGATCAGCAAGGCGGCGGCCGAGCACCTGCAGGCGAACCTCAACGACATCGCCTTCGACCGGGCGACCAAGGGGATGAGCTGGGGGTTCTTCTACGGCTACAGCGTCGGCGAGTGCATGTACGGCCACCGCGACGGCAAGATCTGGCTCGAGCAGGTCCGGGTCCGGACGCCCTGGCGGTTCCGCTTCACCCCTGAGGGCGAGCTGCGCCTGCTGACCCGCACGAATACCTATGCCGGCGAGGCGATGCCGGATCGGAAGTTCTGGATCATGGCCTCGGGCGCCGACAACGACGACGAGCCCTACGGCCTCGGCCTGGCCCACCAGCTCTACTGGCCGGTCTACTTCAAGAAGCAGGGCCTGGCGTTCTGGCTTCGCGCCCTCGAGAAGTTCGGAGGCCCCAGCGTCCACGGCACATTCCCGGCCGGCACGCCGCAAGACGAGCAACGCAAGCTGCTGGCGGCGGCGCAGGCCCTGCGAACCGACAGCGCGGTCGTCACGCCGGAGGGCATGGTCCTCAATCTGCTCGAGGCCCAGCGCGGGACCGTCGATCAGTCAACGTTCCTCCGCCAGATGAACGCCGAGATCTCCAAGATCGTCATCGGCCAGACCATGACCACGGACGACGGATCCTCGTTGGCCCAGGGCAAGGTCCACGCCGACGTGAAGGAAGAGGTCACCGACGCGGACGTCGAGGAGCTATGCGAGAGCTTCCAGCAAGGTCCGGCCCGCTGGCTGACCGAATGGAACTTCCCGGGCGCCGCCGTGCCGCTCCTGAAGCGGCCCAGCCCCGAGGACGAGGACCGCGCGGCCGAGCTGCGGAAGAAGAACGCCGACACCGCCAAGATCATGGGCGAGGCTGGTTTCGAGCCCGACGAGGACACCGCCACGACGCTCTATCCTGGTTGGCGCCCGAAGCCGGCCGCACCCCCCGGGCCCACGCCGATCGCAGCAGCCGGCGGCAACGTGGTGCCGATCCGCCAGCCGGCCTTCGCCGAGCCGGATCCGGCGCGCGACGTGGTCGACGACTTCATCGCCGACCTGGATTGGCAGCCGCTGATCGAGCCGTTCGTCGGAGCCGTCGAGCGGTTGGTCCAGGACAGCCCGAGCTTCGAGGCCGCCGAGCAGCGCCTGGTCGAACTCTTCACCAGTCCGGAGGGCGAGGCGCTGCGCGAGGATCTCGCTCGCGCCATGCTGCAGGCCGCGCTCGCCGGGCAAGGCGGCGTGGCCCTGTCGGCCCGCGAGGCCCGCGCGCAGACGGCGGCCGATCGCGCGGCGGGCTAGATGCAGACCTTCGTCTTCGAGCCTCGCGCCCCGGCCGAGGCCGTGGCCTACCTGGAAGCCAAGTCGATCGGCGGCCGGTTCTCGTTCGACTGGCGCGATGTCCGCGAGGCCGAGCACCTCAACGCGTTCGTGGCGGCCAAGGCCGCGACCGCCGACATCCTGACCGACCTCCACGGCGGCCTGCTGCAGGCCATGCGTGAGGGCTGGACCAAGGACCGCTACATCGCCGAGCTACGGCCGCTGCTCGAGCGCAAGGGCTGGTGGGGTATGCAGCGCCAGGTGGATCCGGTCACCGGCGTCGAGCAGTTGGTGAAGCTGGGCACGCCCCGCCGCCTGGCCACGATCTACGACACCAACATCCGCATGGCCCACTCCGCCGGGCGCTGGGAGCGCCTGATGCGGTCGGCCTCGACCCGGCCGTTCCTGCAGTACCGCCACACGCCCCAGGAACGTGGCCGGCCGATGCACGTCGCCTGGGATCGGACGACCCTGCCGATCGGGCACAGCTGGTGGGCGACGCACTACTGCCCCAACGGCTGGTTCTGTAAGTGCTACATCGTGTCCCTCCGGACGGCGGCCTCGATCACCTCGGACGCCGAGTTGGCGGCTCGCGGCGACAACGACTTGGTACCGTGGGCGAACAAGCGCACCGGCCACGTGGAGATGATCCCGAAGGGTATCGACCCCGGGTTCGCCTACAACGTCGGCCAAGCCCGCATGGCCAGCCTGGCGCCGCCCTCGATGGTGGAGCCGCAGCGCGCCGCCGTGCTCGAGCAGCGTAGCCCACGTGCGCTGCCGCCGGCGCCGGTCGCCAGGCCCTTGCCGCCCGACGTCAGCGTGGACCCGAACATCCCGGGCGATCCCAAGGCGGCCTTCGAAGCCCTGGCGGACGTGCTGGGCGTCGGCGAAGGCGAGGTGTTCATCGACAAGGCGCAGGTTCCGATCGTCATGGGCCAGCGGATGTTCGAGCAGCACGATGCGGCTGGCCTGTCGGTTGGGCCGAAGGCAGGCCTGGCGTCACGCGCCCCACTGGCGGAAATCTTCGGCGCGGTGCTGCGGGATCCGGACGAGATCTGGCACTCGCTGCAGGCGCGGGCGGACGGGACGTCGGTCCTGGTCCGCAACTACATCGGCGTCTTCGACGTGCCCCAGGCCGGCCGGCAGTGGTTCGTCGTGACCTTTCATGAGGGCGCGAACCGCGGGGTCTGGATGGGCACGACGGCTTACCCGCCGGGGAAGGTCAACCGCGCGGCCACGCAAGAGGCGACGGCCGCGGCTGGCCACCGCGTGGGCACGCTCGTCTATCGGCGCACCTAGTTGAAGGTCTTGGAGAGGGTCTCTCCGACAGCTATCGCGATGACGGCGCCGCATAAGGAAAGCACGAGGAGCGCGGCAACCCCGAGAGCGAATGTCCGTCGCGGCCGCGAACCGCTTTGGGTTCGCATCCATTCAGCCAGCCGCCCGTGCCCGCGCACGAAAAAGGGCGCGATGAACAGCAGCGAGCCCACGACACAAAGCGCTCCAAGCAGCAGGCTCGGGATCGGCTCTTTGCTCTTGTTGAGAAGGAAAACCAGAAGGCCCAGCAAGCTGGCGCGCTCGACGTACTTGAAGAACGCTTCGGCGGCTGCCTCGGCAGCAGCGGGCGGCACGATATGCAAGTCCGGCGGCAGGTCGTCGCTCATGTTTTCCCCCAGCCATGGAAAAGGCCCGCGAGGGGCGACCTCCGGGCCTCGTGGTGCGGCCGGTGGATCCACGTCGCCGGGAGCAGCCGCACGGGCAGAATATGCGCCCAGGCAGCCCAGCGATCAACCACCCCGAAAAATCCGGCCCAGGACGGCCCGAAAGCTTCGGCCCCTCCGACGGGGCGCGAGATCGGCTTGCGCCCGCCGGCGCCCGTTTGACGGCGTTCGACGGGGCATACGAAAACGCCCGGCGGGTTGGCGCCGGGCGGTCTGTCTTACAGGGTTGGGATTGAGCTAGCGGGACATCACGTCCTCCGGGGCAGCGATCCGTTCGTGATCTCGACAGCGTCGAGATTGGACCACTGCAGCCCGGCTGTAAGGGGTGACAACTGTCACCGGCTACGGCCGCTTCGACACTGAGCATGGTGAGGCTTCCAGACGCGGCCGTCTAGCCGCTGCCCGAAGTCCGAGAGTCACCAGGTCAATGCTCGAACGCATCGAAGTGTTCAAAGCCGGCAAGCATGTCGCCCAGAACGGCAAGGTCTACGAGTTCAGCGACGCGGACGTCGCCGGCATGGCCGCGTCCTACAACCCGTCGCTGCTCTCCGCCCCGATCGTGCTGGGCCACCCGAAGACCGACGACCCGGCGTGGGGCTGGGCCAAGAGCCTCACCGTCCACGACGGTGTCCTGGTCGCCGACCTGGAGAAGGTCGCCCCCGAGTTCGCCGAAGGCGTCGAAGCCGGCCGCTATCGCCACGTCTCGGCGAAGTTCTACGCGCCCACCGACGTCAGCAACCCGACGCCCGGGTCCTGGTACCTGAAGCACATCGGCTTCCTCGGCGCTCAGGCGCCAGCCGTGAAGGGCCTTCAACCGGCCTTCAGCGACGGTTCGGACGAGGGCGTGGCTTTCGCCGAGATCGATGTATCGGTGCTGAAGGATATGTTCCGCCGTTGGCGCGAGTGGCTGATCGCCGACAAGGGGCTCGATGTCGCCGACGACATCATGCCCGCCTGGTACATCGACGCGCTCGAGGTCCGGCCTGCCGTCACCTTCGCCGAGGGTGACGACACCCTGGCCGCGCCGGCCGGCGCCGACACCCTGCTGTCGGCTGGCGGCGACGACACGATCGCCGCGGCTGCTGCTCCGACTGGCATTCCCGCTGCCGCCCGCGACGACACCATCGCATCCGGAGCCGCCCCCGATGTCGCGTTTGCGGAGCGGGCCTCCGAGCTGGACACCCGCGAGCAGCAGATCCGCGATCGGGAGGTCGCCTTCGCCGAAGGTGAGCGGACCCGCGCCCGTGAAGCCGATGGCGCCTTCCTCGACGATCTGGTGACTGCCGGTCGCCTCCCGCCCGGCTACCGTGGCGATCTGGCGGCGATCTTCGCCCACCTGGACGGTGACCAGTCGGTCGCGTTCGCGGAAGCCGACGCCACGCCGGGCGCCCAGCTGCGCAAGCTGCTCGAGGGCCTGGGGACGGCGATCCAGTTCGCCGAGCTCTCCGCCAACGATGGCTTCAGCGGGGAGCCGGACGCCGGCGTCCTGGCCGCCAAGGCGTCCCAGCTGGTCTCCGAAGCCAATGGCCGCGGCCAGACCCTCTCGTACGCGGATGCCGTCCGGCAAGCCCGCGCCTCCTGACCTCAACCTGAAGAGAGACCTGCAGAGATGCATCCCGGGTTCACCAAGACCTTCGCCGCCGGCGGCGCGATCCCCCGCCGTCGCTTCGTCAAGTTCAGCGCGGACGGCGTCGTCGTCCTGGCCACAGCAGCCACGGACTTCATCATCGGCGTGTCCGACATGAGCGCCGATGTCGCCCAGGGCGGCCGGGTTGATGTCCGAATGACCGGCGTCGCCGAGGTCGATGCCGGGGGCGCCTGCACCCGCGGACAGCTGCTCACCTCCGACGCCAACGGCAAGGCCGTCGATGCGGCTCCCGCCGCCGGCGCCAACGTCCGCACCGCCGGCTTCCCGATCGTGTCCGCCGTCAACGGCGACATCGTCGACGTCTTCCTCTCGCCCAGCCGCCCGCAGGGCTAACCGGCGCCAACCCCGCACACCTGAGGCAATCTTTCGATGTCTAAAGCCCCGTTCTCGATCAGCCCGACCCTGTCGGCGATCGCCATGGCCTACACCAACCGCGCCATGATCGCGGACATGGTGCTGCCCCGGATCACGCCGGTCGGCACCAAGGAGTTCAAGTACACCCTATTTCCGCAGGGCGAGATCCTGACTGTGCCGGACACCCGGGTCGGCCGCCGGGGCAAGCCCAACACCGTCGAATTCTCCGGCACGGAAACCACTGCTCAGGCGTACGACTACGGGCTCGATGACGAGATCCCGCAGGAAGACATCGACCAGGCCGCTGCCGCCGGTAACCCGGCGCTTGCCGGCCCGGAGGAGCGTGCGACGGAGTGGGTCGCCGACCTGATTGCGCTGGATCGGGAGGTCCGCACTGCGGGCCTGGTCTTCAATCCGGCCACCTACGCCGCAGCCAACAAACTGCAGCTGGCCGGCGCCACCCAATGGTCGAACCCGGCGTCCAACCCCGTCTCGGACATCGAGGACAGCCTTGAGGGCGTCCTGATGAGGCCGAACGTGGCCGTATTTGGCGGCCAGACCTGGTCGGCGCTCCGCCGCCACCCCGCCATCGTCAAGGCCGTCAACAAGACCTCCGGCGATACCGGCCTGGTGAGCAAGGAAGACTTCGCCGAGATGTTCGAGCTCGAGGAGGTCCTGGTCGGTCGCGCCTTCGTCAACACGGCCAAGAAGGGCCAGGCGCAGGTTCTGAACCGGGCCTGGGGCAAGCACGCCGCCTTCATCCACCGCAACAAGCTGGCCGACCGCCGCAAGGGCGTCACCTTCGGCTACACCGTGCCCTACGGCCCGAAGATCGCCGGCTCGCGTCCCGACCCGGATATCGGCCTGCGTGGCGGGGTCGTGGTTCGGGTGGGCGAAAGCGTCTGCGAGCTGATCACGGCCGCCGATGCCGCCTTCTTCTTCCAAGACGCAGTGGCCTAGACCGTCATGCGCGCACGCCTGACCGACATCCGCCTCTACACCGGCGACCGCCTCTTCGAGATCGGAGAGGAAGTCGTGGGTGGCGAGGACTTGCCGCTGGAGCTCCTCCAGGCCCGCCTCGCCGCCGGCACCGCCGTGTTGGTGCCGCCGGACGGCGAGGTCCTGGACACGCTGCAGGCGGCGATCGACATCTACCTGGAACTGGCGCGCCCAACCTTGCCGGCGCTTCAGGAGCTGGTGGAGCTGGCGCTCGCTGGCCCCACCGGCAGCGCATCCAGGGTCTTGGCCGCGTTCGACGCGTTCGGTGCCTCGCTCAACGCGACCCCGCGCATCAGCGAACTGGCCGAACTGGCCGAGCGCGAGACGCGCTTGGCCCAAGATCCGGACGCCGGCGGCGACGCCGCGTCCGAGGCCGGCGGCGAACATGTCGGGCGCTCGCCGCCGGCCGAGACTTCCACGGATGCACCCCCGCAGACCGCTGCGCGGCAGGACGAGCCCGGGGCAAACCCTCCGGCCGCGGCCACGCCGAGCAGCTCCACCGCGAAGAAGCCCGCCGCCTCCAAAAGGGCGGCGGGCGACAAGGCCGCTGCAAAATGACCCGGGGCTCGCGCAGCAACCTCATGGCCAAGGCGGCCGGCGTCCTTCAGGGGGCGTTCCAACGCCGCCGGAACGCCCATCGCACGGGCTTTGAAGCGCTGAGCGAGACCGGCGCGTTCAAGGCGCCGGCCCACCTGGCCCCGGCGCTGCAGGGCGACCTCGGCCTAGCCGCCGCGCTAGCGCCCGACACCGCACGCGCGGAGGCCGGGTGAGCCATGGCCTACGCCACTGTTGAGGCCTTCGTCGCCGTCGTAGGCGCGGTGGAGGCCAAGGTGCTCTCCGCCCCGCCGCCCGCGACCGTCCAGGACGACGACACCATCCTGCGCGCGCTCGAGGACGCCTCCGCCAAGATCGACACCTATGTCGCCGCCCGCTACCCGACGCCGTTGACTCCCGTTCCTCGGGTGATCGAGGCCGCCGCGATCGCGCTCGCCCGGGAGGCCTTGGACCGCAACGGCCGCGACCAGGTGCTCAAGGAAGCCGACCGGGTTCGCGCCTGGCTGCGCGACGTAGCCAAGGGCGTGGCGATCCTCGCCGGCAACGAGGCGGATCAAGCCGCCCCCGAGCCCGCGCCGACTGGCGGGGTCCAGTACGCCGCGCCCGATCGCGTGTTCGACGACGCCAGCCTGGCTGGCTTCACGGGTGGCCCGCGATGAGCGGCGTCTCATTCTCATTCCAGCTGGACGCCAGCCGCGCGAAGGCCGCCTTCGGCGCGCTGCGGCAGATCAGCGATGACCTGACCCCGGTCCTCGAGGACATCGGCGAGGAGCTCGAAAACAGCACCGTCGATCGGTTCGATACGAATGTCGCCCCGGATGGGACGCCCTGGAAGCCGTCGCTCCGGGCGTTAACGTCGGGCGGCCGCACGCTTCAGCGGGACGGCCACCTCCGAGACAGCGTCCACTACGAGCTGGACGGCCCGACCGCCGTCGTGGTGGGCGCTGGCGGCGTCGCCGGCGCCTACGCGGCTATTCACCAGTTCGGCGGGCGGATCTCGGCGAAAGGCGGCGCCCTGCGCTTCCAGCTTGCGACCGGCGCCTTCGCGACCGTGAAGGCCGTCAACATCCCGGCCCGCCCTTACCTCGGCGTCTCGGCCCAGGATGAAACCGCGATCATCGACATCGCTGTCGACCATTGGCGCGACGCCCTCGTGAAAGGGATCGGCTGATGTCCGATAGCTTCTACGACCAGGTCGCCGCGAAGCTGCGCGCCGATTGCCCGCTGCTGCTCCAGGTCGAGACCGGCCTGGCCGCCGAGGCGGCGCTGGATATGCTCGCGCTCGGCGCAGACATGACAGCCCTCGTCCACCCGTTGTCGGACGCCGCAGGCGCCATCCGCGATGCAGGGATGTTCGTCAGTCAGGCCGAGAGCGAGCAGTTCGGAGTGACCCTGGCCATGGTCTTCCCCGGCGGCTTCAGCCAGTTCGAGCCCGCCCGGCTCCAGGTGAAGGCGGCGCTGCGCGGCTGGGCGACGCCGGACCTTTCCATGCCCATCGCCTACGCCGGCGGTAACCTGCTGGACTACCAGCTCGCGAAGGACGGCGGCCGCTTCCTGTGGCTGCTCCGGTTCAATGCGCCGCGCCAGGCCTCCTACGAGCACCAGTCGTGAAGCGCCCCACCACCACCCGCAAACCAGGAGCCGTCGTCTTGAGGACAGACGCCAACACCCCGCCGGCCGAGGCCGACACCCGCCGCCGTACGCGCCTCTCCGATGAGAGCGCCCGGGCCACGGCCAAGGCCACCATGGCCTCCAACTTCCCCGCGCCGCCCGCGCTGGCGGAGCAGCTCGGCGACCAGGTGATCGCTGAGATCCGCGCGGAGCTGGCGGCCGAGGCCGCCGATCGCGGCGCGGTCACCACCACCGAAACCGACGAGGCCTGATCATGGACCGCCAGCTTCTCCTGGGTAAGCAACAGGTCACCGCCGGTGTCGCACCCGCGATGACCGCGGCCGACGCGATGTGGGCCGAGAACGTCAAGTGGAAGCCGGAAGCCCTGGGCCGCGTGCGCTCCAGCCCGGCCAAGCCGGGCGTGGGCCGAACGAAGGCGCAGGTCTACGGCCAGTACGTCACCTTCGATTTCGACATCCCCCTGATCGGGTCCGGCGTCGCCGGCACCGCGCCGAAGTGGGGACCGGTGTTCCCGGCCTGCGGATGGGCAGAGACCGTCGTCGCGGCCACGTCGGTCACCTATGCGCCGATGCCGAACCCGACCGCGACCTCCAAGTCCATGGCCTTCAAGTGGCGCGACGGCGAGCGCCGCCAGCACATGGTCGTGGACTGGAAGGGAACCGTCTCCTTCAAGCTCACCGCGGGTGAGCGTCCGATGATGATGTTCCGGGGCAAGGCGGTCTACGCCGACCCGACCGAGAGCGTCGCCGAGCTGACGCACGCGGACATGGACATCACCGGCTGGCTGGACGCCAAGCCCGTGGCCGCCGGCACGACCCTGTTCTCGTTCGCCGGGATCTCTGGCCTGGGCCTGCGAGACTTCACGATCAACCAGAACGACACCGTGAACTTCCTGTCGGTGCCCGAACAAGAGGTCACCCGCCACATCGGCGAGCGCACCTTCGACGGCGCCATCAAGATCACGAACCCCAAGCCGTCCGTGCTGAACCTGGCGGCGAAGTGGCGGACCTCGGCGCTCGAGGTCTTCTCGATGACCCACGACACGGTCGCCGGACGGATCGCCACGGTGAACGGCCGGACCCAGCTCTCCAGCGTCGAGTACGTCCGCGAGAAGGCCGGCGTCGGCGGCGGCGATGGGGGCGACGACGTCGCCAGCGCCAACCACGAGATGGTGCCGTCCACCCTCACCACGGACGACGAGATCTCGCTCGTCCTCACCTGATCGATCGGGCCTGGCGCACAACCCGCCAGGCCCGGTCTTCGCTCTCCTCCCCGGAGATGACGGGGGCGGCCCTGGACGGGGGAGCGTGACGTACAAGGCCGCCCCCTGATTTCTTCGGGGAGCCCCATGCGGGGTCATGAGACATATGAAATTCGACTTTGCGACGCTGGGAACGGCGATCGAGGCCGACTGGCCGGTGAAGATCCCGGTTCCGCAGGACGGCGGGACCGTCGTTGTCCAGGATCTGACCGTCAGGTTCCGGATGGTGCCCGAGGACGAGCTGAACCTGCTCGGCGACGGCGCTGCAGGCAACAAGGCGAGCCTGCGGGCCGTGGTGATCGGCTTCGGCAAGGGCGTGGACGAGCCCTTCACCGCCGAACTGTTCGATCAGATGCTGCTCAAGCCGTACGTGCGGCTGGCGCTCAGCAACGCCTATCGCGACTTCTGCCTGGGCGCGCCGGCAAAAAACTGAAGGACGCCGCTCGCCTGATCTCGGTCGGGCGGGTGGCGGCGGATCCCGCGACCGAAACCGAGATCCAGCGGCTGCGTGAAGACCTCGAGTGGGCGGGCGCGAGCCCGACTTCGATCGACCAGGTCGTCGCGAAGCTGCGGGATGAGGCCGCGGCGCCGGACGTCTTCCACGTCTACGGTGTCAACGCATCGGCCGTCCGCGTCTTCGACGCCATGCGTACGCAGTGGCTGATCACGCCCCTCAGTACCATGGCCTCTGCCGAGCTGGTTCGCACGGGCCTGCGCTATGAGGTCCTGGACCGCGTGGTGCGAGGCCTCGGCATCGAGGAGCAGCCCGGCGACTTCGACCGGCTGCGCCTCATGGAAGCAGAGGCCATCCTCGCCTGGGCGGGGGCTCGCAAGTGAGCGACCTGGTCGCCAAACTCCGCCTCGAGGCAAGCGGCGGCGCGCAAGCCGCCGGCGAGGTCGAACGTGTCGAGGATGCCCTCGACGCGGTGGCGCCGGCTGCTGATCGCGCAGGTCAGGGCGCGCGTCGAGCCGGGTCGGAGTTCGGCAACCTGGGCAACGCGGCCGATCGGGTCAGCGTCGACCTGGCCGATCTGTACGACACCGCCCAGAAGGACTTCGTCGGCAGCTGGTCGCTCGGCGCAGGCCAGTTCGCCGCCGGCGGCAGCAAGGTGCAGGCCTCGGCCAAGCTGACCGGCAATGAGATGCTGAACCTCTCGCGCCAGTTCGCGGATGTTGGCGTCACGGCGGCGATGGGCATGAACCCGCTGATGATCCTGGTTCAGCAGGGTCCGCAGATCGCAGAGACGTTCGGCACGGCCGCCGCGCGCGGGCTCACCTTCAGCCAGGTGCTCAAGTCGATCGCTGTGTCCGGGTGGGCGGCGGTCGCGCCGCTCGCCCCCTTCATCGCAGGTGCGGCTGCTGTCGCGGCGGTCATCGGCGGCTCGGCCGCGCTGGCCGCCCGGGCGCTTACGAACGAGAACAAGAACCTCGTCGCCTCGCTGGGCCTGACCGAAAAGCAGATGGAGCGCCTGAAGGAAAAGGGCGTCGATACCGGCGTCACGATCGGCGACGTCTTCAAAGGCACGTTCAACTACCTCGCCACGGCCGCCAAGCCGCTGCTCGAGCCGATCGGCAAGTTCTTCGACGAGCTGTTCGACAAGATCACCCGCGGCCTGGTCGCGACGGTGAAGACCATCGTCGGCGGGTTCGCGGGCGCCTTCGAGGCGGTGAAGGCGACCTGGCGCATGCTGCCGGCGGCGATCGGCGACGTGGCCGTGTCGGCCGCCAACGCCGTGATCGCCTCTATCGAGCGCATGATCAACGGCGCGATCGCCAGCTACAACAAGCTGCTGCCCATCGTTCGCGGCCTGATGGCGGCGACGGGTAACATTGCCGGCGGCAGCGCCCTGCAAGTCGTGGGTTCGATCAATCTCGGGCGATTGGCCAACGGTAACGCCGGGGCCGCGGCGGATCTCGGCAATGTGGCAAAGGATGCCTATCAGCGAGGCGACAAAGCCGGCCGGGCCGCCTTCGAAGGCGTAATCGACGGTTGGACGGCCTCGGTTCTCAGCGCCAACAAGAAGCGGCTCACCGATGCCGCCGGTGACGCCGATCCCCAACGCAAGGCGCGCACAGGCACGACGCCTCGCGACAGCAGCGACCAACGCACAGCCCAGATCGATCAGATGATCGAGCGGGCTCTCCAGGAAGAGCTGCAGGTTCGCCTCTCGCTTACCGACGACGTGCGCGAGCGCGCCAGTCTGCAGAAGCAGATCATCGCCGCAGAGCTGGCGACCAAAAAAGCTCAGCTCGCTGGAGTCGCCGCCGGCATCGCTCGCGACAAAGGCCTCACGGACGCGGAGAAGGCTCAGTACGCGGCCCAGCTGAAACTGGTCGAAGAGATCCAGCTCCGGACCGCCGCCGCGTTGGAACGTCGGGTTGACGAGGAAACCTCGGCGGAGATCTCCCGCCAGCGCGTCGAGTTGGAGACCGCGCAGCGGGAAGCGCAGATCGACCTTCTGGGCGCCCAGGCGGATCTCACCCGCTCGGCGTATGCCCGGAACCTGATCGAAGCCGAGATCCTCAAGGCCCAGCAGGCGATCGAGCGCTCGAAGCTGGAAGAGGTCATCGCCTCCGCCGCGTCGTCAGAACACGAAAAGGCCCTGGCCCAGGCGCGGCTTAGCCTGCTGGGCCAGATCCACGCCGCCGAGCAGGCGCAGATCGGCCAGCAAACCCGCCTGATCGACGCCGTCACCGAGGCAGAGGACGCCGCCTCCGGGTTCAAGGACGCCCTGCGCCGGGAAGACTGGGGCAAGGTGTTCGAGGAGTTCCGGCGCACCATCGAGACCGTCCAGGCCGCCTTCCGGGACCAAGGCCTGGTCGGGGGCTCGCTGGCCGCCGCGTCGGCTGCGGCCACGGTCATCGGCGGGAAGACGGGCCGAACCGTTTCGAACAGCATCGCCCTCTACAGCGCCGCCGCACCCCTCGTCGGCGCGCCGATCGCGGCGGCCGCCGCGGCGCTGTACGCCGCCGCCAAGCTGCTCAACGTTGGCGGCAAGCCCACCAACGCGGGCGCCGGCGTCAACCTGGTCACCGGCGAGATCACCGGAAACAAGCGCACGACCGAGACGGAGAACGCCGCCAAGGCCGCCGCCGCCTCGATCAAGAGCATCCAGGATCTGTTCGCCGAGGCCGGGATCAACCTGACCACCACGGTCAACGGCCTGGTGCTGGGCACTCGCGACCAGACGCAGGTCTACCTCTCGAACGGCAAGACCCTGACGACCGCCGTAGGCAACGTCCAGGCGGCGATCGACGCGGCGACGCGCGGGATCCTCGAGGGCGCGACCTATCAGTCCGAGACCCAGAAGAAGCTCGTCGAGGACATGGTCGCCGCCGGCAAGGGCTTCGAGGACATCAAGGCCACCCTCGACAGCTTCAAGCAGGCGCAGTCGCTGGTCGGCCAGATCGACGACGCCATCCTGCAACTGACGGACCCGAAGGCGTGGGGCCTCGAAGAGCTGAAGCGCAACCAGCAAGCCCAGCGCGACGCGTTGAAGGCCGCCGCCGACGCCGGCTTCTACACGGCGGCCGAGTTCGAGGCGGCGAGCGCCAAGCTGGCGAAGCTCGAGGATCTGCAGACGGCCGCCAAGCTGAAGGAGCTGGAGACCGCGGCCAGCGGCGCAGCCGACGCGCTCAACCTGCAGAAGTCGGTCTCCGATCGGATCCTGGAGCTGACCAACCCCACCGCCGCCGGCGCGAAGCGGATCAACGACGAGATCGACGCGCGCATCGCAGAAGCCCAGCCCATGATCGCGTCCGGTCAGCTCGGCCCGGACTTCCTCGCGCAGATCGAGCAGCTGCGCGGCCTGGAGCTGCAGGCCTACTTCGCCAGCCTGGCGGAGGAGGTCGATGAGACCGGAAAGGCCTTCAAGGAGGCGCGGCCGCGGCTGCTGACCTGGTTGGACGAGCTGCGGGCTGGCGCCGGCTCTGAGCTGTCGCCGAAGGGCCAGCGCGAGGAGGCCCTGAAGCAATACCAGCGCGAGCTGGGGAAGGCCCAGGGCGGCGACCCGACCTCCATCTCCAACATCCTGGCCTACGCGGACCGTCTCCTCGAGGCCGACAAGAACGCGACCAGCTCGGCCTCGGCGCGCCAGGCGCTGCGCGACCAGGTCATGGGCCAGATCGAAGGCCTGGCCGGCCGGGGTGCTGAGGCCTCGCCGGCGGCGGCCATCTCCGCACTTCAGGTCCCGCTGAACACCATCGCACAAGCCTCGGCGGCGGACCTGGCTGCAGCGTCTGCCGGCGGCAAGGTGGTCGCGATCGGCAACTTGCCCTCGATGCAGGCCATGTACGGCACGGCGCTGTCCACTCAGACGGACCGGCTGGTGGCGGCGAACGACCGGAACGCCCAGGAGATCGTCGCGTCCCTCAAGGCCTTGGCCGAGAGCCAAGCCGCCAATATGAGCGCCCTGGCCGAACACCTCGATGGCGCCCTGCAGGCTGTCGCGGCCGGCGCCGCGAGCCAAGCGTCCCAGATCGCGGCCGGCCTGGGCGAGATCGCGGCTGAGACGCGCCTGGCCGAGGCGTCTCGCCGGTTCCGGACGGTTTCGTGATGGCGGCCTCGGTGATCCTCGTCGAGATCCAGGTGACGTCGCCGGTGGGAGTCGTCTCGACGCTGCGGTTCAGCGACCGGGCGATCCGGCCCATGCCGCCCACCGATGCCCTGCGCCCGAACGCCGGCTTCGACAGCCGCGTGATCGAGAGCCCCGCCATCCGCCGGCAGCTGTTCGACGATCTCGAGACCCTGCGGCCGGCGATCGGCGTCGGCGCATTGGTGCTGACCAACGCCGACCGCAAGCTCAACGCCTACGAGGGTTACGCCTGGGGCGAGATCGCCGTGTGGCTCTGGACCGAGGGCACGCCCTCGGCCGACGCCCAGCTGGTGCTGAAAGGCCTCTGCGCCCAGCCGTCCTATCCGCGCCAAGCCGGCCAGCCGCGCCGGGTCCGCGTGCTGCTCAGCGACTACAGCCGCGAGGGTTCGAAGGCCCTTCAAACCCGGCTCTACGCCGGTTCGAACGATGGCGAGGCGGTGCTCTACGAGGGCACGGCGGACGGGCTGAAGGATACGCCGAAGCCGCTCGCCTATGGCGATCTGACCGACGCCCACGTTCCCCCACCGCTGGTGAACCCGGCCGAGCAAGCACACCAGCTGCATGACGGCCCGATCCAGGGGCCCATCACCCTGTTCGACCGGGGCGACGGGTTCGGCCTCGTCGACGACGGCGACCTGACCGGCGCGGCGTTCGACGCGGCGTCGCCGGCCGAAGCCCATTCGGTGACGGACAAGGCGCGCGGCCTGGTGAAGTTCAACAGCCGGCCAGCGGGCCACTTCACCGCGGGCCTCAAGGGCGATGCGGCCGGCGGCTATGTGGAGACGGCTGGACCGATCGTGGCCCGGGTGCTGGAGCGCGCCGGCGTGCCGGCCGGCCGGATCGGCCCTTCGGTGGCCGCCCTCGCGTCGGCGGCCGTGATTGGGTTCTGGGCCGGTGAGCCGACCACGCTCACGGACGCTTTGGCGTTCCTTGCCCCGGGCGCGTCGGCCGCGGTTCTGCCCGGCCGGGACGGCGTGTGGCAGGCCATCAAGTTCGCTCTGCCGGCGGCGACGCCCGACGCCACGCTGGGCGAGCACGACATCATCGACGCCTCGGCCGAGGACACGGTCGATGCGCCGATCGGCGAGGTCCGCGTTGGCTACGGCCGGATCTACCAGACCTTCAGCGGCGCAGACCTGGCCGCCGATCTGGTCGGGACCGACGAACAGGGACGCCTGGCGGCCGCCTATCGTTGGGCGGTCGAGCCGGACCCGATCGTCAAGGCGAGGTTCCCCGACACCTGGCGCACGATCAGCCTCGAGACAGCGCTCCGCCGCGAGGTTGACGCCAAGGCGCTGGCCGCAAGCCTGAAGGTGCTCTTCGCGCTGAAGGAGGACGGCCGCCCGCGCCGCGCGTGGCGGGTTGTGGTGCCGGTGCAGACCGCCCTCGGCCGCCAGCTCGGCGACACGCTGGCCATCGACTTCCCGCCGGCCGACCTAGTCGGCAACTTCCTGCTTATCGGCGAGGAGCCGCTGCGGCCGCGCCGTTCCCAGGCCATTTGGACCGTGTGGGGCTGACGATGGCGCTGGGCAGCTTTTGCTACACCAATCGTTTCCTGGAGGGCGCTATCAGCGGCCCGGCCGGCTGGTCGACGGCCTATCCTTTGTCGAACCTGCTGACCGAGGATGACTACGTCGGCGCGCCCGCGCGCTGCATCGACGGCCGCAACCTCGACGCCTCATGGTTCGAGCTGGTGATCCCTCAGCCGCGTGTCCTCGACATGGTTGCGCTGTTCTTCCACACCCTGAGCATCAGCGCCCGCTATCGGATCCGAGGCGGTCTGCTCGACGATACGGCGTTCACGTCCCCGACGACCGACACGGGCTGGAGGTGGGTCTATCCCGCGATCTACGACACCGTCGATCTCGAGCCGGACGACGACAACTTCATCAGCGGAACCGTGAGCCTTGAGGACGTCGCGCTCCTCGGCCGCCACCTGTACGCGCCCCTCGCGCCGGGCCTCGCCCAGCGCTTCAAGATCGAGATCGACGACCAGCTGAACGAGGCGGGTTGGATCGACATCGGCGGCGTGTTCGGTGCGGCCGGCTTCTCGCCAGCCATCAACTTCGACCGCCCGCGCGAGCTAAGCGTCGTGCCGCGCGACGTAGTCGATGTGGCGCCCTCCGGCCGGAAGTTCTCCGACCCGATGACTCCGATGCGGGTGTTCTCCGCCAACTACTCGAACCTGACCGATCCGGAGGCGCGGCGCTTCGTCGATGCGGCGCTGCGCGTCCGTAACATCGGCACCGTCCTCTTCATCCCCAACCTGGACGACGTCGCCGCCACCATGCGCGAGGCCTTCCCGGCGACGCTCGGCAAGGCCCCCAGCGCCGGGCTCGGCTGGCCGGGCCAAGCCCGGACTGCACTCACCTTTGAGGAGATCATCGCTTGACCAGCGCCGCCTACGACCGCCTGGCCGGCGGCTACTACAATGTCGGCCTGATCTCGACCGCGAACCCGGGCGGCCTGTCCGGCCCGGGCGCCGTGCGCGAGAACTGGGAGGCGATGCTCGCCGACATCGCCACGGTGATCGCCGAGGGAAGCATGAGCGCCACCGCCGCCCAGGCGGCGGCGTCGGCCGCGTTCAGCGCCCCGACCAGCAAGGGCACCTCCACCACCAATCTTCTGATGCCGGCGATCGGGGCGACGGTCGTGGTGCGGCTGCAGGAAGCGAACCGCGACTACGGCTTGGGCCAGACGGCTGTGGTGGCGGTCACCGCCGACGCCGCCAAGCAGTTCAGCGGCCCGATCATGGGCTGGAACCCCGCGACCAAGGATCTGACCGTGAAGGTCCAGTTTGCCATCGGGGCGGGAACCTTCAGCGCCTGGAGCGTGTCGCTAACCGCCCCGGTGGACGCCACCCTGACCGGCCGCGTCGGCGCGCTGGAAGTCGCCAACAAGAAGCTGCGTCGCAAAGCGCTGTTCAACGCGAAGGAATTCATCTGATGGCCGTCCTGCCCACCAAACAGCTTCTCGGAACCACGGCCTGGGTCGAGATCTGCGCCGCGCCCGTCGATGGCAAGGTCCGGCGCCTCGACCTGTCGGCGACCAACGTCGAGGCCGGTGGCGCGATAGCCTCGGCATCCTGCCGCATCGTCGATACGGCGCCGGGCAACACCGGCGTGCGCCGAAACGCTTACCCCCTCCCGGCTTATCCGGACCCCGACAGCACCGTCATGCTCGAGTACGGGCTGATGCTGACCGCCAACCAGTCGTACGAGGTCAAGGCCAGCGCCGCGAACGCGGTCGCGTTCTCGGCCGAGATCCAGGAAATGGACGCGGCCGATGCGTGAGATCACGATCGCGGGGCGCAGGGGCGCGCGGTCCGGCGGCGTGGCGATGCAGGCCGAGGCCGTAGCTTACTTCCAGCGCATGCCGGCCACGCCCAGCGTCGCGTTCACCCGGCCCGCAAACGAGGCCATCTACTACTGGAAGAAGCACGAGCTGTGGCCCCTGATTAAGGGGCTCTGGCTGCACTGCACCGAGACGGAACAGGCCGCACGCCTGAGCGTCAATGGGGACACACCGCGCAACGCGACCATCGTCGGGATCACCCCGACGTTCACTTCGCTGAAGGGCTATTCTGGCCTCGACGCCACCCACGGGGTCCGGTGGCCGATCACCTCCGCGATCCTGGCGGACGATGGCGTCTACGCGTTCGCCGCCGGCATGGTGGACGCCACCGCCGGCGGCGCCCAGATCCTGATCGGATCGGACGCTGGTTTCGTGGATAGCTCTGTCGTCGGGCACTTTAGCTTCAACAGCGATGTGTTCGGCGGTGAGCCCTCGGGACCAATCCTGAAGAACATCGAGAACGCCGCGCCGGCGCCGTTCATCGGTGGCTCGAAGCTGATCCGGACGATCAGCCCGGCGGGGATCACACGCACGACGGGCGGCAGCTATTCGCCGCGCTCGAGCAACTACCGGACCAATCCGGTCGCCGGGAACAAGCTGGCGCGGATCTCCGCCTACGGTTTCCTCGCGCACACAGCGACGCCGGCGCAGTGCCGCAAGTTCGTGACCATCCTGGCCCGCCTGATGGATGAGCTGGGGGCGTTCGACTGATGGCCCGCTGGCGCAAGCATGGCGGCCCTTCGGTGGCCGAGCTGCCGGCGTGGGACCGGGACACGGCCGGCAACGTCTGGACCAGCCTCGAGGCCAGTCCCGAGGCGCGCGAGGCCTGCGGCTGGGCGGACGCCGGCGTGCCGGAGGAAATCGGCATGGTCGAGGCTCGCGCCGTGCTGCGCCAGGCCGGGCTGCTGGCCGAGTTCGACGCCTGGGTCGCACTGCAGGATGACGTGCTTCAGGACGCCTGGCTCCGCCGACAGACACTGCGCCGTAACGCCCCGCTGCTGGTCGCCGGCGCGGCCGCCAAGGGCCTCACCACCCAACAGGTCGATGACCTCTTCATCGCCGCCGAGGCCTACGCCGCGGCCAACAATCTTTAGGGACGCACTATGGAATTCGAACCGGACGCCGTGAACGTCACCATCCCGGCTGGCCAATCGCTGAGCGGGCCAGCCGACCTGGTGCTGGCGCGTCTCCACCGCCTGGACATGCCGGCAGCGTGGACAGCCGCGTCGATCACGCTGCAGGTCAGCGAAGATGGCGAGACGTTCAACGACGTGTTCCTCGACACCGCCGAGTACGTGGTCACCACCGCCGCGCCGAACCGCTCGATCCTGATCGACCAGGCCCTCGCGTTCGGGGTCCGCTACTGGCGGGTGCGGTCGGGCACGTCCGCGGCCCCGGTGAACCAAGCCGCCGACCGCGTGCTCCAGCTCGTGACGGCGCCGCAATGAGCCAGCGCATGAACCGCCGTTTGCGACGGGGCGTCTTCAGCCGGCCCTACGTTCCGCCGATCGACGGGGTCGTCGACCTCGACCCGGATCCGTTCGCCTTCACGCCTGTGACGAACGCGACGCCGGGCCAACTCTACGCATCCAACATCGTGACGATTAGCGGCATATCCGGCGCTGCAGGGACCAGCATCTCGACCAGTGGCGGAGCTGGCGCCTATCGCCGCAATGGCGGCGCCTATTCGTCAGACCTCAGCACGATCCTGAACGGCGACACGCTGCAGGCCCAGCTGGAAGCCCCGGCTACGGGCAGCGCGGCGGCGATGATCACCGTGGGCGGGTTCTCGGCCGCCTTCGTGGTCACCAGCGTCGGCAAGGCCCAGCTGACCCGCAAGCTCTGGGGTTACGGCTCGTCGTCGCTCGCCGGCAACGGCGGTACGAACTGGAACCTGATCAGCAAGATCGCGGCGCTGTTCGACCCGGCCTACACCGTCGAAGCCGAGAATGGCGCGATCAGCTACGGCAATCGCCGCTACGTGCTGCCCAACGGCAAGATGCTGGTGAACCATGGCGTTGGCGCCAACACCATGGCCCAGCAGAAGGCCCGGTGGGACGCCGAGAAGTTCGCCTTCGCGGCGGACGACTTCTTCATCATCCACATCGGAGACAACGACGGCGGCATCGACAGCGACGCCGAGTGGCAGACCTGCAAGACCGGGATCATGGCCGAGGTCGCCGACATCCAGGGGCTCGGGCCGTTCCTGGTCCTGGTCAACACGCGTGGCGGTCTCAACCAAGGCACCAGCGCCTGGCCAGAGCGCCCGGGCAGCGCGCCGTACTACTCAAAAGAGCGCTTCATCGCGACATACTCGGCCCTTTGGCCGGGCCGTGTTCACTGTCTCTACCACGCGCTGATTGATGAGGCGGCGGACTGGGGTCTGCAGAACGCCAACGACCAGGCCGACATCGACATCGAACGCTCGCCGCGCGGCTTCATGGCCTATGATGGCGGACACCAGGGCGACCCGGGCTACGAGCTGAACGGGACCATCCTCTATAAGGCGGTGGACGCCCACGAGGGCGGCACGCCGTACGCCTTTCGCCAGTTCAAGCATCCGGTGTCGCCGGCGGCGCCGGCGATCGGCGACCAGGTCGGCCAGATCGACTGGCTTGGTAAGTGGAACAACACCACGAACACCATGTCCCTGGACGGCGGCACGATGGCCCTCGACGCCTCGAACACCCAGGCCGACTACGACGTCTCCGCGTCGGGCCTACTGACCCGGAAGACGGCGATCATCCCGGCCCGCGACGTCACCGAGGTCAGGGTGAAGTTCTCCAAAGCCGGCTACCCGGACAAGGTCCAGAAGCGGATCTACGTGGGCGAGCTGGCCGCCCCGGGCGAGAGCAAGTGGATCGAGTTCGACGGCTACAGTGCGCTCTACGCGTCCTACGCCCACTACGCCCCGATCTCGCTGGCCAAGGGCACGCTGATCTTCCGCGTGCAGAACATCCTGGGCAACCGGCAGCAGCGGGTCGCGCCAGGGATGACGATCCAGGCCAACGGCGGGTTCAACCTGAGCCTCGGCAGCATCATCAATTGCGACTTCGGCACGCAGGTCTTCAACGCTAGTGGTTCGCCCTACGCGGTCACCGCGGGCCGATGGGTCGCCGCGGCTTGGGACATCCCGAACGGCATCCTCAAGCTGGCGCACTGGGTGAACCCTGCCGCGCCAACCGTTCCCACCAACGGCGCGACGGCCAACACCTTCCTCGCGTCGAACCCCGGATACACGATCAATTTCGACGGGGCCGGCCGGGGCTTCGGGAACAGCGCGTTCAGCACCACGACGGACATCACCGCAGCGTCGCTGGGCATGTTCCGCCTGGGGGACTTCGCGATTTTCCCCGACTACTTCGACATCTCGCAGCAGGCGGTGAAGGAGAAGTTCTCCGTCAACGCCGCCGAGCCCACGCCCTCGGCCGCCTGGCGCAACAGCGCGGACGGCTCCGTCGATGGGGTCGTTCCCATGGAGTTGTGGCGCGGCCGTGCGGCCAACATGCGCCGCGGCATCAACATGGGCACGGCCCCGCTCTTCCTCGCCTTCAGCTCGATCAAGAACCCGACCACGGGCGAGCGCGGCTTCCTGATGACTCGCTAGGAGCGACCATGAAGACCATCTTCCTTGTGCTGGCCGCGTATCTGGCCACCGCCTTCGCCCCGGCCGCCCAGGCGGCGGAGCTGAAGGCCACGCCGGCGACGATCGCCGCGACGCTGAAGGCGGCCCAGCCGGGCGACGTCATCAAGCTCAGCGGCGGGCCGTGGGGCTATCAGAATTGGGGCGCCGTGGTGAAGGCGGAGCCCGGGGTGACGATCGAGCCCGCCGCCGGCGAGACGATCGTGTTCGGCGGCATGCGCCTGGCGGGCGCCGAGGGCCTGACCCTGCGCGGGATCGACTACACCGCCCAGGGCCAGCAGGTGATCCTGGTGACCTCGTCGAAGCGGATCGCGATCGAGGACTGCAACATCAGCGCCGGCAACACCACGACCGACGGCATCTGGTACCGCTGGTCCAGCGACGTCACCGCCCGCCGCTGCAAGTTCCGCAACGTCCGATCCGCGATCTTCCACCAGGATCCGACGAAGCTGCTGATCGAGGACTTCGACATCAGCGAGGTCTACAGCGACGGCATCCGAGGCGGCGCCAACGGCGACGGAATCACAATCCAGCGCGGCACGATCACGAACCAGCACCTGGTCGGCGGCGACCACCTGGACGGCATCCAGTTCTGGACCACCGGAGCCACGAAGCCGACCACGAATGTCCTGGTTCAGGATGTTGTCGTCACCCGCGGCTCCGGCTCGCCGCAGCAGTGTCTGTTGGTCGGGAACGAGAAGAACCTGCCCTACACCGGCCTGGTGATCCGAGGCTTCGCCTGCGTGGGCGGGCTCTACAACGGGATCAACGTCAGCGGCGCGGTCGACTATCTGATCGAGGATTCCTACGTCCAGCCGATGGCCGGGGCGAAGGACGCCAACGGCAAGGTCGTGGATAAGTCCTGGATCGGTTCGCGGGGCAGCACCGGCGGCGTGATCCGCAACAGCTTCGCGACCCTCGTGAACAACTACCAGAACGCCAGCAACCCCAAGGTCGAAGGCTTCACCGCCGTGCCGATCGCGGCGGCCGGCGACTATTCCGGCCTCGAGGCCTGGCTGAAGCGCAAGGCGCCGCCGGCGGACCCCAAGGCGGCCGAGATCGCCACGCTGCGCGACCAGCTGGCCACCAAGGTGTCTCAGGTCGCGGCGCTGGAAGCCCGAGCCACGTCGGCCGAGGCGGGCCTGACCACGACCTCGGCCGAGCTGAAGGCCGCCCGCGCCGAAGCCGCCGCCCTGCAAGCCGACCTGGCCGCCGCCACTGCGCGCCTCGGCCGCGTGGCCCAGGCCCTGAAAGAGTGATGAGTTTCCCCCGCCTTCGGAAGAAGGCGGGGGTCGAGGCGTTGACGTCGCCTCGAGCCGCGGGATCAGCCCCGCACATCCGGGCGTGCGCACGCCCTTCCGTCCCGCCACCGGCCGTACCGGCGCGGGCTATCGAGCAAAACCAACCCATGGAGTCGAGTCCCTTGCGTACGCCTGTCCGGCCCGTGAAGCCGGCGGCGCTCTATATCGGCGGCAAACGAAACCTTGCCGCCCGCCTCGTTGATCGGATCGAGGCGATCCCCCACCGCACCTATGCCGAACCCTTCGTGGGTATGGGCGGGGTGTTCCTCCGCCGGCGGACCCGTCCGCAGGCCGAGGTGATCAACGACTACAGCCGCGACATGGCGAACCTCTACCGGGTGCTCCAGGAGCACTATTCCTTCCTCATGGACATGCTGCGATTTCAGGTGACCTCGCGGGCCGCCTTCGACCGGCTGCTGGCGGCCAATGCCGACACCCTGACCGACCTGCAACGGGCGGTCCGGTTCTTGTACCTCCAGCGCACGGCCTTCGGCGGGAAGGTCCACGGCCGCCACTTCGGGGTCAGCCATCATCGGGGCGGTCGCTTCGACGTGAACCGCCTGGCCGTAGTGCTGGACGAGCTGCAGGAGCGTCTGGCCGGGGTCATCATCGAGAACCTGACCTGGCAGCTTTTCTTGCCGCGCTACGACACGCCCGAGACGCTCTTCTACCTGGACCCGCCTTACTACGGCTGCGAGGACGACTACGGCCTCGGCATGTTCTCGGCCGAGCAGTTCGAGGAAATGGCCGAGGCCCTTGGACGGCTAAAGGGCCGCTTCATCCTGTCGCTCAACGACCATCATGAGGTGCGCCGGATCTTCGCCGGCTTCCACATCGAAGGGGTGGGCACCCACTATGGCTTGGCTGGGAAAGGTGCTCAGGTGGCCCGCGAGGTCATTATCACCGGGGGGGGGTGACGCGTGAACGCGTGGAAGCAGGTCGATGCCAAGGACGCCCACTTCATTGAGAGCGGATCGCTGAAGTTAGGGACGTGGGAAGACTATCGACGTCTGGAGAACGGACGGGGGGACCCGTACGACGCGGGCGTGGTGGTGCACTCTGGCGCCTTCATGAATCGAGACCCCCGGGCCGCGGCGGCCCTGACTCGGATGGGCCGCTCTCCGCAGGACGTCGCCTTCCTGACTGGGCCAAATGTGGATGCGGCTTTCATGGGAAACCGCACGATATTCACCGCGCGGCCGCTCAATGCGTTGTGCCTATCGAAGGTCGGCTGCAAGCACGATCCAAGTCCGGACGAGCCTAAAGCCACATTCGAGATCGACGATGTGCACGCACTCGCGCGGCGGATCGCCGAAATCCATGCGGACGAGGTCTGGGGGTTCGACGTGAAGCCTGTGGCCTATCGGGATGTCGAGTACGAGGCCTTGCAAGCCCAGCCGATCCCAGACCCGGATCCCTTCGTGAAGGGCCGCAAGTTCGAGGTCGAACAGGAGATCCGCATCATCTTTCCGCCGACCAAGCAGCGGAAGAGCGAGTGGGAGCTGAAGACCCTGTACACGCGCCCTGACCCGATCGTGGCGGCCATGTTCCGCCGGGTCGATCTCAGCTCCTAAGGTGACTTAGGACCAGATCCGCCAAGGCCGCCCGGGCTGCCTTGGCGGGGTCCGCTCGGCCGGCGCGCACGGTCGCCGCACCGTAGGCGCTGCCAACGCGAACCTTTTCACCGACCACCTCATAGTCGCCGGTGTAGGTGCGCCCGTCGACCTCGACACTGATTGGAACAAACCTAGCCATGGGCCGACCTCCTAGGCCCAAGCACTCTGGCGAAGCAAGGCACCTTGTTGAGGGCAATTCGCTCAGTGGAGACGGCCCCGTTCAATGGCCCGTCTAGGAGTCTTCGAACGATGGTTGAAGGCGGTTCAAGATCGGCGCGCTATTTTCGGGGCACTCTAGAACCAAGTGTCCCGCGCTCTAGGACCAAGTGTCCCGCTACAGAGGCCTGCGTCGCCCCTCTCCCGACCCTCTCCCCTCTCTTCCCCCGGCTGAACGCCGAGGTCGGGGGGAGAGGAGGTGGATTTGTCGTTGACTGTGGGCATTCACTCCAGCGCCCGATGCAGACCTCTATCTCCCCCGCGAAGCGGCGGGAGGGGGACCGCGGGCCGAGGTCGGCGCAGCCGGCCGCAGAGCCTGGGGTGGAGGGGGCGAGCCCCACGCGCCGCGCCAGCCCACGCAGGTCGATCCACCGCGCTTGAGGCTCGCCCCCTCCACCAACCGCTCTTCGCCTTCGGCTCGGCGGTCGGTCCCCCTCGCCCCGCTTCGCGGGGGAGGTAAAGCGGGGGCTATGGTTTGGAGCCCCAGCGCCAGCGCCAGCCGCCGTCGGTCTTGGCGGCGGCGATGGCGGCGACGGCTAGGGTGAGGGCGCTGACCATGAGGCCGAGGGCGAGGCCCTTGAGGAGCAGGCAGGCGGCGGCGATGGCGGCCAGGAAGACCAGGAGCACGGCCCAGCCCTGCCAGGCGATCGGCAATCCCGCGCCGTAGCCGAACTGCTTCTGGGCGAACCAGGGTTTTGATGTGGGCGACATGTTTCACCTCCGGTCTCAGGCGAGGTGGAACGGTAGCACAACCGGGTCGCCGCGTCAGCGGAGGCCGTCGGCTAGGCCTCCAGCGCCTTGATCATCTCCACCCGCGCCGTGTGGCGGCCGCCGTCGAAAGGGGCGGTGAGAAAGGCGTCGACGAGGTCGAGGGCCAGGCCTTCGCCGATGACGCGGGCGCCCAGGGCCAGCATGTTGGCGTCGTTGTGCTGGCGGATCATCCGGGCCGAGAAGGTGTCGGCGCAGACGCCGCAGCGGACGCCCTTCACCTTGTTGGCGGCCATCATGATCCCCTGGCCGGTGCCGCAGAGGATGATGCCGAAGCGGCAGTCGCCGTCGGCGACGCGACGGGCCGCGGCCGCGCCATGCTCGGGATAGGGCGTGCTCTCGGGCGTGGTGGGGCCGATGTCGACGACCGTCCAGCCCTGGGCGGCGATGTGGGCGGCGATGGCCTGGCGCAGGCCGATGGCGCTGTGGTCGCTGGAGAGGACGACGCGGGTGTTGTCGGTCATTGGAGATCAGTCCTCGTCGCCGGTTTCGTCGCCGACGGCGGCCTCGACCAGCTTGCGCCAGGTGGGGTCGGTGTCGTCGACCAGGTCCACGTCCTCCAGCAAGGCCACGGCGCCCTCGCCATCGGGGAGGATGAGGCCCAGGACCTCCATGGTCTCGCCGTCCTCGCTGTCGTGGGCCTCGGCCTGGACAGCGACGGCGGCCTGTTCGCCGTCGTCGGCCCACCAGATCACCGGCTGGGGCAGGTCCATGTCGATGGGCTTGCCGTTGCGGGTGTCGGAGAGGGCGAAGATCGCCTTGCGCGCCTGGACGTCGTCGAGATCGGCGGTGCGACCCACGAAGGGGACGAGGCGCTGCCAGTCGTCGGTGTCGAAGCCGGCGTCGATGGGTTCGTCTGTCATTTCTTTTCCCACCACCAGGGGGCGCGTTTGCGGTCGCCGGTGACGACCTCGTTGAGGGTGAGGGGGTCGTACATCCGCCCGCCGAGCATGACCCGGTGGACCTTTTCGGAGTTGCGGATGTCGGTCGTGGGATCGGCGTCGAGGACGACGAGGTCGGCCAGCTTGCCGGCTTCCAGCGAGCCGATGTCGGCGTCCATGCCGAGGGACTTGGCGGGCACGATGGTGCCGGCCTGCAGGGCCTCCATCGGGCTCATGCCGCCCCGGACGAAGGACCACAGCTCCCAGTGCGGGCCGATGCCGGCCTGCTGGCCGTGGGCGCCGATGGAGACCAGGACGCCGCGCTTGGCCAGCTTGTGGGCCTCACGCGCGCTGTCGTCGTCGACGTAGTTGTCCTCGGGCGCGATGGGACGGCGGGCGTTGTCCGCCTGGAGCTGCGCCGGCGGGATGTGAGCCTTCAGGATCGGCTGGTTGAACACGTCGGTGTGGGCGCGCCAGTACGGGTCCGCCGCCAGGCCGCCGAAGGTGACGACCAGGGTGGGGGTGTAGTTGGTCTTGGACTGGCCGAAGTAGCTCAGCACGTCCTCGTAGAGGGCGAGCTGGGGGATGTTGTGCTCCAGCGTCGAGTTGCCGTCGGCGACGATATTGATGTCCTGGCCGAACAGCGCGCCGCCCTCGGCGACCACCTGCATGTTCTCGTCGCGGGCGGCCTGGATCAGCTGCTGGCGCTGTTCGCGGCGGGGCTGGTTGTAGTTCTTGATGCTGTAGGCGCCCTGGGCCTTAAGGCGACGCACGTGGGCCAGGGCGTCGTCGTAGCTGTCGATCTGGGCGTAGCTGCGGGCGGCCTTGGCGCCGTAGACGATCTCGCCGGTGGAGAAGATGCGGGGGCCGACGATCTTGCCCGCGCGCTGCAGCTCGGCGGCGGTGAAGATCTCGGCGGCGCGGCTGGAGGGGTCGTGGATGGTGGTCGTGCCCAGGGCCAGGTTGACCATCAGGGACCAGTTCTGCTGTGGCACCAGTTCGTCCACGCCCTGCGGGCCGTGGGCGTGGGCGTCGACCAGGCCGGGGATGATGGTCTTGCCGGTCATGTCGACGGTCTGGGCGCCGGCGGGGATCTGGATCTCGCCCCGCTTGCCGACGGCGGCGATGCGGCCGTTGGTGATCACCACGATCCCGTCGTCGATGACGCCGCCGTCCGCCTTGGCCATGGTCACCAGCCGCGCGCCGGTCAGGGCCACCGTGCCGGTCGGACGATCGGCGGCGACCTGCATGGCGAGCGAGACGCCGGTCTTTGGCGGTTCGAACCTGGCGGCGTTGTCGGGCGCGGGGCCGTCGCGGAAGAGCTGGGCGGTGGGGGCGGTGAAGACCGTGGGACCCATGGTCCAGTGCAGCTGGGCGCCGCCGTTGGACCAGTGGATCCAGTCGGCCCCGCCGGAGGAGGCGCGGGTGACCGGCATCGGCCCGCCCTTGAGGTCCACCGGCACCTCCTGGCCGCCGGGCATCAGCGGCATGACCAGGGCCTCGTAGTTCTGGCGGAAGGCGAAGGCGCGGCCGTCCGGGGACACGGTGAAGTCGGTGACCAGCTCGCCCTGGGCGTGGACGCGCCTGGCCTCGCCATTCAGGTCGGTGGAGACGAGCTGCTGCTTGCCGCCGGCCGCGGCGGTCATGAAGACCCGGTCGTTGGCGGCGCCGAACTGGGGGGCGGCCATGTCGCGGGCGATGCGGACGGGGACGCCGCCGGCGGTGGGGATGCGATAGACGCCGGGGTTCTCGGACCCGTCGCGGGACGTGAGGAAGCCGCCCTGGCCCTTCTCGAACACCAGGGTCTTGCCGTCGGGGGAGAAGGCCGGCCGGGCGTAGTGGCCGGGATCGCGGGTCACGTCGCGGGCAGTCCCGCCGGCGGCGCTCACGGTGCGGACGCGGCCCAGGCCCGCATCGGTCCAGGCGACAAAGGCGATCGTCTTGCCGTCCCGCGACCAGGCGGGGAACAGCTCGAAGCTGGCCTCGCCGCCCTTGGTCAGGCGCCGGGGTTCGCCGCCCGCCATGGGCTTCACATAGAGCTTGCCGAGGCTTTCGAAGACCACTTGGCGGCCGTCCGGCGAGACGGCGGAGAAGCGGGTCATCTTGGTGGTGAAGCGGTCGGGGGAGACGGGGATCTTCGGGTGCGGCCCGTCGATCAGGCCGCGGGTGTCGGCGACCTTGAAGGGGATGACGGCGGCGTTGGCGCCATCGGCGTCGACGCGGCGCAGCTTGCCGCCGGCCCAGAAGACGACGCTCCTGTTGTCGGGGGTCCAGGCCATGTTGGGATAGAGGCCCTGGACGGCCCAGGTCTCCTGCACGTCTTGATCCAGGGCGTCATAGACCTTGCGCTCCACGCCGGAGGCCAGGTCCTTCACATAGAGCTTGGAGCGGGTGTTCTCGCGGCGGACGAAGGCGATGCGCTTGCCGTCGGGCGAGGGGGTGGGGCGGACCGAGCCGCCGGGGCCGGAGGCGACGGTGGAGACCTCTCCCGTCTCGATGTCGTAGCGCTCGATGTTGAAGAGGTCGGTGTTGGAGTCCTGGGCGTATTCGAAGGTGGGCCCAGGCGTGATGTTGCGGGTGTAGAGGATCGACTTGCCGTCGGGGGCGTAGGTGGGCTCGCCCAGCTCCTTCTGGTGGCGCTCGTTGGGCTTCTTGACCAGGGGCACGCCGGCGCCGCCGGAGACGTGGTAGAGCCAGACCTCGCCCGTGCCGAGGGACCGGCCGGTGGTGAAGTGCTTCTTGGCGGCGATGAACTGGCCGTCCGGGCTCCAGGTGGGCTGGTTGAGGAGGCGGAAGTCCTCCTTGGTCACCTGGCGCTTGTCGGAGCCGTCGACATTCATGATCCAGATGTTGTCGCCGCCGCCCCGGTCGGAGGTGAAGGCGAGGCGCTTGCCGTCGGGCGAGAAGCGGGGCTGGACGTCCCACGACAGACCTTCCGCGATGCGGACCGGCGCGCCGCCGGCCAGGGGCATCAGGTAGATGTCGCCCAGGAGGTCGAAGGCGATCGTCTTGCCGTCGGGGCTGACGTCGACGTTCATCCAGGTGCCTTCGTCCACGTTGATCGGGACCTGGCGGACGACGGCGCCGGGGGGATTGTTGACGTCCCACTTGGCGGCCTTGGCCGGGGCGGCAGGCTGGGCCAGGGCCGGGCCGGCGGCCACGGACGCGAGGAGGACGGCGGCGAGCTTCAGATTCATGGGAGTCCCTAATGCTGGGGCATGACTAGCAAGCCCCGGCCGAAGCGCAATGGCGGGGCGGGCGACCGTTTCTGCGCGACAGGCGCGCGGGAGGCGTTAGGCTTGGCCGCGGATTTTCAGGAGCACGACGATGGCCGACCCCAAGGATGATGCTCCCGACGGCGAGACGCCGATGCAGAAGGCGCTGCGCCTGAAGAAGGCGGCCCAGGCCAAGGGCGGGCCGCCCGGCGGCCGGCTGGAGCACGAAAGCGCGGCGGCGGCGCGGTCGCAGTCGAAGTCCAAGCCCTGGATGAAGAAGTAGTACGTCCCACGGCGCCGCTTGGTGGGTTCGCGCGTTAGGCTGGGATGATGACGCGCCCGCTGCTGCTGATCCCGATCCTGGCCCTGGCGGCCTGTACGAAGCCCGCGCCGGAACCTGCGGGGCCGGCCGCGCCCACCAAGACGGTAGCCGTGGTCCGCACGCCCTATGTCTGCACGGACGGGCGGATCGTAAGCGCGCGCTACCCCGACAGCACGACGGCCCAGGTGGAGATCGCCGGCGTCGGCCATCGGCTGACGCTCGCCCGCTCCGCCAGCGGCGCGCGATATGTGGGCGATGCGCTGCAATGGTGGACGAAGGGCGACGAGGGCCGGCTCTCGGCCCTGAAGCCGGGCGAGGACGTCGCGGCCGATCCGGGGGTGAATTGCGTGCCGCCGGCCCGCGCGCCCGTGGAGCCGCCGGCGCCGGGGACCCCGGGTGGGCTGCCGGACGACCGCACCCCGCTGGACGAGCGGCCTTTCAGCCCGGAGAGCGCCCAGGGGGCGGCGAATGTGGTGCAGACCTACTATGCGCTGGTCGAGAGCGGGCGGGTGGCCGAAGCGGCGAAGCTGCGGGTGGACGGCAAGGCCGAGGACCTGACGTCCCTCGCCAGCCTGCACGCCCAGTCCGGCGGGCCGGGACCGGTCGAAGGGGCGGCGGGATCGCTGTTCGTCGAGGTGCCAGTGGTGCTGTACGGGCGCTACGCGACCGGGGCCGAGTACCACGCATCGGGGAAGGCGGTCCTGCGGCGGGTCAATGGCGTGCCCGGCGCGACGGCCGAGCAGCTGAGGTGGCGGATCGAGCGGATCGAGACGACGGTTAGTGGGTCACGACCCACTGGCTGACGTAGGCATGGGTGGCGCGGGCCAGCTTGGGCGGACCCGAGAAGTAGAACTCGCTGCCGAACATGACCTTGCGTTCGCGCCAGGTGAGGGCGCCGGTGTCCTCGGCCTGCAGCACCGAGCGGAGCTTGGCGCTCTTCCCGTTGGGCACGAAGGCGACGTAGGTGGCGTCGGTCATCCAGTGAACTCCAATTGGCCCCGGAGCTGAAAAGAGCTTGAGTCTCCGAGAGTTCCAAGTCGCGGCGGCCCGGACAGGCGGTCGCAGGCTGGACAAGCTGTGGACGAGCGGGCGAGGTGGCGGGCTCGGAGTCGGGGAGAATTGGCCGTGCGGTTGGGATCTGTCGCGTTCGCGCTCTGCTTGCTGGCCACGCCGGCGCTGGCCGGGGAGATCGACGACTGGCGCGCGCAGGCGGCCAAGGTCAGCATCGTCCGCGACGACTGGGGCATCGCCCACGTGACGGGCAAGACGGACGCCGACGCGGTGTTCGGCATGGCCTACGCCCAGGCCGAGGACGACTTCAACCGGGTGGAGACCAACTATCTGACGGCGCTGGGTCGGACGGCCGAGGCCGAGGGGCCGAAGGCCATCTGGGCGGACCTGCGGGCCAAGCTCTACATGAACCCGACCACGCTCAAGGCGCAGTACGCCGGCAGTCCGGCCTGGCTGAAGGCGCTGATGGACGCCTGGGCCGACGGGTTGAACTTCTATCTGGCGACCCATCCCGACGTGAAGCCGCGGGTCATCGCCCGGTTCGAGCCCTGGATGGCGCTGTCGTTCACCGAGGGCAGCATCGGCGGCGATATCGAGCGGATCTCGCTGAAGGAGCTGGAGGCGTTCTACGGCGGGACGCGGTCGGCGGAGCGGACCGATCCGTTCGCCTATCGTGAGCCGACGGGGTCCAACGGGATCGCCATTTCGCCGTCGATCACCAAGGACGGCCACGCGCTGTTGCTGATCAACCCGCACACCTCGTTCTTCTTCCGCTCCGAGCTGCAGATGACCAGCGAGGAGGGGCTGAACGCCTATGGGGCGGTGACCTGGGGCCAGTTCTTCATCTACCAGGGGTTCAACGCCAGGACGGGCTGGATGCATACCTCCAGCACCGTGGACGTGGTGGACGAGTTCGCCGAGACCATCGTGCGGACGCCGGGCGCGCTGATGTACCGCTATGGCAAGGAGGCCCGGCCGGTCACGAGCGAGGTCGTGGTGGTGCCTTACAAGGCCGGGGACGGTTCGATGCAGAGCCGCAGCTTCACGACCTATCGCACCGAGCACGGGCCGATCGTGCGGGCCGAGGGCGACAGGTGGATCGCCTTCGCCATGATGCACAAGCCGGTTGAGGCGCTGCAGCAGTCGTTCCTGCGGACCAAGCAGAGCGACCTGGCCGGGTTCCTGAAGGTGGCCGACACCTTCAAGGCCAATTCCTCGAACAACACGCTGTTCGCGGACGCCAACGGCGCGACGGCCTATCTGCACCCGCAGTTCATTCCCAAGCGCGATGCGCGGTTCGACTATACGAAGCCGGTGGACGGGTCGAACCCGGCGACAGCCTGGAACGGCGTGCATGCGCTGAGCGAGGCGCCGCGGGTGGTCGATCCCAAGGGCGGCTGGGTGTTCAACGTCAACGACGGACCCTGGTGGGCCGCGGCGGCGGACAGCCCCAAGGCGGCCGCGTTCCCGGCCTACATGGATGAGACGGGGCGCAACCCACGGACCGATCACGCACTGCGGGTGCTGACGGGCGCGAAGGACGTGACCCTGCAGAGCCTGGTGACGCGGGCCTACGATCCCTATCAGCCGGCGTTCGCGCGGCTGGTTCCTGGCGTGGTGAAGGCCTGGGACGCCCTGCCGGCCAGCGATCCGCTGAAGGCTAGCCTGGCCGAGCCGGTGGCGGCGCTGCGGGGGTGGGACTTCACCTGGTCCACGGCCTCGACGGAGACGTCCCTGGCGGTGTTCTGGGGCGAGGCGCTGTGGGCCAAGGCGGCGCCGGCGGCTCGCGCGGCCGGCCTCAGCGTCTGGGACTATATGGCCGAGCGGAGTTCCGACGCCGACCGGCTGGCGTCGCTGGATGAGGCGCGGCGGCGGCTGGTCGCGGACTTCGGCAGCTGGCGGACGCCCTGGGGCGAGATCAACCGCTTCCAGCGGCTGAACGGCGACATCGTGCAGACCTTCCGGGACGACGGGCCGAGCATACCCGTGGGCTTCACCTCGTCGCGCTGGGGGTCGCTGGCCTCGTTCGGCGCGCAGCGATATCCGGGGACGAAGCGCTACTACGGGACCAGCGGCAACAGCTTTGTGGCGGCGGTGGAGTTCGGGCCGAAGGTGCGGGCGGTGGCGATCAGCGCAGGCGGCGGGAGCGGCCATCCCGAGAGCAAGCACTTCCTGGACCAGGCCGCCCGCTACGCCGCCGGCGATCTGCGGGAGGTGTACTTCTATCCCGAGCAGCTGACTGGCCACAGCGAGCGCCGCTACCGCCCGGGGGAGTAGGGGGCGTCAGTCGTCGGTGCGCAGGCGGTAGCCGACGCCGGGCTCGGTGAGCACGTTGCGCGGAGCCGAGGGTTCGGCCTCGACCTTCTGGCGCAGCTGGCCGACCAGGACGCGGACGAACTGGGCGTCCACCTGGGCGCCGGGGCCCCAGACGGCGCTGATCACCTGGCGGTGGGTGACGACGCGGCCGGCGTGGCGGGCCAGGGTGCGCAGCAGGTCGTACTCGCGCGGGGTCAGGCGAACGTCCTGGTCCTCGATGCGTACGCGACGGGCGGCGAAGTCGATTTCGAGGTCGCCGGCGCGGAACACCGCCTGGGACAGGAAACGGCGCTCGCGGCCCCGAAGGCCGGCGCGGATGCGGGCCAGCAACTCCCCGACCCCGACCGGCTTATTGACGAAGTCGTCGGCGCCGAGATCGAGGGCGTCGATCTTCTCGCTCTCGAGGTCCCGGGCGCTCAGGACGATGATCGGCGCGTCGGACCACTCGCGGATGCGGGCGATCACGGCCTTGCCGTCCATGTCGGGCAATCCCAGGTCGAGGATCAGCACGTCGAAGGGATCGGCGGCCATCTTGCCGATGGCGGCCTCGCCGGTGGCGGCCGTTTCGACCTCGTACCCGGCGGCGCTGAGGGCGGGGGTGAGGGCGCGCAGGATCTGCGGCTCGTCGTCGACGAGAAGGAGGCGGCCCGCGGTCACGAGGCGGCCGGGAGGCGGAAGGTGACGGCCAGCCCGCCCTCGGGGGCGGGTCGATTGGCGGCGCCGACGGCTCCGCCCATGCCTTCGATTAGACCCCGGCTGATGGACAGGCCCAGGCCCGTGCCGGGCCGGCCCGCGCCGGCGGCGCCCCGGAAGAACTTGTCGAAGATGCGCGGGAGATCGGCCGGATCGACGCCCGGACCGGTGTCGGCGACCTCGACCAGGACCTGGCCCTCGGCGCTCCAGGCCTGGACGACGACCTGCGCATTCGGCGGTGTGTGGCGCATGGCGTTCTCCACGACGTTCCCCAGGGCCTGCTCGAACAGCACGGCGTCGCCGAGCGCCTCGGACAGGTTCGCCGGGACCAAGAGGCGGGCCTCGCGCCCCAAGGCCTTCGCACGGCGCGCGACAGTCCGGCTGACCACCTCGGCGGCGCTGAAGGGCACGGGCTGGACCAGCAGCGCGCCGGCTTCCACGCGGGTCATATTCAGAAGGTTGGCGACAAAGGCGTCCAGGCGTTCGGCTTCTTCCTGGATGGTGGCCGCGAGGTCGCGCCGGACATCGGGGGCGAAGGCCTCCCCGAACTGCTCCAGGCTGGACGCCGAGGCGAGGATGGCGGCCAGCGGCGTGCGCAGGTCGTGGGAGACGGACGAGAGGAGGGCGTTGCGCAGATCGTCGGTGCGCGCCCGGGCCTCGGCCTCTGCCTTGGCGGTGGTCAGGCGGGCGCGGGCGAGGGCTGCGGCCCCGGCGTCGGCCAGGATTTCCAGCAAGGTCTGTTCGTCCGGGCTGAGCGCATGGTTGGCGGCGCCGCGCCAGGCCACGACACCAAGGGCCTGTCCCGCCGTGCGCAGGGTCCGCAGGGACCAGCCATCCTGGGCGACGGTCCAGCTGGCCTCGCCGGGCTGCTGGTCGAGGCCCGCCATGGCGTCCAGCAACGCCGCGTCCGGCACGCCGGCGACGCCATGCACGCTGTCGGGCGCGCTGCGGACGAACGCCTCGCCGCCCGCCGCGGCGGCCAGGTGACGGGCCAGGTTCTCGCGGATGACCGATTCCTCGGAGAGGGCGGAGAACTCGCGGGTGGCCTGGAACAGGACTCCGGTGGTGCGCGCCCGCGCCTCGGCCCGCGCGGCCTGGTCGCGGACCCGGCCGGTGAGGTTGCCGGTCAGCATGGCGACGGCCAGGAACACCGTGAGGGTGATCGCGTCCTCGGACTCGAAGGAGAAGCTGAAGCGCGGCTCGACGAGGTAGAAATTGTAAACCAGGAAGGCGAGCCCGGCGGCGAAATAGGCGGGCCCCGAGCCCAGCAGGTAGGCGGCCAGCAGGACCGCGGCCAGGAACACCATGGACAGCCGCGGGCTCTCGGTCAGCCGGAACAGCAGCTCCGCAGCCCCGGTCGCCACCAGCACAAGGCCAGCCGCGGCGGCGTATCGGAACGGAGGGCGTCTGCGGTTCATGTCCACGGGGGCGGCGGGCGAGGTGGCGACAGGCGAGGGGCGAGACAGGGACGGGGTGAAACAGATCGACGGCGCCCTCCGGCCAATCGGGCGCCGAACCGCCCCCGGCCAGGCTGCGCCCAGGGGCGGGACGACGCCACAGGCGCCTGTTGGGCGGGTCAGGTCAATTATGACGTCCTTATGCCGCGGCGGGCGCGGAAACTTATAACCTTCTTATGCTTGGGCCTTGGCCGGCCGGCGGCCGATGAGACCGGAGAGATCCGGTCGTGGTTGCAGCGCGTTTCCCCCAGCGCCTCCCCGGGCGTCAGCGGCCGGCGACCGGATCTCACACCTCCCTCGAGACGGTCCGGAGGCCAGCGCCGCATGTCACATCTGATCCCCGGCGCCCCGGCGCCGACGTTCGCCGCCGAGAGCCATGTGAACCCGCACTTCGCCGTGTCCAGCCTGGGCGGCCTCTATGTCCTGCTGTGCTTTCCGCCGGACGACCCGGCCGGACGGGCCGCCGCGCTGTCGGCGTTCGCCCCGCGGCCGGAGCTGTTGAACGACGAGCGCCTGGTCGCCTTCGTGGTCACGCGGGACCGGGCCGAGTACGACGCGCGGCCGGCGCCGCCCGGGGTGCGCTGGTTCCTTGATCCGGACGGCGCCATTGCGGCGCTCCATGGCGCCGGAGGCGACAAGGGGCTTTGGGTCCTGCTGGATCCCACCCAGCGGATCCTGGCCACCGCCGAGATGGCGCAGACCGCGCGGCTGTTCGCCGTTCTCGCGGGGCTTCCGCTGCCCGAATCGCATGCCGGCGTGCCGGTCGCGGCGCCCGTGCTCACCGTCCCGCGGGTTCTGGAGCCGGACCTGTGCCGGCGGCTGATCGACCTGTACCGCCATCAGGGGGGCGCGCCGTCCGGAACGATGCGGCAGATCGACGGGCGGACGGTGGGCGTCCTGACCAGCTTCAAGAAGCGGCGCGACGCGCAGATCGAGGACCCGGCGCTGCAGGCCGAGATTCGCCAGCGGCTGCAGATTCGGTTGCTGCCGCAGATCGAGAAGGCGTTTCAGTTCCAGGCCACGCGGATCGAGCGCTACATCGTGGCCTGCTACGACGCGGCGGAGGGCGGATACTTCCGGCCCCACCGGGACAATACGACGACGGGGACGGCGCACCGGAAGTTCGCCGTCTCGATCAATCTCAACGACGATTTCGACGGCGGCGACCTGCGCTTTCCCGAGTTCGGCCGCCGGACCTTCCGTCCGCCGCCAGGGGGCGCGGTGGTCTTCTCCTGCTCACTGCTGCACGAGGCGACGCCGGTGACGCGGGGGACGCGCTACGCGACGCTGCCGTTCCTTTACGACGAGGCCGGGGCGAGGGTGCGGGCCGCCAACCTCCACACCCTGAGCGCCGACGCGCCCGCGACCGAGGATCAGACGGCAGCGCGCGTCGGCGCCTGAGTCATGCACAGGCTTGAGAACATTGTCGTGCACTCTTCCGTTGACACGATTCCGACCCGCCCATATGAGAGCCGCCTTCCGCACGACCTGACGGTCCTGCGCGGGTGTAGCTCAGTTGGTTAGAGCGCCGGCCTGTCACGCCGGAGGTCGCGGGTTCGAGTCCCGTCACTCGCGCCACCGTCGGGGTGGGGTCTTCCAAAAATTCAGATGATCGAATTTGTTGCGCCGCGCGGCGTACACAGCGCTTCTCGCTATTGGCTGAGACTTTGCGACGCATTCGCAGGTGATCGAAGTCGCGTGCTTTCAGGTCGCACAAGGGCCGTTTGAAACGCCCGAATGATCGGTTTAGAAGGGCGCCGCGACTCCCCTCCCGGAGACTCCATGGACGCCTATTTCAAAGAGTACCTGCCGATCGTGATCTTCCTTGGGATCGCGGCGGTGTTGGGCATCGTCTTCATCTTCGCCGCCACCGTGCTGGCGCCTCGGGCGCCGGACCCGGAAAAGCTGTCGTCGTACGAGTGCGGCTTCAACGCCTTCGATGACGCACGGATGAAGTTCGACGTGCGATTCTACCTGGTCTCGATCCTGTTCATCATCTTCGACCTGGAGGTGGCGTTCCTGTTCCCGTGGGCCGTGTCGCTCATGAAGCTGCCGCAGGACGTGGCGCTGTACGCCTTCTGGTCGATGATGACGTTCCTGGGCGTCCTGACGGTGGGCTTCATCTACGAGTGGAAGAAAGGCGCCCTGGAATGGGAGTAGTCGTTCCCCCCGCGCCGACCGGCGGCCAATCGCTGATCGTGCCCGCGGGCTCCGCTGGCCGTACGACGGTCGAGGGCTATGATCCCGCCAAGCACGACCCGTTCTTCGACGGCGTGTCGCAGCGGCTGGCCGACAAGGGCTTCGTCACCGCCAGCGTCGACGACCTGATCACCTGGGCGCGCACCGGCTCGCTGATGTGGATGACCTTCGGCCTGGCGTGCTGCGCGGTCGAGATGATGCAGGCCTCGATGCCGCGCTACGACCTGGAGCGGTATGGGTTCGCCCCGCGCGCCAGCCCGCGGCAATCGGACGTGATGATCGTCGCCGGCACCCTGGTGAACAAGATGGCTCCCGCGCTCCGCAAGGTCTACGACCAGATGCCGGACCCGCGCTATGTGATCTCGATGGGCTCGTGCGCCAACGGCGGCGGCTACTACTACTTCAGCTATTCGACCGTGCGCGGCTGCGACCGGATCGTGCCGGTGGACATCTATGTCCCGGGCTGTCCGCCGACCGCCGAGGCGCTGGTCTATGGCGTGCTGCAGCTGCAGAAGAAGATCCGCCGGACGGGGACCATCATCCGATGAGCTGGCCGGTTGCCGACACCGACCTGGCGACCCTGGGCCAGGAGATCGTGGCGAACGCGCAGGGCGCGATCGGCAGCGCGCATGTCGCCTATGGCGAGCTGACGCTGACCGGACCCGCGCACCGCATTGTCCAGGCGCTGACCTATCTGCGCGACGTGCAGGGCTTCCACCAGCTGATCGACCTGTGCGGGGTGGACTACCCCGAGCGCGCGCAGCGGTTCGACGTGGTCTATCACCTGCTGTCGATGACCCATAACCGTCGCATCCGCATCAAGGTGCAGACGGACGAAGACACCGCCGTGCCGTCGGTGGTCGAGGTGTTTTCGGCGGCCGACTGGTTCGAACGCGAGGCGTTCGACATGTACGGCATCTTCTTCGACGGACACCCGGACCTGCGCCGGATCCTGACCGACTACGGCTTCCACGGCCATCCGCTGCGGAAGGACTTCCCGATGACCGGCTACGTCGAGGTTCGCTACGACGAGGAGCTGAAGCGGGTGGTCTATGAGCCCGTGAAGTCGGTCGAATGGCGCAACTGGGACTTCCTGTCGCCCTGGGAGGGCGCCGAGAAGGGCTTCGCCGCCCTGTTGCCGGGCGACGAGAAGAGCGGGGGCAAGCAATGACCGGCGACAACGCACCGGCCCAGGCCGCCGACTACTTCCACGACCCCAAGGTTCCGGAGACCCCGGTCCGCAAGTTCAATATCAACTTCGGCCCGCAGCACCCGGCGGCCCACGGCGTGCTGCGCCTGGTGCTGGAGCTGGACGGCGAAGTGGTGGAGCGGGTGGACCCGCACATCGGCCTGCTGCACCGTGGCACCGAGAAGCTGATGGAGGCGCGGCCCTATCAGCAGACGATCCCGTACATGGATCGCCTCGACTACGTGTCGCCGATGAACCAGGAGCACGCCTATGTGCTGGCCATCGAGAAGCTGCTGGGGATCGAGGCGCCGTACCGGGCGCAGCTGATCCGCACGCTGTACGACGAGATCGGCCGCATCCTAAACCACCTGCTGAACGTGACGACGCAGGCGATGGACGTGGGCGCGCTGACGCCGCCGCTGTGGGGGTTCGAGCCCCGCGAGCAGCTGATGGTGTTCTACGAGCGGGCCTCGGGCGCGCGGCTGCACGCCAACTACTACCGCGTCGGCGGCGTCCGTCAGGACCTGCCGGAAGCGTTGATCCGCGACATCGCCGACTGGTGCGACGGGTTCCCGCGTGTCTGCGACGACATTGAAGGCCTGATCACCAACAACCGCATCTTCAAGCAGCGCAACGTCGATATCGGCATCGTCACGAAGGAAGAGGCGATCGAGCGCAGCTTCTCGGGCGTGATGGTGCGCGGGTCGGGGATCGCCTGGGACCTGCGCCGCAGCCAGCCCTACGCCGCCTATAACGAGATGGAATTCGACATCCCGCTGGGCGTGAACGGCGACTGCTACGACCGCTATCTCTGCCGCATGCAGGAGATGCGCGAGTCCACCAAGATCATGAAGCAGTGCTGCGAGCGGCTGCTGAAGTCGCCGGGTCCGGTGCTGATCGAGGACAACAAGATCGCCGCGCCGCGCCGGGGCGAGATGAAGAAGTCGATGGAAGCGCTGATCCATCACTTCAAGATCTTCACCGAGGGCTATCGGACCCCGCCAGGCGAGGTCTATGCGGCCGTCGAGGCGCCCAAGGGCGAGTTCGGCGTGTTCCTGGTCTCGGACGGCACCAACAAGCCCTACCGGGCCAAGATCCGCGCCCCGGGCTATCCGCACCTGCAGGCGATGGACTGGATGAACCGGGGCCACATGCTGGCCGATGTGTCCGCCATCCTGGGC
>CAZNPJ010000017.1:0-42593 GCA_964575195.1 uncultured Phenylobacterium sp.
GTGGCTGTCCGCGTCGTGCGCTGTCTTAAGTCCGTGCTGCGCGACGTAGCTGGTTTGTTCCGGGGCGATGGTCATTGTTAGTCTCCCTTGGCGCGTCGCTGGCGCTTGGCCGTCTGTGCGGCCTGTTGGAAGAGTGACGTCAGATCGCCGTCGATCTCAAGGCGCCACTGGCCGCGGGCTTCGCCGGGGAACATGTGAACGGCGCGGATGACCTGTCGGAGCGCGGTGCGCGCGGCCTCGCGTTGGGCGATGTCGTCGCCGGCGAGCTTCGCCTGCAGGTCGGCCACAAGCGCGCGATAGCGAGTTGCGGCGTGGGGATGCAAGGCGACGACGTCGGCGCCAGCCTCGAGTCGATCCAGTTCATCCTGGGCGGCGGCCTGGCGCGCCTCAAGCTCCTTAAGCTTGCCCTGGACGGCGCGGCCGGTGAGCACGCCATCGGCGACCTGGTCTAACAGGCGATCGGCGCGGCGCCGGGCCTCGGCCAGATCCCGTTCCAGGGCGGCGCGTCTCGCCTGGGCGGCTGACGATGTCGCGGCCTGCAGCTCGCGATACTCCCGCACGACGGTCTCGACGACCTCGGGGTGAAGCAGGTCGCGATGAAGCATCGCTAAGATTTCCGCCTCGAGCGCCTCGCTAGGCGCTGTGCGGCTGTTGGCGCAGGCGATCGGTCCCTTATCCGTCCGCGCGCGGCAACGGTAGCGCCGGCCGGGCCCCGCCGTGATCAGGGCCGCATTGCAGAGACCGCATTTCAGCAGGCCGCTGAACAGGCGTCGGGGCATGTTGGCGGCCGAAGCGTTGTTGGCCGCTTTGACGGCCGCGCGCTGCGCCACCAGGCGCGCCTGGACGCCCGCCCAGGTGTCAGGGTCGATGATGCGGAGATCCGGCGCGGCCTGGCGGACCATGTCGGCGGCGCCATTGATTCGGGTTGCCGCCTTGCCCGTGCGCCGATCCTTGGGATGGGTGGCGCGGTTCCAGACCACTTCGCCGGCGTAGATCGGATTCCGCAGCAACCCCTGCAGGCGACGGGCGTCGCCGATGATCGCGTTCGAATGCCAAAGCGCGCCGGCCGGGCTGGCCACGCCCTCGGCGTTCAGACGGTTGGCGATGGCGTGACCGCTGGCCCCGGCGAGGAATTCGGCGTGGACGCGACGGACGATCGCGGCCTGGGCGGGGTCGATCTCCACCAAGCCCCGGATGGGTTCGCCGCCGGCGTCGTATTCGCGCCGGGTCTGATAGCCGTACGGCGGCTTCCCAGCCAGTCGTCCGCTCTTGATGACCCCCGTCAGGCCGCGCCGCACGCGCGCGCCGATGGCCTTGCGCTCAAGGGCGTTCATGCCGCCCTTGAGTATGATGGCCAGCTCCTCGATGCGCCCCTCGGCGATCGTGTGGATGGCCACGCCCAAGCGCTCGAGCTCGCCAAAGATATCCCAGGCATGGCCGCCATCGCGGGTCAGGCGGGACAGGTCCTCGGCGATGACGATGTCGATGGCGCCGGCCCGAGCGGCCGCAAGCATGGCCGCCAGCCCGGGCCTGTTGGCCATGGCGGCGCCGGAGATCGCAGCGTCCTGGAATTGGTCGACCACCTGGGCGCCGATCTTCTCGGCGTAGAGACGACCAGCCGCCAGCTGGTCGCCGATCGAGCCGGGGTTTTGCAGGTCGGTCGAGAAGCGGGCGTACAGGCCGGCGCGCATCGTCAGCCGGCCCTGCCTGCAATAGCGACCGCGTTCACAGCCGGAACTTTGCGCCCGCTGGCCGGGCGCCGCGCGCGATCTCCTGACGTGTCTCCTCGATCCGGCGGCGAATATCCGCGCCTTCGCTGAGCGCGTCTCCAAGCAGCTCGGTGAGCGCCTCGTCGAATGTCATCTCGCCGTTGGCGGCATACTGTCTGACGCGGTCCGTCAGATCGCTCGGCAACATCGCGGTGATGTAGGTTAACTCGCTCATGTTCGCGTCTCTCTCTGGGCCGCACCTTCCTCCGCCGCCATCAGTCGCGCAAGCGCCCGGGCAAGCGCGAACACCGCCGGCGATGGGCGGGGTCCGGGCGGCGGCGGCGCAGGACGGGTGCGGGACATACCTTCAGCGCCAGCCGATCGCGGCGACGGCTGCGTCATGGTCGAGCACGGGGCCAAGGCGCTCCGCTAGATCCTCTGGCGGCGTCCAGTTGAACAGGCCCTGTCGACCCGCGAGCGCTATCGGCTCGGCCAGCGCTCGCACGCCGGTGAGGCGCCAGGCGAAACGCCCAACGGCGTAGTTGCCGGCGGCGCGCTCGGCGCGGCTAAGCTCGTGGGCGATGTCTTCGGCGCGCAGGCAGCTGCGGAGCGTGCCGATGGCCACCACGGCGCCCAGGGGGCAGGCTTCCCACCACTGCTGGCCCAGACCAGCCTGGCAGAGCTGTTCGGGAGCGCCGGCCATGTCCAGGGTCTTCGCGGCGTGGATGGCGATCATCCCGCGATAGTCGGTCTTCCAGTGCCGGGTCTCTCGAGACTTGAAACCACGAGCGACGAGGGTCGCCCAGGGCTGCCAGAGCGACAGCGCCTTGATGGTTCGGGCCTCGCCGAAAAGGTCGCTCACGTGATCTCCTGTGATGGGAAGGGCAGGATGGGGAATGGCCGCCCGGCGCTTGCGAGTCCGAAGGACACGAGCCCGCCGGGCGGCCAGGGGGTCAGATCAGCCGGAGCCGTCGCCGTAGCCGGAGCCGGAGCCGTCGCCGTAGCCGTCGCCGTAGCCGGAGCCGTCGCCGTAGCCGGAGCCGGAGCCGTAGCCGTAGCCGGAGCCGTCGCCGTAGCCGGAGCCGGAGCCGTAGCCGGAGCCGGAGCCGTCGCCGTAGCCGGAGCCGGAGCCGGAGCCGTCGCCGTAGCCGGAGCCGTCGCCGTAGCCGGCTCCGGCGGTGCTGTCGCCGTTACTCATGGCAGGCGTCGAAGGTGGCGCGGGCTTCCTCCGACGTCGGGATCAGCTCGATGGCTTCGGTGAGCTCGATGACCGGCACCGCGACGGCGATGCGCGAGGTCTTCGAGACGCCCTTGGTGGCGACCTCGGAAAGGGTGAAGGCGCCCTGCCAACGCCACAGGCGGCGAGCATCCTTCAGCACGACCGACTTGCCGTCCTTGGACACGACCTCGCCCAGGTGGACGCCGGCGGAAAAGGTCCGCACGACGCAGTGCTGGCCAACGAGGGATTGGTTAGTCATGCGCGTCTCCTATGATGCGCGTTGCGGCCGCCCCCGATGGGCGGTCGATGGGGAAAGGATTTCCGGCGGGGCGCCGTCGTCAGACAGGGATGCTCATGTCGACGCCGAGCAGCACGAGCGCGAGCGGCAGCCAGAACGGCGCCGTCGCCAGGATCCACAGCAGGATGCGGCGAAGCCGGCGCACAGGGTCAGACCTGCGCCAGAGCGTCGGGCAGGGTCTCGTCCAGGGCGGCCTGCAGCGCCTGCCATGGCCGCCCGGCGTGCCAGGCAAAGCCGATGCGGCGGCGGCGGCCGGAGGACTCCTCGATGGCGAGGACCTCGGTCACGTCGCGGACCTGGTCGCGGAAGCGGACCTTGGTCGGGCGTAACTCCAGCCCGTCGGCGCCGCGCAAGCGATGGATCCGCCGCGCCAAGGCCTTGAGGCTGGGCACAATGGCCGGCTTGGGCTGGCCTTCCAGCTGGGGCAGCAGGGCGTAGGGGGCGTTGGCTGGCAAGGTCGGGCTCCGGAAAAAGCGGCGGGTCTCGGCGTCGGTCTCGGACAGGCGCCGGCGTTCAATGGGGTCGAGTGGGTCGACGTAGGGGACGGGGCCGATCACGCCGCGGCCTCGGCCGGGATCTCGGCCTCGCGGTCCGGCTCTACGGCGAAGGCAGCGCCCGACGCGAGATTCACGGCGGCGATCAGGAGCATGCGCTGCGCCAGCAGCTCGGGGCTCCGTTCATGATGATAGTAGCGATCAGAGATGATCGTTTTGCCGTTGGCGGCGTAGACGTTGCCTTCGGGGCTCATGCGCCAGGGCGTGGGGCGGTCACACTGCGCTAGCAGGCTCACGAACCCGTCGTGCGCGATCGCCGGTTCGCGCACCGCAAGCGAGCGTACAACACCGTCCGCCGCATTCAGGATCTCTTCGGCCTTTGCAGCCGCATTGGCGCGCTTGGTTTCCGTCGCCTTCGCTGCGGCTTCTTTTCGCTTCACTGCGTCGGCCTTGGACGGGTCGATCTTGAATGGCCCGTTGAGCCACCAGGTGCTGTACCGGCCGGGCTCAAGGACGGCGCGTTCCTTCAGTTTGAAACGGAGGTCCGCCAGGGCCTGAGCTCGGCGCGCGCCGGCGAAGGCCGGCAACTGACGGACTAAGTCCTTCTTCGTGAAGCCTTCGCCGAGGCTTGCGTGGCTACGACCGTCGTCATTGCGGTCTTCGTAGAACGAGATGATCCGGCGTTTGCGCAAGGCTTCGAACCGCACGTCGCCGGGCAGATCGTAAGCGACCTCGGTCGGCTTGCCGCCCGAACTCCACCAGTTCCGAAGTTCCGCGGGGGCCTTCTGCATCTTGTCGGCCAGCTCGGCGACAACGAGCAGGTCCTCAGGCTCAAGGGTGCGCTCGGCCGCCTGGCGCTTCTCGCGCCGGATCTCCTGAACGCGCCATCGTGCGCTCTCAAGGCTGAGGTGCTTGTGGTCATCCTTTGGCAGGGCGACGCGGGCCTGCTCGGCCTTCGAGAGTTCGAGCAGGTCCATGCGCTGCTCGACGTAGCGGACCGTCTTTCGGACGGCGTCGGCGATGATCTCCTTGGCGTCCTTCAGCGACAGATCGGGGTGAATCCGCAGCTTTGCTTCGACAATCCGGCTGAAGGCGTTGGCCTCCTCGAGCGGCGACAGGTCCTCGCGCTGGATGTTTTCGATCGTGGCGATCTCAAGGGCCTGGTCATCGTCGAGGTCGCGAATAATCGCCGGGATGGCCGTCATGCCGGCGAGACGCGAAGCGCGGGTCCGGCGCTCGCCAGCGACGACGCGGTAACGCCCGGGCTCGAGGCCGGGGCGGAGTAGGATCGGCTGCGCGACGCCCTTGTCCCGGATGCTCTCTGCCAACGCCTGCAAGGGCTCTTCGGCGAATACCGTGCGCGGGTTAAGCAGCGGGTCAGTGTCGATCAGGTCGAGCGAGATCTCGCCGACTGTTGATGTCGGCAAGACTACGGTCGCGGCGCCCTCCCCCGCGTCCAGCTGGTCAAGCGCACGAACGGCGTTCGCGCCCTGGTCGGTCAGCGCGACGCCGGCGACCAGGCCCTCGCCCTCGAGGCGCTTCAAGGTCTTGTTGAGGTTGGGCAGGTCGCGGCCGAGGGCCTTGGCGAGCGCGGTCTTGCCGTCGAAGTCCCGCGCCTGCAGGCGACGGAGCAGCGGCGCGTTCTCGAGCGCGAGGGGCGTGAGCGGAGGCATGTCGGGTCTCTCGGGTCAGGACAGAAGGAGGCGGGCGACGGCCGCGGCGAGGGCGATCAGCAGGGCGACGCCGGCGGCGATCGCCGACCGGGCGGCCGCGCGGCGGCGGGCCTGGACGCCGGCGCCCGGGACCCAGCGGAGACCCTCGAGGCGGGCGTCGGCGAGCTCGTCGCGGACAATGTCGAATTCGTCCCTCATGCCGCACGGTCCCGGGCGGCCTCGGCCAGCTGGCGCTGGGCGCCGACGATGGCGCCGTCGAGATCCTCGGCCGACGTAGCCTGGACGGCGACGGTGCAGAGGTAGACCGCCGCGCGAGGGCCGGCGTTCTGGCCAACCTCACCTTCGGCGCAGACGGTGAAGCAAGGGAAGGTGTCGTAGCCGGGATAGGTCCCCATGCTTCGAACCAAGATCGACCGGCGGCCGGCAAGCTGGCCGGCGACATCGGCGGCCAGGTGCTGCAGGGTCGGGCAGACCCGCGGGGCGTCGGGCAGCGGCGGGATCACGACGGGGCGCGTCGGAACCTTGCGCGGCGGGAACGCGGCGGCCAGCTGGGCGGCGGTCAGTTCGGCGGCGTCGGCGGCGATGGCGGCGGGAAGCGGGGCGTTCATAGCCCCTGGCTCCAGGCCACCACGGCGGCGAGGACGCCGGCCAGGACGCTGATCGTCGCGCCGGCCATGGCATCCCGCGCCAGACGGCGCAGGGCGGCGCGGCGGCTGAGCCGCAGCCGTGCCTTGAACAGCCGCAGGCGACGGCGCGCGGCGGCGGCCTCAGCGGCCTCGAGCTCGGGCGCGCAGGCCACCAGGACGGCGGCGTGTATATCCTGGGGGCACTCGTAGACCTTGGTCATGCCCAGGTGGGTGACGGCGACGGCGTCCGTGCGACCGCCGGTCAGCGGCTGGCGGATGACGCGGTCGCGGGGGAACAGGTGCAGCTCTGACACAGGCGGCGCTCCGTCCCGCGTCGGTCCCTTTGCGTTGTCCGGGGTTTCTTACAGGCGCCCTGACAAGATCCAGGTCCGACCATCGAGCCTGTGGCCGACGCGGGACGGCCCATATGTGCGAGAGACGCACAATCAATGTCAACTGGTTTGTGCGTACTACGCACTTCACCGCATTTTCACCTCGCGCGACAGTTCTCACAAACAGGGGTGGGCGCTCATGAATTGGCTGGCGAGGCTGGTCGGTCGGACCGAAAGCGTGCGCGAATCACTCGCCGCGGACTTCGTCGCGATCGATGTCGAGACGGCGACGCATGATCGGCACACGATCTGCCAGATCGGAATGGTCGCGTTTCACCAGGGCCGCGAAGTGCATGCCCAGGAGATCCTGGTCGACCCTGGCTGCAGCATCGCGCCGCAGATGAGCCATATCCACGGCCTGACGGATCGGCATGTCCGCGGGCAACCGACGTTTGATCGAGTGCACGCGACGTTGACGTCTGCTCTTGAGGGCCGACTGTTGGTCGCTCACTCCGGCTTTGATCGGCAGGCGCTTGAGGCGGCTTGCGACGCCCAAAGTGTCCAACTGCCAACGTGGGCCTGGATCGACACCGTCGAGGTGTCGAGGGTGGCCTGGCCGGGACTTCCCAATCATAAGCTTCCCACCGTCTGCGCGAGCCTGGGCCACGCCCTAGAACATCACCAGGCGCTGAGCGATGCGCGCGCGGCCGGTCACATCCTGCTGCGCGCGATCGCGGAGACTGGCCATCCGCTTGAGCGCTGGGGCGATGGATCCTTGCAGGCGCCGAGATCCCCGCGCGGCCAGACGCGGACGAACAGGGAAGCCATTCGCAAGGTCGGCGCAGGTGACGGTCCGCTGGCTGGAGAGTGCGTGGTTATGACGGGAGATTTCAGCGCGCCAAAGACCGCCTTCGCGGCCGATATCGCCGCGGCAGGCGGCGCGGTGGCCACGAGTGTTTCGCGCAAGGTGACCATCGTCGTGATCGGCGATCGAGACGCGTCGCTCTATGGCGGCGCGGCGAAGAGCGGAAAACAGGCTCGCGCGGAAGAGCTGATCGCCGCCGGCACACCGATCGCGTTGATGACCGAGGCCGAGCTTCGCGCCCGTATGGGCTGAACGCGCCTAACGCGGGAGGTGCGCTCTTACCGGTCGGGCGCTGTGAAGTCGCACGTCCTCGATGGGCGGCGCGTTCAGGCTTTCAAGGGTGTAGAGGCCCGGCCCACTGCCCCGGCGCACGCGCTTCAGAAGGCCCATCCCGTCGTCCGTCTCGACGACGGCCATACGGTTAAGGAATTCCTCCTCGAGCAGGCGCTGTTCGCCGCGGATCACGACCACGTCGCCCTCGGCGTAGAGCGGGAAGCCGGACGTGCCAGAGATCTCTAGCGCGTAGGCGTCACGCCAGCTGGCCGGGACTTCCACATAGCGGAAAGGCGGTAAGTGGATCGCCTCGATCCGGCCGCCCGCTCCCACCAGGCCCGCGACCTGGGCCATTCGGTTCTCGGTATCGCCGTACCGGATGAAGGCCGGCGTGACGCCGAAGTGCTGCGACGCCCGCTCGATGAAGTGATCGGGAATTTCGTGGAGGCCGCTCTCGTACTTCGAGATCATGGTTCGATCGACGCCGAGGGTGTCGCCGAGGGCCTGTTGATTCAGCTTGGCCCCAATCCGAAGCGCGCGGAGGCGACCGCCTGCCGTGGTTTCATCCACAGGAAGTTCGGGTCGACCCTGTCGGGGTGATCGCGTCTCGGCCATCGAAGGCCTTCTCGCGAAAATGTGCGCGGCTCGCACGTTCATATGCCGCACATTCATAGTGGAAGTTTCGTGCGAATCACGCACAAACATTCCGATATGGCCAAGGACACCCCATTGCGCTGGATCCGCCGGACGATTTTCGGCGTGACGCAAGATCAGCTCGCCGCGATCGGCGGCGTCAGTCGTCCGCGTGTGTCGCGGTACGAAACAGGCGCGGACGATCCCCCTTTCACCTTCATGCGGCGGGTGCGCGCTGAAGCGCTGCAGCAGGGCAAGGCCTTCAGCGCCGACTGGTTTTTCGAGCAACCGGACGACGTCTCTTCCGAGGCGCCCGCCGCTGAGGCCCAGCAATGACCGCCCTCACCGGATACCTGGCCGGCGACATGGCCCGACGCCGGCGCGAGGCATCGAAGACCGCGGCCGTTATCGCCCTGCTGACGCCTAATCTCAGCCGGATGGCGGCGGCGGCCAAGAACTTTATGCCAGCGGATAAAGAGCCGGCGGGCGATGCGGCAGGGCCTGCAGAGGGTCAGCCATGACCTACGTTTACGTCATCGCGCCTGCGTCTAGTGGGCCTTGCAAGATCGGCTGCGCGTCGAAGCCGGAGCATCGACTGCGCGCGCTCCAAACGGGCAGTGCGGACCGACTTTTCGTATTTGCGACCTGCTTCGTGGGAACAGCCGCCAAGCGCCTTGAGTCGGAAGTTCACGGTCGCGAGAGCCAGCGCCGCCTGCATGGCGAGTGGTTCCGGATGACGGTCGGAGAGGCGGCGGCTGCGGTCCAGGCCGCGTCACGGCGGCTCGGTATCGTCCAGACCAACGGCTTTGGACAGGTGATCCACCAGCCCGTGGTTCCCAATGCGCCGTTCGTGCCCGCGATGGCCGAGGCCCAACAATGAACTCCCCCAACACGCCCCTGCGGTCTCTCCCCGCTGCGTCCGGGCGTGGCCGGCCCGGGATGTCGGACGCCCCAACCGACGCCCCGGGTCGGCGCTCCATCGCGGAGGCGCGCGCATGAACTTGGACTGTGACGTTGATGGCTTTGCGCCGCTCATGGCGGCCTACCGGTGCTGGCTAGGCCAGGCTGGCGAATATCCGGCGTATGAGACTCAGCTCCGCGCGCGCCGCGTCAGCGAAGATGGGGTTTTGCGGCGGCGGGCCTGCGAGTTGGGCTTCGAGCTGCTCGGCCGCTGCATCAAGCAGACGCTTGAGACCGTCCTTGTCCGTGGCCTTCAGGTGGTCGGACAGTCGCTCAGCCAAGTGCGTCGCCGCCATGAGCGGGGCCAAGTTTCGATCCGTCATTCGTCTTCTCCTGGGGGTGTGGCGACGACAGGAGACGCCGAGTCCCCCGACGCCGGTAGCCGTCCGCAAGGACCAGCGCCGGCGTCGGGGGATGAGGGCGGCCGTCCATGAGCCGCACCTTCCATCCCCGCCGCAAGCGGCGGCCCGACGACTCGCGGTTCCTGCCGAAGGACGTGGCGGCTTGGCGCCGGCTGATCCGGCAGGCCCGACAGGCGGCGCGCAATCCCAAGGCGTTCGCCGACGCGCTGGGCGCGGCGGCTTCGGCCTGCTCGAAGGCGGTCCCGCCGCCGGGCTACGCGGTGCGCGACAGCGTGTTCCTGCGCCTGACGCTCAAGGGCCACCAGGTGTGGCAGGCCCGGGGCGAGGCCCGCGAGGCGGCGGCGTCTGAGCTGTTGGCCCTGGCCGAGGCCTGCGCGGCTGCGCTGGACGACCCGCCCAGCGACGAACGCCGTTCGCGCGAACGCAAGGACATCGACGGATGAGCGAGGATCTGGGGGGGGGCGCGGTCACGCTGACCGCCGACCTGGTGGCGCGAGCGATCATCGCCGCCGCCCTGTCGTTCGGGGATGACCCCGTGAAGGCGTGCATAGCCAAGCGCGGCTTGCACCGGCGCTGTCTGACGCCGGCGGCCGAGGGCCTGCATCGAGCGACCGACATTCCGTTCGCGCGGGTCGCGCGGGTCGTGGGCTTGAACGGAGACAATCGCGCGCGATCCGCTGCGGTCGTTGGGTTCGAGCCGGCCGCCCGAGCGGCGATGCGCGCCGTCGAGTTCGCGCTGTGGCAGCCGGACGCGCGCGAGAGCGTAGCCCGTGCTCCGGACGAGATGGAGCCGGAGGAGACGGCGCCGGCCGAGGTCGCTCAGGTACAAGCCTTGCCAGAGCCGCCGATCCGGAGGGGCGCGCCGCGCGCACCGACGTTCTGCACGGCCACGGATCGCGCGCTCGAGCGCGCCGCCCGGATCCCGCCAACGGAGCGGCCGATCCGCGACCTGGTGCTCGAGGCCCTGGCGGCGGGGCCAAAGGACAGCATGAACATCGCGTCGGTGATCGACCGCAAGGAACTGGCCGTCGTGGCCACCCTCTCGGCGATGCAATCCGAGGGGCTACTGGCGTCGGAGCCCTGCGATGGGCCGCGCCGCTATCGCTGGTCGATCGTGGAGACGGTGTCGTGAAGCCGTCAGGCGCTGGCGCCGTCATGGCCGATCGGGCGCGCGGCGAGGTCGCAGCGGATGACGCGTACACCGCGCGTTGCCGCCAGTTGGAGTATTTCCCGACGCCGCCCTGGGCGGGTCGGGCCATTGGCGAAGCCCTGGCGGCCCTGGATCCCGGCGCCTGGTGGTGCTGGGATCCCGCGTGCGGTGAAGGGCATCTCGCCTACGGCCTGCAGCCCTACTTCGCGCGAGTCCACGCGACGGACATTCACGACTGGACGGCGGAAGTCGGGTCATGCGTTGCGGCCGGGTCCCTGCAAGTTGGCCCGCCCCTCGATTTCCTAGACCGTGCAGCTGACGCCGTCGATCAAGCGGACTGGATCGTTTTCAACCCGCCGTTCGGTACGGCGGCGGAGTTCGTAGAGGTCGCCTTGCGGCGCGCTCGGCGCGGCGTCGCCGTCCTGTGTCGGTCCGGTTGGCTGGATACCGGCGGGCGCTATCCGTTGTTTTTCGGCGACCGACCCTGTGACCTCGAGCTCGCGTTCTTCGATCGCGTGGCCATGTCGTTGGGCGGTTGGCAGCCGAAGAGCACCGAGAAGGGCGGCTCGACGGCCACCGCTTACAGCCTCTTCGTCTGGTTCCAGGACGTCACTCGGCCGAGTTGGATCGATGACCTTCGGGCGATGGCGCGTGCGAATCTCCCGCTGGCCCTCAACGGCACGCCCATTGCCGGCATGACGAACGAAGGGATTTTGACGCTGGGCATCCCTCCCGGAACCAAGAGCCGCCTCAGCTGGCCGGGCGACGCGCGGCTGTGGGGCAAGCGGAGCAACGCGGACGCGCCGCTGTTCGAGGGCAATGACCATGGCTGACGCGACGAATGCCAGTGACCTGGCGCATTGGCGAACGCTCAACACCTTGGCGAGGGCCGTGGCCGACGCGATCACGGCCGCGTCGCGGGACGGTTTGGAGGTGGACGTATCGTTTGAGGTCGTCTCGACCGACCTGACCCATTTGAACACGCCGGGCACCTGTCGCGTCTTTGAGCTCCAGACCGCCGCGAACGTGCGGGTGTTGCGTCCGATCGAGGGCGATCTCCGGGGGGCCGTGCGCCTTGGCTGACGCGACCGACATCGAATGGACCGACGCCACCTGGAATCCGGTCACCGGTTGCAGCGTGGTCTCGCCCGGCTGCACCAACTGCTACGCCATGAAGCTGGCCGGCACGCGCCTGCGCCACCACCCCAGCCGCGCAGGCCTGACCACCATGACGAAGGCCGGGCCGGTCTGGAACGGACAGGTGCGGTTCAACGCCGAATGGCTCGACCAGCCGCTGCGCTGGACCCGCCCGCGCCGGATCTTCGTCTGCGCCCACGGCGACCTGTTCCACGAAGACGTGCCCGACGACTGGATCGACCAGGTGTTCGCGGTCATGGCCCTCAGCCCGCAGCACACGTTTCAGGTGCTCACCAAGCGCTCGGCGCGGATGCGCCAGTACCTGTCGCGACGGCGCGCCGGCATCCTCGCCCGCAGGCTGATCGACGATTATCTGATCGCGAACGATGGCCGCGTCGCCGTCAAGGCGCGCAAGGCCGACCGCTGGCCGGTGCAATCGCTCGGCGCGGACCTGCTCAACCCCGACGACGTCACCATGGCGCAATGGCCGCTCCCTAACGTCTGGCTTGGCGTCTCCGCCGAAGACCAGGCCCGCGCTGATGAGCGGATCCCCGACCTGATCGTCACGCCTGCCGCCGTTCGCTTCGTCAGCCTTGAGCCACTGCTGGGACCCATCGACCTCACCGACCTGCCGGCGCCGAAGGTGACCGAGGACGATGACGACGCCATGGGCTGGCGCTTCGACGCCTTGTCCAGCGGCGAATACTACTGGTTTGAGTGCGGCGACGGCATAACGGACGGCGGTGACGGCCCGTGGCGCGATGCGCTCGACCTGGTGATCGTCGGGGGCGAGAACGGCGACCGCCCTATGCATCCCGATTGGCCGCGCCAGATCCGGGAAGCCTGCGCCACGGCCGGGCTTGAAGGCGAGGGCGTCCCGTTTTTCTTCAAGCAATGGGGGTCGTTCTCGGAATTCGAGGCCGGTCAGCCGAACCGCATCGTCGAGGTCGGCAGCGACGAGGCTGAGATGATCCTCGAATTCCTGCCCGGCAAAGCCGCGTGGGTCCACGCCGACGGCCGCGTCTGGTGCAACCCCGACGACCTTCCCGACAACACGCCGGCGCGCCTGATGGTCAACGTCGGCAAGAAAGCCGCCGGCCGGCTGCTGGACGGCGTCGAACACAACGCATTGGGGGACTAGTTTGACCAGTCCCCTACCTGACGCGGCTCTCGCCTATGCCCGGCGCGGGATCTCGGTCTTTCCGCTCGTCCCGCGGTCGAAGGCCCCGATCGTCAAGAACGGCTTCCTGCAGGCCACGACCGACCTGGACCAGGTGCGGCGCTGGTGGCGGAAGACGCCGACGGCGAACATCGGGATCGCGACGGGCGCCCCGGCGGGCTTTTGGGTGCTGGACGTGGATGGCGAGGCGGCGGAGTCCGCGCTGGCCGCGCTCGAGGCCCAGCACGGGCTGTTGCCGGTGACCGTCCAGCAGCAGACCGGCCGGGGCCGGCACGTGTGCTTCCGCTGGGATCCGCAGGGCGTCGAGATGCGCAACCGCTCAAAGGTGGGCGGCGCGGACATCGATGTGCGGGGGAACGGCGGCTACATCGTCGCGCCGCCGTCGATCCACCCTGGCGATGAGAAGAAAGGCGTGCCGCCCGGACGAGTCTATGCGTGGAGCTGGGGCCGGGCGCCGGAGGACCTGGACTTCGCCGAGGCGCCGGCCTGGCTGGTCGAGATCTGCAAGCCCCGCGATCAGGTGACGGCCGCGCCGGCGCGCGTCGAAGGCCCGCGTCCGGCCGCCGGCGGTCGCGCCAGTCGCTATGGCGAGGTGGTGCTGGACGGCTGCGTCCGGGCGATCGTGACGGCGCAGAAGGGCACGCGCGACTCCACGCTCTATCGCTTCGCCTGCAAGGCCGCGGGGCTCGTGCCCACTGGCCACGTCGAGCTGGCCTATCTGCGCGAGACCTTGCTGCACGCCGGCGCGGCCCATGTGCCCGACGCCATGACCCAGGCCCAGCTGGAGCGACAGATCGACCGGGCGATCCAGTGGGGCGCCGACCACGGCTGGGGCCCGGATCCGGAGCGGCGGACGCCGCGATCGGCGGCGCGGCCGGCGGCCGAGGCGATGGCCAGCCCGGTGCAGCAGGCTGTCGCCCGGGCGGAGGGCCTGGCGTTCCTGGACGATGCGCCGCCGATTTCCGGGCGGGTGTTCCGCGAGTGGTGCGACCTGAACGGCTTCGCCCTTCCTGGCCGGATGGGCGTGGGCCTGCGGCTGCGTCTGGTCGAGAACGGACGGCGCCGGGCGCTGGCGTTGCCCCTGCAGCAGGGGCCCGATGCGCCGGCCGACGGCGCGGCGTTGTTCGGGCTGGGGGGCGGCGGCGCCTGTTTGGGGTTGCGGGGCCTGAGCGCGGGGCGCGTGGCCGTGCTGGCCTGGCCGGCGGGCTGCGATCAGCTGTTAGTGACGACCCATCTGGCGGACGCGTTCGCGCTGGGCGAGGCCGCGTTCGACAGCGGCGACCCGATGGCCGTGGTGGTGGCGCCGCGCCTGTCCACCTTCGCCGGCGGGCCGCTGGGCGACCGTTGGGGTCGGGTGAACACGGCCACACCGCAGGCCGATCCCGCGCGCCCGCCGTGGACCTGGCCCGGGATGGCCACCGTCTATCTGGCCGTGCGCCGCGACCTCGAGGGGCCGGAGCTGAAGGTTCGCAAGGCCCTGGGCGGGACCAAGACTGCGCGCCTGCAGGGCGACGCCGCGGCGCGCTTTTGGGGTGGGCTGGCCAGCGCGGGTTGGCGGCGCGCGCTGTCCGGATCCGGCGGGGCGGCGAACGCCGTTCGTGTGATGTCGCCCCCCGCGGGGCGCATGGGGTTCAGTGAGTTGGGAGCCGAGTAGTGGCCGACGGGGGAGATCCATTTGGCGGCCGGGCGGAGCGCGGGGCGAGAGGCCCCACGCCCGAGGACCTGGCCGCGTTCGAGTTGAACGACTGGGGCAACGCCATGCGCCTCATCCGCCTGGTGGGCGGCGATGTCGACGATGACGGCGAGGTGGTGCTGGACGGCGCCGAGCTGCTGTACCTGCGCGAGATCGGCTGGATCGGCTGGAACGGCCGGCACTGGGATCTCAAGATGGGCCAGCGCCTGGCGGAGAAGACCGCGCACCGGGTGGCCCAGGGCCTGTTGGCGCAGACGCCGTTCTGGATCGCGGCCGGCGTGGATAAGAAGCTGGCCTACACCTTCGCGCGCTCGAGCGGGAACGCCGGCGCGACCTCGGCCATGCTGCGGACGGCGGAGAGCTATCTGCAGGTCGACCTGGATGAGTTCGACGCGGATCCGCTGGCGCTGACCGTCCGCAACGGGACGCTGCGATTCCGGCGCGTGCCCGGGGACGGGATGCTGGTGGATTTCCGCCCGCACGATCCCCGCGACCGGATCACGCGGATGGCGGCCGTCGCGTACGACCCCAAGGCCACGTGCCCGATCTGGGACGAGAAGATCGCCTTCTGGCAGCCGGAGGCGCCCATGGCGGGCTTCCTGCAGCGGCTGGCGGGCTATGGCTTCACGGGCCACACCCATGAGCAGGTGTTCGTGATTTTCCAGGGCAAGGGCCGGGACGGGAAATCGACGTACATGAACGTGCTCCGCGAGCTCGCCGGCGACTATGGCGAGGTGGCGGGGGTGCAGACCTTCCTGGACAGCGGGCCTCGAAGTGGCGCGGACGCGTCGCCGGACCTGGCGCGCCTGGCTGGCGATTGCCGGATGCTGAGCGTGGCGGAGCCGCCGCGCGGGGCCAAGCTGAACGAGGCGATGATCAAGAGCTTCACGGGCGGCTCGCCGATTGTGGCGCGACGCCTGCGGCAGGATCTGTTCAGCTTCCTGCCCCGGCCGAAGGTGTTCATGGAGGCCAACAGCCGGCCCGTCATCCGCGGTGATGACGAGGGGATCTGGCGGCGCGTGCGGCTCGTGCTGTGGGAGCACCAGCTGGCCGAGGACGCCCAGGACAAGACCCTGCCGGCGAAGCTGAAGGCCGAGGCCTCCGGGATCCTGAATTGGGTGATCCAGGGGATCGGGGACTGGCTGAGCGACGGCCTGGCCCTGCCCGACCGGGTGAAGGCGGCGATGGACGATTACCGGAAGGGCAGCTCGCCGTTCGGGGAATGGTTCATGGACTGCGTCGAGGTCGCCGAGGGGGTGAAGACGCCGGCGGCGCACTTCTACAGCTCCTACAAGGATTGGTGCGAGGCGCAGGGGATCGAGAAGCCCATGTCGCAACGCGCCTTCGGCGACGCCCTGGCCGATCGCCAGATCATCCGCTGCGGCAAGGATCCGCGGGGAAATGTGCTGCGCATGGGCGCGCGTCTGCGGCCGAAGGCGACGGCGCTGGAAGGGGGCGCTGGCGCCGGCGGCTCCGAGGGGTATGCGGCCCTGGACCCGGATGCGGGGCCGTTGGGATGACGGACATTCAACGGACAGTCCGGACAATCGCGGGGGTTCCTCCCACCCGCGCGCGCCCGAAACGGACAGTGCGACTGTCCGGCGCGGCTGGACCGTCCGGCGGTCAAGTCACTGTATTCATTTCGCTTACGGATAGTCCGGACAGTTCGGACAATCGCGCCGGGTTGGGGCGTTAGCGGGCGCAGCCGTGCGGAGCGGGTGCGGGCGGGGCGAGTGTCCGTCCGAGGTGTGTGGGTTCGATGCGGAGGTGTGGTCGTGGCTTTTGATGGGTCGGGTGGGATGATGAAAAACCAGAGCGAAGCAAAACAAGGAAAGACCGGTTCCGGCCTGGTGTGGGTCGTTGTCGTGTCGAAGCCGGGGCAGGAACGCCGGGCGAAGCGCGAGCTGGAACAACAGGCTGGCGAGTTCGGGCCGGACTTCCAGGTCTATCTGCCGATGAAGCTGGCGATGAACCGCAAGCAGGAGATGGTCACGGCGCCCTTCCTGCCCCGGTACCTGTTCGCGCGAATCGACCTGCGCCTGCAGAGCTGGAAGCGGATCTGGTCGACGTTCGGCGTTCACGGCTTGCTGGGGTCCACGATGGAGCGCCCCTATGGCGTGGCCGATTGGGTGATCGAGCGGCTCCAGGCGCAGGAGGACGCCGGCTATATCCGGATGGGGCTGAAGGAAGAGCGGGCCGCGGCCATGGGCTTCCGCAAAGATGAGGTTGTGCGACTGGCCGGTAGCCCGATCGAGGGCCTGTTCGTCGAGCTGGTTGACGACCGGCGCGCGACGATCCTAGTCTCGCTTCTCGGACGTGATTCGCGTCTCACCGTCGATATCGCAAAGCTGCGCACGGCGGCCCTCGAGTAGACCCTTTTCCGGCCTTCCGCACTGCGGCTTCCTTGTGAGGCCCAGTGCGGTAGCCGTAGGGCGCACCCCCATCCGACATCAGCCCGCTTGGTTCGCCAGGCGGGCTTTGTCGTGGAGGCAGAATGCCGATCATGCCCCCTCAGTTCCGTTCGGCGGGACAGCGGACCAAGGTCGAGCGCCAGCGTAGCCACGACCAAAGGCGGGGCTCGGCTAGGGACCGGGGTTACAGCTCGAAGTGGGATGCGGCGGCGAAGGCGTTCCTCGAACACCACCCGCTTTGCCTCTATTGCCGCATGGGGGCCTGGGGGGATCCACCTCGCGCGACGCCCGCGACGCTAGTCGACCACTTGATCCCGCATCGCGGCGACATGGTGATTTTCTGGAACAGGCGCGACTGGGTTTCCAGCTGTGCGCCCTGCCACAACGGACCGAAGGCGTCGGCCGAACGAAATGGCCGCGCCTTAACCGTCCTTGCGAACGCCGTTCGTGCGTTCGTCGCCAAGTTAAGCCCACGCCTTTCCCCTCCGGCCCAGAACGACGGGTGAGGGTCATCAACGGCGGGGATCCGATGGCGGGCTTAGGCCCGACTTAGGCAAGGCCGGTGTGGGCGCCCCCGGGTAGCGCCGGTCAATCCCTGCAAGTCGCTTTCCGTTCAGGCCGCCATCGGCCGCTCGCCAACCGGCCGCGAGGCCCCGGGGGGTGGTCGAAAGTCTGGGACCTGAGCCCCCCGGACCGACGGGGGCGTCACGCGCGAGTTTTCGGGAAATTGCGCGAAACTTTTTTGGAGGCGTCAGGATGCGCGGGCGGAAGCCCAAGCCCGCAGCGGTGCGGGACCAGGTCAAGCCCGTCCGCAGCCAACGCAAGGCTGCGGCGCCGTCGGCAGATTCAGCCGCGAAGGTCCTGGTGGGCGGCGTGGCGCCGCCGGCGTCGGTGAAGGGGTTCGCACTCGAGCTCTGGAACAAGCTGGCGCCGACCCTGATGTTGGCGAAGCTGCTCAGCCCGGCCGATGTCCAGGCATTCGCGCGGTACTGCCGACTGAGCGCCCGCTGGGAAGAAGCTGAGCGGACCATCGATGACGAAGGCCTGACGTACGAAAGCGAAAGCGCGCACGGCAAGCTGAAGCGCGCCCATCCGGCCGCCATGCTATCGATGCGCTACAGCCGAGAGCTGCTCACGCTCGAAACCCAGTTCGGACTCCTGCCGGCCGAGCGCCAGCGTATCATGGCCAACCGCGCCCAAACCGGTGTGAGCGGCGATCTGTTCGCGGCGACCGCAAAGGCTGAGCCGACAGAAACCCCGCCGGCGCCCACGGTGCAGCCTTTGCGCTCGCCGGTCGGGATGTTGCAGTAGGCGATGCCGGCGCCGGCGCGGCCGGCAGCCCTCCGGCGGTTCCCGAAAGCGAAGTGGAACCAGCGCCGCGGCTGCTGGGTCGATGGAGCGTTCTGGTACGACGAGACGGCGGCCGACAAGGCCGTGGCGTTCTTCCGCGAACACTGCTGCTTCACTACTGGGGAATGGGCTGGCCGGCCGTTCGTCCTTGAGGCCTGGCAAGAACAAGACATCGTCCGACCGCTGTTCGGATGGAAACGCGCCGACGGCACGCGGAGATTCCGCCGGTGCTACATCTGGGTCGCACGTAAGAACGGCAAGACCGAGCTCGCTGCCGGCCTGGCGCTTCTGATGCTGCTGGGCGATGGTGAACCTGGTGGCCAGGTCTTCTCGATCGCTCTGGAAAAGACGCAGGCGGCGATCGTCTTCGAAAAGGCCCAAGTCATGGTGGCCTATTCGCCCACCCTGTCCGGTCATCTCGAGTCCCCCAAGACCGCGATCTACTGCCCACCCCTCAACGCCTCGTTCCGCCCGCTGTCCGGGAAGCCGCAGGGCAAACACGGGCTGAACATGTCGGGTCTGATAGGCGACGAAATCCACGAGTGGAAATCGGGGGACCTCTACACCTTTGTTCACGACAGCGCCCGCGCCCGTCGGCAGCCGCTCGAGGTACTGATCTCTACCGCCGGCGTGAAAGGCACGTATGGCGAAGAAGTCTGGGAAGACTGCCAGCGGATCCTGAGCGGCGAAATCGACGTGCCGGACACCCTGGTGGTGGTCTACGCGGCCGCGCCGGACGACGACTGGACCAAGCCGGAAACCTGGGCCAAAGCGAACCCGAACCTAGGCGTGTCGGTTAAGCCGGAGGCGATCGCCGCCGAGTGTCGCTTGGCGCAGCAGCTGCCGCGGCTTGAGAACGACTTCCGACGTTACACCCTCAACCAATGGACGGACCAAGCTGTCCGCTGGCTTCCTCTGGACGCCGTCGACGACGAAGGCCGGCGGTTCGGCTGGGACCACTGTGTCGGTCCGGTCGATTGGCGCAAACTAGACCATCACCTACAGGGCAAGCGTTGCTTCGGCGGACTTGATCTGTCGGCGGTACAGGACCTCTCAGCGCTGATCTGGCTGTTCCCGATCCAGGATGGCGTACCGGTCCCCACGATACTCGCGCGCTTCTGGAAGCCGGCTGACCTGATTGGCGATCATACCAAACGCGACCGCGTGCCCTACGACCGCATGGTCCAGGAAGGCTCGCTTTTCACAACTCCGGGCAATGTGATCGACCACGAGGCTATCCGCGCCCAGGTCCTGCAGGATGCATCCCGGTTCAAAGTCGCGTTCCGGAATGAGAAGCGCGAGACCGGCCAAGGCGGGTTGGCGATCGACCGCTACGACGCCAGTGAGACCTACGTGAAGCTGAACGGCGAAGGCATGCCCGTGGTGCTTTTCGGCCAGGGCTTTGTGTCGATGTCTGGACCGGCCAAAACGGTCGAACGTCGCGTGCTCAGCAACGGCTACCATCACGGCGGCCATCCGCTTCTGCGACGGCATATCCAGGCCGTGACGGTCGAGACGGATGCAGCCGGAAACATCAAGCCCTCGAAGGCCGTCTCCACGCTGCGGATCGATGGCGCCGTCGCACTGTGCATGGCCGAAGGCGTCGCCGCGGCGGACACCGGGCCGCAGGCCGCCTCCGTCTACGAAAGCCGCGGCGTCCGAATGATCTGAAGGAGGGCGGATGTCTCGACGGGTTTCCCAACCGCTCGTTTTCCAGGATCCTGAGCCGGGCACGAACGCGGGCCGCCGAGTTCGCGCCGATGGCGTCACCAGCGTAACCCTTTCCGACCTGACGTCGGATGAAGCGCTTGAGTTCTTCCGGGGCGGACCCGCCACCAGCTCGGGCGCCGTTGTGACGGTCGAAAGTGCGATGCGGGTCGCCGTCGCCTATCGGTGCACCCACATCATCGCCGGGGCCTGCGGCAACCTGCCGATCGACGTCTATCGGGCCGAAGGCGGGAACGTCCGCAATCCAGCTACCGGCCATCCCTTGCGGGCCATTCTGCAGCGTCCGAACGGATGGCAGACCGCATCCGAGTTTCGAAAGATGCTCACCGCGCACGCGGTGCTGAAGGGCAACGGGTACGCCCTGAAGATCGTGATCCGGGGCCGCTTGATCGCGCTATGGCCGCTCAAGAATCCCGACCGAATGACGGTCGTTCAAGACCCGCTGAGCATGAAGCTCAAGTACCGGTGGCATCGCGACAACGGTTCGTTTCTCGACCTTGAGCAGCAGGATGTTCTGCACCTGCGCGGCCTGACGTTGGATGGCGTGAAGGGCATTGGCGTGGTGGCGCACGCGCGCCAGGCGTTGGGCTTGGCGCTGCAGGCCGAGGAGGCCACAGCTAGGACGTTCAAGCAGGGCGTCATCGCCGGCCTGGTTTTCACCAAGACCGGGCTACTTTCCGATGAGGCCTTTGGCCGCTTGAAGCAACAGATCGAGGAGAACAACGCCGGAGCGGAGAACGCTCGCAAGGCATTGATCCTGGAAGAGGACCTGAAGGTCGACGGCTCGCTGATGAGCGCCGAAGATTTGCAATTTTTGCAAAGCAGGCAGTTCGCGCGGTCGGACATCGGCATGTTCTTTGGCGTCCCGCCACACATGTACGGCGACACTGAGAAGTCGACGAGCTGGGGCACGGGTATCGAAGCCCAGCGCAACGGCTTTCTGACGTTCACCGCCGACGACTGGTTCGTGATGTGGGAACAGGCCCTCGAGCGCGATTGCCTGACTCGCGAGGAAGCCCAGGGCGGTCTGTTCGTGCGGATCCAGCGCCAGGCGCTGATGCGCGCCGACACGAAGACGCGCGCCGACTTCTACACCAAGGCCCTGCAGTGGGGCTGGATGAGCCCGAACGAAGTGCGAGGCCTCGAAGATCTGAACCCTCGCGAGGGTGGCGACGACTTCTACGACCCGCCCAATACCGCCGGTGGCGACCCGCCGAGCTCGGAGGACCCCGTCAATGACCCAGCGCCCCATGATGAACGGTCGGTTTAGCGCGATGCGTGTGATGGCTCAGGTCCGCCCAGCCCCCATCGCCGGCCCTGTGCGCCGCGACGTCGCGGCGCTTGCGAAGCCGGAGGCCTACGATCGGTGGAACGCCGGCGTTAAGGCCGCGGTGTCCGGCGACAACACGATCACGATCTACGATGTGATCGGTGAAGACTTCTGGACGGGCGGCGGGGTTACCGTGAACCGGATCGATGCGGCCCTTCGCAAGATCGGCGCTGACACGGCGGTCGAGGTCCATATCAATTCGCCGGGCGGCGACATGTTCGAAGGTATCGCGATCTACAATCGCCTGCTGGAACATCGCGCCAAGGTGACGGTCAAGGTCATGGGTCTGGCGGCGTCGGCCGCCTCAATCATCGCGATGGCTGGTGACGAGATCCTGATCGGGCCGGCCAGCTTCTTCATGATCCATAACTGTTGGGTTCTGACCGCCGGAGACAGGAATGTCATGGCGGAGACATCGGCATGGCTCGGGCCCTTCGATGCCGCGATGGCCGAAGTCTACGCCGCAAAATCCGGTCGTACGGCTCGTGAAGTCGCCAGCTGGATGGATGCCGAGACTTGGATGAATGGCCAGCTGGCCGTGGATCGCGGCTTCGCCACCGGCCTGCTTTCGAGCGCCGACATCCAAGAAGATGCCGCGACGACTGCGCAAGCGCGTGAGACGAACGCCATCCGCCAAACTGAACTCAACCTCTGCCGCGCTGGCGCGACCCGCGCGGAGGCCAGAGCGTTGATCAACAAGATCAAGGGCACGCCTGGCGCTGCCCCCGACGACACGCCTGGCGCTGCCGTCCCTGCCTGGCTCGGCGCCGCTGCCGCAGCCACCCAAGCCTTCCGCTCCTAATCCCTTCGAGGTTCCAATGAAAACGACCCTGATCGCCGGGGCGGCTCTGACCGCCCTGATCGCCGCTCCGCGCCCCTCCGGCCTGGTCGGCGTCTCTCTCCGTGCCGACGCCAATGATCCCGCAGCGGTGCTGGGTGAGCTGAACCGCGCCTTCGCTGAGTTCCGCGCCCAAAACAACGAACGCCTTGCGGCGCTCGAGGCTGGCCGAACCGACCCGATTGCGACCGAGCGGGTGGAAGCGCTCAACGCCCGTGTCACCGAGCTGCAGGCGGCGCTCGATGAAATGGCCACGCTCCGAGCGGCTGCAAGCCTCAACGGCGGCAGCGCTGAAGCCCGCGCCGCCACGCCGGCCGCGCGGGCCTACAGCGAGGCCTTCAACGGGTTCTTCCGGCAAGGCGCAGGTGAGGACGGTCTTAACGCCCTCGCCGTGCAGGCCGCGATGACGACCAGCTCCGACCCTGACGGCGGCTTCCTCGTGCCGTTCGAGATGGAGGCCACGATCGACCGGGTTCTGGCCGGCGTCTCGGCTGTCCGCGGCCTGGCCCAGGTGCTGACCATCTCCGGCGGCAGCTACAAAAAGCAGATGAGCCTGGGTGGCGCCGGTTCTGGCTGGGTCGGAGAAACCGAAGCGCGCCCGGAGACCGGCACGCCCGCCCTTGTCGAGCTCGAGTTCACACCGGGTGAGCTGTATGCGAAACCGCGGGCCAGCCAGCAGCTGCTGGACGACGCCCGGGTTGATCTCGCGGCCTGGCTGGCGGACGAGGTTTCGATCACCTTCGCCGAACAGGAAGGCGCCGCCTTCGTGACGGGCAACGGGCTCAAGAAGCCGCGGGGCATCCTCGACTACGACAAGGTCGCCAACACCTCCTACGCGTGGGGTTCGCTGGGCTATATTGCCGGCGGTGGCGCTTCGGATTTTGCGACCCCCACGCCTTGGGGTCCCTTCGTCGAGGTCGTACAGGCTCTGAAGACCGGTTACCGGCCCAACGCGCGGTGGCTGATGAACCGCGGCACTGTCGGCAAGGTGCGGAAGTTCAAGGACGGCAACGATTTGCCCCTGTGGCAGCCGTCGAGCCAGCTGGGACAACCGGCGTCCTTCATGGGCTACCCGATCTCCGAAGACGACTACATGCCGGACGTGGGCGCCAACGCCTACCCGGTAGCGTTCGGCGACTTCCGCCGCGGCTACCTGATCGTCGATCGCATGGGTATCCGCGTCCTGCGCGACCCCTACTCGGCCAAGCCGTTCGTCGAATTCTACACCACCAAGCGCGTGGGCGGCGGCGTCCAGAACTTCGAGGCCATCAAGCTGATGAAGATCGCCACCTCGTAAGAGGCCGGCGCCCTTCAATTCGACCTGCGCCGGTGCTGGACCGGCCGGCGCAGGTCCGATTTTCGCTCCGGCGACCAGGTCCGTCCTGCAACATCCTTGGAGGTCTTCGCCATGAAGGACCTGATGAACCGTATCCATCCGCTGCGCGTGATCTCGCCGGTGGCTGCGATCACCGACAACACCGCCCTGGTCGGCGCCATCATCGACCGGAAAAACTTCGAGAGCCTGACCTACGTCCTGGTCACCGGCACGCTCACGGACGCCGACGCCACGTTCACGGTGCTGCTCGAGGAGAGCGACGCGTCGGACATGAGCGGCGCCGTCGCGGTCGCCGACTCCGACCTGATCGGAACGGAGCTGCTCGCCGGATTCACCTTCGCCGACGACAACGAAACCCGGAAGCTGGGGTACCAGGGCAGCAAGCGCTACACGCGCCTGACGGTGACCCCCGCCAACAACACCGGGAATTTCTTCCTCGCGGCCGTCGCGATCCTGGGCCACCCCCAATTAAAGCCGACCGCCAACCCGCCGGTCTAGGCCCCTCTCCTAGATCGGCGTCGACCAGCCCGGGCCACCGCCGGTCCGGGCTGGTCATCCCTGCATTCCCAACCGGAGACCCTTCATGCTGGTCAAGGTCCTCAAGGCGTTTGCGTACGCGCCCGACTGCCGGACGCATCTCAGCCTCACTGTCGGCGACATCGTCGATATCGACGACAGCGTCATCGAAGGTCTCGCGAACGAGGGCTTCATCGGCGAGGCGTCGCCGGCCGATATCGAGGCGTCCCAGGTGGGACCTGTGATCGTTCCGCCGCCAGTCGAGATCCCGGACGAGTGGGCCGAGCTGCACTGGTTCAAGCTGAAGAAGCTGGCCGAGCAGCTGAACGGCGGGCCGGTGAAAGACAAGGTCGCCGCGACCGCGATCGTTCAGGCCGAAGTGGCCGCGCGCGCCGGCGCTTAGCATCATGTCGAAGGGCCTTCTCGACCTCGAGCTGGTGGAGCCGCCGGTGGCGGAGCTGGTCTCGCTCGAGGAGCTGCGGGCCCACCTGCGCCTGGACGGCATCACCGACCACGACGCGCGGATCCTGGGCTATCGCCGCGGTGCGGTCGGCCACTTGGACGGCTACGCCGGAATCCTGGGCCGCGCGCTGGCCGAGCAGACCTGGACGCTGCACCTGGACGGGTTTCCGACCGGCGTGATCCAGCTGCCCCTGCCGCCGCTGATCGCGGTGGAATCGATCACCTACCTTTCGGCCGCTGACGGCGCGGCGACCACCCTGGCCGCCCCCCTGTACCAGGTCCTTGCCGGCGAGCGCGCCCAGGTGCGGCCGGCCTACGGTCAGGCCTGGCCGTCGACCCGCTGCACGCCGCGCACGGTCTCTATCACCTTCACCTGCGGCTGGACCGCGCCGGCCGCCGACGAGCCCTGGCCCGACAAGCTGCAGCCGGCGATCGACGCCATCAAGCTGCTGGTCGAGGACCGTTTCGCCGGGCCTGACGCCGACCGCCAGGCGGCCGTCACGCGCGTCCTGCGGCCCCTGAAGCTGCCCCGCGTCTAGTCCCCGCGCGAACGCCGTTCGCGTCTTTCCCTGACTTCGAACCCCAACCACGGAGGCCATGATGGCTGACCTGACCATTACCGCTGCGAACGTGAAGAAGGGCGCCAGCGCCAAGACCGAAGAGGGTCTGGGCGCCGTGGCGCTGACCGCCGGCCTGGCGGTCTACAAGGAGGCCGCGACCAGCAAGTTCCGGCCGACCGACGCCGACTCCGCGACCCCGGAAGCCCGGGCGGTCTATGGCGTCACCCTGAACGCCTGCGCCGCCGATCAGCCCGTCGTGGTCCACAAGAAGGGCCGCCTGGCGATCGGCGCGACCGTGGCGGTGGCAACGCCCTATTTCGCGTCGGCCACCGCCGGCGGAATCTGCCCCGTGGGCGATCTGGCGTCGGGTATGTACCCGACCCTGATCGGCTTCGCGGTCAGCACCACGGAGATCGACGTCAACATCGTCGCCGCCGGCGTCGCCAAGCCCTAAGCCCTAGGCCACCGCGATGGACCTGGGCTCGCTCGACAAGATCGTCACGTTCCGGCGCAAGGCCTTCAAGGTCAACGCCCGGAACGAGAGGATCCCGGACGGTTTCGAGACGCTCGCCACGGTGTGCGCGCGCCGCGAGCCGGTCCGGGATGGCGAGCGCAACGCGGGCGCCCAGGTCCAGCGCGAAGTGAGCGACCGGTTTACGACCCACTGGAGCGGCGTCCTGGACGCCCTGGACCTGACCGAGCAGCTGCTCTGCGAGGGCGTGGTCTACGACCTGGTCGGCCGCAAGCCGCTCGGGCGCCGGCAGGGCTTCGAATGGTCGGCCAACGCCTTGCCGCCGCTGAAGCCGTGAGCGTGAAGATCTCGCTTGCTGGGTTCAAGGAACTCGACAAGCGGCTAGGGCAGCTCAAGCCGACCGTCGCCAAGCGCCGGCTGAGTGTGATCGCCCGTCACGCCTTGGAGCCCTTCGACGGCTCGTGGCGGCGGCGCGCGCCCTACGAATTCGGCGACCTTGAGACCGGCGGCGGGGTCGGTGTCCAGCTCACCCGATCCCAGCGCCAGGCGCGTGAGCGCGAATTCTTCTCCGAGACCTTCGCGGGGCCGGGGCCCCATCCGCAGGCGATCGCCCTCGAATTCGGAACTGCGCCGCACATCATTCGCGGCGGCTCGCTGAAGGGATTGGTCTTCTCGGGCGAGTCTGGCGGCCTGCTGAAGGTCGCCAAGGTCAACCACCCCGGAACGCCCGCACAGCCCTTCGTGCGGCCGGCCTGGGAAGAGACCAAGGGCGAGGCGCTCGAGATCATCAAGGCGCGGCTCTGGCATGACATCCGCGTGGACGCGGGGCCAGTGGCGGGCGGAAAGGCGCGCTGATCCATGGAAGAAATGCTGATGCAGGCGCTGCTCGCCTCGAGCGCGCTGACCGACCTGGTGGGCGACCGGGTGAAGTGGGAACGCCTCGACCAGGACAGCCAGTTGCCGGGCGTGGTGCTGCTGCAGGCCGCCTCGCGGCCCCGGTCCTACACCCAGAAGCGACGCGTGCCGCTCACCGCCTACATCGTCCAGATCGACTGCTGGGCCGAAACCAGCACCGAGGCGAGCGCGGTCAAGGCCGCGGTCATCGCCGTCCTAGACGGGCTCAAGACGCGGCCGCTGCAGGCCTTCATCGAAGCCGACCGGTCGGGCTGGAGCCCCGCCGCGGGACCCGGCGCCGAGAACACTTCCGACCTCTACCGGGCGTCCCTCGATGTCCGGCTCTGGCACCACGAAACAGCCTGACCAGGAGACATCACCATGGCTGCGACTGAAGTTGATATCGGCTTCGGCACGCTCGTTCGCGTCGAGACCGCCGCGGGCTCGGGCATCTTCTACGAGTATCAGGAGGTCGGCGACGTCGACTATCCGGACACCGAGACCGATGACCACGAGGCCACCCACCAGAAGAGCCCGGGCGGCTTCAAGGAATTCGTCCAGGGCCTGTCCGACGGCGGCACGTTGGACTTCCCGTTCAACTTCATCCCGGGCGGGGACGACGACGTGTTCAACCGCGCCTGGCGCGGTTCGCGCCAACGGCGCCTGATGCAGATCGACCCCGGCGACGGCGGCCCGGTCTGCCAGTTCCTCGCCTATGTGAAGAACTGGAAGCGCCGGCGCCCGGTGAACGGCGTCAGCAGCGCCACCCTGACCGTGAAGGTCGCCGGCGAACCGACGGACATCGGCTAGGATGACCGAAGCGCTGAAGGTCAAGGGGGAGACCTCGATCGAGATCGCCGGGCGGACGTTCCGCCTGGCGTACTCGTTCCCCGCGATGGCCGTGTACCAGCAAGAGCGGGGCGAAACGTTCTTTGAGTTCGGCGCCCGGATCTCGGAAACCGGTATCCCGCTCGACGACGTGCCCTGGCTGTTCTGGCTGGCCCTTCTCGAGCACCACGGCGACGAATTCAAAGGCCCGGACGGTCAGGTCGAAGCCCGGCGCTACGCCCAGGCCTTTGGCGTGCCGGAGACGGTCACGGCGGTCGGCGCGGCGATGAGCGGCGCGTTCCCTAGCCCCAAGGCGGAGGGCGGCAAGCGCCCCCAGGCCCAAGGCGCGCCGACGAAAAGCCCTGGGACGTAGAGGTCTGCTGGCGGACCTGGAACGAACTCGAGGTCCCCGGCGACTTCTGGCGTGAGACCCCGCGCACCTGGCTGCTGAAGGTCGAGGCGCGGCTCACCATCCTGCGGCGTCGCCGGCGCGACGCGGTAACCGATATCTGGCTGCATGTGGCCCTGTCTGGCCTCCGAAAGGAAATGCCGGACCTGGACGATCTGATCGCACCCTATGCCGAACCGGAAGAAGTCCAGCCTGTACGGCCGCGCAAGTCGCCACAGGAAGTCCGGGCGATCCTGAACCAGGTGAAAGCCGACTTCAAAGGCGAGGCCCTGCGCCAAGCCGACATCGCCGCCCGCCGCGCGGCGCGCGCCGCCCAGCTCGACCCCCCGCCAGCCTGAGGAGGCTCCGTGACCGGCAAAGCCACCATCGGCGCGCTCAACGTCATGATCGGCCTGGACTCCGCGGAGTTCGTGGGCGGTCTGCGGAAGGCGCAAGGGGAGCTGAAGCGCGCGGCGCGCGAGATGGCGGCTGTCGGCCAAAATCTCCGCGATATGGGGCGTAACCTGTCCCTGGGCCTGACGCTGCCGATGGCGGCGTTCGGGGTGGCCAGTGTCAAGGCCGCCGGCAATTTCGAAGCGTCGATGATCAAGGTGGGCATCTCCACCAAAGCCACGGCGAGCGAGATGGCGGCGCTCGAGTCCCAGGCCCGGACGATCGGCAAGGCCACGGTGTTCAGTGCGTCCGAGGCGGCCGACGCCATGGACATGCTGGCCAAGACTGGCCTGGGCGTGGGTGACATCCTGGGCGGCGCGGCCAAGGCCGCCGTCGACCTGGCGGCCGCAGCCGACAGCCAGCTCGAGCCGGCGGCGTCGGCGATCAGCGACAGCATGCAGCAGTTCAAGCTGTCGGCGTCGCAGCTGCCGGGGGTGGTCAACCAGATCACAGGCGCGGTGAACGAGAGCAAGCTGTCGTTCGAGGACTTCACCCAGGCCAGCGGCCAGGCGGGCGGCGTCGCGGCCAACCTGGGCGTCAGCTTCGAGGACTTCAACGCCGTGCTGGCCGGCACGTCATCGCTGTTCTCGTCCGGCTCGGATGCCGGCACCAGCTTCAAAACCTTCCTGACCACGCTGACACCGAAGTCGGACGAGGCGGCGGCGGCTATGCAGAAGTATGGCCTCAGATTCTACGAGGCCAACGGCGCGCTGAAGAGCATGTCGTCGATCGCCGAAGAACTGCGCACCAAGCTGGGCGACCTGAACGACGAGGCCAAGACGGAGGTCCTGCGCCAGATCTTCGGAACAGACGCCATGCGGACGGCCATCGGCCTGATGACGCAGGGCGCGGCTGGACTGGACCTGATTCGCAAGAAAATCCAGGAGACCGACGCCGCCGCCCAGGCCGCCAAGCGGATGGAAGGCTTCAACGGTCAGCTGAAGCAGCTGCAGGGCGCGGCCGAAGACCTGGGCATCGCGATCGGCAAGACCGGCGTGCTCAACGCGGCGACGGATCTGATCAAGGGCCTGACGGACCTGATCGAAAGCGCGGCCGACCTGGATCCCGCACTGCTGAAGGCGTCGCTGGGCGCGGCGGCCCTGGTGGCGGCGATGGGACCCGCCAACTTCGCCGTCGGCCTGCTGGCGACGGGTGCGAGCAAGGCCATGTTGGCGGTCGCCAGCCTAACCGCGGGCGCCGGTGGGCTGAAGGTGGCGATGACGGCCCTCGGCGCGCTCATCGGGCCAGGCGGGCTGATCGTGCTGGGCCTGGGGGCCGCGGCGGCTGTGACGGCCCTCTACGTCCAGCACATGGCCGATCTTCAGAAGCCCACCGCCGAAGTGGCGAAGACGTCGCGCGACTTGGCCGTGGCGACGGAGGCTTATGACAAGGCTGCGCGGCTAGCGGCGGGGGCGACCGGCGAGGCGCGCAAGCAGTTCACCATGGAGGCCGCCGCAGCAAAGGAAGCCGCGGCGCAGAAGATGAAATCTGCCAATGCCAGCCTTGCCCTGGCGCGGGCAAACCTAGCGGCGATTCAATCAGAGAACCGCGCCGCGATCGGCGCTGATCGATACAGCGCGCGAGGCGACGCCGCCGGCACCATCAAGCCCATTCTCAACCAGGGCAAGATGACGAAAGCGCAGGCTGACATCGACGCGCTAACGGCCCAGATCGCGGCTGCAGCCAAATCGATCAACGATTCGCAGGCGATCCTCAACGCGGCGGAAAAGGCGGTCAGAGGTGGATCGGACGGCGGGGCCAGCGCGGCCGCTGGCAGCGGCGCTTCCGCGGCAGCATCGACCGCCAAGGCAGATGCGCTCAAAAAGGAAGCGGAGGCCCGCAAAGAAGCCGCTGACGCAATCCGCGACTACCTCGCGGCCGAACAGAAGTCGGTCGCGCAGGAAGGTCTGACCCAGAACCAGATCAAGGCGCAGGAGCTGCGGGCGAAGGCCCATGAAGCCAACCTCGCCGGGATGAAAGCCGAAGCCGAGGCGCTCTGGGACTTGGCCGACGCCTACCTCGCCGGCGACATCGAATTCCAGAAGCTGGCCGACACGCAAGTCGACTTCGTAAACTCGACGGCGGACCTGAAGGTCGAGTTCAAGTCAACTTGGGACAAGGTCTTGGACCAGGCCGAAGAGGGCGAGCAGGCGTTCCGCGAGATGCGGTACGCCGTCGATGACATCTATTACGGCTTCAAGAACCGCGACTGGGCGGGCGCCTTCGCCGGCTTGGCTCGCGCGCTCGAGCAGCTGCGAGTGGCGTTCTCGCAGGCCGGTACGACCGCGCAGAAAATGGCCGCGGTCGCGACGGCCGCGTCGACGGTCGGCTCCGCGATCGGCGGGAAGACCGGCAGCGCGATCTCGGACGGTGTCGGAATCTATACGGCGGCGGCGCCCCTGGTCGGCGCGCCGATTGCGGCCGCGGCCGCCGCGCTGTATGCGGCAGCAAAACTGCTGAACGTCGGCGGAAAACCTTCCAACGCCGGCGCGGGCTATGACCTGCGCACGGGGCAGCTGAGCGGCGACAAGCGCACCAGCGAGACCGAACAGGCGGCCAAGACGGCGGCTGGGGCGATTGAAGAAATCCAGAAGGGCCTGAAGGCCGCGGGCATCCAGCTCACCGACGAAATTGTCGCGCTTGTGCTGGGCACGCGAGACGAGACGCAGATTTACCTGCGGAGCGGCAAGACTCTGCGCTCGGCCGTCGGCGACGCCGGCGCGGCGGCGGACGCGGCGTTCAAGGCGCTGCTCGAGGGCGCCACCTACGCCAGCGAGGCGCAGAAGACCCTGGTGCAAAGCATGGTCGCGGCCGGCAAGGGCTTCGATCAGATCTCGGCCGCGCTGCAGACCTATGCCGAAGCCCAGAAGCTGGGCGACAACATCGGTGACGAGATCCTGCGCCTCACGGACCCCAAGGCCTACGACCTCGCGGGACTCGAGGACGCCCAGGCGGAGCGCCGGAAGGCGCTGCAGGCCTATGTCGACGAAGGCTATATCACCGTCGATCAGCTGGCCGCCCTGAACGTCCAGTTGGGCCGGCTCGAGGATCTCGAGCTGGACGAGGTGCTCGCGAAGTATGGCGAGGGCGTCAAGTCGATCGCCGAAATCCAGGCCGAGTGGAACGACCGGATCGCGGCCAGCCAGGCCAAGGTCGCGGACGCCCAAGACGAGGCCCGCGACGCCTACGAGCGGGAGCGGGACGCAGCGGAGGCGCTGCGCGACACCTTCGACGATGTGGCGGACAGCCTGGCGGGGTTCCGCCGTGAGTTGACGGCCGGCGACGTCGGCGGGCTGGATCCCGCGCAGCAGCTGGCGGCGGCGCAGGCGGCCTTCGACGCCGTGGCCGGCAAAACCGACGCCGCCAGCCTGAGCAAGCTGCCTGAGGTCGGGCGCGCGCTGATCGACGCGCAGAAGGCCCTGGCGCCCAACGCCCAGGTTCTGGCTGCGACGACCAACCAGGTGCGCCAAGCCGTGATCGCCGGGGAGGCGGCGGCCCGGGCGCAAGTGAGCGAGGCGCAGCGCCAGATCGATGCGCTGGACAACACGGCGACGCACCTGGGGCTGCTGAACACCAACATCGTCACGTTCGCGGCCGCGCAGGAAAAGCTGGCCGCCGCGAACGACGACCTGGCCGATGTCATGCGGGACGCGGCGGCGGCTATCGCCGGCACCGGGGCTTCTATGGCCGCGGCGGCCGCGGCGGCCGCGGCGGCGATCACGGCCGCGCCACCGCCGGTCACCTCGGCCGATGTGGCCGCCGCGCTTTCGCCCGGCGGTCTGAATGCTTCGGTCGCGTCGATGGCCAGCGATCCCGGCCTGGCGCAGTCCCTCGCCACAGAGCTGACCCCGTTCCTTCGCCAGATCGTGGTGAACACCGGCGAGACCGCGCGGGGCGTCGACGACAACAACTACCTGTCGAATCTGGGCTGAGAGCCGACCATGACCCAGATCGCACGCCCGGTGGCGGTCAACCCGACCGTCCTGACCGACAGCAATGTCGCCGAGACCGACACGGCTTGGAGCGCCCTCACCACCTATGCGCTGAACGCGGTCGCCTATCGCGTGATCGGCGGCATCCACATCCGCTACACATCGCAGCAGGGCGCGAACACCAACCACACGCCGGAGACCGACGACGGGACCTGGTGGAAGAAGTCGGGCCCGACGAACCGCTGGGCGATGTTCGACGCGACGGTCTCGACGCGCACGACGAACGCCGACTCCATCGAGGTCGAACTGACGCTGCCCTCCTCGGAGCGGATCGACTGCCTCTATCTCGCCGGGTTGGATGCGACGTCAGTCCGCGTCGAGATGACGGATCCGATCGCCGGGCCGGTGTGGGACGTGACGTACAGCCTCGCGGACGCCGGCGGGATCAACAACCTGTTCGCCTGGCTGTTCGAAGCCGTCGGCTACGTCGACGAACTGCTGGTGGTCGACCTGCCCTATGGGGCCGGCTCCACCCTGAAGGTGACGATCAACAAGTTGGGCGGCGTCGCGGCGTGCGGGGCGCTGGTCGCCGGCTTCCGCAAGAAGCTGGGCGATACTCGTTGGAACGTGAAGACAGAGATCCGGGACTATAGCCGCTGGCTAGAAAACGACTTCGGCGAGCGCGAGTTCGTGAAGCGCGATTATCGCAAACTGGCGACGGCGACGGCCATCATCGAGAACCGCTTCAAGGACGCCGTCGAGCGTGAGCTGGCCAAGGCCCGGGCCGAGATCCGGCTCTACATCCTGAACGATGCCTACACGACCCTGACCATTCTCGGGACGGCCCGGTTTAGCGTCGAGATGAACATGCCGCCCGACCGGTCCGATTGTTCCCTCCAGCTTGAGAGCAATGTCTGATGCCGGCGACCCCGCCTCCTTCCTTCACGGCTTGGCCGCCTACGCCGCAGCGGTTGGTGGATGCGCCTGACGCGTACATCACCAAGGCCGATCCGTGGGCGGATCACCTGCCGGTGGCCAGCGCGGAAATGGCGGCCGCCGCCGCCAACGTCTACGCCAATGCGCTGCAGGTTCAGGATGTCGCCGACGACGCCGAGGCCTCTGCGCTGTCCGCGGCCGCCGCCGCGGCGGCGGCGCTGGGGGTGACGACGCGGGTGGGGTCTTCGACGACCTCGAACAGCGTGGGGTCGGGGCCGAAGACCTTCGCCATCACCGAGAGCGGGCGAACGCTGCATCAGTGCACGGCCGTGCTGATCGGGGCGAAGGCGGATCTCGACAGCGTCATGTACCTGGTGATCGACGCGGGGGCGTCGTCGGCGGGCAGCATCACGGGGACGGTGGCGACCGACGGCTACCGTATTGGGCCGGGCGGGTCGGGGCCTTACTCGGCCTGGCAGATCATTGACGCCTTCTATGCGCAGCAAGGGGCGGATGGGGCGGACGTGCGCGAGGCGGCGTCGGGGTTCCTGTCGGTTCCGCCGAAGGCCTTGCTCGACGCGGCGGCGACCCTGGCCCTGACCGATGCGACGACCGTCGCCTGGAACACGAACCTGGGCCTGGTGGCGTCGCTGACGCTGACCGCCAACGGCCACACGGTGGGCGCGCCGACCAACCTCAAGGCCAACTGGAACTATACGCTCTACATCAACCCGGCGACCTACACCTGTAGCTGGAACGCGGTTTGGGACTTCGGCGCGGCCACGGCCCCGTCGTTGCCGCCCAGCACGTGGAGCCGGGTCGAGGGCCGGTACAACGCCGCCCTGGGCAAGATCCAAGTGTCGGTCTGGCGGGGCGCCTGATGCTGCCCTTCATGAGTGGCGGGGTGGTCGGGTCGGCCGTCGTCGTCGAGTACCTGATCGTGGGCGCGGGGGGCGCGGGCGACGGGCGATCCTACAGCACGACGACGCGCAAGGGCGGCCTGGGCGGGCAAGTCCTGCAAGGGTCGCTCGTGCTTATCGCCGGACAGTCGTTGGCCGTGACGGTCGGCCAGCCGGTGGCCGGGGCGGCGGGGCAGAGTTCGACGTTCGGGAGCCTGACGGCGACCGGCGGCGCCTTCGCCGGCCAGACGGGCGCCGGCGTCAATGGCGTCACCAGCTCGATCAGCGGAACGGCCAAGGTCTATGGGTCGAGCGGCGGCGCCGGCAAGTTCTATGACGCCGGCAGCGGCGCGGGCTCGGGCGATCCGGGCGGCACGAACGCGGGGTCGGGCGGCAATGGGTCGTCGGGGGCCACCTCGGCCGGCGCGTCGGCCGGTACGGACGCCCTCGCCAACTACGGCGGCGGCGGCGGCGGGAACAGCACCTATCGCTCGGCCGACAGCCTGGTCTTCGGTGAAAGCTCGGGCGGCGCCGGCGCGGCCGGCGTGATCATCGCGCGCTACCTCGGGCCGCAGCGCGCGACCGGCGGCACGGTGACCAGTGCCGGGGGCTACACGATTCACACCTTCACGGTGACGCCGGGCGTCCCGTTCCAGATCACGGGGTAAATCATGCGGGTCTTCACGACGCTGGATGCGGCGGGCGCGCCGCTGACGCTGCCGGTTGGGCAGGCATTCACGACCTATTGGGTAGTGGTCGCCAACGCCGAAGAGAGCGCTGCGACCCTGGGCGTGCCCATCGGCGAGCGCGCGCTTTGCGAGGTGTTGCACCCCTGGGACGCCCTCGACCGCTATGAGCCGGAGGTGCTGGCGCGGTTCGTGATCACGGCCGAGGAGGTCGGCGATCCGCCGCCGGCCGTGCCCGCCGTGGTCTCGCGCCTGCAGGCCAAGATGGCGCTGGCCGAGGCCGAGCTGCTGGACGCGGTCGAGGCGGCGGTCGCCGCGGCGCCCGCGCAGATCCGCATCTATTGGGCGGAGGCCAGCGACTTCCACCGGGCGCACCCGGCGCTGGAACAGATGCGCCTGGCGATGGGCTGGTCGCCCGCGCAGCTCGACGACCTGTTCGTCGCTGCGGCCCAGGTCGTCTGACGCCAGCGACATCGCCGAGGCGACCCGCCGCGAACGGCGTTCGCGACCTTTCCGATCTTCAGTTTTGGAGGTGACCTCTTGGCCACGCTCTACATCGAGCTTTCGACCGTGCAGGGCCGCGCCCTCACGGGATCGACCTTGCCCGTCCCCGATGGTCCAGACGTCGGTTCCGACAAGATGACCACGACGGGCACATCGCAGTTGTCGGACCTGGTGGGCCAGCCCGGCCAGGTCTGGACGGTCACCCCTGTGGGCGGAAACGTCATGGTCGAGATGGCGCCCGGCGCGCCCGTGGCGCTCGACGACGGCAGCCGTTCGGTGCTGGACGGGGTGGCGCGTGACTTTGCGGTCACGTCGCCGAACGAACGGCTCGCCGCCAAGGACGCGGTGTAGCCATGGCCTTCGGTCTCCGCGGCTTCGCCGCATTCGGCCTGGGTGTGCGGCCCAAGGGGGTGGCGGGTGGGGCACCACCGGCTTCTACCGCTCCCGCGATGAAATTCAACGTCGCCGCGAACAGCCAGTACATCCCGCTGATCGCGGGCTTCTAGCAAGGAACCAATGGATGGCCCTTCCGACTCTCGGCGTTAAAGACAAAGACAACGTTGATCGCACGATCAACACTCCGAACAGCGGCCAGCAGGCCTCCGCCGACTCGGCGGCCGTGGTGCTGTCGATCGAGAACGTCAGGCAGTTGAACCGCATGTTCGCGGTCGCCGGCGACGTGACGACCCGCCCGGCCAACACCACGGCCTACACGGCCGGAGACTCGATCTCAAACAACAGCACCGCCGGTTCGGTCACCGCCACGAAGGTCGACATTTCGGCCGCGAACGATCTGCCGGTGGAGCTGCACAAGATCACCCTGGACAGCGCCGACCTGGGCTTGGCGACCTGTCAGGTGGCGATCCACCTGTTTAACAGCGACCCGACGGCCAGCAGCGGCGTCGGCGCTGGCGACAACGCGGCCTACACCCAAAAGCGGGCGGGCTACCTGGGCCGGTTCGAGGGATTCTTCCGCGCCTTCAGCGACGGCGTTCATGCGACCCTGACGCCCACGGAGCCCGGACCTCTGCACATCATGCCGGCGTCTGGAACGGCGCGGATCTGGTATCAGATCCAGATCCTGAGCAATTCGTCGACCATGGTGTCCGCGAGCGCACTGACGCCCACGTTCCGCGGCAAGCAAGGCGCGGCCTAAGCGCCATGCCGATCCCCTATCTGGAGCCGTTCACCCCGGCGTATCTGGTTCGCCCCCGGCCCCGGCCGCGCGTGCGGAACGACACCCACGACGGCAATTTCTTCGGGTCATCGTCGACCTCCGGCGGACAGCTGGAGGCCAGCGGCAACGCCGTGACGCGCAGCCGGGCGCCCGCCGACTGGGTGGGTATGTTCACTCTTCCTGGCTCCAAGGTGCTATACAACTACGGCGTTGGCGGGGTGGATGAGGCGGGCGCCCAGACCCAGATGTCCGGCGCGGCCAACAAGGCCGCGGTCGCGGTTATCCAGTGCGACCTGCAGGATGGCGGAATCAACAAGAACGGCGGCGGCCATGGCCGGATGGCGTGGCTTCGCAACACCGTCTGGGATCTCGACGCGGGCGGCGCCTCGCCGCTGCTGGACGCGAGCGTCTACAGCAACCGCCGCTGGTGCGCCTGGCTGGGCACCAACGCCCCGCGGGCCGGCGGGATCGGCTGGTGGAACGATTCCCGGTTTCAGCGTCTAGCCTGGGCGGAGTTCCCTGGCCTGGTGATCAACGAGGTCCGTTACTGGCAGTTCGCGCCCTCCAACGGCGGACCGCGCGACGATGCAGACAAGGGCGTCATGCAGCAGCCCAGTTCGCTGATGATCGCCGACCGCTCGCACCGCCACGACAACGGCTACCGGTTCACGACCGAGGCCTGGGTGTTGGACTTCTGGGAAGCGAACCAAGGCGGCCTGCCGTTCTTCGCCGATCACCGCTACGACGTGACGGCCAGCACCTGTCAGACCAATGGCGGGGCCGTGGTCACCCTGGCCTTCGTCGGCAGCCTGACCGGCTGCACCCTGAGCCTCTTGCGCGCCGACCGCTCGCCGCACCCCGACTTCGCGATCAACAGCAGCACGGCGGCGATCACGCGGGCGACGGGAACCCTGATCACCCGCCCGCAGGACATCTTTCTGGAGGTCCGGCGCGGCGATCAGGTGAAGGTCTATCACCTCGAATTGAACCTGAGCCGCCTGACGACGGCGCCGGGGCTGTCGGTGCTGGATGGCAATTTTGGGCTGACCCTGTATTCGAACGACAACGCCGGCAGCCTTTACGCCCCCAGCTACGATCCCGCGAACGCGCGCCTGTTCGCCGGTCTCTCGACGGGCCAGACGGAAGGCGCCGTCATCCTGGCGTTGCGCCCCGATGTGGACGGCGTGGACATGTTCGCGTTCGCGGCCGGGCCATTCATTCGGCGGATTAGCACCAACGCGTGGCGGGCCAGCGCCGTCTCGGACGGCGGCACGGCGTTTGGCCAGACCAGCACCGCGGCGGTCGGCACGGCGGCGAATGGGCTGGTCTATGTCTGCTACAGCTTTTCCTGCGCCAACAACCGCCAGCAGTTCCTGGTCTGGCGCGACAGCACGGCGGCGATCATCGGGACGGGGTCGGTGACCACCATCGGATCGCAGACGACCGGACAGCTGAACCCCATCGCCTTCACGGGCGTCTCCTACAACGCGGGCTTCATGGCCGGTGGGACGTCGGACGCGTCGCTGAACACGTGGGTCGGCGGCTATGGCCTCAGCTGGGCGTGCAACAAGGAAATCGACTGGAGCAATTCGGCGAACCTCGCCCTGTTCCGGTCGGGCGTCGGAACGTTCGTCGATCGCGGTGCCGACGGGTCGCTGACGATCGCGGCCGGCGTCAACGCCGGGGTCTCGGTGACCCCCTACCACTACATCAACGGCCAGCCGGACGAGATGTACAAGGGCTTCAATCGCGGCACGGGGGGCGATTGGGAACCCTGGCAGAAGCGCGATTGGCGCCGCCGGAACTGGAACCAGGGCGTCCCGCAGTAGCGGCCCGACCCCAACAAAGGACACCCCATGATCAAGACGTTCCTTGCCCTTCTGGGCGCGATGCTGCTTGCCGCCACGGCGGCGCCGGCGGCGGAGCTGAAGGCCACGCCGGCGACGATCGCTGCGACGCTGAAGGCGGCCCAGCCGGGCGACGTGATCAAGCTGTCCGGCGGTCCCTGGCCCTATCAGAACTGGGGCGCCGTGGTGAAGGCGGCGCCGGGGGTGACGATCGAGCCGGAGGCCGGGGTGGCGGTCACCTTTGGCGGCCTGCGCCTGGCCGGCGCCGACGGACTGACCCTGCGGGGGATCGACTACGCCGCGACCGGCCAGCAGGTGATCCTGGTCACGTCGTCGAAGCGGATCTCGATCGAGGACTTCAAGGTCAGCGCCGGGAACACCACGACCGATGGCGTATGGCTGCGCTGGAACAGCGACATCGCCCTGCGGCGCGGGGCGTTCGAACGCCTGCGGGCCGGGGTGTTTCATGAGGTTACGGATGGCCTGACGATCGAGGATTTCAAGATCCGCGACGTCAATAGCGACGGGATCCGCGGCGGCGTCGACAGCGACCGAATCACGATCCGGCGCGGCACGATCACCGACCAGTATCTGGTGGGCGCTGACCACCTGGACGGGATCCAGTTCTGGACGACGCGGGCGACGAAGCCGACCACCAATGTGCTGATCGAGGACGTGGTGGTGACGCGCGGCGCCGGATCGCCGCAGCAATGCCTGCTGATCGGCAACGAAGCGAACGTGCCATACACCGGCGTCGTCGTGCGCGGCTTCGCCTGCGTCGGCGGGCTCTATAACGGTATCAACGTCAGCGGCGCGGTCGACTATCTGATCGAGGATTCCTACGTCCAGCCGATGGCCGGGGCCAAAGACGCCAACGGCAAGGTCGTCGACAAGTCTTGGATCGGCTCGCGGGGCAGCACAGGCGGCGTCGTTCGCAATAGCTTCGCCACGCTGGTGAACACCTATCAGAACGTCAGCAACCCCAAGGTCGAGGGGTTCACGGCCGTGCCCATGGCCGCCGCCGGGGACTATTCCGGCCTGCAGGCCTGGCTCGACCGCAAGGCCCCGGCGGCCCCGCCGACCGATCCCCGCGACGCCCGCATCGCCGCGCTCGAGGCGCAGCTGGCGGCGAGCGAGGCCGCCGGCCGAACCGCCGCTGACCGGGCCGCGGCGGAGGCCGCCACGCTGCGAAGCGCCCGCGATGCCGCCCAGGCCGCCCTGGCCGCGCTCACGGCCCGCTGGACGGCCCTGGCGGGCGATCTGGCGGCCCTGGCCGCCCGCGCCGCCCCCTGACACCCCGTCGCCCGAAAGGCGGCCCCAGTAACCGCATGATTGAGAAAAGGGGGTCCGCATGGATACCGAACCGCCGCGCCTGCTGCTGGCGGTGTCCGCGCTGGCGGGCGCCGCCGTCTGGGGCGCCTTCCACTTAGTGACGGCCCTGTGGGCCGGGCAGCCTGTCGCCCGGACGGATAAGCTTCGGGCGTGCGTCAATGTCGTGGCCGCCGCGTTCGTCGGGTCGATGACCTCCTTTTTCCTGGGGCCGGCCTTCGCGGAATATCTGCCCGGCGAGGCGCTCAAGAACCCGCACGTGGTCGGCTTCGGCGTCGGCCTGATGGCGTGGGAAGCCGTGCCGTTCTTCATCAACTGGGCGCGCGCGCGGGCCAAGCGCCTCTCGCAGGAGAAGCGTTGATGCAGGTCTGGATCGACACGTGGGCCACGGTCGCCGCCGGCACCGCCGCCGGCGGCCTGGCCCTTCGGCGTTACATGCTGAAGCCGGGACTAGGGACCTGGGCGACAGCGCCCAGCGGGGTGCAGGCCGTGCTGTCGCTGGCGGCCGGCGCCATGGCCCTGGTGACGGTCAGCATCCTGTTCGGCAACCACGCCACCCCTCGCGAAGCCCTGGCCTACACGGCGATCGCCATCATGGCCGTGGTCATGGTCGCCAACCTGCACGCCAACGGACAGGTGGCCAGATCGGACCGATCCCGTGACTGACCTGTTCGACCACGTCCTGCCGGAGCTGCTGGCCCGCGAAGGCGGCGCCACCTTCACCAACCGGACCGCCGATCGCGGCGGCCCCACGCGCTGGGGCATCACGGCCGGCAAACTAGGGGAGTTCCGGCGTCTGGGCCGCCCGGCCACGGCCGACGAAGTGCGAGGGCTTGGCCGGGCCGAAGCCGAGGCCATTTACCGCGCCGACTTCTGGATCCGCCCTGGCTACGACCGGGTGGCGCAGGTCTCGCCGCGCATCGCCGAGGAGATGCTGGACACCGGCGTCAACATGGGAACCGGCTGGCCGGGGAAGTGGCTGCAGATGACGCTGAACGCCTGCAACCGGCGGGGGCGGGACTGGGCGGACGTGCCGGTTGATGGGGCCTTGGGCCCGCTGACGCTGGCGGCCCTGCGCGCGCTGATCGCCAAGCGCGGTCAGCGCGCCGCCGAGGACATGGTGCTGAAGTGCCTGAACGGCCTGCAGTGGGCGCGCTACTGGGCGATCGTCCAATCCGGCGGGCCCAACAACGACCAGGAAGAGAACTTCAACGGCTGGATCGCGAACCGGATTGGACTGCCGGCCTGACCCTCCGATGCGCCTTCGTCCCCACGACCTGCAGCTGATCGCGATCCTGGCCCTGGTGGCAAACGTCGCGCTCGCCGTCACCCTTGTCTTGACCCTGAAGGACCTGATCATGAAACACCGCCTCACTCTGGGCGCCGTGGCGCTTGCCGCCGTCGCGGCCGCGGCCCTCTCCGGATGCGCCGGGCTGCCCGTCGCCGACCGGACGCAGGCGCTCAAGTACGGCCTCGAGCATATCGAAGGCTGCGACCGAACCTATACCGGAGGGACCGGCGTGGGGGCGGCCTTCACGTTCAACATCGTCTGCAGGGCGCGCGACCCGGCCGGCGCCGCCGTCACGCCGCTGCGCGACCTGGGCAAGGCGCCGGCGGAGATCGAGCCGATCACGTGAGCCGGTTCACCAACCGGCTTGGCCTGCAGCTGCTCGAGGACGACGCCGGCCGGGCGATCCTCAACCGGGCCGGGCGCTGTCAGTGGGCGGGCCTGGCCCCGCCCCTCGTCTACGCGGTGGGCGCCGAGGACTCCGGCGAGGAGATCGTCTTCGGGCCCGGCTGTGTCACGGACCTCGCCTCGATTCCGCCGATCGTCGCCCCACTGCTGCCTCCGGACGGGCCGTGGGTGAAGCCGGCTGCGATCCACGACCTGCTCTACCGGACCTGCGGGACCGGCATGGTGGACGGCGTGCGGCACATCACCCGGGCCCGGCCCTACACCCGAGCCGAGGCGGACAAGATCCTGCTCGAGGCCATGAAGGTGGTCGGCGTGCCGAAGTGGAAGCGCGGTCTGATCTACGCTGCCGTCGACCTGTTCGGCGGGGCGGCTTGGGGCCGGTGAAGCTCAAACCAACAGGAGCGTGACATGGGACAGATATCGTCGAAGCTGCGGTCGCTCGCTGGCGGCGGGCTCTCCTACTGGTGTCAGGGTTGCGAGCGCTTGCACACGGTGACCGTCGGCGAAGGGGAAGGCCCGCGCTGGGGCTACAACGGGAACGCAGATGCGCCGACCTTCACGCCGTCCGTGCTTGTTCGAACCGGGCACCACGTGGGCAGCCGGTCGGCCGAAGACTGCGATCTCTGCCGGCGGGAGCGGGATGTCTGCAACATCTGCCACACCTTCATCACGGACGGCCACGTCCAGTTCCTGGGTGACTGCACGCACCCCCTCGCCGGCCAAACCTTGCCGCTACCAGACTTACCGGCGGCCTATCGAGATCCCGTCCCGGCCGCGTCCTGACCCCGCCGGCGGGCTGACGCATGACTCCCCGCGGCTAGACCGCTTCAGGCCCTCGGCGCCCAGCGCTGGGGGCTTTTCGCGTTGTGGCGCGCTCAGTCCTTGAGCGGCAGATACGGCGTCGCCTTCCCTGGCGAGGCGTAGAAGTTTGTCGGTGCGCCGCAGCGGTCGCAGTCGGGATGGAAGTTGACCAGACTGTGGTCGGGGCCGTGAAACGCCAGCATCTCGCTCACGTCGATGTCGGTGTTCTCGGCGCAGGCGTCGCAGCGCTGGCGGACACGCGTGCCGTGGTCCGCCATGCCGCCTAGCGTCGCCTGCCACGCAAGCCAGTAGGTGCGGCCGGTGCGCCGTCCCATCTCAGGCCTCGCGCGTTTCGTTCGGGAACAGGGCCTGGACCTCGGCCGGGCTGGTGGGCCGCCAACGCGGGTCGGTGATGACGACCTGGCCGTGGTCGCCAACAAACCCGACGATCGGCACCAGGTGTGCTGGACGCGAGGTCAGAGGGGCGTTGTCGTTCGTTGGCAGCATCGGCGACGCGGTTAAGGCAAAGCCACGATGTTCGCAATACGTTCTTAGTGTGAACGACGTTCGCAGCCTGGCGTTAAGTCAGCGAGCGCCGTGGCTGTCCGCGTCGTGC
>CAZNPJ010000018.1:0-30835 GCA_964575195.1 uncultured Phenylobacterium sp.
TGGGCCGTCTGGCGCTGCGCCTTGGGCACGGCCAAGTCCATCGACAGGCAGAGCTGAAGCGTGTCGCCCTCGGGCCGCCAGGCGAACCAGAGCTCGTAGTCCTTCCAGTCGCCGGCGAGGGTGAAGGCGAGATCGCCATCCTCTGTCCGGTCAAACGGAAGGTTTTCAGCTGTCAGAACATGCTCGACAACGTCGAGGGGATCGTTCGTCAGGACGACACTATCATCCGTCTGGGAGGTGTCCATTACGACCCCTTATGACTCGGACGGAGAGCGGAACGCCGCCCCCGAATCGTCCGCAGAATTGAACCTAAACCGTTTCTTGATCGCGGTGTCAGCGAGTTCTTGTCAGGCGCGAGCGACTTTCGCCTGACGTGCACCGCTCTCACGCCGACGGGGTCGATTTGCGCTTGGGCGTCGCCGCTTTGAGCGTCTCGACCTCGAGACGCAGGGCGGCCACCTCGGCCTTCAGCGCGTCGTAGTCTTCGCGCCGCACGAGGTCCATCTCGGCGACCAGCCGATCGGTCTGGCTGCGGAAGGCGGCCTTCGCCTCATCGCCAGCGGCCTGGGCGATGCCCATGGCGGCGGTGGTCAGCTTGGCGATCTCGTCGAGAATGGGGTTCTGGGTCTGCATTCTTGTCTTCTTTGGCCGAAAGTGGCCCGTCCGTCCTGTCTATATGGGTCTGCGGGGGATGAAAGCGAATGGCTTCTCCTCTAAGTCGCTATTCGAACGCAGGAGTCGCCTGAGACGTGACCTTTCCCAACATCGATCCGGTCCTGATCCACCTCGGGCCCTTCGCCATCCGCTGGTATGCGCTGGCGTATGTGGCGGGCATCCTCCTGGGGTGGCGCTATGCCACAGGCCTGCTGCGCAACACGGCGCTGTGGACCCATCGCCCCGCGCCGTTCACGCCCGAGCAGATGGACGACCTGATCCTGTGGATCGCCATCGGCGTCATCGGCGGCGGGCGCCTGGGCCATGTGCTGTTCTATACGCCGCTGTCGCAGACCCTGGCCGATCCGCTCAGCGCCTTCCGCGTCTGGGAAGGCGGGATGAGTTTCCACGGCGGGGTGATCGGGGTGTCGATCGCGATGATCGGCTTCGCCTGGCGCAACAAGCTGGACCTGCTGCGGATCGCCGATGTGGTCGCGCCGGCCTATCCGATCGGCCACTTCCTGGGCCGCTGCGCCAACTTCATCAACGGCGAGCTTTGGGGCCGCGAGGCGCCGGGGCTGCCCTGGGGCTTCGTGTTCTGCAACGACCAGATCCGCGAGACCTTCGGCTACTGCCCGGCCGGCGACGTCGTCCGCCACCCCAGCCAGCTCTATGAGGCGGCGTTCGAGGGGCTGATCCTGTTCCTGATCCTGCGCTGGGCCACGCACGGCGCGAAGCTCGGCAACCGGCGGGGCGTGATCACCGGCATCTTCGTGCTGTTCTACGGCATCTTCCGCATCGCCATCGAGACTGTGCGCCAGCCGGACCAGGGACTGGAGAACCTGCCGTTCGGCCTGACCATGGGCATGATCCTGTCGATCCCGATGCTGCTGGGCGGGCTGTACCTGATCTGGCGCGGGATGCGCGAGCCGCTGCCGCCGGCCCTGCCCGCCGCCACGGAGCCGAAGCCCGCGTGAGCCGTCTGCGCGAGCGGCTGGCGGCGCAGATCGCCCAGACCGGGCCGCTGACCGTCGCCCAGTATATGACCGCCTGCCTGCACGACCCGCAGGACGGCTACTACGCCACGCGCCCGGCCCTGGGCGAGGACGGCGACTTCATCACCGCCCCGCTCATCAGCCAGATGTTCGGCGAGTTGATCGGGGTCTGGGCGATCTCGGCCTGGCAGGCGATGGGCGCGCCGGCGCGGTTCATCCTGGTCGAAATGGGGCCCGGCGACGGCACGCTGATGAGCGACCTGTTGCGGGCGGGACGCCTGTCGCCCGCCTTCCTGGCCGCCGCCGATGTGTGGCTGGTGGAAACCTCGGAGCCGCTCGTCGCGCGACAGGCCGCGCGGTTGGACGGGGCCGGGGTCCGCTGGGCGCGCGGGCTGGACGAGGTTCCGGGCGGCGAACCGCTGATCCTGATCGCCAACGAGCTGCTGGACTGCCTGCCGGCCCGCCAGTTCGTGCGCACTGCCGCCGGTTGGGCCGAGCAGGTCGTGGGCCTCGACGCTGAGGGCGGGCTGGCGTTCGGGCTCGTGCCGGCGGCCGCGGACCTGCCCGACGCGCGGGAGGGGTCGATCTGCGAGGTCTCCGCATCGCAGGAGGCGCTGGGCGCGGCGCTGGGCGCGCGGCTGACGCAGGACGGCGGCGCGGCCCTGCTGATCGACTATGGCCGCGATCGGCCGGGCTTTGGCGACACGCTGCAGGCGCTGGTGCGCCATGAGCGCGTGGATCCGCTGACCTGCCCCGGCGAGGCGGACCTGACCATCCACGCCGACTTCCCGGCCGTCCGCGCCGCCGCCGAGCGGGCGGGCGCCGGGTCGGCGATCCTGACCCAGGGCGCGTTCCTGGCCCGGCTGGGCATCGGCGAACGGGCCGAGACCCTGCTGCGCGCACGGCCCGACCGCTCGGACGTGATCGGCCGCCAGCTCAACCGGCTGGTCAGCGCCAACCAGATGGGTGAGTTGTTCAAGGCCTGCTGCCTGTATTCGCCGGGCTGGGTTCCGCCCGCGTTCGAGGAGGACTGACGTGTCCGATCTCATCGCCCTCACCTCGCCCCTGCTGGATCTGTCAGGCGTGCGGCACGCCTTCTTCACGCGGAAGGGTGGGGTCTCGACCGGGATCTATGCCGGCCTGAACGTGGGCGCGGGCTCGCGGGACGACCCCGCGGCGGTGGCCGAGAACCGGCGCCGCGCCGCGGCGCATCTCGGCGGCGAGCTGGTCACGGCTTACCAGGTCCACTCGGCCGACGTGCTGACCGCCGCGGGCCCGTGGCCGGCGGGCGCGCCGGAGGCCGACGGCGTGGCCACCGCCACCGCCGGCGTTGTCTGCGGCGCCCTGGCCGCCGACTGCGCCCCGATCCTGTTCGCCGACGCCGACGCGCGGGTGGTGGCCGCGGCCCACGCCGGCTGGAAGGGCGCGCTGACCGGCGTGGCCGAGGCGGCGATCGCCCGGATGGAAGGCCTGGGCGCGCGGCGCGACCGCATCGTCGCGGCGATCGGCCCCTGCATCGGCCCGGCGTCCTATGAGGTGGGTCTGGAGTACGTCGAACGCTTCACGGCGGTCGATCCGGCGTATGCGCGTTTCTTCACGGTCGGGGCCGCCCCGGACAAGCGTCAGTTCGACCTGCCGGCGTTCGTACTGATGCGGCTGACGGCGGCGGGGATCGGCGCGTGCGAATGGATCGGGCGGGACACCTGCGCCGAGCCGGAGCTGTTCTTCTCCAACCGCCGCGCCTTCAAGCAGGGCGAGCCGGACTACGGCCGCCTGCTGTCGGCGATCATGCTGGCGTGAGCGCCGCGCCGGGCGGCGCGGCCATGGCGCCCACCGCCGCCTGCCCTGCCGCCTGGTCCTTCACCGGGCGCAGCTGGGCCAGCATTGCGGCGGCCAACTCGCGCTCGCCGGAGATCGGCGTATCGCACCCGAGCTTGCGAAGATGCTCGACCTCGGCGTCGGAATGCGCCCGGGCGATGATCTCCACGTCCGGCTGCACCTTGCGGGCCTCCTGCACCACGCCGCCGGCCTCGTAGCCGCTGGGGATTGTGACGATCAGGCGCTGGGCTGCGGCGATGCCGGCGGCGGCCAGCACGCGGGGGTCCGCCGCATTGCCGGCCAGCACCTCGAAGCCCGCCTCCCGCGCCCGTCGCCGGGCGGCGTCATCCACCTCGACGACCAGGAAGGGACGCGCCGAGGCCTTCAGCCCGTCGGCCAGGGCCGCGCCGACCCGGCCAAAGCCGACCAGGATCACGTGCTGGGTCAGGGCGGTGGGGCGGAAGTCGTCCACCGGCTCCGGCGCCTTGATCTCGGCGGTCTTGGCCTTGGCGCGGCCACGCATGATGGCCGCGAAGATCAGCGGGTTCACCAGGATCGAAATGATCGCCCCGCCCAGGATCAGGTCGCGGCCCGCTTCCGGCAGCAGCTTCAGGCCGACGCCAAGGCCGGCGAGGATGAACGAGAACTCGCCGATCTGGGCCAACGAGGCGGCGATGGTCAGGGCCGTGGCGTTGTCGTGCTTGAAGGTTCGCACGATGACAAAGGCCGCCAGGGACTTGCCGACCACGATGATCGCCACCGTCGCCATCAGGGGCCAGAACTGGTCGATCAGAACGCTGGGATTGAAGAGCATCCCCACCGAGACGAAGAACAACACGGCGAAGGCGTCGCGCAGGGGCAAGGTCTCTTCTGCCGCCCGCTGACTGAGCTCCGACTCCGCCAGCAGCATGCCGGCGAAGAAGGCGCCCAGGGCGAACGAGACGTCGAACAGCAGGGCCGCGCCGAACGCCACGCCCAGGGCGATGGCCAGGACGGCCAGCCGGAACAGCTCACGCGAGCCGGTGTGCGCGGTCCAGTGCAGGATCCAGGGGATCACCCGGCGACCGACGATCAGCATGAAGGCCACGAAGGCGATCACCTTGCCGATGGTGACGGCGAGGGGGACCAGCCAGCCACCGACGCCCGGCGCGGCTCCCGCCGCCGGATTCATGGCGTCCGCCAACGCCGGCAACAGCACGAGGGCCATGACCATGGCCAGGTCCTCGACGATCAGCCATCCGACAGCGATCCGCCCCTTGTCGGTCTGGACGATGCGACGCTCCTGCAAGGCGCGCAGCAGGACGACCGTCGAGGCGACCGACAGCGCCAGGCCGAAGACAAAGCCGGCGACCGGCGTCCATCCCATCAGATAGGCCAGCCCCATGCCCAGCAGGGTTGCGGCGGCCATCTGGCCCAAGGCGCCGGGGATCGCGATGGCTCGGACCGACAGCAGGTCCTTGAGCGAAAAGTGCAGACCCACGCCGAACATCAGCAGGATCACCCCTATTTCGGCCAGCTCCTGCGCGAGACTGGAATCGGCCACGAACCCCGGCGTGAACGGCCCCACCAGGACCCCGGCCGCGAGATAGCCCACAAGCGGCGAAATGCGGAACCGATGCGCCAGCGCGCCGAGGGCGAAGGCGATGGTCAGACCAGCGACGATGGTGGCGATCAGCGGGGTGTGATGGGGCATGAGTCTCCGGGGAACGGCGTCGAAACGTGGCGTCGCCGTCCCGCTTAGCGGCCGTCGACAGACTTGACCAATAGAGCCCCCGTGATCGAAGGCGCGATGAGTCCCCTTGCTCAGCGCCGAACGCCTGCTACAAGCCGCGCCACTATCGCTAAGGGGGTCCGATGAAGCTGCTGGCCGGCAACTCGAATCGTACGCTGGCTCAGGCCGTCGCATCCCACTTGGACGTGCCGCTGACGCGCGCGCAGGTGAAGCGGTTCGCCGACAACGAAGTCTGGGTCACCATCGACGAGAACGTCCGTGGCGAGGATGTGTTCATCCTCCAGTCGACCAGCTATCCGGCCAACGACCACCTGATGGAGCTGCTGGTCTGCATCGACGCGCTGAAGCGCGCCTCCGCCCGGCGGATCACGGCGGTCACCCCCTACTTCGGCTATGCGCGCCAGGACCGGAAGACCGGCGGACGCACGCCGATCTCGGCCAAACTGGTCGCCAACCTGATCACCCGAGCCGGCGCCGACCGCGTGCTGACGATGGATCTGCACTCGGGCCAGATTCAGGGCTTCTTCGATATTCCCACCGACAACCTGCTGTCCGCGCCGCTGCTGGCCGCCGACATCAAGGAAAACTACGAGAAGCCCAAAGACTTGATGATCGTCTCGCCCGACGTGGGCGGGGTGGTCCGGGCGCTGGCGGTGGCCAGCCGGCTCAACACCGAACTCGCCATCGTCGACAAGCGCCGCTCCGGTCCGGGCAAGAGCGAGGTCGCCAACATTATCGGTGACGTCTCCGGCCGCCGCTGCATCCTGTTCGACGACATGATCGACGGGGGCGGCACGCTCTGCAACGCGGCCCAGGCCCTGATCGACGGGGGCGCCACGGAGGTGTCGGCCTACGTCAGCCACGGCGTCCTGTCGGGCGGCGCGGTCGAGCGGGTGCAGGCCTCGGTGCTGAAGGAACTGGTGATGACCGATTCCATCGCCCCGCCGGACCGCGTCGAGACAGCCGCCAAGATTCGCTATGTCAGCTGCGCCAGCCTCATCGGGGAGGCGATCCGCCGCATCGCCAACGAAGAGAGCGTGTCGAAACTGTTCGACTAAGATCCGCTCGGCGCGCGTCCGTTCCTGCGGCCGCGCTTGCCGACCGCACAGTCCGCCGGTTAAGCCATATCCGTTCGGGGGCGAACGAAAAGAATCACCACTCGAAAGAGGGGGAAGGTCGCCTGATGCAACGCCGCGTTTCGATTCGAGCCATGCTTGCCGCCGGCCTGGCCGGGCTTCTGCTGGCCAGCTGCGCCGACGCGCCGCCCCAGGTGATCACACCGCCGCCGCCCGCCGCGCCGGTGGTCAGCCTGTCGCCAAAGCTGGTCGAACTGGCCAGCGCCTACCGCTACTACATGGTGCGCACGACCGGGATCACGCCCGACTTCGTCGATCCGGCCGGCGTGGCCCGATCGGTGCAGACCGGCGCCTCGTACGAGCCGCAGCAGCTGGTGCGCGGATCCATCGCGTACGGCGCCGTCGTCGCGTTGCAGGACAAGGCCTTCGTCGAGGGCGTGCGGCAGTACGCCAAGGACCCCGTCCAACGCCGGACGATCGCCTATGAGATCATGAAGGACCCGGCCTATGCGGTCGGCATCCAGGGGTCGGCCAGCGCCGCCGGCCTGATCATCGCCGCCATCGGCAGCGATGCGCAGCGGCTCTACGACCAGGGCAAGTCGGTCAAACAGGCCGCCTACGACATCCAGAAGCAGCCCTGGTCCAAGACCGACGTGACCAGCCGCCCCGAACGCCTGGCCGGCGCCAAATCGGTGTCCGCCTCGGCGATGACCGGCGACGTGGCCGAGACCGCGCGGCTGCAGCAGGCCGCCATGGGTGTGGCCTCCCTGGGCCTGACCGCCACGGCCGCGCCGCCGCCCTACACGCCGACCGTGATCCGCGGCCTGGCCATCGCGGCCCTGGCGGTGCTCGGCGAGGCCACCGACGCCAACGCCGAGCAGCTGATGGCCCTGACCCACGAGCCGAACATCGGTATGTGCATGGGCACCTCCAAGCTCAACCTCTATCAGTGCCTGGCGGTGGCGCGTCCGAACTACGAGGACGTCTTCTGTCTCGGCCAGCATGCCATGATGGACACTGGCCGCTGCGTGATCCGCGCCGCTGGCCTGCCCGAGCCCTACGAGGCGCGCTATATCCCCGACGCCAAGACGATCGCCCGGGGAATGCCCGCCAAGAAGCCCCCCGCGAAGAAGGGCAAGAAGAAGAGCTGACACGGACGTCCGCGGCCGGTTGCGTCGGTCTGGGCTTTTGTGTATCTACGCGCACCCTTTCGACCCTTATGGGTTTTGACTTCCATCGCCGCGCGCGAGACGCGCGGCGGTTTCGTTTTGAGGCATGGCCATGGCCGATATCGTTTTGAACGTTGAAGTGCGCGAGCAGACCGGCACGGGCGGCGCCCGCGCCACCCGCCGCAGCGGCATGGTCCCCGGCATCCTGTACGGCGGCGCCAAGGATCCCGTGGCCATCGCGGTGCGCTCCAACGAGTTCCGCAAGGCGCTCTACACGGGCAAGCTCCTGGGCCACCTGGTGACCCTGAAGTACGGCTCGGAGACCCAGCCGGTCATCGCCAAGGCCATCGACATGCATCCGGTGACGGATGAGCCGGTGCACTTCGACCTGTACCGCGTCGACGAGCACCAACAGATCAAGATCGAAGTGCCGGTGCACTTCGCGCATCAGGAAGAATCGCCCGGCCTGAAGCGCGGCGGTTCGCTGAACATCGCCCACCACACCCTGCTGGTGTCCTGCCACGCCGACTCGATCCCGGAAGAGATCGTTGTCGACCTGACCGGCAAGGAAATCGGCGACAGCATCCGCGTGTCGGACCTGAAGCTGCCGGCCAAGGTCGAAGCCGCCCTGGAAGCCGAAGAGGTCATCGCCTCGATCGCCGCCGCCAAGGTCAGCATCGGTGGTGACGACGCCGCCGAAGGCGAAGCCGAAGCCTAGGCGTTCTCTTCGCGAGGCGCCGACGTGCTCCTGATCGCCGGCCTGGGAAATCCTGGCCCGACCTACGCGAAGAACCGCCACAACATCGGCTTCATGGCCGTTGACGAGATTGCGCGCCGCTGGGGCTTCTCAGCGGCGCGTTCGCGTTTTCAGGGCCAGGCTTCAGAGGGTTCGATCGAGACGCCGCAAGGTCCGGTGCGCGCCCTGATCCTCAAGCCCCAGGGCTACTACAACGAGAGCGGGCGCGCCGTGGGCGAGGCCGTGAAGTTCTTCAAGCTGGATCCCGCCGTGGACCTGGTCGTGTTCTACGACGAGATCGACCTGGCGCCGGGTCGCTTCCGAATGAAGGCCGGCGGCGGCGCGGCCGGCAATAATGGCGTGCGATCCATCACCTCGCAGGTGGGGCCGCATTTCCGGCGCGCGCGGCTGGGCACCGGCCACCCGGGGGACAAGGCGCTGGTGCAGGGCCACGTCCTGTCGGACTTCCACAAGGCCGATATGAAGTGGGTCGAGCCGCTGCTGCAGGCCTGCGCCGACGCCGCCCCCCTGCTGGCCGTGGGCGAGGACGAGAAGTACCAGACCGAAGTCATGCGCCTGGCGCCCGCCGAGAAGGTGGACCCGCGCAAGCTGGCGCGGGGTGAGTCATGAGCCTGATGGGCCTGCTCGGCGGCTCGTTGCCACTCATCGGTCTGTCGCTGATCGTCTCGATCGCGCTGGCGGTGCATGTGGTGCGCACGGGCCGCGAGTTGTTCTGGCTGTGGATCATCCTGATCTTCCAGCCCCTGGGCGGCCTGGTCTATTTCATCGCCATCGTCCTGCCCGAGCTAGGGCGAGGCCAGACAGCGCGGCGGTTGGAACGCACGGCGTTGGCCGCCCTCGACCCACTGCGCGAGTACCGCGAGGCGAAACAGGCCTGCGAGGACACGCCCACCGTCCGCAACCAGTCGCGCCTGGCCCACGCCGCCGTGGCCCTGGGTCGGCACGATGAGGCCGAACGGCTCTACGCCGAGGCGGCTCACGGGATCCACGCGGACGATCCGGCCCTGTTGCTGGGCCGCGCCAATGCGCTGCTTGAGCTGGACCGCGCCGCCGAGGCGCTGGCCGTGCTGGAGCGGCTCAGCCGCGACGAGTCCGAAGGCCACACCCCGACCGCGATCCTGGCCCTGGGCCGGGCCTACGAGGCGGTGGGTCGGACGGCCGAGGCCGATGCGGCGCTGAAGGAAGCCTCCGAGCGGATGCCCGGCTTCGAAGGCCAGGCCCGCTATGCCGCCTTCATGGCCCGCAATGGCCGCAAGGCCGAGGCGCAGGCGGCCATCGCCGACATGGACAAGCGCCTGACCCGGCTGACCCCGCAGTTCCGCAAGGAAGGCCGGCACTGGCGCGACCTGGCCGCCAAGGCGCTCGCCGGAGGCTGAGGCCGCACCGCCGCTTCGCGCGGCGGACCGTCCGTGCTAGGTGCGGCGCCTTCTTACGAGGAACCGCACCTCCATGGCTCTGAAAGTCGCCATCGTCGGACTGCCGAACGTCGGCAAATCGACCCTGTTCAACGCCCTGACGCAGACGGCGTCGGCCCAGGCGGCCAACTATCCGTTCTGCACTATCGAACCCAACACCGGCGATGTGGCCGTGCCCGAGCCTCGCCTGGACGCGCTGGCGGCGATCATCCCGTCGAAGGAGATCATTCCGGCGCGGATGAACTTTGTGGACATCGCCGGCCTGGTGCGCGGCGCGTCGAAGGGCGAAGGCCTGGGCAACCAGTTCCTGGCCAACATCCGCGACTGCGACGCCGTGGCTTTCGTCGCCCGCTGCTTCATCGACGACGACGTCACCCACGTGGAGGGGAAGGTCGATCCGCTGGCAGACCTGGAGACCATCGAGACCGAGCTGATGCTGGCCGACCTCGAGAGCCTGGAGAAGCGGGTCGTCAACCTGGAGAAGCGCGCCAAGACCGGCGACAAGGAAAGCGCCCTGACGCTCAAGCTGGTGCAGCTGGCCCTGACCGAGCTGAACGCCGGCCGCCCCGCCCGTAAGGCCGAGGTGTCGGCCGAGGACGAGAAGGCGTGGCGGATGCTGCAGCTGCTGACCTCCAAGCCGGCGCTCTACGTCTCGAACGTGGACGAAGGCTCGGCCGCCACCGGCAACGAGCTTTCGGCGGCGGTGGCCGAACGGGCCAAACGCGACGGCGCCGACCATGTGGTGATCTCGGCCCAGATCGAGAGCGAGATCGCCATGCTGGACCCGGCGGAGCGCACCGAGTTCCTGGAGACCCTGGGCCTGACGGAGCCTGGCCTCAACAAGCTCATCCGCGAGGCCTATCACCTGCTGGGCCTGCAGACCTATTTCACGGTCGGGCCCAAGGAGGCGCGCGCCTGGACCATCCACAAGGGCGACACCGCCCCGCAGGCGGCCGGCGTGATCCACACCGACTTCGAGAAGGGTTTCATCCGGGCGGAGACCATCGCCTACGAGGACTATGTCAGCCTCAAGGGCGAGGCCGGCGCGCGCGAGGCCGGGAAATTCCGCCAGGAGGGCAAGGAATATGTTGTCCGCGACGGCGACGTGATGAATTTCCGCTTCAACGTCTGACAACAATCCAAGGGAGTTCGAGATGGGCGAGACGATCACGCTGGCGGGGACCGACGGCTTCGAATTCAGCGCCTATCACGAGCCCGCCTTCACGCCGCACAAGGGCGGGGTGATCGTGCTGCAGGAGATCTTCGGCATCGACCGCCACGTGCGGGCCGACGTCGAGCGTTGGGCCAAGATGGGCTACGAGGCGATTGCGCCGTCGCTGTTCGACCGCCGGGAGCGGAACTTCACGGCCGATCACGACGCGGCGGGCCTCGACGCCGGCCTGACCCACGCCCGCGCCACGCCGCTGGAGCAGGCGCTGGGCGACATCGCCGCCTGCCGCGATTTCCTGAACAAGCACGGCGGCAAGGTGCATGTGGTGGGCTACTGCTACGGCGGCTCTCTGGCCTGGCTGGCGGCGGCCAAGGTCGAGGGGCTGGCGGCGGCGTCCAGCTACTATGGGTCGATGGTGCAGGCGAACGCGGCGCTGAAACCGCTTTGCCCGGTCATCGTCCACCTGGGCCGGACCGATCCCGGCATCCCCGCCGACGAGGTGGCCGCGGCCGTGGCGGCGCACAACCCGGACGTCCCGGTCTACATCTACGAAGGCGCGGGCCACGGCTTCAACAACGAGAGCCCCGAGCGCTACAGCGCCGAAGCCGCCGACCTGGCGCGTCACCGGACGCTCGAGCTGTTCGACAAGGCCTGAGCCGCGTGGGCGAAACCGTCCAGCTGCGGAGCGCCAAGGACGGCTTCGCCTTCGACGCCTACCGCGCGGTCCCGACCGATGCGCGGCGGGGCGGCCTGGTCATCTGCCACGCCATCTGGGGCGTGACGCCCCACTTGCGCGCCCTGGCCGACGGCTTCGCCGAGGACGGGTACGAGACCCTCGTCCCCAGCCTGTTCGACCGCCTGGGCAAGGGTTTTGCGGCGCGTGACACCGACCCGGCCCTCTATGCCCGCCAGAACGGCTTCGCCGAGGCGACGGCCTGGGGTGTGGAGGTCCTGGACCTAGTGCAGGCGTCGATCGACGCCCTGGCGCCGCGGGTGTTCCTGCTGGGCTTCTGCTACGGCGGCACGACCGCCTGGCTGGCGTCCAGCCGCTGTTCGGGGCTGTCGGCGGTCGCATCGTACTATGGCGGCCAGATCACCGACTATCTGGACGAGACGCCCAAGGTTCCGACCATCCTCCACCTGGGCAAGACGGATGAGCTGATCCCGCCGGCCGACGTGGAGCGCATCCGCACGGCGCATCCCGAGCTGCCGGTTTACATGTACGAGGCCGGCCACGCCTTCGTGGCGCCCAACGGCTTCCACGCCGACAGCGCGCGGCTCTCGCACCTGCGGACCATGGCCCTGTTCGCCCGCAACGGCGCCGGCCGCGGCGGCGACGTCTAGGTCTCGATCTGGCGCTTAACCTCGGGGTGCCTTTCGAGCACCCGCACCAAGGTCGCCTGGGCGGCCAGGATGCCAATGCCCGCGGCGTAGCCGGAGAACACCCCCGCCGGATAGCGCCCGCCGTTGGCGGCGTTGGAGATCTGCCAGTAGATCAGCGCGGCCGCGCCACCCAGCAGGACGACGCCCGAGATGATCGAGCGCAGGTTCTGGCCGAACCCGGCCTGGAAGCTGATCCAGACATAGCGCGCCAGCGGGCGGCGGACGGCGCCGATGAGCAGCGGCGTGGTGAAGGACAGGCTGAGGAACACCGCCGGCCAGATCAGCGTGCGCTGTGCGATCAGCGTCGGGTCGCCGGGTAGGTTGGCGAAGGCGTGAACGACCGCGCCCGCATAGATCAGGCTGGCCGTGGCGACCGTTAGGTCCTGGGTGCGCTTGAAGTTCCGCCAGGCGGGCGTGTGAGGCATTTCCACAATGTAGGGCGCAAGAGAGGGCGGCGGTAAGGCGGAAAGTCGCGCTATGGTCTGGGCGTGATCCGGCTTCGCCCCCTCCCCCTTACGGTTCTGGCTGTCGTGGCGGCGTCGCCGGCGGCGGCGGGCGAGGTCGCCTGTCGGTTCGAGCGCGGCGTGGTGACCGTGCCGGCGATGATGGCCGGGATCGCCGGCGACTACATCGTCGACACCGGCGCGGCCCAAAGCACCCTGCACGAGACCAAGGCGCAGGCGGAAGGCATCGCGGACACCGAGCTGGCTGGCGACCTGTCGGTGGCAGGCATGACCGTGCGGTCGCTGCCGCTGAAGGTCGCCGATCTGGACGTCCGCACCTGGAACATGCCGACGCCCGTGGCCGGGGTGATCGGGGCCGACGCCCTGAAGGACTTCGTGCTCGACGTGGCCTATTCGCCCTGCCGGATCCGTCTATCGCGGCCAGGCCAGGCGCCGCGGTTCAAGGGCCGGACGCTGAACATGGGCTGGGACCTGGGCCGGCCGACCGTCGCAGCAGCGGTGGCCGACGACCAGCGGCGGATTTCGGGCCAGTTCGTGGTCGCCACGGGGGCGAATGTTCCCGTCCGCCTGGCTGACGACCTGGCGCAGGCCGGCGCGACCGAGGTCAAGGAGCTCTATCCCGAGGGGGTCTGGCTGGCCCGACTGCCCGAGGTGGACTTCGCCGGGGCGACCGGACGGGACGTGGCCGCCGGTCTGATGAAACCCGAGGGTGATGTGGTGGGCGTGCTGGGCGGCGCGGTCCTGGCCCACTTCCGTCTGCGGTTCGATTTTCCCGCAAGGAAGCTTCTGGTCGATCCCGTCCGCTAGGCCGGACTGAAAAAGGCCCCGGATCGCTCCGGGGCCTTTGCAGGTTTCAGTGGCGCGCCGCTTAGTGGGCGACGTTGCGCCAGATGCGGCGGTAGCTGAAGTACAGCAGCACCGTGAAGATCAGCAGGTAGACCATCGCGCCCAGGCCGAACTGCTTGCGTTCCATCATCTTGGGCTCGGCGGCCCAGTAGAGGAACGCCGAGACGTCCTTGGCCTGCTGGTCGACGGTGGACGGGCTACCATCGTCGAAGGTCACCTTACCGTCCGCCAGCGGCGGCGGCATGGCGATCACGCCGCCGGGGGGGACCTTGTTGTGGTCGCCCTTCCAGGCGCTGGTCAGGTCGCCGCTCATCGAGATGTTGTAGTGCTGGCCCGTCGACACGGTCAGGCCCGCGGGCGTGTTCCGATAGCCGGTCAGCAGCGAGTACAGATAGTTCGGCCCGCCTTCGCGACCCTTGGCGATCACCGAGAGGTCCGGCGGCAGAGCGCCGCCATTCGACGCGCGCGCCGCAGCCTCGTTGGGGAACGGCGACGGGAAGCGGTCGGCCGGGGTGGCGCTCCGCTGGATCGCGTCGCCCGTATCGGGGTCGATGTCCGGGACCTGAATGTCCTTGGCCAACGACTTCACATACGGGTTGTCATTCGGGTTCTTGTACTTGGGATCGTAGAACGGACCGCCCTTCTCGCCCAGGTTCCGGAACGAGACCAGGTGCATCGCGTGGCAGGCCGAGCAGACCTCGCGATAGACCTTGTACCCGCGTTGCAGCTGGGCGGTGTCGAACTTGCCAAACGGTCCGTTGAAGGACCAGGCGACCTCACGTTCGACCGGCTTGGGATGGGCGGCGAGCGCGGGGCTTCCCAGCAAGGCGAGCCCCAGCGCCGCGAGCGCGATACCTTTGCGCAGCATCTTCAGGCTCAGCCCCTCTTTTCAGGCGACGCCGCGGCGCCCACGGGCGTCGTGGCGGGATGCGACAGGACAGGTTCCGAGATCGATTCCGGCACCGGCAGCGGCGTTTCCGTGAGGCCGAGGACAGGCAGGATGATCAGGAAGTAGGCGAAGTAGTAGAGCGTGGCGACCCGGCTGAGCCAGACCATGCTGTTGATGTCCGCGTCCAGCAGCATGAAACCGCTCGGCGCGCCGATCACCGGGTTATCCGGCAGCTGGCCACCGCAGTAGCCCAGCACCAGGGCCGCGAGGACGAAGATGAAGAGATACAGCCGCGCCGTCGGACGGTAGCGCATGGAGCGCACCTTCGACGTGTCCAGCCAGGGCAGGACGAACAGGGTCGCGATGGCGCCGAACATCAGCAGCACGCCGCCCAGCTTGTCCGGCACCGCCCGCAGGATCGCGTAGAACGGCAGGAAGTACCATTCGGGAACGATATGGGCGGGCGTCACCAGCGGGTTAGCCGGGATGTAGTTGTCGGCGTGGCCAAGGACGTTCGGGTTGTAGAACACGAAGCTGGCGTAGAGCAGCAGGAACACCCCGATCGCGAAGCCGTCCTTCACCGTGTAGTACGGGTGGAAGGGCACGGTGTCGTTCTCGGACTTCACGTTCACGCCGGTCGGGTTGTTGTTCCCCGGCACGTGCAGCGCCCAGATGTGCAGGATCACGAGGCCCGCGATCACGAAGGGCAGCAGATAGTGCAGCGAGAAGAAGCGGTTCAGCGTCGGATTATCGACCGCGAACCCGCCCCACAGCCAGGTGGTGATCGGCGTGCCGATGATGGGCAGGGCGCCGAACAGGTTGGTGATCACGACGGCGCCGTGGAAGCTCATCTGGCCCCAGGGGAGCACGTAGCCGATGAAGGCGGTGGCCATCATGGCGAGATAGATCAGGCAACCCAGGATCCACAGCACCTCGCGCGGCGCCTTGTAGGAGCCGTAGTAGAGGCCGCGGATCATGTGGATGTAGACCGCCAGGAAGAACATCGAGGCGCCGTTGGCGTGCATGTAGCGGATCAGCCAACCGTAGTTGACGTCACGCATGATGCGCTCGACCGACGCGAAGGCGTAATCGACGTGCGGCACGTAGTGCATGGCCAGCACGATGCCGGTGACCAGCTGGATGCCCAGCATCAGGGCCAGGATGCCGCCGAAGGTGTACCAGTAGTTCAGGTTCTTCGGGGTCGGGAAGCTCAGCGCCGTGTCATGCGCGAAGCGCACGATGGGAAGACGGGTGTCGAGCCAGCGCTCGATGCCGGTCTTCGGCTCGTAGGTCGAATGTCCGCTCATCGGGTTCAGCCCACCTTGATCTTGGTGTCGGAGAGGAAGGCATAGTCCGGCACCAGCAGGTTCTTCGGCGCGGGACCCTTACGGATTCGGCCGGACGTGTCGTAGTGCGAGCCGTGGCAGGGGCAGAACCAGCCGCCATAGTCACCACCGCCGACCGTGGGCACGCAGCCCAGGTGGGTGCAGGTGCCGACCAGGACCAGCCACTGCGCCTTGCCGGGCTTGTGACGGCTTTCGTCGGTCGCCGGATCGCGGAGCTCGGCGTTATCGTCCTTCACGGCCGCGGCGATTTGCTCGGGCGTGCGGTTACGGACGAACAGCGGCTTTCCGCGCCATTTCACCACCACCTGCTGACCCGGTTCGACCTTGCCCAGGTCGAACTCGATCGAGGCGAGGGCCAGCGTGTCGCCAGCCGGGTTCATCTGGTCGACGAGCGGCCAGATGAGTGCGCCGGCGGCGCCAGCCGCGGCGGCGCCAGCGGCGATATGAATGAAGTCGCGACGGCTCGGGTCATCGCCCGAAGCGTGCGGGTCGGGAGTTGCGCCCACGACGGTGTCGGCCACCTTGAAGCTACCCTTCGAATAGAGGCCCTCACGACGCGCCGGAGGGCCTTTAAGCTTGCGGCCCGACCCAGAGAATCTGGAGGTACCGATTCCGGGAAGCGGTCGGGGGCCGAGCACGTTAACACGGAAGGAATGCGAACCGCTTGTCCGCCCGCCCGTGATTCGTGCCCCTGCGCCCCAGCCACGCCCGATGGCGAGAGGCCTTAGAATGCGTTTGGCCCTTTTTCAACCGGACATTCCGCAAAACCTCGGCGCGGCCATCCGGCTCAGCGCCTGCCTGGGCGTCCCATTAGATGTGATCGAGCCCTGTGGCTTCCCCTTGAGCGACGCCGCAATCCGCCGTGCGGCGATGGATTATGCGGCCATCGCCGAGGTGAAACGCCACGCGAGCTGGGCCGACTTCCGCGTCGATGTAGCGCGGCCGGGGCGCCTGTTGCTGTTCACGACGCGGGGCGCGACGCCGTTCCACGAATTCGCGTTCCAACCGGACGACACCCTGCTGTTCGGACGCGAGAGCGCCGGGGCGCCGGACGAGGTGCACGCCGCCGCGGACGCCCGATTGCTGATCCCGATCGCCCCCGGCGCCCGCTCGCTGAACCTGGTGACCGCCGCGACACTGGCGCTGGGCGAGGCCTTGAGGCAGATCAACGCGTTCCCGACCGTCCAGCGAACAGACTAGCCGCACATGTCCAGCCTGCCCCCCGAGATCCTCGCGCGTCGCGATAGCGCCAAGGAATGGTTCGAAGCCCTGCAGCAGCGCATCTGCGCGGCGCTGGAGCAGTTGGAGGACGACGCCTCGCCCGAGCTCTATCCCGAGCCCGCCGGCCGCTTCCAGTTCAAGCCGTGGACGCGGGAAACCGGCGTCGGCGGCGGAATCGGCGCCTTCTTCAAGGGCCGGCTGTTCGAGAAGGCGGCCGTGCACACCTCGGCCGCGATGGCTCAGTTCTCACCGGAAATGGCGGCGACCATGCCGGGGGCGGACAAGGACCCGTCCTATGTCTCGGCCAGCATCAGCCTGATCGTGCACCCGCGCAGCCCGCGCGTGCCGACGGTGCACATGAACACCCGCTTTCTGTCCACGGCGGAGAGCTGGTTTGGCGGCGGCGCCGACCTGACGCCGATGCTGGACGAGCAGCGCAGCGAGGAGGCCGACGACGCCCGGCTGTTCCACGCTGCCATGAAGGCCGCCTGCGATCCGTTCGATCCCGAATGGCACCCGAAGTACAAGGCCTGGTGCGACGAGTACTTCTATCTGCCGCACCGCAAGGAGACGCGCGGCGTCGGCGGCATCTTCTACGATCGGCACAACACCGGCGATTTCGACAAGGACTTCGCCTTCACCCGAGCGGTCGGCGAGGCGTTCCTGGACGTCTATCCGAAGATCGTCCGCCACCGGATGAGCGAGCCGTGGGGCGAGGCCGAGCGGATGGAGCAGATGCTGCGCCGAGGCCGCTACGTCGAGTTCAACCTGCTGTACGACCGAGGTACGATGTTCGGGCTGAAGGCCGGCGGCAACATCGAGACGATCCTGAGCTCGATGCCGCCGATGGTGGCCTGGAGCTAGGCCTCCAGGAACCTGTTGATCCATCGCCCGACCCTCGCGCGGTCGTCGTCGCCGGCGTAGCTGGCGATCGCGGCGTCGGCCTGGGCGTCGGCGTAGATGCCGCCGCGGCGGGCCTCGATCAGGGCCTTGGCGTAGGCCGGCTCGAACTCGGGGTGCAACTGGATCGAGATGGCCGGCTGGTCCCGCCAGGCCAGGGCGCCCATAGGCGTGAAGTCGCTGGCCGCGATCACCTCGGCGCCTGGCGGGCGCGCCACGACCTGGTCCTGATGCGAGCCGGGCAACCAGATCCGGACAGCGTCGTCCATCCAGGGTTCTCGGCTGAGCACGCGATAGTCCTGCGCGCCGATCGCCCAGCCCTTGGGGGATTTGACCACCTGGCCGCCGAAAGCCTGGGCCATGGCCTGGTGGCCGAAACAGACACCCACGAGCCGGGTCCGGCCCTTGGCGGCGCGGAGCCAGTCCAGCAGCTGGGCGATCCAGGGATCGCTCTCGTAGACGCCTGAGGACGAGCCGGTGACGATGTAGGCGTCGCAGTCCTCGGCCGCGCCGGGGTATTCACCCTCGTCCGCGGCGTAGACCCGCCAGTCGTAGGCGGTCGGGCCCAGCAGGGTCATGAACATGTCCGGATAGGTCCCGAACTGCGGGCTCGCCTGTGCGGGCGGGCGGCCGGTCCTGAGGATACCGACCTTCCGCATCAGTAGGCCAACCCCTGGGCGACCGCCTTGAGCCGCTCGATGATCGAGAGCTTGTCGTCGAGAAAGTCGTGGTCGATCCACCAGTCCTCGACCTCGCGCATCACCTGGCCGACCAGGGGGCCCTTGGGCACGCCAGCGCTCATGATTTCCTGGCCCGTGAGCGGCAGGGTGGGCGGGCTCCAGCCTTCGACCAGGGCGATGAGACCGCGCCACTGCATGGTGGTCGCCGAGCGGGGCGACGCAGCCCAGGCGAGCTTGGCGCGGTCGCGGAAGACAGCTTGGCCGCTGCGGTAGACCTCGCGGCGGATCTCCCGCGGGCTCATCCAGCTCTTCAGCACCAGGGTGGGCGCGAGGGCGGCGACGATCCGGTCGCGGTCGGGGTTGGACAGGCGCAGGCGCTCGCCGAGGCGGCCGGCAGCGAGCTGGTCATCGGGCAGCAGGGCGGCCAGGCGCAGGACCGGCTGGGTCTCGAAGAGCTGATCGCCCTCGATCTCGCAAAGGGCGTCGAAACGCGTGAGGTTGGCCGGCGCCTTCAGCACGATCTCAAGCACCCCGGTCTCGGCCATGAGACGCACGGCGGGCCGGGGATCGTCGGCGGCCAGAAGCTTGAGCAGTTCCTTCGACACCCGCTCGGCCGACAGGCCGTCCACGCCATCCTTCAGAGCCGCGCAGGCGGCGACGGCGGCAGGGTCAGGGACGCCCTTCCCGAAGCCCGCGTAGAAGCGGAAGAACCGCAGGTTCCGCAGATGGTCCTCGCGCAGCCGCTGTTCGGGCTCGCCGACGAAAACGATGCGGCCGGCCCGCGCGTCGGCGACGCCGCGGCCGGTGGGGTCGAAGATCGTCCCGTCGCGGCGGGCGTAGAGGGCGTTGAGCGTGAAGTCCCGGCGCTGGGCGTCCAGGGTCCAGTCGTCGGTGAACGCCACGGTGGCGCGTCGGCCGTCGGTGGAGACGTCGCGGCGCAAGGTGGTGATCTCGTGCGGCAGGTGGTCGGAGACGGCGGTCACAGTGCCGTGCTCGATCCCGGTCGGCACGGCGCGCAGGCCGGCGGCGGCCAGCGCCTTGGTCACGCGGTCCGGCGTCAGGGTCGTGGCGATGTCGAGGTCGTCGATGGCGCGGCCGACAAGGGCGTTGCGCACGCAGCCGCCGACGAAGCGTGCGCAGTCGGGACCGCCCTCGGCCTCGAGCGCGTCGAAGACGGCCGCGGTCCGCGGCGCGGTCATCCAGTGGGGTTGGCCCAAGCTGTCAGTCATCGCGTTTCGAAATGGCCCTCGGTGACCCGGCCATCGGGGCCGGCCTCGCCCGGCACGTAGCGCGCGCCGCGGTTGTCACTATGGAAGAGGACGCTGAGCATCAAGGACAGGCCGAGCAGCGCGGCGCCTGCCGCGATCAGCCAGGGCCAGGGGGTCGACGCCATCGGTCGGCCGGTGCGTCGGGCCCAGGCCGCCCAGCCGAACCACAACAGGAAAGGCACGACGACCAGGGCGCCACGGAAGACGATCTGGCTAAGCAAGCGCGGCCCCGTAGAGGCGCTCGTACAGCGCGCGCAGGATGCCGGCGGTCGCGCCCCAGATATAGCGCTCCGCATGGGTGGCCGCATAGAAGCGCCGCTTTTCGCCGGTCGGCATCTCCCGCTCGTGCTCCTCGTAGTTGGCGAGGTCCATGAGGAAGCTGAACGGGGTCTCGAAGATGTCGGCGACCTCGTCGGGATTGGCGCGCAGTTCGAAGCCGGTGCGGACGAAGCCCACCACCGGCGTGATCAGATAGCCGGTGCCGGTCTGGTAGGGGGTCGAAAGGCCAGCCAGGCGGACGAACTGCGGCTCCAGCCCAACTTCTTCGTGGGCTTCCCGGAGCGCGGTCTGCCAGGGCCGCTCGCCGGGATCGACGCGGCCGCCCGGCAATGCGACCTGGCCCCGATGGTTGCGCAGGTTGTCCGAACGGCGGGTGAGCAGGACGGTCGGGCCGGTTTCGCGCTCGACCAGGCCGATCAGGACGGCGGCGGGGGTCAGGGACTCCACCGGCGCATCGCTCCAGCCGCCCGGCGTCAGGTCGTAGTCGGACTTGCGCTGACCGCCCGCCACGGCGTCATCGTGGAGCGGGTCGAGATGTTCGGCGATCCAGTCGTGGAGATGCGGGGCGGCGGCGTCTTTCACGGAGCCTCGGGGGGACCAAGCGGAAACCAGGCGCCGTTCGAGCCCACGCCGAGCACCTCGCCCTCGGGTGTGGCGCGCGGCTCGGCCATCTCCACCAGTTCGTAGAAGACGGGGCGCGAGATCAGGGCCTCCAGGCCGCGCCGCACATGGACGTAGGGCCGGGGTTCGCCATCGGCGGCCACCTCAACGCGGATGGGGTTGTCCGGTCCGGCCACGACCTCGTCGCCGACATTGGTCTGGAAGCGCAAGGTCTCGCCCTCGCGATCGACGCGGACGGCGATGAACGGGGCGTCCTCGACGGTGATCCGCATCTTTTCCACCGGGGTGACCAGGTGGAACCCGTCGGGATCCTTGCGCAGGACGGTGGAGAAGAGCCGGACCAGGGCCTCGCGGTTGATCTGCGCGCCTTCGTGCAGCCATCGGCCGTCGCGCTTGATGACGATGTCGATCTCGCCGCAGTGCGCGGGATTCCACAGGTGGACGGGCGGCAGGCCGCGACCCGGCGCCTGCTTGGCGGCGGCGACGATGCCATCGAGGCCAGGAGTCTGTGGGGTGTTCGCCATCCGCCGAACGTAGGCTCGGGGGGTGCTCGGCTCAAGGACGGGCGGCGGGTTTGTCGGACGAGGGCCCGTCAGCGCGCGCGGACCATGCCGGCCAGGGCCATGTCGGCGGGGGCGCGAGCCAGGACGCGGCGGGGATCGACGGGACCAGGCAGGGTGACGTCGTGGGCGACGGCGAAGCCGACGCGCTGGAAATAGGGCAGGTCGCCGACCAGGACGACAGCGGGTTCGCCCGCCGCGGCGGCGGCGTCGCAGGCGCGCTGGACCAGGGTGGCGCCCAGGCCGTGCCGACGCTCGCTCTCCTCGACGGCCAGGGGCCCCAGGAACACCACCGGCTGATCGCCGACCCTAACGCGCCACAGGCGGACGACGCCGACAACTCTTCCCGCCTCGACCGCGCAGAAGGAGAGGTCCGGGGCGAAGGCGGCGAACTCACGGACGCGCTCGGACACCTTGGCGAAGCGGCCAGGACCAAAGGCGCGGCCGAGCAGGGCCTCGATCTCGGCGTCGTGGGCGGGGATTTCGTTGACGAGGGTGAGCTCCGGCGGGGGCCGGCTGGGCTGAAGCGACATGGGGCGATCTCTAGATCCGAATGACGACGGTTCGGCGTCGGGCGACAACACCCGGGGCCGGTGCGGGTTCAGGCGGCTTGCGCCAGCGGACGTCGTCGCATCGGAAGGGCCTTCCCGGCCGTGGATCGGAGGCGCGCAATTAGGACCTGCGGACCGGGGCGTCAACGCCATTGCGAGCGGTGGCGGCGCGGTGCAGGTTCGCGGCGGCTCATGACCGACCTCAACCCGTCCGATGACCCCGTTCCCTCCGCCCGCGCCCTGCTGAAGGAGCGCGACTATGTGCTGTTCTGGGGAACGCGCTGGTTTGGCAGCTTCGCCAGCCAGATCCAGAGCGTGGCGATGGGGTGGCAGATGTACGCCCTGGCCCGCACGACGCGGTCGGTCGAGGAGAGCGCGTTCCTGGTGGGCATGATCGGGCTGGCGGCCTTCGTGCCGGTCTTCCTGCTGACCCTGCCGGCGGGCGAGGCGGCGGACCGCTACGACCGCAAGAAGGTGCTGCTGCTGTGCCTGACCGGTGAGATCACCAGCGTATTGATCCTGGCGATTGCGACGGTGCAGGGGTACGCCTCCCCAGCCCTGCTGCTGGTGATCGCAGCGCTGTTCGGGGCCAGCCGGGCGTTCTTCGCCCCCGCCAACACCGCCCTGGGACCGATGCTGGTGCCGCGCAAGCTGTTGCCGCGAGCCATCGCCTGGAACTCGCTGGCCTGGCAGACGGCGTCGATCTGCGGGCCGGCGGCGGCGGGCTTCCTTGTCGCCCACTCGGCGCAGACCGCCTATTTCACGACCTTCGCTCTCTATGTCCTGTCGGCGGTGCTGGTGGCCGCGATCCGCGCCAACGCCAAGCCCGAGGCCAAGCCCGGCTCGCGCTGGCAGTTGGTCAAGGAGGGCCTGGACTACGTCTGGCGGCAGAAGATCGTCTTCGGGGCGATCTCCCTGGACCTGTTCGCCGTTTTGCTGGGCGGGGCGACCGCCCTCCTCCCGGTCTTCGCCCGCGACGTGCTGCACGTAGGGCCGGAGGGCTTCGGCCTGCTGCGGGCCGGGCCAGCGATCGGGGCGACCGTCGTGGCGCTGTGGCTAGCGGCCAATCCGATCCGGCGCAAGGCCGGGCTGTTCATGTTCGGCGGCGTCGCGGTGTTCGGCCTGGCGACCATCGTCTTCGGGATCTCCAAGTCGCTATGGCTGTCGGTGGCGGCCCTGGCGGTGCTGGGCGGCGCCGACATGCTGAGCGTGTTTGTGCGCCAGACGCTGGTGCAGCTGGTGACCCCCGACCACATGCGCGGTCGGGTGGCCTCGGTCTCCTCGGTGTTCATCGGCGCGTCCAACGAACTGGGCGAGTTCGAGAGCGGCGTGGTGGCGCGGATCCTGGGCCCGGTCGGGGCGGCGATCTTCGGCGGCGTGGGCGCGGTGATGGTCACCGGGATCTGGGCCAAGCTGTTCCCCGACTTGCGCCGGGCCGACCGCCTCGAATAACTGTCGCCCCATTCCGAGTTTTCAAAATTTTAGGGAGAACGTCATGGGCGCATTGGATGGCAAGGTTGTCCTGGTTACAGGCGGCGGCAACGGGATCGGGCGCGACTGCGCGCTGATCGCGGCGCAGGAAGGCGCGAAGGTCGTGGTCAACGACCTGGGCGCGGGTCTCAAGGGCGACGACGAAGGGTCGGCCGGGCCGGCCGAGGCGGTGGCTGCGGAGATCCGCGCGGCGGGTGGCCAGGCGGTGTCCAACTCGGACAGCGTCACCGACCTGGACGCCGTCTATGGCATGGTCGAACAGGCCAAGAAGGAATTCGGCGGTCTGCACGCCGTGATCAATCCGGCCGGCATCCTGCGCGACGTGATGTTCCACAAGATGACCGAGGCCGAGTGGGACGCGGTGATCAACGTCCACATGCGCGGCTCCTTCAACGTGGCGCGGGCCACCATAGAGCTGTTCCGCGAACAGAACGACGGCGCCTACATGTTCTTCACCTCGACGTCCGGCCTGTTCGGGAACATCGGCCAGGCCAACTACGGCGCGGCCAAGATGGGCATCGCCGGCCTGTCGCGGATCATCGCCATGGAAGGCGCCCGCAACAACGTGCGGTCCAACTGCCTGGCGCCGGTGGCCTGGACGCGGATGACGCAGTCGGTGCCGATCAAGGACGAGGCGGCGGCCGAACGCCGGAAGATCATGGCCGAGAAGATCCGCGCCGATCAGCCGGCCCGTTTCTCGGTGGCCATGGTCACCCCGGCCGCGGCCCACGTCTCGGGCCAGATCTTCGGCTCGTCGGGCGAGAACATCATCCTCTACTCGCAGCCCCGTCCGGTGGAGACGGTGACCAAGGAAGAGGGCTGGACCGTGCAGTCGATCCTGGACGAGGCGGTGCCGAAGATGGCGCCGAAGTTCTTCGACCTGAACCGCGCGACCCTCCCGGGCGCCCAGGCGCCCAAGACGCCGGCCTAGGACGTCCTACCCCCTCCCGCCGCCGCTGCGCGGCGGGAGATCGGGCCCCCTGGCGCCCGCCTTGCGACCTCGCGTCGCATGAACGTGACCCCGTTTCATATTGGCGCAACGCCCCGCAGCAGCGCCTACGCCGTCGCCGATGTGGCGAATACGCCGGCCGGCCTGAGCATCACCGGCCAGGTCGCCCGCGACTTCCAGGTCTCCAACGTCCGCCCCGTGGCGCCGGTCCAGAACGCGGCCGAGGCGCGCGAACAGGCCCGCGACCAGGTGATGTCCGAGCGCGGCGTCGACATGATCTCGATCTTCAAGATGTCGCCGCAGGCGCGCCTGGAGGCCGAGGCCGCCATCCGGATGGAAACCGCCCGCCGCACCAGCGTGGCGCCCCTGCGCGCCACCGGGAATTTCCTCGACATCCGCGTCTAGGCGTCCGCCGTTTGGCGGCGGCGGAGGAAGCGGCTACAGAACCCCGCCATGTCGCACAACACCTTCGGCCACCTGTTCCGCGTCACCACCTGGGGTGAGAGCCATGGGCCCGCGCTGGGCTGCGTCGTGGACGGCTGCCCCCCCGGAATCCCGCTGACCGAGGCCGATATCCAACCGTGGCTGGACCGGCGTCGCCCGGGCCAGGGGAAGTTCGTCACCCAACGCCAGGAGCCCGACGCCGTTCGCATCCTGTCGGGCGTGTTCGAGGACGCGCGGATGACAGCGACCCATGGCGGCCAAGTCACCACCGGCACGCCGATCTCGCTGATGATCGACAACGTCGACCAGCGCAGCCGCGACTACTCCGAGATCGCCCAGGCGTTCCGACCGGGCCATGCCGACTACGCCTACTTCGCCAAATACGGCGTGCGCGACTATCGCGGCGGCGGCCGGCAATCGGCGCGCGAGACCGCGGCGCGGGTGGCGGCCGGCGCCATCGCCCGCAAGATCATCGCCGGGGTGACCATCCGGGCCGCCGTGGTGCAGATCGGACCCCATGCCGTGGATCCGGCGCGGATCGACTTCTCGATGACCGGCGATAACCCATTCTGGGCGCCAGACCCCGCCATCGTGCCGGTGTGGGAAAACCACCTGGAGGCGATCCGCAAGTCGGGGTCATCGACCGGCGCCGTGGTGGCCGTGGAAGCGACCGGCGTGCCTGCCGGTTGGGGCGCGCCGCTGTACGGTAAACTGGACGCCGAACTGGCGGCCGCGATGATGTCGATCAACGCCGCCAAGGGCGTGGAGATCGGCGCCGGGTTCGCCTCGGCCGCGCTGACCGGCGAAGAGAACGCCGACGAGATGCGAATGGGGAACGACGGCCCGATTTTCCTGTCAAATCAAGCCGGTGGCGTCTTGGGCGGGATCTCGACTGGCCAAGCGGTGACCGCCCGCGTGGCGTTCAAACCCACCTCCTCGATCCTGTCCCTGCGCCAGAGTATCAATGAGGATGGGGGCGAAATCGACCTGCGCACCAAGGGCCGCCACGACCCCTGCGTGGGCATCCGCGCCGTGCCCGTGGTGGAGGCGATGATGGCCTGCGTGCTGGCCGACGCCTTCCTGCGGCACCGGGCCCAGACGGGCGGCGGGGCGCATCAACCAGGACCATCCGCCGGTTGAATTACAGCGTTCGATCTACCTGACCGGGCGTTAACCCTCTGAACGGAAAATGGTTTCCGCTCCGGTAACGCCGATCTTCGATTGACCGTCGAACGCGGGTCACCCTAATCGACGGAACCCTATCGCCCAGCCAGTCGCTAGGTGATCGGTCCCCTCAAATCGAACCAGGCAAGATCGCGACGTGCGGTACGACCTCCTCCGAATCCTGTTGGTGGATGACAACCACTATATGCGCCTGCTGCTCGGCGAGATTCTGCGCGCCATCGGGGTGGGCTACGTCTACGAAGCCAACGACGGCGCCGAGGGCCTGCAGATGATGCGGGACCACAAGATCGACGTGGTCATGACCGACCTGTCGATGCAGCCGCTGGACGGCATCGATTTCGTGCGCCTGCTGCGGAATTCTCCCGATAGTCCGAACCAGCTGGCGCCGGTCATCATGATCACGGGACATTCGACGTTCGCGCGGGTGAACGAGGCGCGGGACGCCGGGGTCAGCGAGTTTCTGACCAAGCCGCTGACCGCGCGCGGGGTGGTCGAGCGCCTGCACCAGGCCATCGAGAACCCGCGCAACTTCGTGCGAACCGACGACTACTTCGGACCCGACCGGCGGCGACGGAACGACCCCGCCTATCGCGGCCCCCGCCGCCGCAGCGCCGACGACCAGCGGCGAACGGCGGAAATCTAGAGGGTGTAGGCGCAGCTCTCGCCGATGGTCGGGCGGGAGACGACGATGCGCGACAGGCCCGGAAACGCCGGGCGCAGGCGCTCGGCGAAATACAGGCAGAGGTTTTCCAGCGTCGGGCGGTCCAGTCCGGGCTTTTCGTTGAGCAGCCCGTGATCGAGTTCGCCAGCGACGGCCTTCAGCGCGGCGTCCAGGTCAGCCAGGTCGGCCACCCAGCCGACAGGCTCCTGGGCGAGGCCGCGGACACTGGCTTCGACCTTGAACGAATGGCCGTGCAGGTTGGAATAGGGCCGGTGATCCGGCCCTTGCGGGAAGTGGTGCGCGGCGTCGAAAGTCGCCGCCTTGGTGATCTCGAATGTGGGTTGGGTCATCTCAAACGGGTGTGCGGCGGCCGGGCGGTAAGGCCTAGGCGATGCCGAGATATTTGTGGGTTTGCACGCTTAAACGCCACCGAGGGTGGGCGAGGCAATAGGCGATCGCCGCTTCCGTGTTGGCCATGCGGTCGGGGCCGTCCATCGGTTGCAGCAGGAACCGCTCGAAATCGAGGTGCTCGAAGCGTTCCGGCAGGGCCTTGGACTGGGGGAAAACCAGCTTCAGCTCCTGCCCTCGGGTCTGCACCACCGGAGCGTCGGCCTTGGGGCTGACGCAGATCCAATCGACGCCGTCCGGGACGGGCAAAGTGCCATTGGTCTCCAGCGCGATGGCGAATCCCCGGGCGTGCAGAGCCCCGATGAGGGCCGGGTCGACCTGCAGCAGGGGCTCCCCGCCCGTCAGCACCGTCAGGCGATTGTCCGGCCCGCCGGTCCAGGCGGCCTGGACCGCGTCGGCCAGGGCGTCGGCGTCGGCGAAGCGTCCCCCGCCCGGCCCGTCCATCCCCACGAAATCGGTGTCGCAGAAGGTGCAGACCGCTTTGTCCCGGTCACGTTCCAACCCGCTCCACAGGTTGCAGCCGGCGAAGCGGCAGAAGACCGCCGGACGGCCAGCCTGCCCGCCCTCGCCCTGCAGTGTCAGGAATATCTCTTTGACGGCGTAGCTCATCCTAAGCCGCGCCTCGCGGCGCTTCGAAGGACGGTGCGCCGGGCTCGCCCTCCGAAGGCTTTGCCAAGGAGGGCCGTCCGTCGGCGTCCCAGGCGAAGTAGCCGCGCTGGCGCAGGTCGCAGGCGGGGCAGGTTCCACAGCCGTGCCCCCAGGCGTGGAGGGCGCCGCGCTCACCGAGATAGCAGGTGTGGCTGTCCTCGACCGTGATCGCCACCAAGGGTTCGCCGCCGAGGGTCTTGGCGAGGGCCCAGGTCTCGGCCTTGGTCAGGCGCATGAGCGGGGTCTCGATGCGGAAATCCTGTTCCATGCCGAGATTGAGCGCGGTCTCAAGAGCGTCGAGCGTGTCACGCCGGCAGTCGGGATAACCGGAGAAGTCGGTCTCGCACATGCCGCCCACCAGCGCGCCCAGCCCCCGACGGTCCGCCAGCGCCGCGGCGTAGGTCAGGAACACCAGGTTACGGCCGGGCACGAAGGTCGAGGGCAGACCCTTGTCGGTGATCTCGATGGCCCGCTCGCCCGTCATGGCGGTGTCGCCCAGCGCCCCGAAGGCCCGAATATCCAGCAGGTGGTCCTCGCCCAGGCGGGGCGCCCAGGCGGGAAACTGGGCGGCGAGGCGGGCGCGGACGACCTGGCGCGCCTCAAGCTCCACGGCGTGGCGCTGGCCGTAGTCGAAGCCGACGGTCTCGACCCGCGCGTATCGGTCGAGAGCCCAGGCCAGGCAGGCGGTGGAATCCTGGCCGCCGGAAAAGAGCACGAGAGCGCCGTCGTTCATGCGCTCCATATGGGCGGAAAGCGGCTTTCAGGGAAGCGACCCTACGGAAGCTTGGGTGTTCCAGGCGCCACAGTACCCACCGCAATCCCTTATGGCGCCTAGCTTCCGTTGACAGTGGGCGAACGCGGGTGGACCGTTGTCGACGCTGAACGGGGGGCTGCGCCGCCTCCTCGCCAGTCTGCGCTTTAGCGGCGTAACGGCGGACCACGGGCCAACCAAAAGAGCCCGGACGCCCTGGGAGGAACGTATGAAGGATACCCGCACTCTTCGGAGTTGGCTGGCCGTGGGCGTTTGCGCCTCGGCTCTCACCGCGTTTACGACGCCTGTTCTGGCCCAGACGGCCAGCGCGAACGTGATCGAAGAACTGGTCGTCACGGCGCAGAAGAAGGAGGAAGCCCTCCAGGACGTGCCGATCGCCGTTTCGGCCTTCGACCAGAACGCGCTCGAAAAATCCAAGATCGACGGCGGCCCGAACCTGGTGCTGGCCGTGCCGAACGTGAACTTCTCCAAGGGGAACTTCACCGGCTACAACTTCCAGATCCGCGGCATCGGCTCGAAGCTGGTGGCCGGTTCGGGCGACGCCGGCACCGGTATCCACCTGAACAACGCCCCGCTGATCGCCAACAACCTCTTCGAGACCGAATTCTACGACGTGGAACGGGTCGAAGTGCTGCGCGGCCCGCAGGGCACGCTGTACGGCCGTAACGCCACCGGCGGCGTGGTCAACCTGATCACCGCCAAGCCGACCGACACCTTCGGCGGCAACCTCCGCGCGGAATACGGCAACTACAACACGATGAAGGCCCGGGGGATGATCAATCTCCCGATCAACGATCAGGTCGCTCTGCGGGTGGCCGGTTCGTACCTGAAGCGTGACGGGTTCGGCGACAACATCGTCACCGGCAACGACATCGATGACCGTGACCTCTACGGCGTGCGCGCGACCCTGTCGTTCAACCCGACCGAGCGGCTCCGCACCTGGGTGATGTGGGATCACTTCCAGGAAAACGACAGCCGCTCACGGATCGGCAAGCAGTACTGCACCAAGGACACCGGCCCGGCCAGCGTCGGCGGCGTGCCCTTCTCCAGTGCGGCCGGCGGCCTGATCGGCCAGATCGAACAGGGCCTGTTCAGCCAGGGCTGCTCGCCCACCTCGCTCTACTCGGCCAACGCCCTTGGCACGGTGAACTCGCAAGCTACCCTGGGCGGCCTGTTCGGCGCGCTGGGCGGCTTCCAGACCGGCGACGCCTATGCGGGCAAGACCCAGACGCCGAACGTCCGCGACATCGAGTCGAGCTTCGACCCGATCTACAAAGCCAAGACGGACATCTACGAGTTCAACGCGGCGTTCGACGTCACTGAGAACGTGACGCTGAACTGGCTGACCGCCTTCACGGTCTCCAAGCTTTACACGCGGCAAGACTACAACCGCTACACGCCGAGCACGAACTTCAACACCACGCCGAACCCGGTCAACGCCTTCGCGGCGGTGCCCGGCTACGCGGCGATCTACGCCAGCCTGTTCCCTGGCGGTAACATCAACGATCCGCAGAACGGCCGCACGAACCGCTTCACCACCAGCGACATCTCGTCAGCCTACACGACCCAGTGGAGCCACGAGCTGCGGTTCCAGTCGAACTACGACGGGCCGTTCAACTACAACGTCGGCGGGTTCATTTCGCGGTTCCAGGCGACCGGCGACTACTATGTGATGTTCAACACCGGGACCGGCTACTACCAGATCAACAATCTGCTCGCGACCGGCAACGCCAACTGTTCGGGCGCCGCGCCCTGCATCACCATCGATCCGAACAAGGATCCGAACCGCAGCGGCCACAATTACTACGACAGCTATGGCCCCTATGACCTGACGTCGTACGCCGCCTTCGGCGAGCTCTACTACCAGATGTCCGACAACTTCAAATGGACCCTGGGCCTGCGCTATACGGTCGACAGCAAGGAAGTCGAGAACCACTCCGTGGTCCTGGGCACCCCGGGCTTCGGTCCCGGCGGTCCGCTGCCGGGCCAGCCGGCGATCCTGAAGGCCAAGTTCAAGGAGCCGACCGGCCGCTTCGGCTTCGACTGGAAGCCGGACCTTGGCTTCACCAACGACACCCTGATCTACGCCTTCTACTCGCGGGGCTATAAGGCCGGTGGTCTGAACCCGCCGCCCAGCCCGGGCATCGGCGTGGTCCCGGTCTCGCAGACCTTCAAGCCCGAGTTCATCAACTCGTATGAAATCGGCTCGAAGAACACCCTGCTGGACGGCACGTTGCAGGTGAACCTGACCGGGTTCTACTACGACTATAAGGGCTACCAAGTCTCCAAGATCATCAACCGGACGTCGATCAACGAGAACATCGACGCCGAGGTCATGGGCGCCGAGTTCGAGTCGATCTGGCAACCGCTGGAAGGCCTGCGCCTGAACGCGGCGATCGGCTACCTCGACAGCAAGAACTGGAGCCAGGCCCGTCTGCTCCGTGGCCGCGCAAGCTTGTGTGGACGCAACGCCTGCTGCCCA
>CAZNPJ010000019.1:0-21295 GCA_964575195.1 uncultured Phenylobacterium sp.
AGCGGCAGGCCGGCGCGAAGGGTCATCCCGCCGCCGTCGCCGGTGCAGGTGTGAGCCGAGGTCGCCGAGAAGTAGGCTCGGCCATAGCCGCCGGTGGCCAGGATCACCTGCTGGGCCTGGAAGCGGTGCAGGGTGCCGTCGTCCAGCTTCCAGGCGGTGACGCCACGGCAGACGCCTTCGTCCATGATCAGGTCGAGGGCGAAGTACTCGATGAAGAACTCGGTCGCGTGCGCCAGGCTCTGCCCATACATCGTATGCAGCATGGCGTGGCCGGTGCGGTCGGCCGCCGCGCAGGTGCGCTGGATCGGGGCCTCACCGTAGTTCTTGGTCATGCCGCCGAAGGCGCGCTGATAGATCTTGCCGTCCTCGGTACGGGAGAAGGGCACGCCCCAGTGCTCCAGCTCGTACACGGCGGCCGGCGCGTTGCGGCACAGGTATTCGATCGCGTCCTGGTCGCCCAGCCAGTCCGACCCCTTGACGGTGTCGTACATGTGCCAACGCCAGTCATCCTCGCCCATGTTGCCCAGCGAGGCCGAGATGCCCCCCTGCGCCGCCACGGTGTGCGAGCGGGTTGGGAAGACCTTGCTGATGCAGGCGGTCTTCAGACCGGCCTGGGCGCAGCCCAGCGCGGCGCGCAGGCCGGAGCCGCCGGCGCCGACGACCACCACGTCAAACTTGTGATCGATGAATTCGTACGTCGACATCAAAAGCCTCCGGTCAAGGCGGCCTTGAGGATCGCGAAGACGCCAAGGGCGCCAGCGAGAGTGCAGACCGTGAGATTGAGCAACAGCAGGGACGCCTTGGCGACGAACCCTTGGATATAGTCTTCGATGACCACTTGCATGGCGTTCTTGGCGTGGATCAGGCCGCAGATCAGCAGGGCGCCCATGAGGACGCCGTTGATCGGGTGCGCGATCCATTCGACGGCTGCGCCATAGCCGCCACCGACGAGGCGGACGGCGGCGAAGGCGCCCCAGAGGACCAGGGGCACAAGCGCCAGGGCCGAGACGCGCTCGACCAGGAAGTGGTGGACGCCGTGGTGCGCCGAGCCAAGGCCCTGGGCGACGGACCGCGGCGTGCGGAAGCGTTGATCGGCCATCAGAGGACCCCCCGAATGGCTAGGCCGGCCCAGAGGGCGATGGCGGCGACGATCCCGAAAGCGATGCTCGCCCAGGCCGTGGCCTCGGCGGTTTTGAGCTCGAAACCGTGGCCCAGATCCCAGAAGGCCTGGCGGACGTTGTAGGCCACGTTGAAGAACAGCATGACGCTGATCCCGAACAACAAGACGCGGCCCAGCAGCGAGCCTACGACGGCTTCGTACGCGGCCGAGGCGTCGGGCCCCGCGGCGAGCGCCACAAGCCAGCCCGCGAGCAGCAGCAGACCCAGGTAGAGGGCGAAGATGCTGGCCCGGTGGAGGATCGAAGTGGCCATGGTGATATGCCAGCGCCACACCTGAAGGTGCGGCGACATCGGCCGGTCAGCGGGTCCGCGTGGAACAGTCGTCATAGAAGGGCCGTCGCCTCCCCAAAGCCTGAAGCCCCACGGGTTTTAAGCGCCGCGTGAGGGGTGTCAACGAACGCGCGAGCTGTGAGAGGTCCTGTTCTCGAACAGGCCAACATCACGGCCAAACTCTTGAGAAGCGTTCGCAGAAACTGTCACTGACAGCATGCACCGCACTTCGCAAACGCCGAAGTCTCACGTTTCCACCCTTGGGGGCAATGCGCGATCAGGGTAGGGTTCCTTCGCGAAAGGCGAAGGATGCGCTTCGATCTTACAGATCTCCGGCTGTTCTGCGACGTCGTCGACGCCGGCTCGATCACCGCTGGCGCCGAGCGAAGCGCGCTCGCGCTGGCCGCCGCCTCGACGCGGATTCGGAACATGGAAGCCGTGCTCGGCGCTGCGTTGCTGACCCGCTCCCGCCAGGGCGTCGCCCCAACAGCGGCCGGCCGCACGCTGTTGAAGCACGCGCGGACGCTGCTCAGCCAGGCGGCGCGCATGCGCGAGGATCTCTCGGCCTTCGCCGGTGGGCTTTCAGGCGAGGTGCGGCTGCTGGCTAACACCAACGCTCTGACCGAGTTCGTGCCGGAAGCCCTGAGTTCGTTTCTCGCGGCTCATCCTCACGTCAGCGTCGATCTGGAAGAGCGGCTCTCGGACGAGATCGTCGGCCTGATCGCCGAGGGGGTGGGCGATGTGGGGATCGTCGCCGGCACCGTCGACGTCGGCGGACTGCAGACCTATCCCTTCCGGTCCGACCGGTTCGTCGTCGTGACAGCGCCCGGCCATCCCCTCGCCGCCGGTCCGGCCGTCAGCTTCGCTCAGGTTCTGGAGTACGATTTCGTCGGTCTCGAGCGATCCAGCTCCCTGCAGCGCTTCCTGACCGCCAAGGCCGCGCGGGAGGGCCGCCCTCTGCGCGCCCGCATTCAGCTGCGCAGTTTCGACGCCGTCTGTCGCATGGTGGAGTCGGGCGTGGGCGTGGGTGTCGTGCCGCAGACGACGGCGGCGAGGGCTGCGAAGTCCATGACCCTCGCGGTGACCGAACTTGCCGATGACTGGGCCCTGCGCGAACTCACCATCGTGGTCCGCGCCGCCGAAGCCTTGCGTCCCTATGCCCGCGAACTGGTCGAGAGCCTGAGGGCCTGATCCGCTCCGGCGTCGCGGCCATCCGCCTCCCGGCCGACCCAGCGCAACAGGCAGTCGTGCAGATCGTTGATGTCGATGGGCTTTTCGACGCTATCGACCATGCCGGCGGCCCGCATGCGGGCGATCTGCTCCGGCAGCACGTCGGCGCTCATGGCGATGATCGGCGTGCGTCCGGTCGGTCCCGCGATGCCGCGGATCGCGCGCGTCGCGGACAGACCATCCATCCCCGGCATGTGGACGTCCATCAGGATGGCGTCGAAGTGGCGACGCCGAACCGCCTCCACCGCCTCGTGTCCGTCGCAAGCGACTTCCACGCTGCAGCCCAGAAGTCCGAGCAGCGCCACGCCCAGGTCCCGGTTGACCGGGTGGTCGTCGACCAGCAGCACATGCGCGGCCATGTCCGAGCCTCGATCCTCATGGGCTCCGGCCACCGCCGCCGCCGCTTCGGCGCGTGGAAGCACCACCTCCATCCAGAACTCCGACCCGACGCCCGGCGCCGACGTGACGCCGATGCGACCGCCCATGGCTTCGACAAGCCCCTTGGCGATAGCCAGGCCCAGGCCGGTGCCGCCGTAGGTCCGGCTGATCGAGCCGTCGACCTGTCGGAAGCGGTCGAACAGCGCGCCCTGGAGCGCCAGCGGGATGCCGACGCCCGTATCGGTCACCGCGATCCGGACCCGGTCGCCAGCGGCTTCCGGTACGACGTGCAGCGCGAGCCTGACCTCGCCCGCGTCCGTGAACTTCACCGCATTGTTCAGGAAGTTCAGCAGCACTTGGCAGAGGCGATGGTCGTCGCAGACGTAGGCGTCGGCGAGATCGCCGGTGATCGACATGTCCAAGGCCAGGCCTTTCCGGTCGGCCGTCTCCCGAACGATCGAGACGGCGTCGCGGCACACCTGAGCCAGATCCACCGGCTTCGGGTCCAGGTCCAGCCGACCGGCCTCGACCTTCGAAAAGTCCAGGATGTCGTTGACGACCGTCAGCAGGGCCGCGCCCGAGCGGCGGATGACGCCGACCTGGTGGCGGGCCTCGTCCGGCAGCGCCGTCCGCTCGAGGACTTGAGCGAAGCCGATGATCGAGTTCAGCGGCGTGCGGATTTCGTGGCTCATGGTGGCCAGGAAGTCCGTCTTGGCGACCGAGGCGGCGTTCGCCCTGTCGCGGGCCCGGCGGTCGGCGCGCGCCCGGCTGGTCAGCAGGCTGCGCAGGCGTTGCTGATGGGTCGCCATCAGCGCGCTGATGATCCCGGTGGCGAAGACAGCGGCGAGGTACACCTGGCCGATGGTCACCTGGCGGTTGACGTCCTCATACCCGTTGAGCAGTCCCGGCGAGCCGATCGTCGCCGCGAACGAGAGCATGACGGCGCAGACCAGGGCCATGCCCAGGGTGAGGGTGCGTGGGCCGCACCGCAGCCCCACAAGGGTGACGGCCGGGAACAGGCCAAGGACCGCCAGCGCGCCCAGCGGGGTGAAGATCATGGCGGCAAGCCCGGAGAGCAACAGTACGCCGGCCGCTACTTCCCACGGACGTTGCACACCGCCCGTTGGCGCACGATGGCCGAGAAGCAGGATGGCTGGCAGCACGACGGACATGCCGAGGAACTTCGCGGCCAGCCGATTGGCGACGAGCATCACGGGGAACTCGCCCTTCATCGCCATGATGACGAGACCGAGGGCGCCGGTCCCCACCAGCAGCATGGGTAGAAGCGCCAGGAAGATCAGCCGGGCGAAGCGGTCGGGCGTGGTCAGTCGCGCCACGTTCAGCCGGCGCGCCAAGGTCGCGACAACGATGGCCTCCACCGCGTTCAGCACAGAAAATCCCACGGCGTCGAAAGCCGTGTGCCCAAACATCATCACGACAAGCGTCTGGATCGCGAAGGCGACCGCGACGCAGGCTGGCGTCCAGCGCCGTGGCAACAGCAGGATCGCGCCGATGACGAACGCGTTGGCGGTCCAGATCGTATCGACCCCGCCCGCGACCTCTCGCATGACGTTGGTGAGCCAGAGATTCAGGGTGTAGCCGCCGCAGAGCAGGGCCGCGGCCATCGCCGAGCTTCGCCGCCTGTCTGTCTCCGACACCGTATCTTCCCCAAGCGCTACAAGACGCGACCCTTAGTTGCGGGAACCGAAGGAAGGTTTAAGGCGCACCCTCTACGTCAGCGATCTTCCAGCCAGTCGGCGGACCGCATTTCCTGCAGGCGCGAAGCGGTTCGTTCAAATTCGAACGATCCGTCCCCCTCCGGATAGAGCTTGGTCGGTTCGGCTTCGGCCAGGACGATCAGCCGGGTGCGCGCCTCGTAGAGCGCGTCGACCAGGATCACGAGGCGCCGGGCTTCCTCGCGCCGGTTCGGCCCCAGCTTGGGGATGCCGTCAAGGAACACCGTGTGGAAGCGCTCGGCCAGCGCCACATAGTCGTTCGGCCCAAGCGCGACAGCGCAGAGGCTGGCGAAACTGGCCCGCAGGAGGCCGCCGGCGGCGTGCGGGAAGTGCACCTTGCGGCCCAGAACCTCAAGCGTTTCGCCGGTCTCCTCCTCGGGCCCCAGCATCTCGCGCCACAGCCCGTCGAACTGGCGCCGGTTATCGGGGTCGACCGGCGAGAACCAAGTGCCGGCCGCCCGCAGGCGGTCCAGCCGATAGTCGTTGGGACCGGCGATGGTCACCACCTCGACCTTTGTCTTCAGCAGGTCGATGAACGGCAGGAAAAGCTGCCGGTTGATGCCGTTCTTATATAGGTCGTCGGGCAGACGGTTGGACGTCGCCACCAGGGTCACGCCGCGGGCGAACAGCGCCTCGAACAGCCGCCCCAAGATCATGGCGTCGGCGATGTCGGTGACTTGAAATTCGTCGAAGCAAAGAAGACGGGCTTCCCCGGCGACCACGTCGGCCACCGGCACGATCGGATCGTCGCCCTTGTGCTGGCCGAACCGCGCCTTCCGGGCGGCGGCGTCGCCCTTTCGCCAGGCGTCGATCAGCCGGTGGATTTCGCCCATGAACACGTGGAAGTGTGTCCGGCGTTTCGACGGCGCCTGCGTGATCTCGAAGAACAGGTCCATCAGCATGGACTTGCCGCGTCCGACAGGACCGATGAGGTAGACGCCGCGCTGGGCCTCGGGGCGGTGAAACAATTTCTTGAGCCCGCGGCCGGGGCGATCGGCGGCGAGGTCTTCGTCCAGGCGGACCAGCGCCTGTAGCGCCGCGGCCTGGGCCGGGTCAGGGCGTATGAGGCCCGCGCTGACACGCGCATCGTAGGCGGATTGCAGGGCGGAGACCATGCGCCCCGCCTAGCGTCGCGACGGCTGCAGCGCAAGGAACGCGCGGGCGACATCTTTGGCTCGGGACCGGCCTGGGCTAGCCTCGGACCATGACCTGCGTCTCGCTCCTGGGCCTGCCCACCGATCAGCATTCGTCGTTCCTGCGGGGGGCGTCGAAGGCCCCGCCCGCGATCCGTGAGGCCCTGCGGTCTGCCCATACGGGCTTGACCGCAATGAATGGGCTTGTGGTGGACGACAGCCTTCTCCGCGATCTGGGCGACGCGCCCTTGCGCGAGGACGATGGTGACTTCGGGCGCATGGTCGACGCCGTACGCGCGGCCTTCGCCGCTGGTCCGACGGTGGTGCTGGGCGGCGACCATATGGTGACCTATCCGGTGCTGCGCGGGATGGCGGAGACTGGTGTCGCGCCGCCGCAGATCGTGCACATCGACGCCCACTCCGACCTCTACGAGGACTTCGAGGGCGACCCCTTAAGCCATGCCTCGCCCTTCGCCCGGATTATGGAGGGCGGGTTGGCCGCCGGCATCACGCAGCTCGGCATCCGCGCGCCCAACGCCCACCTTGTCGCCCAGGCGAAGCGCTACGGGGTGAAGGTCTTTGCACCGCACGACCATGCCCAGGGCCTCGCCGCCTTGCCGACCGGGGCCACCTACTTGTCCATCGATCTCGATGGTTTGGATCCGGCGTTCGCGCCGGGCGTGTCCCACCATGAGCCCGGCGGCCTCACGACCCGCGAGGTGCTCGAGGTTATCTGGCGCATGCCGGGGCCGGTGATCGGTGGAGATATCGTCGAGCTCAACCCCGACCGCGACATCAACGGCATGACCGCCGTCCTGGCGGCCAAGCTGCTGAAGGAGCTCGTGGCCCGGATCGCCGCAGACGCTACTGCATCGTCGGGATGACGAAGGCGCTGTCCTCGACCGCGCCCTCGGGCCAGCGGGCGGTGATGGTCTTGGTTTTCGTGTAGAAGCGCACACCTTCCATGCCGTGCTGGTTCACGTCGCCGAACGCGCTGCGCTTCCAGCCGCCGAAGGTGTGATAGGCGACCGGCACAGGGATCGGCACGTTGATGCCCACCATGCCCACCTGGACGCGCGCGGCGAACTCGCGCGCGGCGCGCCCGTTGCGGGTGAAGATGGCGACGCCGTTGCCGTACTGGTGCGACGACGGGAGGTCGAGGGCCTCTTCGAAGGTCTCGGCGCGGACGATCTGCAGCACGGGACCGAAGATTTCCTCGTTGTAGGTCTTCATGCCCTTCTTCACGCCGTCGAACAGGCTGGGGCCGATGAAGAAGCCCTTTTCGTAGCCCTGCAGCTGGAATCCGCGACCATCGGCGACCAGCTCGGCGCCCTCGTCGACGCCCATCTGGATGTAGTCGCTGATCTTCTGCTTGTGGGCGGCGGAAACGACCGGCCCGTACTGCGCGGCGGCGTCGGTGGAGACGCCGACCTTGAGGGTCTCAAGTTCCGCAAGGACGCGCTCGCGGACCTCGTCGGCGGTCTTCTTTCCGACGGGAACCACGACGGGCAGGGCCATGCAGCGCTCGCCGGCCGAGCCGTAGGCCGCCCCGATAATGTCCTTGGTCGCCTGTTCCAGATCGGCGTCGGGCAAGATGATCCCGTGGTTCTTGGCGCCGCCCATGGCCTGCACCCGCTTACCCGCCGCCGTTCCGCGGCTGTAGACATAGTGGGCGATGTCGGAGGAGCCCACGAAGCTGACGGCCTTGATCTCCGGATGGTCGAGGATGGCGTCCACCGAGACCTTGTCGCCGTGGATGACGTTCAGAACGCCCGCCGGCGCGCCCGCCTCCATCATAAGTTCGGCCAGCTTCACCGGCACCGTCGGGTCCTTCTCCGACGGCTTCAGGATGAAGGTGTTGCCGGTCGCGATGGCGATGCCGAACATCCACATCGGGATCATGCCCGGGAAGTTGAACGGCGTGATCCCCGCCGCCACGCCCAGCGGCTGGCGCATGGAATAGACGTCGATGCCGGGGCCCGCGCCCTCGGTGTATTCGCCCTTCAGCGCGTGCGGGATGCCGCAGGCGAACTCGATGACCTCCAAGCCCCGCTGGATGTCGCCCTTGCTGTCGGCGATGACCTTCCCGTGCTCGGAGGACAGGATCTCGGCCAGCGCGTCCATGTCGCGTTCGATCAGCCGCTTGAACTCGAACATCACCCGCGCGCGCCGCTGCGGATTGACCAGCGCCCAGGACTGCTGGGCCCGAACCGCCGACTGGACGGCCTGGTCCACCTCGTCGGCGGTCGCGAGCTGAACACGCGCCTGCACCTCGCCGGTGTTCGGGTTGAAGACGTCGCCGTAGCGGCCCGAGGCGCCCGTGAAGGCCGCGCCATCGATGAAGTGGGTGATCTCACGCATGGCGCGCTTTCTAGGACGCGCGCGCTCGCGAGCCTAGGGGGCTTTCAAGGTCCACGCGTCCGCGCTGTCGTGACTCGTTCACGATCATTCGCTAGAAGCGCTCCCATCATGCAGCGGATCGCGCACCATCACGGCCATCACCATCCGACCCAGGCGGGATCGGCTGGCGGGATCGTGGCTTAAGGCGACCCTCCGACCGAGCCCCGCGACAAGCGGACGGGGCTCGAACTTCTCAAGCTTCGTCCGTCGACCTCCCTCTCCGAGAGACGACAGATGAGCCTTCCTTCCTTGAGTGACGACGCCGCAGCCGGTAAGCGCGCGGCCATGACCAGCGATCCGCAACGACCCGAAGCCCGCGCGCCCCGTGGATTTATCGACCGCCGTGCGCGCGACGTGGTCGCTGAGCGCGCGATCCTGGCCGCGGTCAGCGGCGTCTACGAGCGCTGGGGGTTCGAGCCGCTGGAGACGGGGGCGTTCGAATATGCCGACGCGCTGGGCAAGTTCCTGCCGGATGCGGATCGGCCCAACGCGGGGGTCTTCGCCCTTCAGGACGACGACGAGCAGTGGATGGCCCTCCGCTACGATCTGACCGCGCCCCTGGCCCGGTTCGCGGCCCAGCACTGGGAAACCCTCCCCAAGCCGTTCCGCCGCTATGCCTATGGCCCGGTGTGGCGCAACGAGAAGCCGGGTCCGGGCCGCTTCCGCGAATTCTGGCAGTGCGACGCCGACACCGTGGGCTCCGCTCGCCCTGAGGCCGACGCCGAGATCATCGCCATGGCGGCCGAGGGTCTGGAGGCGGCAGGCCTGCCGGCCGGCTCGGCGCTGATCAAGATCAACAACCGCAAGCTCCTGAACGGCCTGATGACGGCCGCCGGCGTGGTCGATGAGGGTCAGAAGCTGGCCGTCCTGCGGGCCGTGGACAAGCTGGACCGTCTGGGGCCGGACGGCGTGCGCCTGCTGCTCGGCGAAGGCCGCAAGGACGAGAGCGGCGACTTCACCAAGGGCGCGGGCCTGACTGGGGCCGCCGCCGAGCGCGTTCTGGCCTTTACGGCGGCGGGGGCCGGCGACCGGGCGGCGACCCTGGCGAAGCTGGCCGATGTCATCGGCGGATCTGCCGAGGGCGATGAGGGGCTGGCCGAGCTGGCCGCCATCGATGCGGCGCTGAGCAGCCTGGGCGTCGGGGCGGATCGCGCGGCGTTCGAGCCGTCTGTCGTGCGCGGCCTGGAATACTATACCGGCGCGGTGTTCGAGGCTGAGCTGCTGCTGTCCACCGTCGACGACAAGGGTCACCCGGTCCGGTTCGGCTCCATCGGCGGCGGCGGCCGTTACGACGATCTGGTGGCGCGGTTCACCGGCGAACGTACGCCGGCGACAGGCTTCTCGTTCGGCGTGTCCCGCTTGGCCTCGGCGCTGAAGGCGGCCGGCCGGGATCCGGGCAAGGCGGTGCGCGGCCCGGTGGTGGTGATCGCCTTCGACCAGAGCCGGATGGCGGACTACTTCGCCGTGGCCCAGGAGATCCGCGCCGCCGGCATCGCCGCCGAGGTTTACCTCGGCACGTCGGGCATGCGTCCGCAGATGAAGTACGCCGACCGCCGCCTGTCGCCCGCCGCGGTCATCGTCGGCGAAGACGAGCTGGCCGCCGGGACGGTGACAATCAAGGACCTCGATCTGGGCCGTGAGCTCGCGTCCAAGGTCGCCGACAACGCAGCGTGGCGCGAGGAGCGTCCGGGCCAGCAGACCATTCCGCGTGGCGAGCTGGTCGCTGCCCTGCGCCGCATTCTGGACGCCGGCTGATGCGCGTCGAACCCCCCGTTCCCGCCGAGGTCCTCGCCGCCGTTCGCGCGCCCCTCGAATCCGCCGGTGCGGCCCAGGCGGACGCGCCGCTGCTGCAACCGCTGAACCTGTTGCTCGACCTGGCCGGCGAGGCCATGCGCGCCAGGCTGTTCGTAGTTCAGGCCGAGGGCGGGACCGAGAGCTGTCTGCGGCCCGACTTCACCGTCGCGATCGCGCGTCAGCACATCGAGAGCGGCCGCGCGGCTGGGCTCTACTGGTACCAGGGGCCGGCGTTCCGGGCCTCGATGGACACCGATCGCCCCGAGGAGTTCGTCCAGTTGGGGCTCGAGATGTTCTCGCCCGGGGGCGGCCGGGTGGAGGCCGCGGACGCTGAGATCGCCGGTCTGGCCTGGCGGTCCGCCATGGCGGGCGGGCGAGATGATCTGTCCCTGTGGTTGGGGGACGTCGCGCTGTTCGGCGCCTTCGTCGAAAGCCTGGATCTGCCCGAGGGGCTGGCGGCTCGCTTGAAGCGGGTGGCCGGCCGGCCGCGGCTGCTTTGGTCGGAGCTGTCGCGGGTGGACGAAGTGCAAACGTCGGAACGGGGCGCGTTGGCCGGCATGCTGGCGGGGCTTTCCGAGTCCCAGGCGGCGGCGTTGCTGGAAGAAGTATGGACCCTGGCTGGCGTGCAGCCTGTCGGCGGCCGTGGACCCGCCGAGATCGCTGCTCGTCTGGTTCGCAGGGCCGAAGCCGCGGCCGCCCCAGCCCTCACGAGCGTGCAGGCCGAGGCGATCCGCGCGTTCATGGCGATCGACGACGCGCCGGCCTACGCCTTCGCCCGGATGCGGGATTTGGCCGGGCGCAACGACGCCGCCCTGAAGACCGCCCTGGCCGGGTGGGAGACCCGGCTGGTCGAGCTGGGCCAGGTCGCGCCGGCCGACCGGCTCCGGTTCGCGCCGGCCCTGGGCCATGCCTTCGACTACTACGACGGAATCACCTTCGAGGTGCGTAGCGCCGCGTTGGGGCCTGAGCGCGCGGTCGCCGTCGGCGGTCGCTACGATGGCTTGCTGTCTCGACTGGGCGACGCGAGCGGCGCGCGCGCCGTGGGCTGCATGGTGCGTCCCTGGCGCGCCTGGACGGGAGGCGAGGCATGAGCGGCCTCATTATCGCGACCCCCTCGAAGGGGCGTCTGAAGGAACAGGTCGACGGCTGGCTGGGCGATTGCGGTCTGAAGCTGGAGACGGCCGGCGGCGCGCGAGGCTACATGGCCAGCTTGAAGGGCGCGCCCGGGGTCCAGGTGCGGCTCCTGTCCGCCTCCGACATCGCCGACGCCCTCGACGCGGGCGACGTGCACCTGGGCGTCACGGGCGAGGATCTGCTGCGCGAGCGTGGCGAGGACCTCGACAGCCGCCTGCTGCTCCTGCGCGCGCTGGGGTTCGGCCGGGCCGATCTGGTCACCGCCGTTCCCAAGAGCTGGCTGGACGTGGACTCGATGGCCGACCTGGAGGAGGTGGCCCACGACTACCTCCGCCGTACCGGCCGGCGCATGCGGGTCGCCACCAAGTACCTGACGCAGACGCGCGGCTTCTTCGCCCGCCACGGCATCGCCGACTATCGGATCACGGAATCGGGCGGCGCGACCGAGGGGGCGCCCGCGGCGGGGTCGGCCGAACTGGTGGTGGACATCACCACCACCGGGGCCACCCTGGAAGCCAATGGTCTCAAGGTGCTGTCGGACGGCGTCATGCTGCGCAGCCAGGCGCAACTGGCCGCCAGCCTGCGCGCCACGTGGAGCGCTGAGGCCCTCAGCCAGGCCGAACGCCTGTTGCGGGTCGTCGAGGCGCGCGCGGCCGCCCTGCGCAGCGCGACGTTGATCTGGCCCGCCACGGACGATGCGGTCGAGGTGGCCGTCGTCAATTCCCTGGTTTCGAACGGAGCGACCCGCAGGCCGAATGGATTGCTGCTCGATTCGTCAAAAGTGTCGGACGCGGCTCTGGCGCTGACCGCGGCGGGAATCGGCCCGGTCACGGCCTCGAGACCGGACTTCGTCTATGAAGCGAGCTGCGCGGCCTTCGATACACTCAAGGCGCGTGTCTTTTGACACTTTAGTCAAAATTTAGCATGGTCTTTCACCTTGCTCGCGAAAATCTGATCGCAACATGCCCGCCAACGGAGTTTGGCCCGTTGACTCGGGTAGAAAATTGCCGTTCTGTCATCAGGCGAGAGACAAGACGGCGCTAGTCCAGAAGTCTCCGGCGTTTCGGGGAGGAAACGCCCGCTCATTTAGAGCGACTGCTCAAGGCGGCCTGCAGCGAATATCCCCCGCTGCAGGCCGATTCTTTTTCCGGACATCGATAGTTTTGACGAGAACGTCAAAAGTCGCCAGGACCTCGGCGGCCCCTCATCACGCCTGTGGGAGGCGAGCTGAGAGGCCGGCGACGGGTGACGCCGTTACCAGATGCGGACGCGTTGCTCCGGCGGCACGTACATCGGATCCCCTGGCTTCACGCCGAACGCATCATAGAAGGCGTCGACATTGCGCACCGGGATATCGACACGCGCGACCGGCGGGGCGTGCGGATCCGAGACGAGCACCTGTTTCATGTAGTCGTCGCGGTACTTGGCCCGCCAGACCTGGGCCCAGCCCAGGAAGACCCGCTGGTCACCCGTCAGGCCGTCGATCACCGGCGCCGGCTTGCCCTTCAACGACAAGTGATAGGCGTCCAGCGCCAGCAGCACTCCGCCCAGGTCGGCGATGTTCTCGCCCATCGTCAGGTCGCCGTTGATTTTCGCCCCCGGCAGCACCTCGGTGGCGGCGTACTGCTTGCCCAGGCGCTCGGCCTGAACCATGAACTTCGCCTCGTCCTCCTTGGTCCACCATTCGGCCAGGCGCCCGTCGCCGTCGGACTTGCGACCCTGGTCGTCGAAGCCATGGGTGATCTCGTGGCCGATCACGCCGCCGATGGCGCCATAATTGACTGCCGCATCGCCTTCGGGATCGAAGAATGGCGGCTGCAGGATCGCGGCTGGGAAGACGATCTCGTTCTTGGTTGGCGAATAGTAGGCGTTGATCGTCGACGGGGTCATCTCCCACTCTGTCCGATCCACCGGCTTGTTCAGCCGCGCCACCCGGAAGTTCCAGTCGAAGGCCGACGCCCGCTCGACATTGCCGTAGAGGTCGCCGTCGACGATCCGCAGGGCGGAGTAGTCGCGCCATTTGTCGGGATAGCCGATCTTCACCGTAAATTTGGCGAGCTTCTGCAGCGCCTTGTCCTTGGTCTCCGGACCCATCCAATCGAGTTTGCGGATGCGGGCGGCAAGGGCGGCCTGGATGTCGCCGACCAGGGCCTGCATACGGGCCTTCTCCTCCGGCGGGAAATAGGTGTCGACGTAGAGCTTCCCGAGGGCGTCGCCCAGGTGGGCGTCCACCACGCTCACGCCGCGCTTCCATCGCGGCGGCTGGCTCGGCGTGCCCGACAGGGTCTTGGCGCGGAAATCGAACCGCGCCTCGTCGAAGGTCTTCGGCAGATAGGCCGCCGCTTGGTCCACGAGCGTGAACGCCAGCCAGGCCTTGAGCGTCTCCACGTCGGTCCGGCCGTAGATCGCGGCGATCTTCGGGAAGGCGGTGTTCTCGGCGACGATGACGCGCGTCGCGGCGGTCAGGTTGGCGCCCTTCAGGAAGGCGCCCCAGTCGAAGCCGGGCGCGAAGCCGGCGAGGTCCGCCGTCGCAACGGGATTATAGGTCTTGTCGTCGTCGCGTCGCTCGGCCCGGGTCCAGGACACCTTGGCGACGTCCGTCTCCATCGCGACGATCGCCTTGGCGTTCGCCTCCGGGTTCGCCCAGCCGGCCAGGCGCAGCATCTTGGCGACATAGGCCTCGTAGGCCTTCAGCTGCGGCGCGAAGCGCTCCTCCAGATAATAGTCGCGGTCTGGCAGGGTCAGCCCGCCCTGGCTGAGATAGACGGCGTACTTCAGCGGATCCTTGGCGTCGTCATAGATCATGGGATTGAAGAAGCTTTGGCCGAAGCCGGCGGCAGTGGCGCCCATCAGGCGCGCGACGTCCGCGCGGGTCCTGGCGGCCTGCAGCCGAGCGAGATCGGCCGCCAGCGGCTTGGCGCCCAGGGCCTCGATCTTCCCCTCGTCCATGAAGCTGCGGTAGAGCGCGCCAACCTTGGCCTCTCCGCCGGCGCCCGCGGTGTCGGCCGCGGCCTTCTCCACGACGGCCCGCATGCGATCTTTGGACAGTTCGTCCAGGACATTGAACGCGCCATAGCTGGAGCGGTCGGCTGGTATGGTCAGCTTCTGCATGTACACCCCGTTGGCGTAGCCGAAGAGGCTCTGTCCCGCAGGGATGGTCGTATCTCGGCCCGAGAGATCGAACCCCCAGGTTCCCATTCGCGGCGCCTTGCTGAGATCGCGCGTGGCGGGCGCCGCGGTCGACGCGGCGTCAGACGCGAGGGCGGCGGGTGCGGCGAGCAGAGCGGCCGCGCAGACGGCGGCGAGCCAGGCAGTCTTCATCGGGCGATCTCATCCGTGTGGAGTGTACGGCGCGGACCATGTTCCGGGCCCGCGCCGTAAGGCTCGTTACATTTCTGTCAGATTGTTCAAGGGTGGACGTGGCTTGGCGCCGGCGCCGCCGTGGCGGCCACGAACGACACCTTCACCTTCGCGCCGCTGGCGAAGATCAAGGTCGCCGGAGCCGCATCTCCCATCTTCATCGGGCGGATGAGCCCCATGAACATCAGGTGATACCCGCCCGGCGCGAAGGTGACGCTTCCACCCGCCGGCACATCCACGCGGTTGACCTGCTTCATCGAGGCCATCCCGCCGGACATGCTGGACTGATGGATTTGCACCATCCGGGCCACCGGGCTTTCGACGGCGACGAGCGCGTCGGCCTTGGCGTCGGGATTCTTGAGGATCATGAACCCGGCGCCGGTCTGGCCTTGGGCGGCGGGCCGCGTCCAGGCGCCCTCCGCCTTGGGCGCAGCCTGGGCCGCGGAAGCGATTGAGAGGGCCGCCAGGGCGGCAAGCATGCGTTTCATGGATTGAAATCCTAGTGGTGATCGTGGCCGCCGTTAGGCGGAGCCGGCGAGAGCTGGAGAATGGGCGCGGGGTGCGCGGGGCGGGACCCGCCGGCTGGCGGAATCTCGACCCACCGGTTCTGCGCCGCGCCACACGACTGGATCGCCGGGAAGGGCAGATCCCCAGCGACATCGGGCAGCTTGGTCAGCACGACGAACTCGTCGAACTGGTCCGGGGGCAGAGCGCCGCGCCAGACCACAGCGGTCACCCTTGGCCCGGCGCGTTCGATCTCCAGCGTCCAGCCCGGCTTCGGCTGCGGTCGCGCCACCGTGACCCCCTGGGGGATTTCGATGCGCAGGGCCGTGGTCGCCGCCGTATCGCCGCAGCCGTGACCCACCCCGAAGCGCAGGACTTGGTAGGCCCCGGTCTGAGCCGAGGACGGTTGGACCGTCACATGCGCCTGGGCCGCGGAGGCGGCGGCCAGGGCCGCCGCCAGGATGAGAGACCTCAGAACGACCATTGCACGCCTCCGAACACCGAGCGCCCGTCACCGGGCCAGTAGGCAGCCGTGGCCGCCGCCGCGCGGATCTGAGCCTGGACGTTCGAGATGTAGTCCTTGTTCGCCAGGTTCCGAATGTCGAGGAACAGGGACGTCCGGTCATTGAGCGCGTAGCCGGCGTTCAGATTGACCACGGCGTAGGCCGGCGCCTGGGTGGCGTTCACATAGTCGACTTGGATCTTCGAGGCAGACCACTCGAGCGACGGAGCGATGAACCAGCCCGCCGGGTGATCGTAGCGCAACTCGGCCCGATAGAAGTGCTTGGGCACGATGGGCAGGCGGTTGTTGACGTACTGCCGATCGCCGTCGAACCGGAAGTCCGAGAGGGTGTAGGTCTGCCGCAACCGCAGCCCTGTCGTGACCGCCCAATCCACCGTCGCCTCGATCCCCTGGTGGATCGTCTTGTCCGCGTTGAAGGTCGAGGCGGGGGTGTTCGCATCGACGGTGAACTGGAGCAGCTCCTTCTCCAGCCAGGCCCGGTAGAGCGTCACGTCCCAGGTCAGCGGGCCGCGTCGGCCCCGCGTCCCGATCTCGGCGGTCCAGGCCTCCTGGGCTTTCACCGGCGCAAAGCCCAGGTTGGTCGGCGACATCGATCCCAGGTTCGGCGGCTCGACCGATTTGGTGACATTGGCGAACACCTGGGCGCCGTCCTCCGCCTCCCACAACACACCGACACGCGGGGCGATCCACTCGTAGTCCTTCTTGGCCTTCAGGTTGATCGTGCCGGTCACGCCCGGAATGGCGAAGCTGGTGTAGTCGCGCTTGGCCTGGCCCCAGGTGGCGCCGGATACGATCGCCAGTCGCGGCGTCACGAACAGCCGGCCTTCGGCGAAGATGTCGGTGGCGTCGGCGTTCTGCTGGGTCCGCGAGGTGGGCGTTCCCCGCGCCCCTCTGACGTTGGTGTAGAAGTTCGAGTCCAGATCGCCCGTGCGCACCCAGGCGCCGCCGAACGCATCGGCGCGCAGGCCCCCGACCTCGCCCGCCCAGGTCAGTCGCGCAAAGGCGGCGTAGTTTCGGCTCTGCTGATCGATCACCTGGAAGATCGGGTGGTCCAGATCCTTCCAGACCGCGTAGGCGCCGGCCTCGAGAACCGTGCTGTCGTCGAGCCGCCAGGTCGTGCGTAGCGAGCTTCTCAGTCCCCGCTGGTTACGTCCCTGATCGTTCGCATAGTTGCCGGCCGCCGCCTGGCGCGGGTTGGCGTCGAACTGGGCGCGGGTCAGGGCGCCGGGGATTTCCTGGTTGATGTTCCAGCCGTTTACGATCAGCCGGATTTCCTGATCTTCGCCAAAGTGGCGCCCGATGTTCAGGGCGCCGAACTGGAGATTTTGCTGGCTTTGCGGGCGATAGCCTTGGCCGGTCTGGTTGGTCGCGGCGGCGAACACGTCCCAGTCCCCTGACTGGCGCGCCACAGCCACGTGTTCGCGCAGCATGCCGTAGCTCCCGCCATCGATGCGGATCCGGTTCTCGAAGCCGGCGTTCTCGCCGGTCGGCGTCACCACATTGATCGCGCCGCCCAGCAGAGCGCCGCCGAATCGCAGGGCGTTTCCGCCGCGATAGACCTCGGTGTAGCGAGCGATCAGCGGGTCGATCGACTGGCTGTCGCCAAAGCCATCGGCTTCGTTCAGCGGCAGGCCGTCCTGCGCGATCAGCAGGCCGCGGTTGTGGTTGGCGTTGCCGATGCCGGAGCCACGGATCGAGATGCGAATGTCGCCGCCCCATTTGCGCTGGGCATAGACGCCGGGGGCGTCGCGCAGCATGTCGTCGAGGGCGATGGCGAAGCGCTTTTCGTAGGCCTCCGCGGAGATCACCGAGACGGCGCCAGGGGTTTCGGACAGGCGCTTGCGGGCGTCGCCGACAACGGGGGGATCCTCGGGATTGCGGGCGCCGGTGACGATGACCGAGTCGACGGTGGTCGCGGGCTGTTCGTCGGCGGCGGCGAGCGCCGGCCAGGCGCAGGCGGCGAGCAGAAGGGTGCGCGCGAAGGCGCGATGAGGCGATTGCATGAAACAGATTCCGAACATGATGAAACGACCGCGCAGCTGGGCCGCGCGGGGCGATGTCGATCAGGCGTCGGAGAGGGGTGGTCCCTGGCCCGGCGGGCGCGGGGGCGCCCGGGCGGGGGGAACGCGGCGGTGCGAGGCGAGGGCCGTGGGCGCGATCGCCACCACATACGCCACGTGCTGGATGGTCACCGCCTGAGGCGGATCGGTCACGGGCGCAGGGCAGAGGCAATGTTTGCAGGCGTGATTCGCGAGCGCGGGCGCGCCACCGTCGCCCGGGGCGGTCTGCAAACCCATCTGGGTGCAGATCAAAAGGTCGCCCGGTGCGCCGGGGGCCGCCATGACGAGGCTGGGGATCAGGGCCTGCACCAGCAGGGCGAACACGGCCACCAGCGCGATCATCGCGCGGCGCTCGGTGCGCTCCGGCATGGCGTTGATGGTTGGACGGCCCACGAACGGCCTCCTAAACCGATCGTGGGATTCCGCAAGTGATCCAGCTGCGCCATAGTACGCGGATCGGCAAATCGGAGACCTGATGGACGGCCACGTTCAACCTGGCGACTACAAGGATGTTGTCCTATTCCTCGCGACGGCCGGGGTCGTGGTTCCGCTATTCCGTCGCTGGCGGATCAGCCCGATCCTGGGCTTTCTGGGCGCGGGTGTCGTCCTGGGTCCCTACGGGTTGGGAAGCCTCGCCCACGACCTCACGTGGCTCAACGCCTTCACGATCGACAACCCGGCCCAGCTGGCCCAGCTGGCCGAACTGGGCGTCGTCTTCCTCCTGTTCACCATCGGTCTTGAACTGTCTTGGGAGCGGCTCCGGGCGTTGCGCCGCTACGTCTTCGGCCTGGGTGCGCTTCAGGTGGTGCTCTGCCTGACGGTGACGGCGGGGGCGGCCGTCATGATGGGGCAGCCGCCGGTCGCGGCGATCGCCATCGGTGCGGCTCTCGCGTTGTCCTCGACCGCCATCGTGATGCCGATCCTGGCCGAGCAGAAGCGCCAGCACGCCATGGCCGGTCGGGCGACCTTCTCCGTGCTGCTGTTCCAAGACCTGGCGGTCGCGCCGATCCTCGTCACGCTCACCCTGATGGGCCGTCGTTCGGACGAGCCCTTCTCGCCGACGATGCTGCTGTCTCTACTGCCGGCGATCATCGGCATGGGCGCGATCTTCCTGTTCGGACGCCTCCTGTTGCGGCCCATGTTGCGCTCGGTGGCGAAGGCCAAGAGCGAGGAACTCTTCCTGGCCGCCTCGCTGCTGGTGGTGGTGGGCGCCGGGCTGGTCAGCGCCCTGGCCGGACTGTCCATGGCGCTTGGCGCCTTCGTGGCGGGACTACTGCTGGCCGAGACAGAGTTCCGCCATGAGGTCGAGGTCCGGGTCGAGCCGTTTAAGGGGCTCTTGCTGGGGCTGTTCTTCATCTCGGTGGGCATCGGGCTGAACGTGCCGCTGCTGCTGGACCGACCGCTGTTTATCCTCGGCTCGGCGGCAGGCCTGGTGACACTCAACTGCGTGGTGGTGTTCGCCCTGGCGAAGGCGTTTCGGCTGAAGACGCGGGCGGCCATCGAAGCGGCGCTCCTTCTCGCCGGTGCGGGCGAGTTCGCGTTCGTCATCTTGGGGCAGGCGATGGATAACGGGCTGGTGGAGCGGGTGGTGGGTCAGACGGCCCTGGTCGCGGCGACCCTCTCCATGTTCTGCATCCCGTTTCTGGCCCAACTGGGTCTGCGACTTGGCGGGCGAAAGATCGCCCCGACCGAGTTGCCGCCGGAACCGGAGCCCGATCTCGGGTCGGACACCGACCCCCGGGTGCTTGTTGTGGGCTACGGTCGGGTCGGCCGGCTGGTCGGCGATATGCTTCGGCGGCACGACATCGCCTGGGTCGGCGCCGAACTAGATCCGCGGCTGGTGGAGCAGGGGCGGCGCGCCGGCGACGCAATCTATTTCGGTGACGCGGGCCGCGAGGAGTTCCTGATGCGGTGCGGCCTGGCCGACGCCCCGGCTCTGGTTGTCACCATGGACGATCCGGAGGGCGTCGAGGGGATTGTCGCCGTCGCGCGTGAATTGCGACCGGATCTGACCATCGTCGCTCGCGCCCGGGACGCGCGTCACGCCCAACGACTCTACGACCTTGGCGCAACCGACGCCGTGCCGGAAACCGTCGAGGCCAGTCTGCAGCTTTCCGAGGCTGTCCTCGTCGAAATCGGCGTGCCGATGGGTCTTGTTATCGCCTCGATCCACGAGCGGCGGGACGAGTTCCGCGCCGCCTTGAACCGGCCGGAGGCCCTCGGCGGACGAACCCGCCGTTTCCAGCGGGAGCGCGACGCCTAACCGGGGTCGGAGTGCGGCGACGCCAAAAAAGTGCGGCGGCTGCGTCTTTGCGCGGAACCAAGCCTCGCCTTGAGCCGTTGGGCGCACTGACAAGGGACACCCTGGTCGGGGAATCGGGCTGAATGCGTTCAGGATTGACGGGACGGGATGATCGACTTGCAGGGATCGCCTGCGCGTCCGGTCGCGTCGTTCCAACACCTTTACAAACAACGCCATGGACCTCCGTCAGAACTCGCCGGACTCTTTCGAGCGTCTGGCGTAGAGGCGGAGGTTCCTGAGACCGGCTTCAGGCCACATGGCGTTCGCCATGTGGCGGAAGTGGATCGATAGTGTTGGCGCATTCCTGCAAATCTGAGCATTTGCAGGAATGCGCTGGACCTGAGGTCCTGGTAGAGCTTGGAGAAGGCTGGCTAGATTGCGTGACGAGTGTGGCCCCGGCGACACTTTCGCAACGGCCCGTCCTTGTTATAAATGCGGCCGGGTCAAACGGCCGCACCACCTGAGGGCAACGAGAGGGCTCTAATTATGAAGTTGAAACTCCTGGCTGGGGTCGCAATGGCGGCGGCGTTCGCCGCGTCCGGCGCCTCTGCTCAAGAAGGTTGGTACGGCGCTGTCGACCTTGGCTACCACTGGCCCGACGGCATCGACGCCACCTCGTCGAACAACGCCGCTAACGGCACGCCCTACAACTGGGACTTCAACCAGAAAGACGACTGGGCCGGCTTCGCCCGTCTCGGCTATCAGCTGAACGACCACTGGCGCATCGAACTGGAAGCTGGCTATCGCAGCGGCGACATCGATTCGGTCCGCGGTGGCTCGAACCAGTCGGTCGTGGGTCTCTGCACCCCCGGCGTGACCCGCACCACCGGCTCGCCGGCCTGCGGCTCGCCCGACGGCGACGTGGCGGCTTGGACCGTCATGGGCAACATCATCTATGACATCCTGCCCGGCTCGGCCCTGAACCCCTTCATCGGCGCTGGCGTCGGTGTGAACCACGTCAAGATGGACGTGACGGGTCAGTTCTCGAACGTTCCGGCTCCGGTGACGGCGGCGAACGCCATCCAGAACCTGACGATCGACGACTCGGACACCGCCTTCGCTTACCAAGCGATCGCCGGTCTGGCCTGGAAGGCGACTGACCAGCTCAGCGTCGACCTGACCTACCGCTACCTGGCCGGCTCGGATCTGGACTTCACCTCGACGGGCAGCCTGTCTTCGGGCCTGCAGCCGGGCGTGTTCTCGGGCAAGTACAAGGACCAGTCGGTGACGCTGGGCCTGCGCTACCTGTTCGCGGCTCCGCCGCCCCCGCCGCCGCCCCCGCCGCCCCCGCC
>CAZNPJ010000020.1:0-17658 GCA_964575195.1 uncultured Phenylobacterium sp.
ATCTCCGGCGGCATCCGCACCGTCGCGGCGGTCTGGGCCATCGCGCCCGAGCCCATCAAACAGGCGACCAGGGCGATCGCGATCATCGTCTTCTGCACGCTACGCACTCCTGCTCGTCAGGTCGCAGGATGGCATGGCGGATGCTCGCTTCCCACCCGTCTCAGGCGCCTAACCCCCAGCCAGGTCGGATGTCAGCTCGGCGCCATGAGCGGACATTGTGACGACGCCATCAAGCGGACGTTCCGAAAGGGGCCTAGCTCGACCTGAGACCGCCCCAGCCGCATATCGGATGGATGGGATAGCAGGGGTCGTCCTAGGCAGCTTGCCCAGGCGTCCAGACGCGATCTAGCTTGGCGCTCGCCAGAGGATACGACACCAGATGAGCTTCTCGTTGCATGCCGCAACCATCCCGCCCTACCTGCAGATCCTTGGCTCGGTCGGTCGGCTCGTCGACCGCGCTGAGGCATGGTGCGCAGAGACCAATACCCCCACGGAAGAGGTTATCGCTGCCCGCCTGATTGCCGACATGTTGCCGTTTACCTATCAGGTGAAGTCAACCGCCGAGCATTCGATCGGTGCGGTCCAGAGCGTCCGCGCTGGCTTCGCGACGCCCAGCTTGTCGATGCCGCCGGCGACCTTCGCCGAGCTTCGCGACAAGGTCGCCGGGGCGCGCCTGGAGCTTGCCGCCGTCGAGCCCGCCGAGCTGGACAGCTACGTCGGCAAGTCGGTCCGCTTTGAGTTCAAGGACCTGAAGCGCGACTTCACCGCCGAGAACTTCCTCATCGGCTATGCCCTGCCAAATTTCTATTTTCATGCGGTGACAGCCTACGACCTGCTGCGGGCGCGAGGGATGCAATTGGGTAAGCGCGACTTCCTCGGCGATCTGCCCGCGACGTCCGTTTAAAGTCCCACGGCCACGCTGATGATTGTGGCCGGCTTGCTGCGAAATCGCCTCTAGCTCGCTGAAGGTGCGCTTTGCGCCAGAACCGACTGGCGCGGTTTCAGGGGCACGATACCGATCCCCACAACGCCTGCTGTCCGTCGGCGGGCCGCTTCCGCGCCCGGGCGGGGTGAGGCGCGGTCGGGCGCTAGCCCGGGCGATCAGTCCGAGGGACTGATCGCGGCAACGAACGCCCGCAGCGCAACGAAGAGCTGGACAAGGATCGCGCGCCAGCGCGACCGCCTGCGGCTTGTCCTTGAGGCGTCCGGGCGGTGGGGCACGCTCAGCGCCGAGACGGTGTCCTGCAAACGTCGGACGGCGATCCCATAAGAGCCGGCGCCCCACTTTGAGTATGCCGGCGGCAGGGATTGGTTAGACGAACGGCGCGTCCGCCGAGCAACGGCGCCAGGCGTCGCGCCGATTTGACGCGGGCTTGAAAAACCGTCGCGGTAACCAGCGCCCGATAGTTGGGCAGCCTCTCAATGAGTGTGGGGCTGATCAGTGTTTCGTGTTCTTGTTGTCGCCGCCGGGCATTCGGAAGGCCTGGATTTCAATCTAGTTCAGCGGCTGAGTCCCGCGCGGCGGCGGTTGGCGCTGGCGGCGCTGGCCGGGAGCGCGCTCACAGCGCTGGCGGCGCCGTCGGCGGCCCTGGCGACACCGGCCAGCGAGGTGTTGCTGGGCGACTATCTCAAGATCGGCGTCAACCAGGCTGGCACCCTGGGCAGCGGCGGCGCGACGCCCCCCGGCATCCTCTACGACGGCACGGGTACGGGCACGTTCAACCCGGCGTACGACTATCTGACGCCGGGCTCGCCGCAGGAGGCCTTCGTACTGGTCGGCACGACCAGCGGCGGGGCGTTCACGGCCACCAACAGCAACACCTCGGTAGGGTCGGCGCAGGTCAGCGGCTCGCTGAGCACCTACAACGGCGTGGCGTACAATGGCACGACCTTCGACCAGCGGGTTGTATGGACCGGGACCTACGGCAGCACGCTGTCGGTGACGCATGACTATCACTTCAACGCCGCAGGTCAGCAGCTCCAGATCGAGACTAAGATCACGGCGCTCACCGACATCACCGGTCTATCTTTCGTGCGCTTGACCGACCCGGACGCCATCGCCGCGCCGGGCGACAGCAGCGCGACCAACAACTTCCAAGGTTCGGGCTCCACGCCCGGCACGGATTTGATCTACGCCGAGGCCACGGTCTCGAAGTACGTAATCGGGCTCTACTCGAACGACCCCACATCGCACGTCACCGGCGCGCCGGGCTTCACGGCGGCGCCCGCCGGCTACCTGGCCGGGACGTTCCTGGGGAACGGCGACTACACGATCGGCATGGCGTTCACGATCGGGAGTCTGGCGAATGGCGCCTCGATAAACCTCGGCTACAGCTACATTTTCGGAACGGATATCGCTGCGGCGGTGACCGCCAACGGCGGCAGCGCGTCTCAGGCCTCCGATCCGCCGCCGCCGACCAATATCGCAGCAGGCGGGACCTATTCGGCCGAAGACCTGACCAACGGTAAGGTGAAGCCGGTGTTCGAGGGCGGGACACTGACCCTCAGCGCCACCGGCGAGGTCACGACCGATCTCACGGTCATGGCGGCGGGCGGCGGCATCGACACCGCCGGCCACGATCTCACGCTGGCCGGCGTCATCAGCGGCGCTGGCAAACTCAACAAGCTGGGCGATGGCGTGCTGACGCTGACCGGCGCGAACACCTTCGGCGGCGTGACCCTCGGCGCGGGCGTGCTGGCTATCGATAGCGATGCGGCGCTGGGCGCGGCGGACGCTTCGTTGACCCTCGCCGGCGGCGAACTGCGCGCCCTGTCTGGCCTGACCCTCGCCCGTAAGCTGGAAATTGAAAGCGGCGGCGCCTTCACCCTGGACACCATGGCCAACGACGTCGCGCTGACCGGCGAGATCGCCGGGGGCGGCACGCTGAAGAAGGTCGGCGCGGGCACGCTGACGCTCTCCGGCGCCAGCACGCTAGAGGTGCTGGATATTCAGGGCGGGACCGTGGTCGCAGACTCTCAGGCGGCGCTCGGCGCGGTGGATGGTCGTATCGTTCTGAACGCCGACACCCGCTTCGTGACCGCGACGAACTTGACCGTCACCCAGGACGTAGACATCGCCGGGGGCAACGCCCGCTTCGATACCGGCGCCGGGCGAGTCGTGCTGACAGGCCAGCTCAGCGGCGACGCCTGCTTCATCAAGGCGGGCGCCGGCCAACTCAACCTCATGGGCGCAGGCGCCAACGCCATCGGCGCCTGCGTGGAGGAAGGCCAACTCAGCTTCAACAACACGTTCGCCGGCAATGTCTTCGTGAGCCCGGGCGCCAGCGTGGGCGGCAGCGGTCTGATCGAGGGCGCCATGCAGGTGCGAGGAATTCTGTCGCCCGGCAACTCGCCCGGCCGCCTGGTGGTGGCCGGCAGCGTGACCCAGGACGCTGGGGGTGTGCTGGCGCTGGACATCGACGGGCCGACGCCTGGGATCGGGGCGGGTCATCACGACACCCTGGTGCTGACGGGCTCCGGCAGCGTCTTCAAGGCCGCGGGGACCATCGCGCCGATAACGCGCGGGATCACCGGTGACGCCACCAACAGCTACACGCCACGCATTGGTGACGCCTACACCGTCGTCACGGCGCAAGGCGGGGTCACGGGGGCGTTCTCGACCCTGGTCCAACCCGCCACCGGGATGCCGATCAACGCGCGGTTCGAGGTGTTCTATGCGCCCAACGCGGTGGTGCTGGCGGTGACGCCGGAACGCTATGCGGCGCTGGCGCTTAGCAACCGTAACGCAGAGGCTGTGGCCGGTGCGGTCGATGTCTTGCGGACAGTCCCCAACGCCTTCACCGCCAGTCTGGTGGGCCTGAACGAGAGTCAGATCGCCGGCGTGTTCGAGCGCGCCGCGGGCGAGGTCCACGCCGACGGCGTCGAAGCTGTGCTTCAGGGCAATCGTGCGGTGCGCGCGGAGATCTCGGAACGGATGAGCACGCGCGACGCGGGCGTCTGGGCCCAGGTCTCGGGCGAGACCCGCAAGGTGGGCGCCGACGGCGCAGCCAGCCGCTATCGCGCCGACCGCGCCGGCGTGGTGGTGGGCGCCGACCGCATGGTGAGCCCGACCGTCCGCTTGGGCGGCGCGGTGGCCTACGCCGAGACCGAGGTTAAGGCGGGCGCACTCGGCATGGGCCGCAGCTTCAGCTACCAGGGTCTGGCCTACGCCGGCTGGCGCTCGGGCCAGTGGTACGCCAACGGCGTCGTGGCGGCGGGGTCGGATCTGTACAAGGCGATGCGCGGCGCGACCTACGCGAAACCGGAGGGGACGTCCCTCGCTGCCGATGTTGAGGCAGGCCGCGTCCTGGACCTTGGTGCGGCGTCGGTGACTCTCGCGGCGGGCCTCGGCAAGGACCGGATAAAGCGTGACGCGGTGGTCGAGGGCGGCGACCCCGTCACAGCGCTCAGTTTTGACAAGCTGACCCGCGACGCGCTTCAGGCCCGCGTTGGGGTGCGTGTCGAGGGCCAAGCGATGCTGGGCGGCGCCAAGGTCACCCCCTTCGCTCTGGCCTTCGTCCTGCGCGAGTTGAACGATGATCGCACCAAGCTCGACACTCGCCTGCAGGGTGCGGCGTTCGAGGTGGTCTCAAGCTCGCCGGGCAAGACGGCCGTGCGCCTGGGCGTCGGCCTCGACGCGGCGGTGAGCGCACGGGCGAAGATCAGCGTGGGTTATCGCTACGAGGGTGCGGGCGAGACCCAAAGCCACGCGGGGATGATCACCGGCGTCTGGGCCTGGTAGCCGGGCTTCGGCCGAGTGGGGCGAAGGCTCCGCTCGGCCGGTGCGCCGCAGCTGCCGCGCTTACAACCAGACTCCCAACCACCCCCAGAGTTCCCCTTTCGTCCACGCCCCGCCCCGAATACCCTGCGAGCGTGTCCGCCCCCCCGACTCAACTGACCCTGGCCCCGGCGCTCGTCGTCCTGCCCGGCCCCCGCTGCGCCGTCTGCACCCCCGCCGGTGACGCCCAGCCGCTGCGCGCGCCCGACGCCCGCGACCTCTTCGAGACCGCCCCCGTCCTTCTTGCCCACGCCACCATGACGGCGCGGCGCTTGGGCCTGCACGCCCCGCCGCGCACGCCGCGGATCTTCGACGCGCTGGAGCTTTTCGCCTTCGTGCGGCCCGCCCAGTTCACCGCCCCCTCCGCCGCGGGCCTGGCCCAGGCGCTGGGGCTGGCCGAGCCGAAGACGCCGGAGCAGCAGGCCGCGACCCTGCAAGAGGCGGTCAAGGCCCTGCTGGCCGAACTGGCGCTGACCCCCCAGCCCAGCCGCGAGGAGGCGCTGGCGGTGGCCGAGACCCTGGCGCGGGTCGGCTGGCCCTGGGGGTCGGCGGTGATCGGCGCCCTGCGCGCGGCCCCCGCCGGCAACATGTTCCGCTCGTCGGGCCTCGACGTCTGGTCGCGGCTGACCGAGTGGGAGGCCGAGGCGCCGCCCGGCGAGCCGGGGTCGAAGCCGGTGACCGCCGCCCAGTCGACGGCGCGGCTGCAGCAGCTGTTGACGCAGGCGGGCCTGGACGAGGCGCGGCCCGCCCAGGTGGACTACGCCGCCGAGACGGCCCACGTCTTCCAGCCCCGCGACCGCGAGAACGAGCCCAACTTCATGCTGGCGGAGGCGGGGACCGGCGTCGGCAAGACCCTGGGCTATCTGGCGCCGGCCTCCCTCTGGGCCGAGGCCAACGGGCCGGCGGTGTGGGTCTCCACCTACACCCGCGCGCTCCAGCGCCAGATCGAGCGCGAGAGCCGGGCCATCTATCCCGACGAGAAGGTGCGCCAGAAGAAGGCCGTGGTCCGCAAGGGGCGGGAGAACTACCTCTGCCTGCTGAACTTCCAGGAGCAGGTGAACACGGCCCAGCTCGGCGGCGCCGACCTGGTGGGCCTGGCGCTGGTGTCGCGCTGGGCGCGGGCGTCGCGGGACGGGGACATGACGGGGGGCGACTTCCCGGCCTGGCTGCCCGGCCTGTTCGCGATCCAGCCGGCGGCGGCGGCGACGCCGGCCAACCTGGTCGACCGGCGGGGCGAGTGCGTCCATGCGGGCTGCGCCCACTACCGCACCTGTTTCGTGGAGAAGGCGATCCGCGGCTCGCGCCGGGCGGACATCGTCATCGCCAACCACGCCCTGGTGCTGACCCAGGCGGCGTTCGACGGCGCCCGGGCGGCGCGGGGGTCGAAGGGGGACGGGGAGACCACCCAGCTCAAGCGCATCGTCTTCGACGAGGGCCACCACCTGTTCGACGCGGCGGATAGCGCGTTCTCCGCGGCCCTGTCCGGGGCGGAGTCGGCCGAGCTGCGCCGCTGGATCCGGGGGCCGGAGGGGCGCGGCCGGCGGGGGCGGGGATTGGAAGCCCGGCTGCTGGACATCCTGGGGGATCGGGAGGAGGCGCGGACCGCCCTGGACGAGGCGATCCGCGGGGCGGCGGCCCTGCCGGGCGAGGGCTGGTCCGGGCGGATCGCCAGCCCCAACGGCGAGGTGAACCCCAGCGGGCCGATCGAGCACTTCGTCGTCGCCGTGCTGGAGCAGCTGCGCGCCCGCGCCCAGCCGTCCGAGGTGGGGATGGAGTGCGCCGCCCGGCCGGCCCTGGACCTGGTCCGCGCCACCGCCCGCGAGGCCGCCCAGGCCCTGGCCCGCCTCGAGGCGCCCCTGCTGGCCCTGGCCCGCGCCCTGGAGGACGTCCTCGACGCCGACGCCGAGACCCTCTCCGGCTCCGAGCGCGCACGCATAGAGGGCGCCCTGAGAGGGCTCGACCGGAGGGCGAGAATGCAGCTGCCCGCCTGGCGCGCCATGCTCCGCGCCATCGACGAGGACGCCGAGGACGACCCCGACTTCGTCGACTGGTTCGAAGCCACGATCATGTATGGCCGAGCCGTAGACGCCGCCTGCCGCCGCCACTGGGTGGACCCCACCGAGCCCCTGACCAACGCCGTCATCACCCCGGCGCATGGGGTGCTGGTCACCTCCGCCACCCTGGCCGACCCCACCCTCGACGACCCCTTCGCCCTGGCCGAGATGCGCACCGGCGCCGCCCGCCTGCCCGAACGGCCCAAAACCCTGAAGCTGGCCTCGCCCTTCGACTACGCCTCGAACGCTCGCGCCCTGGTGGTCACAGATGTCAGCAAGGACGACGCCCGGCAGGTGGCGGCAGCCATGCGCGAGCTGTTCCTGGCGGCTGGGGGCGGGGGGCTGGGCCTGTTCACCGCCATTCGCCGCCTGCGCGCCGTGCACGAACGGATCGCCGCACCCCTCGCCGACAAGGGGCTGGCCCTCTACGCCCAGCACGTCGACCCGCTGGAGGTCGGCGCCCTGGTGGACATCTTCCGCGCCGAGCAGGACGCCTGCCTGCTGGGCACGGATGCGGTCCGCGACGGCGTGGACGTGCCGGGTCGCTCCCTTCGCCTGCTGGTGTTCGACCGCGTGCCGTGGCCCCGCCCGGACATCCTGCACAAGGCTCGCCGCGCCCGCTTCGGCAATAAGACCTACGACGACGGCATCGCCCGCGCCCGCATCGCCCAGGCCTTCGGCCGCCTGATCCGCCGCGCCGACGACAAGGGGATCTTCGTCATGCTCGACGCCGCCGCGCCCACCCGCCTGTTCAGCGGCCTGCCGCCTGGCGTCGAACTCCAGCGCCTCACCCTGGTAGAGGCGATCGAGCAGGTGGAGGCGTTCCTAGCGCTGGGCAGTGCGGACTAGAGTTCTTTATTTGTTCTTTTCAAGCGCTCTGCCCATGGCTAAGCTAGATGTGAGCTAAGCGATTATTCAGGGTTGTGCGGCAGACTGCCCCAACCTGGAGCGGGGGTGTCCATTGTTCGTGCGATTTCTGGCCGGCCTTGCTGCCATTCTGCTTGCCGCTACGCCGGCAAGCGCCGCCCCACAAAATGCGGTGATGAACAAGGAGGGTTACTGGGCGATCGACGTCGACGGCGCAGCCTGCGCCGCCAGCATGACGCTGCAGGGCGGCAGTGTGTTCTTGCTGCGGGCCGTGGACGGCAAGGTGACCTTCGCCTTGTTCGGGCGCGCCGGATTGGAGCGTGGCAAACGCGGACGGATCGAAACCGAAGCCTATGGCTTCGATTTCAAGCCCGCCTACGCCGGCGAAACGACCGCGCTTTATAGCGACGGCGAGTTGGACGCTCGCGCGCTGGCGGCCCTGCGGTTGGCGCGCCAAGTGCGGATCCTCACGGACGGTCGCATGGTCGCCGCGATGACCTTTGAGGGGACTGGCTTCGACTCCGCGCTGGACGGCGTCACCGCGTGCTCCAAGGGGCAGAGCGGTTGGTGGGGCAAGGGCCTTGTCGCCGATACGGCGGACGAGGCGCCTCTGCCGGTGCACAAGGGCGGCGTTTGGCGCATGCAGGTCGGTGCGGAGCCCGGGTTCTGCACGGCCGTGGCGCCTCTGGCGGACGGATTCGCCTTCACGCTGACCGCGGCGGATGGGCAGATGGGCTTTGGCATCGCCGCCCCCAAGGCAATGAAGCGGGGGCGCAAGGGCCGGGTCGAGACGGACAAATACAGCTTCGAGTTCACGCCGGGCTATGACGGCAAGGACTACATGTTCGCAGAGGAGAACCTGGATAGTCAGGCCCAATTCGCCCTCCGTCGGGCGACGTCGGTGTACATCTATATCGACGGCAAGCCGCTGATCGACATGGGCTTCGAAGACGCCACGCATGCCGAGATCATGGACGACGTCGCCGCCTGCTCCCGCGGCGAGAAGGGCTGGTGGATCGAGCCCGCCAAGCCCGCTAGCTGAGCGCCGGCTCCAGCGCGGCCAGGATCATCGTCCAGCCCTCGCGATCCTGCTCGACCCAGTCGGGCGGGACGTCGCTGTGGGTCAGGGTCAGGCTGCAGCGGTCGCCGTCCGGTGTGATCTTTACGGTCACGCGGGTCTCGGTCGGATCGAACCGGGGCACGGCGAAGGTGAAGACCAATCGGCGGGGCCGGTCGATTTCCAGGTAGACGCCGACATGCTCAATGTCGCCGCTCATCTCGCCCATGTCATCGCGGCGGTCGACGATGGTGAAGCGCCCGCCGGGCCGCGGGTCGATCTCGCAACGAACGACCTCGCCCCCGGGTGCGGTGAACAGAAAACGCCGCGCTAGGGCCGGATCCAGCCAGGCGTCGAACACGCGCTCCGCTGGGAACGGGAAGTGGTGAGTCACGGTCAGCTCAGCCATCGATCAGCACCTTCTCCAGTTCGCCCAGTCGCCAGGCCCACAATTTCCGTTGCGCCGAGATCCAGTCGCCGGCCTCGTCCAACGGCCCGGGATTGAGGGATAGGATGTGCTCGCGGCCCTCGATACGGCGGCGGATTAGCTGCGCGCGCTCAAGCATCCGCACATGCTTCGAGACGGAGTTCAGCGAGATCGCGAACGGCTTGGCGACGTCCGTCACCCGCGCGTCGCCTTGCGCCAATCGGCTCAGGATCGCCCGCCGCGTCGGATCTGCCAACGCCGCCAGGGTCGTGTCCAACATATTCACCTCTAAGGGTGAATATCGGGCGAAAAGGAAGGCCGGTCAAGCCGGCCTCCTCTCGCAGGTTTAGCCGCCGCGGGCGCGCATGGCCGCCATCGCGGCTTCCAGCTCGGCGGCGGTGACCTTGCCGTCCTTGTTGGCGTCGACGGCGTCGAAGCGTTCGGCGGGGCGACCGGCGGCCGTCCACTCCGCCTTGTCCACGGCGCCGTCGCCGTTCTTGTCCCAGTTCTTGATGATGTCGGCGGGCGCCGGCATCTGGGCCTGGGCCGCACCAGCGGCGCTGAGCAGAGCGGCGGTCGCGGCCGCGGCGAGAACGAAGGTGCGCATGGGTTTCGAGTCTCCGGAAATGATCAGCGAATAACGCCCGACACTGTTACGGGGATATTGCCTCAATGTGGCAGGAACGTCGCCGGGTCGAGGTTTGCCCCGGTCCGCCGATCCGGCTATCGAGCGGCATGCAACGCTTGGGTCTCATCGGCTTCGGCCAGTTCGGGCAGTTGGCGGCGAGCGTGCTCAAGACCCGCTTCGACGTCATGGTCGCCGACGCCGCGCCGGACGCCGAGGCCCGCGCCCGCGACGCCGGCGTCGCCTTTGGCCCGATCGCGGCCGCCGCGGCGCGGGAGATCGTGGTCGTGGCCGTGCCCGTCGTGGCCATGCGCGACTTGTTCGCCGCTATCGCGCCGATGCTGTCGCCGGGCGCCCTGGTGATCGACGTGGGGTCGGTGAAGGTGCTGCCGTCGCAGTGGATGGTCGAGCTGCTGCCCGCGCACGTCGACATCGTCGCCACCCATCCCCTGTTCGGCCCGCAGAGCGCGCGTCAGGGCCTGGCGGGCCAGCGTTTCGTGGTCTGCCCGGTCCGTGGCGATCGGCATGAGCACGTCGCCGCCTTCGGCCGGGAGCTGGGCCTGGCGGTCACCGTCGCCACGCCGGAGGAACACGATGAGGAGATGGCCTACGTCCAGGCGCTGACCCACCTGATCGGCCGCTCGCTGGTCAATCTCGGCATCCCGGATGAGCGGCTGGCGACGCGGTCCTACCAGCACCTCCTGGAGCTGTGCGGCCTGATCGGCGCCGACACCTTCGAGCTGTTCACCGCCATCCAGACGCAGAATCCCTTTGCGCCCAAGGTGGTCAGCGCCTTTGTTCGGGAGGCCCAGAGTCTGCTGGAGCAGGTCGGATCGCGTCCAACGCCCTGAGCCGCCTCAGCGGGCCATGAACGCCGAGAGCGCCTCGACGACGGCGCGGTTGTGCTCTTCCAGGCCGATGGTGATGCGCAGGTGGTCGGGCAGGCCGTAGTTCAGCACCCGCCGCGTCAGCAGACCCCGCGCGCTCAGATAAGCGTCCGCGTCGGCCGCAGTCCGCCCCGGTGCGGTCGGGAAGCCCACCAGCACGAAGTTGGTCGCCGAGGGGCCCACAACCTCCAGCCCCAGCCCGCCGAGCTGTTGCGAAAGCCACGAACGCCACTGGTCGACGTGCGCGATGGAGCGAGCCTGGAAGTCCTCGTCCGCCAGGGCCGCGACGGCCGCGCGCTGTCCGGCGATGGAGGTGTTGAACGGCAGCCGAATGCGGTCCACGGCGGCGACGATATCGGCCGGCGCATAGCCCCAGCCCACCCGCAGCGCGGCCAGGCCGTGCAGCTTCGAGAACGTGTGGGTGACCACGACGTTGTCGGTGCCGCGGGCGAAGTCCAGGCCGTCCTGGAACGCGGGGTCCGTGGCGAACTCGCTGTAGGCTCCGTCCAGAACGAGCACGACGCTGGGAGGCAGCGCCGCATGCAGTCGCAGCACCTCGGAGAACGGGATCCAGGTGCCCGTCGGATTGCCGGGGTTGGCGAGGAACATGATGCGGGTGCGCTCATCGACCACCTTCAGCATCTCGTCCACGTCGATGCGGTAGTTGGGCTCCTTGGCCACCTTCACCTGCGCCTGGCAGGCGTGGGCGCCGATCGCAAAGGCGGCGAAGGCGAATTCGCCCTGCACGATGTTGTCGCCGGGCTCCAGGAACGCCTGGTTCAGCAGGGCGAATACCTCGTCCGACCCACAGCCGAAGATCAGCCGCTCCGGCTCGAGGCGGAATCGCGTGGCGATGGCGTCGCGGAGGATGCTGGTCCGGCTGTCCGGATAGACCTGCATTTCGTCGGCGGCCCCCACGAAGGCGGCGCGGGCCATCGGGCTGGATCCCAGGATGTTCTCGTTGGCCGACAGCTTGATCGGGTTTTCGACCCCGTCCGCTTGCGCCTTTCCGGGAACGTAGGCGTGAATGTCCATGATCCCGGGCTTGGGCATGGGCTTGGCCGCCTTGGCGCGGTCGAGGGGGACAGACGTGTCTGACATGGCAGGTTCGGGGTCGAGCAGGGCCGGTGTCGGCTGGAGCGACCTCTTACACGTCGAGCGGCGCCGGTGCAGCCCCGATCACGCCCGACAGACGGCCCGGTGCGCGCGCCAGCCGCTCGTCATGCCGCTGATAGAACCCAGCCAACATGAACAGCTTGAGCCCGCCGGCCTCGGCGACCAGGTCGGCGGCGACGCCGTCCCGACCAAGCGCCTCTTCGATCGACGCCGCCGATCCCGACGCGTCGGTCACCCAGAAGGTGCGGTCATCGCCCGTGGGCTCCACGTCCACCGCCGCCACCGCCAGGGCCGACATCGGTCCCCACGCCGCCAGGCAGGGTAGGGCGGCGAACACCTGCAACTGCGGCTCGGCCAGCATCCGGCCCCACCAGGCGCTGTCCGGCGTGAGCGCGCAGATCGCCACGCCGCCCGGCGTCCGCGCCTGGGCCAGAGCCTCCTCGGCCTTGGCGAGCTGGCGCAGGGGCGGGGCGGCGCCGAAACGTTGCCGGGCCAGCTCGACCGCACGGCCTGGATCACGGCCGCCCCAGACGTTGAGGTGGAACGGCCCCTGCACCGACAGGCTATCGCCGATCATCTCGCGCCAGACGCGCGTCACCAGGCTGGGGCTCGCCGCAACGCGCTCGGCGGCGATCAGACGGCGCAGGATGGCCGCTTCGCGGGCGGGACGCAGGGCGAACTTGTGCCCGTCGCCAGCCGCCGCCTTTGCGACCGCCACGGTCCGGGCCAGCGAGGCGCGCTCGTCGAGCAGGCGCAGCAGCTCGGTGTCCAATGCATCGATACGCTGGCGCACGGCGTCCAGGGACGGCGCCGCGCCGGTCTTCGCCTCGGACATAAAACTCCCCCAAAACAGGAGTTCGCGACCTAAGGGATTGCGGCGAGGCGCGCAATAGGCGGTCCCGACGCAAGAAAGTTGCAGGTGAAACGGTCGTGTTGCTGGGGCCGGCCCAGCCCGCTGGCTCAGGCGGCCGCGGCGCTCCGCTCGGGATCGAGCGCCTGCTGCAGCGCGGCCAGCAGCTGCTCGGGTTTCATCGGCTTCTCCACCACCCCGTTCATGCCGGCGGCCAGATAGGCCTCGGCGTCGTCCGGGTCGGCGTTGGCGGTCAGGGCGATGATCGGCGTGGCCCCGACCGCGCCGGGGATCGCCCGGATTGCGCGGGTGGCGGCGATGCCATCCATGCGCGGCATCTTGATGTCCATCAGGATCAGGTCGAAGCGCCCAGTGCGCGCGGCCTCGACAGCTTCTTCACCGTCCTCCGCCGACTCGCTGGTGCAGTCGAACATCTCGACAAGGGACTGGGCGACCATCCGGTTGGTGGCGTTGTCGTCGACTACCAGGATGTGGGCGGCGCGTCCGGTCTCTTCGGCGGGTTCTTCCACGGCATCGGCGATTGGCGCCAGGTCAAGGACGAAGGTGGCCGTGTCGGAGGCGCCCGCATTGGCTTCCTTGCGCAGCTCGCCCCGCATGCCGGCCAGGAGGCGGCGCGCAAGCATGGCTCCCAGCGCGACCTCGAGCCCCAGGCGCTCCTCGATGGCGCGGATCCGGACTTCGGCGTCTTGCTCGTCCCAGCCGCAATCGCGTGGGCCGCGCACCCGGCCCTCCAACCGCACCCCGTCCGGGGTGCTGACGGCGAAGAGGCCGGCTTCGACCGCGCCGCGCGCCTGGGCGCCGACGGCCTCGCCGATGAAACCATCGAAGATCTGCAACAGGCGCTTGCGGTCCGCCGTGGCCGCGGCCTCGGGATCGCCGTCGTACGACACCAGCAGCGTAACGCCGGCCGCAGCAGCCCGTGGGCGCCAGCGCGCCTCGATCTCGTCCATCAGCTCTCGCAGGCGGATCGGTTCGACCCGGAGGGCCAAGCCGTCGGCCGAGACGTTTTTCAAGTCGAGCGCGGTGTCGAGCATCCGTCGGACGCTATCGGCCGCCTCCGCCACGCTGGCCACGCACGCTTCCCCGTCCGCTGTCAGGCGCTGGCGCCCGAGCTGGTCGGTCAGGGCCAGCATGCCGTCCATTTGCTGGCGGATGTCGGCCGTGACGCGGTCGAAAAAGAACTCGGGGAGGGACATGAGCCGCCGGGGAGGAGGAACTTTACGTACCCATTCTGTGCGGTCAGCACTTGCGTAGAGGTTAAATCTCGCCACCGCGCAGGTGCGAATCTCGGCATCGCGTCAAAAAGAAGCGGCGACCTCGCCCTCGCCCAAAGAAAAGAGGCGGCGGACACATGGTCCGCCGCCCCGTAAGTCGGCACGCAATATGGGAGGAAACGCGCCTTAACTAGAAGCGGTACTGCAGCTCGACGCCGTAGGTGCGCGGCTGGATCAGGCCCCGCGTGATGGCGGTGCTCGTCTGGACGATCGACGTCGTGCCCGGGTTCGGGTTGGCGAAGATCGCGGTCGGCGTGGTCGAGCCGTTGGACGTGAAGCCCTTCTGGTCGAAGGCGTTCTTCACGTAACCGATCAGGGTGTAGCGGTTGTCCACGTCGTTCCACAGGACGCGGAAGTCGGTGACGTCGTAGGCCTTCACCTTGTTCGCGTCGCTCTTGAACGGTTGGTAGAACGTCTCGTCCGTCCAGGTGTAGGTCGCCGACAGGATCAGCGAGCCCGGCTCGAAGTCGAAGGTGTAGTTGGCGTTGCCGGCGAACTTGTTCTCCGGCGACTGGTAGATCCGCGAACCCTTCAGGGTCTGGAACACCAGGCGCGTGCCGTTCGAGGTCACCGAGCCGCCCGAGGGGGTGGCGTTGGGGCTCAGCGCGCCCGGATCCGCCGGATCGTAGAAGCAGCAGCCCTTGGTGATCTTGGTGTGCAGGTAGCCGTAGCTGGCCGACAGATCGAGGTTGTTGATCGGGCGCCAGATGGCTTCCAGTTCCAGGCCATAGGCCTCGGCGTCGACGTTGACGAAGTTGTTCGCCGCCGCCGTGCCGGCCGCGTTCAGCTGCGACAGGTTGAGCTGCAGGTCCTTATAGTCGTTGTAGAAGGCCGCCGCATTGATCTGGAAGCGCTTGGCGATGGTCTTCTTCAGGCCGAGTTCGAAGGCGTCGACCTGTTCCTGCTTGGCCTCAGGCTGCACGGACAGGGTGCCCAGCAGGAAGCCGCCCGACTTGTAGCCGCGGCTGTACTTCGCATAGCCGAGGGTGTCGGTGTCCGGAGTCCAGTCCAGGTTCAGCACGCCGGTGACGGCGTCCCAGCTGTTCTTCAGCGCGCGGAAGTTCTGAACGCCGGCGGTGGTCGGATCGATGTCGGTCGACACGTCGAAGGCGACGGCGCCGCCCGCGATGGCCGGCGACTGAATGATCAGGCGCTGGTACTCGGTGCCGCTCTTCTTGTCCTTGGTGTAGCGAAGGCCGCCGGTGACCGCGAACTGCTCGTTGAACGCATAGGTCGCCTGGCCGAAGACCGCGAAGGCCCGCGAGGTCAGGGTCGCCTGGGTGTCGGCGAAGTTGCGCAGCGGGTTCGCCGCCGCGGCGGTACCAGCCAGCGTCAGCGGGGTGGCCAGGGCAGCCTGGTTCGGGTTTCCGAGCTGGATGCGCTGACGGTATTCTTCCTTGTACTGATAGGCGCCGACGATCCAGCGCAGCGGACCATCGCCGTTCGAGGTCAGGTTCACCTCGTTCGAGAAGTAGCGCTTGTGCTCGTTGAAGTCGGTCGTCTGGGTCGGGAAGTACAGTTGACCCGCGAGGATGCCCGGGATGCCGGTGGTGCGGCTGGTGTTATCGTAGTCGCCGCCCGTCTGGTAATTGTACTGCTGGAAGCCGCCGATGTACTTCAGCGAGGCGAAGCCCAGGTCGTAGGCGACCGTCGTGGTCAGCACGTGGTTGCCACGGAGTTGGCCGTAGCCATCCGTGTTGGTGTTCATCTTGTAGGGATCGGTGACGCCCGGGTTGGCCGTCGCGTAGCCGAACTGCGGGTTGACCTGCAGCGAGCCGATCAGGCCGAAGACGCGGGTGGTGTCGTACGGCGTGGTCAGGTTCGCGAGGCGGTCGCCCACGCCCGTGGTGTCGTCCCAGCTCGAGCGGTTGTAGCGGGCGAAGATCGACAGCTTTTCGGTCGGCTCGGCCTCGACCTGGAATTCGAAGTAGGTGCGCTTGATCGTGCCGGCGTCGTTGGCGGTGCCGATGTTCTTGATGAAGCCGTCGCGCTGATGGTCTTGGCTGCCGCCGACCTTGAAGCGGAGGTTCTCGGCGACGGGCAGGGAGACCACGCCTTCGATGCGGGTGCGGTCGTAGTTGCCGTAGGCCGCACGGATCTCGCCGCCGAACTCCTGCGCCGGGCGCTTGGAGATCTGGTTGATGGCGCCGCCGATGGCGTTACGGCCGTACAGGGTGCCTTGCGGACCGCGGAGGATTTCCGTCCGCTCGATGAACATCGGGGTCTTGAACAGTTCCGACGACGAGGCCGAGTAGAAGCCGTCCGAGTAGGACGCCACGCCCGGGTCGTTGCCGATGTAGAAGGTGTTGCGGCCGGCGCCGCGCAGGCTGACCCGGTCGGTGCCGGAGTAGTTCATGCCCGGCGTGAAGTTCACGAAGTCCTGGATGCCGGTGATGCCGGCGATGTCGCGGCGCTCGGAGGTGAAGGCCGAGACGGCGACCGGAACGTCCTGCAGGGACTGCTCGCGCTTCTCGGCGGTGATCACCAGCTCTTCGAGCGTGTTGCCGTCGTCGGCGGCCTGGGCGAGGGCGGGTTGGGCGAAGGCGGCCAGCGCGGCGAACGAAGCGCCGGCGACCAGGATTGCGCGCAGGGGCGCGGTGTTGCGAGACATAAGATCCTCCCGAGGCCCAGGCGGACGCGCCGTCCGGTCTCGTGTTTTGCATATTGTTGGAGCGGGTGCGGGGAGGCGCCCGGGCCGCGGACCCTCAATAGGAGTTGGCGCCTGCGTCAACTCCGCCGTCACCCGTTTGGCAGATTCCGTTACGCTTTTGACCAACTGTGGCGAAAAGACCGCATTTTCGAATTCCAGCGCTAAAATCGAACGACGGTCGCCCAATCCCTTCCTGCACAGGCGATTCGCTAGTCCGCGCCGCAGCTCGCCGCGTACCGTTCTGTCAAAAATCGACATGTGGGGGATGGGCCGGCTGCCGGCCTCGACCTTCACCTTGCGCAGTTCAAATCCGCGCCGGTGCGCGCGCCGGCGGCCGGGGGCGCGTCAGGCAACGAAAAAGCGGCGGGTCGCCCCGCCGCTTCTGGTCCGTCCGGATGGAAAAAGGGGGCGGTGTGACCGCCCCCTGAAGTTCCCTGGAAGGCTGGGTCCTACCAGCGCTTGGTGACCGAGACGCCGTAGGTGCGCGGCTCGGTGTAGAAGGCGTTGCGGTACAGGCCCGAGCTGTCGTCGGTCAGGTAGAAGTCGGTGACCGCCTTTTCCTTGGTGGCGTTCTTCACGAACCCCGCGACCTCGATGCCCAGGTCGTCGTTGTTGACCGTCAGCGTCAGGTTCACGTTGTCCCAGGCCTTGATGGAGTCCGGACCCGAATTGTAGATCCGGGCGAAGGTCTTGGACTGGTGGTAGTAGTCGCCACGCAGGGTCGCGTCCCAGTCGCCAAGGGTCCAGGTGTACTGGGCGCCCAGCGAGACCGTCCAATGCGGCGCGTTCGGCAGGCTGTTGCCGTCCAGGTCGACATTGACGCCTTCCGAGACCAGGCCGCCGAAGGCGTTGGTGCCGGCGGCGATGGCGCCCGTCCCGCCGATGTTCGTGCCCGCGCCCGCGGCCGAGGCCAGGGAGCAGACGGCAAGCAGGGTGAACGGATTGCCGCTCGCGTTGGTGATCGCCAGGGCCGTGGCCGCCGACGCGGTCGAAACCACGCAGTTGGAGGCCGAGCTCGACTTCACCAGGGTCAGGCCCGCGTTGCCTTGGGTC
>CAZNPJ010000021.1:0-10145 GCA_964575195.1 uncultured Phenylobacterium sp.
CAATCGTGCCGATGTTGCAGTGCGGCTTATTACGTTCAAACTTCTCTTTGGCCATTTCAAGCTCCAGCCCTGTCCGGGCTTGTCCTCTAAACTAGGGTTGGGGCCCGAACGATCTCCGAGGAGATCGTCCAAACTCTTGGTTGGCGTTTTTCGGACGAAAAACGTTAGGCGTACTTCTTGATCACTTCGTCGGCGACGACTTGCGGCACCGGATCGTAGTGGTCGTACTGCATCGTGAACTGCGCGCGCCCTTGGGAGAACGACCGCAGGGTGTTGATGTAGCCGAACATGTTGGCCAGCGGCACGAAGGCGGTGACCACCTGCGCGTTGCCGCGGGTCTCGGTGCCCTGGATCTGGCCGCGCCGCGAGTTCAGGTCGCCGATGACGTCGCCCATGTACTCGTCGGGGGTCAGAACCTCGACCTTCATGATCGGCTCGAGCAGCTTCGGAGCGCCCTTTTCACGGAGCTCCTTGAAGGCCGCGCGGCTGGCGATTTCGAAAGCCAGGACCGAGGAGTCCACGTCGTGGTAGCCGCCGTCGTACAGCGTCGCCTTGAAGTCGATCAGCGGGAAGCCGGCCAGCAGGCCGTTATCCTTGGCCGACTCGATGCCCTTCTGGACGCCGGGGACGTATTCCTTCGGCACCGCACCGCCGACGATCGCGCTTTCGAACACAAAGCCCGAACCGGCTTCGCCGGGCTCGAACTTGATCTTCACGCGGGCGAACTGGCCCGTACCGCCGGTCTGCTTCTTGTGCGTGTAGTCGATGTCCGCGACCTTACCGAGGCTCTCACGGTAGGCCACCTGCGGCGCGCCGATGTTGGCTTCGACCTTGTAGGTCCGCTTCAGGATGTCGACCTTGATGTCGAGGTGCAGTTCGCCCATGCCCTTCATGATCGTCTGGCCCGACTCCTGGTCGGTGTGGACGGTGAAGGACGGGTCTTCGGCGACCATCTTGGCCAGGGCGACGCCCAGCTTTTCCTGGTCGGCCTTCGACTTGGGCTCGATGGCGATCTCGATCACCGGCTCCGGGAAGTTCATCTTTTCCAGGATGACGGGCGACTTGTTCGGATCGCACAGGGTGTCCCCGGTGCGGGTGTCCTTGAGGCCGGCCAGGGCGACGATGTCGCCGGCGAAGGCTTCCTTGATGTCTTCCCGGTTGTTGGAGTGCATCAGCAGCATCCGGCCGACCCGCTCGCGCTTGTCGCGCGTCGAGTTCAGCAGGCCCATGCCGGTTTCCAGCTTGCCCGAATAGACGCGGCAGAAGGTCAGCGAACCGACGAAGGGGTCGTCCATGATCTTGAACGCCAGAACCGAAAGCGGCTCGTCATCGGAGGCCTTCCGGACGATCGGCTCTTCGGTCTTGTAGTCCAGGCCGGGCGTCGGCGGGATGTCCACCGGCGACGGCAGGTAGTCGACCACCGCGTCCAGCAGCGGCTGCACGCCCTTGTTCTTGAACGCCGAGCCGGCAAGGATCGGATAGAAAGCGCCCGTCAGAACCGCCTTGCGCAAGCACTTCTTGATGACGTCGACCGAGGGCTCTTCGCCGCTCAGGTAGGCTTCCATCGCCTCGTCGTCGAGCTCGACGGCGTTCTCGATCATGTAGTTGCGGGCCTCTTCGGCGTCCGCCTTCATGTCGGCCGGGATCTCTTCGTCGTGATAGTTGGCGCCCAGGCCTTCCGACTCCCACACGACCGCCTTCATGCGGACCAGGTCGACGATGCCCTTGAGCGACGATTCCGCGCCGATCGGCAGCTGGATCGGAACGGCCTTCACGCCCAGGCGCTCGCGGATGGTGCGCAGGCACATCTGGAAGTCGGCGCCGATCTTGTCCATCTTGTTGACGAACACGATGCGCGGGACGTTGTAGCGGTCGGCCTGACGCCAGACCGTTTCGGTCTGCGGCTCGACGCCCTGGTTGCCGTCCAGCACGGCGACGGCGCCGTCGAGGACGCGCAGCGAACGTTCCACCTCAATGGTGAAGTCCACGTGCCCGGGGGTGTCGATGATGTTGAGGCGCTTGCCTTCCCAGAAGGCGGTTGTCGCAGCCGACGTGATCGTAATGCCGCGCTCTTGCTCCTGCTCCATCCAGTCCATGGTCGCGGCGCCGTCGTGGACCTCGCCGATCTTATGGCTCTTGCCGGTATAATACAGGATCCGCTCGGTCGTCGTCGTCTTCCCGGCGTCGATGTGCGCCATGATTCCGAAGTTGCGGTAGTCTTCGATCTTATGGATGCGGGGCATTGCGGATGCTCTGAAAAACGTCGGTTCGGATGGGGGTGAACGAACGGCGCGGGCGGTTTATCTCAAACCGCCCGCGCCGGAAAGCTCACTTAGAAAGTCTGGCTTACCAGCGGTAGTGCGAGAACGCCCGGTTGGCTTCGGCCATCTTGTGGGTGTCTTCGCGCTTCTTGACGGCTGAACCCCGGTTCGAGGAGGCGTCCAGCAGTTCGCCGGCCAGCTTCTCGGTCATGGTGTTCTCGCCGCGCTTGCGCGCCGCGCTGATCAGCCAGCGGATGGCGAGGGCCTTGCGGCGCTCGGGACGAACTTCGACCGGCACCTGGTAGGTGGCGCCGCCGACCCGGCGGGAGCGCACTTCGATGGCCGGAGCCACGTTGTCCAGGGCGGTGTGGAAGGTTTCCAGCGGACCCAGGTCCTTGCGGCGGGTCTCGAGGATATCGAAGGCGCCATAGACGATCGTCTCGGCGACGGCCTTCTTACCTTCGTACATCACGTAGTTCATGAACTTCGTGACGACGAGATCCCCGAACTTGGGATCCGGGAGAACTTGACGTTTGTCTGCGCGACGGCGACGGGACATCTCTTATTTCCTTACTTCGGCCGCTTGGCGCCATAGAGCGAACGGCGCTGGCGACGATCCTTGACGCCTTGCGTGTCGAGCACGCCGCGCAGGATGTGGTAGCGGACGCCGGGCAAGTCCTTCACGCGACCGCCGCGGATCAGGACGACCGAGTGTTCCTGAAGGTTGTGACCTTCGCCGGGGATGTAGCACACAGCTTCGATGCCGGTGGTCAGACGGACCTTGGCGACCTTACGAAGCGCCGAGTTCGGCTTCTTCGGGGTCGTGGTGTAGACCCGGGTGCAAACGCCGCGGCGCTGCGGGCAACCCTTAAGGGCCGGGACCTTGTTCCGCGACGGCTTGTCCTGACGCGGCTTACGGATGAGCTGGTTGACTGTCGGCATCTAGTCTCGCTTCGTGGAGGCGTGTGCCGTTTGGCCGTGGCGCCTCAGTTGGGATCATTTTTCGGTCGTTTCCGCGGCCATCCGATGAAACGCAAAAACTCGCCGGGGCGCCTTGCTGGCGTACCGGCGGGAGCGGTTCATCGAAGCTGGGAAGAATCCCCGGCCTCGAAAGAGCGCGCTTCATAGTCGGGAAGGGCCGCGGCGTCAATCTGCGAGGGCAGGAAGCGCGCCTGGCGGCGACGGCCATGAATTCGCCGTGCAAACGCCCCTTCCCTATGGCCCAGCTTTTGGCGGGAGTGAAGGTTCTATGGGCGGGGCGGGCGGGAGCCGGACGTACGGGATCGTGGCGGCGTCCGTCGCCGCGCACGCCGTGCTGGCGACCCTGCTCGTGCTTAACGCGCCGCGCCTGCGGGCGCCCGTCCTACAGTCGGGTCCGCCCGAGGCGATTATCCCGATCCTGATCATGCCGCGCACACCTCCGCCGGGCGCCCTGCCCGGCGCCGCGCCCACCCAGGTCCGCCTGCACCGTCGCACCACCCGCTTCTCGGAGCCGCCGCCGGTCGCGCCGTTGGCGGCTCCGCCGCAGCCGGACGCGCCCGTGCGCCCAGCTGCGCCGGGACCCAAGACGGTCACGGCGCCCAGCGCCGACGACGCCCTGGCGGTGAATGCGCGCAACGCCCTGCGGGGAAAGCTCGGCTGCGACAGCGCAACCCTCTCGCGGGCCGAACGGGAGGCGTGCATCGATCGCTTCGCCGACGCAGCACGGGATGCGCCATTCCTCGGACTTGGGGTCAACCGCGACAAGGCCACCGGTCTCGATGCGGCGGCCGCGCGACGGGAGCGCGACTACAAGTATCAGCGCGGAATCAAGCCCACGTCACCACCCACGCCAGGCGCGGGCTGGGACACCTATCGCGGGCCTCCGCCGCCATCCGCAGCGATCGGCGGCATGGTCGGCAGCGACAACGTGGCCAAGCGCATCCCCTTCTAGCGCCGCTCGCTCAGTCGAAGATGTCGAATATGTCGAAGCGCTTCTTCTTTTTCCGGTAGTGGTAGTCGTCGTCGTACCGGTGGCCGCCGTGCTTCCCGTCATAGGGGTGCTTGCGCTTCCAGTCGTCGGGATCGCGATGGAAGTCGGAGACCTCGCGCTCGAACCGCTGGCGGTCTTGCTGCTGCCCCACCTGCTCGTCGCGCTGGCCCGCGAGCAGCTTCTCCAGCTCTCCGCGATCCAGCCACACGCCCCGGCAGCTGGGGCACATGTCGATCTCCACGCCGGCGCGGGCGACGTTCTGCATCGACGTATTGCAGTTCGGACAGAGCAGCAGCGGCACGGGCGTTCCTCCTGAGGTCGACCTCATACATAGGAGCCCATACGCGTACGCCAAGAGGCGTACGCGTATGGATCAGTTCACTGGCAGGTTTTTCGCCAGGAAGCGCTCAAGGGTCTCGAGCAGTTGGATGCGTGTCGCCGACCGCGTCAGGTAGTGGTTCTCGTTCTGCAGAATCACCAGGTCGTAGGGCTTGCCGACCGCCTTGAGCTCGTTGGCCATCCGCATCGACTGCGCGGGCAGGACGACGGTGTCCTGGTCCCCGTGAATCAGCAGGATCGGAGCCTTCGCCGCCGCAGCGTGTCGCGCCGGTGACGTCGCTTCCAACTTCCCCCGGTCCGCCACGCCCAGCTCTTCCCGGAGTTCGTCGAAGCCAGCGATGGAGCGGCCGAAGAGCCGGGCTTCTTCGGTGATCAACTGCCCGAGGTCGGAGATGCCGGCGATCGACGCCGCGCACTTATAGACGTCGGGATGGAGGGTGACGCCTGCGAGCGCGGCATAGCCGCCAAAGCTCGCGCCTACGATGCACACCCGGCCGGAGTCAATTTCGCCGCTCGCGGTCAAGGCCGCGATTCCATCCAGCAGGTCGGTTTGCATCTTTCCGCCCCACTCACCCTTCCCGGCCTCCCGGAATGCGGGGCCGAAGCCCGCTGATCCCCGGAACTGAGGCTGCAGGACGACATAGCCCCGGGTCGCCAGGAACTGGGCGATGAAATCGAAATCGAAGCTGTCGCGCGCGGCCGGCCCTCCATGCGGAAGGACGATGAGGGGAAGCTTGGACTTGGGCGCGGCGCCTGGCGGAACCGTGACGAAGGCCGGGATCTCGAGCCCATCCCGGGCCTTGTAGCTGGTCAAGCGGGTCGTTCCGAGGGCTACGCCTTCCAGTTCCGGATACTCGGCGCCCAGCGGCGAAATCTCCTTCCGCGCGCGATCATAGAGATACCAGACCCCGGGCGACGACGGCGCAGCCACGCGCGCCATGAACCGCTGACGGTCGATGGACCAGCCAGCCAGCGACACGTCCTTGCCCTTGAAGGCCCGCGACATCACGCCATGGGCCGCGCCGACCTCGGAATCTAGCCACTGTGTTGAGACCCGGTCGGAGTCGGAAGCGACGCCGGCGACCGTGTTGCGGTAGGTGTCCCAGATGAGTTGCGCTGACGTCCCGCTGTCGCTGACCAGCTCCTCTCCCCCATCGGCGAGCCTGCGCCGAACGATCTTGCCATCCTTCTCTAAATAGACGGCGTCGTCTGGGTCCGAGTATCCCAGCACGTGATACTCGGGCCCCGCCGGACTTTCGGCCCAGAGCTGCGTCCACTGCGACTTGCCCTTGGCTCGCCCGAAGATCGCCCGCCGGTGCGTCAACTCATCCACATCGCGTCGGATTCGTGCCTCTCCGGCGAGATCCACCTCCCAGCCTTGCGTATCTGGGTCGCCGCGTTCGACGACCCGTCCTTTCCCCGTCGCGGGGTCGATACTCCAGAGGGCCCGCACGCTGGCGTTCTCCAGCCCCTTGCGCTTCATCCGGGTGTTCATTGTGCCCTGGGCGCCAAGACTCTCGACCAGGTCGTTGACGATGATCCGAGGCGACGCCCCGGCCGTCACACCGGCGATCGGTTGGCCGTTCGCAAGAAACTGCGTCGTGGTCAGGTTGTCGAAGAACCGGGATACCGCCTTGGCTTCCGGGGTGACCGCAATGTGGCGCTCGATACGGTAGGAGCGTTGCGCATCGGACTTTTCCCAGTAGGCGACCGAGGCAATCACGAAGCCGTCGCCCGCCCAGCGCAGCCGCGTGGCCTCCACCGACCCCAACTGCAGGATCGGCAGCCCTGGCTGGTCGATGGTGGCGATCGAGATGACGCGCTGCTCGGACGTGCCGCCCAAGATCGCGATCCGCTGGCCGTTCGGCGAGATTTCCGCGTCGACCACAGCTGGAACACGCCCGAACGCCGACGCCGGCGGCGGCGCTGCGGCCGCCCCATGCGCCATAACGCAAACGGCGGCCGCAGCCGCCCACACACCCCTACGCACGAACGCCACCCTAACTTGTTCCCCCGGAGGCTACAGCCTAGCCGTCACAGGTGGCCGGCGCCTAGCCCGAAACAGCCTTCACCTTGGGGGCAAGCCCGGCCGCGCAAAACGAAACGGCCCGGGATCGCTCCCGGGCCGCACGTTCAGCGTCAGTGTCGCGGAGCGCCTTAGCTCTCGACGGTCTCGGCGACCGCCGCATCGGCGATCTCGACCGGCAGAGGCTCCATGGCCTCCTCGCGGCTGGCCGTCAGGGCTTCGTCGCGCTTGGCGGCGATGCGCTGCAGATTGCGGAGGTACGAGCCCGTGCCCGCCGGGATGAGGCGGCCCACGATCACGTTCTCTTTCAGCCCTTCCAGGGTGTCGCTCTTGCCCTGGACCGAGGCCTCGGTCAGCACCCGCGTCGTCTCCTGGAAGGAGGCGGCAGAGATGAAGCTGCGGGTCTGCAGCGACGCCTTGGTGATGCCGAGCAGGACCGGCTGGGTAAGCGCCGGACGACCGCCACGGGCTTCCGCCTTGGCGCTTTCGTCTTCCACTTCCTGCTTGTCCAGGTGGTCGCCCTTGAGCAGGCCGGTGTCGCCCGGCTCGAGGATCTCCACCTTCTGCAGCATCTGACGGACGATCGTCTCGATGTGCTTGTCGTTAATCGGCACGCCCTGCAGGCGGTAGACTTCCTGGATTTCGTTCACCAGGAACTCGGCCAGCGCCTCGATCCCCAGGATCCGCAGGATATCGTGCGGGTCCGGGTTTCCGTCGATGATGTACTCGCCCTTGCGGATCACGTCGCCGTCGTGGACGGCGATGTGCTTGCCCTTCGGGATCAGGAACTCCACCGGATCGCCACCATCTTCCGGCGTGATCTTGATGCGGCGCTTGTTCTTGTAGTCGCGACCGAATTCAACGCGACCGTCCATCTCGGCGATGACCGCGCAGTCCTTCGGACGACGGGCTTCGAACAGCTCGGCCACCCGCGGCAGACCGCCGGTGATGTCCCGCGTCTTGGCGCTTTCCGTCGGAATCCGCGCCATGATCTCGCCGGGCTTCACCTCGTCCCCATCGCTGATGGAGAGAATGGCGCCCACCGGGAGCAGGTAACGGGCTTCACCGCCGTTCGACAGGCGCTTGTAGGCGCCGTTCTCGTCCAGCACGCCCATGGCCGGACGCAGATCCGAACCCTTGGAGCTCGCGCGCCAGTCGATGACCACGCGGTTGGAGATGCCGGTGGCTTCGTCGGCTTCCTCACGGAACGAGAAGTTCTCGACCAGATCCTCGAACCGCACCTTGCCGCCCACTTCCGTGATGATCGGCGTGGTGTAGGGGTCCCAGGACGCGAGGCGTTCGCCACGCTTCACCTTGGCGCCGTCCTTGGCGTGCAGGCGAGCACCGTAAGGCACCTTGTAGGCCTCGCGGTCCTTGCCATCGACCTGGACAGTCAGGTTCAGGTTGCGGCTCATCGAGATCAGGGAGCCATCAGCCGCGATAACGGTATTGCCGCCAGTGATCCGGGCGACGCCTTCGTTGGCGCTTTCGAAGAACGACTGCTCAGCCACCTGGGCGGTGCCGCCGATGTGGAAGGTCCGCATCGTCAGCTGGGTGCCGGGTTCGCCGATGGATTGGGCGGCGATGACGCCGACCGCTTCACCGATGTTCACCGGAGTCCCGCGGGCCAGGTCGCGACCGTAGCAGGCGCCGCAGACGCCGACCTTGGTGTCGCAGGTCAGCACCGAGCGGATCTTCACAGACTGCACGCCGGCGCTTTCCACCAGGTCGCACATGTTCTCGTCGAGATAGGTGTCGGCCGGAACCAGCACGTCGCCGGTATCGGGGTGCTTGATGTCCTCGGCCGCGAAGCGACCCAGGATCCGCAGGCCCAGCGAGACCAGCACGTCGCCGCCTTCGACCACGGCGCGGAGCGTGATGCCCCGCGTGGTGCCGCAGTCTTCCTCGGTGATGATGCAGTCCTGCGCCACGTCGACCAGACGGCGGGTCAGGTAACCCGAGTTGGCCGTCTTCAGCGCGGTGTCGGCCAGGCCCTTACGGGCGCCGTGGGTGGAGTTGAAGTACTCCTGGACGGTCAGACCTTCCTTGAAGTTCGAGATGATCGGCGTCTCGATGATCTCGCCGGAGGGCTTGGCCATCAGGCCGCGCATCCCGCCGAGTTGCTTCATCTGCGCCTGCGAACCGCGGGCGCCGGAGTTGCTCATCATGAAGATCGAGTTGATCTCCTGTTGGCGGCCATTGACCACCGGCGCTGAGCTGACCTCGGCCATCATCTCGTCGGCGACCCGGTCCGTGGCCTTGGCCCAGGCGTCGACGACCTTGTTGTACTTCTCACCCTTGGTGATCAGGCCGTCGGCGTACTGCTGCTCGTACTCTTCCACGAGCTTGCGGGTCTCTTCGACGATCGGAGCCTTGCGGGCCGGGATGACGATGTCGTCCTTGCCGAAGGAGATGCCCGCCTTGGCCGCCTCGCGGAAGCCCAGGCCCATGATCTGGTCGGCGAAGATGACCGTCGCCTTCTGACCGCAGTGCCGATAGACGGTGTCGATCAGATTGCCGATTTCCTTCTTGGTGAGGTTCCTCTCCAGAAGGCGGTGGCCCACCGCGGGGTGGTGCGGGAACAGGGCGGCGATCTTCATCCGGCCCGGCGACGTCTCGATCACCTTGCGGACCAGGTTGCCGTCGGCGTCCATCTCGCTGTGGCGCGCCTTGATCTTCGAGTGAAGCGTGACGACGCCGGCGTCCAGCGCCTGCTCCAGCTCGTTCAGGTCGCCGAACACCTTGCCTTCGCCCGGCTCGCCGTCCTTCACGAGGGACAGGTAGTAGAGGCCCAGCACGATATCCTGCGACGGCACGATGATCGGGCGACCGTTCGCGGGCGACAGGATGTTGTTCGTGCTCATCATCAGCACGCGCGCTTCCAGCTGGGCTTCCAGCGAGAGCGGCACGTGCACGGCCATCTGGTCGCCGTCGAAGTCGGCGTTGAAGGCGGCGCAGACCAGCGGGTGAAGCTGGATGGCCTTACCCTCGATCAGCTTGGGCTCGAACGCCTGGATGCCCAGACGGTGAAGGGTCGGCGCCCGGTTCAGCAGCACCGGGTGTTCGCGGATCACCTCGTCAAGGATGTCCCAGACGGCAGGCTGTTCGCGCTCCACCATCCGCTTGGATTGCTTGACGGTGCCCGACAGACCCTTGGCGTCCAGCCGCGCGTAGATGAACGGCTTGAACAGCTCCAGCGCCATCTTCTTCGGCAGGCCGCACTCGTGCAGCTTTAGCTCGGGGCCGACCACGATGACCGAACGGCCCGAGTAGTCGACGCGCTTGCCCAGCAGGTTCTGGCGGAACCGGCCCTGCTTGCCCTTCAGCATGTCGGCCAGCGACTTCAGCGGACGCTTGTTGGCGCCGGTGATCACGCGACCGCGACGGCCGTTGTCGAACAGGGCGTCGACGGCTTCCTGCAGCATCCGCTTTTCGTTGCGGATGATGATGTCCGGCGCGCGCAGCTCGATGAGGCGCTTCAGGCGGTTGTTACGGTTGATGACGCGGCGATAGAGGTCGTTCAGGTCGGAGGTGGCGAAGCGGCCGC
>CAZNPJ010000022.1:0-8775 GCA_964575195.1 uncultured Phenylobacterium sp.
TCCTTGGCGTCGAACTCGAAGTCGAGCCACGAGCCGCGGTACGGGATCACGCGGGCGGCGAACAGCAGCTTGCCCGAGGCGTGAGTCTTGCCCTTGTCGTGGTCGAAGAAAACGCCCGGCGAGCGGTGCATCTGCGAGACGATGACGCGCTGGGTCCCGTTGACGATGAAGGTGCCCTTCTCCGTCATGAGCGGGATGTCGCCCATGTAGACGTCCTGCTCCTTGATATCCTTCACGGAGCGGGCGCCGGTCTCCTCGTCGGTTTCGAAGACGATGAGGCGCAGCTTCACCTTCAGCGGCGCGGCATAGGTCATGTCGCGCTGGACACATTCCTCGACGTCGTACTTCGGCTCTTCGAACTCGTACGAGACGTACTCGAGCACGGCGCGTTCGTTGAAATCCTTGATCGGGAAGACGGACTTGAAGACCGCCTCCACGCCCTCGTCGCGACGTTCGCCGGCGCGGACTTCGCGCTGCAGGAACTGTTCGTAGGAGGAGCGTTGAACCTCGATGAGGTTCGGCATCTGCACGGCTTCGGGAATGCGGCCGAACGAGAACCGGATCCGCTTCTTACCGGTGAAGGATTGCGCCATTTTGATCCCTTGAGGACGCCAGGAGGGGACTCCGGGCGTCGAATGTCTTCATCCTGTGTCCGCCCTACGGACCCCCTTGCGGGAGCCGGACACTGGAATGCCCCCCGTATCGTCGGGAGCGCCCCTTCGCATGGTCAGAGGGCTGGGGACCATGCCTCGGGGCCTGCACGCGCGAAGGCCGCATCGAAAAGATGTGATTCGGGAACTGTTTCGCGAGCTGGCGGAGATAGGCGCTTTCGCGCAACTTGTGAAGCCCCTGCCCGCGTAAAAACGCATGCGCAGTCGCCTGACGCGGGGCGAAGAGCCCCACGTCGCGCTCAAATCCCGCCTGCCGGGCCGAGACCGGCGGCGTTCTGACATAAGACAACGGGCCCCGGCCTGGTTCCCGTCAATCGGCGCGAACCGGTGCGCCGCCCTCGCCCACCGGCCGCCACGCCGCTTCGGCGTAGCGCGCATGGTACTCAGGGTGCTCGGTGCCCATCCAGCGATCCCACCAGGTGAACCAGGCCGCATAGTTCCAGCCGGCCTGGGCGTGGTGCAGGTCGTGGTGCGTGGTCGTCACGATGAAATCCAGCATCGGCCGCCCGTCCCGCCGCGCAGGCATCAGTTCGTAGCCCGAATGCAGCAGGGTGTTGGTGACGATCTGATAGAGCATGACCCACTGCATCGCGCCGGACGACATGGGGAACACCATCGGGAAGACCACCACGTACCCGATCAGCACCAGCGCCTCGCCGACATCGAAACTATAGGCGGTGAACGGCGACGGGTTATGGCTGCGGTGATGGCGACGGTGAAAGCGGCGGAACAGCCGTGGGTCGTGCATCAGCCGATGGCTCCAGTAGAACCAGGCGTCGAGGCCCACGATCCCCGCCACCAGGGACACCCCGAACCAGACCGGCCCCCAGTTGTCGGCGATTGCCCCGAGCGGATACAGCCCGGCCTCGTACATCCACACCATCAGCACGCCGACCGTGGCGAAGATGACCATCGAGCGTAGCGAGTAGCCAAGTTCCGTCATCATCTGACGCGCGGGCGGCGTCTCCGGCCGGATCTTGCGGGCCGTAAGCCAGGGCTTCAGCACGACCCAGAGCAGCAGCCAGACGGCGACCGTGAAAATGGCGTAGCGCAGCAGCGTGGGCTCCAGCTGGCTGAGCCAGATATGGACGACGTCGGTGATAGCGTCCGGCATGAGTGTGTCCTCCGTGGGAAGACGTCAGGCTGGTCGGCCCGCCTCGCGCCGTCTCGCCGGGATCGGAAAAGCCTCGCCGTTTCTGAAATCAGTCGGCGGTTTACAAATCCGGCGAACCCCTGAGCGCCGCTCGCCGCCATGCCGTCGGTGTCTCGCCCGTCGCCGCCCGAAACGCCCGGTTGAACGGTCCGAGAGAGCCATAACCCAGGTCGAAGGCGATGGCGGCCACCGTTGTGCGCGCCTCCTCCGGGTCGCTCAGACGTCCCTTCGCAGCCTCAATGCGATAGCCGTTGACGAAGTCGGCGAAGTTCCGATGCCCCAGACGACGGTTGATCAGGCGACGAACGCGGTGCTCGGGCTCACCGAGCTGACGGGCAAGCTCGCCGATGGTCAGGCCCTCGCGCCGCCAGCCGCCTGCCGCCATCAGGGGGTTCAACTTCTCCAGCAGCAGCCGGTCCGCCGCCTCCGCGCGGCCATCCGCGACCGCCTCGGGACGACGAACGGCGCCGAACACCTCGCTGCGGGCCTGCAGGAACACCACGGTCGTCACCAGCGCCAGAAGACTGACGAACAGGCCCCCGTACGGTTCGCCCACGTCGAACAGCAGCCAGAGCCGGTTGGGCGCGATCCGGTTGCTGAAGGCGATCCCCACTTCGAACACCCCGAACAAGGCGCCGACGCCCAGCAGCGGCGCGCGAAGCCGGCGTCGGCCCTCGACCAGGTCGCCGCGCCAGCTTAGCGCGATCAGATAGGCGGCGTGCGCCGACAGCAGCGCCCCGGCCGCGTTCCGCAGGACCCAGAGCGGCTCGGCGACCCCCTTCGGCGAATAGCTCATCGCAAAGCCGCTGACGAAGAGCGCCAGCGCCGGAGCGAGCGTCGCCGGCGTCACCCGCTTGTCCGCAAACATCACCGCGATGAACAGCCAGAAGGCCCCGCTGATCGGATAGGCCGGGATCATCACAAGCGGGCTATTGCCAAAGGCGGCCCACAGCCGGTCGGCCTCGGTCATCATCCAGGCCGCAAGGCTGGCGCCGCCCAGCAGGGTGGCGATCTTCGCGTCCCGGGTCGCGGCGCTGCGCCAGCCCGTGAACGCCAGGATCAGCATCGCGCCGACGCCGATCCCACGGAAGAAGAAGTCGAGGCTGGCGAGCGCGTCGTCCATCGCGCGAGCCTATCACGGTCACGCCCCGGCTAAAGTGAAGCTGCCGTCAGACTCGTCACTGGCGGGAGGGCAGCAGATCGCCGAAAGGGTTTGTGGCGGGGCGTGCCGCAGGCGCCGTTGGGCCAGCCGAGCCGATCTGCAGGCAGGTCTGGATGGCCGCGGCGTTCCCGCCAGCGCCACGCACGCAAGCCGACACCGCCTGTTGGATCGCTGCGGGATTGACCGGCGGCGGTGGCGGGGCCGCGGCCGATGGCGCCTGTCGACTCTGCCCCGCACTGATCGCCGCGCCGAGGAGACTAGCGATGCCGGCGGCTTGGCCTGATCCCCCGAGTCCCGCTGGCGCGCCGTTGCCACGCAGCCCCAATTGGCCCAGCGCCGCCGCGGTGTCTTGGGGCGACACGACGGTCATACCCAGGCTTCCGCGAAACTTGGCGCATTCGGGAATCAGGGCGCCGGCGCTCGATCCGCAGATCTGCATCGCCTGGGTGGCGCGGTTGTACTGCTCCGCTGATTGGGCCCGGGCGGGTCCCCCAGTCAGGCTCGTGGCCAGGACGGCGACGACGCTCGTCAGGATGCTGGTCTTGGTCATGGCGGACACGATGCGCCACCCTGCGTCCGCCGCCCTCCCCCGTTTGGGGGCATGAAAAAAGGGCCGGGATTGCTCCCGGCCCTTCGATCATCAGAAGCGCTGAGACAGCGCACCTGCTTTTCGCTTGAGAAAAGCGAAGCAAAATCCAAGCGCGACGCTGTCGCGCTTGGGCCTTACTTAATGGTGACGGAGGCGCCGGCTTCTTCCAGCTTCTTCTTCACTTCTTCGGCTTGTTGCTTCGAGACGTTCTCGACGACGTTCTGCGGAGCGCCTTCGACCAGGTCCTTGGCTTCCTTCAGGCCGAGGTCCGGACGGACGCCGCGGACTTCCTTGATCACGTTGATCTTCTTGTCGCCACCGGCGGTCAGAACAACGGTGAACTCGGTTTGCTCTTCTTCGGCCGCGGCCGGAGCAGCGCCACCGGCGGCGGGGGCGGCGACGGCCACCGGCGCGGCGGCGGAGACGCCCCACTTTTCTTCGAGCATCTTGGAGAGCTCAGCGGCTTCCAGGACGGTCAGGGCCGACAGGTCGTCGACGAGCTTTTCGAGATTGGCCATGTGATGTGATCCTTAAGAGAGATGTTTGTCGGGAAGTGACGATCAGGCGGCGTCTTTGGCGGCGTAAGCGCCCATGACGCGAGCCAGCTGACCGGCGGGAGCCTGCAGAACGCCAGCGATCTTGGTCGCGGGAGCTTGCAGAAGGCCGACGATCTTGGCGCGGAGCTGATCCAGCGACGGCAGGGTGGCCAGTGCGGTCACCGAGGCCTTGTCCAGCACCTGTTGACCCATGAAGCCGCCAATCACGGTGAACTTGTCGTTCTCCTTGGCGTACTGGGTCGCGACCTTGGCGGCGGACACCGGATCGGGCGCGAAGGCGATGGCGACCGGACCCTTGAAGAGGGCGTCGCCCTCGTCACCGATCGAGCCACCGAGCGCCTTCGTGGCGAGGGTGTTCTTCACCACCTGCAGCTGGGCGCCTTCTTGACGAAGACGGCCCCGCAGATCGGTCAATTCCGCAACGGTCAGACCCATATAGTGGGTCACGACCACGGCGCCGGCGTCAGCGAAGACGCCCTTGAGCGTCTCGATGGCTTCCTGCTTTTGAGCGCGGTCCATTGCGGTCTCCATACTCAGGTTCGACGCGCGCGCGGATGCGCACGCCGCTAGCACCTGTCCTGTTCGGAGAAGCCGCAGCCTCGCGCCCATGCCGCATGGCGGATGGACGACGTGCCGTCATCTTCCCGTCTCCCTATGACCGAGGAAGGGCTCTTCCTCGCGTTACGACCGGCGGTGACCCCGCAGGCTTCATAGTTCTTGGACAGGATCGGTCGGTCCGAAGACCGTCCGTCCTCGCCCCTCCCCTCACGGGAAGCGACGAAGCGGCGGCGTTTACAGCAGAACATCCGCCGTTTCAACCCGCCGCCAGCCAGGCCTCCAGGATCGCGGCCTTGGCCATGTCCTTCGGCCGCCCGAACAGCCGCAGGATGCGCAGCTGCTCCGTCGCCGGCGGGATCGGACCGCCGACGTCGAGCCGATGTCCCCGCACGCGCAAGCCGCCCATGACCTCCACCGGTCCCCACGGCGTGTCGTAGCGCGCGAAGTCGTCGGAACGGAATGGCCCGTCCGGGAGCTTGACCTCTCCGTCCGTGAGCCAGGGCGCCCAGGCCGACCGCAGCCGGGTGGCTCCGGCGGTGCTGGTGACCACATCCAGGTCCGCCGCCGAGTCCACGGGCGCGCCCAACAGGATCAGCGCCCCGCTGCCGATCAGGCTCCAGGGCGAGGCGAAGGCGTCCAGGTCGGGACAGATCTCAGCAAACAGATGACGGAGCTCAGCCGGCGACATGGCTCAGCCCGTCACGACGCGCAGGATCGGGCCGTTCCAGCGCGCGTCGTCCTGGTCGAGCGCCTCGACCGCGCCGACGGCGACCTCGGCCGCAACGCCGCGCCAGAACGTCTGGGCCGGCAGATTGCGCCGCGCCACGGCGATCTCCCACTGGCCAGGACGCGCCTGGAGCGCAGCCAGCGCCGCCAGCCGCCCAACGCCCGTGCGCCGGTACGGGCGGACGACGAAGAATTCGCCCATGTTGAAATCCACCGGCCGCCCTGAGTGGCTGTGCCGGTCGATCAGCACGAAGCCCGCAAGTTGGCCGTCGACGCGGATCAGGAAGGGCTCGGCCCCGGGCTCGGACCAGTAGGCCGCGAGCGGGGGATAGGTTGGAAACCGTCCGTCCGCCTGAAGCTCCACCTGCCGCACAGCCCAGAAGTCGGCGAAGTCGTGGACATAGAACTGGAACAGGTTCTCGACCGTCGGCCGCTGGTCGACAGCGCTCTCAAGTTCAACGGTCGGCATCGCACAGCCCCAAACGAAAAAGGGAGCGGCATCGCTGCCGCTCCCCAATCCTTAGCAGAGGTCGTTCGGCTTAGGCGCCGACCGAACCGCCGTCGATCTTGAAGCCCGGGCCCATCGTCGAGGAGAGGCTGATCTTCTTGATGTAGGTGCCCTTGGCGCCCGACGGCTTCGCCTTGTTCAGGGCGTCGATCATCGCCTTGACGTTGATCGCCAGGGCGTCCTCGGTGAAGGAGGCCTTGCCGATACCGGCGTGGATGATGCCCGTCTTTTCGGTACGGAACTCGATCGAGCCGCCCTTGGCGTCCTTCACGGCCTGACCGACATTCGGGGTCACCGTGCCGACGCGCGGGTTCGGCATCAGGCCGCGCGGGCCCAGCACCTTACCCAGACGACCCACCAGGGCCATCATGTCCGGCGTGGCGATCACGCGGTCGAAGTCCATGAACCCGCCCTGGATGCGCTCGACCAGGTCCTCGGCGCCGACGACGTCGGCCCCGGCGGCGGTGGCTTCGGCGGCCTTGGCGTCCTTGGCGATGACCGCGACGCGGACGTCACGACCGGTGCCCGAGGGCAGCGCGACCACGCCGCGGACCTGTTGGTCGGCGTGACGCGGGTCGACGCCCAGGTTGACGGCGATCTCGATGCTTTCGTCGAACTTGGCGTTGGCGTTGGCCTTCACCAGCTTCACGGCGTCGGCGAGGGCGTGGGTGGCGGTGGTGTCGCCGGTCCAGCTCTTCGTGCGCTTCGCTTGCTTTGCCATGGTGCTTAGGCCTCCACGATCGAAAGACCCATCGAGCGCGCGGAGCCCTCGATGATCTTGGCGGCGGCCTCAATGTCGATCGCGTTGAGGTCCTTCATCTTCTTTTCGGCGATCTCGCGCAGTTGGGCGCGGGTGATCGAGCCGGCGCTGTCGCGGCCGGGCAGCTTCGAGCCCGACTTCAGGCCGACCGCCTGCTTGATGAAGTAGGACGCCGGGGGCGTCTTGGTGACGAAGGTGAACGACTTGTCCTGATAGACCGTGATCACGGTCGGCAGGGGCGTACCCTTCTGTTCCTTCTCGGTGCGGGCGTTGAACTCCTTGCAGAAGCCCATGATGTTGACGCCGCGCTGACCCAGCGCCGGCCCGATGGGCGGCGAAGGCGTAGCGGAGCCCGCGGGCACCTGCAGCTTGATATAGCCCAAGATCTTCTTGGCCATCTTTGCTCCTCATGGCCGGAAACCCGGCCGGTTTGAGCCGTGGTGCGGGGTCACGGTGGCCGCCCCCTCCCACGGATTTGAATTCACGAACCTTGGAAACGCAAAAGAGCGCGCCCGGTCCGCGAAGGGCGCGCTCCTAACAGGTCTGAGCCGCAGCGGCAACCGCGGCCCGAGTCCTAGCTGGCCTTTTCGACCTGGGCGTATTCGAGCTCCACCGGGGTGGCGCGGCCGAAGATCGAGACGGTGACCCGCAGACGGGCGCGCTCTTCGTCGACCTGTTCCACCGAGCCGTTGAAGCTGGCGAACGGGCCGTCGATGACCTTCACGGTCTCGCCGATCTCGAAGGAGATGGTGGGCTTCGGACGTTCCACACCCTCTTCGATGGCGCCGACGATCCGCTGGACCTCCTTTTCGGAGACAGGGATCGGCTTCGAGCCCGAACCCAGGAAGCCCGTGACCTTCGGGGTGTTCTTGATGAGGTGATAGGCCTCGTCCGACAGCTCCATCTTCACCAGGACGTAGCCCGGGAAGAACTTGCGCTCGGAGTTCACCTTCCGGCCGCGACGGATTTCGACCACGTCCTCGGTCGGCACCAGGATCTCGGAGAAGTTCTCCTCGAGGCCCTGGTTCTTGGCCTGCTCACGGATGCTCTCGGCCACCTTCTTCTCGAAGTTCGAGTAGGCGTGGACGATGTACCACTTGTGACGGGGATTCCCCTTGGGGGCGGAGGCGGCAGCTTCGGACATCTGTTTTTTCTTTACCCGCCGGTCGCGACTCGAAGGAGCCAGGTGATGGCGAAGTTGAGGATGGAGTTCACGAGCCAGAAGAACAGCGCGGCCATGACCACCATGATCGCCACCATGACGGAGGTGATCCAGGTTTCCTTGCGGCTCGTCCAGGTGATCTTGCGCGCCTCGGCGCGGACCTCGCGGAAGAACTGCGGGATGCTGGTCTTCTTCTTGGGCGCCTGCGTCGCGGTCGCGCTGGGCGTAGCCAGGACGGCGGCCGTCTTGGCGGCGCGCTCGCGGATCGCTTGCGGGCTCTGTCCCGGTTTCCTGGCCATGCGGCGCTTCAAACTCTCATCTGGACCGCGGGCCGGTGGGGCCGCGGGCCGGTTCAACCTTCAGACTATATAGGTGGTGGCAGGAGTGGAGGGACTCGAACCCACGACTTTCGGTTTTGGAGACCGACGCTCTACCAGCTGAGCTACACTCCTTCAGCACCCCTACCCGTCCGCCTGAGCCGCTTTCCTGTCCGGGGCGACACCCCGTGAACCGCGCTTAGGCGGCTTAGAAAAGCGAGACTCCAACGATGTCGGGTAGGAGGCAGGCGTATGACGCAAGCGCCCCGCGTTTTCAAGTCTCTTGGCGGAGCTAACCGCGCCTTGGCCCGTTACCCGGCCATGACCCAGCCCTCAGACACCTCCCACGACCAGGCCTACAACCGCGATCAGGACCAGAAGCCCGGCGCGCCCCAGCGCATGGCCCAGGAGCCCGCCGGCGCCCACGGCTCGGCCCGCTCCGACAAGACCGCCACCGATCCGGCCAGCGGCGAACACAGCGGAACCAAGCCCGCGCCCAACCAGGCCGAAGCCGATCAGACCGACGGCGTCAAATCGCCCAAGGCCTGACCCGCCAAACGAAAAAGGCCGCCGAGGTGTCCCTCGGCGGCCCTTGATGTGTCTCAGGTAAGC
>CAZNPJ010000023.1:0-5166 GCA_964575195.1 uncultured Phenylobacterium sp.
GGACGTGGTCGGCAAGTCTGTCGGTTCGTCCAACCCCTACAACATGGTGCGCGCGACGTTCGAAGCGCTGAAGGCCCAATCCTCGCCCCGCCAAGTGGCGGCCAAGCGTGGCAAGAAGGTCTCCGACGTGATCGGCCGCCGCGCCGACGGCGCCTCCGCGGTCGCGGTCGCCGTGGACTCGGAAGGTTAAGCTCATGGCCAAAGTGACCGTTCGCCAGACCGGCAGCCCGATCCGCCGGACCAAGGACCAGCGCGCCACGCTCGCCGGTCTCGGCCTGAACCGGGTGGGTCGCGTCTCCACGCTCGAGGACACCCCGTCTGTGCGTGGCATGATCGCCAAGGTTCACCACCTCATCGAAGTGGTGGAATAGCCAGACTATTCGTGCCATAGGCACGGCATTGAAGGGCGAGGCGCGAGCCTCGCCCCTCGGCGTTTCTACGCCACCTGTTTCACCGCCGAGTCGGGGCGTGTGTCCCGGCGCTGGATCTCCAAGGAGAGGCACATATGACCAAGCTGAACGAACTCGCCCCGCGTGAGGGCTCCACCAAGAACCGCATGCGCGTCGGCCGCGGCCCGGGTTCGGGCAAGGGCAAGACTGCCGGTCGTGGTGTGAAGGGCCAGAAGGCGCGCTCGGGCGTGTCGATCGCCGGCTTCGAAGGCGGCCAGATGCCGCTGCACATGCGCATGCCGAAGCGCGGCTTCAACAGCCTCAACCGCAAGGACTTCGCCGAGGTGAACCTGTGGCGCATCGAGCAGGCGATCGCCGCCGGCAAGCTCGACGCCGGTTCGGCCATCGACGCCGACGTGCTGATCAAGGCGGGCGTCATCCGCCGCGCCAAGGACGGCGTGAAGCTGCTGGGCGAAGGCGAACTGAAGGCCAAGCTCACGCTGACCGTCTATTCCGCGACGGCCTCGGCCCGTGCGGCCGTTGAAAAGGCCGGCGGCTCGCTGACCACGACCAAGCCCGAAGCCAAGGCGGAAGAAGCCTAAGATCGGACATGGCGCGCGCCGACCTCGCGCTTGCGAGCGGCGCGCCCTATCTGATCGGGACGTAAGGGCCTTTCCCTGGAAGGGCTTTCGACTAAGAAGTGGCGCGTGACGGCCTCCGAAACGGATCCGCGTACGGGCGTCATGCTTCGGTCTCAGGGGATTTGCTGAATGGCTTCGGCCGCTGAACAGCTCGCCGCCAATCTGAACTTCGACGCCTTCCGCAAGGCCACGGAGCTTCACAAGCGTATCTGGTTCACGCTCTGGGCGTTGATCGTCTATCGACTCGGGACCTACATCCCGATCCCGGGCATCGACCCCGTCGCGTTCCAGCAGGCGTTCTCGGGCCAGGCCAAGGGCATCCTTGGCATGTTCAACATGTTCTCGGGCGGCGCCGTCGAGCGGATGGCCATCTTCGCCTTGAACGTGATGCCGTACATCTCGGCTTCGATCATCGTTCAGCTGCTCGGCACGGTCTATCCGCCGTGGGAAAAGCTGCGGAAGGAAGGCGGGGAGGCGGGTCGCAAGACCCTCAACCAATATACCCGCTACCTGACCGTGGCCCTGGCGGTGTTCCAGTCGTTCGGCATCGCCGCGGGTCTCTCGCAGAGCCCTGGTCTGGTCGAAAACCCCGGGATCTTCTTCATCGTCTCGACGGTCGTCACGCTGACGGGCGGCACCATGTTCCTGATGTGGTTGGGCGAGCAGATCACCAGCCGCGGGGTCGGGAACGGCATCTCTCTGCTGATCTTCGCCGGTATCGTGGCGGTGCTGCCGCAGTACCTGTTCCAGGCGCTGGAGCTGACCCGGACGGGTTCGATGAACTCGGGCACCCTGTTCCTGATGATCGTGCTGGTCATCGCGGTGACCGTGGCGATCGTGTTCATGGAGCGCTCTCAGCGGCGTCTGTTGGTGCAGTACCCGAAGCGCCAGGTGGGCAACCGCATGTTCGGCGGCGACACCTCGTTCCTGCCGCTGAAGATCAACACCTCGGGCGTGATTCCGCCGATCTTCGCCTCGTCGCTGCTGCTGCTGCCGGCCACCGTCATGGGCTTCGCGGCCACCGCGAACCTGCCGGAATGGCTGCAGTGGCTGCCGCTCGCGGTCGGCCAACTCCAGCATGGCCAGCCGCTGTTCATGGTGCTTTACGGCGCCCTGATCATCTTCTTCTGCTTCTTCTACACGTCGGTTGTCTTCAACCCCGAGGACACGGCGGAGAACTTGCGCAAGTACGGCGGGTTCCTGCCGGGGATCCGCCCGGGGAAGCGGACCGCCGAGTATCTCGACTTCGTCCTGACCCGCCTGACGGTTATCGGGGCCGGCTACATCACCCTGGTGTGTCTGGTGCCCGAGGGCCTGATGCGCTTCACGGGCAGCCAGTTCTACATGGGCGGCACATCGCTGCTGATCGTGGTGAGCGTCACCATGGACACCGTGGCCCAGATCCAGTCCCACCTGCTGGCGCACCAGTACGAAGGGCTGATCAAGAAGTCGAAACTGCGGGGCGGTCGGCGCTAGGTCGCCGCCTTGGGTGACGTTGGGGTACGGCGCCATCAAGAGCGCCGCGTGAGGGGATCGCTATGAACCTGATTCTGTTCGGCCCGCCGGCGGCGGGGAAGGGCACCCAGGCCAAGCGCCTGGTCGAGGGCCGCAACATGGTCCAACTGTCCACCGGCGACATGCTGCGCGCGGCGATCGCATCGGGTTCGGAGTTGGGTCAGCGCGTCGAAGGCATCATGCAACGCGGCGAACTGGTGTCGGACGCCATCGTCATCGAGCTGATCGAGTCGCGCCTTCCCGAAGCGGACGCCGCTGGTGGCGCGATCTTCGACGGCTTCCCGCGCACCCTGGGCCAAGCCGAAGCCCTGGATAAGATGCTGGCCGGCCGCGGCCGCAAGATCGACCTGGTGCTGCGCCTGAAGGTCGACGATGCAGCGCTGAAAGCCCGTATCGCCGGTCGCTTCGCCGAATCGGGCCGTCCGGACGACAACCCCGAGAGCTTCGTGGTCCGGCTGGACGCCTACAACGCCAACACCGCGCCGCTGCTGCCGTACTACGAAGGGCAGGGGAAGCTGGTCGAAGTCGATGGCATGGGTTCGATCGAATCCGTCGCCGCCGCGATCGACGGCGCCCTCGAAAAGGTGCGCGTCTGATCGCCCCTGGCCGATTGCGGATCGGCCCTACTCATGCTTTGCTTTGTGCGTCCGAGGCTGAAACCGGCGTGACGAAACCCGTGCGGGGCTGTAACCCCCTTGCGCGTGCAGCATTTCGTTCACATTTGGGCGTTTCGACCATTGACGGGCATACCCCTATCCATATAACGAAGCGCTTCCGCGAAAGAGCGCGAAGGACGCGCCGGCCTATGCCTATGGCAAATAGGGCCGGGGCGCCGTTTGCGCTTTTCTTGCGTGATCAGGAGAATATCTAACGTGGCCCGTATCGCTGGCGTCAACATCCCCACCAACAAGCGCGTCGTGATCGCGCTGCAGTACATCCATGGCATCGGCGAGGCGAAGGCCCGCGAGATCGTCAGCAAGGTCGGCATTGAGGACGCCCGGCGCGTCAATCAACTGACCGATGCGGAAGTCCTGCAGATCCGCGAGACGATCGACCGTGACTACATGGTCGAAGGCGACCTGCGTCGCGACACTGCGGTCAACATCAAGCGCCTGATGGACCTGGCCTGCTATCGCGGCCTGCGTCACCGCAAGGGCCTGCCGGTCCGCGGTCAGCGCACGCACACCAACGCCCGTACCCGTAAGGGCCCGGCCAAGCCGATCGCCGGCAAGAAGAAGTAAGAGAGCTAGTCGATGGCCAAGGAACCGGCGCGCGTCAAACGTCGCGAACGTAAGAACATCACTTCGGGCGTGGCGCACGTGAACGCCTCGTTCAACAACACGATGATCACCATCACCGACGCGCAGGGGAACACGATCTCCTGGTCGAGCGCTGGCCTGATGGGCTTCAAGGGTTCGCGGAAGTCGACCCCCTACGCCGCGCAGATGGCGGCCGAGGATGCCGGTCGCAAGGCCGCCGAGCACGGCGTCCGCACGCTGGAAGTCAACGTCTCGGGCCCCGGCTCGGGCCGTGAGTCGGCGCTCCGCGCCCTGCAGGCTGTCGGCATGACGATCACCACGATCCGGGACGTGACTCCGATCCCGCACAACGGCTGCCGCCCGCCCAAGCGCCGGCGCGTCTAGTCGTTAGAACTACAATTCCCTGACGCCGGTCCGCGGTTTGCGGCCGGCGATCCTGCGTTTTCGAGGGACACACGTGATCGAAAGAAACTGGAACGAGCTTATCCGTCCCGAGAAGCCGCAAATCGAGACCGGTTCTGACGCCGCCCGCAAGGCGCGTCTGGTGGCCGAGCCTCTCGAGCGCGGGTTCGGCGTGACCCTGGGCAATAGCCTGCGTCGCGTGCTTCTCTCCTCCCTGCAGGGCGCGGCTGTGACCGCGGTGCAGATCGACGGTGTGGTCCACGAGTTCTCGTCGCTGGAAGGCGTGCGTGAGGACGTCGTCGACATCGTCCTGAACATCAAGCAACTGGCGCTGCGCATGCACGCCGAGGGTCCGAAGCGCATGACCCTGCGCGCCACGGGCCCCGGCCCGGTGACCGCCGGTCAGATCGAGGCGCCGTCGGACATCGACATCCTGAACCCCGACCACGTGCTCTGCACGCTGGACGAAGGGGCGACGGTGCGCATGGAATTCACGGTCCAGACCGGCAAGGGCTACGTCGCCGCCGACCTGAACCGTCCGGAAGACGCGCCGATCGGCCTCATCGCCGTTGATGCGCTCTACAGCCCGGTCAAGCGCGTCGCCTATCGCGTCGAGCCCACCCGCCAGGGCCAGAGCCTCGACTACGACAAGCTGATCATGGAAGTTGAGACCAACGGCGCGGTCAGCCCGGTGGACGCGGTGGCCTACGCCGCGCGCATCCTCCAGGACCAGCTGCAGATCTTCATCACCTTCGAAGAGCCGAAGAAGAAGGTCGAAGGCGAGGCCAAGCCGGAACTGCCGTTCAACCCGGCGCTGCTGAAGAAGGTCGACGAGCTCGAGCTGTCGGTGCGTTCGGCGAACTGCCTGAAGAACGACAACATCGTCTACATCGGCGACCTGATCCAGAAGACCGAGGCGGAGATGCTCCGCACCCCGAACTTCGGCCGCAAGTCGCTGAA
>CAZNPJ010000024.1:0-3463 GCA_964575195.1 uncultured Phenylobacterium sp.
CCCGCGTGATCCCGTACCGCGGCTCGTGGCTCGACTTCGAGTTCGACGCCAAGGACATCGTCTACGTCCGCATCGACCGTCGCCGGAAGCTGCCGGCCACCACCTTCCTGATGGCTCTTGGCATGGACGGCGAGGAGATCCTCTCGACGTTCTACAAGACTGTCGCTTACGAGAAGAAGACGGCCGGCTGGTCCACCGCCTACATCCCCGAGCGCTGGCGCGGGGTGAAGCCGGAGTTCCCGCTGATCGACGCCGAGAGCGGCGAAGAGATCGCGCCGGCCGGCACCAAGATCTCGGCGCGTAACGCCAAGAAGTTCGCCGATGCGGGCCTCAAGACCCTGCTGCTGCCGCCGGAGGCTCTGAACGGCCGCTACCTGGCGCGCGACCTGGTCAACTTCGAGACGGGCGAAATCTACGCCGAAGCCGGCGACGAGCTGGATCCGGCCCTGATCGTGGCTCTGGAAGAGCAGGGCTTCACCACCCTCGACGTCCTCGACATCGACCACGTCACCATCGGCGCCTACATCCGCAACACCCTGCGGGTGGACAAGAACACCGTCCGCGAGGACGCGCTGTTCGACATCTATCGCGTGATGCGTCCGGGCGAGCCGCCGACGGTGGAAGCCGCCGAGGCGATGTTCAAGTCGCTGTTCTTCGATGGCGAGCGCTACGACCTCAGCTCGGTCGGTCGCGTGAAGATGAACATGCGTCTGGAGCTGGACTGCCCCGACGACGTGCGCATCCTGCGCAAGGAAGACGTCCTGGCGGTGCTCAACACCCTGGTCGGCCTGCGGGACGGCAAGGGCGAGATCGACGACATCGACAACCTGGGCAACCGCCGGGTCCGTTCGGTCGGCGAGCTGCTGGAGAACCAGTATCGCGTGGGCCTGCTCCGCATGGAGCGCGCCATCAAGGAACGCATGAGCTCGGTCGATATCGACACGGTCATGCCGCACGACCTGATCAATGCGAAGCCGGCCGCCGCGGCCGTGCGGGAGTTCTTCGGCTCCTCGCAGCTCTCGCAGTTCATGGACCAGACCAACCCGCTGTCGGAAATCACCCACAAGCGCCGCCTGTCGGCCCTTGGCCCGGGCGGTCTGACGCGGGAGCGCGCGGGCTTCGAAGTCCGCGACGTGCACCCGACGCACTACGGCCGGATCTGCCCGATCGAAACGCCGGAAGGCCCGAACATCGGCCTGATCAACTCGCTGGCCACGCACGCCGTGGTCAACAAGTACGGCTTCATCGAGAGCCCGTATCGGCGGATCAAGGACGGCAAGACGACCGAGGAAGTCGTCTACATGTCGGCCATGGAAGAGGCGAAGCACGTCATCGCCCAGGCCAACATCAAGCTCGACAACGGCAACATCGTCGATGACCTGGTCCCCGGTCGGGTGAACGGCGAACCCTCGCTGCTGCCGCGCGAACAGGTCGACCTGATGGACGTGTCGCCGAAGCAGGTGGTCTCGGTCGCCGCGTCGCTGATCCCGTTCCTCGAAAACGATGACGCCAACCGCGCCCTCATGGGCTCGAACATGCAGAAGCAGGCCGTGCCGCTCATCCAGTCGGATGCGCCGCTGGTCGGCACCGGCATGGAGAGCATCGTGGCGGTCGACTCGGGCGCCGTGGTCACCGCCCGCCGCTCGGGCGTCGTGGAACAGATCGACGGCACGCGGATCGTCGTGCGCGCCACGGAAGAGACCGACCCCACCAAGCCGGGCGTCGACATCTACCGTCTGCAGAAGTTCCAGCGTTCCAACACCTCGACCTGCATCAACCAGCGTCCGCTGGTGCAGGTGGGCGACCGGATCAAGTCCGGCGACGTCATCGCCGACGGCCCGTCGACGGACCTGGGCGAACTGGCCCTCGGCCGGAACACGCTCGTCGCGTTCATGCCCTGGAACGGCTACAACTTCGAGGACTCGATCCTGATCTCGGAGCGCATCGTGCGCGATGACATCTTCACCTCGATCCACCTCGAGGAATTCGAGGTCATGGCCCGCGACACCAAGCTGGGCCCGGAAGAGATCACCCGCGATATCCCGAACGTCGGCGAGGAAGCCCTGCGCAACCTCGACGAAGCGGGCATCGTGGCGATCGGCGCCGAGGTGATGCCGGGCGATATCCTGGTCGGCAAGGTCACGCCGAAGGGCGAAAGCCCGATGACGCCGGAAGAAAAGCTCCTGCGCGCCATCTTCGGTGAAAAGGCGTCCGACGTCCGCGACACCTCCCTGCGCCTGCCCCCGGGCGTCGCCGGGACCATCGTCGAAGTGCGGGTGTTCAACCGGCATGGCGTCGATAAGGACGAACGCGCCCTGGCTATCGAACGGGCGGAAATCGACCGTCTGGGCAAGGACCGGGACGACGAGTTCGGCATCCTGAACCGCAACATGACCAGCCGTCTGCGCGACCTGTTGGTCGGCAAGACCGCCGTGTCGGGCCCGAAGGGTCTGGCGCGCGGCAAGATCGAAGCCGACAAGCTGGAAGAGATCTCGCCCGGCCTGTGGTGGCAGATCGCTCTCGACGACGAGAAGGCGATGGGCGAGCTGGAGGCCATGCGCCGCCAGTTCGACGAGGGCCGCAAGCGCCTCGACCGCCGCTTCGAGGACAAGGTCGACAAGCTGCAGCGTGGGGACGAACTGCCCCCGGGCGTGATGAAGATGGTCAAGGTGTTCGTGGCGGTGAAGCGCAAGCTGCAGCCGGGCGACAAGATGGCCGGCCGTCACGGCAACAAGGGGGTCATCTCCAAGATCCTGCCGATCGAAGACATGCCCTACCTGGAAAACGGCCAGCACGTGGACATTGTGCTGAACCCGCTGGGCGTGCCGTCGCGGATGAACGTCGGTCAGATCTTCGAGACCCACCTGGGTTGGGCGTCGGCTGGCCTGGGCAAGCAGGTCGCCGATCTGCTTGAGGACTGGCAGAACGGCGGCCAGCGCAAGGCGCTGATCGACTATCTCGCCGGCACCTACGGCCCCGAAGAGGACCTGCCGGAGAGCGACGAGGAACTGATCGAGCTGGCGAAGAACCTGTCGAAGGGCATCCCCTTCGCCACGCCGGTCTTCGACGGGGCCCATATCGACGATATCGAGAACCTGCTGGAGAAGGCGGGCCTCGACCGGTCCGGCCAGTCGTACCTGTACGACGGCCAGACGGGTGAGCGGTTCAAGCGTCCGGTCACGGTCGGCTACATCTATATGCTGAAGCTGCACCACCTGGTCGACGACAAGATCCACGCCCGTTCGATCGGCCCGTACAGCCTCGTCACCCAGCAACCGCTGGGCGGTAAGGCCCAGTTCGGCGGTCAGCGCTTCGGGGAAATGGAAGTCTGGGCTCTGGAAGCCTACGGCGCCGCCTACACCCTGCAGGAAATGCTGACGGTGAAGTCGGACGACGTCGCCGGCCGGACCAAGGTCTACGAGAGCATCGTCCGTGGCGACGACACCTTCGAGGCCGGCATTCC
>CAZNPJ010000025.1:0-2421 GCA_964575195.1 uncultured Phenylobacterium sp.
GTAACAAGGTAGCCGTAGGGGAACCTGCGGCTGGATCACCTCCTTTCTAAGGATGGATCTCCAGAGAGCTCACGTTCTCTATTGATCTTCCAAAGACACCTAAACAGGTGCGGAACACCGCCGTCTCCGTTTCTCTTTCCGCTGACACCGCTGCCGCCGAGGCAGACGGTGCGATCGCGCATTCAGCGCCGTGTTCCGACCGTGTTGGGGCTGGTGCTGAGCGGACCGCTTGAGGGCCTGTAGCTCAGTTGGTTAGAGCACACGCCTGATAAGCGTGAGGTCGGCGGTTCGAGTCCGCCTGGGCCCACCACACTTCGACAATGTGTGACCCTCGGGCGGGCGGACGATGGATCGATGACGGCTCCCAGCCGAAGCCGGCCTCTCTTGGAAGAGGGGCCATAGCTCAGTTGGTAGAGCGCGTGCTTTGCAAGCATGAGGTCGTCGGTTCGAACCCGTCTGGCTCCACCACCCTTTTGATGAGGGTTGTCCGCGAGCGATCGTAACAGCAAACGAAGTTTCCACTTCGGCTAAGGCTAGCGGCCTGGTCGACAGTGGCATCTGACATCGTGAATTGAAGGGTTCATCCGGCTCGCAAGAGCAAGAGGGTGGATCCGAGAAGACATCATTGTCTGACTACAAAGCGCATGTGTGCGCGGCTGGAGCTCTCTCGCTCCTGTCGCAACAGGCACGCATGAGTTTTGCTGAGAACGATCAAGCGCATAAGGGCTTCTGACGGATGCCTTGGCATTGAGAGGCGATGAAGGACGTGGCACGCTGCGATAAGATCCGGGGAGGCGCGAGCACCCTTTGATCCGGATATTTCCGAATGGGGAAACCCACCTTTACAGTCTGCGAATGTGAACACCTGCTTTCGGGCGGGTGTTCTAGTTCGTAGGTTGTTCAAAGGTATAATGACCTGAATACATAGGGTTCATTAAGCAAACCCGGGGAACTGAAACATCTCAGTACCCGGAGGAAAGGACATCAACCGAGACTCCCGTAGTAGTGGCGAGCGAACCGGGACCAGGCCAGTGCTGTCGTGACATAAAGCCGAACGACTTGGAAAGGTCGGCCATAGCGGGTGATAGCCCCGTAGGCGTCAATTAGCGACAGACTCGAGTAGGGCGGGACACGTGAAATCCTGTCTGAACATGGGGGGACCATCCTCCAAGCCTAAGTACTCCTCAATGACCGATAGTGAACAAGTACCGTGAGGGAAAGGTGAAAAGCACCCCGACAAGGGGAGTGAAATAGAACCTGAAATCGGAAGCCTACAAGCAGTCGGAGCCACCTCGCGTGGTGACGGCGTACCTTTTGTATAATGGGTCAGCGACTTCATGTGCCGTGCAAGCTTAAGCCGTTAGGTGTAGGCGCAGCGAAAGCGAGTCTGAATAGGGCGAATAAGTACGTCGCATGACGACCCGAAACCAGGTGATCTATCCATGAGCAGGTTGAAGGCTGGGTAACACCAGCTGGAGGACCGAACCCGTGAACGTTGAAAAGTTCTGGGATGACTTGTGGATAGGGGTGAAAGGCCAATCAAACCTGGACATAGCTGGTTCTCCGCGAAATCTATTTAGGTAGAGCGTCAGACGAATTCCTTGGGGGGTAGAGCACTGGATGGATGCGGGGGTCGCGAGATCTACCAATTCTAACCAAACTCCGAATACCCAAGAGAACTATCTGGCAGACACACGGCGGGTGCTAACGTCCGTCGTGAAAAGGGAAACAACCCTAACCATCATCTAAGGCCCCCAAGTCATGGCTAAGTGGGAAACGATGTGGGATTGCTTTGACAACCAGGATGTTGGCTTAGAAGCAGCCATCATTTAAAGAAAGCGTAACAGCTCACTGGTCAAGCGATCCTGCGCGGAAAATGTAACGGGGCTCAAGCCATGCGCCGAAGGTATGGGTGTGCGTAAGCACGCGGTAGCGGAGCGTTCCGTAAGCCTGTGAAGGTTGGTCGTGAGGCCAGCTGGAGGTATCGGAAGTGAGAATGCTGACATGAGTAGCGACAAAGAGTGTGAGAGACACTCTCGCCGAAAGTCCAAGGGTTCCTGCGTAAAGCTAATCTGCGCAGGGTTAGCCGGCCCCTAAGGTGAGGCCGAAAGGCGTAATCGATGGGAACCAGGTAAATATTCCTGGGCCAGTTGGAAGTGACGGATCCTGTGTATCGTCGGGGCTTATTGGATTGCTCCCGGCGGTGAAGGGGTCCCTGGAAATAACTCCAACAGAGACCGTACCCGAAACCGACACAGGTGGACTGGTAGAGCATACCAAGGCGCTTGAGAGAACTATGCTGAAGGAACTCGGCAAATTGCACGCGTAACTTCGGGATAAGCGTGACTCACCCTGCGCAAGCAGGACTGAGTGGCACAGGCCAGGGGGTAGCGACTGTTTATCAAAAACACAGGGCTCTGC
>CAZNPJ010000026.1:0-1193 GCA_964575195.1 uncultured Phenylobacterium sp.
GCTTTCCGCACGGCCTTGGAGCGGATCCACGGCGAGGGTCGTTATCGGGTCTTTGCGGATCTGAAGCGTCATCGGGGGGCGTTTCCGCGGGCGACGTGGACGCGGGGCGATGGCTCGACCCGCGACGTGACGGTCTGGTGTTCCAACGACTACCTGGGCCAGGGTCAGAACCCGGTGGTGTTGGATGCGATGCATCGGGCCATTGAGGAGGCGGGCGCCGGGTCTGGCGGGACGCGCAACATCTCGGGCACGACGCACTATCACGTGGAGCTGGAGGCGGAGCTTGCCGACCTGCACGGCAAGGAAGCTGCGCTGCTGTTCACCTCGGGCTACGTCTCGAACGAGGCGTCGCTGTCGACGCTGTACAAGATCCTGCCCGGGCTGATCGTCTTCTCCGACGAGCTGAACCACAACTCGATGATCTCGGGCATCCGGGCCGGCAAGCGCGAGCAGCGCCGGGTCTTCCGGCACAACGATCTCGAACATCTGGAAGAGCTGCTGGCGGCGGCCGATCCCGATGCGCCGAAGGTGATCGCCTTCGAGAGCGTCTATTCGATGGACGGCGACATCGCCGACATGCGCGGCACGGTGGCGCTGGCGAAGAAATATGGCGCCCTGACCTACCTCGACGAGGTTCATGCGGTGGGGATGTACGGTCCCCGCGGCGCGGGCGTGGCCGAGCGCGATGGGGTGATGGCCGAGATCGACATCGTCGAAGGCACCCTCGGCAAGGCCTTCGGGGTCATGGGCGGCTACATCGCCGCCGACGCGGTGATCTGCGATGCGATCCGCAGCTATGCGGACGGCTTCATCTTCACCACCTCGCTGCCGCCGGCCCTGGCGGCCGGGGCGGTGGCCTCGATCCGCTATCTGAAAGCGCATCCCGAAGTGCGGGCGGCGCACCAGGAGCGGGCCGCGGCGCTGAAGCTGCGGATGAAGAAGGCCGGCCTGCCGGTGATGCCGTCGGTCAGCCACATCGTGCCGGTGCTGGTGGGCGATCCCGTTCACTGCAAGATGATCTCGGACATCCTGCTGGAGGACCACGGCGTCTACGTCCAGCCGATCAACTATCCCACCGTGCCCCGGGGCACGGAGCGCCTGCGCTTCACGCCCAGCCCCGGCCACACCGACAAGATGATGGACGACCTGGTCGATGCCCTCGACGCCCTCTGGTCCCGCTGCAACGTCAAGCG